>NZ_OBMQ01000021.1 GCF_900217795.1 Ureibacillus xyleni | reverse complement strand
GTATCTAAAAAAAGTATGTCAAGGTTCTTATTGAAATCGAGAAGAACCAAATAGCATCAACTATTGAACCTAATTATTTATGTGCGAAGTTTGAGTAATGATTATCATTTGTTAATATTAGGTCTTATTCTTGAAAGAACAACAGGTAAAAGTGTAACAGAATTCTTCTATGAGAAGATATGGCGTCATTTAGGCGTGGAATTTCCGGTTTTAATGATATTGGATAGTGAAAAACATCAATTTGAAAAGATTGAAAGCGGTTTAGTCATGACTGCAATTAATTTAGCAAAGTTTGGTAGTTTATTTTTAAAAAATGGTGAATGGGAAGGTAAGCAGATTCTTAGCTCAGATTGGATTAAGGAATGTGTAAGCCCACATAATGTGCCATCTAATTATGACCATTTTCGATATTATCAAAAACATCCCTGGGGAAAAATGTGGTTTAATCAAAATAAAGCATACTATAAATATTTATGGTGGGGACATCTCAATGACCCAAGGAATAATGATTATTTTGCATTAGGAGCATTAGGTCAAGTTCTATATATTAGCCCAGAAAACAATACAATTGCAATACGCCTTGGAAGTAAATGGGGTGTTAAGGATTGGTGGCCTACTATCCTCTATAAATTAATTAATCAATAACCTAGCAATGAAAATATTTGTATATACTAAAAAAAGTGTATGGCAACCATACACTTCATTTTTAATCATGATGTAATTCCATTGCAACTTCCGGATTTTTTTCCACTTCATGAAGTTTTTTAAATGAGGCAATGGCAACTTCCACCATTTCATCTTTCGGTTCTTTTGTTGTTAATAATTGTAGCCATAGACCTGGGTAACCAAGATATTTTAAGATAGGAATCTCTCTAAAAGCATTTGTGATCTGAAGTACCTCAAAGGAAATACCTAGTACGACAGGGATTAGCAAAATTCTAATCACTAAACGTAACCATAATGGATCGGTTGGGAAAAAGAAATAAACAAACATACCAATGATTACGGTGAATAAAATAAAACTTGAGCCACAACGATAATGTAATCGGGATTGTTTTTGAACGTTTTCTACTGTCAGTTCCATGCCATTTTCATAGCAGTTAATTACTTTATGTTCGGCACCATGATATTGGAAAACCCTTTTAATAAGAGGTGTCATCGAAATTATATATAAATAGGCAAGTAGTAATATTAGTTTAAAGCCAGTTTCTAAAAAGATTTGTGGGTATTTACCTGTTACCCATGGAGAAAACAATTCGGCTAAAAAAACAGGAACTAGTGTAAAAACGAATTTACCAAATAAAAACGAAATAACTCCAACAACTGCTACACCTAAAATCATTTGGAGTTTTGACATTTCACCTTCAGATTGTTCTTCCTCACCAGGGTCCATGTCATAACGTTCACTAGCAAATTGTAAATGTTTTGCGCCTAAACCAGACGATTCAATTAACGCTACAACACCACGTACGAATGGAATTTTCTTTAGCTTTTGAAAAATTGGTTTTTTTGGTTTTTTTGCATAATAATATTCAATCGATTCATCATTTCTACGTACTGCTGTTACGGTATGGTCTTTGCCTCCGAACATCACACCTTCTAAAAGTGCTTGTCCACCATAAACAGGTGCTTGATTACTCAATATAACACACCACTCTCTCAATATATAAAACTTATAACTATACTATTGTACTAAATTTTCTACAAAACCTCTACCCAAGCGCATAATGAATTTTAAAAATGGCGAAACTTATGAAAAAAAAGAGGTGTTGTAAATGATTTACTTAGCAATAATGACAAGTATTTTTGCTTCTCTATTTTTAACGCTGTCATTAAAACTTTTATCACTGTTTCATTTTATTAAATGGAGTCCTGTTGGCTACACGAAGGAATGGGGTATCTTAGTTCACAATCATTGGACAATAAAATGGCTGTTTTTAATTATCATGATTTTCCTTATTACACTCATTTTATATTTCATCATGCAATATGTTGCACTTGTTCCGCATTTTTTCACTTCACTTATCATCGGTGCAGTATTAGCATTGATTGTGGAATGGATAATTTTTGATTTGCCTGCAGAATTATCTTCATTTAAAAAATTATCAATTCCTTTTATGGTAATAGTAATTATTACAGCTCGATTTGTCTTTGAAACAGCTGCATATCATTACAGAGCGCATAGTGAACGAAATAAGTTGCCCTATAAAGACTCTATGATAAAATAAAATGGTGGTAATTTTCGTTAAAAAAGGAGAATCACGTTATGAATCTTTTAGTATTAAACGGACCGAATTTAAATAGATTAGGCAAAAGGGAGCCAGAGATTTACGGTAGTGAGACGTTAAATGATGTGAAAGACAAGTGTGTTGCTCTAGCTTCACAATTTAGTGCTAGCCTAGAATTTAAACAATCAAATCATGAAGGAGAGCTTATTGATTGGCTTCATGAAGCAGAAGATAGTGGTGTGGATGGTATCGTCTTTAACCCCGGTGCCTACACACACACTAGTATTGCATTACGGGATGCCATTGCCGCAATTAATGTCCCAGTCATAGAAGTGCATATTTCCAATATACATAAACGTGAAGCATTTCGTCATGAGTCTAAACTTGCAGCAGAATGTGTTGGTCAAATAACAGGGTTGGGGACATTCGGATATGAACTTGCCCTTAGAAAGTTTTTACAACAATAAAGAGGGGATATGTTTATGATCAAAATTGAGAAATTACGTAAAGCGTTGGTTGACCAAAATGTTGATGCAATTCTTATTACAAATCAATACAATCGCCGTTATATGACAGGTTTTACTGGAACTGCTGGAGTGGCAATTGTTTCACAGGAAGATGCGGTTTTTATTACAGATTTCCGTTATACAGAGCAAGCAAAAAGACAAGTTCAAGATTTCCGTATTGTCCAACATGAAGGAATTCTTTATAAAGAAGTTGCGAACCAAGTTGCCAAAATGGGAATTAAAACGTTAGGTTTTGAGAAAGATACTATGACATATGGGTTGTATGAAAATTATAACACCCTTGTAAAAGCTAACTTAGTACCTCTTTCTGGGTTAATTGAAAAAATTCGCTTGATTAAGAACGAACAAGAGATTAATATTATTAAGGTTGCATGTGAAATTGCAGATCAAGCATTGACTCACATTTTAGAGTTTATTAAGCCAGGAAAAACTGAGCTTGAAGTGTCGAATGAATTGGAATTTTTCATGCGTAAACAAGGTGCTCAAGCGTCATCTTTTGATACGATTGTTGCTAGTGGTGTGCGCAGTGCATTGCCACATGGTGTTGCAACGAACAAAGTTATTGAAAAAGGTGATTTTGTAACCCTTGATTTCGGTGCATTATATAATGGCTATGTCTCTGATATAACTCGTACAATTGCTGTTGGGCAGCCGTCTGACCAATTGATTGAAATGTACAACACTGTATTACAATCTCAGCTTCTTGCTTTGGAGAAGGTTGGCCCTAGTATGACAGGAATCGAAGCGGATGCCGTTGCTCGAGATTACCTCACTTCCAAAGGGTATGGAGAAGCATTTGGACATTCTACTGGTCACGGGATTGGATTAGAAGTTCATGAAGGACCTGCACTGTCATCACGTTCTGAAACGGTTTTAGAACCAAATATGGTTGTGACAATCGAGCCAGGAATCTACTTACCAGGAATTGGCGGAGTCCGCATTGAAGACGATATTATAATCACAGAAACAGGTAATGAAAAACTAACGCATTCGAAAAAGGAACTAATTATTTTGTAATGGAGGAAAACTCATGATTTCAGTAAACGATTTTCGTACTGGTTTAACAATTATGATTGATGGCCAGTTATATCGTGTTTTAGATTTCCAACACGTTAAACCAGGTAAAGGAGCTGCCTTTGTACGTTCAAAATTACGTAATTTACGTAACGGAAACGTAACAGAAAAAACGTTCCGTGCTGGTGAAAAAGTAGAAAAAGCTCAAATCGATAACCGTAAAATGCAATATTTATATGCACAAGGTGATTCACACGTGTTCATGGATATGGAATCATATGAACAAACTGAATTAGCAGGTGCACAAATTGAATACGAACTAAAATATCTTCTTGAAAATATGGAAGTTCATATTCAATCATTCCAAGGCGAAATGCTAGGTGTTGAATTACCAAATACGGTAGTTCTTGAAGTAAAAGAAACAGAACCTGGTATTAAAGGTGATACTGCTTCGGGTGGGTCTAAACCTGCTGTGATGGAAACTGGACTTGTTGTTCAAGTTCCGTTCTTCGTTAATGAAGGCGATAAATTAATCATCAATACAACAGACGGATCATACGTATCTCGTGCATAGCATTATTAAAAACAGTAGTAAACAAAATTCGTTTTGTTTATTGCTGTTTTTTATTTTTGCAGATCAACCAGAAAATATTATTTTAAGTCTATCTAGTGTCAAGTCATCTAAAAAGTAGATGACTTTTTTAGATTGGACAGGTCTATTTAATGGAACAAGCTCATATATTGCCTTACACAAGGAGGCGTCGTAATGGAGTTATCGGACGTTTTGCGAGTAGCTGGGGTAGGGCTCATCATTGCTTTACTTCATGTTTTCTTTGAGCAAATCGGCAAAAAGGAATTTTCATTTTTTATATTTTTTATTGCATACCTATATATAACTGCAGAACTAATAAGATTTTTACGGCTTTTCTTTGACGATATTTTGACATTCTTCCAATGGCTGAATTTAAACTAGGTATCTTATGAACTATTTAATGTATGCCGTAATTCTAATTCTACTTCTAATATTTATTAAAGAAACAATTCATAAACTACATGGACTATTCGTTATTATTTTCTTTTTCGTACTACTATATTTCTTACTGTCGGTGCTCGCCATTCCATTCATAGAGCAGCTTCTTTCGTATGTTTCATCAGTGCCCTATGTACCCCAGCTTGTGTACTCTGCACTTTTTTATCAGATAGGATTGTTTTTTCAATCCTTATTTGATGAAGAGGAATACGAAACATTTGGTGAACTCGTGATGTTTTCGGTACGCATCGTACTACTATTTTATTGGACTAGCGAATTTGCAAAAGTACTTTCGAATTTCTCGTCAATTTTAGAAAAGCTTCAATAAGGGGCTTTGACAATGAATGATCTACTTAATATTTTTATCGATCCGCTAAAAATAGCTGGACAATCTATCATTCTTATCCTGACCTACACGATATTGTTTTTAGTAATTGAAGCATTTATCCCTAAATTTAAAAAATGGGCTGACACATTATTTATCATCGTACTCATCTTAACACTCGGACAAACAGTGATGGATTCATTTTCATTAATGGGGCAATTGGTCAATATTGCTTCCGATTTCTTTTTAGGAGTTACACCAATTTTAACTTCCTTGTTAGTCGTGCTGAACTCGGTGTTTTCCTTTATTGCATGGAGTCCGGTAATCCTCTTTATTTTTGAAATGCTTATGTTACTATGCAAAAACATTTTAATCCCTGCAGTAACAGTAGCGCTTGTTCTTGATTTTTGTACAAGGTTTATTCAAGATGTTAGTTTTTCGAAAGCATCTGATTTAATCCGCGGCTCCGTCATGACGATGATCACTGCATTATTACTAGGGATGGTAACTGTTCTATCATTTACTGGTGTAGCTTTCTTTACAATTGATCAGGCAATTGCAAGTCCAGCAAAAAAAGTAATTGAACAAACAATTCCGATTGTTGGATCACTGATTGTTGAAGGATTTTCCATCTTTCAAAAATACCAATCAACAGCAACAACAGTAGCAGGATTTAGTGCGATGACAGCTTTTTGGATTGCAGCCTTTTTCCCAGCAGGAAAACTTTTAATCCATGCGTTAACGTTTAAGTTCTTAGCTGCCATCGTGGAACCATTTTCGGGTGGAACCATTAGTGGGCTGTTAGATGATGTGGGCAAATCATTATTATTACTTTGTGCAGTTGCCATTCTTTTAGGCATTGCCTTTGTGTTTATTTGGTTAATTTTAATGGTCATTATGCAACTAGGGGTGGGGAAAAGTTTTTGATCAAACTAATTGCAATTATTCTAATAGGAAAATGTTTATTACTCTTGGCCGATGAAAAAGATGTTTTAGTCTATGTAAAACTAGCAACATTACTCATTTTTATTACAACAATGTTAGATTTTCTTAAACTTTAATTCATACAGTTGGGACTAGCTTCATACAATGTGTTGAAACATGAAACTTTGTTCAGTGCAACCCCATACAAAATGTAAAAACATCTTAACTGAACAAAAACATTTTAATCATATAATCGCCTTGAATACAACTAGATTATGGAAGTTAGGCGTATTGGAAGGAAGGGGGGCGCTCGGGGAGACGTGAGGTGGAGAAAAAATGGACAAAGCAAAAACTAATATTTATTCCGGTTGCATTATTAGTGTTCATTGCGTACATTTCTGTAACGTTTAATGATCCAAAGGGTGAGCAGTATGATACCTCATCAGCAGAGGGGAAACTTGAGCAAACATTAAGCCAAATTCAAGGTGTTGGACAAGTAAAGGTTTACTTCCATTACGATGAAAATACGACAAAAACATCTGGTGATAGCAGTTTACTAGATTTTGGTTCAACTAGTAATAAACCAAATGTATCAGGTTTGCTCGTTGTTTCGGAAGGTGCGTCTGACCCAAGCATTCAAAAGAAACTTTTAGAAACTATTAGTCGAGTAATGCAAATGCCTACTCACAGAATTATGATTGTACCGATGGAGAGTAAAGGAGATGAACAATGAAAGTAAAAAGAAGAACAGTATGGTTATTAACGCTTTTAAGTTTAGCGGCTGTCATTTCAGTTTACTATGTATTTGAACCTAATCGTGATGTGGATCTGTTAACTATCTTTACAGACGACACATTACAAGAAACAACTTTAACAAGTGTAGATGAAGAAGAAATTACAACGACAACATCAGAAAGTTACTTATTCGATGAAATGCGTATGGAAAAAAGTAATGAACGAAGTCAGATTAGAGATCAATTAACTCAAAAAATTGCTTCAGATCAATATACTGCTGAAGAGAAAAATGAAGCATTTAATGAAATGAATGCATTAATTGAACAAGAATCCTCAGAGGCAATGCTTGAAATGTTGATCGAGTCGCTTGGTTATTCAGATGCGTTAGTACGAGTTAAAGATGAAAAAGTAGCTGTAACAGTATTATCAGACGAAATTTCAAAACAACAAGCCAATGAAATTATCTTTATTGTACGTTCTGAGCTAGAAGATATTAGTGATGTATCCGTGAGTGTTTCTTCAAATTACTACAATTAATAATTTTCTAATATAATAATGTTATATAACAGAAATTGCGCAGTGCATTCGTTTACGCAACGAAAGCACTGTTTTTTACGTAAAATTTATAAAATTTCAATTATTTGTTTCAAAAAGTATGAAAAAATTATAAAATGGTATTTGTAGTTAATCAAAACTTAAGGGGTGTACACAATGTTTAAAGTACAAGAATTAAGAGAAATTATTAAATTAGTAGATGGATCTTCAATCGATGAATTCGTTTATGAAAACGATGGTGCTAAAATTAAGTTGAAAAAAAGCAATGGCGTAGTATCAGAAGTAGTTGTTCCAAAGAAAGAAACAGCAGCACCTGTTGTACAACAAGGCACTGTAGCAGCAGCACCTGCGCCAGTAGCTCCGAAAGCTGAAGAAAAGGTAGAAGAGCCAAAAGCAGCAGCTCCAGTTGCTAATGATGCATCATTACATAAAATTACTTCTCCGATGGTAGGAACTTTCTATCAAGCTCCATCACCAGATTCTCCTCCTTATGTAAAAGTTGGCGACAAAGTTGGAGATGAAACAATCGTTTGTATCGTAGAAGCGATGAAATTATTCAACGAAATCGAAGCAGAAATTAAAGGTGAAGTTGTAGAAGTACTAGTGAAAGACGGTCAATTAGTAGAATACGGACAACCACTATTCTTAGTGAAACCTGAGTAAGGGGTGCTTCTATTATGAAAAAAGTATTAATCGCAAACCGTGGTGAAATTGCAGTACGTATTATCCGTGCATGTAAAGAACTAGGGATCGAAACAGTTGCAGTATATTCTGAAGCTGACCGTGAAGCGCTTCACGTTAAATTAGCAGACGAAGCGTATTGCATCGGACCAAAACTATCAAAAGATTCTTATTTAAGTTTCCCAGCTGTATTAGGCGTGGCAGAAAAAACTGGTGTTGATGGTATTCACCCAGGTTACGGCTTCTTAGCTGAAAACGCAGACTTTGCTGAGGCTTGTGAAAACGCTGGAATCAAATTTATCGGACCTTCTTCTGATTCAATTAAAATCATGGGGATTAAAGACGTTGCTCGTTCTACAATGGAAGAAGCTGGTGTGCCACTTGTTCCTGGGACAGGCATTGTGCCAGATATTGAAACAGGTAAAAAGTGGGCAAGTGAAATCGGTTATCCTGTTATTATCAAAGCTACAGCGGGTGGTGGCGGTAAAGGAATCCGTGTTGCACGCACAGAAGAAGATCTTGTTAAAGGAATCGAAATTACGCAAAAAGAGGCTGCTGCTGCATTCGGTAACCCTGGCGTATATTTAGAAAAATTCATTGAATACTTCCGTCACTGTGAAATTCAAGTATTAGCTGATGGTCATGGCAATGTCGTTCATTTAGGCGAACGTGATTGTACAGTTCAGCGTCGTATGCAAAAACTTGTTGAAGAAGCGCCATCTCCAGCATTATCGGCTGAACGTCGTGCTGAAATGGGTGCTGCAGCAGTAAAAGCGGCTCAAGCTTGTAACTATGAAGGTGCAGGTACAATTGAGTTTATTTACGACTACCAAGCAGACAAGTTCTATTTCATGGAAATGAACACACGTATTCAAGTAGAACACCCAGTTACTGAAATGATTACTGGCGTTGACTTAGTTCAACAACAATTAAAAATTGCATCTGGTGAGAAATTACCATTCACTCAAGATGATATTAAAATTAACGGTTGGGCAATTGAATGTCGTATTAATGCAGAAAATGCATATAAGAACTTCATGCCTTCAGCTGGTACAGTAGATACTTATATCACTCCTGGTGGATACGGTGTACGTATTGACTCTGCTGTCTATGCAGGTTATACAATTCCACCATTTTATGATTCAATGGTTGCAAAACTAATTGTTCACGCTGATACTCGTGAAGAAGCGATTGCAAGAATGAATCGTGCATTAAGCGAATTTGAAGTTTCAGGTCCTGGAATTAACACAACCATTCCATTCCACCAAGCTTTAATGAACAATGAAGTTTTCCAATCAGGGAAATTCAATACAAAATTCCTTGAGGAAAATGATATTTTAAATGTGAATAAAAAAGAAGCAGTAACAAAATAAAAGTTTTGTAAGAGATTTTCTCAAATTTGAGAAAATCTCTTTTTTATATATACAAGCATTTTTCATATTCATAAGCTCAATTAAATGAATGAAATTCCAAATAATCTTATACTAAAGGAGAAGGGAGAGGACGAACTTTGTTACCAAAATTATCAGTATTAGATTTAGCTCCTGTTTTAGAGGGGCAAACAATCGAACAATCATTTCGAAATAGTAGAGATTTAATTCAACATGTTGAAAAATTCGGATACCATCGTTATTGGGTGGCAGAACATCATAATATGCAAGGCATCGCTAGTTCAGCAACTTCTGTCTTAATCGGTTACCTAGCGGGAGCAACTTCAACGATTCGCGTTGGTGCTGGCGGGATAATGTTACCAAACCATTCCCCATTAGTTGTAGCAGAACAATTCGGAACATTAGAGTCGATGTATCCTGGGCGAATTGATTTAGGTTTAGGTAGAGCACCTGGTTCAGACATGCTCACGGCAAGAGCGTTAAGACGTGATGAACGTGGCGCTTATGAATTTGATCGTTTAGTTGATGAACTGATGGGGTATTTTGAAGATGTTGACCGACCTGTGATTGCCGTACCAGGAAAAGGATTAACTATTCCGATTTGGTTGTTAGGCTCTAGTTTATATAGTGCACAATTGGCAGGGAAATTAGGTTTACCTTATTCTTTTGCAAGTCATTTTTCACCAGAATTGTTAGATGATGCGTTAAATACATACAGACGTAATTTCGTACCATCTGATGTATTAGATAAACCATATGCCATGATTGCTATCAATGCAATGGTAGGCGAAACCGATGAAGAAGGTGAATTTTTAGCAAGCACGCTTTTCCAACAGTTTTTAGGTATGATTCAAGGAAAAAGAGGAAAAACAAAACCTCCTTGCGAAATGGATAGTCTTTGGTCACCTCACGAAAAACAAACAGTTCTCCAACAGTTAAAATATACGTTTTTTGGTTCGCCACAAACGGTTTATAATAAGCTGACACAATTGATTAGTGAAAGAGAAGTTGATGAAATTATTGTGAACAGCGCAATATATGATCAAGAAAAAAGAAAAAAATCTTATCAGTTGCTAGCCGAGATTTGGAAATCGTAAAAATTAAAGAATATTGTAGCTTTGTTCCCAACGTTAAAATGAAAAATGATATAATTAAAACAAATAGAAGTCTTTGTAAAATCTGGTACTCAAAGTTTTGCAAAGTAGGAGAGGATGAAGAAGATGGCTGAGAAAGTAACAAAAGCTTTCGTACAACCAACTCCTTCTGGAAAAGAAGAACTTGGTCAAATAGAAGTAGCCCCTGAAGTAATCGAAGTTATTGCCGGTATTGCTACGACAGAAATAGATGGAGTCGCTGCAACACGAGGAAATTTCGCCTCTGGAGTAGCTGAACGTTTCGGTAAAAAAGTCCATTCAAAGGGTGTGAAGGCAACAATTTCTGATGATGGACAAATTGTCATTGATGTATATTGTTCTGTGAAATACGGTTTTTCAATTCCAAAAGTAGCAAAGGAAATTCAAAGTGTTATTCGTCAAGCAATATTTAATATGACATCCATCAATACAAATGAAGTGAATGTTCACATTACTGCAATTCAATTTGAACAGTTAAAAGAAGAAGAATAAATGAACTACGAAAGCCCTACCTTTTTAGTAGGGCACTGAAAAAGTCGATTTTAATAAATTTTTATAATAAAAATACGCTCAGATCTTTTAGGAAGTGGGATTCACGAAGACTCCTACGGGAACAGCTTGAGCTGAAGACCCCGCAGGAGCTTGCGACGAGGAGGCTGAAGCCAAGCCCGTGGAAAGCGAAGTGAATCCCACCTTCTATTTAGAAGCAAATAATTACTATAAATTTTTATCGGTATTTAGTTTTTCAGTGGCTTCCCTTTTTAGGAAGGGTTTTTTTGTTTATGAGGAAATAGTACGTTAATCCAGCAGTTATTTTACCTGTTAAGTTCAAAACTTTTTTACGTATAAACCTAGTGGAACCATCCAAACTAAAGCCGTAATTTATTATTACCTTTAGGGAGGAAAGTATTATGTCACACCGTAGACAAGCAAAACCAGATGATCGATCAGATAATGTAGAAAAATTACAAAGTATGGTCCAAAACACACTAGAAAATATTGAAGCTGCAGAAGAAACAGCTGCATTTGCTGGCCCTGAAGAAAGAGCGGATATTGAAGCAAAAAACCAAAGACGTAAAGAAGCTGTAAGAGGTTTACGTGAAGAAATTAAAGATGAAGCCGCAGCTCGTGAACGCGGAAATTATTAAGAGCTTACGTATTTTTAGTAGAGTATGTCTAAACTGACATACTCTTTTATTGTTAAATAAATACATAAAATCATAAAATAAGATATGGTAAGGTTTTTTTAAAGGAGGGATTGTGAGTGAAAAAATATATACTGTCTTTAGACCAAGGTACAACTAGTACTAGAGCGATATTATTTAATGAAAAAGGAAAGATTGAACATATCTCCCAAAGAGAATTTAAGCAATATTTTCCTAAATCAGGTTGGGTTGAACATAATGCGAATGAAATTTGGAGTTCAATTTTATCAGTGATAGCGACAGTGTTATCCGAAAAAAATATACATCCAGAACAAGTAGCAGGGATTGGTATTACCAATCAACGGGAAACAACTGTTGTTTGGGATAAAACAACAGGCGAACCAATATACAATGCAATCGTATGGCAATCGAGACAAACTGCTGACATTTGTAATCAACTAATAAATGAAGGGCATAGTGATTTATTTAAAGAAAAAACGGGATTAATCATAGATGCCTATTTTTCTGCAACAAAAGTGAAATGGATTCTTGATCACGTTGAAGGTGCCCGAGAAAAAGCGAATCGTGGGGAGTTGTTATTCGGAACTATAGATTCTTGGATTAGTTGGAAACTAACTGAAGGTAATGTGCATGTAACAGATTATTCAAATGCATCGAGAACATTAATGTACAATATTTTTGACCTTAAATGGGATGAAGAACTACTTAACATTTTAAATATCCCAATGTCCATGCTTCCAGAAGTTCGACCATCATCTGAAGTTTATGGGAATGTATCAAAGAAACACTTTTTTGGTGTGGAAGTGCCGATTTCAGGGATTGCTGGAGACCAACAAGCTGCACTTTTTGGCCAAGCCTGTTTTGAAGAGGGCATGGTGAAAAATACATATGGCACTGGTTGCTTTATGTTAATGAATACAGGGGAAAAAGCAATACGCTCCGATCAAGGCCTTCTAACAACGATCGCATGGGGAATTGATGGAAAAGTAGAATATGCATTGGAAGGAAGCATATTCGTAGCTGGCTCTGCTATTCAATGGTTACGTGATGGCCTACGTATGTTTAGAGATTCTGCAGAAAGTGAGCGATATGCTGAAAAAGTAGCTAGTTCTGAAGGTGTCTACGTAGTTCCGGCATTTGTAGGTTTAGGTACTCCTTATTGGGATAGTGACGTACGCGGGGCTATTTTTGGATTGACGAGAGGAACCAAAAAAGAACATTTTATTCGGGCAACATTAGAATCGTTAGCCTATCAAACGAAAGATGTGCTTGGTGCAATGGAAGCAGATTCTAACATTACACTAAAAGGATTACGAGTGGATGGGGGAGTTGTAAAAAACAATTTATTAATGCAATTTCAAGCAGATCTACTGGATGTCCCTGTAGAACGTCCAGCCATCAATGAAACAACAGCTCTAGGTGCAGCTTATTTAGCGGGGTTAGCAGTTGGGTTTTGGGAAGATAAAGAGTCAATTTCAAGACTGTGGCATCTTGAGCAAAAATTTGAACCAAGTATGGAGAAAACGAAACGTGATGACTTGTATATGGGTTGGAAAAAAGCTGTAAAAGCAGCACAAGTCTTTAAATAGTACTAAAAAGGCTTTTCTCATTTAAATTGGGAAAGCCTTTCGCACTTATTTAATACCCTGATAGTAGGTAAAAAGCATCCCAATAAAATTCCCACCATCTTTATACTATTCTCAAAGCAACGACAACTTCTCTATTTCATCAAGTAATAATCGTTTTAGCAATGAGAATACGGAATAATTGATTTATTAATGTAATTTTTGCTAAGAATAGGTATAATAGAACTTAATGTTAAAAATGAAGGAGTTTTACACAATGAAGCGACATGACGCGCGAGAAAAAGCGGTGCAAGTTCTGTTTCAATTAGATAATACAGATCTTACTTTACAAGAGGCAATTGGTCACGTACTTAACGATGAAGAATCAGACGCCTTCTTTGAACAATTAGTTCATGGTGTGACAGAACACCTGCAAGAAATTGACTCAGCACTTGAAGAGAATCTAGAAAATTGGTCTTTAAGCCGACTACCTAAAATTGAAAGAACTGTTCTACGTTTAGCAGTTTTTGAATTAGAATATATGGAAGATGCACCAAGTCGTGTTGTTATCAATGAAGCAATTGAGCTTTGTAAAACGTTTGGTGATGAAAAATCGAGCAAATTTGTAAACGGGGTTTTATCTAAATTTACACAACAATAGCCGTATGAAAGGACGTAGCAAAATGACTAGCATTATTAATGGTAAAGAAATTGGTCAAGAAATACGAAAATCGGTAGAAGAACAAGTTACGCAACTAAAAAATCAAGGCGTAACACCAGGACTTGCAGTAATATTAGTTGGAGATAACCCAGCCTCACAAACGTATGTGCGAAACAAACAAAAATCTTGTGAGGCAATCGGAATTTTTTCTGAATTAATTAAATTGCCTGAAGAAGTTACAGAGGAAGAACTACTTGAGCAAATTAAAATCTTAAATGATCGACATGACATCCATGGCATATTAGTTCAATTACCTTTACCAAAACATATTAATGAAGATCAGGTAATTGCAACAATCTCGCCAGAAAAAGATGTAGACGGGTTCTCACCAGTAAGTGTAGGAAAAATGATGTTAGGTCAGGAAACGTACTTACCATGTACTCCATTTGGCGTTATTAAATTATTAGAGTACTCCGGTATTGAGATTGCTGGTAAACATGCAGTTGTAGTCGGGAGAAGCCATATTGTAGGGAAACCAATGGGACAACTGCTACTTCAAAAAGATGCGACCGTTACATATACTCATTCAAAGACTCCTGATTTACCATCCATTACGAAACAAGCTGATATATTAATAGCTGCGGTTGGTCGCCCGAATTTCATTACAAAAGAACATGTAAAACCAGGTGCTGTCGTAATTGATGTAGGGATCAATCGAGATGAAAATAACAAATTAACTGGTGATGTTAATTTTGCAGAAGTTGAGCAAGTCGCATCACACATTACGCCAGTTCCAGGTGGAGTGGGTCCAATGACGATTACGATGTTGCTTTATAACACAGTTCAATCGGCACAAAAACAATTGTCACAGGACAAATACCAAGAAAACATGTAAAATAATAAAGATAGAGGCTGTTTTTCTATAGAGAAACAGCTTTTCTATTGGATAAAAAATATTGTGTTCTATAACACAGTAATTCAAGATGAAGGAGTCGTTCATATGACATCATCTTCATATTTAACTGTAAAAGCATTAACTAAATATATTAAAAGAAAATTTGACGCAGACCCTCACCTACGAGAGGTTTATGTCAAAGGTGAGCTGAGTAATGTCAAAATCCATACATCCGGCCACATTTACTTTACATTAAAGGATGATGCTGCGCGGATTACTGCTGCTATGTTTCGTATGCATGCGAATAAATTAAAATTTAGACCTGAAGAAGGTATGCAAGTTTTTATTCGTGGGGAAGTGAGTGTTTATGAAGCAACAGGAGTTTATCAACTTTATGCACATTCTATGGAACCGGATGGAGTAGGCGGTTTATTCGTTGCCTTTAATCAACTAAAAGAACGCTTAACTCAGGAAGGTTTATTTAACCCAAACTTTAAACAACCAATTCCTAAGTTTCCGAAAACTGTCGGTGTATTGACTGCTACAACAGGGGCTGCCATTCGTGATATTTGTACAACCATTACTCGACGCTATCCTTTAGTAGAAATCATCATTTATCCAACAATTGTTCAAGGTGATAATGCAGCACCAGATATTGTAAAAAATATACAGATGGCGAACAAACAGCAGCTTTGTGACGTCTTAATTGTAGGGCGTGGTGGTGGTTCGATTGAAGATTTATGGGCGTTTAATGAAGAAATCGTTGCGAGAGCGATTTTCGAAAGTAGAATCCCGATTATTAGCGCGGTAGGTCACGAAACAGATACAACAATTGCTGATTTTGTTGCGGATTTACGTGCACCAACACCAACTGCTGCAGCAGAGTTAGCCGTACCAAATCAACAGGATTTAGTTCAGCGAATATTACAAAACCGCTCACAGTTACATCAAATGGTTGGCTCGAAATTAGCTTATGAACGTAGTCATTTAAAAAAATTGCAAGATTCCTATCCATTAGCTACACCTGAACGACTATACCGGCCATTTACTGAAAAATTAATACACATGGATGTCCAACTAGGAAGAGCATCACAACTGTTTTTAATGAAAAAAACTACTGAATTACAAAAATTAGATACATCAATAAAGCTACATTCACCAAAAAACGACATTCAATATTACAGTAAACAATTACAACAAACGACAAATGTTTTAACAAGGTCCATTACTTCAGTTCTTGATAAAAGAAAAGATTCCTACTTGTCAGCCATTCGTACGTTAGAAGCTTTAAATCCATTAGCAATAATGACTAGAGGATATAGCGTTTCTTATAAAGAAGATAAAGTGATTAAATCCGTCTCACAAATTGAAAAAGGTGAAGAAATTTCAATACACTACCATGATGGACAAGCGCAAGCAACCATTACAAAAATTATTGAAAAGGGGGACTAATCAATGGGAAGTGAACAAAAATTTGCTGAAGCGATGCAAGAACTGGAAGAAATTGTTCGAAAACTAGAACAAGGTGATGTACAGCTAGAGGAAGCAATTGATCTATATAAAAAAGGGATGGAATTATCTCATTTTTGCCATGAGAAATTGCAAAATGCCGAAAAACAGTTAATATCGATAGTGAATGAAAATGGGGAAAAGCAAAACTTTGAACCTACTAATGGAGTGGACAATAACTAATGAGTTTAAAACAATTTATAGATGATCATTTACCAAAGCTAGAAGAAGTACTTTACGATTTAGTTCGAAATATTAAAGCACCAGCTCAACTAAAGGAATCGATGTTATACTCCTTAGAAGCTGGGGGTAAAAGAATTCGACCACTTTTTGTATTAGCTGTTTGTGATTTGTTTCATAATAATAAAAAAAATGAAGCATATATAGTTGGTGCAGCAGTGGAAATGATTCATACATATTCACTAATTCATGACGACCTACCAAGTATGGACGATGATGAGATGCGGCGTGGTAAACCAACGAATCATGTAATTTTTGGAGATGCATTGGCAACGCTAGCAGGAGATGCTTTAAATACATTAAGTTTCGGTGTTCTAGCTAGAATGGAAAGTGTTACTTCTGAAAAAAAAGTTGAACTAATTAATTTACTTAGCATTGCTGCTGGTGCAGAAGGTATGGTTGGTGGACAAGTATTGGATATTGACGGTGAAAGTCGGACTTTAAGCTTACCAGAACTTGAAAATGTCCATGTGAATAAAACAGGAGCACTTTTGCGTTTTAGCATTGAATCAGGTGCTATTTTATCAGATGCAACAGTACAAGAAAGGTCAGCTCTAGTTGAATATGCACACCATATCGGCTTAGCCTTCCAAATCCAAGATGATATTTTAGATATTGTTGGGACAACAGAAGAGTTAGGTAAAACAGCAGGAAAAGATATTGAAAGCCATAAAAGTACTTACCCAGCATTACTTACGTTGGAAGGTGCAAAGCAAAAGTTAGAAGAACATTATGAATTGGCCATTACAGCACTTCGTAAAATTGATAAAAATACAACAATTTTAGAGGAATTTGCTCAATATATCGTAAAAAGACACAATTGATTTGGTTTGAAAACTTTTGAATAACAATTTACACTGTTATAATAGTAAAATCATTTATTTATCAGAAATAGACCAGAATTTTGGATGTTTATGTGGGTGTATTTAGCGCGTGTTTAAATATTGCATTTTATTGTATTTCAAACAAACAAACGAATTACGTGTTTCATTTTATTTAATACTTAGATGAAAAGGTGTGTGAGAGATGGATTTAACCAAAATTACTAGTCCATCCTTTTTGAAAAATATGAATAAAAGAGAGCTGGAAAGTTTAGCAAGAGATATACGCTCTTTTCTTATTGAAAAATGTTCAATTACGGGGGGGCATATTGGTCCTAATCTTGGTGTTGTCGAGTTGACAATTGCCTTGCATAAAGCGTTTAATAGCCCAAAGGATAAATTCTTATGGGATGTAGGTCATCAAGCGTATGTGCATAAAATTTTAACTGGTCGCGCAAATCAATTTGATACATTACGACAATTTAAGGGATTAAGTGGTTTCCCAAAAAGAATGGAAAGCGAACATGATGAATGGGAAACTGGTCATAGTTCAACGTCACTATCTGCAGCAATGGGTATGGCAATTGCTCGCGATATCAAAAAGGAAAGAAATTATGTCGTACCAATCATCGGTGACGGAGCATTAACAGGTGGTATGGCTCTAGAAGCGTTAAATCATATTGGTCACGAAAAAACAAATATGATCGTTATTTTAAACGACAATGAAATGTCAATTGCTCCTAACGTTGGTGCTCTTCATAGTATTTTAGGTCGTCTTCGTACAGCAAAAGAATATTCAAAAGCAAAAGAAGAACTAGAATCACTTATGAAAAAAATCCCGGTGTTAGGTGGGAAAGTAGCAAGTACAGCAGAACGTGTGAAAGATAGCTTAAAATATTTAGTTGTTTCTGGTGTATTCTTTGAAGAAATGGGCTTTAAGTATTTAGGGCCAATCGATGGGCATGATTTTGAAGCATTAGAAAAAACATTAGATCATGCGAAAAAAGCAACAGGTCCAGTAATTGTTCATGTTATTACGAAAAAAGGTAAAGGCTACAAACCAGCTGAGGAAGATACAATCGGAACTTGGCACGGAACGGGTCCATATAAAATGGAAACAGGGGCTTTTGTTAAAGGGAATGTACAAGGTCCTGCATGGAGTAGTTTAATTTCAGAATCTGTTCGTAAATTAATGAAAAATGATCGCCGTATTGTAGCAATTACGCCTGCAATGCCAGTTGGTTCGAAATTGGAAGGCATTCAAAGAGATTTCCCTGATCGATTCTTTGATGTTGGGATAGCTGAACAACACGCAACAACGATGGCAGCGGGTCTTGCAACTCAAGGAATGAAACCGTATTTAGCAATTTATTCAACATTTTTACAGCGTGCTTATGACCAAGTATTACATGATATTGCCCGTCCAAATTTAAATGTCTTTATTGGAATCGACCGTTCAGGCTTAGTTGGAGCAGACGGTGAAACTCATCAAGGTGTGTTTGATATTGCCTTTTTACGTCATATACCAAATATTGTTCTAATGATGCCAAAAGATGAAAATGAAGGTCAGCATATGGTGAAAACAGCAATCGAATATAATGATGGACCAATTGCTCTTCGTTACCCGCGTGGAAATGGAATCGGTGTACCGCTTGATGAAGAATTAAAAACGATTCCAATTGGTAGTTGGGAAGTACTAAGAGAAGGTAAAGACGCTGCGATTTTAACATTTGGTACGACAATACCAATGGCGATGTCTGCCGCGGATGAACTTTCTAAACAAGGGATTAATACTCAAGTAATTAATGCTCGTTTTATCAAACCGTTAGATACGAACATGCTACATGAGCTAATGGCGAAGAAAATGCCAATATTAACAATTGAAGAAGCGGTACTTCAAGGTGGGTTTGGTAGCGCAGTTCTCGAGTTTGCAAGTGAAAACAATTATTATGATGCAGAAATTGATCGAATGGGTATTCCAGATCAATTTATCGAGCAAGGAAGTGTAGATTTATTGCTTGATGAAATTAACCTAACAAAAGAAGATGCTGTAAATCGTATTCAAAAGTTAGTAAAAAGTAATTCTACAATAGGAACGAAGCAAGTATGACAAAGCAAATAAAAGAGCGTGTAGACATTTTACTTGTCGAAAGGGGCTTATGTGAGACGCGTGAAAAGGCGAAACGGTCAATTATGGCTGGATTAGTATTTTCAAACGAAACACGTATTGATAAAGCAGGAGAGAAAATATCTGTCGATGCTCCACTTCAAGTAAAAGGGTCCCAATTGAAATACGTAAGTCGTGGTGGCTTAAAGCTGGAAAAGGCTTTAGAAGTATTCGACATCTCAGTGGAAGGAAAATTAATGTTAGACATTGGTTCCTCTACAGGCGGATTTACTGATTGTGCATTACAAAATGGTGCAAAACATTGTTATGCTCTCGATGTTGGCTCAAACCAATTAGCATGGAAAATTCGTAACGACGACCGCGTGACGGTTATGGAAAAAACGAACTTCCGCTATTCAAAACCTGAAGATTTTACAAACGGGTTACCTGAATTTGCAACGATTGACGTATCCTTTATTTCATTATCGTTAATTTTACCAGTATTAAAAACTATTTTAATTCCAGGTGGAGATGTAATAGCACTTGTAAAACCACAATTTGAGGCTGGTCGTGAAAATGTAGGAAAAAAAGGAATTGTAAGGGATCCTAAAGTTCATTTAGATGTTCTAGAGGAAACTGCAAAAATGGCAACAAACAATGGCTTTGTAGTGAAGGATGCTTCCTATTCACCTATAACAGGTGGAGAAGGAAATATTGAATTTTTGTTCCATATGGTTAATGCGATTGAAGAGTCAATTCCATCATTCACTCATTTTAAAGAAGTGGTTGAATCCGCACACAATGAGCTAAAATAGCTTGTTAATAAAATTATGTATAAAATATGTGAAAGTGATGGGCAATTCATTATCGAATTGCCCATTTTTCTTGTAGTTTTTAAAGTGTGATGATAGTATAATTATACATAAATATTCATAAGAGGTGAACGGAATGAATAAAGGTCAACGCCACATGCGCATTCGAGAAATTATTACGAACAACGAAATCGAAACTCAAGATGATTTAGTAGATCTTTTAAAAGAAACAGGGTATAACGTAACACAAGCTACTGTATCACGAGACATTAAAGAACTTCATTTAGTAAAAGTTCCACTTTCTGATGGCCGCTACAAATATAGCTTACCTGCTGATCAACGCTTCAATCCACAACAAAAACTACAAAGGGCACTATCGGATGCATTTGTTAGTATTGATGGTGTATCGCATTTTTTAATGTTAAAATCCTTACCTGGAAATGGTAATGCCATTGCTGTTTTAATTGATTTATTAGAATGGCCAGAAATTTTGGGTACACTATCTGGTGACGACACAATTTTAATTATTTGTCGCAGAGAAGAAGATCGAGAAATTGTGAAAGAACGGATTTTAGATTTAATATAAGATTTACATAAATTTGAGGTGGAGTTTTTGTTAAGAGAGCTTAGTATTCGTAACTTTGCAATTATTGATGAGTTAACGATTAACTTTTCTGACGGTTTAACTGTTTTAACTGGGGAAACCGGTGCAGGGAAATCGATTATTATCGATGCTGTTCATTTACTTGCAGGTGGACGAGCCTCTCATGAATTTGTACGTCATGGTGCAAAAAGAGCCGAACTAACAGGTATGTTTACTATAACAAATGAAAATCATCCTATATTTGCAAAACTTGTAGACACAGGTCTGGATAGTGAAGAAGGTACAATCATTTTACGCCGTGATATAAATGATAATGGTAAAAGTGTATGTCGTATCAATGGAAAACTTGTACCATTATCCATTTTAAGGGAAATAGGTGGTACTTTAATTGATATTCATGGGCAACATGAAAGCCAAGAATTAATGGATGAAAAACAACATATCCGTTTATTAGATTATTTCGCAAGTGCAGAAATTAATAAAACAAAAGAACAATATGTAGAGAAATATGAAGCTTATCGTACTTTTAAGCGTGAAATACAGGCATTAAACCTAGATGAGCAGCGGATTGCTCAAAGGATTGATTTATACCAGTTTCAAATTAAAGAGCTTGAAGATGCAAACCTTAAAATAAATGAAGAAGAATCACTTCTAGAAGAACGTCGCCGTTTGTTAAACTTCCATAAAATTTTTGAGCGAGCAAATATTGCTTACGAAGCAATTTCTGGTGAACAAAAGGGTCTCGATTTCGTTGGAGACGCAATGACAGCGCTTACTGATATCGTAACACTAGATGAACAATTTCAAGAGTCACAAGAAGCAGTAGCAAATGCATTTTACGCTCTACAGGATGCCTCTTACCAAGTCAAAAGTATATTAGACGAGCTTGAGTTTGACCCAGAACGTTTAAATGAAGTAGAACAACGTTTAGCACAATACCAAACAATGAAGCGAAAATATGGCTCGACTGTTGAAGAAATTTTAAATTATTTTGAGAAGATTAAAGATGAATTATTTCAATTACAAAATCATGATGAAGCAATTCAAAATAACGAAAAGAAATTATTAAAGATGGAAATGGAATTAGAAAGTATGGCTTCTAAACTTTCCGACATAAGAAAACGATGTGCTTTAAAATTAAGCGATGCCATTATGGAGCAGTTGCGTGATTTACATATGGAAAAAGCAAAATTTATCGTAAATTTTGAAAATCTACATAGTTTTGATTCAAATGGGAAAGACTATGTATCATTCTATATATCAACAAATGTTGGTGAACCACCAAAATCTTTGCCAAAGATTGCGTCTGGTGGAGAATTATCACGAGTTATGCTCGCGTTAAAAACCATTTTTTCTTCATCAAATGGGGTAACTTCTATTATATTTGATGAAGTGGATACTGGGGTAAGCGGTCGTGTGGCACAAGCAATAGCTGAAAAAATCGCTGCTATTTCTATTCACTCCCAAGTACTTTGCATATCACATTTACCACAAGTTGCGGCAATGGCAGATCAACACTACTTAATTCGAAAACATGTCGATCAAAACCGAACGTACACATCTGTATCTAATATCGATGTAGAAAATCGTATACAAGAAGTAAGTCGAATGATGAGTGGTGCTGAAATTACAGAGTTAACTTTACAACATGCTTCTGAATTATTAGAACTAGCCAGTATTCGTAAACAAGAAATGAAAAGCATGGTGTAGTGTAATGCATTGAAAAGCATTCGGTAATTTTACTTTAAAAAGCAGTCTCACAATTTGAGGCTGCTTTTTTCAAAATTAATGCAAAGAATGACACGACAAATATTTACCTCTCATTAATGTTGTACAACTGACACATAGTAAATGTACAAATCTTAAAGGAGGTGGACTATGAGATGCCATTTGCGTAATCTGTTAACGTTGATTTTACTTACAGTTTTTATTTTATCGCCAAGCGCTTACGCAACAGCGAAAAAATTAATCCCCATGGGTGAATCAATAGGAATACAGTTGCAATTGCCATTTGTATACGTTGCACATGATGTTTTATTACCGAATGGTCAGTGGCTTAAAAAAGGTGACGTTATTACAAAAGTAAACGGTGAATCAGTTTCTTCTGTTGAAAAGTTAAAACAACAAATGAGTGCCAATGATTTAACGATATCGGTAAAACAAAAATCACAGCAACGAGATATTTCATTGACGAATGAACAGGCAAACAATATTTTGCCTTTCCTCAAAGATGAAACAGATGGCATAGGTACATTAACCTTTATAGATCCAGAATCAAAACAGTATGGGGCATTAGGGCATCAAATAATTGATGGCGTACTTAATGCACCACCAGATTTTACGAATGGATCAATATTTTTAGCCTCCATTGAACAAATCAAGAAAAGTAGCCCGGGAAATCCAGGCTATAAAATCTCTGTAATCGAAAAAAATGATATACGTTTGGGAAATATTAAATCCAACGATTCATACGGAATTTTTGGTAATTGGGAAAGTAATTTAAAACAAAGTTTGCGTAAACCTATTGATATTATGCACGTTGAAGATATCGAATTAGGAAAAGCGGAACTTTATACAGCTATAGAAGGATCTGAGGTAGAAGCTTTCGACATTGATATTATAAAGATTGAAGACAATTTCCTCCAATTTATTGTAACCGATAAAAATTTATTGGAGAAAACTGGTGGAATCCTTCAAGGGATGAGTGGTAGTCCAATTATTCAAAAAGGGCAGTTTGTTGGAGCAGTAACCCATATGTTTGTCGAACAACCGACAAAAGGTGCTGCGATTACTGTTACTGAAATGTTAAAGAAAAAGCCTTAATAGGGAAGAAAAGACTATACTTTATATAAAAGTATAGTCTTTTCTTAGTTTTTTTATTAAAATTAAATGTGTCCTTTCAGTGTAATTTGGTTATGGTACATTTTCTACATATGGAATTTTGTCGATTTACCGTGAATCTCTCGTTCATCTTCATTATTTTTTTATTTAAAAAAGGTATTCCATAACAAATGTCGAAAATACAATTGTCAAGTACAAGAAATCTATGACATAAATTGTGTAGAGGTCCTAAATATAGTAGAAAACTAGTACTTCCAATCAAAGGAGGAATTTATTTGCCGAAAGTTAAAGTGGCTATTGCCGATGATAACAGAGATTTAGTAAGAACGATGGAACAATACTTCGAAAATCATCCCGATATTGAAGTTGTTGCAACCGCATCAAATGGTAAACTTTGTATAAAAATGTTAGAAGAATTTCAACCAGATGTACTACTTCTAGATATCATCATGCCTCATTTAGATGGATTAGGAGTTCTTGAAGCGATGTATAGTGATGAACGATTAGCAAAAACGCAAGTCATTATGCTCACTGCATTTGGTCAAGAAGATGTGATGAAGCAAGCTGTAACATATGGTGCTTCATATTTTATGCTAAAACCATTCGAATTCGATCAATTGGTGCAAAAAATATTACATTGTGCAGGTCAGAAAACGGAAAATGTAAAAAAACAGAGTATTCTACAACCAGAAGGACAAGCTAAAGTAAATCAAAGACAACTTGACACAACAATTACAAGTATCATTAAGGAAATCGGAGTTCCTGCTCATATTAAAGGCTATTCCTATTTAAGGGAAGCTATCCAAATGGTTTACTACGATATCGAGTTACTCGGTTCCGTAACTAAAATTTTATATCCGGAAATCGCAAAAAAATTCGGCACAACGCCTTCACGTGTTGAACGTGCCATTCGTCATGCCATTGAAGTCGCTTGGAATCGCGGAAACTATGAATCTATTTCACAAATGTTTGGTTACACAGTACATCACTTAAAATCAAAACCGACAAATTCCGAGTTCATCGCGATGATTGCGGATAAAATTCGAATAGAGTTAGTGGCGTCATAATATAAAAAAACACTTCTAATTAACAACAATTTTGTTAATTTAGAAGTGTTTTTTATTTGTTAGGCATTCTATTTATTTCAAGTATTTTGCTCTCGAATACTATAGTAAGAAACTATAAAAACATTGGAGGTGAATTTATGAAAATCAACTGGAAAGTACGATTAAGACATAAACAATTCTGGGTTGCGATAATTTCGGCATTAGTGTTATTAGCTAATCAAGTAGCTGATATTTTTGGTGTGGACATAACAATATTAAGTTCCCAAGTACAGCAAACGTTAGAAACGATCTTGCTAATTTTAGCATTGCTCGGTGTTGTTATTGATCCAACTACTTCGGGTATCAAAGATAGTGATCAAGCACTTACCTATAAGAAGCCTAAGAAAAAATAATGTTAGCCTCATTAGATTACCTAATGAGGTCTTTTTTAATAAATTTTTTGCCTCCCTTATTTGTCATGTCTGATAGTACTCATTTGGATATTGTTAAAAAGATTTGCTACTTTTCTTTAAGGACAGATTACATTCTCGATAGTAACCTATCTTGTCGAAACTGACTTTTAGCTTATACAAAACATGTCTTTATTATAATTTCTAGATTGTGTCGAGCCGTATCAAATCGTCTTTCGTTTTCGAAATAGTAAATAAGAAATTGGTAAAAAATATCCAGGAATGAGAGAAAGGTCCTCTAAACAAAATTCATTACGTTCGATATACTAATTAAAGGGAGGGATTTGGGTGATAATATATAATAATGAGTTCCTAGAAATTGTCGAGGATAATTCCAAAGTCTATATTCAAACGATTAAAAAAGGGTATCCGTTGAAAAAACTTGATGAAGTATTAAGAACGTATCCACGTATTAAACTTACAAACTTTGCATTACTAAAGCGTGCTTTAGAAACAATAGATGAAAAAGTTGAAATCGGAATATGGCTTCCTAGTTTAGATATTGAAGTATCAAAGGATAAAATGTCGGTTTCAATTATCGTTTACGAAACATTAGATGCAATTCGTGAAAATAAAGACCAAATTATTTCCCAAATTAAAGATGCCCTTTCTCAAAATCACATTGTTCACGGTATAAATGATATTGATTTAAATAAATTGGTACCAGGAAAGGCAAGTTTAATTGCTCAAGGTACCCCGCCAATTCCTGGTGAAGATGCGGTAATCAAGTATTTAGAAATACCCGATCGAAAACCGATGATTCGAGAAGACGGTAAAGCAGATTATTTTGATCTTAATTTTATATTTGAAATAAAAGAAGGCGATTGGTTAGGTGAAAAAATTCCTGCCAAACCAGGAATTGATGGTAAAAATGTGTATGGTGAAATTATCCCAGCTCCATTCGGTAAAGATCACCAGTTGAAATATGATAAAAATTCAGCAAAAGAAGTTGAAGAAAATGAGAAAATTGTTTTATACGCAACTACAGGTGGTGTTGTAGAACAAAGGCAAGGTTTGATTTCAGTTAATCGTCATTTACCTATTGATGGTGATGTAGGTATAGAGACAGGAAATATTAAATTTGATGGTTCTGTTACTATAAGAGGAACGGTCATGAACGGTTTTTCTGTTGTTGCTACAGGCGATATTTCAATTGAAGGGATAGATGGAATAACTGGAGCTAAGCTGATTCAATCTTTAGAAGGTGATGTGTTCATAAAAGGTGGCATCTTTGGGGTAGGTGAAACGGAAGTTGAAGCAGGCGGCAGTATCTTTGTAAAACACGTAAATGATGCTAAACTATTTGCGAAAAAAGATATCGTCATTGGTTCCTATTCTTTAGGTTCCTATTTAGTTGCGAACTCTGTATTAGTCGACGAACGTAAAGGGAAAATCATTGGTGGAAAGGCAATTGCGAAAAATAGAATTGTCACTGCAATAGCTGGTAATCATCTTGAACGTAGAACCGAGCTAATTATCGAAAGCTTGAGCAAACATCAGGCTTATGAAGTCATACAAGAAAAAGCTTCTTTACTAAAGGCAACACAAGAAGAAATCGTTCAATTAACGACAAAGATCAATTTGATTGGTGAATATAAACAAAGTCTTAATCGACAGCAAGCTGCAGGGCTCGACCAAATTAAAATTGAGATTGAGAAAAAGAAAGAGGTTGCAGTGCAGCTCGATCGTGAAATTAAAGAATTAATGTATAATTTAAAAAACGTTGGGAAAGAAGAAATTACCGTAAAAAAGGAAGCTCATCCTGGAACATACATTCAAATTGGTGCAAAATCCTCCCTGCTTAGTAATATGACGCAAGGGACATTCCTATTAGAGTTTGGAGAGTTGAATGTTTAATGACAAGTAAAGTATCCATCTTTGCACATCGAGGCGCATCCGGTTATGCTTTGGAAAATACATTTAAAGCTTTTGAAAAAGCAAAAAACTTAGGTGCAGATGGAATTGAACTTGATGTCCAATGTACAAAGGATTCAGTTCTCGTAGTTTACCATGACATCGATTTATTCCGATTGACCGGGAAAAGGAAAAAAATAAATGAATGTACTTATGATGAATTACGAACTTATTCTCTAGGTAAACATTTTTTTCGAAAGCTTTCGAGGGATCGAATACCAGCCTTAGAAGAGGTTATTACTTGGGCAAATGATTGTCAAATGCCGTTAAATATTGAACTAAAAGAAACATTATTAGAAAATTACGAACCACTTAACCAAATATTGAGGCGTATTCAATTACCAAAAGGAAGTCATTTTTCTTCATTTCATGAGGAATTAATAAAAAATGTGAAAATGCAGCGACCTGATATTGAAACCGCATTCATCATCACGAAAAAGTTTAATTGGAATGAACTTAATCCGTCCGTCCATTTTGATGCGATTCATGCGAACAAAAAGTATTATAAATTAGAATTGTTAGAGTTATGTAAAATGGCAAATAAGGGTATACGATTTTACAATATATCGGGTTTGGAAACTTTTTTAACAAATCCCCATCCTTCTGTTATTGGATGGATTACAGATTATCCAGATCGAATCGTAAAAAGGATAAACAAATAAAAACAGACGTTCAAATAAGTAGGATATAGTAACCTATTGGTGAACGTCTGTTTTTTATTTTGAACCTTTTTGAAATTTAGGTGCAACTTTTCCATTTTTTCGATCTCGATGTAGTAAAAATCCAGCAAAGAAACCAAGACCAAGTAAAAAGAAGATAATACCAATTACGAACTGCAACCAAATCCATGGAAACGGTGAAATTAGTTTTCCAAATAAAGTATCTCTCATAAATTTTATTCCTGCTCCAGCCATTAACGCAGGGATGAGCATGACGATAAACGCTAGCATTCTTGCCATTCTATGTATCCTCCTTACAACTACTTTCATTTTACAATTGTCCAAAAGAAAGTCAAGAAACGATAAAAAAACACATAAAATAGAATAATAATAATAGTCTGAATATTGCCAATTAAATTATTTGAACTTTTATAGTTGCTTATTCCCGAAATAGAAAGTATTGTAAAAATAAGCTAGGGAATTGTTAGGGATTTAATGATTTTTTTAGCTGATTCACTCTATTACACAGAAAGAAAACGCTTTCTTCTGAAAGGGGACTAACATCGTGGAAATTTTTAATTATATGGAGAAATATGATTATGAACAGCTTGTATTTTGCCAAGACAAAGCTTCTGGTTTAAGAGCAATTATTGCAATACATGATACAACGCTTGGTCCGGCATTAGGCGGGGCAAGAATGTGGACGTATGCAACAGAAGACCAAGCGATAGAAGACGCACTTAGACTTGCAAGAGGAATGACATATAAAAATGCTGCAGCAGGTTTAAACCTCGGTGGCGGAAAGACAGTTATTATTGGCGATCCTTTTAAGGATAAAAACGAAGAGATGTTTCGAGCATTAGGACGCTTTATACAAGGTTTAAATGGTCGTTATATTACTGCAGAAGATGTAGGGACAACAGTAACGGATATGGACCTTATTCACGAAGAAACGGATTATGTAACAGGTATTTCACCAACATTTGGCTCTTCAGGTAACCCTTCTCCTGTAACTGCTTATGGCGTTTTCCTTGGAATGAAAGCAGCTGCGAAAGAGGCGTTTGGAGTTGACCATTTAGAAGGAAGAACAGTCGCAGTTCAGGGGTTAGGGAATGTTGCATACACTTTATGTGAATACCTCCATAATGAGGGAGCAAGACTCGTTGTAACAGATATTAATAAAAAAGCAGTAGAACGTGTAGTAAAAGATTTTAATGCAGTTGCGGTAGAGCCTGATGAAATTTACAAACAAGATGTTGATATTTTCTCCCCATGTGCTTTAGGGGCAATCATAAATGATGACACAATTCCGCAACTAAAAGCAAAAGTAATTGCAGGGTCGGCTAATAACCAGTTAAAAGATTCAAAACATGGTCAAATTATTCATGAACTAGGCATTGCTTATGCACCTGATTATGTAATTAATGCAGGTGGAGTAATTAACGTAGCAGATGAATTATACGGTTATAATCGTGAACGCGCAATGAAACGAGTGGAAACGATTTACGATAGCATTTTAAAAATATTTGATATTTCAAAACAAGAAAATATTCCAACTTACTTAGCAGCTAACCGATTAGCAGAAGAGCGAATTGCTCGTGTATCTAAATCAAGAAAACACTTTTTACGTAACGAAAAAAACATTTTGAATGGAAGATAAAAAGTTAATGAAGGGGAAGTGGAGAGTAACTTTACTTCCCTACTTGCTAGGAGGGGTATGTTTGGCGCGTGAGTATGATGTTGTCATTTTAGGTGGTGGAACGGGTGGCTATGTAGCTGCAATCCGCGCTTCCCAATTAGGTTTAAAAACTGCCATCGTAGAGAAAGAAAATCTTGGTGGGACTTGCTTGCATAAAGGTTGTATTCCGAGTAAATCTTTGTTACGAAGTGCAGAAGTATATAGACAATCAAAAAATGCTAAAAATTATGGCGTTGAAATAAGTAATGTATCCATAAACTTTAGTAGTGTACAGAATCGGAAACAATCCATCGTGGATATATTACATCAAGGTGTAAAAGGATTAATGAAAAAAGGAAAAATTGACGTGTTCTACGGTACAGGAAGAATACTAGGCCCATCCATTTTTTCACCAATGCCAGGTACAATTTCGGTTGAGATGAACGATGGTACTGAAAATGAAATGCTTATACCAAAAAATGTAATTATTGCAACAGGATCAAAGCCACGAAACTTAGATGGAGTGCATGTTGATGGGAAAAATATTTTATTTTCAGATCATGCATTACAAATGGAACAATTACCTAAGTCAATGATGATTGTTGGCGGTGGTGTAATTGGAATTGAATGGGCATCCATGTTAAATGACTTTGGTGTTGAAGTAACTGTACTTGAATATGGAAGTTCTATTTTACCCACTGAAGATAATGAGATTGCTAAAGAAGTAGAAAAGCAGCTTAAAAGTCGAGGTGTGGCCATCATAACGAATGCCAAACTTCTTAGTAGCAACATTATAGATGAAAACGGTGTTGAAATCATAACGAAAATTAATGATAAAGAGACGACCTTACATGCCGAAAAAGTGTTAATCGCAGTTGGTAGGATTGGAAACATTGACAACATTGGTCTAGAAAATACAGAAATTGAATGTGATGCTGGATTTATTAAAGTAAATCATTGCTATCAAACAAAAGAAAAACATATATACGCAATTGGTGATGTAATTGGTGGAATGCAACTTGCTCATATCGCATCTCATGAAGGGTTAGCTGCTATTGAACATATCGTTCATGGAACAGAAAAGAACATCCATTATCCTAACGTTGCCCGATGTATCTATAGTAGTCCTGAAGTTGCAAGTGTCGGCTTAACAGAAGTTGAAGCAAAAAATTTAGGACATGCCGTAACTGTTGGAAAAATTCCATTTAAAGCAATTGGAAAAGCACTCGTTTACGGGCAATCTGAAGGGTTTGTAAAAATTATTGCACATGACAAGACAAAGGATATCCTCGGAGTGCATATGGTAGGACCACATGTAACAAATATGATATCAGAAGCAGCTTTAGCCATGTTACTTGATGCAACACCATGGGAAATAGGTGAAACTATTCATCCTCATCCTTCTTTAAGTGAAGTAATCGGTGAGGCGGCTTTAGCAGTTGACCATAGAGCCATTCACTTTTAAAAATCATATTTTGGTAGAGATAACTAATAAATATGAGTAAGGCCTCACTAGATTTTTAATCATTTCATAATTTTTAAGTCTTACATGCAAAGTAATGAGCAATTGCTTTGGTAGTGTCAAAACTTCTATGAAAAATTGAAAAACACAAGGTATTGGGCGATAAGTACTCTCCGAACGAGGGGACAATCGCTCTTGACAAACATT
>NZ_OBMQ01000017.1:28232-84336 GCF_900217795.1 Ureibacillus xyleni | reverse complement strand
GAGGTAGATAGGTTCGAGGTGGAAGTGTGGTGACACATGGAGCTGACGAATACTAATCGATCGAGGACTTAACCAATTTTAGCTTGAAGTTTGTAAGTCAATGTCTTTATCCAGTTTTGAGAGAACAAGCTTCTTTCAACTAAATATGTAGTCTAGTGATAATGGCAAAGAGGTCACACCCGTTCCCATACCGAACACGGAAGTTAAGCTCTTTAGCGCCGATGGTAGTTGGGGGCTTCCCCCTGTGAGAGTAGGACGTTGCTAGGCTCAAAAAGTCGTTGCTGATTAGCTCAGTAGTGGCTTTTTTTATAACTCTTAGGAATATTGCAAAAAAATAAATAATTTAGTAAAAAGTACTTGTAAAAATAAAAATTCTGGATATAATAATAAATGTACTTAACCAAATAAATTATTATTAACGTTCCGAAGTAGCTCAGTGGTAGAGCAACCGGCTGTTAACCGGTTGGTCGTAGGTTCGAATCCTACCTTCGGAGCCATTTTTTTTCGAAAAAATTTCATTTGATAAAAAAGTGTTGTGCTTCATTATTAAATCTGTTATAATAATTCATGTCGGTTAAGAGATTAACAATTTAGGCCCGTTGGTCAAGTGGTTAAGACACCGCCCTTTCACGGCGGTAACACGAGTTCGAATCTCGTACGGGTCACCAAATATAATAACACTCTACTATAATAATGGAGGATTAGCTCAGCTGGGAGAGCACCTGCCTTACAAGCAGGGGGTCGGCGGTTCGAGCCCGTCATCCTCCACCATAGTGTTATTACGGAGGGGTAGCGAAGTGGCTAAACGCGGCGGACTGTAAATCCGCTCCTTCGGGTTCGGCGGTTCGAATCCGTCCCCCTCCACCATTTTATTGCTGGGGTATAGCCAAGCGGTAAGGCAACGGATTTTGATTCCGTCATGCCTAGGTTCGAATCCTAGTACCCCAGCCATCTAAAAATTAATACATACAATAGCTCAATCCTTTACTCATTAGAGTAGAGGATTTTTTTGATTTTTAGTTTTTATTTTTTTATACTGCATGAATGGTCAACTGTTGGCTAATTTTCAATTTTATATATAAAATAGATGACACAGGGAGGGTGTTAACATGAAAAATAACAAAATTTCAATTATTGGGGTACCATCAGATTACGGGCAACATCGCCGTGGAGTTGATATGGGTCCAAGTGCCATTCGCTATGCAGATGTAGTAGAACGATTAGAGGGACTTGGATATGAAGTGTTAGACGAAGGAGATATTTTACTTAAACATGATAAAGTTAAAAAACCACAAAATACTCAGTTGAAAAATCTAGATGAAGTTATTGAGGTTAGTACGCAACTTTCAGATAAAGTACAAGATGTTATGGCAAAAGGAAGGTTTCCTCTTATTTTAGGTGGGGATCACAGTATTGCTATCGGAACTCTTACAGGATTAGGAACAAAGTACAAAAACTTAGGTGTTATTTGGTATGATGCGCACGCAGATTTGAATACACCTGAAACTTCTCCATCAGGAAATATCCATGGTATGCCTTTAGCAATTAGTTGTGGCCTTGGGGATGAGCGGTTGGTTAATATCGGTGGATACGGACCAAAGGTTAAGCCGGAAAACATAATTATTATCGGCGCACGTTCCGTTGATCCTGGCGAGAGAGAGTTAATTAAAAAGCACGGGATTAAAGTATATTCGATGCATGAAATTGACCGAATGGGTATGACAAAAGTAATTGAGGAATCTATTGAATACTTTAAAATGAGACAAATAGATGGTGTACACTTATCGTTAGACTTAGATGGTATTGACCCACTGTATACACCAGGAGTAGGGACGCCTGTGCCAGGAGGGATTACTTATCGAGAAAGTCATTTAGCAATGGAAATGTTGGAGGAAGCAGGGTTCATTACTTCAGCTGAATTTGTGGAAGTTAATCCAATACTGGACGAGCGTAATAAAACAGCAGAGGTAGCCGTTGCATTAATGGGCTCATTACTAGGTGAGAAGTTAGTATAGTGTATTTGGCTTATGATCTAAATGGCTAAATATACTAAAAAAGCCATTATTAGTAACAAAAAAATTTTGATATAATAAAAAAATTAACGAAACTTTTTAAAACTTGTTACGTAAATAGATAGTAAGCCAAGTAGGAGAGGAAACACAAATGGATGCGTTAGTGAATAAAAGAATAAAGCAAGTGCTAAAAGGTGATCAAAACGCATTTTCAGATGTTGTGACTCTCTACCAGCACAAGCTTTACCAAATCTGTTTTCGTATGCTGGGGAATAAACAAGAGGCTGAAGACATTGCTCAGGAAGCCTTTGTTCGAGCATACATAAACTTACATTCTTACGATCAAAAAAGAAAATTTTCAACTTGGCTTTACCGTATTGCAACAAACCTATGTATTGACCGGATTAGAAAAAAGAAACCAGACTTTTATTTAGATGCAGAGGTTGCTGGAACAGATGGACTAGATATGTATTCACATATTGCTGCAACAGACCAATTGCCAGAAGACGCGGTAGAGCAAATGGAACTTCAAGATCGTATTCAATATGAAATAAGCAGATTGCCTGATAAGTATCGATCAGTTATTGTATTAAAATATATAGAGGAGCTACCTCTTCAAGAAATCAGCGAAATTTTAGATATGCCTTTGGGGACTGTAAAAACGAGAATTCATAGAGGTCGTGAAGCTCTAAGAAAGCAATTAAACAATCTATAGGAGGGAAGAATATGAGTACGTGTCCACAAAACATTGTTGACTATATGCATGAATATTTAGATGGCGATATTAGTCGTGATCATGAACAACAACTTAAGAAACATTTACAAGCTTGCTCGGATTGTCAACAACATATGCACCAATTAAGTGACACGATTGCTTTTGTTAAGAGTGCAGCGCATATTACAGCACCTCCAAATTTTGAGGAACAAGTAATGAAGCGTCTGCCGAAAGCCAAACAACGGTTAGGCGTGCAAAAATGGTTAAGAAGACATCCAATCATTGTAGCAGCAGCAGTGTTCTTATTCTTCATGAGTGCTACATTATTAAGCAATTATCCAAATGATGAATTCTCCGTTACGAAACAACCAAATCTAGTTGTCGATGGTCAAACGGTGATTGTGCCTGAGGGTGAAGTTGTAAAAGGTGACATAGTAGTGAAAAATGGCGATATTGTTATCGAAGGAGAAGTTGACGGTAATGTAACGGTCATTAATGGACAATATATGGCTTCTACAGCAGTAGTAACTGGACAAATTGAAGAAATAGATGAAACATTTGAATGGTTATGGTACGAAATGAAGGAAATGGCAAATGATTTTATGTCACTATTTGAATAAAATTAATAAATTAATCTTAGTCTACTCAAATGAGTAGACTTTTTTCTTGGAAAAGGCTAGATTGTGCAAAATATGGTATACTAATTTTACTTAATGAAGATTTTAAATTTTAGTAAAATGTATGTAATTTAGGGTTCTATAAAATTAATTCTCCTTGAGAAGGAACTTTACGTAATAACATGAAGTTGTATTAGATATAAATGAATTAGCAAGGAAAAAGTGGGGGATGCCACGTGCAAATGATTGAGCAGTTTACAGACTTAACACCTGTAAATGTTGTATTTAGTTTTTTGGATGTACTGCTTGTATGGTACGTAATATATAAATTATTAACCCTCATTAAAGGGACGAAAGCTGTTCAATTATTAAAAGGTCTCTTTGTTATCATTTTTGCAAGATTTGCGACAGTTATTTTTGGACTTGATACCCTCGGCTGGCTACTCCAAGAAGTAATTGATTGGGGATTTTTAGCCATCATCATTATTTTCACTCCTGAAATTCGTCGTGCTCTTGAACAGTTGGGCAGGGGGAAAATATTCCAACGCTCCACGGGTCAATTAGAGGATGAACAAACAAGGTTAGTAGAAGCAATGAAAAAAGCCGTAAGTTATATGGCAAAACGACGAATTGGTGCATTAATCTCCCTTGAGAAAGAAACAGGCTTGAATGAATATATCGAAACTGGAATCAAATTAAATGCAGAAATTACAAGCGAGTTATTAATCAACATTTTTATTCCGAATACTCCACTACATGACGGTGCCGTAATTGTACAGAAAGATAAAATTTCTGCAGCTGCTTGTTACTTGCCTCTATCTGAAAGTACTTTCATTTCCAAAGAACTAGGTACAAGACATCGTGCTGCTGTTGGATTAAGTGAGGTAACCGATGCAATTACAATTGTGGTCTCTGAAGAAACTGGAGCAGTGAGTTTAACAAAGAATGGCAATCTTTATCGAAACCTTACAATTGATGAGTTTGAGGCACAACTAAGAAAAATGTGGTTTGGACCTGAACAAGATTCAGAAATTGCCCCTAAGTGGAATTGGAGGGGGAAAAAGAATGGATAAACTATTTGATAGTTATTGGGTTCTAAGGGTTACAGCTTTAATATTAGCAGTTTTACTCTTCTTTTATGTAAAGGCTCAGATGGATACAAGTGAGCAAGCAACAAGTGCAAATTCACAAATGGATATTATTACTGCTGTTCCACTTGAAGTATATTATGATTCTGAAAATCTGATTGTTTCAGGATTGCCTAAAACAGTTGATGTCACAATTGAAGGACCAATGGCAATCGTCCTACAAACAAAATTAAAAAGAGATTTTAAAGTGTTTGTAGACTTAAACTCACTGATGATTGGTCGACATCGAGTAACAATACAACATGAAAATTTCTCGGAAAAGGTAGATGTGACCATTGATCCTAAAATTGTTGATATAGTAATCGAAGAAAAGGTAACGAAAGAGTTACGTATTGATCCCGAAATGAATAACGGATTAATTGCAGAGGGATACGAATTAATAAGTATGAATCCTGAGCCATCTACGGTATTTGTTACAGGTGCGAAAAGTGTTATTGAGGACATTAGTTATGTAAAAGCAACCGTTACTGGTGAAAAAGGAATTAACGCTTCATTTGAACAAGAGGCTGCTGTGAAAGTTTTGGATAGTAGTCTAAATAAACTTGAAGTAACCATTGAGCCAGAAGCGGTTAATGTCAAAGTCGATATCCGAGAGTATAGTCGGGAAGTCCCAGTTATAATTCGCCAAAGGGGTACACCGCCAGAAGGTATTACAATAAACAGCTTGAGGCCCGATACAGAACTGATAAGAGTTTATGGTCCAAAATCTATTATTGACGCGCTATCTGAACTACCCGTAGAATTTGACATATCTGACATAGAGAATTCAGGTAGTTACGAAGTCGATTTAGTAGCACCTAATGGAACCACTAAGCTCTCTACTAAGAAGATAAAAATTAATGCCAATGTAACTAAAGATAATAATACAGAAACGAACGAACCTGTAGAGCAACCTGTAGAGGAAAACGTAGAAGAAACGGATACAGAAAATCCAGCCAATGATGAAGAGAGTACAACTCAGTAAATAAGTTTTGAGTTGTTCAGAGTAATCATAATCGAAGCATGGATTGTCTAGCATTGAAGGAGAGAATAGGTTATGGGAAAATATTTCGGAACTGATGGCGTCCGTGGTGTCGCAAATTCAGAGTTAACGCCAGAGTTTGCATTTAAACTTGGACGAATCGGTGGCTATGTGCTGACAAAACATTCTAAAGAACGTCCAAAAGTAATAATTGGACGAGATACACGCATTTCTGGCCATATGTTAGAAGGAGCACTAGTTGCTGGCTTACTTTCCATTGGAGTTGAAGTAATGCGTTTAGGTATCATCAGCACACCTGGTGTTGCATATTTAACACGAGTAATGAACGCAGATGCAGGTGTTATGATTTCTGCATCCCACAATCCAGTAGCAGATAATGGTATTAAATTTTTCGGTCCAGATGGGTTTAAACTAACGGATGCACAAGAAGCAGAAATCGAAAATTTAATTGATGTTGAAGATGATACTTTACCACGTCCAATTGGTGGAGACTTAGGAAGTGTTAGTGATTACTTCGAAGGTGGTCAAAAATATCTTTCTTACTTAAAACAAACTGTGGAAGAAGACTTCTTAGGAATTCACGTAGCATTGGATTGTGCTCATGGTGCAACTTCACAACTTGCTACACACCTATTTGCAGATTTAGAAGCTGATATTTCATCAATGGGTTCTTCTCCAGATGGTTTAAATATTAATGAAGGTGTAGGTTCAACACATCCAGAAAAACTTTCAGCGTTTGTTCTAGAGCGTGATGCCGATGTTGGACTAGCTTTTGATGGTGATGGAGATCGACTAATTGCTGTAGATGAAAAAGGAAAAATTGTAGATGGTGATCAAATTATGTTCATCATCGGTAAATATTTAAATAGTAAAGGTCGCTTAAAGAAAAATACGATTGTTTCTACTGTCATGAGCAACATCGGTTTCTACAAAGCACTAGAAGATAACGGGATGACAAGTGTCAAAACAGCAGTTGGAGACCGTTATGTTGTGGAAGAGATGCGTGCCAACGACTACAATCTTGGCGGAGAACAATCCGGACATATCGTATTCCTTGATTTTAATACAACGGGTGATGGCTTATTAACGGGAATCCAGTTAGTAAACATCATGAAAGCAACGGGTAAACGACTATCTGAGCTTGCATCAGAAATGACGATTTTCCCTCAAAAATTGGTAAATGTACGTGTAACAGATAAAAATGCTGTAACACAAAATGAAAAAGTTGCAGCAGCGATTAAAGAAGTAGAAGATGCAATGGGTGGCAATGGCCGCGTTTTAGTACGCCCTTCTGGAACTGAGCCACTTGTCCGTGTAATGGTGGAAGCTGCAACAGAAGAAGAATGTGAAAGCTACGTTAACCGTATTGCCAATGTCGTACGTGAACAATTGGGATTAACAGACTAATGATAAAATCCAGCAACCAAAAAGGTGAGCTGGATTTTTAAATTCACTTCCCCTCTTAACGTTTATTTCACATTCAAAAAGGACATAGTAATGTTGATAAACTGTATAGAGGAGTGTTGAAAATGGCACGAATAGCAACGTTAATTACAGATCTTTTTGAGGATATTGAATATACAAGTCCAAAAGAAGCGTTAGAAGAAGCTGGACATGAAGTAGTAACAATTGATAAAGAAGGAAACAAAGCGGTAAGAGGGAAGCAAGGAGAAGCACGAGTTGAAATTGATTTTGGGATTGAAGATGTAAATCCAGGTGAATTTGACGCACTATTTATTCCAGGTGGCTTTTCGCCAGATTTATTGCGTGATGATGATCGTGTAGTGGCATTTGCCAAAAAGTTCATGAGTGATATGAAACCTGTATTTGCAATTTGCCATGGACCACAACTACTAATTACAGCTCGTTCATTAGAAGGGCGCGATATTACTGGCTATAAATCAATTCGAGTTGATTTAGAAAATGCTGGTGCAAACTATCATGACGAAGAAGTATTCGTTTGTCAAAAGCAACTTGTATCAAGCCGCACACCAAAAGACCTTCCAGCTTTTAACCGTGAAATTGTCAACCTGTTGAAAGAAAAGGGATTATAAGAAAGAAACAAACAAACACGAATCCACTAGGGCGTTATACTCTAGTGGATATTTTTTCAATATGGTCAAAATGAGTGAATGATTGACGGAACCGAGCATATTCTGTATGATGAAGGTGCTTGAAAAAACGGCTTTCAAACATATTCCAATTTTTCAAGCGAGCGCACAAAAGGAGGGTAAAATCGCGCTATACAAGTAAAAGGAAAACAATGATAGCGCCTGAGCTAAGGAAATCGGACGAAACATAATCCTTAGTTGACGAGGTGGAGGAGTATCGAACTTTCGGCGGATACCTCCCGATCGCATGCCCGATTGTTATTTTCGTTTTTAAAACAAAGAAGCAATTTTTTGGACAGCAAAACGAAAAGGCAAATATAAAAAAGCAATATTAATGAATCAATGCTTATTTTAGGTAAAGGATGTAAGTAGACAGAATCCTACCTAAAATATAAGCTGTATTTTGTAGGGCACTGAAAAAGTCGATTTTAATAAATTTTTATAATAAAAATACGCTCAGATCTTTTAGGAAGTGGGATTCACGAAGACTCCTACGGGAACAGCTTGAGCTGAAGACCCCGCAGGAGCTTGCGACGAGGAGGCTGAAGCCAAGCCCGTGGAAAGCGAAGTGAATCCCACCTTCTATTTAGAAGCAAATAATTACTATAAATTTTTATCGGTATTTAGTTTTTCAGTGGCTTCGTATTTTGCATTGTCTTTTTTATTGATATTGCTTACTCGGAGGAAAACAAAATGTGTGGAATCGTAGGATATAATGGCGGATTAGACGCAAAGGAAATATTATTAAAAGGATTAGAAAAACTAGAATACCGTGGATATGACTCAGCAGGTATCGCAGTTCGTAACGAAGAAGGTGTTACTGTTTTTAAAGAAAAAGGCCGTATTGCTGATTTACGTGCATCTGTAAATTTAAACGTATCGGCTGATATTGGAATTGGTCATACACGTTGGGCTACTCACGGAGTACCAAACAAATTAAATGCACACCCTCATCAAAGTACTTCTGGTCGCTTTACACTTGTACACAATGGGGTAATTGAAAACTATCATCTATTACAAAAAGCCTATTTAAAAGGCATTCAAATGCAATCTGATACAGATACAGAAGTCATTGTTCAGCTAGTGGATCTATTCGCCAAAGAAGGCTTATCAACAGTTGAAGCATTCCGTAAAACATTATCTTTATTACACGGTTCATATGCCCTAGCATTATTAGACCAAGAAGATGAAGATACAATTTATGTAGCGAAAAATAAGTCACCTCTTTTAGTAGGTGTTGGTGAAGGTTTTAACGTTGTAGCATCAGACGCGATGGCGATGTTGCAAGTTACTGACCAATTTATCGAACTACGTGATAAAGAGGTTGTATTAGTTCATAAAGACAAAGTTGAAATTACAACATTAGATGGACGTGCGGTTGAACGCAAACCTTTTACAGCTGAACTTGATGCTAGTGATATTGAAAAAGGCACATATCCTCACTACATGCTAAAAGAGATGGATGAGCAACCTGGTGTTGTTCGTAAAATTATTCAAGAATATAGCAATGAAGCTGGCGAATTGACAATAGATGACCAGATTTTAGAAGCTATTAAAGCAGCAGATCGTTTATACATTATTGCTGCAGGTACTAGCTATCACGCAGGTTTAGTAGGAAAGCAGTACTTTGAAAAGCTTGCTGGTATTCCAGTTGAAGTGCATATTTCAAGCGAATTTGGATACAATATGCCACTTTTATCAGAAAAGCCGTTATTTATTTTTATTACTCAATCTGGTGAAACAGCAGATAGCCGCCAAGTACTGGTAAAAGTGAAAGAGCTTAACTATCCAGCACTAACAATTACAAATGTGCCTGGTTCAACACTTTCTCGTGAAGCAGATTACACATTGTTGTTACATGCAGGTCCTGAAATTGCCGTTGCTTCTACAAAAGCTTATGTTGCTCAAGTTGCGGTATTAGCAATTGCTGCTTATGTAACAGGCAAATCCCTTGGAAAAGGTGTAGTTCTTGATCTAAAACAAGAGCTAGCGATTGTCGCAAATGGTATTCAAACAATTGTGGATTCTAAAGACGAATTAGAGCAAATTGCAGAAGATTATCTAAAGATTGCACGCAATGCTTTCTTTATTGGACGTAATCTAGACTTCTGTGTAAGTGTAGAAGGTGCATTAAAACTAAAAGAAATCTCCTATATTCAAGCGGAAGGTTTTGCAGGTGGAGAGTTAAAACACGGAACAATCGCCCTAATTGAAGAAGGCACACCTGTATTTGCACTTGCAACACAAGAGCAAGTGGCTTTAAATATCCGTGGAAATGTGAAAGAAGTTGTTGCGCGCGGAGCAAACGCATGCATCATTTCGATGGAGGGCTTAAACGAAGAAGGCGACCGATTAGTGATTCCAAAAGTGCATACACTTTTAACACCACTAGTAGCAGTCGTGCCGTTACAACTAATTAGTTATTACGCTGCTCTTCACCGCCGCTGTGACGTAGATAAACCACGTAATTTAGCAAAGTCGGTAACGGTGGAGTAATCAAACTTATAAGATATTATTTGAATGTCTGCACACAACTCAATCGTACCTTGCACAACTAAGTTGCACCCGACACAACTTAGTTTTACCTTATGCAACTTAGTCGTACCTAACGAATTGTTCAAAGGATTGAAAAAAGCCATTGTCTTCACCCAATAAACTCGCTCCTGACCAAAAAAACTCGGTTCAGGACAAAAAAAGTCGGGAGAGTAGAAACAAGGATTAAGGAAGAAATAGGAATTATAAGAACGGGAATAAAATTGAAAAAAGTCAGAAGGAATAAGGGTTTTCGAGCCTTTATTCCTTTTTCTTTTACCCTAAAACCTAATCCCTTAACTCTACTACGCCTCTACTTTGGAACGACTTTTTTAGTCCAAAACGGTTGTAAAATCTGAACAAAAATTAGATGAATATGGGGAAAATGCAGGAACGACTTTTTTAGGCGGAGAATATTGGAAAATGGCTTGAAGTGTTGGGAGAGTAAGAGTTGGTAAGGTTTAAGGGGGAAGGGGAGTTGGAACGACTTTTTTGGGTGGATACATAGTAGAGCGTAAGGGTTTAGGGATTAAAGGGATGAATAAAATTTATGATACCGCTTCTTTCAAAATAATGAACATAAATTTAAAAAGAGCATTCAAGTGTCTCAACATAATAATACCACTTCTTACACAATAAAAGCGTTCCTCAAGAGCTTCGAATAACAAAGCAATATATGTCAAAAAAACAATTATTCCTTTTGTTATATTATTTGTAAGGAGGTTCATGAAATGAGCTATAGCCCCATCATTCAAAAAACGATTGAGTATATAGAGATGAACTTACATGAAGAGTTATCTTTAGAAAGCGTTGCTCAGTTCGTAGGATTCTCAAAATACCATTTTCTTCGTATTTTCCAAAAGGAGGTTGGCGTGACTGCATCTGAATATATTCGGTATAGAAGAATTGCCAATTCAGCTAACATGCTACTTTATTCAGATGAAAAAATCATAGAGATTGCTTTCTATTATCGCTTTGAAACACAAGAATCATTTACACGTTCATTTAAAAAATATTATCAATTACCACCAGGGCAATATCGTAAAATCATGGGTAAATTAACCATACAAAAGGAGGAAATCAATTTGAAAAATGAACAATTACTAAAAGGTTGGAATTTAAGCGGTAGTCATCCGTTTAATTATAAGATGGGAATTGATAGAGAAAACGTTCATAAGGGAAGAGCATCTGGATTTTTAAAAGCTGTTACTGTCCAATCGCAAGGTGAATTCGCAACAATGATGCAACAATTCAAGGCAGAAAAGTATCTTGGCAAAAGGATAAAACTTTCTGGTTTTATTAAATCAAAAGATGTTGATGGATTCTGTGGATTTTGGATGCGTGTAGATGATTCACTTGGAGATGTATTGCAATTTGATAACATGAGTGATCGCCCAATTGTAGGGAATAATGAGTGGAATCATTATCATATTGTTTTAGATGTGCCTGAAAATAGTGCGGTCATTGCTTTTGGTGTTTTACTATCGGGAAATGGGCAAGTATGGATTGATGAACTTAAATTTAAGGAAGTTGATAAACAAACACCAACAACTAACATTGATTTTTCTTCTGATTTGTTAGAGGAACCTGTCAATTTATCATTTGAAGAGTAGGAGTAGATACTTCTAACGGCTTTAATGAAAAGTTTTTTGCATCTCGGTCGTATTAAAAATTTTGGACATCAAGATACCGAAGGTAAAATGAAAAGCTTAAGGATAAACCTTCGGTATCTTTATGCTCGTAAAAGGTATCATATAGTTGATGTTGACTGTGGTAAAGTATCCGACTGTCTAATAAAATTCGTCCTATCAATTAATAATCTGCCATGATTGATAAGCTGAACTTCTTTGAAAAACTGTGATTTGTTTTTGTTATACATATCAAATAATGTAAAAAAAGATTTAGGCTGTAATTTGAACAACAGACGAACTTCTTTATCATCATGACATAAAGTTAAACAGTAATTGGTTTGCTCATCTTCATCTAATCCAATAAGGAGTGAGTGTCCTGAATCACTTAGCAATTCGATTAAACCATTTTTAGTTATGATGCTGTACTCTCCCCAGTCACACACTTTGACAGCGAAAACATTCTTAGTAGTGCTGTGATAACTAAATGCTTTAATTTTAAAATCCATTTTTTAAAACCTCCAATATTGATTGAATAGATAATTGAATTTTCCTATAATTAGGTTGATGCGATATTGTGAGTGTCGTATCCAGTAACTGAACTTTAATGGTTTGGTTCACAAAAAGGTTATTTTTTGCGAGAGGAATCACCCCGCTTAACAGCTTTGGGTGGTTCTTTTTTGATTAGTAAATTGATATTGTTGACACAAATAAAACTTTTTCTTATGATGTATGTAGACCAGTTGTTATAATTTTTGGAATGAGGTAATAAAATGAACGAGAAGGAAAGTACAAAGGATAAGATCATTAAAACAGCATCCCGACTCTTTCAAATGCAAGGTTATCACGCAACAGGACTTAATCAGATTATTAAAGAGAGTGGTTCGCCTAAAGGGTCATTATATTACTATTTCCCTGATGGAAAGGAACAACTTGCCTTGGAATCATTACAAGTGACAGCTAAATTTGTTTTAGATCAGATTGTAGATGGATTACAGAAATCATCTGAACCTGTAATGGCAATTCAGAATCTTATTAATGATATGGCTGAACGTTTTGAAAAAGAAGGATGTAAAGGTGGAGTTCCTGTTGCATCTATCGCACTTGAAACATCTTTAATTAGTGAGCCGTTAAGAAATGCTTGTCAATTAGCTTATTTTAGTTTTCAGGATGCTTTTACACAAAAGCTGATAAGCTCTGGTTTAGAGGAAAATAGAGCAATAGAATTAGGCATTGCAATCAATTCAATGGTTGAAGGAGCATTCCTTTTATCCTTCACAATGGGAAATAGTCAACCATTAAGAATGGTTGCAAAACAGATACCAGTTCTTCTTAAATAGTAGAGACTGGTTTCTTTTGGTTAATTAATATATAGACTGGTCTAATTATTGTTATCAGCTTTTATTATAGAGAATAAATAAAATTCGAGAGAAGGATTATGATGAAAGTATTAGTAACAGGTGCATCAGGTAATGTAGGCAGGTATGTTACGGAGAATTTGTTAAAAATGGGAGAACGAGTAGTTACTGCTGGAACCAATACTCAAAAATTAATAGATTTGTTTCAAGATAAGGTCGATCCAGTTTACTTTGACTTTACGAAAAAGAAGACCTTTAAGAATGCACTTGAAAATGTGGATCGGGTATTTCTAATTAGACCACCTCATCTTGGGAAACCAGAGGATTTGTATCCTTTTATTGATGCGATGAAAGACTACAACATTAAGCTTGTTTCATTCCTGTCTTTAATGGGCATAGAGAAAAATACAATCCCACCGCATCATAAAATTGAAAAGTATATCGAATCTTCACAAATTCCATTTGCTCACGTTCGACCAGGGTTCTTTATGCAAAACGTTTCGGGTGTTCATTCCACTGAAATAAGGGAAATGAATAAAATATTTATTCCAGCAGGAAACAGTAAAACAAGTTTCATAGACGCAGAAGATATTGGTCTTTCTGTTGCAACTTTACTTCGCAATCCAGAAATATATAAAAACACAGCTCATACCATTACTGGTGCAGAGGCTTTAGATTATTTTCAAGTTGCAGAAATCTTGAGCAGAGTTACAGGAAGAAAAATTGAATATGCAAAACCAGGGTTTTTAAAGTATAGAAGGCATTATATTAAAAAACGTGGATTGGAAAAAGCATTTGTAAATGTTACTGTGGCGTTGTATTTTATGACAAGGATGGGGACAGCAAAAGATGTTACAGATGATTTCATTAAGCTGACTGGCAAGAAACCACGTACTTTTGAAGAGTTTGCAATTGCAAATATAGATAGTTTTCAATAAAGGAAAAAGGGGATGGAAGAATGGGCTTTATTCAAGATATTTCGCCAATATTCAAAAAGTGGGAGTTGGAATTTTTAGAAAGTTATAAGGAATCTGATGGGGTATATACATTTATTTTTGAAAAAGAAAAGGGTTTAAACTGGAACGCAGGACAGCATGGAGTTTTTAGTATTATACACAAAAAAATTCAAAAGCCAACAAGACCGTTTAGTATTGCATCTGCTCCAGAAGAAAGTACCCTCAAAATTACGATGGGGATTAGTGACCAACCAAGTGAGTTTAAGAAAGCCATGTTAGAACTATCTCCTGGGATGAAAATCAGTATGCGTGGCCCAATTGGACCTCTCTATTTAGATGATAAAAGTCCATCACTTCTAATCGCAGGGGGCATAGGAGTTACCCCATTCAGATCAATATTAAAGCAAATTGAAATAGCGAAGAGTGAAATTAGAAATCCGATAACACTACTCTATATAGATAGCAATAAATCATATATCTATAAGAACGAACTTGATGAAGTAGCTAAAAATACATCTATAATTGTAAACTATCTGGATTCAAGAGATAACTTATATCAAGAGATAGATAGATTCACAACAATGCATAAAGAAAATGGAATTTATTACATTGCAGGGACAAAGACAATGGTTGATTCTGTATCGGTCTATTTAAAAGGTCATGATATTTCAAAGAGAAATATAAAAAAGGATGTCTTTATGGGATATTAGTAAAAATATTGTGATCGCATTGAGAAGAGGGATTATTATGAGTATTTATGAATTTTCAGCTCGTTTGATTAATGGAGAAGAGAGGTCATTAAGTGACTATGAAGGTCATGCACTGTTAATTGTTAACACAGCAACAAAATGTGGATTTGCTCCTCAACTGAGAGAATTGGAAGAACTATATAAGAGATATAGGGATAATAAATTTATAGTATTAGGCTTCCCATGTAACCAGTTCGGGAGTCAGGAACCAGGATCAGATGAAGAGGTTGCAGAGAGCTGTCAATTAAATTTTGGTGTCAGCTTCCCTTTGTTCAGTAAGATTGACGTAAAGGGAGAAGAAGCTCATCCACTGTATAGGTATTTAACAAAGGAAAAAAAGGGTTTGTTAACAGCGGATATTAAATGGAATTTTACTAAATTTCTTATAGATAGACAGGGAAAAGTCATCAAACGATACGCACCAACAACTTCCCCTTCGAAAATAGAGGAGGATGTAAAAAGGTTATTAACATAAAAAATAATAACAATTCGAGATTAATTATTAAAATAATGGCTCTATGTTGATAATTAAAAATTAAGGGAAACCCTATTAAAGTTTTTGGGTTTCCTCTATTTCAACGCATCCTCTAATTGCTTATTCAAAAAATACACTTGGATATTCCACAACCCCTGAAGCATTATTGAGAGCATTTTCACTTAGTTCTTTTGCCATAAATGTTTCATCTGGCACTTCAAAAGGTGCTTTTATTCCCCATAAGGATGCTTTTTTGAAGCCAAACTTCGGATAATATTCTGGATGTCCCAAAACAACAACGGAGTGGTATCCAAGTTCTTTTGCTTCTTTCAATGCTTCGGTAATTAAAAGTCCACCTATTCCTTTGTTTTGATACTCTGGTAAGACAGAAACAGGTGCGAGGGAAAGTGATTCTATCCATTCATTGTCGCCTTTACTAATTTTCACCTTAGACAAAAGAATATGTCCCAAAATTTCGTTATTATCTTCATTTGTTGCCACTAATGATAGTTTTGGAATGAACCCCTTGGACTTTCTTATTCGGGAAACTAACAGATGTTCTTTTTGGTCGCTGTGTTCTGCATTGGCGAATGCATTCTTTACAATCATTTCAGTTAAATCGTAATCATCTACTTGCTCTTGCCTAATCTTCAAGTTCATATTTGATAACTCCTATTCCAATAAACGACTTTAATATCGCTAATATTATACATTATATTTTTCTTCTTCCAAATCTCCTGTTGAATAAGAACTACACGTTGAATTTTAACAGCCTCATACGAACTCTTGTTCTTGTGTTGATCATATCAAGAATTGGAACAGTTATCAAATATCAATATTTACCTTTAACAGAGCAAAAAATATAGAAGAAAATTAACAAATAAGGAATACTATGAGTAATAAACGGTAAAGTAGAATATTCCAGGTTTTAAAGGTAAAAGGTTTAAGGTCGAAAAATTTAGTTTTTGTGCAGTGAAATACTTGAAAGTGGTTTATTTTACATATGTAATAGTTTGGTTATAATTATGTTGATACGATATTGCGAGTATCGTTATCACTAACCGAACTGTTTGCGTTCGGTTCGCAAAAGTAGATCCATGTAAGAGCTACCCCGCATACCAGGCTTCGGGTAGTTCTTTTTTTGTGCAAAAACATCATCAATAGAGTTAGGATTTTAACTGCAATGGATATTTTTGGATAATTTTATTCAAAACTATTGACTATCTGAAATATACCAGTTATATTATGACTACAGGCAATACTTTTTATATATTTTGATATTTTTAAAGCTAATTTTACTTAGATTATTCAATTTCATACGTTTAACTTTGTTATTTCCGAGGGGGGTATTATGCCCATTTCAGAACAGAGGTTAGGCGTTTGCATTGATGTCTAAGTAAAATTAGCTTTTTTTGTTCCTTGAAAACTGAATAACTTTCTATTTACCTATTTGTCCTTTTACATAGTTGAATTCCACCCTAATTAGATGGACTTCAACGAAATAATGAAGAGGAGTGATTTATCATGAGTAATTGATAAACTAAAAATTTTTATTATTTGGCTTTTTGAAAGAGAAACGAAACTTAACTAAAATTGGAGGTAATTTTTAATGAATAACAATGTAATTGAATTTGAAAAATGGAAAGAGTCTAATGAAGAATTATTAATGATGCAAAGTGAATCAATCAAAACTATAATTCCAGTAGTATTCGTGTATGGCGATGATACTGGTGAATTGTTTGGGACTTTGAAGCTTTTTGGAACAGAAGAGTTAGCAAGTATTGAGGTCCTTAGAAGGGAAATAAAAGAGCAAGAGGAAGCCATAATGAAAGGATTTAATAAATATGGAGATGAGATTGAGGATGATGAGATCAACCCTTGGGGTGAAGATGAATTCATTGTCTGCAAAGAAGGTATTTTTCATTGGGATTGGAAGCTTGAGGATTATGAATACTTTGGACAAGTTGAAGGATTTGTTAAGAAGAAAGTTGTCACTATGCTAAAAGATGTAGTTATTTATTATGGAGTTGAACACATCCACTTGTATCGGGGTGCTTCGTACCATGTAAGTGGGGAATATATTGCCTATGATAACGAGATGCAACCACTTGTAATGCTTAGTATTAGCCCAGAAGGGTGTATCCCTATAGCCGTTCCGTATGAAAAGGAAAAGTTAACAATTTTTGAGGCGGATTTTGCTGTAATGAACCTTTTGAGTATGGAAGAAATATAATTATTGTTTCAAAAAATTTTTGAATAGCATTAGTAGTATGTAAAAAGGGAGAACCTTTCGATTATTGTATTTATCTACAATGATTAAAAAGGTTCTACATTTTACTACTATTGGAAACGATTATACAGATTCATAGGATAGATTCTAAATAAGCACCATCCCCTGATTCATTTGCTGAATGGTCGTTATATGGGGATGGTTATTGCATAAAAATAATAGATTGGACAAAAAGGATTCAGTGCAGGTAAGTTCAATAGTCTGCTATTGACGTATAAATGGTTCTTTACTATAACTAATATGGGAGACATTGGCATAACCAATCATAATTTTCTATTTTTTTGAAAACAGTAGGAAAGGAAGATAATAAAGTGGAATCGAAGGCGATACTATTTTCTTTGACGATTGGAAGAAGAGCATTAGAATTTCAAGTTGAACAGGAAATTGAAGGTTTGGAAGGTTATTTTGAGCATACTGTTTATGTTATCCCAAGAAATCAAAGAGAGATACTGGTAGAATTTGAACAACGATTATACAACGAATATAAAAATTCATCTATATGCCCTGTTTGGGGCTCGGATTGGGATAGTTATGAATTAGAATGGAATGAAGAGATGACGGGGAAAAGTTTTATTCATGTTTTTATGCTTTCAAATCAGCGTAATGAATTTTTGAAAAAACTTAATACGGTTTATAAAAAAGAATACGAGCAAATTAAAAAAGAGATTATTGAAACCTACGATGACAATGTTGCACGCTTTAAAGAAGGGTATGAGGAAGCATTTCCAGAACATCCTCTCAACTTTGAAGAAATCATTCCTTCAAAGCAAGAGTATGAGGAAAGTTTTCAATTGCTGGATTTCGAGTTAGATTATGATTTTAGCTCGAATGAGTATTTCTTAGAGAAATTAAAGGAATATAATGCAGTTAAATAAAAATCACTCTTACAATGACTTTAATAACCATATTTTATTTCGGCAATTTAAAATGCAGTTTACGTCAAATGTTTTATGAAAAAAAGAGCCTAAATATACAAGAAGTGTTCCTTGTATATATTAGGCTCTTTAGTTTTGTTCATATTGCATTAACGCCCTCGTTAGTTTAAGTGAAACAATTCACAGTTCAATAAGAAGTGTAATTACCTATTCAATTGCTTATCAAGTATATTCAATAACCTTTTTTGAGCACTTTCATTACGAATAATTTTTTTTACTCGATAATTGCTTTGTAAATAAGCTCTTACGTATTTATTTGAGAAAAACAAACTACGATACTTTTCGTCTTCATATATCCTTTTAAACCAACCTTGCTGTTTTAATAGTTCAATGTTTTTGTCAATTTTTCTTGTATTTAAACCTGTATTACTACCGTATAGGAATGAACCTAAAAAATAAAATATAAAGTCAAACAATGCTAACCAACCCCAGTGTTTTTTGCCTCTTTAATTACCCTGACTTCAATATAGTATGCAGTAGTTAGATAAATCAAACTGGAAACTGTTTTTGTTTATCATAATTTGCAATTAACATTCCTAATCCAGATAAGACACCAAAACCAAGCGATTGAATTAACAAAGGTATTATTCAACTCTTCCTTTAAGACTAATTTCTTTCAACAAGATTGTATCTACTGATTTCGCTTACGGATTAATTTATATACGATATATATAATCCCGAAAATTAGAAATGAATATGCTATGACAATAGACTCTTCTACTTCTTTAAAGTCCCTATCCTGAGTAATCATTAAAAGTACAATACCTGCAATAATCATTACAATGCCGATAATATATCTTCCCATTTTATCACTCCCCATCAAATAGGGTTTCTTAATCAATCTTTCTTATACAAACCTCCACCGTTAGTTGCTATTAGAATATTATCAAAAATACTCCAAATAATACTGACACTAATCCGATAAACCATATAAATAAAGACCACGCTTTGATTCCCGAAAAGACCACAGGGAACTGCCAACCTACTAAATCTGATATTAAATCCCCTAATGCTTCCATAAAGGTCTCTTCGGGGTTTCCCTTTTTCCATAACCATTTTGAAATGAAAAATAAGATAATACCAATTCCGATAAGAATAATTCCGTTAAGAAAAGCATTCACCACCTTATACTTTAATTATCAGTATAAAAAGGATTGTAGCAACAACCCTTTCTTAAACTCAAGCCGCTTAAGTTGAATAACAAATATCACTCTGCACCAAAAACGAAAAACATTATTATGCCTATAATTAATCCAGAAAGAAATAAGTTGGGAATGGAGAGCAAAATCTTTCTTTTAAATGAAATAGTATTAAACCGTAGAAATAATTTAATCAATAAACCGATTAGAACTGCATATATGAGCAAGGTTAATGTAAGATTTAAAAATCCACCTTGAGTAAATGGTGAATTAGGGTAAATACTTTCATAAAAATTCAAAATAAAAAACGGGCTAAATAAAATCATTTCGTAAAAAAGAAACTTTAAATATTGCAATGTAGGTTACACCCCCTACTTAAAGTGTAACCAATCCTTGTTCAAGTAAACTGCCCCTTTACTTCAATAAGAAACGAGCATTTTCCTTCTTGAAGTAAAGCCTTCGTTAATTTAAGTACAGTCTATCACAAACACCCTATTATGGTATGTTATATTAGTCCAATAAAAAGATAAATAGCAGTTCCCCAGATAAACAGGGCAGAGAATTTGTTAAATATGCTCATTAAACCTCCTGTACCGTCTAATTTCTTCATAATTGAGCCCGCCAACATTAGCCCAAAGAACCAAATCCAAGATACTGTTATACATGCAATTGTAAATAAGACTTGTTCTGTTCCTACATATTTTAAGGCACTTGTCCCAATAACACCGACTATATCTAAAATGGCATGAGGATTTAATAAAGAAACGGATAAAGCAAAGATGATCTGTTGACGGGTTGGTAATGCTTTATTCGTATTAGTTGTTGGTTCAGAACGCCAAATAGCATAACCCATGTAAAGTAAAAATAAAATCCCCGCAAACATTAGGCTAACCCGTAGCCATTCGAATTGTAAGACGATTACAGATAGCCCGAAGATAGCTAAAAGGATTAAAAATGTATCACAAAGTGAAGCTGTAATAGTAGCTGGAAGTGCCCGAATTAGTTTTGGCTGTGTGGCTCCCTGTGAAAATATAAATACGTTCTGCACTCCTAAAGGTAAAATGAGTCCGAATGCTAAGATTATTCCATGAAGAATGGCTTCCATATAGTCAACTCCCTTTCAAATACTATCGTACTATGATAAAACTAAAAGGAAACAACCAATTGGATGTTTTTATATCCATCCAATTTTTTAAAGGGGGATTATATGCAGTGGAAACCAAATCGTCATTCTCATTTGACCATTCAAGAGCAACTTGTAGATTGGATAAAATCTCGTATTGAACGAGGTGATTGGACTGTTGGCACAAGGATTCCAACGCAACGCCAACTCGCAATGGAGTTTAATATAAATAGAAGCACCGTTCAACTTGCTATAGATGAATTAAAGGCAGATGGTTTTCTCGAATCAAAAATGGGGTCAGGGGTCTTTGTAGCTAATAATTCTTGGAATGTACTTCTAAACCGAGCTCAACCGAATTGGCAACAACACATTAAATCAAGTATTCATAAACCAAACTACCATACAATTCAACTCATCAATGAATATGAGCAAATGGATCATATTATCCGTCTTGGAACAGGAGAATTATCACCAGAATTACTACCAACAAAGCAAATTGAACAGTCATTGAAGGAGATATCCCTGGATTCAAAAGAAATTGGCTATTCATCGCCACAAGGAAGTGAAAAACTAAGGAGAATTTTATGCAATTATTTAACGAATCGAGGTATTCAAACAGATCCAGAGAATATTTTAATTGTTTCAGGTGCATTGCAAGCACTTCAATTAATTGCAATTGGATTATTAGAAGAAGGTTCAATCGTCTTTCAAGAACAACCTTCGTATTTGAATTCTGTCCACCCCTTTCAATCTTCTGGAATGCGAATGATTTCAGTTTTACGGGATGTACATTTAGCAGATTCCTTACGAACACATAAAAGAAAAAGACAATCTTTATTCTACTGTGTACCAACATTACATAATCCAACAGGAGATAATTGGTCAGTAGAAGAAAGGATAAAGTTTTACAATGTGTGTAAAGAACTTCAAATTCCGATTATTGAGGATGATGTTTACCACGAATTGTTATTTGAACCTTCTTCGCCTGCTTTAAAGTCTTTTGATACATTGGGGCAAGTTCTTTATATCGGCAGTGTATCCAAAACACTAAGTCCTGGATTACGAATTGGTTGGGTTGTTGCACCTACACCTGTAATCAGACGATTAGCTGATATCAAAATGCAAACAGATTATGGTTCAAGTGCCTTTTCTCAAGAAATCGTTGCACACTGGATATCATCTGGTCTATATGAAAGGCATTTAATTAAACTTCGTGAACAATTGAAAAGAAGAGCTACCCTTGTAGAAGATATATTGGAACGGCAATTCCAAGAAATCGCTACTTGGAAAAAATCTGAGGGTGGTTTCTATATATGGCTCAGGTTTCATGAACCTATTGTAAATAAGGCATTATTTTTAAATTTAATTAACAAAAATGTTTTGATCAACCCAGGTTATATTTATGAAACAAGAGATTTACATCATATTCGTCTTTCCTATGCCTATGCGTCATTTGAAGAATTAAAAGTAGGATTAAATATTTTGTTAGAATTAAGCCGAAATAAATCACAGGAAAATAAGGATTTACAACATTAAAAAATTCAGTACGGAAAGACCAATTTCTCAGTGTTAAAATTGAGAAATCAGTCTTTCCCGTAACTTAACTAATTACCAAATAGTCACTTGTTCCACTAACCTGCCCAGTTAGCACAGCATAACAAATATGTAAATATTTGCTCTTTGCAATTTATCCTAAAAAAATCAAAGTGTTTTAGGCATAATACTATAAACCTACATATTTTAATTGCCAGAACCACTTTTCTTAACCACAAACTCAATTTTTGATGATTCAGTTCCTAATAATATTATTTATCATGAGGAACTCCTCTTCTTGCCAGGCTTGGAGTAATTCTTTTTAATGCTCAAGGAGGAACTGCCAAATCAGAAGGGGAAATTATTTTCAAAGAAAAAGAAGTAGGATAATTTTAACGTTATTATCCTACTTCTTGAAATATTTTAATACAATTTAAAATTCAAGCCGAACAAACTCTTGTTCATCTTCCTCATCGAGATAGTCGTTCGGAACTTCCTCTAAAGGAACAGGAGCAATATATAATGTTGTGTCAACTTCCAAATCTTCATATAGTTGGGTTAACTCTTCAAATAACTTATCCAATTGTTTTAATTCGATTTCGCTTAGCATTGATCTGTCGAGACCAAAATGATCTGCATATACACGCAAACAAACCACTTTACTTTCTCCATTTTCAGAAATAATAACATCCGAGTATGGGTCAGGAAAAATATCCTTTTCTTTTATAAACGGGAAGTGCTGACTAATCATTTCAGATAACATATGTAGTGGGATATTAAGATAATCACTAAAGATTTGCGAACGTAATAGATCTTCAAAATCTTCGTTCTTAAGGTCTATTAATACTCCATCCCAATTTGCTTGAAGCTCATTCTGTTCTTCATATAGTGCTTCACGAATTTCTTCCAATAATTGTGGATCAATCTTTTCAATAAACATAAAAACTCCTCCTGTTAAAAAGTGTTAAAGAAAGACTGTGATTTATGCTACCAATATTCAGGGACTACGAGTGGTTCTGTAAAGTATCTACTTTTACCTTCCTCATCAATTTTCCATTTATCTTTTCTTTTTAAATCTATAAAATTGGTAACCATTGAACTTTCCTCATCTTTGTAAATATGAAATGGAAGCTCGTATGCTAAATCCTTGTGTGCCTTCATATATGTATTTAGTCGAATATCATTAAAAGCGTTTTGAACCCGATTTATATTAACCCACTTTAATCCAGTCCATTTTTCTAATGAATCTGAAATAGAATCTTTATATTGCTCAAAATCTTCATCACTGACAAATTTGTCATAGAAATAAAAAGGACTAAGTAAAAACGTCTCTTTATCGTGATAAAAGCTAAAGTAGGCTTCCAAAATAATCTTCATTTCGAAGTAACGGTAATAATTAACAGTAAGCTCAATTCCTAAACCGTAATTTTCCTCTTCAACAAATTGATAGCTGTCAAACATACGTTTTGCAATCTTGTCATTACTGTGAGTGGAAGTTCTTAGAAATGTATGTTCATTTCCATTAAGAGTTATGGAAACTGAAGTGGAAATCGTCTGTCTATTGTTATAGTGATTAATAAAATCAGTGACGGAATCAAAGGTTTTCACAGTCTTTACCCCCAGTGAATTTTATTATGAAGTTATATAGTAAAATATCATTTTAATAGATTATAGGAAAAATCCCGAATTTTGTCATTTATATTGTATAAGGTTATTAATTTTGATTAAAGACATAAAGAATGTACACAACAGTCATATACCTCAGTCACAGCTACTGCTTACTATCGGAAATTTTAGATAAAAGGTATAATCCAAATAAATATTTGCGAGAGGTGATTACTATGTTACATGGGAAAATGACGAAGAAAGAGCAAATACTACGTCTTCATCAAAAGGGCATGAAACAAGTGGAGATTGCAAAGGAGTTAAAGACTTATACGAATTATGTCTGGAAAGTTATAAATGAGCAAAAGGGAAAATAAACTACTTAATCCATCTCGGTTACTCACACTTAAAATGATTGGCTGTTTTAAATGTGTAAATTGCGAAACAGTTACAACCTGAACACAATTAATCTCTTTCCTTATTTCGTTCACAAAATAACTTAATAGAAAATGAAATAATTCTCTACTAATTTAAGTTATCAAAATCCTCTTCCTGCTTATGATAAAAAGATCATTCGATCAAAAAACAGGATTTCCATTTTGGAAAATGTAAAAGAGGAGAGGACTAAATTGAAAAAGGAACAGATGAGTGATGATTTTGGAAAAATGTTAAAAAAGTTGAGAGAGGAAAGAGGTTTGTCACTTGGTAGGCTTGCAGGTTTAACAGGAATCTCAGCTTCATATCTAAGCCGATTGGAGCGGTCACAAAAGAAATCTCCAGGATTTCCCAAGCTAATGGTACTTGCAGAGGCATTAAATGTAGAACCATGGACTCTGGTTGGTTCCAGTTTGAGCTGGGATAAAGGTGAGACAACGGATTTAAAAGAATTATTATTCAATCACCAAATACAACATAACGGTGAAATACTAAGTGCAGAGACCAAGGAAATACTACTTGAAATTCTTGAAGCAATCCTCAATGCGGACTGGTCAAAAGAAAGTCTTTTGCAAGAATTGTACGAGATTGGGGAGTTGATCAACGAATTAAAGGAGACTTAGTTCTCCAGCGGTAACAGAATTTCTGTTGCCGTTTACATAGAGAATAGACATAGGATATTAATATAATATAAATATAAGTTTCATATATAATATTGATTTTACTGATACCAGCCATATAGAACTTTACATAACATATAATGAAATTATATAGAAGATATACATATGGTTTTCAAGCGGTTTAAAAGTCCTGTTAAAATGCTTGACTATAGCCAACATCTTCTTTAAAATTCACAGAAAATAGCAAAAAAGAGGTGAAAAAGATGGTTTTGAAGAATCCATTGAAGAATAATTATATAAATAAAAGGCAAAGCACTTACCGAATCTGTTAACGAATTTGGTAGGTGCTTTTTTCATGCATTTATTTTTTACCAAAATTGATGAGTAAGGTATAACTAAATATCGAAAGGATATATTGGCATGAGTAAAAATGGTTCGATGAAAGAGAATATACTTTCTATATTCTTGAAGGAAAACCCGCAATTGCTTTCAGATACACTTGGATTTCAGGTCAATAATATTACGCTTGAACAACGTATTGCATACAATCACATAGATATTCGTGGGGTTGATTTTAAGAGAAGAATTCCTGTTATTATCGAAGTACAGGTCACGAAAGCAAATAAGAAGTATCTGAACAGAGTAATAGAGATGATTGAAAAAAATAATGAATCGGTTATCGTATGGATTGCCAAATCATTTGATGAAGGAATTATGGAAGAATTGAAAAAATGGTTTGAGTCGCATCAAAAAGAGTTTGTTGATTTTTATGCCATTGCACTTCATGAAGATACCATCGCTGTATTGGAAAAACTAAATGAAATGTACCGTTTGGATATATATAAGAACTTTTATCTGTTAAGGGAACTGAATCCCCTGTTAAATGTTGAATTAGTGAATCTGCAAATGCATCCATCGCATTGCGGACAGGTTAATACAAATCCATCGCCACCTGACTTTGACCGAACTGAAGATGTAAAGCGAGCAATGTTACAAGTGTTGCGTAGCAAGATACCGTATTTTCTTAATTTTCATTACGATAAAAAGACAAATCGAAATGATCGAATCCTTAGTTGCGGTGGGGGCAAAACTGGGATAATTTATAGATGCTCAGCAAAAGATGTTCGAAATCTTGCATTTGTGGAGTTATACTTCGACAAAGCAGAAGAGGATTGGTATGAAGCATTTAAAAGTATTGAAAGTGAACTTGTTGATACTATACACCAAGACCTGTGCTTTAAGAAAAGGCGAATCGGAGTTTATTTTGAACCGAAAGAAAGTTATGAGCTAACTTTTGAGGAGATTGCAAGTATCTTTAAGAAAATGATAGATGGATTCTCTCCTTACATTTATAAAGTTAAGGAATTGCCAGAAAGAACTTCGGTAGTTCCAACCGATAGATTTGTTCAAGTTCCAATCGAGTTACCAGAACAACCACTTCCAACAGAAGATAGTTACCGAATTATGATGGAAGAATTAACTGAGTTAATGTTAACAAAATAACTTTATTGAAAGAGCTTCTACCTTTTGCGGGTGAAGCTCTTTAATTTTCATGAAACCTTTAAACATATACTACGTATGAAATGGTAGAATATTACTATAGGAAACTGTTGGGGAGGTTTTGACTAAATGAATAATTCTATTTCTTTAGAAAGTTTATTTCAGATACATGGCTTTACTCCAAATGAAGGGCAATTAGATGCGATTAGGTCGTTAGAAGGACCTTTATTTTTAATGGCGGGTCCTGGTTCTGGTAAAACAAGAGTTCTTTTATGGAGAACAGTAAATGCAATAGTATTTCATAACGTTCCACCTGAAAGACTATTTTTATCAACATTTACTGAAAAAGCCGCCAAGCAATTAAAAGACGGATTGCAAACGATACTTGGAACAGTAACAAACATTACTGGTGTTCCCTATGATATTTCAAGAATGTATGTGGGAACAGTCCACTCCCTTTGTCAAAAAATAATAGGTGATAGACGTTTTATTAAAAATCGTTCAAGGGTTAAACCACCAATTCTCATGGATGAATTAGACCAGTATTATTTTATAAATTCAAGTTCATTTTGGCGATTAACTGAGGAGTTACTTCACGTAAAAGAAGATATATGGCGTTCTGATATGAAACAATATTTTGGAAAACGTTCAGAATCACGTCACGATACAGCATTATCAATTATTTCAATATTTAATAGATTCTCTGAAGAAAACCTTCCAGTTGAAAAAATATATGATTACGCAAAAAGCAAAAGAGATGATACATTACTAAAAATTGCAAAATTATACGAATGGTACAAAGCAAAACTCCATTCTGATAACATGGTAGATTTCTCACTTCTTCAGCAAAGAGCTTTACATCAGTTGCTTGAAAGTGAACATGTAATATTTGAATTTGAGCATGTTGTCATAGACGAATTTCAGGACACAAATCGAATTCAAGAACAACTATTCTTTCGATTAGCGAAGGGAAATAAGAATCTTTGTGTGGTTGGTGATGATGACCAAGCTTTATACCGATTCCGAGGTGCTACTGTTGAAAACTTTGTACAGTTTCCACAACGTAGTCAGTTATATCTGCAAACACCACCACGAGAAATCAAATTAAATATAAACTACCGTTCCAAAAAACAGATAGTTACAACTTATACTAACTTTATAGATAAGGTGAGTTGGGTGAGGGAGAGCGGTGAAGGCTATTACCGATTACACGATAAGAATATCCAAGCATTTAAACAAGACAATGATATATCTGTAATTACTACAACTCCATCAAAATCTGAGGATGTAGCTGAGGAAATTGCTCAATTTGTCAGGAAGTTGATTGACGAAAAAAAGGTTGAAGATCCAAATCAAATTGCATTTTTATTCCCTGCATTGAAAAATAATCAGCATGTAAAACGAATGAAGAGGGCTTTAGAAAAAGAAGGAATTAATGTTTATGCACCAAGGGCAGGGCGTTTTTTAGAAGTTGAGGAAGCAAAAGCAATGTTAGGTATCTTTACAAAAATCATTGGAAGACCTGCCAGACAAGACTTTTCGGGTGCATATAAAGATTTTCATGATTGGTTAGATGTGATAGAGGGAGAAGCAAAAGAATTAATACAAAAAGATGAAAGAATGGAACGGTTTGTTGCTGTAAAAACTGAAGAACTGAAAAGGTGCAAAGAGGACTATATCCGATTGTTAAAAACAGTAAGCGATAACGGATGGACATTAAAAGATAACTATGTCCCGCAATCACATAAACGAATCTTAACGAAAACACCGTTAATCTCCCAACAAACAATACGAGGATTAGGCTCAAATAGATTAGATAAGATTATTGAGCAAAGAAATAAAGAAGGAAAACCATTCAGTTTGCAATATATTCTTAATCGTGCAACATCAGTAGACTGGAACGTTTTGGACTTATTTTACCGATTGTGCGGATTCCCTTATTTTTCACAAATGTTCAAACTTGCGGAAGATGGTTTAGATGAAGGACCAATTTGCAATTTATCCATGATTTCAGAGTATTTATCACGATACATGGAGCAGTCAAGTTCGGTGATAACTGGTGCAAGATTGATTGAGGATCATCTTGCAAATGATTTCTTTGGTCGGTATGTCTATGGTCTCTTCAGGATTGGAGAAACGGAAGTTGAAAATGATGAAACACCATTCCCAAAAGGTAGGGTTCCGTTTTTAACAATTCATCAATCTAAAGGGCTTGAATTTCCATACGTTATTCTTGGGAATCCTGGAAAGAAAAATAAGAATGTTCCACGAGAAGAAGAGATTGTAAGACCGTTAGTTGAGGGCGATAATGAACCGTTAGCAAGGATTCCTGAATTTGATACAATGAGATTATTCTATGTTGCGTTATCAAGAGCAGAAGAAATGCTGATTATCAGCAACTTGAGAGGTCAAGGACAAACCGTTGAACCAGCTTTTAAGCAATTATTAGAGGAAATGAAATACCCTCAAATACCGAATGTGGTCGTAACCGATATGCCTAAAGTAGAAGTAAAAGAAGATGAAATCCCTAAAGTTTATTCATATACAAGTGATTATTTGATGTATTTAAAATGCCCAAGAAATTACATGGTGTTTAAAAAATACGGATTTGTTCCTTCTCGTTCGCAAACTATGTTATTTGGATCGCTTGTTCATCAAACAATAGAAGACATTCATAATCAAATCATTTCATTGCGAGGTGACAGAAATGAATAATGATGAAATGTTAAAATTCATAGAGGAAGCTTTTGAAGAAAATTACGAGCTATTGAGATTAGAAGGTGGACATTCATTATCCCCACACGTTAAAAAAATGGCTTTAGAACAAGTAAAACACTATTGGAAAAAACTTAGAAACCTCGCTGAGAATGTTTCCGATACTGAGGTACGCCTTACTCTTCCACAGCAAAAAACACCATCAGGAAAGTATTATACAATACAAGGTGTAGTAGATGTTGTGAAAGAAGACGATAGAACTGTTATGTATGACATTAAAACGCATGATGTTGATTTTGTTCGATGCAATAAGAAAGACTATGAAGGACAACTCAATATTTATGCTCATATTTGGCAATCAGTACGTGGACAACATTTAGATGGTACTTCTATTATTGCAATTGGTGAAACAGAAGAATTAAGGAAAGCGAAGCAAAGAGCATCACAAGCTAATAATGAACAAATATTAGAAGAAGCCCTTACAGAATGGAATCCAGAAGTGCCAATTGAATTAGAGATGGAACAGGTAGATGCATATTTAGAATCCTTTGGTGAAGTGGTTGATATGATTGAAGGATTTGAATTCAGCCCACCCCCTGTTGAAAAGTTACTTTCTAAAGTCCAAGACAATAAGACTTTTGCAGTACACGTATGCCGAAACTGTGATGTCCGTTTCTCGTGCGAATCATTTAAGGCTTATGCCTTTTCCTCCAGTCGGGCTAAAAGTAATTTCTTAGCCTTCTATGATGACTATGGAACGGAACATGAAAGAGTTGAAGTAATTGAAGCAAATTTAGAGGAAGAAGAGGTGTAAGGAATGCCAATAGAAGAATTAAAAAGACCTGATCGGATTGATGAAGATAGAATTGCGAAGCTGAAAGAGCTTTTTCCAGAGGCGTTTGGAGACGGAAAGTTAAATATTGAAATTCTAAAAGATGAAATTGAAGGTTTAAATGTAAATTTAATTGAGGATAACACAGAAGAATATTATGGATTACAATGGGTAGGGAAAAAAGAAGCAAGAAAGTTGGCACTCTTACCACCACAAGGGACATTAAAGTATAAAAAAGGTGATGGTATAAATGAAAGTGATACCAAAAACTTGTTTTTTGAGGGTGATAATTTAGAAATACTCCGCATACTCCAAAAAAGTTATGCCAATAGAATAAAAGTTATCTATATAGACCCTCCATATAATAGAGGAGAAGATTTAATTTATAAGGATGATTATAAAGATCCTGTGGAGAAATACTTACAAAAAACTGGACAGATGGATGAAGAGGGACTTTTAACAAGTAACCCCAAAGATAGCGGAAGGTTTCATGCAAATTGGTTAAATATGATTTACCCCAGATTAAAAGTAGCTAAAAATCTTCTTAAAGAAGATGGAGTAATTTTTGTTTCAATAGACCATAATGAAATGGCTAATTTAAGACGTATAATGGATGAAATTTTTGGTGAGGAAAACTTACTATCTGAATTAATTTGGGATTTAGGTACAGGAACTCAGGCAGGGCATTTTGTAAGGGCTCATGAATATATTCTTGTTTATGCTAAAAATAAAGATAAGTTACCTAATTTCTCAGGCGGAGAGGGGACAATTGAACACAGTGCTTTAAAGAAAATTAGTAAAAAGAATCCCTCAAGTCATTTTACGTTTCCAAAGGGAACAAGATTTGAAGCAGTCGATGGTACGGAATTAAAAGGTGAATGGGGAGGTTCTGAAAAGACTTTTCTTATTTCTGGAAGAATGATTGCTGAAAATGGTGTACTAAAAGAATCGGTAACTCTCGAAGCGGGTTGGGCTATGAAAGGTCAAATGGAACAATGGTTTTCTGGTAAAGAGACTTTTGATTCAAAAGGGCAAAAAGTATTGGAATTTTACTTTAATAGTAGCGGGGTTTTAAAGTATAAAAAGGAAAGAAGTGTGGTAAATCCTCCGAGTATCATAAAAGATGTAGGGTCAACTAAATCTGGGTCGCAAACTTTAATGGACTTGTTTGGAGAGAATGATGTCTTTGACTTTCCAAAGCCTATAGCATTAATGAAATTTCTTTTGAGGTTAATTTTAAAGGACAATGAGTATGTTTTAGATTTCTTCGCAGGCTCAGGTACAACTGCACAAGCGGTTTTAGAACTTAATCGTGAGGATTTAGGTAAAAGAAGATTTATGTTGGTGCAACTCCCTGTAAAAACCAACTTAGAGAAGTACAATACAATAGCAGATATTACTAAAGAGAGAATTAAAAAAAGCATTGAGCATTTATCAAGGGAAGATGACCAAAAGGTAATTTTAGATGAAGGCTTTGTAGTTTATGAACTTGATAAAACGAATATCAGAAAATGGGAAGGGTACGAAGGAGAAAATTTGAATGTACTTAACCAGAATTTGGATTTATTTACTTCAACTTCTATTATTGAGGAAGCTAATGATATAGATGTTGTAACTGAATTAATGCTATCCCAAGGTTTCCCACTTGATAGCAGTGTAAAGGTAATTGAGAAATCATCTAATTCGCTTTGGATTGCTCAACATGAAGATGTTCCGTTTCCTTTAGTTGTCTGTCTGGACGGAAAGCTACAGGTAGAAACAGGTAGATTCTTAAATGATGAATATGGAAAAGGTACATTTATTTGCCTTGATAATGCCTTGTCGAATGAACAAAAGATTCTCCTTAGTGAATCAATGAACGTGAAAACAATTTAGTGGGGGTGGACTAATTGGCTAAAAAACTTACTTTACAATATAATGCTGACCAACAGTTCCAGTTAGATGCCATTTCCAGTGTGGTTGATTTGTTTGAAGGAGTACCTTATCAGGAGCAGATTGAATTACCAGTTGGGACAATGAATGATGTAACTCCAAACTTTCCGCCTGATGAATTCTTAGATGAGATTTTGTTGTTTGACAATCTCCAAAGAGTCCAAGAAAGAAATAACGATGAAAGTCGTGGAAGTGAACTGGAGTTTTCTGATGACTTGTATGTAGACGATGGAATGGTACTTGAAGTGGCTGGGAACGATTCGATTCGTGTCCCACACTTTACTGTTGAAATGGAGACAGGAACTGGAAAAACTTATGTCTATATTCGCACAATGTATGAATTGAAGAAAAATTATGGGTTTACAAAATTCATAGTAGTTGTTCCAAGCGTCGCCATTTATCAAGGGGTTATTAAGTCTCTTAAAACTATGAGAAACCATTTTCGTCAGTTGTATGATAATCAAGATGTTGCTGTTATTGAATACGATAGTACGAAATTAGGTGAGTTGAATACTTTCGCAAACAGTAACGATTTAACTGTAATGGTAATGACAATAGATTCTTTCAACAAAGCGAGTAACAACATCTACAAGCATACAGAAAAATTACAAGGTGAATGGAAACCCTTTGAGTATATACAGGCAACAAGACCGATTATTATCTTGGATGAAGCCCAGAACTTTGAAACAAATAAAGCAAAAGAAGCTATTCGAACATTAAAACCATTATTTGTACTAAGATATTCAGCAACACATCGGGAAACGCCAAATTTAGTGTACCGTCTAACGCCAATTGATGCCTTTAGAAACAATCTCGTTAAGCAGATTGAAGTGATTGGAATTTCTGAATTAGGTAATCTAAATGAAGGTATTCTTCGTCTATTAGAAATTAAACGTAACCCAATGACTGCTGTATTGAGAGCATTAGTATTAGATAAAGGGCAATTAGTTGAAAGGGATATTAGCTTAAAACAAGGTGAAAATCTCTTTACTAAAACAAAAAACTCTGATTATGAGCAATTCATTGTTGAGGAAATACGTTATGGTAAGAATGAAGAAGATCAGTTAATTATATTTGAAAACGGAATAACGTTATCAGTAAGTGATTCTATGTTATCAAAGGAAAGTATTTTTAGATCTCAAATTGAAAGAACCATTAGTGTTCACATGCAACGACAGCAAGCATTAAAGGCTCAAGGAATCAAAGTTCTTTCCCTGTTTTTCATTGACAGGGTAAAAAATTATACTGCCAATGATGGAATGATAAAAAGGTTATTTGATGAAAGTTTTGAACGATTAAAACGTCATTATGACGAATTTAGGGAACTTTCAGCAGATGAAGTACGCCAAGGTTATTTTTCCAAACCAAAAGTAGATTCTCCAGAAGAAGAAGCAGTTGATACGGATGGTAAAAATCAAAAGCAACGTGAAATGGAAAAACAGGCGTTTGAACTGATAATGAAAGATAAAGAACGTCTACTAAGCTTTGATGAACCAGTTTCATTTATTTTCGCCCATTCAGCACTAAAAGAAGGTTGGGATAACCCCAATGTATTCCAAATATGTACGTTGAATCAAACAAGTTCTACCATGAAAAAACGCCAAGAGATTGGTAGAGGCTTACGTTTAGCTGTGGATCAGGAAGGAAAAAGAGCAGAAAACCATGATATTAATATTTTAACTGTCGTAGCTAATGAACAGTATGAATCTTTTGTTTCCCGATTACAGCAGGAATACATTGAAGACGGAGTGGATGCACCACCAACTCCTAAACCGCCTGAGCCAAGTGAAGTGCGTCGAAGAGACGAAATTTACAAATCGGGGGAGTTTACAGAGTTTTGGAAAAAGTTAAATAAGAAAATGTCTTACAAGGTAACGGTGAATGATACTAAACTAATTGAACAATGTGTTGAAAGACTCAATCAAGCAAAATTCCCATCTCCTCTAATTGAAATAACAAAAGGTCGCTTTATCATGTGTGAGTACAAAATCTCTCTTGTTTCAGTTGAAGGTGAGAGTGCAAAACTCAAAATTGAAATGCAAGATTCGAGAGGAAACAAAAAGCTTTTTGAACCTTTAATAATGGTTAATGATGATCTTAAGAAAGAAACAAAAGACGACCATTTACGTGGATTTAAAGTTATGCATATGGGAGAGTTGTATGGAGAGCCTTATGTAAAGTTTACAAATGAAATAATAGTAAAGAAATTTGAACCCTTCAAATTTCAAACGGAAAAGGCAGAGAAGCCTAAAAAGCAAGTTGAGCAAGCCGAAAAATCAACCTATCCAATTCCAGACTTTATTACTCGAACTGCTAATGAAACGAACTTAACAAAGCAAACAATTGTAGAGATTTTTAAACGTATGAGTACAGAACAAAAAGAGAAGATTTTCTACAATCCAGAGGGCTGGGTTTCAACATTCCTTTCTGAAATTCGGATTACTCTAAGTGACCATATTGTTGATAATATTGAATTTGATATTGACGAGAATACAGAGGTATATGAATTAGATGAACTTTTCCCAATTATGGTGAAGCAACCTCAGAAAGAATTAATTGAAGCGGGAAAAGCGGGGTTATACGATAAGGTCCAAGTAGATTCAGATGTCGAACGTGATTTTATCGAGAATCTAATTAAACCAGATGTTGAGAAAGATAATACAATTCTTTACTTTAAGTTCCCACCAAAGTTCAAGATTTTGTTGCCGAAGATTGTCGGAAACTATAATCCCGATTGGGCTATTGTTAGAAAGTATGATGGGAAGTTAAAACTGGAATTAGTAAGAGAAACAAAAGGTGGAGTAAAGTTAGAAGATTTGCGATTCCCGCAAGAAAAGCGAAAAATTCTATGTGCAATGAAGTATTTTGAAAAGATTGGTGTAAGTTACCGAGTGGTTACTTCGAACAGTTATGATTGGATGGAGTTAACCGAGTTAGAGCAAATGAGTTTAGATGTGAACTAAGGAAAGTGAAAGTGATTACTATCGGTGGACAATAGATAAAATGAAGCGTTATGTAGGGTTGGGAGAAATCCCACCCTTTTTAGTTATTGTCATAACTCAATTAAAACAATGTGTTAAGCAAATCAATATCTTCGTTTTGCAATTCTTGTTCCCCTTTTGTGGTTGAGCTTGAAAGTAAGAAAGGATTTGAAAGCGTTCTATTATCATTAAAGATACTTAATAGATTATCAATTTTTTCCTCAAGACATTTGTTATGCTCGATTTCTTTCTGAAGGATCCTACAAATATAATCACTTCGATTGGGTTGTTTTAGAAGGTGTTCATAGATAGGGCGGTATTCTTCACGAAATGAAATACTTAATCTAAGCCTTTCTTTGTTCATTGTATTTCGCCTCAAGAATTATTAAGAATGAGAGGGTGGTGGAGAATTGGGTATCTTCTTGGGGAGTGAAAGTGGCATTAGGAAAGTGTTTCAAAAACTGTTCCTTTAACAAAATGGACCCGCCCCCGATAAAAATTAATTCAGTATTTGCAAAACTTATTTTTCGGCTTTTCGCATAATTAATAATCTGTTTTACATGTTGTTCAAAGGCACTTTTAATGATTTCATTTCCTTCTTCCTGTTCATTTCCATCAACTATAATTCGTTTATCACGAATGATTTGTTCTGCGTCGTCACTTGTGAAAGAAATTGCATATCGTGATGAAAGTTGCTCAGCAATGGAAGACCGTAATATATTAATGCCCAGATTGCTAACAAGCATCCTATCAAAGTTTGGAATGAGTCTATTGCATTCTAAAACGCTTGTATTTAATGAGCCAATGTCGAATATTAATGCTCGCTTTTGACGAAAATCATTTCTCTGATAATAGATGGGTCCTAACGCCTCTGGAAGTGCAATCACTTTTTCGAGTGTAAAAGAAAATGGTTTACCATTTACCTCGATTCCAATCACTTTGCCATTCTGTTGAATAAAAGCTTCATATTCTCTTCGCTTCTGTTCGTTCTTGTAAAGGTTTATTGGTATATTTACCGCCAAGTATATCTTTGCCATTGCGGTATAGTCTTGCGACCGTTCTAAGAGTTTCGTGATTGCTAAATAAATCGAAATAAGATGTTCAGTTGTTTGCTTAGTAAGGTCAAAGGAAACATAATCCTCACTCACTAAGTCGCCGATAAGGAACTTTTTTCCTTCATATTCAATTACATTAGTATTTTTCATTAATATATCATTATCAAATCCGCTTGCCTCCATTACTTTTGTTCTGAATTTGACTCTTTCAATGAGTCTATTTTCTGTGCGTATTACTCCTTTTGTATAACTTTTACCAGTATCAACGGCAATAAAAAATTTGTTGTGCAAGATAAATACCTCCTTAAAATATATTTTCTTTCTTATATGCGACAGAGGAGGATTTATAATGTAACATAGTCAAAAAATTGTTTGATTATGTCTGACAACGTGCTAACACAAGTTTGCTATAATGAAAATGTATTGTATATATGCAATGAAATGGAGGTTTTAAATGATGGAAAACACGTTCGGTCTTATTGTACAAAGAGAACGAAACAAGCAGGGTTTATCACTTGCGAAGCTATCGAGTTTGCTAAATAACGAGATAGATCCTTCTTATATTAACCGTTTAGAAAAAGAACAGAAAAATCCTTCTTTTAAAGTGGTTTGCTTGTTAACATCAGCATTGAAATTGGATATTAGAGAGGTTTTTCGTGCATTTGGTTTTGAAAATTTAATTACTAACTATGATGAAGAAGCTGTCTTTTCAATAGATGAGTTTATTCGTTTACATAAGCTAAAGAACCCACTGGATAATCGAATTATTAACAATGAAGAGCAAGAAACGTTGATTAAAATAATCCACACTGTTTTTGAACTTTCGCAAGCGGAACTTGATTTAGGTCAACTTTCTCCTTTGTTAAAAGAAATACAAAAACTAAGGGAAATACATTTGCGTGAATCTACTGAATGTATTGAAGTACCATTTATGAACACTACATTTACTGTGGATATAAAAGCAGTGTCAGCTCAAAATAGATCGTTTGATAGGGAGAAAGCAATAGTTGCAATTCAAGATATAGTATCTAAAAAAGGGACAAAGCTTTTAGACATTAAGGATGGTAGCATTACTGTAGATTTAAACGGAGAAAGTTGGCTTGCACAAATACAAGGGGAAAGAGTTACTTTCATAACAAGAAAGAAAGAGATTATTGATTTATAGAGGATTTACTCTGTCAGCAAAATTCAAAATATTGTTTATATGAAACAAATGTTAATAATATTGCATATAGGCATTGACAAAAAACAACGCTCCTTTTATTATCTATTTAGATATTAGTAAAAGGAGATGATTTTGACATGGAAAAGTTAAAGGCAACACATCAGCATAATAATAGTTTAGTAGTGAATTCAAGTTACTTTGAGCAACTCAAGAAGCAAATTACAGATCAGAGTCGATGGGATAGTAACATTTTTCATGTGTTTAATCACGAAGCGGGAACAGGGAAAAGTCAATTTACACTGGCTGAAATTGCAGAATTGGTAGTAAGGACAGATTATAAAGTTCTGTATGTTCAAAAGTTTAAACGTGGCGATGCACTTATAGATACTGTAAAAACCATCAACTCCCATGCTGTTTATTCGGTAGCAGAGTATATTGACAGTAAGGACAATAAAGATAGAAATAGTAAAATAAAGAATGAAATTCGAAACAGAAAATTAAACGCAAAAGTGTTAGCCATTACTCACAACATGTATATGCGAGTGTGTTTCGGAAAACATCAGGAAATATTAGACGGAAGGCATATTCTTATAATAGATGAGTTTCCAGACTTTTTGGAAAGGGTAACGATTTCATTAAAAGATCTATCCAAGTTGTGGGAAAATGCCTATCGTTTCAAAGAGAAAGAGTTCATCGAAAAACTTGTTACCGATTTAAAAAATATTGTCACTCAAGAAATAACTAACCCTCATAATGTTCGAAATTTCCCATACCTCGATTTTTCTTCGAAATACTTTGATCCTTATAAACAATCCCTCCCAACGATAATAGAAAACTACCAGCAGTTGAAAGAAACTGAAGTTCTATCGAGAATCCTACAAATTTTAAATAATGGCTGTCGATACAGTAATAATGACTTACACACATTTAATAGTGAAATAGAGCCTAAACTCCTTAAAAACAATATTATTCTCGATGCCAATGCTGGTTTCGATTATCGCTACGAATTATCTAACCTCTTCGTTGTTCATCCGCAAGATAAATTCTATGATTACTCCAATTCAACCTTGACTCATTATTGTGTTAAAACAAGTAAGGAAGCCTTATCTCGTAATATTAACTTCTACCAAAAAGCCCTCGAGAAACTTTCCCTCTCTTTCAAAGAAAAAATCCTATTTGTAACTGACAAAGATAACGAGGATACCTTGAAAAAGGAGATTCAAAATTATCTTGTGTTAACTGGGAAGACCGATAAGGAAATTCAAAAAATAGAAGAGACTATAACTATTGAATACTTCGGGAATATCATCGGGGTAAATGATTATCGGGAGTATGAAACAGTCGTGATAATGAAAACACCGAACTTCGATTATGTGGATTATGTCCTTCAACATGACTATTACAAACCATTAAAGCATCTAAATGAGGACATTCCAATTTTTAAAGATACTACGGTTGAGCAAATTCGAAAAACAATGATAGCGGGGGAAATTTATCAAGCAATGAAACGAATAAATCGAGATAACAGCAAAAATGCTCACTATATTGTTTTTACAGCAAATGAAGATGCGATTGATATAGTCCGACAACAGATGCCAGGCATTAATTATTATCAGTATGAATTAAACGTCGATTACACAGCAAGAAAAACTGAAGAAGAAACGAAAACAGAAAAAAGACAAAAGAAAATAATGGAATTCCTTTACAATTGCAAGCAAGAAGGAAAAGAAAAAGTCGCCAAGCGAGAAATAAGGGATGTAATTGATTATCAAGATGCAAAGAACTTTGCGAAGTTACTAAAATCAATAGAAGCATTTTTGATAAGCAATCAGATGTATGCAAAGGGGCAACATGTTTATATTGAACAAGGGGAAGAAACAGAAGAGAAAATGGCAATATAAGTTTACTTGACCGTAGAGAATCTCTGCGGTTTTTCTATATCCAAAAGTCGTAAAGCACATTTATTTTGATTAAATTAAAGAAGTAGATTATTCGATAAAAGACATTATACGATAAAATCTTAGTTGGTAAATAACCATTTCAAGGGTGATGAAATGCATTGATATTCTGCATAACAAAAGACAATGCTAATATTAACAGTGAATTTATTTACAATATCCATTGTGAAGATTAAATATCTCCATCTTATAGGAGGTTAATGCTCTCTCCTTTTTGGAATGGAAATGACCTTTTAATCATTGCCAAGCATTGTTGTATGTAATGCAATTATATCAAGTTTAATCAGTAGTTATATGTGCAAATAGAAGAGTAACTGCTATTACCTTTAAGTAATTTGCTGTAAAACTTCTATTTGCATGACTTTTAATCAGTTCATTGCATTTTTGCTAAGATATCAAGGAGTAGTGCATTTTCTTAATATGTTTACAGGTTTTAATGAACTATGAAAACAGATTAGTAGATTTAAACATGTACTTAGTATAACTGCACAGTTTCTATTATCTGTTTTGCATAAATTAAAAGTTCTTTATTATTTACACTTACATTAGATTGTTGCATTTTTTACTGGTTATTATTCTAAAGCTACGAGGCTTCTCTGGTGGATTCATAAACCAATAGTTGTTTATTCATTAAAAGGGGATATTTCTTTTAGTAGCAATTACCAATGGGGGATTGTTCAAATTATCAAGGTGTTGCTGGTTCTTGCATTATCATTATGGGGAATATGCAATTGAGGTAGGTTTCTCTAATAATCGCAAATCAATTGATATTGTAGCAACGAACAATGATATCAGTACATTAATACAAAAAAGTCGTAAAATAAGTATTCTTCCTTATATATAAGATATAGAAAATACGACTTTTTAAATAAGAGAAAATCTTATTGATATCTTTCTATTATTCAAGTAAATGAGCTTTACGACTTTTTAAAAGTATGCTCTCTGTAGGGTATACGTTTATTGTTTATATTAAATAAATTAAATATTATTGCATATAAGCATTGACAAGTATTTAATAGTTTTATAAAATTAAGCTATAAACTTCTCCTTATTCCACATTTACTCATTTCTTAAATTACTCCCACAATTTTAGATTAACATATTTAATTCCGACTATTTTTTACATACAGATTATAGGGTTCATAATTACCTATTATCTGTAAAATTTAATGTTAAGGAGTGACTGCACTATGCAAAATAAAATTGATTATCAGATTTTATGTAAGTAGGATAACTGCACTTGGGGAGCCATTCTCTCCCAAACAAATCTCGCATATTGTATTTCGCAAAAATGTTATTGCTAATTAATGTCAATAGATAAAAGGAAAGGTGAGAAAAAATGATTCTAATGAATAAGGAAGTTGAAATTGAATCAAGAGAATTAAAGGAAACATTGAATGGATTATGGCATTACTTCGAAACTGATTTTATTGATGAAGCAACTACCCAGTATGAGCAAAAAGTTTCTGCAGGATTATCAAACTTAGATGTTGCTCTAAGCGGAGGATTTTCACATCAGCTATATGCTTTAATTGGTAGAATGGGTGATGAACGAAATGCATTCTTGTCATTTATGGCTGAGCATCTTGCTTTAAATGGATATAAAGTTTTATATTATACGAGTCATGACACAGCAAATAGCATTTTACAAAAGATACTTGTCAGGCATGATTATAAGTTACACCGAGAACAAGCTCCTTCTCTCTCCGCTATTATTAGCAAAATTTCTTCATCCTCCCGTACTCTTCAGGAATATCAAACAAACTTGTACCCAATCTTAACTAATATTCACGTTGAAACTAACAATTGTGTTGATACTGATTTGTTGGTGGATATGATTAAATCTTTTAAAAGAACGAATCCAAAGGTTGCTATTCTTTTAGATGAGGAAGAACCGCCAATTTATCAGCGTACTATTTACCGAATAAGGGACCAAATTCATTTAAGAACCATCAATAAAATAGCAAAAGAATACGAAGTACCAATCTTTATGAATGTAACATTGGCTAAGGGTGACTTCGAAAGAATTACGGCAGGATATAGAACCACATTAGAAATCGAAACAAATGTCGATAACATCATACTCTTTAGTAATCATGTGTCTCCCAATAAAACACTTCACTCAACACTTAACCCGTATGTTATTAAACTGATAATTCGAAGTAACACATCCCCTTATAAAACTCAAATTACCCATCTCACCTATCATCCAACACCTTTTTATTTCCAAGATGCTTAAATGAAAAAACTAAACAAGGAGGAAGAACTATGGCAGAAAAGAAAACATTTATTGGCGATTTTAGAGATTTAGAAGTATACAAAAAATCACTGCTCTTTAGTAAAAAAATATATAAAGTTGTTGAGAACTTTCCTTCTTTTGAGCGGAATAACGTGGTAGACCAGTTACGTAGAGCCAGTTCCAGTGTATACAGCAACATCGCAGAAGGAAATGCAAATTATTACTATCGAAAAGAATATGACAGGCTGAACACCAGTATTGGAAGCATTTCTGAATGTCGGGCTTTCCTGGACATGTCCGTTATGCAGAAATATATCACCAAAGAAACTTATAAGAGTTTGGATAAGGAAGCAGAAGAAATTTTCAAAATGCTTATAGCAATGGCTAATAGAATAGAAAAGATTCTAAATGAGGAGATGTCATGATGTGGGTTCCAGATTTCCGAAAAAATGCATTGTATCAGCGATCTCTTGACGTAGCTCATGAAGTGTACCGAACTGTAGAGGAAGATAGTAGAAATATTAGGGAAAGCGAAGCAATACAATTACGGAAACGAGCAGTGCGAATAACGAAAAAAATAACCCATGCTATCGTTCAGCAAAATATCAAGATGAAGTTTAAAAGTTTGAATGAAGCAAAACTGGAGCTTGAATTGCTCTTAAAGCAGATATACAAGCTTTGCGATAAAAAGAGGATAGATGAATTCAATGGCTTCAATATTGATTGCTATGCAGATCAAGTAATGAAACTATTGAATTTCCACTTTGGAGAGTATAAGAAAAAAGGAATTGAATTCAAAAAAATAAAATCAAGGAGTGACTCAGAATGAAAGAAGTTACAGTAATAAAACTTACGGATGTGTATGAATTTAATTGTGATTACTATTCTAAGCAATTTGATTGTATCAGGAATGACTATGATAAGATAGGCTGGTTTTGGACAAATCGCCATTATATTGTGGATATTTTTGAAAATAGTGTTACGGAGGATTTACCGAGTGTACAGGAAGCAATTAAAGAAGGGGCTATCTTAAAAAAGATGTACTTTGTTGAAGATAGAGATTATGAGAGTCGTTACAATAAAATTTATGATATTTTGGGAAACGATGGTTGGGATGGTGTAGAAGGACAAGAAGATTATGGTGTAATTTTTGATAGTTATAGTGATGCAATGGATTATCAAATTTGTGTAAATTTTTTAACCAACAATTACCAAAGAGATTTTGACTCTTATGAGGATGCTATAGAAAAAGAACTTGCGTTGTATATTATTGATCGTATTTCTTATGAGGAGGTGGCAAGAAAACTCTTACGCTATCAGAAATATGGCATTCAAGGAGCTGTCTGTTATCTTGATATATTCACAGGGTTAATTTATGGAGGAATAGAAAAAGAACAGCTTTCTTGGGGGAAAATTCCGTTGGCATATTTAAGTAAAGATTACAATCGGGTTGAAAAAAGGATTGAAAGTGAACTTTCGAATTGTGAGAGAAGCATTGCTATGTATGATGCGTTTAAGTTGGCATGTATAATGGAATTTGAAGACTTTGAAGAGGCACTGGATGAATTCTATGATGAATATTATGAATCGCTTCCTTGAACTAACATTTTAGTATAATAAATTTTAAAAGGATAATGTGCTTCAGCTTGCGACTGCAAGAAAAGCACATTACATATTTGAGGATGTAAAAATAATAAAATTGGATACGTTAATTGAAAATCGAATTATAATGCTAACTTCATATCTCAATAATATATTCTTTAATTATATCGAGCATAAAATCCGCAGTTTTTGGAGTATATCCTGGTGATTGACAGAAAACCACATAATCAAATTTCTTTTCTGTACGATAGTTTTTCCAAGGAATCAAAGTGTATGGTATTTCTTTATCAATCCGTATAGGCGATATTTTCCCTTGAACAATTCTCTCGTATGACATACCAATATCTATGCCTTTAGGATATCCCTTAAATTGAAACGCTTGTTCTTTGTCAGAGAAGTTTTTCAAGTGTGCAGAAATAATATCATTATCCCACTTTTCATGTAATACAAAATCAACATTACTTATCCACCCACAAGCTAAAGCATAGGACAGGTAATTACTCATGAAAACTTTTTTTGTATCTAAATTATTTCGCCTTTCGACAATTGGATGGTTAAGTAACTCGCCCATTATATATACATAACCACTGTCCCCCAAACCTGTGTCGGAGTGAGCATCTATGTGGGTTACTTTGAATGGTGTTTTTACTTTTTGAGAACTAATTAGCTCATCCCAAAAGAAAAATGCTTCATGATGATTTGTAACTATTTTCCCTTTAGTCGGATGACTTTTACTTAATAAACATTTTTCTTCGAGAAAGAACCTAAAATCTTTTTCGCTCCAGGGATTATACTCATTTTCATCTAAGCGATTGTCCCCAGTTACCCAATGAGCTATATCATCTATGAAAAAATCCATATCAATGTCCAATATGCTATACAACATCTCTCTCCCCTTATATAAAACTAATTATCCCCTATAATTTCTTCTACCACATTCTATCATGATTTTAGTTATATTTGAGACAAAATGAAAGAACATCTAATTAGAGGAGTAGCTAAAAATGGTAGAGTCAGATTGAACAGTTATTAGAACAATAGTATAGAAGTGACTCAAAATCTAAACATTTTGAAACATTGAAATCTATAATAAAAGTGTGTTGCAAAACCCTATTTTAATATTGCAACATGTAATATAAATAGGGCTTGACTTTTTGCTACAAATAAAGATAATAATGTCTTAAGAATATCCAAAAAGGAGGGATTTCTGATGAAAATCGGGTACTCTCGATGTTCCTCGGAATCGCAAAATTTGGATAGACAATTAGTTGCATTAAAAGAGGTTGGCGTTGAAAAAATCTTTGCTGAAAAAATAAGTGGCAAAAATATGGAAAGACCACAACTGAAGGAAATGTTAAGTTTTGTTCGTGAAGGTGATATTGTTTATATCGAGTCTATTTCACGTTTAGCAAGAAATACATTGGACTTCCTTACCATTGTCAAAGAGTTAAATGCTAAAAAGGTAGAAATAGTTAGTCTGAAAGAAAACTTGGATACAGCCACCCCTGCTGGGAAATTTATGTTAGTGGTGTTTGGTGCTTTATACGAACTTGAGCGAGATAACATCAGAATGCGACAAGCAGAAGGCATCAAAATTGCACAAGCCAAGGGAATTCGATTCGGGCGACCGACAATTGATATTGATGAACACTTCTTAAAACTGTACCGTCAATGGAAACGAGGTCAAATTACGGTTACAGCGATATCCAAAAAGCTTAACATCTCAAGAGCCACTTTCTATAGAAAAGTAAAAGAAATTGAAGAAGTAAAGAACTAATAAGTCAATCCTTATAAGTCATTTGCGATTAAAAAAAATCGTTGAAATTGACTATAAGGAATGGCTTTTTTATTTTTGCCCACCCAATATTGCAACTAATTAGTTTACCCAAATTAAATTCGAGGATCTTAGTAAAAAGGAAGTGAGTGTAGTGCCAGTAGTTAAAATGAATCAATCATTAAAAAGGCTTAATAAATTAATAGAGGAAGGATACGGACAAGGGGAAGGGAAAGATTATAAACCATTTATTGATGTCTTTCGAGTAACTACAAAGGGAAGAGCGACAAGAATTAAAGGTTGGAAAAGTCAAAGGGTACACCATTTTTTATCTGATTCTGAAACTCGATTTTTTTATTTGTTAGATTTTGATGATGAAGTGATAGATATAAGGGAGCATTATCCTTTGATGGAGGATTTAGATAAAATCACTCCTCAACTTGACGATCAGTTATTCAAACGCTTAATTAACCAAAAAACAGGTGAACCATTAATATTAACAACTACATTTCTTGTGACTAAAAAGGGGAAAGACGGAGAAGCAAATTACTATGCAAGATCAATAAAAGATTATCGTCAATTAGAAAACAATCAGGTTATTGAAAGGTTTGAGATACAAAGACGTTATTGGGAAGAAAAAGGTATTGATTATGGGATTGTTACAAATAAAGAAATACCTAAAATATTGGCAAAGAACATTGAGTATATTCATTCATCTTATTTTCTTGTTGAATATGGGATTACATCATCACAGCAGGAGCTTTATCAAGATATTTTGTTTCATTTATTAGTTCAGGCTGGAGAAATGCCATTAAATGAACTTTTAACGAATTTTGACAAGGAAGTAAATGCAGACAAAGGTACAGGTCTTTTGATTTTCAAACATCTAATAGCTCACAAACGGTTATTAGTTGATATGTTAGAACCCCTGGATTTATCTATGTCAGCAAATCAAGTGCTTATAAATGAAGGCGGTGATCATAGTGGTCATTTCCTTAAATCAGTTGATTCAATATAAATACAACCCTAACCATATAGAAAGAGTAATTTGGATAGATGAAAAATACCAAGTGTGTTACCTTGTAAACATTTTTGATGATACATTGCCAAATAAAAAATTAATAAGTGATATCGAGGAGTTGTTTGCAAATAATCAAATTGAATTAGTACAAAATGATCCTTGGGCATGTCTCGATGGAGAATCGCAAAAAAGTGAAAAATCGTTATCATTACAAAATCAAGCATGGATAGTAATTAATAAACTATTGTCTAATGGTGTGGAAAACCTGTTGGTAAGTGTAAGGAGAAATAAAATTATAAACAATTTATCAACAGAAATGGAATTATCGAGAAAAACCATTTTGAAATATTTGAAACGATATTGGAAAAGAGGAATGACTAAGACTGCTCTACTGCCCGACTTTCGAAACTGCGGAGGTAAAGGAAAAGATAAATCCAGTAGTAATGTAAAGCGGGGGCGACCAAGAGAATTGGATGATTCACAGGGGATTAATATAGATGAAGAGACTAAGAAGATATTTAGAATTGCTAAAGAAAGGTTTTATGAAAAGGATAGTAATATAAGTTTGCGTTTTGCGTATGAACAAATGATTAAAGAATTTTATAAAACAGAATTAGAAGAATCTCCTGAATTACTGCCCACATACAAGCAATTTGTTTATTGGGTTCGAAAAGAGCAAGATGTAAGTAAAACAATAATCCATAGAAAAGGAAAACGCCATTTCGATTTGAATTATCGACCGCTTTTAAGTAGTGCTTCAAACGAAGTTCGATTTCCTTTAGAAAAAGTTCAAATTGATTCTACCGTAGCGGATGTGTATTTAGTGAGTGAATTCAATAGAAACTGGATTATTGGGAGACCCATTTTATATTTTTGTAAAGATGTCTGGTCAAGAATGATTGTTGGTATTCATGTTTCTCTGGATGGTCCTAATTTTGAGCAAGCACGAATTGCATTAATGAACATGGTAGAGAACAAAGAGGATTTTTGCAAAAGGTATGACATAGAGATTGAGGAATCAGACTGGCCAACAGCCCATTTACCAACTTGCATTGTTGCTGATAGAGCGGAGTTATTATCAAACGCATCAAATATTTTAACCGAAGAGCTAAATATTAAAATCGAAAATTCAGCACCGTATAGGGGCGATTTCAAATCTATTGTAGAACAGCATTTTAGATTACTAAATATACAAGTTAAGCCATTGTTACCTGGAGCTGTTTATTCAGATTTTAATAAAAGGGGTACTAAAGACTACCGTTTAGCAGGTAAGTTAACACTTAAAGAATTTACACAAATCGTGATTAAATGTGTCCTCTATTATAACAATCATCATGTTATTGAACGATACGTGCGGGAAAAAGATTTGATAGAGTCTGATATAGAGGCAGTACCTATTAAACTATGGAATTGGGGGATTCAAAACCGAGCTGGGAAACTAAGAACGATTTCGAAAGAATTAATGATGCTTCATTTATTGCCAAGAGCAACAGCAACCGTAACAGGGCAAGGGATAAAGTTTAAAAATATTTATTATGGCTCCACTTTAGCATTAAAAGAACAATGGTTTGTTAAAGCACGCTTAAACGGGAGTTGGAAGGTCGACATCACTTATGATCCGAGAGAAATGAATTTTATTTATTTAAGAGGAATCCATAGAAATAGTTTTGAGAAATGCTCGTTATTAGAGCATCAATTTCGTTACAAGTCGAAATCAATTAGTGATGTAGAATATCTCCATCAATATGAAAAGATCCAAAAGAGTGAACAAAAGCATCAAGAATTAGCAGGGAAAATTCAACTAATGGGTGACGTAGAAGAAATAATAAAAAAGGCTGAAAAGCAGTCTAAGAAAGAAGTTGTCGATATAAGTAAAAGTAGTAGAGTGAAGGGGATAAAAAGGAATCGTCAATATGAAAAAGAACGATTGTTAGAAGAACAAAGATTGATGAAATCCACGAATAGTAACAAAGAAAATTCCAATGATCCCGATTTACTGTTGATTAAAAAATATCAAAAGAAAGGATTAGAACGGAGCGATGAATAAGAGTTTTCATCAGGCAGTTTATCGTGAACAGGTTATTAAAGAATATCAAAATCACCCGCTGATAGAAGCACTCCCACAAATTTATTCTAAGTCAGATGTTGTAGAACTACTAAGTTTTTACCCATTTTTCGATAAACAAGAAAGAGAGTTGGATGGACAACATCGGCTCCACCTTATTCAAAGGCTTTTTAATATTTTTCAAGTTCTTCCCGCCCATATTGATATGGAAAGCCGTATATCAAGACTAATAAGACAAGGATATATTGGCAGAAATCCATTAAATCCGATGTATGCATCTACAATGGTTCAAGGGCATGAAGCGATTCTATCAAAAAATAATATTTGGTTCAATCAAGCTATTCCAAGGAGCTTTACTGTTATTGGACCATCTGGTGTAGGAAAAAGTACAGCAGTAGCAAAAATCTTAGAGTTAATGCCACAAGTGATTGTGCATTCAGAATATAGAAAGCGAGAATTTAATTTCACACAACTGGTTTGGCTTCGATTAGAATGTCCACATGATGGATCAGTTAAAGGATTGGTTAACCAATTTTTTATTGCAGTGGATGGTTTGCTCGGAACTGCATATTTCAATAAATATGGTCGTGCAAATAAGTTATCAGTAAATACTCTAATTCCTATCATGACACAAATCTGTAGGAGCATTGGTCTTGGCATCTTAGTAATAGATGAAATTCAAAACATAAGTCTACGGGGTGCTGGAGCTAATTTAATGCTGAATTTCTTTGTTACTTTGAGTAATGTGATTGGTACACCTTTAGTCCTTATTGGAACACCAAAAGCAATGAATGTTTTACAACGTGAATTTAGGCAAGCTCGTAGAGGAAGTGGACAAGGTGATATGATTTATGACCGACTACGGCAGGATGAATATTGGAGAGTTTTCTTGGAGGCTATTTGGAAATACCAGTGGGTAAGAAAACCTGTTGAATTAACAGATGAATTTGTAAGTGTAATGTATGAAGAAAGTCAGGGAGTTATTGATATAGCACTTAAATTATTTGCTTTGTCCCAAACAAGAGCGGTTTCTACTGGCAAAGAGACATTATCTCCAACATTGATTAGCAGAGTTGCAGATGAAAATTTAAAGTTGGTAAAACCAATGATAATCGCATTGAAAACTGGCGATATGAAATCAATTGCACAGTATGAAGATATCTATTTACCATTTGATGAAGTAATTCAAGCAGAACAAATTAATTTAGAAAAAAACTCCCTTGTTAAATCGGTGAAACAAATAAATAGAAGCAATGATACCAAGCAATTAAAGGAAGAAGCAATTTTTCGCTTGAACCTGCTCGGACTTTCAAAAGAAAATGCTAAAAAGGCTGTAAACCAAGTTATGGAAGAGAACCAACTTACTAATATACAACAGATTGTTAAAAAGGCATTTCAAGCATCAATAGAGGTCAATACTGGTGGAGAGAATAATAATTTGAAAAACGACCAAGATGATTTACGAAATATTGTGAACACTGGAAAAGAACAGGGACTAACAAATTATGAATCGCTAAAAAGAGCAGGAGTTATTAAAGAGTTTAAGGGGGCAAGTTAGATGCTAATATTTTTTCCGACTCCTTATCCAGATGAATTGTTGTATAGCGTTTGTGCCAGATACCATGTGCGTAGCGGAAATATAAGTTACAAGAGAACTTTAGATGATATTTTTGAAAATCGGAGCTTAACAGCTTCGGTTTTTTTACCATCTGGCATTAGTTCATTGGTAAAGAGTATAAATAACATTAAAACATTCAATGAGCAAAAAGTAATTTATAAGCATACTATGTTTTTATTTTTTACAGCTTTTCTTTCAGAAGAAAAAAGTCAGCAAATATATCAATCTATGTGTAGTGACGATGGTAAAGCCATTTATGTAAGAGCAGGGATAAATGCAAGTGGTGTACCTCAAAATAAATACTTACGTTTTTGTCCAGAATGTATGAAAGAAGATAAAGAGAAATATGGCGAACATTACTGGCATCGTATTCACCAACTGCCTGGAATTCATTGTTGTTTGAAACATTTATCTCCTTTGTACAATAGTGCTGTTAGAACAGTTCAAGAAAATAAACACCGATTTCAAATACCAACATCTACAAATTGCATAGAAGCAAAGGAATCATGTGTATTTGATGGAGTTAAGAAGGAAACGAAATCAGCCTATTTGCATACTGCTGAACAGTTAGCACCGTATATTCAGCAGATAACGAATGATCCGTTACAGAAGCATGGATTGCAATGGTTTGATCAAAAATATCGTAGCAAGTTAGTGGAAATGAATATGGCATATTACACTGGCAGAGTTAAACAAAAAATATGGCGGGAGTATTTTTCCTCTTTTTATTATAAAGAAGTTCTTCAGTTGTTTTCTTCATCATTAAGTAATGAGGGTGATTGGTTATCAATGATTGTACAGAAGAATAGAAAATCATTTCATCCTATACGGCATTTATTAGTGATGTCGGCACTGGGCTTGTCGTTAGAGGATGTATTTAGTCGAGAGATTGAAGAACCATTTGGTAAACCGAACTGGTATTGTCTGAATACAGTGTGTCAATATCACCATCAACCCGTAATAGAGGAAGTTACCATTACATTATGCGAAAAAACAAAAGCACCAATTGGTACATTCACCTGTCCTCGTTGTAGATTTAGTTACACAAGAAGAGGACCAGATAATAATGAGAGGGATCGTTACCGTAAAACAAGGGTAAAGCAATATGGGCATGTATGGAATGAAAAGTTGCAGGAATTTGCAGGAATGGGGCTTGGTTTAAGAGAATTGTCTCGGATAATGGGGGCAGATCCAAATACAATAAAGCGATATTTAACAGCGGTCGAGAATGACCGAGTGATTTTAAATGAGAATCGTGGCAAATATATAGACAGGAAAGCTTGGCTTAATTTACAAGAAAAACATCCCGACAAGTCAAAAACGGAACTGAGAGAAATAAATAAGCCTCTGTATATGAAGTTATATAGAAATGATAAACAATGGTTAGAAGAGAATAGCCCAAGAACAGTAAAAAGGTTTTCTGCTAAAAAAGTTGGTTGGGAAAAACGAGATGAGGAATTACTGCTAAAAGCAATCAAAATCGTAGAGGAAATATTAAATTCTGAAGAGAAACCAATACGTATAACAATTAGCAGAATAGGAAGCTTAATGGGGGAAAAAGCACTTTTGGAGAAAAAACTGAATAAACTCCCCAAATTAAAAGCTTATCTTTATGAAAAAATTGAAACAATTGAGCAGTTTCAGAAAAGAAGGATTAAATATGTTATACATCAAATGAATATAAGAAGAGAGGAATTGGATTTGTGGAAAGTGATTAGAAAAAGTGGAATAAAAAATTCTGATAAAAAAGCATGTGAAATGGCTGAACAAATCTTAAAGAATGAAATTCAGGGAATAAATTTGAATTAGAGCAAGATAAAATTGTGGATATTTTTCGGGTTAAGCGTTATAATGGATAATTTTGTTTCCAAGGTTTTCGATCAAGGTTATAATAGATAAAAGTACAATGATGGCGTGTAATATTTATTAGAAGGGGGTGTATAGATTGACTTCAACAGAGATAATAAAAAAATTATTTATAGCCTTTTCTAAAAAAGATGAAGAGGAGTTCTATCGGTTAGGCGAAGAGTTAATTGCTCTTGAAAAAAGAAAAAAGCATAACGTTGTAGCAAAAGAGTTAAAGGAAGCTTTGTTTAGCTATAGTAACAGTTCTAACCAAAATGTTTCGAAGCGATTTAAGCCTAATTTACCGATTCCAAGAGATAATGACAGTGGTTTCCCACTACTTGAAATCCAAGAATTTTATTTAGACTTCGATGACCTCATTTTATCTGAAAATAATAAGTACGTACTAACTCAACTTATTAGAGAAATTAAAGTTTCGGAAGTCTTAGCAGTTTATAATTTAAAGCCAAAAAATAAATTGCTTTTTAGCGGTGAGCCTGGAACTGGAAAGACGTTTACTGCTCAAGTTATAAGCTCAGTTTTACAATTACCTCTTGTATATATTAGATTTGATGCAATTATATCATCTTATTTGGGTGAAACAGCAACAAATTTAAGAAAGGTATTTGATTTTATTAAGAATGGCAGATGGGTAGTTTTATTTGATGAGGTTGATATTATCGGGAAAAATAGAAATGACGAGCATGAAAGTGGCGAAATAAAAAGAGTAGTGAATAACTTTTTGCAGATGATTGATCAGTTTCAAGGTGATAGTTTGATTATTTCTGCAACGAATCATCCTCATATTTTGGATCCAGCTATATGGCGTAGATTCGATGAGGTTATTAACTTTGAACTTCCAGATGAAATAAATCGTCGTGAATTATTTATTAAATATTTAAAAGTCATGAAGAGAGAGAAGGAAATTAATATTGATGGTTGGAGTAAAAAAACAAATGGTTTTTCTCCCTCAGATATAAAAGGAATGTGTAAAGAAGCTATGGTTCATGCAATTGTTAATGGAAATGACATTATAACTACGGCTGATTTGGAGTATTCATTTTCAAGATATAAGGAGAGAATGTCTGTTAGAAAACAAGGAGAATAAGAATTAGGGGAAGGGGGGAATTCTTATGAATTATTACGAACATCTTAGACTACCTGAATTTAATGGTAATTTGAATAAGAAAAAAAGAAATAATGGTTTTCCAAGATACGATATGCCAGCTCCCAGAGATAAAAAGGATTATTATTCGGGGATGAAATCAAATATTGATGAAATATCAAGATCATTTCAACAAATAAAGCAAAAATTTAGTGGGAAAATAAATCCTAACTTGATTTACCGCCTAAAGGTAAATCAAAGTGTGGGAGTAGAAGCATTTGAAAAAATCCTCTTTTCTCTTGGAGAGTTAAAAGTATTATCATTTGCGGAAGATAAGAAAGGGTATTGGGTAGTTTTTTCAACAGATGAACATTTTAAGGACTTCCAGGGTAAGCTTTCGCAATATTCGGGGATTGTTCCAGATGGGCATAAATATGAATTTTTTAATGCTATAGATGGTGTGGAGGATATTCCCGAAGAAGAAAAGCTGGGTAATAGTTTAAAGAGAAATCCTATGAGTGATAGTGATCCAGAATATCTAAATATGGAATTGTGGAGAATGGACGATGATCAGTTAAGAGAATTTATAAGTGGGTTAGAAACTAATTATAGTCAAAGTGATTTTCAAATCTACGATAAGTTGATTACAAAATCTTTTGCTTTATACAGGATTCGAACAAATAAAAAAACATTAGATGAAATAATTAAATTTAAAGAAGTTGCTAAAATTGACAGACCTTTTATACCCACTTTTAAACTTTCAGAGTACAAAGGAATAGATATTACTGATGTGGAAGTGGTTCCGCCAGATGACGATGCAGTTGGAATTTTAGTAGTTGATTCTGGTATTATAGCAGGTCATCCCCTTTTAGAATCTACGGTTGGTGCTGAGGAGAATTTTCAGGAAGGGGAAAGTGAAACTCAAGACATAGCTGGACATGGAACTGCTGTATCTGGATTTGCAGTATACGGAGAATTAGACAAAAGAATCGTTGAGAAGAAATTCTATTCATCAAATTGGCTTTTTTCAGCTAAAGTAATGTATGGACAATACGGTTTCGATGGTCAAGTAATGGGAAGCACATATGATCCTCAGAAACTTTTAGAAAGTCAATTTAAAGAAGCAATTCAGCATTTTTTAGATAATCCTTCATACAAAGTAAAAGTTGTTAACATTTCTTTTGGAAATTCAGATGAAATATTAAATGAAGAGAGCAACAGACAATTTCCGTTGGCGGCTTTAATTGATGAGTTGGCTTTTGAATACAGTGAATGTGTTTTTGTAGTTTCTGCTGGAAATCGAGATTTTCTACTCCAAGATTATGATTCAGATGATGTAATTGAAAATTATCCTGACTATCTAACTAATGATGAAAGTTTTCGCTTAATTAACCCAGCTACAGCATCATTAGCAATAACTGTCGGTTCCATTGCTAATGATGTAAAATACTTAGATAATGGATTTAGTGTAGTTGAGAAGGAAATTTGGCATCCAGTTGCTGATAGTGGACAGCCATCTCCATTTACCAGAGTTGGTCCAGGTATAAACAGCATGATAAAGCCAGAAGTAGTACATATAGGTGGTAACTATATAATTAAAAAGGATTATGGTGGTATAGTTAGGACAAATTTAGGGGGTAATATTCCTGTTTTATCAAACAAACCATTAGAAAATCCTTTTACATTTGACCATGGGACAAGCTATTCAGCACCAATTGTAGCAAATATTTTGGGGCAAATAGCAAACAAATTCCCGCAAAAAAATGCTGATTATTTGAAAAATTTATTGTTACAATCAGCAGATAATATAGATATGCCTGTGTTTACTGGAAACGACACAACTAATAAAAATTCTTCTCTCAGAGTTCAGGGCTATGGATTACCGAATGTGGACAAGGCAATACATTCATTTGATAATAGAGTAATATTATTAGATGAAGGTTCGATTGGATTAAATAAAATTAAAATATACTCAGTTAACATACCGAAAGAGTTTTTTGAGATAAAAGGATACAAGCGGATTTCTGTGGTTCTCACGTTTACTCCAGAAACAAGAGCAACCAGAGGGGACAGTTATTTAGGTAACAGAATGGAGTTCAAAGTTTTTCATTCTATAAATCCACAAATTCTTGAGAAGGAATTTGCAGAGGTAAATCATGCTATTGAAATTGAAACACCTGAAAAACTCAAGAAGTTTGAATGGGATGATATGTTTCCAAAAGTAAATGCCAGAAAAATGGGTTGTCATCAAAAAGGCATAAAAGAATTTAAGCAAAAACCTCCTAATATGCCAGAATCACCAATATCAATAATGATTACTAATTCAAATAAATGGATTACAGATGAGAATTATCAACAAAATTATTGTTTGTCTGTTATGTTTGAACATAAAGAAGAAATTGAGATTTATAACAAAATCCGTATGGAAGTTCAACAAAGGGTTCGTATTAGATAAAAATGTTTAAAAATTTTTATAGATTTTTAGAAAAGGAATGGTTTGCACCGTTCCTTTTATTATTTTTGTATTATTAGAGATATATTGTTTCAAGGAAGTGATGAAAGTGAAAGTTGTGTTGGTTCTACTTGGGATTACGTCTATCTTAATAATTGCCTTTACTCAGTTTATTTGGAATAGCGTTCCAGAGTTTTGGTTGTATGGTGCGGAAATTGGTAATGTTCTGTTTAATTTGAGTATAGGATATTTATCAGCATTTATTTTTTATATAATTGATATATGGATTCCAGGATTACAAAAGAGGAAAAGGGTGAATTTTCGAGTGAAAATGCCACTAAATCGAATTGTGTCATTTATGGAAGCTCCATTAGTGAATATTGTAAAAAGGTATGGAGAAGATAGTAAGAATATTAATACTTTGTCTTCAGAAGAGTTTAAGGAAATAACAGAACGAATTGATTTAATTAATGATCAAGGTGATTTATTTTTTATTGATGCAAATAGAAATGCAAATTTTGGTGAATATCTCTACTATCATGTTGAGAATGTTGAAGAATACATAAATAGTATCTTAAAAATGCCTTTTGAATATGAAATTGAGTTATTAGAGTTACTTGATCAGATAGAAAGGTCAAAGTATCATGAAATGTTAAATAGTATTAAGAATCTTTCGGGGTTTAGAGGACCTGTCCAAGCGAAGGGTGAAGCTACTTCTAACACTGTTTACGAATATTACTATTTATGTTCACAATTGAAAAAATATATGAATAAACAAGGAATACTTGAATAAGTTAGTTAATTCCTACTATTGTTCTACTGTATCAAAAATTATTCTGTTAATTAGGTATAATAGCAACTTCACTAATAACTTAACACTATTATGTCTTCACCCAATAAACTCGCTCCTGACCAAAAAAACTCGGTTCAGGACAAAAAAAGTCGGGAGAGTAGAAACAAGGATTAAGGAAGAAATAGGAATTATAAGAACGGGAATAAAATTGAAAAAAGTCAGAAGGAATAAGGGTTTTCGAGCCTTTATTCCTTTTTCTTTTACCCTAAAACCTAATCCCTTAACTCTACTACGCCTCTACTTTGGAACGACTTTTTTAGTCCAAAACGGTTGTAAAATCTGAACAAAAATTAGATGAATATGGGGAAAATGCAGGAACGACTTTTTTAGGCGGAGAATATTGGAAAATGGCTTGAAGTGTTGGGAGAGTAAGAGTTGGTAAGGTTTAAGGGGGAAGGGGAGTTGGAACGACTTTTTTGGGTGGATACA
>NZ_OBMQ01000017.1:0-28133 GCF_900217795.1 Ureibacillus xyleni | reverse complement strand
GAGAATATTGGAAAATGGCTTGAAGTGTTGGGAGAGTAAGAGTTGGTAAGGTTTAAGGGGGAAGGGGAGTTGGAACGACTTTTTTGGGTGGATACAGCCACTTGTCAACATTATCCAATAAAGTTACACTCCTCGTTGGACCAACAACGTTTAACAGGAGGTAATATAGGAGATGTTGCAAGTGGTAGAAATTAATTATATCAGACATGAAGTTAATCATAAAGGGCGTTCCTACAAGGAAGTTGCAGAAAGCGTAAATCATGATCAACGTACAGTTAAAAAGTACGCTGATTTAGAAGAGTTTCCACAAAAGTTAAAGCAAAAACGCAAATCGCCCGTATTAGATGCCGTAAAACCGATCTTAAATAGTTGGCTTGAAGAAGATTTAAAAATGAAAAAGAAGTTCCAGCGTACTGCAAAACGCATGTATACGCAGTTAGTTGAGGAACATGGATTTAAAGGTTCAGCAAGAACTGTAAGACGTTATGTTAGCTCGCGAAAAGAAGAGTTAAAGAAAGAAGCAGAAAGTGCTGTACTTCCATTAGAGGCGCATAAAGGTACTGCACAAGTTGATTTTGGGAAAGCCCCTTTTAAATATGCAGGGGAAATAATAGATTTACCATTTTTAGTAATGTCTTTTCCTTATTCAAATACATTCTACTTTCAGGTATTTCCATCCGAAAATACAGAATGTCTATTAGAAGGTCTGCAACGTATATTTAAACGGTTAGGTAGCGTACCTAAAACAATTCGTTTTGACAATCTTTCACCTGCGGTTAAAAAGATTCACGCAAAGGGAGAGCGTGAGTTAACGGACATGTTCGAACGTTTTGTTTTACATTATGGATTCGAATATGAATTCTGTAATCCTGGCAAGGGAAATGAAAAAGGACACGTTGAAAACATGGTGAAGTATTCACGAAACAACTATTTATTACCTGCGCTATCGCTTACAGATTTAAATGAATTGAATGAGCAATTATGGGAAAAGGCTGAGAAAGACTGGGAACGGATTCACTATGAAAAGAAGCGAAAGCAGTCTGAACTTCATTTAGAGTCCGTCGCAAAACATTTAGTTTTACCAGAAAAGGAGTTTAATTGCGCTCGTATCATGACTGCGAAAGCAGACAAATCTGGATTTGTGCACATCGATTCAAAACTTTATTCTACTTCCCCGCGTTTTGCGCAAAAGAAAGTGTTCGTAGAAGTTCTGTATGATGAAATTCGGATTTTAAACGAAAACTATGAATGCATTGTAAAGCATCCGAGATTGTATGGCAATCAGGCCAAATCTATGGTTTGGCAACCTTATTTAAAATTATTGGCACAACGGCCAAAAGCGATTAAATATTCGGGTGTATATGATCATTTACCATCAGAATGGCAAGCCTATTTAAAAGCCTCTACGGAAGATGAGCAAAAGGCAGCACTATCACTTTTAGCAGAATTAATGACCGTAGCTACATTTGGTCAACTAAACGAAGCGTTGATGACCGCATCTAGTAATGGGCATCCTTCGGCTGAACAAATTAGGCAGGCTTTTAATGCACAAAAATTCAATCAGCAGCTCTATCAGGACATTCAAACCTCTGAGGAAATCCCTAAACTGCCAGAAGTGACTAGAGGTTCAAGTCACTATGATGATCTTTTTAAAATGGAGGAGAAATCATGACGCAGCTACTAGAGGATTGTGCAAAACGTTTGAAATTAAGTCAGTTACGTTCACATATTGCGGAATTAACCGCTGATCAAATTCAGTTTCTAGAGCAGCTCTTTACACGAGAAATTGAGCATCGTGAAGCAACAAAACTGAATTTATTATTAAAGCAGGCGCAGTTGCCTCAAAGTGGTCATGAGCCGTTTAATTGGCAGCATGTGCAACTAGCCAAAACATTATCGAAAGAGGATTTATGGGATGGACAGTTTATCTCTGAAAAGGAGAATCTTATTCTTTACGGTGGTGTAGGCACTGGAAAAACTTACTTAAGTCGTTGCATTGCATTAAATGCCATTACTAAGTTTGGTCATAAAGTACGCTTTTACACAATTGCAGGACTCGTTAATCAACTGATTGATGCGAATCAAAAAGGGCAGCTGATTAAATTAATGAACCAAATTGATAAATTAGACCTCCTTATTCTTGATGAGCTAGGCTATATTCCGTTAGGAAAAGAAGGGGCAGAGCTTCTCTTTCAAGTGATTTCGATGTGTTATGAAAAGCGTAGCATCATTATTACGACGAACCTTCAATTTGGACAATGGAATCATGTATTTGGGAATCAAATTTTAACAGAGGCGGTAATCGATCGCTTAATCCATCATTCACATTTAATCATCTTTACTGGAGAAAGCTATCGATACCGTAATTCTAGTATTCGAAAATAAGTAAAAATAGTGTTGGCAAGTGGTCGCAAAATTAATGACCATTTATTACATTTTTTGATTGCCAAATGCACTTTAACAGAAGACTCAATTTCAAGATAATATTAAAGACAATTAATTCCTTTTCACTTAATGCTGTTCGTTACTTAAAAAAAGAAGTGGTCAGTATATGACCACCTCGAATTTATACATTAACTTTATAACTCAGCTTTAACTCATCTCCAGGTAATCCTCTTATACCCCAGTTATGTTTTGGTGTTTCAAAAATTGTAATCTCAATATCTTGTGGAGATATATACAATTCACTATTAATAAGTTTAAATAGTAACTTTAGTAATTGCTTTTTGGCTTCTACCGAACGACCTTCGAACATACTAACTTCAATTACTGTATATGATTCAGTTCTTCCACTCGCGAAATAAAAATCTTCCTTATCCAAAGGGAAGAAACGATGAAACCTCTTATCAGATGGAAAATCAAGTGCTTCCACCATACACGAACGAATAACATTCGATAGTTTTTTCTTAATTGGATTTAAGCTGTCCTTTACTCCATAAATTTTAATTTGCCCCATTCTCATCTAATTTTTCTCTTCTCAGCTAAATTGCTAACAATAATACCTATTCTATATTTAAATAAAAATCCCTTCCTCAAGGATATGGCCTTTTAATGAAAAGTGACGCAATCCTAATTAAAGAAAGTGCTGCAAAAGTAATAATGGAGGAGCTAAATGTTCGACATAAAACACAAATTGAAACATGGGTACGCTGATATAAAGGCTGCGGGATGCATCGTTTTGAACAGCCTGTCGATAAACAATATACGTATGGAAAAGGACCTGAAAGTCTTACTCCAATGGAACAGTTACAATATGAAAATCAGTTTTTAAAGCAACAAATTGAAGTTCTAAAAAAGTAAGCAGAATTGGAGAGGAAATGGTTAAACAAGTAATTGTAGATATGTTTGAGCAATGGAAAGGAAAATTAACGTTCAAAAGCTATGTGCCATTTTAGAAATTCCACGCGCTACATATTATCGTTGGAAGAAGAATCCAAACGGTTTCATACATCTCAACTACTAAAAGAGATGATTCGTGTATTATAAATAAATATCGATATGGGTATCGCAAAATTACAGCTATTCTACGAAATGATCAACGCATCAATCACAAAGCTGTACAACGTATCATGCAAAAAATATAATTGGCAATGTCGTGTGAAGGTGAAGAAAAGAAAACAAACGGGACAACCATATTTTATCGCTCCCAATACACTAAATCGTGAATTTGCGGCGCAAAACCTTTTGAAAAACTAGTAACAGACATTACGTACTTACCTTTTTGGTGAGAAAATTTTATATCTTTCAAGTATACTCGATGTATTTAATAGTTAAATAATTGCTTATACGATTCGTGATTCGCAAGACGTATCATTAGTATTAGATACACTCGAGCAACTACCCGCCTTACCCGAGGGTGTTTACTACATAGCGACCAAGGGTCCGTTTACACATCAGTAGCCTTTCAAAAGGCAGTCAAAGAAAAAGGCATTACCATGTTCCTTCAATATTTCTTTTGCCCCTCCAAGATTCGCAGCAACTAGTACATGTTTGGCTGTGAACTAAGTACTATCTTCCATTACAACACCCTTTACAACTGTTTGCTCTATCCCTTAGTTCAAAGACTACGTGTGCCAAGTCTTTGGTTTTAATTTTTAAATCCGATAAGGTAGATACTCCCCCATTATTTAACCAATCCTGTATCTATAATCGTCACGGTTACAGTAGGGTGAATGTTTACTCGATCTATTGACTTGGGCCAGTCTAGGTTTTTCCATGTCTGATAATCCATTTTTCTTTTTATATACTTTCCTATACCGAGATTATCTATTTGATGTTCCTTCATAATTTCTAATATTTCGTTTATTTCTTTTTCTATATAATCTTGAATATCTCCCTCCATCTCTGCCATTTGTTTTTCATTATTAATATCTTTTTTTCCTTGGTATTCCAGTAAAAAACCTTTGAGATCAATTGACAAATTCACATCAATATCTTGATTATTATTTATTCCAACCTTTATACTTCTTTTATTCTTTAAAAAACTAAATATTACGTTCTCTTCTTTACTAATTTTAATTAATAATTTGCCCTCTTTAAACTCACCAGTTAAAAGAAAGAAAACTCTTGCTTTTATTTCTGGTAGTGATGTTCTTAACTGATCATCACTAAATAATCCAATACCTTCTGACATTATTCCATCTTCAGTTTGTAAAATAATTGGAGCAATAGGATCAATAGCGTCATCAAGGTAATCTTTCGCAAACTTATGTATATCCATCTCAGGAATGGAATTTAACCTTGCTTCTTTTGTCAAAAGCTCTTCGATAACACTATCAACCATTTGAAAATTTGGATAGTCTTTAGATAGCATTTGTTGTGGACTACTTTTTACAATAGACAGTTTTACAGTTGGTCTTAAAACTGGATCACGATAGAATGTATCGATTAAATCCCATACTCCTTTTTCTGCAAGTTTCTCTCCAATTAGAATACTCCTTACTTGACCCAAAACTAGATCTTTATCGGTCTGTTGGTTCAAAAATAACATTGATTCTCTTGGAGTATCAACAACAGTAGTGTTAGTTTGCTGTTCTAAGGTTTCTGCTATTGGAAACGAGACGGTTACTTTAAGTTTTCCGATATCCTCTCCTTCCTCAATTGACTCATAACCTATTGTATGAATAAATCCTAACTCCTCTACAATTTTTTGGTCCATACATCCCGATTGCATCAACAAGATTAGAATAATCATCATTAATATTCTAGCCATTACTTCTCCTTTTTTTAAAGATAATAATCAATAATAATAGTGGTAAGAAGACTGATATTAACAATTGAACTCTTGTTAAGGTAGATAACAAAATTATTAATTCTTTTTTTGTTACAAAAGCCAACGTTGATATATATCCAACTGCCAATAATACAAAAACAATAAGATTATCACTCCATTTAACCACCCTTTTTAAGGTAACTAAACTAATCCAGACATACATCGTAATAGTAATTAACACCTTTAAATAAAATAATATAAAAATTATAGAGTCCAATCGTTCAATAAATTCAAATTCTATATATTTCATTAAAGTTACTACTGGGTAAACTTGACGAGTTAACTGTTGTATACTGTTAAATCCATAACAAAATATAGTAACAATAAAATATAAAAAGGAAGTATATAAATGACCCAAAAAAACATATTTAAAACCGCTTTTCTCTTTACTTATATACGGGAACATAAATAGTATTACTTCAAACCCTAGAAATGCAGTATATAATTCGATCATCCCTCCATAAAAGTCCTTATTTTCATTAAACAAAAATGTAGAAAATTGCAAAAAGGAGAAGTCAGGAACAAAATAAAATAAAAGTAATATTATTGGTCCAGATAAAAAGAAAAATATAGTACAGATATGAGCGATTGTTATAATTCCTCTTGTAACAAGGTAAAAAGTAAGAATTAATGTTATCAGTACAAACCACTGTATATCAGTTTGAGGGAAATATAAAAACTTCATAACATGTACATAGTGTTTTGCGATTGTAACCGAAAGAATGGACCAGAATATGCTTAAAGAAATATATAAAGGCATTAGTATCATCTTTGCCTTTGAATTTAAACTCTCAATGGTTTCAAAAATCGACTCACCTTTATTAAAACTATAAATCTTAGCAATCAATCCAATATGAATCAAAACAACAACTGAAATAGGTATAATCATAATCCAACCGTTATATCCAAAATGATCGGCTATGATATTTGGTAAGCTAAAGAACACTATACCCATTTGAGTCATATAGGTAATAAAAAATAAATAGAACGGTTTAAATTTTTCATTTTGCATATTTAGGCTCTTCCTTAACTTATTTCTTAAAGAACTGATAAGGAGCACGAATAATAGTATCTTTTAAGTCCTTCAAAGATAATGGTGCTATAGGTTTAAAATAATATTCCCCCATATTTTTTATACTGCAAAGATGAATTAATAAAATAATGAATCCGAAAATGATTCCAAAGAATCCCGCTATTGATGCAAGAATAATAAATATAAATCGAGCAATTCTTAAAGAAGCGGTCATAATAATATGTGGAACTACAAAAGAAGATATAGCAGATATAGAAACAACTATAATTAGTATATTACTCGTAAAACCAGCCTCTACAGCAGCAGTACCAACAACTATACCTCCTACTATACCAATTGTTTGTCCTATTTTAGACGGTAGTCTTGCTCCTGCTTCTCTTAACAACTCAATAATACTCTCAATAATTAATGCCTCAATTAGTGGGTTAAATGGCACATCACTTCTTGATTTAATAAACTCATGCAGTAATTTAACAGGAATAATCTCATAGTGAAACATAGATACTGCTACATAGAATGCAGAAGCAAATAGTGTTATTACTAATGCAGCAAATCTTAATGCCCTGGATAGAGTACCAAGTATCCATCTTTGGTTGTAATCATCTGGAGATTGAAAAAATTCAAAAAAACTAGTAGGGGTTGATAATGAATAGGGACTACCATCTAACAAACAAATAACTCTTCCCTCAAGCAACTTTGATGTTGAAACATCTGGACGCTCTGTCGTAAAATATTGTGGGAAAATAGAAAGCGGCTTCCTGTCTAAGTATTGTATTAGTTGATTTAAATCATTAATCCCTTTTATGTCAATGTTATTGATTCTTTCTTGCAATTCTTTAACTAACACAGGGGAAGTAATACCCTCAATATATAATAGATACATTTTCGTTTGAGTTATCGTGCCTATTTTATAACTAAGGACCTTTAAACAGTCTGATTTTATTCTTCTCCTAATCATAGATAGGTTAGTTCCAATGTCTTCTATAAAAGCTTCTTTAGGTCCTACAATCACAGTTTCAATTTCTGCAGCTGCAACACTTCTTGTTTTTGGAACATAAATATCAACTGCATATGCTAGTGAATTTTTAAAAATGACTAATGCTTTTCCTTCCAGAATCCCATTAACCATTGAGTTAATATCTTCTTCTTGTTTAAATTCTATTCTTCTTAATATATTTTTCACTTCATCGTTTTTTATATTTGAAAATGGTTGTACAATATTATTATTCAATTCCTCTTCCCCTACTAAATGCCCGAAAAATAATACCTCAATTTCTAACTCTGGGAATGTTTTCGTTACTAAATCATCACAATCATCGAATCTACCCTTAATATGTGCAGACAAATTTTTGTTTATGTACATAATAAATTCCTCTCAAAACGTTATCATCGTGAGTATTTCAAAATTGTGTTATTTTTATTCAGAATTTTGTTAAATCGCTTCTCTCTCATATAGTCAGTATTGCAAAATTATGTGAGGTAAAGACAAATGCCCCTTGAAGCCTATCGTACATGTGAAGGAAGCTCTCGATCGTTTAATGTGCCTTTAGGTTATATCATCTTTTGGTAAATTAAAATACTTCGCAATTTTTGGTTTACAACGGTAACAATTGCGTTTATCAAAGCGAGATGCCATGTTTGAATACATAACTTTAATAACTGAAAAAAGCGCTCTTCTTATCAAAGAACAGCACCCAGATTTTGGAATAACTAGGTTAAGTAAATAACCCAATTTCTTTTATTCATCATTCATATAAATCTAATTGATAATAGACAATGTCTAACCATTTTCCAAATTTATATCTGATATGTTTTAATCTACCGACCAAATGAAAACCAAACTGTTCATGCAATTTGATGCTTCCAACATTTTCTGAATCAATACCAGCAATTAACGTTCTCACTTTTCGTTTCTTCGCTTCTTCAATTAATTTTTGTAAAAGTTATTTTCTAACCCCCTTTCCTTGATGTTTTGATGAGACATAAACAGAATGTTCCATGGGAAATTTATACCCTTCATTTGGATAAAATCGTTTAAATGTGGCAAAACCAATGACTTCTCCATTTTCTTCATAAAGTAAGCGTAAAATAATGCCCACCTAGTTTTTCAGGTGGGCATTGGTGTATTCTTTACTTAACTTTATCAGGAATACGGCATTCCTTTGGAATGGTCTTTGACCACGGAAGGAACTGATCAAGTGCTTCCTGATCATCTAGATCTATTTGTGGTAATTGTTCAAAAAGATAGTTTAAGTAGCTCATGGGATTTAACTGGTTCTCTTTGGCAGTTTCTACAATGCTATAGATAATGGCACTGGCAGTTGCACCTCTCATAGATTGGGAAAACAGCCATGATTTTCTTCCCATAACGAATGGTTTAATAGAACGCTCCGCTCTATTATTATCAATTTCAAGACGCCCATCTTTCATAAAGGTAATAAGTTTAGGCCATTGGTTTAAACTATAGTTAATTGCTTCACCTAGTTTGCTTTTTGGTGGAACTTGAGGGCGTTTAGATTTAAGCCATGCTAAAAAAGCATCCAACACGGGTTGACTGCGTTTTTGACGTTCTTCTTTCCGTTGTTCTGGGCTACAATTTTTGATTTCCTCATCTATCTGTTTCTCAATTTTAAATAATTGATTACAGTATTGGAGTCCTTCAGCCGCTAGAGTTGTAGATTTATCTACATTGGCAGGCAACGATTTGAGCGTTTCATCGAACTTTCTTCGTGCGTGAGCTAGACATCCAACTAACTCCACATTCTTCAAATCGTGGTATCCCGCATAACCATCGACATGAAGGTATCCCGAAAACCCCTTAAGAAATGCCTTTGGGTGCTTACTGTGGCGCGAAGTCTGGTAATCGTATAAAACAATCGGTGTTATGTCACGGCCAGATCGGTATAACCACATATAGGATTTGGAATTTGCAGCCTTTCCGGGTTCTGCTAAAACTTGAACTGTTGTTTCGTCTGCGTGCAGGCGGTCAAGTTGAAGTAGAAGCTCATGCAAGCGATTATAAAGCGGTGAGAGCCACTTCATTGAACCATATATTACCCAGTTGGCAATCGTTTGGCGTGATAGAAAGACACCAAGTCGTTCAAATTGTTTTTCAATTCGGTACAATGGCATTCCTTCTACGTATTTTTGATTCATGATATACGCCATTGAAGAAGGCGAAGCGAGACTTTTTGGAAAAACTGCCGCTGGCATTTTAGCTGTGACAATCGGTGTTTCGATTCCTTCACGTTCACATTTACGACAGCTGTAAATATGTTGAATATGCTCCACGACTTTCACTTGAGCAGGGATAATCTTTAATTCTCGTCGTGTTTCCTTACTCATTTCATGCACAGTTTCACCGCAACACAAACAGACCTGCTCTTCTTCGGATAAACGATAATGAATCGTTTCCGTAGGCAAGTTTTCAAGTTTCGCATCTCGTTGTCCTACATATTTCTTTCGATTATACATAATCGTTTCGAGTGTAGGTTCCTCCACTTTTGCATCCGCTGTGATTTCAGCTTCATTAAAAAGAGAAAGTTCGATTTGGTCCGGATTTGTTTTTTCACTAGATGTCCCGAATTTCTTTTGTTGGCTTAGTCGGAATTGTTCTTCCAACCATTTCACTTTTGCCTCTAGGACTTCTTTTTGCTTTTCTAAATCCGCATTTTTTGCTGCGAGTTCTTCAATTGTATCTTGTAGTTCATTCGTATTTTTTTCCATGAAAATAGAATACCATAAAGAGAGGTGACATAGATGGTCAATTCTCTCTAAATGATAACTTTTGCATCCATTTTTGGATGGGCTTGTTTTTGTTCATAGCTAATCCCATCAAGTAACCAATTCAATTGGCGAGGACTAATCGCTAGATGCGTAGCTGTTTGTTCATCTGGACATTCAAAAACGCCTTCTTCAAGACGACGATAATACAACCAAAAACCATTATGATCCCAATGGAGAATCTTCAACTTATCACGTTTGCGATTACAGAAGACAAATAGATTGGAAGAGAAAGGGTCGAGTTGAAAACTCATTTGAACAATCGCTGCCAATCCATCAATCGACTTCCGTAAATCTGTTGCACCCGTTGCTAAATAGACCCGGTTAATCGGAGTTTTACTTAACATGGGATTGAAGAACCTGAAGCACTTCATTGAAAAGTGAATGGCTGAAGCCTTCTTTAATTTCGATTGAAACATCTCCTACCTTAACTGTTAGAGTAGGTGTTTCTTCCATCGAGTTGGATGAATCGATGGCAACCCATTGTGTAAGGGGATAAGCGACGTGAGTCGGTTCAGTTTCCAATCGTTTCATCCAGCTATACATACTTTGGACACCTACTTGATTTTGTTTACACCAAGCTTTTACACTCGGCACTCCACTGGATTTGTAGGCATCGATGCGATCTTGCCACATCTGTTTTCGTTCATCTAGTAACATAAAAAAACCTCCTAACAATTGATGTTAATGTGATTATCACAAAACACGGCAATTATTAGAAGGTGTGTAGTATTTGGTGCTTACTTTTAAAAAGCTCTAAACTCTCTACTTGCTGGAGGGTTTATTTTCACGAATACGTGATAAAGAGTATGATTCAATTTTACTTTTTGGACATAGATTCACACTGTTGAAAGTATATACTTCCAAAAAATTAGTTGAAATATATATTTTATACATTAATTTGAATTGGAGAGTGACAAATATGCATTTATTAAAAGCTTCTTTTTCTATTCTAGAAGGCAACAGTTACGAGATAGGAAGTTCGCAGGGAGAGAAAATTAAAAAAATTCCAGATGCAATAAAGAAATTTATATCAACTCAGCCTATAGATGAAACCAGTTTTAGAAAGATGAAAACGTTAATTGATCAATTTAATCCAGGTTTAAATGAAGAACTTCAAGGTTTTGCTGAAGCTCTAAGAATAAATGTAAATGATTTAACCTTCTATACAGAAGCTTGTTTACAACCAGGTGGCTGTAGTTTAAGTGCTATTTTGCCGATGAAAACGAGTGATAATAAGACATATGTTCTTAGAAATTATGATTTGTCTCCTCATATATCTGATATGAGACTTTGCACAACAAAGGTAAAAGGGAAATATAGTCATATTGGATTCTCTGTATCTTACTTCGGGCGGAGTGAAGGACTAAATGAAATGGGGTTATGTGTAGCATTTGCCTCATGTGGTATACCGATTGGGAATCACCCAGGAATGAAAAAACCCGTTACAAGTGGATTGCAATTTATGGTAATCGTAAGAGCGTTACTAGAAAATTGTAAAAATGTAGAGGAAGGAATTCGTTATTTAGAAGACATGCCTATCGGTACAAATATGAATTTGCTTTTGGCGGATGCTGAAGGGAATGCGGCTATAGTAGAAACTTATGATGGAGAAATGGCTATAAAAGGAGCCGATACTAAAATAGGTTTTATTAACGCAACCAATCACGCGTTACTACCAGATATCATGAAAAAAGAAAAAGGGAAATTGGAACAATCGATAATACGATATAATTTGTTGCAAAATAGTTTAGAAGGTACTGATTTTATATCGAAAAGCCAATTACAAAGTCTCTTTTTAAGAGAGTATCCAAATGGTTTAACTGTTCATAACTATCGACATAATTTTGGAACGGTTCATTCAATACTGTTTAATTTAGATGATAAACAATTAGAGCTCTCATTCGGAAGTCCATTACTTAATAATGTGTATAAGGTAAGTATTGCAGAACCCTTACCTTATGAAACTATTGATGTTGTTTTTAATAATACGAATTATACCGCGGACTTTTGGAAAGTAATAGAGTAAAACATTATTCGTTAATAAGAAGTGATAAAAAGTTATCCAGCAATCAGGGCGTTACTACAATTAAGTAGAGACGCTTTTTTTGCTATCGAAACTAAAATGTTAAAATGTGTGCGTGAACGTAAAAGGGGGGAGTATGGATTTTTGACTTTGGTTACTTATAAGCCTATTTTATTTACTTGTAGTTTATATAATTATAAAAACAGCAGTAGCAAAAGGTATAGATGGTCCAAGTCGATAAGAGAAATGAAAAAAGAAATTTGTAGTGAACTAAACAGTTAATAGAATCTGATATTATTCCATTTTGGAACCCGATTATAGTGCAACAATAAGCAATTTTTGTATAAAAAGTGTCAACAAAGTGATTTAAAAGGCTTTGTTGACATCTTGAGTATGATTAATTTATTTATTATTTTTTTTATGAATAATGTTAAATACTTCATTCAATAGCTGTTCATTTCCTGTCATAGGTGAAGACAATATTATTAATTGTCGAATAGCTCCTTCACAAACACCCCATCTTATATATGAGCTTTGAATTTCCTCTAAAATAAAGTTAATTATTTCTTGAGCTTCCTGTGGAAATTTATTTTTATTTGTTGTTAATAACTTTTGTATATTACTAATGGCAGTGTCTTGATTATCGTATGAACTTGATGATTTATATGGGAATAGGGTTTGATGATTTTGTTTTGTTAGTTCAATATTTTTTTCTAAACGTAAAATATTATAATCTAAAATATCCGAACTATTGACATTCAGCTTCATTTGGTCACAATATCTAAATTGATAACCTAATCCCCCAATAAAGTGAGTAGATAAATCCATAGCACTTTCTTCTATATCATTGCCATATACCTCTATTAAACGATTTGCTAACCAATTCAGCTCCCTATAATGGCTATTTACTATATACTTTTGAAGCTGCTCATCATTTTCTCCTAAAGAAATATTATATAACTCTGCAATTTTTTCAGTTCCATAGATAGAATGTTTTACCCGAAGTTGGGAATAAAAAATTTGCTTATCATTAGGCAGACCATCAAGTAACAACATATTTTGTTGTTCTTCTACTTTCTCATCAACTTTTTGAATAATATGGAGAATTAATTGAGATTTTGTTGAGAAGTAATTATAAAATGTCCCTTTTGAGACTTTGGAATGCTCCAAGATATCTTGAATTGAGGTATCGTGATAACCCTTTGACCTAAATAGTTGTTTAGCCACTTCAATGATTTTTTCTTTTTTATTCATATATTTTTACTCCTAAAGAAATTATTGACATTATTATTATACCACATTATCATAAGGAATGGACTTAGGTATAAAAAAATATACCTATGTTTATTTTGTGTTGAGAGGGAGAAGAATTATGGAAAAAAATCAGATGCAACCAGTTGATATATATGGAAATCAATTTAAACGAGCTGGATTTGTACTTGTTTTACTGTTAGGAACTTTTTTAACGATTATAAACCAAACTTTGTTGGTGACTGCCTTACCAAAGATAATGGGAGATCTAGATATAAATGCTATTGATGCACAATGGCTAATCACATCATTTATGCTTATCAGCGGCATAATGATTCCAACTACTGCATTTCTGTTAAATACAATAACTAATAGAACTTTATTTTTTATAGCAATGGGTAGTTTTGCAGTTGGAACAGTAATTTGTGCACTTAGTACAACATTTACAACATTACTAATAGGGCGAATTATTCAAGCTATGGGATCGGGGTTGATGATTCCCTTAATGCAAACCCTCATGTTTATGGTTTATCCGGTGGAACGGAGAGGAGAAGCAATGGGATTAGTGGGAGTAGTTATAGCATTTTCACCTGCAATTGCCCCAACAGTATCTGGTTGGATAGTTGATTCTTTTGATTGGCGCTATTTATTTTATATACTCCTTCCAATTGTAGGAATCAATATTTTACTAGCATTTTTTTATATGAAAAATATTATTAAATTAACAAAGCCAAAGCTGGATGTTTTCTCTCTTATACTGAGTAGTTTAGGTTTAGGTTTACTTTTGTATGGGATAAGTATTGCAGGAAATGTAGGATGGCAAAATATGACTTCATGGATATCTTGCATAATAGGAGTTGTTGTCGTTATACTTTTTACCCATCGACAGTTAAAATTGGCACAACCTTTTTTAGAGGTAAAAGTATTTAAAAGCAGAACTTTTACATTGTCTACAATAATTGTGGCGATTATTTTTATGACAATGATTGCTTCAGAAATTCTCTTGCCTATTTATACACAAACAATTAAGGAATTTTCTGCACTTCAATCTGGTCTAATATTACTTCCAGGTGCCCTTGTTTTAGGTGTGATTTCACCAATTGCTGGGAAACTAATTGATAAGCATGGCATAAAAAAAATAGCAACGATTGGTATGCTTATTTTAACTATAGCATCACTTCCTTTCGTATTTCTCACTAAGGAAACAGCTACTTGGTGGATTGTTAGTCTTTATTCATTAAGGATGTTAGGTATGGGATTAGTAATGATTCCATTAGCAACAGTTGGGATTAATGCATTACCGAATGAATTAATAAGTCATGGATCAGCAATTAATAATACTGTCCGCCAAGTGTTTGCTTCATTAGGTTCTGCAATAATGGTAGGAGTAATGTCAGCCACAGTAATTAAATATAATAATAATTTTGATGGTACCTCTGCTTTGCTGAAGGGACTTAATTATGGCTTTATGTCTGCTTTTCTTCTAATAGTTGTAGCATTTATTTTATGCTTTTTTATAAAATCAACAAATTATTTAAAAGAGACAGATTAGGTTATAGCTTACTTTTCATAGAGGGTATTTATTTACAATAAAGCGTCAATCATTTATAATTTCTATGACTAAAAATACCGAAATAGTCATATTGATTCAAATGAGGTGCGATGTTAATGCCACGCTTTAGTGAAAATGAGAAAGACATAATAAGAAAGAGATTAATGGAGAAAGGAAAAGAATTATTTCTGCAATTTGGATTGAGAAAGACGAGTATTGACAGCATCATCTCAGCAAGTGGTATTGCAAAGGGGTCATTTTATACATTTTTTCGATCAAAAGAAGAACTTTTCTTAGAAATTTGGTTCGAGGAGGAGTCAAAATACAATCAATTTCTTACAGAAATAATGCTTTCAGCCAAAACTCCTAAAGACATGATTATTCAAGTATGTAAGGGTACCTTTGAATATCTTGAATCAAATCCATTCCATCGAAATTTATATGAGAGGAATGAAACAGAATATTTAATTAGGAAGTTACCGCCGGGACAATATACATCCCTAATTGAACAAGACAATTCTACCTTCATACCCTTATTAGAAAAATTGCAACAAGAAGGGGAAATTATTCCGATTGAACCTGAAATAATTATGGGCATACACCGATGCTTATCCTATCTACCACTCTTAAAAGAGGAAATCGGACCAGAAGTATTCCCAAAGGTATTAGAAACTATGATTATGTTAATTGCTGAAGGGCTTACGACTCAAAAAACACAAGTAGATTTTCTTTAAGAGCTTAAGAAATGGAGGATAGCCAATGCTGGATTACCCTATTAATAAAGTGAACCAAAATTTAATAATTATTAATTCTATATCTGAATGGAGAAAGATAGAATCCTTTTTAGACGAACAAAAAAAGTTCTTCTTTGAATTAATTGAAGAGAACTCTAACTGTTCAGCCTATATTATTGATAGTAAAACTTTGCAAACAAGATACGAAATCAACTCGAACTCTTTAAAAAATTATATTGAAACAGGAATTGAAACAGGTGAGTTTGCGCCTCAGTACCCTGTTTCAACCTGTGTAGAAATGCTTATTACAACACTTGAAGGGCTACATTTTAATAGTAGGTTTATCTATTCACATCAGAAGATTGTTTCAGATCAAATAAAAATAATAAAAGAGCAACTAAAAGAAATATTAGTAGTAATCTAATCGCAATTAACAGGTAAATCTATGAAACTTCTAACGCTATCACCCTTGTACTTTCTTTGCAAGGGTGTGCTTACGCTAATTCTAGTTTATTTTTTATAAGCTGAGAGAATAAAAGTTGAATTAACGCATTACATTTCGAATGAATGCTAATGGGTCATGATTGACATAGGTAACAATCCAAGCGTTATTATCCGACAGATATTTTAACCTAAGTGAAACGTGTTTATATAAGGTAACCCCACCGCAAACTTGGATATATAAAGTTTGTATGTAATTTTTGTTTAAATCATACAAGTCTTTTTCCAAGTAAACCGTGCCCCTGTCTTTAAAAATTTGAATAGTTACTTCTGGCTTCCATTCTAACTTTACTTTAGTTTTAATATTTTTCTTCACATATTTTTCAATCGCTTTATATTTGTGTTGAAAAGTATCACCTTCATTATAAGTAAACTCGAAAAAATCCATTATTCTTCCCCTTTCGTTAATTAGGATATTATGAATATACATAGGTCTAAGTTTTTTTGTGATGGAAGGAATTTCTTTGGAGAATGCATAATTAAATAGAAGGGGTCAGGCTGTATATCTTAATAAACTAATTGATTTTGTTTTAAAAAATATAAGATTCTTAGGAGGAAATATGGAACTTGGAGCATTTTCTGTAAGTTTAAATGTGAAAGATATTCATCAATCTAAAGCTTTTTATGAAGACCTAGGATTTCAGGTTTTTGGAGGGGACATTGCTCAAAACTGGCTTATTATGAAGAATGAAGATAGCATTATTGGACTATTCCAAGGTATGTTTGAAAAGAACATTCTAACTTTTAACCCAGGTTGGAATCAAAATGCAGAAAGCCTCGATCAATTTACCGACATTCGAGAACTTCAAAAAGAGCTTAAAGCAAAAGGGATTAAAATGATTACGGAGGCTGATGAATCAACTGAAGGCCCTGCAAGTTTTATTGTCGAAGATCCAGACGGCAATCCAATTTTAGTGGATCAACACAGGTAAATCAGGATGAAAGTTGGAACATATTAATTTTTGATTGGTTCCAACTTTTTTGTAGGGCATAATTCTTATCAAAAAATTTACAACCCAATTGTTAATTCACTTTATGGAAATATTCCTCTGCTAACATTGTGTAATAGCATTGACCTTCAAAATCCTTATATTGTTCTGTTAGGTTTCCAATTCTAAAGTGATACTTCATTCCTAGATTATTTACAATTCCTATTGATGGCTCATTTCGATAATCAACGAAGGCAATAATCTTAGAAAGTCCAATTACTTCAAATCCATACTGCAATGTAGCTTTAGCTGCTTCAAAGGCTAGTCCTTGTTTTCTGTATAGGCTGGAAATCCCGTAGTAAATCTCAGTTTCCCCCATGTTCAGATCATCAGGTCCAAGTCCACAAAAACCAATTAGTTTTTGATCTTTCTTATGAATAATAGAAAGATTAAATTTATAAATTTTATCTTGAGTATTTTTCTTATTTTGTTGCATTGACCAAATGATGTTTTTTTCTAGATTCTCACGAGTTGGAGTCTCTTCAGGAATATATTCATGGAAATTTTCCTCACTAACAACCGAATATAGTTCATCTAAATCTTCTAAACAAAATGGACGAATGATGAGTCTATCGGTCTCTATTTTTGCATTTAAAAACATGGTTATCCCCCCGTAACGGAATTTCTAAGATTAAAAATAAAGCATTCCTCTTTCGGATATTTTTTCTTGCATTTTTATATTGAGGAATTATAATTAATAGTGTACTAACGTTCGTTAGTTAAGTCAATTGTTAAGTTATAATAGAAATGGAGGTTATAAATTGAGCAAAATAATGCGTTTAGAAGGGCTGGTTGTCTTTTTGCTTGCTCTTGTGTTTTATAACGTAAATGAATTTAGTTGGGTTCTATTTATTATCTTATTGTTCTTACCGGATGTAGGTATGATAGGGTATGCAATTAATAATACAGTGGGTGCATACATCTACAATGTTTTCCATACTTATACCATTCCACTTCTATTAGTAGCAGTATCAACTTTATTGAAGATTGAAGTACTCTTATTAATTGGATTGGTGTGGAGTGCTCATATTGGAATGGATCGCGCTTTAGGTTATGGTTTAAAATATAGTACTGAATTTAAAGATACACATTTAGGTAGGCTATAATCGTACCAATTGAAGAATTGGTTTTTTTAAAACTGTTAAACTAATATAATTAGTTTTGTTGAGGAGAACGTGAACATATGAAGCGGAAAATATGGATTGTTGTTAGAAATTTACTTTTAATCTTATTATCTATTTTTCTATTATGGATGATTATCAATTTAATAATGACAAAATATGAGCAAAAGAAGTATCAGGCGATTGGACATTACGTTGAAGTTGAAGGGAAGAAAATGCATGTTTACGAAAAAGGAGAAGGTGAACATACAGTTGTTTTATTAAGTGGTTTAGGTACGACAGCTCCTGCATTAGATTTTGAACCATTAATAAATGAGATAGAAAAAAATAATAAAGTAGTAGTGATTGAACCGTTTGGATATGGTTGGAGTGACGTAACAAAAAAGGAACGAACAGTAGAGAACATTGTAGAAGAAATTAGAGTTGCACTGCAGAAAAGTAAAATCGAAGGCCCATATATATTAATGCCCCACTCTGTTTCGGGGATCTATAGTATGTATTACGCAAATCAGTATCCAGATGAGGTAGAAGCAGTTATAGGAATTGACAGTACATTACCAATGGCAACAGAATACTTCCAAGAAACTGCTCCAAGTTTGCCTGGATTTTTGAAATTCGTAGCACCTACAGGAATTGCTAGGGCTGCAGTAAATATTATTCCTGATAATTTTCTTCCAATAGCTGCTGAAGGGACTTATTCTAATGAAAATTTAAGTATGACAAAGAGGCTCTCCGCTTGGAAGGCATATAATCGCAATGTTATAGAAGAAGCACAGCAGTTAGGAAACAATATTGAAAAAACAAAGAACATGACATTTCCTTCAACTATGCCTGTACTGATGTTTACGACGGAGGAAGATCAGGTCAATGAAGAAGGGAAATCAAATATTACATTTTATCAAGAGCAATTACGTAATCAAGAAATTAGTAAACTCATTACCTTGGAAGGCCACCATTATTTACACTGGACTCAATACCAAGAAATGAGTGAACAAGTTGATAAATTTATCAAAAGTTACACTGAAGCAAAATAAATTCAATATGAATCTATTTTAGGGGGAAATGAAAATGGAATTACAGGTGAACTCACTTTGGGAAAACAATGATGGAATGACTATTTGTACGAATAAAAGCTTTTTAGATATTGAAATAATACACAGTTTCCTAAGTAACGATTCCTATTGGGCAAAAGGAATTGCTAAAGAACTAGTAGAAGCAGCCATTGAAAATTCAATACTTTGTTATGGTGTTTACGACGGAAATCCACTGAATGGCCCTGCTAAACAGATTGGTTTTGCAAGAGTTGTGTCTGATTTTGTAAGGTTTTCGTGGTTAGGGGATGTTTTTATTCTACCCGAATATAGAGGACGTGGCCTTAGTAAGTGGTTAGTGAGTGTTATTACTGAACACCCAAAATTAAAGGGAACGAGTTTTCAACTAGCTACAAAGGATGCTCATTCCCTCTATGGAAAGTATGGATTTAAACCTATAGATAAAATAGAAAATAGAATGTGTAGACCGCTTGATTGGGAAAGTGTGTATCAAGGCTACGAAATCGACAAAAAAAGTAGGGAAAACAGCAATGATTAACATACTATACAACAAATATAAGTTATGGTTTTGGATTATTTTATCTTTCTTATTTATTATAGGAGGTATCTCCAATGTGTTTACAGGTACCGTTTGGGAAGTTGTATTGAATATCTTTCTCGGGATTATTTGTTTAATTGTGGCAATGTCTATAGTTTTTAAACAAAGAAAGACCGATTGAATTTTAAAATTGACCATTTTCATGTAAATGCTAAGGAGAAAATATGTAAGATTGAAAATGGAGGATTTAACGTTGAGTATTAAAAATTTACAAGACACAACAACTTTAAATAATGGAGTAAAAATGCCTTGGTTTGGACTAGGTGTTTTTAAAGTAGCAGAAGGTCCTGAGCTAGTGAACGCAGTAAAAACTGCAATTAAACATGGGTACCGCAGTATTGATACAGCAGCAATCTACCAAAATGAACAAGGTGTAGGAAAAGGTATTAAGGAGGGCTTAAAAGAAGCTGGAATTTCTAGAGAAGATTTATTTGTTACATCAAAGGTTTGGAATACCGATTTAGACTATGAAGCAACAATTGCCGCATACGAGAAAAGTTTAGAAAGACTTGATTTAGAATACTTAGATTTATATCTAATTCACTGGCCCGTTGCAGGGAAATATAAAGATGCGTGGCGTGCAATGGAAACTCTATATAAAGAAGGTAAAGTGAAAACAATCGGAGTGAGTAATTTCCAAATTCATCACCTTGAGGATTTATTGAAAGATGCAGAAATTAAGCCAATGATTAATCAAGTTGAATATCATCCAAAATTAACACAAAAAGAGCTACAGGCATTTTGTCTAGAAAACGATATCCAATTAGAAGCATGGTCGCCTTTAATGCAAGGCCAATTGTTAGATAACGATACGTTAAAAGACATTGCCAACAAATATAATAAAACCGTTGCACAAGTTATTTTACGTTGGGATTTGCAAAACGGGGTTATAACGATTCCAAAATCAACAAAAGAAAAGCGAATTGTTGAAAATGCTAGTATCTTTGATTTTGAATTAACGAAAGAAGACATGATAATAATTGATGGGTTGAATGAAAATCTTCGTGTAGGTCCAGATCCAGACAATTTTAACTTTTAAAAAAGACATGGAAATAATCCATGCCAATCCTTGCTACCCCCAATAGTGCCAATGTTGGGGAACGTATGAGGGGGATTGTTGAATGTACTGGGGCTGCTGATACTGTTGAAAAACATTTTGTTGAGCAATAGTTTTATGTTCTCTGTTGCAATCTCTGTAAGGGCCGATGTAGGTTGAGGGTTTAACTGGCGAAATAACTTGCTTCCATTGATTTTCGTCGAGACAATAAGTATGCGCCATAACATTAGCCGGAGTAAATTTTAAGATGTCCGACCCTAAAATAACTTCGGGAGTGGATGCATTAAATATTGCTAAAAGATGTGTGTTATCAACCGTAGCCATTTCATAATGCCACCAACCTTGTGGAACGTTCGCCACTTGACCAGGAGTAATAGGGAAATTAAGTACTTCTTTAGTAAATGGATTTAGTATTGAAACAGTAGCAGCACCAGAAATACAATACACTAACTCCGCCGCATTTTGATGATAGTGCGGCTCTACAACATTACTAGCACTTAGGAAAATGTCCAGTAGTGATACATTATCAAGTGTATTCAACTGGCCTTTTCCTAATAGGTTAATGTAGTTTCTACTATCTTTTATGAATAATGGGCTCTTATTCAGATCAAAAGTGAATTGCGTTGAAGGAGAGGTATAATCCATATTTAAAGCCATCAGTCTTCTTCACCTCATTTAAAATAAATACATATGCATCTTATGCAAGGATATTTGTTTAGGTGTAAAAACAATTTTGGGGAATGCAGGATGCCCAACCACTTGCTAGATTTGTTATGAAAAAGCTACGCGTTAGACAAAAGTTATCAGTAGAAAATGCTAATTTATAATGCTAATCCAGGCATAGAGAAATCTTGATCTCTATGCCTTTTTAATGCGCATTTATACATTAATATTAAGAGATTGTAAAATAGTTTTAAGATATTATTAAACGAATCGATTCAGAAAAAAATATGGTACTGTATGAGTAGTTACTATATCAGTTTTCGATATCGATTTTCGAAATTAAAAAGGAGTATGAAAGTTGGAAGGTAAAATATTACGAAAGCTATTTTTAGGATTTATACAAATTCATATTCTTTATCATGCGAAAGATCACCCTATTTATGGTGCATGGATGCTTGAAGAGTTGCATGAACATGGATATGAATTAAGTGCAGGTACATTATATCCAATCCTTCACAATATGGAATCAGATGGTTTATTACAAAAGCAAGAACTAAATGTAGAGGGGAAAATTAGAAAATATTATAAAGCTACAAGTAAAGGAGAGGAAGTGCTAGTTCAAGCTCGTGAAAAAGCTTATGAATTGTTTAAAGAAATAAATGATTAAGGAAGTGATGACAGGATGACAAGAATGAGAATTTGGTTAGAAATATTAATAGTGTCAACCAGGCTTGGACTTACTTCATTTGGAGGTCCTACTGCTCACCTAGGATATTTTCATGAAGAATATATTCGCAGGAGAAAATGGATGGATGAAAAGAATTATGCGGATTTAGTTGCCTTGTGTCAATTTTTACCTGGACCTGCTAGTAGCCAAGTTGGGATTGGTTTAGGTGTAATGCGTGGCGGCTTAATAGGAGGAATTATTTCGTTTTTAGGATTTACAATGCCTTCTGTAATTGCGTTAATAATTTTTGCAACAGCGCTTCAAACATTTGGTATTGAGGATGCTGGTTGGATAGAAGGGTTAAAAATTGTTGCCGTAGTAGTTGTTGCTCATGCTATTTTAGGTATGGCCAAAACCCTTACGCCTGATAATAAAAGAAAAACAATCGCATTATTTGCATTAATCTCAACATTGCTTTGGCAAACAGCCTTTACACAGATTGCTGTTATTTTATTAGCGGGTATTATCGGCTATATTTTATATCGCAGAGAAACAATTCAAGCAGAGAATTCAACAGTTACACATTTCCCTATATCGAAAAAATTTGGAGCGGCTTGTTTAAGTGTATTCTTTGGATTATTGATTTTCTTACCGGTACTAAGTAATTATTTTTCATCACAATGGGTCTCAATGTTTGATAGCTTCTATCGTTCGGGTTCTCTTGTTTTTGGTGGGGGACATGTTGTCTTGCCGTTACTAGAGCAGGAATTTGTTTCAACTAGTTGGTTAAGTGAACAGCAATTTCTTGCGGGTTATGGTGCTGCACAGGCTGTACCCGGTCCGTTATTTACATTTGCTACGTATATTGGAGCTGTAGTAGCAGGTTGGCAAGGCGGTTTGTTTGCTACATTTGCAATCTTTCTTCCTGCATTTTTACTAATTTTGGGGACACTTCCTTTTTGGAATGATTTACGAAATAACCCTAAAATTAAAGCGGCGTTGATTGGTATTAATGCTTCAGTAGTAGGGATTCTATTTTCTGCATTATACCACCCAATATGGACTAGTTCGATTTACGAAACATTAGACTTTGCCCTTGCTGCAATTCTATTCTTTATGCTTGTATATTGGAAATTACCGCCGTGGATGGTTGTACTTTCCGGGGCATTATTAGGTATGATTTTACTTTAGACTAGTTATTAAAAATGGAAGTCAGTTTCCTAATGTGAGACTGGCTTTTTTTGTAGCTCTTGAAAAATTTCATAAAAAAATATATAGTTATCTAAGGTAACTATTACCCAAAGTAATTAATTTGGAAGGAGAAATTATAATGGAAGGTTTTTTTCAAAATTATTTAAGATTGTATCGATCGTTAATTACTTCCTTAAATGAATTAATGAGCATTTATCAACTTTCTTATTCACTATGGCAAGTTATTTTTTATATAAAAAATTATGGACCTTCAACACTTGTAGATATTTCAAATTATTACAATGTTGAAAAGCCAACCATTACGAGAAGAGTTCATCGCTTGGAAGAATTGCAATTCGTAGTACAAATTCCAGGGAAAGATCGGCGTGAAAAAATCATTCAGTTAACAGAATTAGGGGAACAAATTTATAAAGAGTGCCGAACAAAAATAACAAATTTAGAAACCAACGTGATGGAAGGGTTATCAAAAGAAGAACAAATTATCACTTACCAAACACTGCCTAAAATTCAAAACAATATTATGAAACGTGAGGATAGTAAAAGTGAATAAAGAGAAATTGTGGACAAAGGATTTTCTCATCGTTTCCGGCGTCAATTTTTTATTAACATTGGTTTTTTATTTATTAATTGTAATTATAGGTGTTTTTGCAGTAAACGAATATCATGCAACAACAAGCCAAGCTGGATTGGTGACAGGGATATTTATTGTTGGAACTTTAATTGGCCGTTTGTGTATTGGTCGGTACATCGATTCAATTGGACGTAAGAGAACTTTATTTATAGGATTAATTTTATTTATATCCACAACTGTTTTATATTTTATCCATTTAGGCATTACTTTCTTACTTATTACCCGGTTATTACATGGGATTACTTTAGGGATTGCGAGTACAGCCACAGGAACGATTGTTGCCCAAGTAATTCCTAATACTAGAAAGGGAGAAGGAATCGGCTACTATAGTATGAGTACGACATTGGCTACAGCTATTGGACCTTTCATAGGGCTATATATGACGCAGCATACAAGTACTCAATGGATTTTTATCCTTTGCCTGGCTTTAGGACTTTTTAGTTTCATTACTGCGTTATTTGTACGTGTACCTGTATTGGTGATTACCAAAGAAACAACTGAAAAAGGGTTTAAATTGTCTCAATTTATTGAACCAAATGCTGTTCCAATTGCAGTAATTACACTTGTGGTTGCCTTTTGTTACTCAAGTGTTTTATCCTTTATTAATTTTTATGCAATTGAAATCGACTTAGTTAGTACAGCAAGTTTCTTCTTTCTTTTTTACTCTTTAGCTGTTTTAATTTCACGTCCATTCACAGGGCGATTAATGGACGTAAAAGGTGCAAATACCGTGATGTATCCTGCCTTTATTCTTTTCGCCATCGGAATGTACCTTTTAGGTGTTGCTCAAAATAGTTTTACATTTTTATTAGGCGGTGTTCTAATTGGTCTTGGATTCGGTAACATGCAATCATGTACTCAAGCAATTGCCATCAAACTCAATCCGTCACACCGTATGGGATTAGCCACATCAACCTTTTTTATATTTTTAGATGCAGGGCTTGGATTCGGTCCTTATCTACTAGGATTCTTTATTCCTACATTAAGTTATAGCATGTTATACCTCATTTTAGCCTTTGTCGTTTTGGCATCATCCGGCCTTTATTTTTTACTACACGGGAAAAAAGACAAAGTGGTTTTTAGTGAATGAATCTCTTTACAAAATTACAAAAACTGGGATAATTAAATTCAAGTAGAGTTGCATTAGGAAAGAGTGATGTGATGAGTAAAAAAATAGTTGTGCCAGTTGATGGATCAAGAATTGCACAAAACGCTTTAAAGTTTGCAATTACAATGGCAAAAGCGTACGGTGATGAAATTAAAGTTATTAATATTCAACCTAGCATTGCTATATTAGGTGAAGGAATCATAAAAGAAGCTGAAGCATTATTAGAAAACGAGGGAGTTTCATATTCTTCTAAAATTCGAATTGGAACACCTGCGATTGAAATTATCTCTGAATCAAATGGAGAATCCGTACGTTGTGTCGTCATGGGTTCAAGAGGGATGAATGCCGATTCTAGCCGTAAGTTAGGGAGTGTCAGCCAAGCTACTCTTACAATGGCATCATGTCCAATTATGTTTATTCCTAGTTAAATAGATTTGATGGACATCTAAAAGCTATATAGGACGTCCTTACAAGGTGAAAACATATATTGTAATTTATCTATATTACGATATCATAGTTTTCGCCTTTCTTTTATAATTGTAAATTATAGGAATAAATTCTAAAGAAAGAAGGGGAGTATTTGAAGAAATTAAATTTTTTACTTATTCTATTTTTATCTTTTATTGGTACAATCTTTACTCCACAGATAATAGAAGCAGCTACCTTATTTAACCAAGGTACTGGGTATGAACATGGGGCATATGACTTAAATGCCATACAACCTACTTCTGAAAATTGGACAAGACATTCAAGCAATAATATGCTATTTATATTAAGTGGTACAAAGATTATTGCTTTAGGTGACAAAAATTAACAATAACGATGAAAAGGAACAGGGTAAGCTTGTTCCTTTTTAATTTTCTTTTACATATTACATAAATTCATTGAATAAGCCATATACGTTAGTAAATGCCGGAAAAAGGTGTGAACGAATGTGGCTTATTGCTTTTCTAAGTACGTTTGCTGGAATAATGATCGGTGGTAGTATTGCCTGGTTATTTAGAGGATTTCAACAGAAAATGAATGTTATTTATGCGATTTGCGCCGGGCTAATATTAGGTTTAATAAGTATTGAAATGATCCCAGAGACAATTGAAATTAGCGGTTGGTTTAATAGTTTTGTTGGTATATTTTTAGGAATTTTCCTATTTCGAGGATTACACAGTATACTTCACTACAACCATACTGAAGATTTACTTTCTAAAAAAAGTTCAAATATACAAATTAGCTTACTTTTAATGCTTAGTATTTTAATACATAATTTGCCGATGGGAATTATGTTTGGGGCAAATGTAGATTCGGAGTTACGATATCCCCTATTACAAGCACTTTTTTTTCATAGTATTCCAGAAGGGGTGATACTATTTACCCCATTAATGCTCGTGAAGCATAATCGCTCTCTTTGGATTATCTTTTCATTTATTGTATCCATTCCTGTTGCGATTGGGGCTTTTATCGGAAAATTTATCGGTCAAGAGTTTTTTCTCATTTCTGCATTCATTATGAGCTTCACAATCGGATTGATTCTAATGGTGACCATTACTGAGATTCTGTTTGTTTCGTTAAAAAAGTCTCATGCATTAAGTATTGTTCTGTATACTTTGGCGGGTTTTGGAATGATGGCGTTGTATTTAAAAATAATATGATAATGCTAGCACTCTCAAGTTTTAGGCTAAATTGCCCAACCATTCACAATTTACTGGAATACAATTTCACTATAAGTAAATTTATTGGAAGGGAATTATGCGATTCATGAATGAAATGAATACGGAACAGCCTAATAAGCTTTGCCTGGAATTTGCACGAATTTTAGGATCCACACCTTCTGTAATTAATGGAGTATGTACTGCAACACGATCTAGAACAAATATTCATCCAACTGTATTAGGACGGAATGCACAATCATTTATGTTTGTACCTCAAGCGTTTTCTTTTGAAAAGCTTGATGATGAGGGAAATGCTTTATGTTTAGGGGAAACTGTCATTCTTGAAGAAGAGATTAACCCATTTATTTCATGTTTAAGGGAAAATGGTATTATCGTTACGGCACTACACAATCACTGGTTATTTGAAGAGCCTCGCCTATTGTACATTCATTTCCAATCGATTGATGAACCACTTTCTTTTGCGAGGAAAACAAGAAGGGCTTTACGGGTATTGACAAAAAAAGATGTAGGTAAATCCCATGAAAATCACGACAATACTTTAGACTTGGCAGAAAAACTTTGCGAAAAATTCCATGACATCCTTGGAGGAATGCATACATTTGAAGATGGTGTTTGTACTGTTATGGACTCTCGTTTAAATATAAAACCTCGCGTTATGGGGAGAAAAGGAAGAGCATTTTTATTAATTCCTCAAATGTTTGTTTTTGAATCATTAACATCAGATGGAAAAGCGCTTTGTAGTGGAGAAACAGTAATTCTAGAAGATGAGCTAAACTTGTTTATTAGTAAACTTCGCAAAAATAATATTTTGGTCACGGCTTTCCACAATCATTGGCTATTTGAAGATCCGCGGTTAATGTATATTCATTTTGTGAAGATTGATCACCCCGTACAATTTGCCGAGGATGTAAAAGACGCTTTGCAAGTATTAACGGACGAAATCGTGAAATGTTAGCAATGCGAATCACCTCTATTAAATTAGGGCACTGAAAAAGTCGATTTTAATAAATTTTTATAATAAAAATACGCTCAGATCTTTTAGGAAGTGGGATTCACGAAGACTCCTACGGGAACAGCTTGAGCTGAAGACCCCGCAGGAGCTTGCGACGAGGAGGCTGAAGCCAAGCCCGTGGAAAGCGAAGTGAATCCCACCTTCTATTTAGAAGCAAATAATTACTATAAATTTTTATCGGTATTTAGTTTTTCAGTGGCTTCC
>NZ_OBMQ01000015.1 GCF_900217795.1 Ureibacillus xyleni | reverse complement strand
TTGCATGTATTAGGCACGCCGCCAGCGTTCGTCCTGAGCCAGGATCAAACTCTCCATAAAAGAATTTGATAAAGCTCAAATTTGCTGGCATCAAAATTGATGTCAAAATGTTTCTCAAATTAATGAGAAATTATATTCATTAACGTTTTGTTGTTCAGTTTTCAAAGTTCATTGTCGTTATCTCGAAAGCGACTTTTATATATTAGCATCTTTTAAGTTTTAATGTCAATACTTTTTTCAAATCTTTTCAGAAGTGAATTAATTGCTTTGCGAAACAACTTTATTAGTTTATCAATTTTACAAACGATTGTCAACATTTTTCATTTACAAACATCTTCAATATCAACATCATTCTCGCAATTAAGTTTGTCATAGTAACGACTTGTATTACTATACACGTCCTGAAAATGTATGTCAACATTGTTTTGTAAAAAAGTATATAAAAAGGTTGCTCCAAATTGGAACAACCTTATAAGCTATTTTTTATGCTGTTGTCGAGTGTATTTTTCCCATTGCATTAGTGAAGGGTATGGGTCAAATGCCCATTCAGTTCGACCGTTAAATTTGTACATACCATAATGTAAATGTGGTGGGAATTTACCTGATGTACCTTCTTTACCATACCCAGTGCTTCCTACACCACCAAGGAGGGTACCTGGTTCTACAATATCTCCCACTTTTAAACCTTTATTGAAATAAGCTAAGTGTGCATAGTAATGATACGTGTTATGGTTGTCCCGAATTCCAACGCGCCAACCTCCAAACTCGTTCCATCCCATTACTTCTATTACGCCATATGAAGTTGAAACAACAGGTGTACTATACCCAGCAAAAATGTCTGTTCCTTCATGTATACGTCTTCCGCCCCAGCCACGATTGGCACCCCAAGTTCCTCTATAGCTATAATTGTAGCCTCGAACAGGAACCGGGAAAACATGTGTATCTAAATCAATTGTATTATAATGCTTATATAGTTTTGCTATGGATAAGATTTGTTTTACGACCAGTTCACTTTGGTAATACTCCCATAAAGCAATTTTAAAATCCTCTTCATTCGGTCCAAATTTGCTCAAGTAATTACTTATTGTAAACATAATATCTTCATCATCATCTGAACTTGCGATTCCATCACCATTGCCATCAAGACCTAATCCCCCGAAGTATTTAATTGTAAAAGGCGATGTATCATCCATTATTGGGTTCATTGCGCCTGCCCAATATTCTTTAGAGAACTGAATGGCAACGGTGCTGTCACGTTTCGGAATATCCTTGCGAACATCTTGTATATTGCGTTCATACTGATCAATAGCAGCTAAGTAATACCAAGGAACAATATAATCCTGAAACTGTACGTACATAGACATTCGCTGCTGTATGATTTCCTCTCTAGAAGGTTTTTCATTAGCTCGTACAATCTCAGGTGAAATGGAACTACAGATTATTGTTAATATTAAAAGCGGTATTAAATGTCGAACCAATAATAAGCCTCCTTTCTTTTAATATAATGTCCGAAAAAAACAAAACCATGACTTCACATTGCAATTCAATTTATTATTTTGCTCATCCATGAGATATTATTATTGAAGCCTAATTTTAAAAATGCTTGGAGGAATTTTTATATGGAGAATTTACAATCACTTGAACAGTTTGAACAATTAAAATTAAATGGTCGTACAATTTTCATGTTTTCTGCTGATTGGTGTGGAGATTGCCGCTTTATTGATCCAGTTATGCCAGCAATTGAAGAAAAATATACTGATTATCGCTTTGTTAAGGTAGATCGAGATGAGTATATCGATTTATGTATCAAATTAGATATTTTCGGCATTCCAAGTTTCCTAGCCTATAATAATGGGGAAGAAATCGGACGTTTCGTTAGCAAAGATCGCAAAACACAGGAAGAAATTGAAGCTTTCATTAATGGGTTAAATTAACATACATTCTTTATCAGTTACAGGGAACTATAACAACAATTAATACATCGTTTCCATTAAAACAACATCCCCAACGCATTAGGCGAAGGGGATTTTTTGCGCTTATTACGAATAGAAAGTTCACCGTTAGTTGATTTAATCAACTATTATTAACTACCACTCGTTAGTTTTCCTTATAATTATCCCATATACTGGAGCTAGAAAGGGATGGGATATATGACAGGTTTTCAATTTGCTACTCGCATTAGTACATTGCGTAAAGAGATTGGTATTACACAAGAACAAGTTGCCCAATATGTTGGCGTGTCGAAAGCAGCTGTTTCGAAGTGGGAAACTGGGCTAAGTTATCCAGACATTACGTTACTACCTAAACTTGCAACATTTTTTAACTTATCAATCGATGCACTTCTTGGTTACGAACCACAAATGACTCAAGAAAATATTCAGAAATTATATACCCAACTCGCGGAAAAGTTTAGTATTCAAACATTTACAGAAGTCCAACAAGAAATAGAAAACTATGTAAAGGAATATTATTCATGCTTCCCCTTATTGCTGGAACTCGCTTTACTATACCTAAATTATCATAAACAAGCTGAGCACCCTGAAGAAGTTTTAAACCGAGTTGTTGAATTATGTGAGCGTGTACGTCATCACACCCAAGAATATAAATATGTTCATAAAGCGGAGATTGTAGAAGCGACAGCATTTCTAATGTTGAATGAAGCAGAAAAAGTACTTGAACTATTAGGTGATCACATTCAAGTTGAATTCGGAACTGAAAATATTATTGCCACTGCACAAACGATGATGAACCGACCGGATAAAGCAAGAGAAACACTTCAAATTAGTATGTACCAGCACTTATTCGGCCTCATCTCTAGTGCAACGGATTCGCTAATGCTTGAGGTTGAAAATATTGAACATTTTGATGAAACCATTAAACGAATGGAATTACTCATTAAAGAATTCCATGTTGAGAAGCTAAATGTAAATGCAGCTCTTGTCTTCTATATTAAAGCAGCCTATTGCAATATGATGCAACAACGACATGAAGAAGCAATGAAAATGTTGCAACTTTATGGTCGTTTAGTAAATAGTTTGACATTCCCGATTCACTTAAAAGGTGATGCTTATTTTGACTTACTTGAAAACTGGATGAGAAAAGAAATGGCACTTGGAGATTTTTCACCAAGGGATGTAGCTTCTATAAAAAAAGATATATTGGCAAACGTTACAGACCACCCTATTCTTGCTCCACTTCAGGAACGTCAAGATTATAAGGCACTTATTTTAAACTTAAAGCATCATTTGAATTTAACATAAGGAGTTAATAAATATGAAAAAATGGTTCGCTATATGTTTTATTGCATTACTAACACTTGTAGGATGTAACGCTGAAGGTACAGATAAAGGAAAATCAAAAAATGAGGAGGAACAAACCATGAATACACAATTTTTCGGGGAATGGGCAGGAAATATTGAAATACCAAATTCACCACTACCGGTAATCATCAAGCTGGAAGAAACAACAGGGACATTTTCAGTACCTGTGCAAGGATTAGAAAACTTCCCGTTTGAAAGTATCCGTTATAATGAAGATGCAGTAGATATTGCGATTAATCTACAAGGGCAAAAGATTTCAATAAAAGGGAAAATAGCTAACGGAGAGATTGAAGGTACGTTTACCCAAAATGGAGCAACTTTCCCGGTAATCTTTACACCTAACGACAGCACAGCAAAGGAAGAAACGAGTTACGAGCAAGTTTTAATTCCTGTAGAAGGTGGAGATTTAAAAGTTGCCCTTCAAAAAGCAAAAAATGGTGAACCATCCCCTGTTGCAATCATCGTGGCTGGAAGTGGTCCTACAGATAAAAACGGAAATTCCGTTGCAGGGGTGAAGTCCGATAGCTACAAAATGCTAGCTGAACAATTAGCAGAAAAGAATATTGCAACGATTCGTTATGATAAGCGTGGTATAGGAGAAAATACAATAATAGTGAAGGACCCGAATGCAGTTCAATTCTATGACTTTGCAAAAGATGTTGCTAGTATTATCGCTTATGCTAATTCTCAAGATTCGTTTACTTCCGTACATGTGATTGGACATAGCGAAGGAGCAATCCTTAGTACTTTAGCAGTACAAAAAGAGACAGTCGATTCCCTAATACTACTTGCAGGTACTGGTCGTAGAATCGATGAGGTCATGATTGATCAACTAAGCGCACAACTTTCTCCTGAACTAGTTAAAGAAAGTAAAGAGATTTTAGCAAAGGTAAAAGCTGGAGAAATCGTTGAAGACATGTCAAATGAATTAAAAATGATCTTCCCTGTTCCAAGCCAACCATACTTAACATCCTGGATAAAGTACGACCCAAAAGAGGAATTAGAAAAAGTCACAAATCCTAAATTTGTTATTCATGGTACGTCTGATATTCAAGTAATTGACAAAGATGTTGAGGCATTACGACAATCAGCCGATGAGACGGTAATCATTGAGGGCATGAATCACGTCTTAAAGAATGCACCGACCGATGTTGATGCGAACCTCGCTACTTATACTGATCCATCATTACCTTTACACGAAGAACTTATTCCAACTATTGAAAAGTTCATTAAGAAGTAAAACACATTCCCCATCGTAATATTGATGGGGATTTTTTTCAGAAAATTTCCTAATAATCTATCTTCCTCCGCTTACGTCCTTAATAGGCAATTTCAGATTGAATATGCTAAAACAAAAGAAAGATATCTCCTTGCAAGAACTCCCCTCTTTCTTGAACAAAGCCACTTCTTAGTTTTATAAGTGCCAATATCGACCCATCATTCATACCTCAATTTGGGAGATCCCTCACCCTCGGGACTCCTCTTTTTTATATTGCATTTCTCACAAGCCATGTAGCGACCCGCGATAATATTTTCGTTCGCAGTTGTACAAGTTCTTCAAATTGATAAAAGTATAATATTTTCTCATCTTTTACTGTATTCCCTTCTGGTGTTTGGGTTAAGACAAAATGAGCAAATGACTCAGCGAAATCTTCTTCTGGGGATACGCGAGCATATTCGGAAACAAAGAAATCATGTAAATCCCCACTTCCTGGAACTTCCCAAAATTCACGATAGAAACTTGTTAAGTAAGCATCTTTATAAAAACAACCTGAATCTGGTAAATACAGTGTGTTACATGCATCTTTGTCTTTCCAATAATCGATTTCGTTTTGATTTTATGATAAGAAATGAGCATACTCATGTAAGTATGTAACTAAAGTTTCAGAAGCTAATTCAACATTTTTATTATTCATGCCCAGTGTCCAATACTCTCCATTCTCATCATGTAAGGAAACATATGCAAGCGTGTCTCCACTTTCGAATACTTCAAAACGATTAATTTCTATTCGTTCTTCTTCAGGGATAAGCCAACTAAAGCTAAACCACAAATCGGCATGGTATTCCATCTCTTCATCAGATATATCAGTTTCGGTGTATATTGTTTCTTCGTCATTATCAACATCATATGTAGTCAGAACAGTAATTCCCTCTTCTCCTGTTGCAACGGATTGTTCTAATACTAGTGATCCATATTCAAATTCCAGTTGTTTTATCAATTCGTTACCCCATTTAACACAGGAAGCTTCATCATTACAATCAATCACTAAAGAACACGTTTCTTCCCCTGCAATATAGACTTCATTGCTATAACACCCGTTATCCAGAAGTGTAACTTTTTCTTCAATTACCTCTTCTTTAGGAACGTTTACCTCGGATAATCCGGTAACTGGTATAATAGCTGGTTCCGTTTCAACATCGAACTCTTCCACTAACTCCATGCAACCACCTACTAAGAACCAAAAGGCTATTAAGAGTAAGTGAAGAAGTTTCAAGGGAATGTACACTCCTTTCTACATATTTGATGTTTCTATATAGTACTAATCCCTTTTAAAAGTAATGAACGATTAAATAAAAAAAGCCTAGATTCTTAAGTAAGAACCTAGACTCGCTTCCTTAATCGTATACTAAGGATTTTATTGTTTTCTTTTTCCAAATAAAGTGATAGTAGCAATATTGAGCAGCTAAGTTAACAGCAAAAGCAATTGGATAAGCTAACCATACTCCGTTTATCCCTAAGCTTGTGAAGTTAGACAGTAAATATGCTGCAGGTACTTCAATAACCCAAATGCTACCGATTAAGAAAATTGTTGGCCATAGTACAACCCCAGTCGCTCGCATTGTCGCGGAAATTGCTTGCACGTGTCCTAATAGTAAATAACTCCAAAAGGAAATTAGGATCAGCCCTTTTGCAATTCCAATCGTATCTGCACTTGTTAAGAACAATTTTAATATTGGTTCTGCAAGTAGGTAGACAATAATAATTAAAACACCGCCAAACAAGTAACTTAACTTTAAACCTAGTTTTGTAATTTCCTTCACATTTTCTTGATTACCTGCGCCAATTGCTTGTGCTACGAATACTGAAATGGCAATGGAGACACTCATCCCTGGAATTTGAACGTACATTGCAATTTGATTAACAATTCCATAGGCAGCCGTTGCATCTGAGCCATAACTATTGACGAAGATAATTACAGCAACCTCAGCCATTGCAATTGCCACCATACTTATACTGGATGGAATGGCCAATTTTAATAAGGTTTTAATAATATCCCCTTTAAAATTGATATTTTTCATAATGATTTTGTCTAGCTTAATTACATGGTCATTTTTGTGTAAATAAATAAGTAATAAAACAAATGTTATTAAGTTCGAGAAAACAGATGCATATGCGGCACCATTTAACCCAAGGGCCGGTAAACCGAACCAACCAAACATTAAAATAGGTAGCAATGCGACATTTATTACGATACTTATAATCAAAAAAATTAAGGGCGTTTTCGAATCACCCGTTCCTCGAATAAATGTTGTGTAGCTCATATAAAGGAACATAATTGGGAGTGTTAAGAATAAGATTTTGGCATAACTTGCACTTTCCTCCAAAATGTTTTCAGGAGTTCCCATAATTTTTAAAATTGATTCCGTAAAAAATCCTCCAAAAATAGCTACAATAACAGAAAGAAGCAATGTAACAGCAAGGGTTACTCCAACAACTTCTTTCATTTTTGGGATATTACCAGCCCCATAGGTTTGGCCTACTAAAATTGAACTTCCCGACCCAATTCCTATTGCAAAGGATATGAGGAAAAAGAACAATGGAAAGAAAGCTGAAATTGCAGCAAGTGAATCTTCTCCTAATGTTTGGCCGACGATAATTGTACTTATCACTTGCCCAAAGGATTGAATTACACTCGAAAATGCAACCGGAATGAGAAAGAAAACCATCATTTTTTGAAGGGACATAGATGGTTTTGCTTGTTCTGAAATTAATTCCATTTTGATTTTCTCCATTTAAGTTTAATTGTAACCAGCATCATCAAAAGGTTGGCATTTAGATAGCCATTTTTCCTCTAGCTCTTTTAATGCTTCTTTTTCATTAAAATACGGAGAATCCTCCTTCTTCAAAGTTTCTAACACCTCTATTAAAAACGCATCTTTTCCAAATTTGTTCCAATCTTTCTGTAATTTTTTGTTAAAATGTGTATTGTTATTTAGCGTGAATTTAACCCCGTTAATTGTTTTTAAATTTCTCGTACTTTCAATTAATATCTTTCCATTTTCGGTATTTTTTATTTGATATACACCAGCTATTATTTCAATTTCTTGATATTGATGTTTTAGTTCTTTTTTTCGATCCATGCTTTTTAACCCTCTCTTTATTTCTTCACCCAATATGAACTACCATCTGCTTTTCGCTCAAGAAATGCATATTCTATTAAGTAGCGTCGAATTAAAACATAGTCTTCATATATCTCTTTTAGGATGTCATTTAATTCTTTCTCTGAATAATTCATGTTGCTATCAAGTCGATTTGCAATTGCACGTAATACTACTAGGCGTTGCTTTTCTTTCGGAGGAAATTTACTTAATGGTCCATCCAATCCTTGTAAAAAATACTTCTCTAATATTTTTGATTGTTCCCCTGTTGTCACTGCATATCGATCATCTACCATTTTTGCGTGTTTATGGGGTGTGATAAATGCAGGCGCATACTGATCCTTTTCCTTCAACAGTTCCATTATTGCAAGTAGTGTTTTTGCTTGACGTTCCTTCTCTTTTAACACAAAGCGATGATGACGAATCGTTGAACTACTGCCAATTTCCATTTCCTGTTGTATTTCCTTATCACTTTTTCCTGCATAAAAGTGTTTTAATAATGCGGTTTGATGTTCTGTTAAACCTGTTAACTTTTTATCAAGACTAAGCAAGTATTCGAATACTGAACCATGTTCTTGTTCAACATGTAAACGTATGAAGCGACTAGCCTCATATAGAACATCACCGTTTGGATAAATAACACCTTTTTCTACATGTACACCACATAGCAGGCATGTGAACTGATTGGAATCCTCATTATATCCGCGCTTTATTTCTTCAAGTGAGGCATTCCAGAAAACGTCGGTTAAATTCATTACATAACGTCCCTCCCAAAACATTTTCCGATTTCGTTTACCTAAACCACAAACGATTATTACATATGTTTATAAATATATAAACAATATATCAATTTGTTTGGCATTGGTCAACATTTTAAAGAAAACTTTGAAACGACTTTGATTCAAGTATCTAATAAGAAAAAAGACCCTTAAGATTTCTCTTAAAGGTCCATAAATTATTTATTTAAATACTTTTACTCGGTGGTCTAGGCTTTGATATTGCTTTTCCTTAGGAGGGGCAATTGGTTTTCCAAAAGGCATTTGAGCAAGGAGATTCCAACTTGTTGGTATATTCCATTCTTTACGCACTTTTTCATCGATTAGTGGATTATAATGCTGCACGGAAGCACCGTATCCTGCTTGCTCTAAGCCCGTCCAAACAATGTATTGTAGAATTCCTGAGTTTTGTTGGAACCATGAAGGAATATTATCTTTGTACGTAGGGAATTTTTCTTGGAGTTCATTTGAAACATCAAGGTCTTCAAAAAATAATACCGTTCCATAACCATTCTTGAATCCATTTAATTTCGCTTCAGTTGTGGCAAATCTGTCTGCAGGCAATCTTTCACTCAATGTTTCGATTGTGATGTCCCAAAGCTTTGTATGCTGTTCACCTACTAATAAAACTACTCGATCACCTTGTGAATTAAAGGCAGATGGTGCATGTAAGACCGATAAATTAATTAGTTCTTCAAGTTCTTCGTTCGTTAAAATTATTTCATTGTTAATTGAATAATATGTACGTCTTTCCTTTACTGCGTTATAAAAATCACTTACTTTTTCCTGTAATAACACCATTTTTCTATTCTCCTATATCTTGAATTTGAAACATATTAATTCTTCCATATCCCTCCATTAATTTCAAGCAATTGATATTAAATATATTAAAATATCAAGCTAATATTTCCCCCTATTACAGAATATTATGAATAACACTACATTTTACTGGGGGTTAGCTGTTTGGAAAATGTGAGAGCGATTGCAACTTTTCAACAAATCGGGGAAGAAGTTTACCGTACTAATACGTATATTCAATTCGGTACCTCTAGTCAATCCCTTGGTGCCGCAGTAATGTTAAATCCTGGTTCAGCACAACTCAAGGGAGAAGTGAGACGAAAGCTCGTCCAAACTGGGGCACATACAGATGAAGTATCTTTAGATCGTACTATGAGACAACTCGTAAAATTTATGAAAGCAACTCATTCCAATTTAAATGGTAGACTATACATTTACAACTTATTCTATGTAAAAAATGCAATAAGCAAAGAAGCAATCGAACTATTTGAATCTTTAAAGTCAACAGGTAATTACCCTACCATCACTAGACCGTCTTTAAGTGAAATTCAAAGACATCCATGGATTTTAATTGGTTGGGGTGTTGAGAAAGGAAAAAATTCTGGATTCTATGAATTAGAGAAGAAGAAATGGCTGGAATTAATAAAGGAAAGTAATATCCCGTATTTCGGTGTCCTATCAAAAGATAACGATTATTATCACCCTAACCCAAATGGTCCTGCCCACTCCGAACGTCTCCAGCAATTAATACAAGCCTTTAAGAAAGAAATTGAACCAAGCATTAGTAGAAATTAAACTTTAAGTCAGGAAAGATGTCTCGTTTAGTCTTTCCTGGTTTTTTATGTCATATGCTATTTGCAACTCTATTGGAAACAATTTAACATTGTTTCTCTGGAACTATCAATATACTATTAAATAGTAGTATAACAATAGATTCGGAGGACAATTAAATGAAAAAAGCACTACTTTTACTCGTAGTTCTAGCTATGTGTCTATCATTACTTCCGATTTCACAAAGTAATGCGCAGGAAAGTGAACCGATTGTAAAAGTAAAATTAGTGAACTATTTAGGAAATAAAACCGAGATTTCTTTAAAGCCAAATGGTGACTATTTAACGAGCGATGAAAATGTTGTGTTAAAGGCTAATGAAACTTATACATTAAAACAAGTTAGTGGAAAACTATCTTTATATAAAAATGGTACATTGTTAGGTTCATATCAAACTTTTTCTGTTAAGCCAAATTCTCCAACAAGTCAACTTTCCATAAACAATCGTCCGTATTTAGGAAGTTTTGATTTTATTGTTGAAAACAGTTACGTTCGACCAATAAATTCAGTTTATATGGAAGATTATTTAAAGGGCGTTGTTCCAATTGAAATGTATCCATCTTGGAATGTTGAAGCTTTAAAAACACAAGCAGTTGCTGCCCGAACATATGCAACAAGCTACCTCAATCGTGGAATTATTAACGACACAATTTCCTATCAAGTTTATGGTGGTTACGTATGGACACCTAATACAACAAAAGCTGTAGACGAAACTAAAGGAGAAGTTCTTCATTATAATGGTCGTTTAATCGATGCTGTATATTCTTCTAGTAACGGTGGTATGACAGAAAGTAATGCAAATGCTTGGGGAAATACACAAGTACCTTACCTAACAATTAAGGAAGACAATTATGACCCAAAATTTGTATGGAATTATTCTTTTAATAAAACACAAATCGATTTAACTAAATTAGATTTATCGAAGTCTTCAACATGGTGGGCTTCTACAAAAGAAGCTGATCCGTTAATCGCTTCAAATATTAAAGCTTGGTTAAACAATAATGGATATGCAAATAAAGATATAAAAATTACCGCAATCCCTACTTTTGCACTCTCTAATCCTGGTTCAGGTGGTCGTGTTAAAAACGGTACGATTACTGTTGAATTTTTAGTTAAAGATTTAGTAGATACTACTGGGAAGTTAGTGCCTCAACGCGTCTCCTATTCAAACGTGAACTCTTCAAGAATTCGTGCAATGATTGGGAATCGTGTTATGTTGAGTTATCTTGTAGATGAAGTTAAAACAGATTCCAATATAGTACAAGTTACAGGTCGCGGAGACGGACATGGTGTAGGGATGAGCCAATGGGGAGCACAGAAAATGGCTGAAAACGGCGGCAAAACCTATGCTGAGATTTTGAAGTTTTATTATACAGGCATATCAATTGTAAAAGTTTATGAACCTTCAATAAAAACTTCTAGTCCATCCCCAATGGAGCCTATTAAACAACCAATCGGGGAAATCGGTAGTGGAACAGATGTTGATGACAACGTAGACCGTACTGTACCTATTATTAGTGAAATTTCTTCAAGTTACGATGCTTCAAAAAAGGTGACATTAACTTATGCAATTAATGAAACTGTTAACACGTCAATTTATATAAAAGATTCAAATGGTGTAATATTACAATATTTTATGAAAAAATTAGAGCAAGCACCGGGAAAATATGTGGTACCTTGGGATGTTTCCTCTATTGGAAACGGAACATATACCTTTGGAATTATTACAACGGATTTAGCTGGTAATGTTTCATCTGCAATTCATAAATACACATTAAATATACCAAAAGATGAAAAGGCTCCCGCTATCACTAATATTGGGACAACTTATAAAAATAGCAAAAAAAATGTAACATTAAGTTATACGATGGATGAAGCAGCTATGGTTTCTGTCTATGTGAAGAATGCCAAAGGAGCTATTGTAAAACAAATCGAAAATAATACTGAAAAATCTATCGGAAAACAAACAGCTTTATGGAATGTCTCAAATATAGCTAACGGTTCCTATACTTTATTAGTGGTTGCAGAAGATGTTGCTGGAAACAAATCAACAAGAACACATAATTTTTCAGTTGCTAAAAGATATGTTGGTAAAATTAATGGTTCCAACGTATTCATTCGACAAAAAGCTTCTACCAATTCTACTTCTTTAGGTAAGCTCCAAACGGATAACACTGTACTTATTTTGAACAAAACAGGTTCTTGGTATTACATTCAATATGGTCAAAAGAAAGGCTATGTTTACGCCAAATATATCAATATAATAAGATAACTAAAAAACTGCATTCTCTTTTAAAGAGATGCAGTTTTTTCAAAATTATTTTGGGGTTTTAGTACCCACTATCAAAAATAACTAAAACCCTCTTTTATTAAATTCTCTTGCTTGCTTTTTCATTCGATCTACTAGGAAGCCACCTTTAAAGGATTTTGGTTCGTAGGAGATGATAAATGCCTTTGGTTCAATTGATTCAACTAAAGCAAATAGTTCTTTTTCTCGATTTCGTTTTGCTAAAATTTCATATTTAAACCGTTCACTATCTCTACCCTCTCCTACATAGGTTGTGATAGCAAATCCATTTGTACGCAATGTATCAATGAGCTCTTGATTTTTCATTTGTGTATTGATTGTTATATAAACATACCCAATTGCTAATTTATTCTCAATTTTCGTTCCTAAAAACATGCCCAATCCAAATCCTACTGCGTAAACTACCATCGCTAATAAACTTTGATCTCCATTAAAGACTAAGGACAGGCCAAAAACGTAAATCAACATTTCTAATATCCCAAATATCGCTGCAAATAACGTTAAATTTTTCACTAAAAATATCGTTCTTAACGTTAGTAGCGGTACATAAACCAGTTGAAGTAATAATATTAATAATATGTTAGTCATACAAAACCCCTTTCTATCAGTGTGATTATTATTTACCCACAAATTTATTTTGTACTCAAGTTATCTGCTATATATCCTCTATGTATAAAACTATATTCAATCTAACAAAAAACCATACTTTGTACAAATCTTTACCGCCCCCTAAAATATGGGTGTTTTTACAAACTAAATCTCTCCCCTTTCTCGTGTGATAATATGTTTTGTCACTAGTGATATGAATATGAACACCGTTTTAGTTGGGTCCTCCTGATGTTTTGTCCTTCGTCACCAACTATATTAAATAGCAAATAAAATACACCTTCGTTAAGTTTATTAACGAAGGTGTATTGATTTCTCCCTAATAGCGTATTAGTAGCATTGGAAGAACATGATGTTATTTCGGTTGATTGAGTCAAACACCCAACCTCTATTTCCTCTCCATCGGAAACCGACGATTTGGTTACCTGAAACAAGCATTGGGAAGAACCAGAATGCATTTCCATTTCTCATCCAAATAAATGTGTTTCGGAACATACAACGTCTAATTCCGCCTACTCCACCACGGCGGGAAAATTCTTGTTGTTGGAATGTAGACATTTGCGGTGTAAAACTTGGTGGTGGTGCTGTTGGAGGTTGCATTTGCCCCATACCTCCACCCGGCATTCCAAACGGTGGTTGACCCCCGCCTGGGAAACCAGGAAATTGCCCTTGCCCTCCTCCAGGGAATCCAGGTTGGCGTCTTCTACGGCGTGGGGATTCATCAAATCGATCATCATCGAAATTAAAAGGATACACTAGCCTCAAATCCTCCTTTCTTTTTAAACTACCTACAATCTATGTGAAAAAGGAGGTGCCCGTGTAGGTTGTACATCCCTATATAATATTGGAAATTTTTCCTACTCACTATGTTTTGGTATATTGCCTAAGCCCTTCTTAGCACAACGAAATCAATAGTTTTACGAATAATATGTATTTTTATGAATATCATTTAACGACCATGCTTTTTCGATTGCCCACCTTTTCGATTTTGTCCTTAACAACTTAGAAGGAGCTGAATTCTTGCTTCAATTTGTTATTTCAAAAGAAAAGTACAGTCTTTGTCTTGTTAATCCTAGTAAAGAGGATGTCCAAGATGTGTATTTAAAATATTTTGGTCATAGAGTTGATCGGAATATTTATTACGAGTTTGAACCAATTCAAATGTATATTGATACTCTTTATGGTGAAAGTTATGCGATTTTAGAAGAATCCAATTCTTCTAATCTCGATACGACATTCCAGTATGAAGTACTATTTGTCCGTGAAGAAGGAGTTGTTTTTAAGAAATTCCTTCGTAAAAAACTGGAAAATATTATAACCCTTGATTCGCACCCATTATTCACTACCTCAGTATGGAAAATCGAGGAGACAACAAGTGAGTATATTGATGTTGAAGATATTATTCAAATTGTTGCACATGATATATATGCATCAAAGGCACCCATTCAAGATAATATTTATCAGCAACTTATTAGGCGGAGTGATCTGTTCGAGGAGTTTTTTGATAATCTCTATTTAGAAATGGATAGTTATTATCGAGGAGAAAAATGTAATTCATTGAAGAAATGGGAGTTTGCAAATTTCATCGAATCAGAATATGGGATTCAATTAGAGCATTCGGAAGGGTCTGAAATAATCCTTGCAAACTGTGTTGCTCTTATGATGAAGCTACAGATTCCCCTACCAAAAATGGCTGAATACTTTATGGAATATATTATTTAAATTCAGTTTAAAGACCTTTCTACAAATGAATGTAGAAGGTCTTTTGTTTTAAATAAAATGTTTCTTTCATCCCGGAATATTTTCAAGTTTAGATGGTAAAACGATAAATTACTCTCCAATATTATTACTATCTACATATCACTTTAGACAAACTTTTCTTATAAAATTGATAATATTGTGAAGTTTTTATACATAAGTTTTAAAAAAAAAAAATATGATAATCACAGGAAAAGGAGGTTATGGACATTCAGTACTTTTTTCTCTTAATTACTCTCATTTGTCTTACTATTGCATTATGGAAAAAACGATTCGTATTATTACTAGTGCCAGTAGTGGTGATCGTAGTCTATATTGTAGTAGAAATTATCCTTGTTCCAGCCCCACTTATTGAAACTGTAAAATTTATCTTTAGTCTACAATAGCTCATTCCCCGAATTTTTGTTTTTGGACAAATTATCAGCTTTCCATCTAACTCACAGCTATTAAATTATTTCCTTTAACCTTCGTTAACCTTGGTGATTTCTTTGTCTCATTTATGAGTCAAAGCAATATATAAATTTTTATCAAAGGAGGAAAAGCTACAGCATTTTATTATTGTAATCTGTAACTTTTGTAGATTGGGGAAATTTAGAACAGGGGTGAAATGGTGAAAAAGATTGATAAAATTAAGGCGGATGCATATTTCCGTGAGAAAAATACCTATATGGTCATCTATTTTATCATTTGGGCAATCGTTTCTTACGGAGTTGTATTATTTGCTGAGCCACTAAGTAATGTTTATTTTAACGGATTCCCATTCCACTATTTTATGGGAGCTCAAGGGGCATTAGCAGTTTTTATAATTTTACTTTTTGTTAATGCATTTGTTGGGGACAAAATTGACAAAAAGTACGGCATTGATGATAAGAGAAATGAAGAGATTGGTAGGAATACAACAGTAGATCATTAAAGGTGAATTCGAAATAAAGGGGGATGATTTTTGGATACACAATTTATAACATCGTTGGCGATCATTTTAGCTACGTTTGCTTTGTATATTTTCATTGCTGTCTATAATAAAGCAAAAGAAACGTCCGATTTCTATGTTGCTGGTCGTGGTGTACCTCCAATTTATAACGGTATGGCGATTGGTGCCGATTGGATGAGTGCGGCTTCCTTCATCGGTATGGCCGGTACAATTATGATGCTAGGCTACGATGGATTAGCATATATTATGGGGTGGACAGGAGGATACTTGCTTTTAACGTTCCTACTTGCACCTCAGTTAAGAAAGTCAGGAAGTTATACAGTTCCTGAATTTATCGGTGACCGCTTTAAAAGTAATACAGCACTTATCATTGCGGCAATTTGTACGATGATTATTAGTTTCACATACTCAATCGGCCAATTATCAGGTTCTGGTGTAGTTATTGGAAGATTATTTGAAATTGATGCGAAACTTGGAACAATGATTGGCGTAGTTTTAATTGCTATTTATGCAGCGTTCGGCGGAATGAAAGGGATTACATGGACTCAAGTAGCACAATACATTGTATTAATTGTTGCATACCTTGTTCCAGTTGTCTTCATGTCGTTACAAATTACAGGTAACCCTCTCCCATGGTTATCTTACGGAGATATTGTAGGAAAACTTGGTGAGCTAGATCGTGAACTCGGGCTTTCTGAGTATTTTGCTCCTTTTGAAAAAGGTACTAAGTGGCAATTCCTTGCTCTTATGTTTACATTAATGGCTGGTACAGCAGGACTTCCACACGTAATTGCTCGATTCTATACAGTATCTACAATGAAGGCTGCGCGTTGGTCAGGAGCTTGGGCACTATTATTCATCGCGTTATTATACTTCTCTGCACCTGCTTATGCTGCTTTCTCACGCTTCATTTTAATGACACAAGTGGCTGGTAGTAAAATTGCTGAACTTCCTGCTTGGACAAAAACTTGGGTAGATACTGGTTTATTAAAAGTAGCGGATACTAGTGGTGATGGTATTCTTCAATGGAATGAATTAATAATTGCGAACGATATTGTCGTAATGGCAACTCCTGAAATTGCAAATCTAGGAATCTTTGTTATTGGTTTAGTAGCAGCAGGTGCGATGGCTGCAGCTTTATCTACAGCGGGTGGTTTACTAATCGCCATTTCATCAGCATTTGCACATGATATTTATTACCGAATTTTAAAACCAGATGCAACTGACAAACAACGTCTAAAAGTTGGTCGTATAACAATCGTTATTGCAACATTATTTGCTGGTCTCGTTGCGCTTGATCCACCGGGTGCAATTACTCAAATTGTTGCTTGGGCATTTGCAATCGCAACAGGTACATTCTTCCCTGCCTTAGTACTTGGGGTATGGTGGAAACGAGCTAATGCACAAGGACTAATTGCTGGTTTACTTGTTGGTTTAGCTGTAACATTATCCTACATCTTTGCAGCTAAATATGGAGGATTTACAATCTTAGGTATTATCGATACAGGTGCCGGCGTGTTTGGTGCAATTGCTGCATTTGCTACAAATATCATCGTATCCCTAGCAACGAAACCACCTTCACAAGAAATTCAAGATGCCGTTATTAACTTACGCTACCCAGAACAAATGACATACAAAGACGGCGAAGTATATATGGAAGACTAATTTTTAACGTACCGGGTACAGAAACAATTCTGAATTGTTTCTGTACCCGGTACATTTATTTTTGAAACTTCTATTATTTTGAATCGTATAATAAATTATTAGTAGGATTATTTCGGTTTATTCATTTTAGAGAGGATTGATTGGATGTTAGAAAAATTTTTAAAAAGCTTGTTTGGTGGAAGCCACAGTAAACGTCGCTATTCTAGTAGCAGTAAAAGGAAATATTCTAATAAACACAACTATTACGGCCATAAACATTATAAAAAAAGCTATAAAAGTCGCTCTGGTTTCTTCAGTTCAAAAAGTTTCTTTAGCTCTGGTAGTTTCTTCGGAAGTTAAAAATGTTTAACACATTCAAGGAAAATAAATACCATAACTTTGTTAAAGACTATATTGATAACAAAACCCAATATCGCTATATTGAGGAGTTAGGACTAGGGTCATACGGAGTGGCCTATTTAATTCAACATCTTTCATCAGGAGAGAATTATGTCCTAAAAAGGATGAAGGCCAAACATCGAAAAAACCAAAAACTTCGGGATAAATTCAATTTAGAAATTCAACTGCTTCAGGAAGTAGATTTACCTAATACCCCTACTGTTATTGAACAAGGTAAGATTGAGGAAGTCCCATTTTATATTATGGACTTTATAGACGGTCAAACATTTGAGCAAGCAATATTTAGAGATGGAAAAACGTATTCAGTTGAACAATCTTTACAAATTACTTCTCAGCTACTTGAATATGTCGTGATTCTTCATAAAAAAGGCATTGTTCATCGAGATTTACGCATTCCCAATATATTAGTTAAAGAGAAAGATTTATACATTATCGATTTCGGTTTGGCCTGCTATATGAAGGAGGATGTAGACTTCGATAAAATTGACAATCCAAAAAGAGCAGAAAATCATATAAGTGATCTATATTTTATAGGCCATTTCCTTCTTTTCCTTCTCTATTCAAATTATTCACCTACTCAAAAGAAAGAACGGAGCTGGCAAGAGGAATTACGTTTGCCATATTCATTGGTAGACTATATCGAACGTTTATTACTTTTAAGAGAGCCCTTTTCTAGTGCAGATGAGTCATTAAAAATGCTTCAAAGTCAATTATTAAAGCACCCAATTGTTTTAACTGATTAATTTTTGCAAACATCGTATTACATTTTGAGAGTCTGTCTAAACTGAGAAAAAAAGCATTGGGAGAGACTTCAGGATGATAAAATTAGAATCAAATATAGAGGGTAAATACACAGAATTTGGAAGAATACAGAAGGCAATTAAGGACGCTGGATTTACTTTAGGCGGATATTGGGATTACGATCGCGGGATTTTCGATTCAATCCTTTCTAGGGAACAGGGTGAAACAATTTATTTACGTATGCCCTTTGTCGTGACACAAGGCGTACTGGATTCACCAAATGCATATATTCGTTTTGAAACTCCTTATGTCATTAAACATATTGCAAACTTGGGGTTAGAACACGATGGCAGTTCGATGATGGATGCGACAGGTTTTAGCCAATTCCAAGAACCTATTGACAAAGATGCATCCATTGAAGATCAAAACAAATGGGTAAGTGCAGGCGAACAAGTAATACAAGAAAAAGTGCTACCATATTTAAATTAATATTAAACCCGATAAGCTTTAAGCGCGCTTATCGGGTTTTAATTTAGCGTTCTCTGAAATAGACGACAGCATGTTCATAAATAAAGTCTGTATCAGGGATTGCTTCGTTTTTAATTTTTAATGTCGTTATACGGTTAATGATTTTCGCAAGCCGATCCTCTAAACTTCGGTTTAGATTGAAGCTTACTCCATAGGAATATACTTCTGGATGTACATTGTCGATCCATCTTAACCCACCAAATACTCGAATGGTTTCATTTAAAATGGTAAATTCGAATTCAAATTTCATGTTTGAGTTTACGGGTAATTTTAAATTCGATAAAATTTTAATGCCACCTAGACTCATGTTTTCTAGTAAAATCGGTGTGGAGCCAACATTTACTGCTTGATTATTCACTTCAGCAATTGTCATTCTCCCCTTTACGTGGAAAGGAAATTCTAATCGATAGAAGTTTCGGTTTTCTTTTGAACCTATTTTCTTTTTATATCTCTTTTCAGGTTTTAAGTAACCTACTTGAATCATTTTCTCGTATTTACTTTGTGGCACAGGTGGAGAAAATAAATAACCTTGAATAATGTCACATTCATTTTGCTTTAAAAATTCAAGTTGTTCAATCTCCTCGACCCCTTCAGCGACAACCTTCATACCTAGCCGCTTTCCTAAAAATAAAACAGAAGAAATAACTCCCTTGTCAATTTCGCTTTGTGCATTTATATTTTGCGTAAAAGTTTTATCAATTTTAATGGTGTCAGGTTTGATATTTCTTAAATAGTCCAATGATGAATACCCTGTACCAAAATCATCGACAGAAACTTTCACACCTAACTCTTTTAATTCTTTTAAAATCGTTAAAACATTATTATCCGTTTTCAATAATGAACTTTCCGTAATTTCCAGTTCTAAATATTTAGGGTTTACATTATATTTTTTAATTTGTTCTGCTACATACTCCACCAATCCCTTTTTCATAAAACGAATTGGCGATACATTGATGGAAACCGGATATAAAGGGAAATTATTACGATTCCATTCATTCAATAAAGAACATATTTGTTCAATTTCCCAATCGATAATCATATTAATCATATGATTTTCTTCTGCAAGAGGGATAAATTCGGCCGGAGAAATATCACCCCATTCCGGATGATGCCAGCGAATTAAAACCTCTGCTCCTACTAATAAACCTTTACTTGGTTCTACTTGTGGTTGGAAAAAAAGCTCAAATTCTTCGTTATTAATTGCATTACGCATGTCTCGATCAAGGACATATTTCTTAAATGATGGAATATCTTTTGAGTGGGAATACAGTTGATAATTATTTTTTCCTTGGCGTTTAGCTTGGTAAAGTGCTGTATGGGCATTTTCTAATAAAGCTTGTCGGTCTCTTCCCTCTTCTGGATAAAACGTAATACCAATACTTGTAGATAAATGCAAAACATAGTCTTGAATCGTAAAGGGCTGCGCTATCGTTTTATTTATCTCTTCTGCAAATCGATAAATTTCTTTAACGTCGGTGAAATTTTTTACAATCATAATAAAATCATTACCGTTTAATCGAGCTAGATATCCGTCTACTGGTGTTAACATCGAGAAACGTTTCGCAATGAGTTTAAGCGCTTCATCTCCTATCGCATAACCAAGAGAATTGTTAACAACATTAAAACGATCGATGTCTAAATATAAAACAGCAAATGGCTCTTCACTTCTACAAAGGAAATCCAAATGTTTAAATAAGCTTTTTTGATTTGGGAGGTCCGTGAGAGAATCAAATTCCTCTAAATAACTTAATTGCTCTTCTATATGCATTTCATGGGTAATGTCAGTAACCATCCCAAAAATTTGATGCACATCATTGTTACTATTAACTTTTGGCACAATTTGCTCTAATAACCATTTCGTTTTCCCTTCACCACTAGTTAAACGATAAAGTATTTGAACTGTTTTCCCTTTTGATACTAATTCTAAGGTTTCATCAAGTTCTTTACGATGTGATGGATGGACCATTTGTAGCCAAATCGATGAGTCTTCATACAGTTTGTTTAAAGGTATTTGTAAAATATCCTCTAATCCTTTTGAGGCAAATACAAATTTTCCATTAAGCGATTCACGCATCCATATACCAGATGACAAATTATCAAAGATGTATTGGAAGCTATTTAGATTGTCCATAAGACTTAATTCAAAATCATTAACTTGTGTTTCTTTTACGAGTACTTTCCTTTTATCAATTTCAGGTTCACTTTTCCTTATTAATAAAGGATTTATTTCGGTTTCCTTTTCAGTTGGGGAAGGATCTGACTCTTTGATAAAAAGACGTTTTAAAAGATTAGACTTCTTTTTATTCGATTCCAATTTCTCCACTTCTTTCTACACTTTTTCCCATTTTCGAAATAAGTAGTTAATTGAATAATAGTATAAATGTCTCGTAATTAGAATAGGTGAATAGAGCTAAAGTTGTTTAAAGTCCAATACATCTGTATTTTAACAAGCTTTGAGCGATCCTAGTTAATAATAAAAAGCTAAAGAAACAAAATCGCTTCTTTAGCTTTGAAAATACTATTTTTGTGGAAGTTCTGGAACCATAGCTTCCATTTCCATTAACTTGTTAAATGGGATTACCTCTGAAGCTTTTGGCGTACCAATTTTGAAATTAACTGCTTCATTTACTTTTGATTTCCCTAAATTATAAGATAATTTAAGACCAAGAGATTCGCCTTCCATTGTAATTGCGATATCTAAATTGAATTTGTCATATCCAATATATTGATCTTCATGAATAGCAATATATTCGCTAAGTTCATTAATATCTACGAAGTTATTAATTTCACCTGCTACTTCACCGATTGATACATCAGCACTTGCTAAACCTTCTTTTACCATTGCAATGTCTTCAGCTTTAAATCCTAAAGCTTTTACATATTCAGGGTTTTCTAATAATTCTAGGAATTTTGGTAATACTTTATTAAATAATGTTTCGATAACTGGTTTTAAATCTTCATTCGATAATTCGAATTTTAATACTTTATCAACTTTAATATCAGCTGGAATTGCAACTGATTTTTGGTCTACTTCTTCGTAATATTTACTAAATTCATCGAAGAAGATATCGTAAATTGCTTTAGTAAATTCTGTTTGTAATGCTAAGTCCATTGATACACTTGGTTGTCCAGAAAGTTGAGTTAGTTCATTAAAATCTAATTCAATAAACTTACCATTAAGTTCTTCTGGTAACTGAAGAAGAGGTGATTGAGGTAATTTAACCCAAATCTTTTCTTCTGTCATAATCATTGGGATGCTGAATTTTGTTTCAACTTCACCTTGAAGTGTAAGATCCATTGTCATTTCCATTTTCATTGGATCTTTTTGATATGCCCCTTTAATATCTACTTTGATATCCTCGAACATTTTAAAAATCGCAGCATCTTCAGGAGTTGATGTTAATGATTTAGAGAATTTAAGACCTAAATTCATACTGCCATCAAACTCATAACTATTTAAAGCTAATTCATTTGCATAAACTTCTTTTAATAATTCAGCCATCGTATTGTCAGTTGCTTCTGCTTTTTCTTCTTCAACAGCTGGTTCTTCTGTTACTTCTTCATTTGGTTGTGCTTGTTTGTTTAATGCGCTTGAAAGGAAAACAACAAATTGAGCACGTGTTGTTGCATCTTCCGGTTTAAATGTACCATCTTCAAAACCTGTTGCAATTTTGTTTGTTACAAGCGCATCGATTGCTTCATATGCATAGTGATCTTTAGCTACATCTGCAAAAGTTGATGAGCCATCACCTTTTAATTTAAAAGCGTTTGTTAAAATTGTTGCCATTTGAGCGCGTGTAAGAGGTTTATTCGGTTCAAATTTACCGTTAGTCCCCTTCATAATTCCTGCTTTTGTTACTGCAGCAATTTCTTTAATTGAATCATCTTTAATATCTGTATAGTTTACTGAACCTACATTAGATGCCTCAAGTTTTAGACCGCGTGCAATCATAATAGCAGCTTGTCCGCGTGTTACTGTATTTTCAGGGCGGAATGTTTGATCAGGATATCCTTTTACAATCCCTAAATCTACAAAACTACTAATTTCCTTTTCTGCCCAGAAGTCTCCATTTACATCCGTAAATGATGATGCTGCAAATCCCTTTTCAAAAGGAATAGACAAAATTAAAAGTAATGCAAAAAGTACCGTAAAGATTTTTGACTTCTTCATATGTTCCTCCTTACAAAATTTTTACGCCAATCTCAGAAACTATTATTGGATTAATATGTAACTGATGCCAATTGGTGCATTATATTGAAATTATAACATAACAATGAGTGGATATTTTTAATCATTTTCCCCTTTTTCACCACTGCATTTTCTAGTAATAATCTACTATTAAAAAAAGCTAAAGAAGCGAACGCCTCCTTAGCTTAGAATCTATGTTAACTGTTGTTCTGCATATTTTCGATAAAGTTCATGAGTTTCTATCAATTCCTCATGACTTCCGACTCCAGTAATTTTTCCTTTTTCAATAAAAATAATTTTATTGGCATCAACTATTGTTGATAAGCGATGTGCAATGACAAAGGTTGTACGCCCTTCCATAAGACGAGTTAATGCCTGTTGTACAATACTTTCTGACTCACTATCTAAACTTGCTGTTGCTTCGTCCATTAATAAGATTTTCGGATTTCGTAAAAATGCACGGGCTATGGCGATCCGCTGTCTTTGTCCTCCCGAAAGCTTGACTCCACGCTCTCCAATTTCAGTATTTAAGCCATGTTCATATTCACGAATAAATTGTTCTGCATATGCCATCTTTGCCACTTCCCAAAGTCTTTCATCTGGGACGTCCTCAGTTAAACCATAACATAGATTATCACGAATGGTCCCGGCCATCATGGCACTTTCCTGAGAAACATAGCCGATTTGTTTACGCCATGATGATAGAGATAATTGACTTATCGACGTATCTCCTACAAAAATATCACCAGAAGTTGGTTCATAATATCGTTCTAACAATCCAAACAAAGTTGTTTTCCCACCACCACTAGGACCAGCAATAGCAACCATTTCTCCGGGATTAGCCTCAAATGAAACATTTTGAATAACCGGCTCTTCCCCTTCATAAGCGAAGGACACATTCTCTAAACGTATTGGTTTATGACTAATATCCATATCAATCCCATTTTGCCCGGGTTCTAACGGCAGTTCTAAAATGGCGATAATCTTTTCCGTTGCTCCTTTCGCCTTTTGAAGCTGAGTGAAGAACATAGCAAAGGATGTAATTGGGAAGATGATTTGGAATAAATATAATAGAAAGGCCACCAGTGAACCTGTCGTCATTGTTCCATTGGCAACTCGAATACCTCCATATCCTATAATCATGACAATTACAATCATAATCACCGTATGCATGAGTGGGCCTATTAAAGCAAAGATTTTGGCTTCTCTTAATCCAAATTTTAATAATATATTTATCCCTTGAATGCCTCTTGTTTCTTCAAAACTTTCTGCATTGGAAGATTTCATTAATCGTACTTCACTAATTGTTTGTTGAATGGTTCCGGTAAAATTGGCAGTTTCATCCTGCAAGCCACGGGAAATCTTCGCCATTTTAGAACCTAATGGCATCATGATGGCAACCGTTATTGGAACGGAAATTAACATAATCAATGTCATTTTCCAATCCATAATTAACAAAATGAGTATTGCACCTATGATTGAAATTAAACCTGATATAAATTGTGGGAAATGTTGTGTTATTAAATCTTTTACGATTCCTGTGTCATTCACAATACGGCTAACGGATTCCCCACTTTTCTGATTATCGAAATACGAAACAGGAAGACGCACTAGTTTTAGCCACATCATTTCTCGAAGTCTTGCCACCACTTTTTGCCCAACATAAGCTAGCAAATACATCGATACACCATCGAAAACAGCCTGAACAATAAAAAAGGCGACAATCGCTAAAATAAGTGGCACACTTAAAGAGGCAAAGGAAAATCCATCAACAAGCTCCCGAGTTAAAAGAGGGATTACAAGTCCGACAAGTGTCGTAAAAATACTTAAAATCAAACCAAAAACAAGAGGCGTTTTTGGTATTTTCGTTGCAGCTATTAGCGACATAAACGGTTTAATACTAACTTTTGCGACATTCGATTTCATATTTACCTCCTATTGCGTGAAAAAAATTCACTTCACATAAAGTAAAGTGAATTTCTCTCGTTAATTATACTGGTACTGGTGGAGTCTCGCAAAGATACCATTCTCTTCAATTAGCTCGTTATAAGACCCATCTTCTTCTATACCATTTGGTGTAATCACTAAAACCCGATCTGCATCTTTTATAGTTGCCAAGCGGTGTGCGATGACAAGCGTTGTGCGGTTTTCGGCAAGTTCTGCTAACGACTCTTGAATGATTTTCTCTGTTTCTGTATCTAGAGCTGAGGTTGCTTCATCTAAGATTAAGATTGGTGGGTTCTTTAAAAACATCCTCGCAATGGCTAGCCGCTGCTTTTGACCTCCAGAAAGCTTTAATCCACGTTCTCCAATTTGAGTTTCCAATCCGTCTGTTAAATTATTAACGAACTCCTCCAAATGAGCTCTTTTCAGTGCTTCCCTTATCTCCGCTTCCGTCGCACCACGTTTTCCATAGGCAATATTTTCACGAATCGTGCCTGTAAATAAAAACACGTCTTGTTGAACAATGCCAATTTGCTCCCGAAGCGAACGTTTTGTTATGTCTCGAATATCCAATCCATCTATTTTGATTGACCCACTATTTACATCATAAAAACGCGGAATGAGTGAACAAATCGTTGTCTTGCCTGCTCCAGAAGGTCCAACAAATGCTGTCATTTCCCCAGCTTTTAACTCAAAGCTAATATCCTTTAATATCGTTTTATCTTCTTCATAGTTGAAATTTACATTTTCGAAGGCAATATCACCGTGTAAGTAAGGAACATCAATTGCATTTGGTCGATCTTGTACTTCTGGTTGTTCATTTAACATTTCTTGAAATCTTTTAAATCCAGCCATACCTTTTGGATATAGTTCAAGTAATGCGCTAATTTTATCGATTGGCTTAATTAACACATTTGTATAAAGGACAAAACTGACTAACTCCCCGTAAGAAAGTTTTCCATTAAAGCTTAGCCAAGCACCGACAACTAACACAACTAAAGTTAAAAGGCGGGTCATCATATAAATACCTGAATGTGTTCCTGCCATTACTTTATATGCATAAAGTTTTGCCGTTTTAAATAAGCCATTTTGCTCGCGAAAACGTTCCATTTCAAATTGTTCGTTTGTAAAAGATTGGACAACACGAATCCCTGCCACACTATCTTCTACTCTTCCGTTGACATCTGCAATTTTGCCGTACATTTTCTTCCATGCGGCATTCATCTTTTTATTGCTATAAGTCACTAAAGCGATTAACAATGGAACTGCTACTAGTGCTACCATGGCCAACGTGGGATTCACATTAAACATGATGGCAAATGCCCCAATGAACGTCATGATTGCAATGAAGAAGTCTTCTGGTCCATGGTGGGCAAATTCCCCAATATCAAATAAGTCATTGGTAATACGACTCATTAAATGACCTGTTTTGTTGTTATCAAAAAAGCGAAAAGATTGCTTTTGGAAATGATTAAATAAATCTTGCCGCATATCAGTTTCTATATTAATTCCTAATTTATGCCCCAAATAGTTCACAATAAAGTTGAGTATTGTACTTAGAACGTAAACTAACAGTAATAGAATGCTCACCTTCACAATGGTATTCCACTCATTTGTTGGCAGTAGTTCGTCAATAAACCATTGGACAGCGATTGGAAAGGCTAACTCTAAAATCGCTACTATGATTGCACTGGCGAAATCTATAATAAACAAGCGTTTGTGCGGTTTATAATAGGAGAAAAATTTTGATAGCATAAATGCCTCCTTAATTTCGGAATCCGAATTATTCTCTCCCATTTTACATGATTGATACTTTGATTGTTAAATTTTTATACTTCTAGATTAATAATTTTTACGAGCTGTTCATTTAGGAAACTGGCTGGCTGTTTAAAATCATTCATACTCCATTGAATAATCATTCCTAAAATAGCATTTGCTTGATAGGAGGAAAAATACTCTGAATTTATTGTGTTATCAACTTGGTAATTTACCTCTCGATCTTTCGTAAAGAGGTTCTTAATTTCTTCAAATAGTAGGTAATAATATGTAAGCGGCATATTTTTAGAAAAAACAATTCGATAAAAAGGTTTGTATTTTTCAATATGGTGGAACACTTTAATGGTTTTCGGATCCAATTCACTTGTTTTTAATTTCACCACATGTCGATACGGTTCTTGGTAGCAGTTAGCTAAGTCCCTCATAATTTCTCGAAAGTAATCTTCATATAAATCCTCTATTTGACCATAATGAAAATAAAATGTCCCCCGATTAACTTTTGCTTTCCTACATAATTCAGAGATTGAGATTAATTCTAAAGGTTTATTTTTTAATAAAGTGAGCAATGCTTCTTGAAGTGCTTCTTTTGTTTTCATGACGCGTAGATCCGTCTTCAACTTTTTTCACCTCTTACTGAACATTTTTTAGTAATGTGTTAAATATTGAACACTTTCATCTACTTCTGCTTATTGAAAGCGGTTACTCTAGTCCTTTATACTAAATATTATACAGCTGTTCTATAAATTATTGGGAGGTTTTACGAATGAGATTACAAGGTAAAATTGCTATTGTTACAGGTGCTGCTTCAGGTATGGGTAAAGCAATTGCGGAACTCTATGCTAAAGAAGGTGCAAAGGTTGTTGCTTCTGACTTAAACTTAGAAGGTGTACAAGCGGTAGTTGAAGGCATTAAAACAAATGGCGGCGAAGCAATTGCAGTTCAAACAAATGTTGCCTCTTTAGATGATTTAAACAGATTATTCGATGAAACAAAAAACGCGTATGGCAAGTTGGATATTTTAGTGAACAATGCTGGTATTATGGATGGTATGGAGCCTGTTGGGGAAATTTCTGATGAGCGTTGGGACAAAGTATTTGCTGTGAATACAAAAGCAGTAATGCAATCAATGCGTATTGCAACGAACTTATTCCTAGAACAAGGTCATGGTGTAATTGTTAATAATATTTCTGCAGGCGGTTTATATGGAGCTCGTGCTGGCGCTGCATACACTGCTTCAAAACACGCTGTCGTTGGTCTAACAAAAAATACTGCATTTATGTATGCAGATAAAAATATTCGCTGTAATGGAATTGCTCCTGGTGGGGTCATTACAAATATCGGAAGTACCATGACAAACCTTAGTGAAACAGGTATGGCACGTCAACAACTTGGGATGGCAATCAATCCTCGTGCTGGTCAACCCGAAGAAATTGCAAATCTTGCTCTGTTCTTAGGTTCTGATGAGGCAAGTTTCATTAATGGACAAGTAGTTACTGCAGATGCTGGTTGGACGGCATATTAAAACGAAAGGGTCATTCAAATTGAATGGCCCTTATCTTTTATTTGGATAGGAAAACTTTACGAACCATTTCTTCATCGACTGGCGCAATATTATTTTTCATATTCGCAGCTTCTAATGAATGCTGAACAATAATATCTAAATCCTCAATCGGTATTTCTAACTTTTCTAAAGTAGTGCGTAATCCTAATTTAGTTTTTAATCCATTCAATTCTTTCACTAGTTCATCTACATTTTTATATCCGATATTTTTTGCATGGGTTTCAAGTAGTGGTTTATATTCTGCATTAATTTTAAACCAACTATCTAATGTAAAGGCACATGCTTCAGCGTGTGGGATATCATATTTTGCGGTTAAAATATAGGAACACGCGTGAGATGCAGTTGTACCTGTTTGTGAAAATGCAAAGCCTGCTAGTATCGCTGCAAATGCAAGTTGGTCTTTTGCCTCAATATTATCATTTACGGCAGCTTCTAAATTTTCGAAAGCCAGTTTCGCAGCTTGAACCGCAAAATGTTCTGTTAACGGATTAGACTTCACACTTCCTAAAGAATCAAGTGAGTGAGCGATAATATCAATTCCTGAAATAGCTGTTAAATGGTTAGGACAACTGTAGGTAAGTTCTGGATCTACAAAAGCCGTTTTTGGATATAACAATGGAGAAGTGAAAGCTCTTTTTAAATTTTTCTCCTTCCAGCTAATAACTGCTGTGCCCGTAACTTCACTACTTGCGCCACTCACGGTTGGTATCGCGATAAGAGGCAAAGCTTTTGTTATGTCCTGCCCTTCCATCAAATCGATTGCGGTATAGTTTTCTGCCACAACCGCACAAACTGCTTTCGCACAATCAATTACACTTCCCCCACCGAGTGCAATTATGTAATCTACCTCCAGTTCCCTCGCTTGGCTTGCACACATTTCTACGTTTTCAATTGTCGGATTAGGCTCAATACCATTTACCACACCTACAATTCTACCCGCACTCTTATCTACAATATCCGCTGTCAGGCCGTTTTTCACCAATGAATTCGTTGCAATTAGAAGCGCCTTTTTAATATTTTTTCGCTCTAAATAGTCACCTAAATTTTGCGATACACCTTGTCCAAATAAGATTTCAGTTGGATGTTCATAACGCCACATATCCTTTTCCCCCATCAAATTTTTTGATACTACCATTATAACGAAATTTTGGGTTTTCAGAATTTTTATTTTAATCGTAACTCTCCGTCTAAGGTAATTAATTAGGACGAAACACCCCTTCTTTTCCTGAAACTGTTCATGTATACTAATGTTGTAATTTAATAATCGAAATAACTAGGGGAGCCCTATAGCTTGGGCTGAGAAAGAAACGCGTTTAAGTTTCTTGACTCTTTGGACCTGATCTGGATCATACCAGCGTGGGGAAGTTAGAAAACATCTTTTGATATAAACTTCTACATTTGTAGCCGGTCCTACTCTTTTTTGGGTCCGGCTTTTTTTGTACTTCTTTTTACCATCCACTGTTATCTAGGTCTTGTCCTTTATTTCAAAAGGAGAGATTGGTCAAATGTCACAAACTTCATTAAGTGAAAAAAATATTTCCATTATGTCTAGTTTTTCAGGAAGCAAAAAAGTATATGTAAGCGGTTCGCGCCCTGATATCCAAGTACCAATGCGTGAAATTTCACTAAGCCGTACTACGGGAACTTTCGGTGAGGAAGAAAATGTACCCGTACGTGTATACGATACGAGCGGTCCTTATACGGATAATAATTTTTCAGCCGACATTACAAAAGGTTTACCTAACATACGTATGAATTGGATAGTTGAACGTGGTGATGTTGAAGAATATGAAGGTCGGGAAGTACAACCTGAAGATAATGGTTATAAGGATATCAATGATCCTCGTGCAAATCAAAAGGTTTTCCCTGGATTAAAACGCAAACCATTACGAGCAAAAAAGGGTAAAAACGTCACGCAACTTCATTATGCAAAACAAGGAATTATTACGCCAGAAATGGAATTTATCGCAATTAGAGAAAATATGGACCCTGAATTTATACGAAATGAAGTAGCTAGTGGTCGAGCAATTATTCCATCGAATATAAATCATCCAGAAACAGAACCTATGATCATTGGACGTCATTTCCATGTAAAAATTAATGCAAACATTGGGAATTCAGCGGTTACCTCTTCAATTGAGGAAGAAGTAGAAAAAATGACTTGGGCAACTCGATGGGGTGCAGATACAATAATGGATCTTTCTACAGGAAAAAATATTCACACAACCCGCGAATGGATTATTCGTAATTCAGCTGTTCCTGTTGGTACCGTCCCAATTTATCAAGCACTAGAAAAAGTAAATGGAATAGCAGAAAACCTAACATGGGAAATTTTCCGTGACACCTTAATTGAACAAGCAGAACAAGGTGTAGACTATTTTACCATCCATGCAGGTGTACTATTACGCTATATTCCTTTAACAGCAAAACGTTTAACAGGCATTGTATCTCGTGGAGGTTCAATCATGGCTCAATGGTGCTTATACCATCATAAAGAGAACTTCCTTTATACCAATTTTGAAGAAATATGTGAAATAATGAAAACCTACGATGTTGCCTTCTCTTTAGGCGACGGGTTACGTCCTGGTTCCATTCGTGATGCAAACGATGAAGCACAATTTGCAGAGTTAGAAACTTTAGGTGAATTGACAGAAATCGCGTGGAAACATGATGTACAAGTTATGGTTGAAGGACCTGGACACGTACCAATGCACTTAATAAAAGAAAACATGGATAAACAACTACAACTATGTAAAGAAGCACCCTTCTATACATTAGGACCATTAACAACGGATATTGCCCCTGGGTATGATCACATTACTTCTGCTATCGGGGCAGCAATGATTGGGTGGTATGGTACAGCAATGCTCTGCTACGTTACCCCAAAGGAACACCTTGGTCTACCTAATAAAAACGATGTCCGTGAAGGGGTAATTACTTATAAAATAGCCGCACACGCTGCTGATTTAGCAAAGGGGCATCCTGGTGCACAGGTTAGAGATGATGCTTTATCAAAAGCCCGTTTTGAATTTAGGTGGAGGGATCAATTTAATTTATCGTTGGACCCTGAACGCGCAATAGAGTACCACGATGAAACGCTTCCTGCAGAAGGAGCAAAAACAGCGCATTTCTGTTCGATGTGTGGGCCAAAGTTCTGTAGCATGAGAATCTCACAAGATATTCGAAATTACGCAAAAGATCATAACATCGTTACAGCAGTTGCAATCCAACAAGGAATGCAAGAAAAAGCAGAAGAATTCAAAAAATCTGCTGGAAGCATCTATCAATAAATATTTTAAAAGACTTGGTTTAATGGCCAAGTCTTTTAAAATAAGCCATTCACTAAAAAATCAACTGCAAAAGGGCCTAGTATTACGATGTATAACGAAGGGAAGATAAAGAAAATCATTGGAAATAGCATTTTTACGGGCGCTTTCATTCCTTTTTCGCGAACCTTTTCTCGTTGGTGCTCTCGTATTCGTTGAGTTAAAGAACGCATTAAATTACCCATTCCAATTCCTAACTCCCCTGCTTGAATGATAGAAGTAATAATACTTTGGAAATGATCAGATGGTACACGGTTGCGCAGTTTAAAAAATGCATCTCTTCTTGATTTGCCTAGTTTCATATCTTCTAATGTGGCTAAAAACTCATCCGATATAGGTCCTTTAATTTGCTTACATACATTGGAAATCGCTTGATCTAACCCCATTCCTGCTTCAATCGATAATGTCACCATGTCAAAAAAGTCTGCCATGTTTTTCTCGATTAACCTAATTCTTTTCTTTCTTTTATAATCTAAAAAGAAGCTTGGAGCAATAAATGCAATTCCCCCAAATGCCGCACCTAAAGTAGCAGCAGAGAAAATATTAAATGTGAAAAGAAAAATAATAAAGAACGAGCTGACAAAAGCGTTCCCGTTTCCGTTGTTTCCTCCATTGTCATTTCCCTTCCCGTTTCCTCCGCCATTACCCTCCCCGTTATCATTCCCGTTGTCTCCAGCATTTTAAGAACAATACTTGTGCAACTTCTCCAATTATCATAATCACTGTAATCAATTCCAAGAGGTATAACTCCTGTTCCAGAAGATAGAGAGTTCAACTCAACTTTTGCTGTGGCTGTCCACAGGAACATTGGAATATCCAAAAATTTTTCCAAAAGTAAGTTGTACATCAGAACTTGTTGTTAATCCACATTTTGTTATCAGGCAAATTCAACGATTGTATTTACATCCAGAATCTCATTTTTTATTGCAACATCTCTTGCATACTTCTCTGCTTCAATTGAATCTAAAGGTAATTCTTGAGCTCCCGCAAGCGCTGCTGCATCTGCTGCTTTTTGAAGCATACTTTTTTCGAAATATAATCTACCCCCATCTATAACAAGAGCAGTAGGGTGTAATTATTTGTAAATAAACAACATCTTTAGTATCTGTAAATGTTATTACTAATGTAACAGTGAAAAGACAAGGAAGTAATACTTTCCAACTGAAAACGCAAAAAAAGACTAAAAATACACTCGCTATTGTCGAGTATACCTTTAGTCCCTTTTATCAAATATATACTATTCTTTTTCTTCAACTGCTTCTAAATATCGATAAAGTGTTGATTTGCTTATTCCAGTTTCGTTTTTAATTTCTAATAGTGTATAGTCTCCGGAATAATACATTGAAATTGCCCTTTTCACATTATCATCGGATTTTTTTGGTCGACCAATGGATTTTCCTTGCTCCTTTGCATGGGCTATTCCTAAAGTGGTGGATTGTTTTACGATGTCCGATTGGAAATTTAAAAACTCCTTTACCAGTTCGGTTAGGTTAAATGGTAATGTGCCTTTTGTTTCAATTCCCTCTTGCAAAAACTGTATGGTCACTTGATCTCTTTCACATAATTTTAGTAATTCAAATAAGTGGCTTGTCGTGTCAGCAAGAGCAAACATTCGCTGCACTATAATGATATCACCAGAACGTAATTGCATTAACAACGATTCAAGCTCTTTCCGTTTTTTTGGTGCACCATGCTCTTCTTGAAATATTTTTTCGCAAGCAGTTTTTAACGAATTCAGCTGGTTCAAACACTGCTTGTCATTATATAAAGGTCTCACATACCCATAAATCATTTTATCGCTCCTAATAAACTTCCCAAAAAGGTTCCTTTTTAGGAATACAAATGTTATGATAATCAAGGATTTTTTTCGTATAAACAAATGAATATATAAAGGAGATTACCATGCAAAGTTTAAAACAACAATGGTTTGGCAACGTGCGTGGCGATATTTTATCCGGTATTGTCGTAGCACTTGCACTTATCCCTGAAGCAATCGCCTTTTCCATTATTGCAGGCGTTGATCCAATGGTAGGATTATATGCCTCATTTATTATTGCAGTTATTATTGCATTTGCTGGTGGCCGTCCGGGGATGATTTCTGCTGCTACTGGCGCCATGGCACTGGTGATGGTTCCATTAGTTCGAGATTATGGGTTGCAATACTTATTTACCGCTACTATTTTAACTGGGTTCATTCAAATACTATTCGGCGTATTGAAAATTGCAAAGTTAATGAAATTTATCCCAAATGCTGTTATGATTGGCTTCGTCAATTCCTTGGCTATTTTAATTTTTATGGCGCAAGTACCACATTTTATTGGGATTTCGACCATGACATATGTATTTGTTGCTATCACCTTAATTCTTGTATATACACTACCTCGTTTCATTAAAGTAGTGCCAGCCCCATTAATTGCAATCGTATTGTTAACTGTCATCGCAATTTATGGCGGTGTGGAGTTAAGAACGATTGGAGATTTAGGGGCAATTACACAAACATTACCAACCTTCTTCATTCCAAATGTTCCATTTAACTTAGAAACGTTACAAATCATTTTACCTTTCTCCATTTCATTGGCTATTGTGGGCTTAGTTGAATCTTTATTAACTTCACAAATTGTGGATGACATGACAGGAACGGACAGCAATAAAAATCGCGAAGCTCGTGGACAAGGCATTGCGAACGTGATCAATGGTTTCTTTGGCGGGATGGCTGGGTGCGCAATGATTGGTCAATCTGTCATTAATGTTAAATCAGGAGGCCGTGGTCGATTATCTACACTGATTGCTGGGTTATTTTTAATCTTTTTAATTATGGTCCTTGGTGATCTTGTAATAAAAATCCCAATGCCAGTACTCGTCGGCATTATGATTATGGTAAGTGTTGGTACATTTGATTGGAGTTCATTTAAATATTTAGTAAAAGCTCCCCGAACAGATGCCATTGTCATGTTAACTACGGTTGTGATTGTTGTATGGACACATGACTTATCAAAGGGTGTTATCGCAGGTGTTATTTTAAGTGCTGTTTTCTTTGTCGTTAAAATTTCATCCGTGAAAATTCAACAAGACGGTGACCGATATTGTGTTTCTGGACAACTATTCTTTGCTTCTACTGATTCTTTTATTGATTATTTCAAATACAATGAAATTAACAGTGCAAAAATTTTACTCGACTTTTCTAATTGCCGTATATGGGACGAATCGGGTGTAGGTGCTTTTGTAAAAGTGGAAGAATTACTACGAGAAAAAGGAATACACGTGGAAGTGGTCGAATTGGATGCTCCAAGTAAAGAGCTGGTATCCAAATTACACAATATTTAAGGGGGGATTTACATGTATAAGCATATTTTATTAGCTGCAGATGGTTCAGAAAATGCAATCCGTGCAGCAAAGGAAGCTGTAAAAGTTGCCACATGCAATGATGCACTTATTGAAGTTGTTTATGTGGCAGACCATGAAAAATCAAAATCTGACGTGTTACATTCTTCATCAAGTGAAGCTTTGGATTTACAACGTCGTAAAAAAATTGCTCCCATAGAACAGCTTCTTCGAGAGTCGAATGTATCCTATAAAATAAAAATTTTACGCGGGACTCCAGGACCTGAAATTGTACGCTATGCAAACGAACAACAAGTCGATTTAGTTGTCATTGGAAGTCGCGGTTTAAATAGTTTACAAGAGATGGTATTAGGCAGTGTAAGTCATAAAGTAATGAAACGTGTAAACTGCCCTGCTTTAATTGTAAAATAAGAAACGACAAAAGCACCTATTCCTTTAGGTGCTTTTTTGTGTCCATTCGCCTGCTAAAATCCCATAAACAGCATGGTCCACATAATGATCATATAGCCATTCTGCTTGTCTTATTGTACCTTCATATACAAAGCCTAATCTCTCGGGAATACCCCTACTTTTTAAATTCTCGACAGCTGCTCGAATTTCTACTTTATTTAATTTGAGATGAGTAAAAGCATAATTGGTCAATGCCTTAGCTACATTTGTCATAATCCCTTTTCCTTGGTAGTCCTCTCCAAGCCAATAGCCAATAGTAGCCGTTTTGTTAGACCAATTTATGTTAGTGAAGCCTGCTACTCCAACGATCTTTTCGTTATATAAAATAACAGTATCTAAACTATTATTTTCAGCAAAGCCTTTTAAGCATCCTTGGATATAGGCTTTTGTATCTTCTATGGTTTTATTGGAGTCAAGCCATGATAACCATTCTTTTAAGTACAATCTAGAGGCATCTATTAGCTTCAAAACCTTTTCTGCATCGTTTAATTCAATTAATTTTAAGGATAAATTATCGTCAATTTTATATAAGAACATAGTGACCCCCCCTAGTCTATTCATCTTACAACAGTAAAGTGCCCAATTCTATACGAATGAGCACTATTTGCATTATATAAATTTCTGCAAAACCATACTTCCTCCAGTATGATACACCCTAATTTCCGCATAAGCACCATTCACAAAAGTAAGTTGTGGTGGCATGTGCCCACAATCAATGTCGTAAGCAATAGGGATATTCAACTCTTCAGCAAGTTCGAGATAAACATCCATCACATGGTAATCTCCCATTTTTTCATTGGCTGCGCTTCTTCCAAAAAGAATTCCACTACAGTTATCAAACCATCCTGCTAGCTTCATTTGAACCAATGATCTTCGCAAGTCTGTTACATTTAGTTCACAGTTTTCAAAGTACCAAATAATTGGTTCATTATTGATAAAATGGGTTTGAAAGTTTTGAACATCCCCATACGCCGTTCCAATTATATGCCGAATGACATCAATACAACCACCTAATAGCCGACCTTTTATATACATAGGCTGATTTGATATCGTTTTCCACTTTGTTGGTTCTGTAAGATGATAAATCCAATCCGTTTCGTAGTCATGCTGCCAAAATAACTGGTATTTTTCTGAAGGGTATTGAATTACTTCTTCTCCCTGATTTGTGTGTAATACTTCCTCCCACTTAGCGGTAGTTGGATCTGATAATTCTCCCCGTAAGTCCACTAGGTTCGTTCCATGAGCAGTGGCTAGTCCTGTTTTTAGAGTCATGGCAAGAAGTAATACACTTGTATCCGAATACCCTAAAATCCATTTCGGTTTCTTTAAATTAAAATCAACGAACTCTAAAATTTCAATTAAGAGTTCGCCACCCCAAGGAGGGAAAATGATTTGAATGGAGTCATCATGTAGCATTAAATTTAGTTCAGCTGCTCTTACTTTGGCTGGAGCAGATTTCGCTTTAAATTGTGTCCAACATGTATTTCCTACTTCTAGCTTATAGCCTTTTTGCGTTAATTTCCCAATGGCTCTTTCTAGTAAAGAATATTGATCGAAATGTAATCCCGCTGAAGGTGCAGTTACTCCAATTTTTACGGGCTTTGTTAGTACTGGATATGTAATCATTTTTTCCCCACTTTCAATGATTTCTTTCTTTAACATATTGGTTTTTCCGGCTAAATAGAATTAAAAAACTGTAGCTACACTCACGTTTCCTTGAGTATAACTACAGTTTTAATGAAATTATCTATTATTTTCTTCGTCTGTTACGCCATTGTGAGCATCCGTATTTACATTATCATCTGTTGCATTTCCAGTGCCATTCGTTCCTGTATCATTCGTGTTTCCACCTGTTCCCATTCCATCAGTACCTGTTCCTGTACCCGGTGTACCAGTAGTATTTCCACCAGTGCCATTCATTGTCCCGTTTGTATTTCCATTATTATTTGTTCCCATTCCATCTTCTGTATCAATAGCACCGTCATTATTTTGATTGCCATCGAGTAAGCCGTCGTCACCAGTACCATTGTTAGTACCAGTATTGTCATTCATATCCGTTAAATCTTCGTCGATAACACCATTATCGTTTTCACCTGCATTATCTGTCATACCACAGGCTGCTAGTGCACCAGCTAAAAGGAATGCAAATGGGATTGCCAAAAATTTCTTCACATAATAACCTCCTTAAACTTGTTATAAAAGTAGTTTGTGTCGTTTTTTAGAGGTTATACGGGAAGTTATTTTAAATCTTCCCCATAAATTGCAACTGATTGACGTACAATAACAAATTGAGAGCCATCCCAGTTCAATAAATTTTCTACATAGCCTAAGCCATCTGCATGGAAACGACCTGCAATTTGCTGTAGAGCTTGTAGATAGTATTTACCTTTTCTCGCAATATCGATTGGGTAAAGTCCACTTGCCGGATCAACCCAGCCTTCGATTGGTTGTATCAATGTACCGTCTGCATGATAAATTTCATTTAAATATTCTTGCCCTTTATATTGAAGGTCCAAAATATATTTTTTAGGCGGTTTTTCACTTTTTACATTTACTTTATAATTGTTTGCGTAGTTTACCGTATATGGATGTTGTTCATTAAACCGAATAGAATCAAAAATATTCGTTATTCTACCTTGTATAGATGAGTAAACATAGCCAAAAACAATGCCACCGCTTCCACCTGAATCAATGGCTACAAAGATATCGTTTACATCATTACCAGTGAAATCACCTAACCATATTGTCGGATTATAACCTTGGTTTTCAGTTAACGGTAAAGTAGTCGTCTGATTTGTTCGTCCATTTTTAATATGAAGCGTTATGTTAATCCAATACGGGCTATTTGGATCTTGTTTTAATGCGGTCAGGTAAATCCAATCTGGTATTCCGTCACCTGTTACGTCCCCAACTTTACTGGCAACTATAAATTGCATATAAGGAATGTAATTATTCATTTTCCATCCTCTTTTCTGAAGGTCCTTTCCATAGTTAATGAGTGTCTTTAGGAAGGTGTTCCTTCAAAAGACAATTAGCGCCTATTAATCCAAGAAATAATGATCGCTAACATAAGTGCAAAACCTAAGTACCCCATTAATGAATACACTTTTCCTACTAATGTGGTAAAGCCTACAAAGCTTGCCAAAAAACCAATTGCGCCAACTAGAATGACGGTTGGTTTATAAATTTCATCTTTTGGTGTAACAAAACGAATAATAAAGGAATATAAAAGTCCAACTGCCGTATTGTAAATCATTCCGAGTAAGGCAATTGCCATTAAAATGCCCACTATCGGATGGAGGCTTTTTGCAATTTCAAGTATTGGCATATCTACACCAGAAACGACATCCATTTTTGCAAACATCGCACTGTTAATTAATAAAATCAAAATCCCTAGTAAAATACCCCCAATAATTCCGCCCATCCCTGCAGACTTTTTACTATGCGCGGTACTACCGATTACCGTAAGCATGGCGACACTTGTGGCCAGATTATATGAAACATAAAGAAAACTACCCATTAACCAGTTTGGTGCTGCTGTTGGTTGATGTTGTGCTAGCGCGGATTGTTCAGCTATTGATAAATCCATCGTTAAAATTGAGTAAATGGCAATTAGTAGCATGATGACGAATAAATAAGGAGTAGCAACTGCGATGACATTAATAATGCTATTTACATTGAGCATGAGCGTAAAAACGGTTATAGCTGCCATAAATAAGCTTCCGAAGTATGGGTCAATACCGAAAATTTGTTTAAATGTGGACGCCGAACCTGCAAACATAGCCACGGTTACAGCAAATAAGAAAAATGTGATGAGTATATCCAAGATTGTCCCAAATGGTCGACCAGCGATATGATATACAACTTCTTTATGGGATGTAGTTTGTAACTCATAGCCAAGTTGCGCAATATTCATTCCTATAAAAGCAAATCCAATGGTGGCTATGAGGGCTCCTAATATCCCATACAAACCAAAGCCTGTAAAAAATTGCATAATCTCTTGTCCAGAAGCAAAACCACCTCCTACCACAAGCCCTACGAATGCACCGCCAATTTGAAAACTCTTTTTCACCCATTCCCTCATTTCCAAATTTAGAAATACTAAAACAAGCCCCTTTCTATATGGATATGATTTCTTTTTATATTCATACGTACGTTTTATTGTTGTAGGTTTTTCGTATTGTCTAATCTTAAAAAAGAAAAAAATCCGAGAGTTGTTGTGCACTCCCGGAGAAATTTCTAATTATAAATTTTACATGAAACAGTATAATGATTAATCGCTTCTATATTCGGCTCGTAACCAATTCCGATTTTTTTCGGCACGCTAATATAACCGTCTTCAACAATTACTTCTGGTTTGATAATATCTTGTTCCCAATAGTGACTAGATCCGGCTGTGTCACCTGGTAATGTAAAATTCGAAAGCGTTGTTAGCGCAATATTATGTGCTCTCCCAATACCCGACTCTAACATACCTCCACACCAAACTGGAATTCCTTTTTCTTCACAATAATCGTGGATTCTTTTTGCTTCGGAAATTCCACCAACACGTCCAATTTTAATATTGATAATTTTACAACTGCCTAATTCGATTGCTTTTCTCGCATCCTCTAGTGATTGAATACTTTCATCTAAACATATTGGCGTTTTTATTTGTTTTTGTAAAATGGCATGGTCGATAATATCGTCGTAGGCTAAAGGTTGCTCAATCATCATGAGATTGTAGTCATCTAATTGTTTCAGTAATCCAATATCATCTAATGTGTAAGCAGAATTGGCATCCGCCATCATTGGAATATGTGGGAATTGCTCACGTAGGGCTTGAATAACTTTTACATCCCTGCCTGGCTTAATTTTAACTTTAATTCGTTTGTACCCATCGCTAATTACTTGATCCACAACGGCTATTTGTTCTTCAATTGTCGGTTGAATGCCAATGCTAATCCCAACTTCAATCTTGTCCTTTTTTCCACCAAGAGCTTCTGTTAAAGACTGATTTTGTGATTGTGCATAAAGATCCCAAACTGCGCCTTCAATTGCAGATTTGGCCATATAATTTTTACGAATACCTGCAAAGTACTTACCGACATCATCTGGGTGCTTAATTTCTTTATTTAAAATCATAGGAATTAAAAAATCTTCTAGCATATGCCAAGTTGTTCTAAGGGTCTCTTCATTGTACCAAGGAGCAACAAAGGCAACAGACTCTCCCCACCCAATTCTTCCAAGTTCGTCCTTTGCTTCTAGAAGTAAAAATTCTTTATCAGTAATCGTCCCAAAGCTTGTAGAAAATGGGCTATTTAAATGCATCTTTAAGTGCCGAATAGTAATTTCTTTTAAAATCAATGTGGTACCCTCTTCTCTATTGTTCATTTCTACAATTATTCCACCATTTTTTACCGCGTTAATCAATCGGCTTATAGAATGATTAAACTTTTATTTTAATATATAATTCTTGATTCCAAATTTTAGAATGTTACAATTAAAAAAAGTTTTCTAAATTTATAGATTTCTGAAATAAAAGGGGTTGTTCTATGACTCGTCAACACTTAGGGGTACTTATTGGGGGATTATTGTTATTAGCTGTAGCCATGGGGATTAGTCGATTTGCATTCACACCGATATTACCGTTTATGAGAATTGATGAAGGGCTTACGTTTGAAGAAGGTGGCTATTTAGCTTCCAGTAACTACATTGGATACTTTGTTGGGGCTCTTGGTGCAGGATTTATTTATCGCAATAAAAAGAACGTTTTACTAATAAACGTACTTTTAAATGTTGCTTCAATCCTAATAATGGGGCTTACTCACTCATTTTGGTTATGGATTATTTTACGCTTTATTGCGGGTGCTACAGGAGGATATATTTTTGTTCTCACTTCAAGTATTATGATGGACTACTTAGCATCACATTTTTTAACAAAATGGTCAGGTTTTTTATTTACCGGCATTGGTTTTGGTATTGCTTTATCAGGTTTACTCGTACCGTTTATTGAGATGTCCTTTCAATGGGAGGGGTCGTGGATTGGCCTCGGTCTTTTATCCGCACTATTTTTTGTTGCAACGATTGTTTTATGGCGGAAGATTTCCATAAAGGATAGTGAAAAAGTCGAAAAATCTAATGATACAAAAATTATGCAAGGATTTATGCCATGGCTTATTTTGGCGTATGGTCTTGAAGGATTAGGTTATATCATTACGGGAACATTTTTAGTTGATATTATCTACAATATTGAAGGGTTACGAAAATTTGCTGGCTATAGCTGGGTCGTAACTGGAGTCGCAGCTGCTATTGCCTCTCCTATTTGGAGTATAATGATTTCTAAATTTTCAACAGTTAGAGTCCTTTCTGTTGCTTATATATTACAGATTTTCGGCATTATACTACCGGTATTTTTCCAAACGGCATGGAGCGTTTTCCTATCTGCCTTTTTGTTTGGTTTTACGTTTATCGGGATCGTTTCATTATCAACTGGATATGCCCGAGAGCTATTCCCAAAACAAAGCGGAGCAGTTGTTTCAGCTCTAACTACTGTTTATGCTTTAGGACAAATAATTGGACCTATTTTTGCAAGTAAGTTTGAATCTTATTTTAATAGTTTCAAGGCACCGTTAGCGTTTGCAGGTGTAATTGTTGTATTAGGATTAGCAATTTTACTAATCGGGAAAGGGTTAAATGATCGAAAACAACCTGCACCAATAACGGAAATCTCAAATAATCCGTCATCGCTTTCTTAACAGTTGTTCTACTTAGAGCAACTGTTTTTTATTTTCCTCTCTTTTTTAAGGTAAAATGTCCATTCCATATTCTATCAACAGAATATTATGTTACAGGAAAGGAGGTGAAAAATTGAATAAACATTGTAATTGTCATACTCACGTTCATTCTTTTAGTTGTTGTAATAGTCATGACTACATTCTTCCAGAAGAAACTATTCAACTTCTAAATGAATTTTTAAAATCTGCTATCGAGAAACTAAAATCTTTTGAATCTCCTAAAAAGGATTCAAACGAGAAAAAAGAGTCTCACGATAAGAAGGAACATCCAGAAGTTTGTAAATGTATGTGTTCTACTGCATCTGCTAACAACAAAAAGAATGCAAAACCTGAAATTTCCCTTTTAGATTTACTTCCTCTACTGCAAAATCCTGGTTTGCTAAACTTAAATGCACACCATACTCCACCTAAAGAAGAATTATTAGAGTCTTCTTCATCTTCTTCATCATCTAGTAATTTCTTTAAAGAGGATGAATCTAATCACTACCCAAAATTTAAACACAAGCGCCCAAGAGGACCACATAAAGGAGATTCCTCTAGCTTCTAACAAATAGAAAAAATAAGAACTCTTAATATGCCTATTAACACACCTTAATAGGCTTTCTTTCTTTTTTCTGTTATGTTATTGACATACATAGTTATTGAAGGAGATTCGACAGTGATACCTAAGAACACCAAATTTACATTAGCACTTTTATTAAGCAATTTATTTATTGCTTTCGTCGGAATCGGCCTTGTTATTCCCGTTATGCCAACTATTATGAATGAAATGGATTTAACCGGATCCATTATGGGATATATGGTTGCAACATTCGCCATTGCACAATTAATTGTTTCCCCTATCGCCGGTAAATGGACAGATCGTTATGGAAGAAAAATTATGATCATTACTGGACTCATTATTTTTAGTCTTTCTGAGCTACTGTTCGGTTTAGGTACTGTTGTGGAAGTATTGTTTATTTCTCGAATACTAGGTGGGATAAGTGGTGCTTTCATCATGCCCGCAGTAACCGCATTTATTGCGGATATTACTTCCGAGCAACAACGCTCTAAAGCACTCGGTTATATGTCTGCAGCAATCAATACCGGCTTTATTATCGGACCTGGAATTGGTGGATTTTTAGCAGGCTTCGGCTTCCGCGCCCCCTTTTTTGCAGCTGCAATATTAGGTGGAGTCGCCGTTATAATCTCTCTGTTATTTTTAAAAGAACCCGAAAGACAAAAACATGAGAAAACAAACGCTATTAAAACCAAAACTAGTTTTAAGCGTATTTTTGCACCAATTTATATTTTTGCCTTTCTGTTACTTTTCTTTAGTTCCTTCAGCTTAGCGTCCTTTGAATCTTTATTTAGCTTATTTGTTGACCATAAGTTTCAGTTTACACCAACTGATATTGCAATTTTTGTAACAGGCGGAGGATTAGTCGGTGCAATTGCCCAAGTTTTGTTATTTGATTGGTTAACAAGGAACTTTGGCGAAGTAAAGCTTACATTGTACTGTTTTATTCTTTCGGCACTTCTTGTTTTTGCAATGACCGTCGTGAATTCATATTGGTCTGTTATGATAACGTCTTGTATTGTTTTTATCGGATTTGATTTAATTCGTCCAGCTCTCACGACATATTTATCAAAAGTTGCCGAGAACGAACAAGGGTTTATCGGTGGTATGAACTCGATGTTCACAAGTATGGGAAATATCTTTGGGCCAGTGATTGGTGGTTTGTTATTTGATATCAATTTAAACTTCCCATATTATTTTGCAACGCTTGTACTTATAATTGGTATTATTATCGCTCTGTTTTGGAGGCAACCTAGTTCAATTTAATGCGTTTCTTATGGTGTCTTAGATTTTGTCCACTTAAGCATAAGTTTTGTCCACATAGATGCTCTTTTTGTCCACTTACAGAAGGGTTTTGCTCACTTAGAGTAGCGTTTTGTCCACATAGTAAGTTCTTTCATTCATATCCGACATTTGAGTGTTTTCTATGACCTTGGTTGGGTATGCTAAACTCGAGAGGAGTGGAACAAAACATGCCAAAAAAACTAGTCACAGCCATAAAGGAACACGCCCTTCCATTGAATGACCAGGGATTGGACAAGATTATTGACGCAATTGGCAATGCGAAAATTGTCATGATTGGTGAGGCATCCCATGGAACTTCTGAATTTTATTCAATCCGTGCAGAGCTTTCTAAAAAATTAATTATTGAGAAAAATTTTACTATTATTGCAGTAGAGGGTGATTGGCCATCAGCTCAAGCAGTAAACCGGTATGTTAAAGGTTTTGGAGAAGTAAATGAATCAGCTCGAGATGTGCTAATAAAGTCTTTTGATCGCTGGCCGACATGGATGTGGGCAAATGAAGAGATAGAACAGTTTACAGAATGGCTAAAACAAAAGAACGCCACATTGGATAATAAAGTTGGCTTTTATGGAATTGACTTGTATAGTCTCTTTGAATCGATTGATGAAGTGTTGAACTTTTTATCGAAAAATCCACAGTACCAGGTTGATTTGGAGCACGCAAGAAAAGCTTTCACCTGCTTCGAACCTTATAACCGAATGCCTGAACATTATGCCCTTTCTACTGCTCATTTTTCGGATGAATGTATCAATGAAGTTTCTAGTTTATTGACATCTCTACGTAATAATGAAGAACGGTACTCTGATCAACACGAAGAAGATTTAAATGTACTCATGAATGCGCTTGTTGCCAAAAATGCAGAAGCCTATTATCGAGAAATGATGAAAGATGCTATTTCTTGGAATACTCGGGATCGGCACATGGTTGAAGCCATCAATGAATTATTAAACTATCACGGGGAAGATGCCAAAATTATTATTTGGGAACATAACACACATATTGGCGATGCTTCAGAAACCTCAATGAAAGATGATCAAATGATTAATGTAGGTCAACTGATACGAGAGCAGTATGGGAAGGAAAATACATTTGCTATAGGATTTGGTACGTTTCACGGTACAGTTATAGCCGCTGATCGTTGGGGGGATCCTTATCAAGTCATTGATGTTCCTGCCTCAAAACTTAGAACGTGGGAAGGACAACTTCATGCGGCTAGTATAGAAGATAAAATTTTAATTTTTAATGAGGAAAACCGAAATTTATTTAACGATTGGATTGGCCATCGTGCAATCGGTGTTGTATACGATCCCGATTATGAAGCTTATGGAAATTACGTTCCTTCAAGAGTTGGCAGCAGGTACGATGCTTTTATTTACATCGAACAAACAAACGCTTTACGTCCATTAAAAGAGTAGCCGTACGAATTCATACGGCTTATTTTTTTGAAATTAATAAAAAGTACTGACCATGGAATCAATTTGTTTTATTTAATTCCCATCTCAACATATTATCCTCAGGTTCTGTTCTTTTCATTTGCAGTTTTTCTAACACTCTTATCGAAGCAAGATTATCATTAAAACATTCAGCGACTATCTTTTCTACATTTTCAAAAGAGAAGGCCCATTTTATAATTTCACTAACTGCTTCTGTTGCATAGCCTTTGTTTTGAGCAGAGGGGATCATTCCATATCCTACTTCAATAGTATTTTCTGAATCAGGTTTTCCTTTAAATCCTATATCGCCAATAATTGTGTTATCTTCTTTATTGATAACAAGCCATACACCCCAGCCTATGAGAGAAGAATCCTCTTTTAATTCTCTTAAATACATATCAATATGAGGGCCTATATTATATTCATCTGTTGTTGATATCATTTGTAATGCCTCTTCTGTACAAGGTATTAATATTAGTCTTTGAGTTTCTAATTTCATTGTCTATCCCCTTTTAATTAAAAAAGCTTAGTTCAACTGAGCCCAATTCGGTTCACTTGAATATTTAACTTTTTTTCCATCCCACTTTAATATCATTTGAAGGAAATTCGATAACCAATTTCAGTTGGGGCGAATAAATATATCGATCCCACATTCGAATTTCTTCTATTCTATAAATAAACTCCATCCATCTCGTTTGAATGACATGTTTATGATTCAGATCGATAATATAACATAATTCACTTTGTATTCTATGATTTTTCAATAGCAACTCTGCTAATGCACTTTCATAGTCAATACTGTTTGAAAATACGGCTTTATAAGTCATAACTGACCATTCAATGCCGGTAAACGCAAATGAGAATTCATCAAATAATTTATCTATAACTTTATCTGATGCTTCCCTAGATAAAATTTCAACTGCACCATCTGGAAATAGGTCTTGTACTACCTCTAGTATCATTTCATATTCTCTTTTTTCTTCAACTTCCCTTTCCTTTTGTTTTTGCTTTTCTAATAATTGTTCCAAACGTTCTTTTCTTTCTTCATCCACTCATTTTCCCCTACTTAGTTCGGTTTCCCTTTAATTTGTTCACGAATTTTTTGAAGTTCCTCAAAAGATAAATTTTCAAGAGATTCTTTAATTTCTTCTTCAATTACTTTTCGGTTACTTTCTCGGTATTGTTTATGCCATTCCCGAAGACCCTCTGTATTGTCTAACATAAATTCAACGTCAATTTCCTCATTATCTTCGTCTGTTAAATAATCTAACACAGCAGCTAACATTCTTGTTAAATTTTCGATTTCCTCTATTTGGCTATTTGGTATTTGCACTATTTTCTCTAAATCCGTTTCTTCATTTGTTTGGGGAGACTTTCTTGGCATTGTTATGCTCCTATCATCATTTTTTATGATTAGTATTGCCCTATTGAGCACTTCATTACTAACAGAAATTTTATTCATATATATTGTATAAAATTCCACATATTTACTCATACTTTCGTGGAGGGAGTTGATTTTATGGAGAAAAATATTGAAGAACTTTTAAAAAGAATAGAATTTAAGAAAAAGTTTGTAGAGGAATACCATAAAAAATGTTTAGAACGAGCAGATGTGTTTTCAACTTACAAAGAGTTAACACATTATTGTGAAGCTAAAATTGAGGCTTACAGTATCATTATTGATGATATTCATGAGTTATTTCCTTCTTCAAAGGCTATTACAAAAGCATAAAAAGGCCATCTAAGGTGCGATGGCCTTTTTTACGTTTTTGCCTTTTTTCTCTTAGTAGATTGCAAAATTCCAAGCTCTTCTCGATACTTCGCCACTGTTCTTCTTGCAATTTGTATACCTTCATCCAGTAATATTTTAGTAATCTTTTGATCAGATAATGGTTTCGCTGTGTCTTCTTTTTCGATGATTAATTTAATTTTTTCTTTTACTACAATAGTCGATTCTGTCTCTCCACTTTCTGTTGTGACACCTCGTACAAAAAGAGCTTTAATTGGAAAAATACCTTTTGGCGTTTGAATGTACTTCTTATGAATTGTGCGGCTAATTGTAGACTCGTGTAGTTCTGCAACACTAGCGACATCTTTTAAACGTAATGGCTTTAATCCCTTGTTTCCAAGGTCTAAAAAAGTATTCTGCTTTTTTAAGATAATATTTATTACTTTATAAAGGGTTTCATGACGTTGCTTAATCCCTTTGATTAATAGAACTGCATCCGAAAGTTTTGTTTTCAAATACTGATTTGTTTCATCATCTGCATTTGCTCGAAGTAATTCTTCATAATAAGAATTAATTGAAATTTGAGGTAAAGAAATATCATTTACTCGAATAATATATTCACCATTGAATTTTTCTACGATAATATCCGGTATAATATATTCTGTTTTTTGTACATTCGCTTCGATGATAGGATGTGGATTTAACTGCTTGATATATGTAAAAATTTGCTCAACATCTTTCACTTCAATTTCGTATTGATCTGCTAACTGTTGAAATTTACGATCTGCCAATTGTTCTAAATGATTTTGAACAAATAATAAAGTCAATGATGGGGCATCAGCTTTAATGCGTAATTGTAAAGACAGACATTCAATCAAGTTTCTTGCACCAATGCCTATTGGGTCAAAGCTTTGCAAGATTTGAAGTATGGTTTCACATTGCTGAACAGATAAATCAAATTGCTCAGCAACCTCTTCTAAATCACAATCTAAATACCCGACATCATTTAAACTTTGAATAAAGTAAACTATTACTTTTTTTTCAATTCGCGATAATCCCTTTTGCATCGCAAGCTGCTCTAATAGGTACAGCTCTAGTGAATTTTCACCACTTGCAATTTGACTAAATGGGTCATAATCATTTTCATTACTAATATTTCTGGAATAATCTCCTTCTGGTAAACGTGCCATCTGTATCGTTGAAGGTTCTTTTAATTCAATCAATGGATTTGAATCTGCTTGCTCTCTAATATACGTTTCAAGTTCTTGTAATGAATATTGTAGAATCTCCAATGATTGTTTCAGCTGAGGTGTAAGTGCCATTTTGGTTTCTAGTTTTTGTTGTAACCCCATCGTCATATCCATTTTTCACACCCCCTAATGCTTTAAATTTTGATATTTAAACGCTTCATCCGGTATTGAAGGCTTTGTCTGCTAATTCCTAAACCTTGTGCTGTGTTCGTAATATGATTGTTATGTTTCTTTAGTGATTGCTCGATGTATTGCTTTTCAAAAGAAGCTAGTTGATCAAGCAAAGTAGTTTTAGCATTATTTTTAATCTCAATTGATTCAGTTGAAATATGTTGTTTCGGTTCACTTTTTCGATATTGATATGGAAGATGATGAAACTCAATTAATTGCTCATGGTTCAGTAAATTTAACGATGCTTCAATTACGTGCTCCAACTCTCGAACATTCCCCGGCCAACTATGAGATTCAAAAAATTGAAATACCTGACTAGAAACCCCTTGTACATCCAAATTAAATAATTGATTATATTTTTTAATAAATGCCTCTACTAAAATGGGAATATCCCCAATTCGCTCTCGCAACGGTGGAATAAAAAGAGTCACAACTGCTAATCGGTAATATAAGTCTTTTCGTAAATGGTTATTGGCAATTGCATCAATTGGATCTTCATTAATGGTTGCAATCACACGAACATCGATAGGAATTTCTTTTGCTCCGCCTATTCGACGCACCTTTCTCTCCTGTAAAACGCGTAAAAGTTTTGCTTGTAGTGAAATATTTAGTGAATTCAATTCATCTAATAAAAGAGTTCCACCTTGTGCCTGTTCAAATAAACCCGGACTATCAATAGCCCCTGTAAAAGCTCCCTTTGTTGTGCCAAAGAGCATCCCCTCAATCAATGAATCCGGCAATGCCGCACAGTTTTGTGAAATAAATGGTCCACTTGCACGATCGCTTTCGGTATGGATACTTTGAGCAAAAAGTTCTTTACCTGTACCTGTTTCACCGATGATCAATACACTGGAGTTCGTACGAGTTGCACGCTTGGCTAGTGTAATAACTTCTTTTAACTCAATACTAGAACCTATAATATGCTCAAATGTAAAGTCGGTTTTAGTTTGGCGCAAATTTCGACGCACTAGCTTCTCCATCTTCGTAACATCCGTTGCAATCTCAACCGCGGCACAGATTTTCCCATTAATTCTTAAAGGAAATGTATTATTAATTGTTGTAATTTCAACTCCACGATTATTAAAGTACGTTTGTTTTACGTTGATAATTTCTTCGCCTTGTTCAAGTGATTGTAATAGTGTACTACTTTGATTTTCCTGAAACTGAAATACATCACGAACGTCTTTATTTAAAACATCTTCTCCATCCATTGCTTCCATTTCTCGCATTTTTTTATTATATATGATGGTTTTACCTTCATAATCTACCGCGTGAATGCCTACACTAACACGTTCAATAATTTCTTTATATAAGTTAGTTAAAATTGATTGCTTTAAATTCATTTTCACACCTCAAACACAATCATATCCGCAAAATTATTTTGCGAAAAGCTTATTTTTAATTTTTTTGCGCAAAATTATTTTGCAAACTTATCCAGACTAATCAATAATACTGGCTTCATTAATTGGCATAAAAATTGCTTATACTTTAAGTATAACGAATTGCATTTTGAAGATAAATCAATAATTTATGATTGATGGGGAATTAATAATGTAATAATAGTTTTTTTACAGTCAATTATATAATGGCGACAAACGATTTTTGACGTTCACATAATAAGGAGGAATTTTAATGACTACGAAATCATCACAAGTAATTGAGTTAACTGAAAACCTTGGTGCACACAACTATCATCCACTTCCAATCGTTATTTCGGAAGCTGAAGGTGTATGGGTGCAGGATCCTGAAGGCAATAAATATATGGATATGCTTTCTGCTTATTCGGCACTAAACCAAGGTCACCGTCATCCAAAGATTATTCAGGCGTTAATTGATCAAGCAAATCGTGTTACTTTAACTTCTCGCGCATTCCACAATGATCAACTGGGTCCTTGGTACGACAAATTAACGAAAATAACTGGTAAAAACATGGTATTACCAATGAACACTGGTGCTGAAGCTGTTGAATCTGCTATTAAAGTGGCTCGTCGTTGGGCATATGAAGTAAAAGGTGTTGAAGATAACAAAGCTGAAATTATCGGCTGTAACGGAAATTTCCACGGTCGTACAATGGGTGCTGTTTCCCTTTCATCTGAAAAAGAGTACCAACGTGGATTTGGACCAATGTTACCAGGCTTTAAACTAATTCCTTATGGTGATATTGAGGCGCTTAAATCTGCTATTACTCCAAATACAGCGGCGTTTATGCTTGAGCCAATCCAAGGGGAAGCTGGGATCGTTATGCCACCAGAAGGCTTCTTAAAAGCAGCAGAACAAATTTGTAAAGAAAATAATGTTTTATTCATTACAGACGAAATCCAAACAGGTCTTGCTCGTACTGGAAAGATGTTCGCTCACCAATGGGAAGACGTAACGCCAGACATCATTATCCTTGGTAAAGCATTAGGTGGCGGTGTATTCCCAATTTCAGCTGTTGTAGCAAACAATGATATTCTTGGTGTTTTAAACCCTGGTTCTCACGGTTCAACATTCGGTGGTAACCCACTAGCATGTGCAGTTTCATTAGCTTCTTTAGAAGTGCTTGAAGAAGAAAACTTAACTGAAAAATCCCTTGAACTCGGAAACTACTTCCAAGAACAATTACGTTCCATCAACCACCCTTCTATTAAAGAAGTTCGTGGTAGAGGATTATTCATCGGTGTGGAATTAAACGAACCTGCTCGTAAATATTGCGAAGAATTAATGAGCTTAGGACTATTGTGTAAAGAAACGCACGACTTTGTAATCCGTTTCGCTCCACCACTAATTATTTCTAAAGAAGAAATCGATTGGGCACTAGAGCGTATTAGAAAAGTTTTCGCTTAATACAGCATACCTGGTACACTAATAATTTTTTACCATTTCTAGGAGGTGTTCGAATTCTTTCGAATACTTCCTTTTTTGCGTTATGATAAAACATGAGGTGAAAGGAATGAAAACAATTTATTTAACTGGATATAGACCCCATGAGCTGGGGATTTTTAATGATAAACATCCTGGTGTAGCAATTATTAAAAAGGCCATTGAAAACCAATTACGTATTTTGTTAGATGACGGACTTGAATGGGTAGTTATTAGTGGTCAACAAGGCGTTGAAACATGGGCTGCTGAAGTCATACTCCAACTTAAAAATGAATATAATATAAAATACTCTGTTATTACCCCCTTCCTAGAGCAAGAGAAAAACTGGAATGAACTAAAGCAACAAAAATACCAATTCATTGTTGCTCATGCGGATTTTGTCACGAGCGTTACAAAGCGACCTTACGAAGCACCTTGGCAGTTTATCGAAAGGGATAAATTTATTATTCAAAATACAGATGCCCTTCTTCTTATATATGACGAGGACAATGAAGCATCTCCAAAATACGTGAAAAAATTAGCTCAACGCTTTAGCGAAACCCATCCGTATCAAATCATTGAAATCAATGCCTATGATCTTCAAATGGTTGCAGAAGAAATGCAACATCAAGATTGGTAAGTTACTAATCTAATTTTCTGACTTTTTAGCATTTTGTTGGTATAATATTTTTATATGATAAGGAGATGATTTTATGCCGCAATTTCGAGTTGTCAATGAGACTACCCCAATTAATGTATCACATGATACGTACCGAAGAGAGTGCCGTTATACACGTGGAATCCACATTCCCCATGAAGATTTTGTTGATATTTTAGAAAACATGTCCCATGATATACGGTTATATTTTGATTTTCATAATCCAGGGAAAAAAATTGAACCTGGGGCATATTTAAATGGCCATTCTGGTTTAGGTAGATCCATAGTAAACTACTATCAAAATCGAAGAAATATGAATGTTGATGGTATTTATAACGGTAAAGACTTTTACGTAAAAATTATATAATACTTTAGAGGTGACATATAAAGTGAATACCAACTAAAACACCGCCTGTTCGTTAAGCAAAGTAGCTTATCAAACAAGCGGTGTTTAATTTTTTTCATAGTTACAAAAATGTGATGATTAATTCGTCATCTTAATTGATAATTATTATCATTATCTTAAAACCTCTTTATTCGAAGAGAACCCCTCAGATTCTCGAATAAATTTATATAAAAGTGGCAAATCTATTATAGATTTGTCACTTTATATTATGAATTCTATTTCAATATATTGCTTACATATACTTTACAAAGGAGTTGGTAGAATGGATTATCGTATCGAAAAAGACACTTTAGGTGAAGTGCGAGTACCAGCGGATAAAATTTGGGGTGCCCAAACTCAGCGGAGTAAAGAGAACTTCCAAATTGGGGAAGAAAAAATGCCATTTGAGATCATCCGCGCATTTGCAACATTAAAAAAAGCAGCAGCAATTGCAAACAAAAAATTAGGTAAACTCCCTGAAATCAAAGCAAACGCCATTGTAACTGCAGCCGATGAAATTTTAGCCGGTAAATGGGATGAACATTTCCCTCTTGTCGTATGGCAAACAGGCAGTGGCACACAATCCAACATGAATGTAAATGAAGTGATTGCTAACCGCGCCAATCAACTGTTAGAGGAGCAAGGTGTTAGTGACCGAGTTCATCCTAATGATGACGTGAATAAATCACAAAGCTCTAATGATACATTCCCTACTGCTTTACACGTTGCAGCAGTTGAGATTGTGGAGAACTATTTAATGCCTAGACTTCAACTTTTAAAGGCAACCTTAAAAGAAAAGTCAGAGAAATTTAATGACATTATTAAAATAGGACGTACGCATTTGCAAGATGCAACACCACTTACGCTAGGCCAAGAAATTAGCGGCTGGCACCATATGCTTGTTAAAAGTGAAAAAATGATTATGGTGAACACACAATTTCTAAAAGACCTTGCGATTGGTGGTACTGCAGTAGGTACTGGAATAAATGCACACCCGAAATTTGGAGACATGGTAGCAGAGGAAATCAGTACTTTAACCGGAAAGGATTTTGCCTCTTCGGAAAATAAATTCCATGCTTTAACGAGCCATGATGAAATTGTTTCAGCTCACGGGGCATTAAAAGCTTTAGCGGTGGATTTAATGAAAATTGCCAATGATGTACGTTGGCTAGCAAGTGGGCCGCGCAGTGGAATTGGTGAGATTACGATTCCGGAAAATGAGCCAGGTAGTTCAATCATGCCCGGTAAAGTAAACCCAACTCAAAGCGAAGCCATGACAATGGTCGTTACACAAGTTGTCGGTAATGATGCTACAATTGCCTTCGCAGCATCACAAGGAAACTTTGAGCTAAATGTATTTAAACCTGTTATTATTTATAACTTCTTGCAATCTGCTCGTTTATTAGCAGATGCCATGAAATCATTTAATGATAATTGTGCGATTGGCATTGAACCGAATATGGAAGTTCTTGAGAAAAACTTGGAGAACTCATTAATGCTAGTAACTGCACTTAACCCCTATATTGGCTATGAAAAAGCAGCCAAAATTGCGAAAAAAGCACATAAAGATGGTTCTACTTTAAAAGAGGCTGCCATTTCTTTAGGGCTTTTAACAGAAGAACAATTTAATGAATATGTTGATCCAAAGAAAATGATTTATCCAAATGCAGAGTAAATGCAAAAGATTCGCAAGACACATTGCCTTGCGAATCTTTTTTATGCTTGTTCAGTTTGTTTTGAATATCGTTTATTAAATAATAATGCAAAATATCCAAAAGATAACACTAGACATGCAACGAGGTATACACCCAGTATTAACCAATCGTGCATTAAGAATGATGTATCCCCACTTGAAATTGCTGTTTTAAAGGCTTGCACTGAAAATGTCATTGGTAAAAATGCATTGAAAATGTGCAACTGACTAGGAACTAGCTCTATTGGGAACGTACCAGCACTTGTAGTTAATTGTAAAATTAAAATCAAAATTGCTACAAAACGGCCCGGATCTCCCATAACTGATACTAGTAACTGAATTAAAGCCAAAAATGCAAAGCTCGTGATAAAGGATGTACCCATAAACAATAATAAGTTATCAACTTCTAATCCTAACCAACCAATCACTACAAATGCAGTGATGCTAGATTGAATAATACCTACTACTGTTAATACAGACACTTTACTTAAGAACCACTTAAGTCCACTTGTTGGACGCGTAGCTGGTTCCACCAATGGGAAAACAATCGTCACTAAAAGTGCACCGACAAATAAACCTAATGATATGAAGTATGGAGCAAAACCAGAACCATAGTTTGGAACATGGTTAACGGATGTTTTCTCTACCTCAACTGGTGCAGCTAACATTTCATAATTCTCATCAGAAACATTAACGTCAACTTTTCCACTAGCATCTGTTAATTTACCCGCTAAAGTAGAAGTACCATCAGATAATTCCTTTGAACCATCTACTAATGTTGTTGACCCTTGTGCAAGTTCATTAGATTTCTCTGAAAGAAGAGACGTGCCATTTGATAATTTAGAAGAGCCATTTACTAATAGATTTAGACCCTCTGACAATGAATTTGCTCCATTTGCCGCACTGTTCGTACCTGCTACAACTTGTTGTATACCTGCTGCTAATTTTTCATTACCATTCGCTAAATCAGAGGCACCTGTTATAAGTGCTTTTGAATTTTTTTGTAGCTCATCAATTCCAGCTGCAATTTTAAGATGACCTTTATTTAATTCAGCTGCACCTTGTGATAAAGCTGCAATATTATCATCAATTCCAACTGTACCTTCTTGAAGTTGTGATAATCCTCCACTTACTTGTGCACTACCTGTTTGAAGTTCTACTAAAGACTTTTCAATCTGTTGTTTACTTTCTTGGGGTAAATTCGCTAACACTGGTTGTAGTGCAGCTGATAATTGCGCTAAGCCTGCTGTAACATCTTGAGATCCATCTGTTAAAGAAGCGATATTGTCATCAAGACCAGCAGTGCCATTAGCTAACTTCTCTAAATTTAAAGCTAAATCTTGACCACCAGTTGTAACAGTTTGTTGCCCTTCAGCTAAGCTCGCAACCCCATTTGTATATTCTGTTATACCTTGTTTCAATTGTGCTGCTCCAGTATTTGCTGCATTGGCACCATCTGCTAAAGGCGCCATACCATTTTGTAATTGGTTAAGACCCTCTGACAATTGATTCGCCCCAGCATTTGCTGATTGCGTACCTTCTTGTAATGCCTTTGATCCATCAGAAAGTTCAATTGTACTTGCAGCAAGCTGTTCTAAATAGCCATGTAAATCTTCAGCCCCAGCTGTAATCTTTTGTGCACCATCATCTATTTTTGTTGCTCCATCTGCTGCCTCTGTTACACCATCACCTAAAGTTGTAATTGAAGTAAATAATTTTTCAGCATACGTTTTCGAAACTTGTGTATTAACCTCTGCTTTAATACGTTGCACGGCCGTATCACCAATTTGAGCACCTAGAAAGTTAAAGCCTTCATTTGGAATATATTCAATCGTTAGTTTCTCAGGTTTTTCTTCTAGTAATGTTGTTGCATGTTGCGAAAAGTTTTCAGGGATTTTTATCAACATATAGTAATCCTGTTCCCTTAATTGCGTTTCCGCCTCATCAGGATCTACTACATGGAACTCGAATTGCTTGCCATCAATGAGATTCTCTGTGAGGGTATCACCTAGAGTAAGCTCCTCACCTTCTAAGACAGCACCTTTATCCTCATTAACTATCGCTACTGGAATGCTATCTAAATGTGAGTAAGGGTCCCAGAATGCCCATAAGAACATACCACTATATAAAACAGGAATGAATAGGATCGCAATGATTGGGATGAGCATTTTTCTCGTTTTAAAAATTTTCAACCATTCTGCTTTTAACAAATTATCATCTCCTAAAAACTATATGACCATTTTTGTCATCCGGTCACTTTATTGTATAAAAAATCTGTTTTCCTAATGAAAACAAATTTTTTAAGGTGCTGTAGCAATACCTCTAAAGATCGTCTCTTTAAAAAGCTCTAATATTTCTTGCTCATGGAGTGCTTCTTCATGTGTTAATTGCCAATCAACAATCATCGCTAAGTAAGATTTTAATAATAGGTAGGCTACAAGGTTTGGATTACACGGGCGAACTTCTTTTTTCTCAATGCCTATACGAAGGCGATCAGCTAAAAAAGTAACGATTTCTTCTTCTATCTTCACTAACATTTGTTTGACAGCAGGAGTTTGAATTGCCTTTTCTTCTTCTATCAACTTCGCAAACAGTAAATGCTGCTCACGGAATTGAAGCATTTTCATAAGTCCGTTATGGGCATTTTCAATAAAACTCGCATTTGGAGATAGTGTTTGCTCTGCTTCTGCCTTCATGTCGCGAATCATTGAAATAACCACTTCTTGCAAAAGCTCTTCCTTATTCGTAAAGAAATTATAAATTGTCCCTTTTCCGACATTCGCTAATTTCGCTACTTGCTCCATCGTTGTCGCTTTATAGCCAAACATAGAGAAAGACTTTGTTGCACCCTGTAATATTTCTTGTCTGCGGTCCACTCACTTACCTCCAATCAAAAATGACCAAATTACGATATCGGTCAACAAGTCATTATTATACACAATATTTTATGAAATGCAATATAATTTTTCATAGTCTATGATTTTCATCTATAATAATGAGTGGTAAATTTACACAGTTGAAAGGAACATTATATGACTCATTCGATTTTATGTATTGGTGAACTATTAATAGATTTTTTTTGCAATGAACGAAATGTAAACCTTCAACAAGGGCAAACTTTTATAAAACATGCTGGCGGCGCCCCTGCCAATGTTTGTGCAGCTATTGCGAAATTAGGCGGGGTTGCTTACTTTTTAGGGAAAGTTGGTGCAGATCCTTTTGGGTTATTTCTTGAAAACATGCTGCACTCATTGAATGTTCATACTAACTTTTTAATGAAAGATCAAAATCACCCTACTACGCTTGCATTCGTATCGCTGCAAGAAAATGGTGAACGAGATTTTACATTTAATCGTGGTGCAGATGCTCACTTAAAGATGGAGGAAATTTCAGTGGTTTCTATCCAAAGCATGAAGATGATGCATTTTGGTTCAGCAACTGCATTACTTCCGGGACCGTTACAGCAAACCTATTTTGAATTGTTCACATTGGCTAAAAAGAATAGATGCTTCATTTCCTTTGATCCTAATTTCAGGGGTGATTTATGGAATGGGCAAGAGCAGCTTTTCAAAGATTTATCGTTAAAATATATCTCACATAGTGACTTTGTAAAGTTAAGTGAAGAAGAATTGGTTCTCATAACGGGTGAACAGGAAATGAAAAAAGCAGTTACATCTCTTCATATTCTTGGTGCTCGTTCTATCGCCGTTACTTTAGGTGAGAGAGGAACGTATTTTTCAAATCATATGGAATCTAAAATAGTTCCTTCAATTTCAATTAATGCAGTGGATACAACAGGTGCTGGTGATGCATTTGTTGGGGCGGTTTTGTATCAGTTAAGTAAAAAAGAAACGCCGCATGAAATACCTTTTGATGCGTGGCTAGAGATAATTACATTCGGCAATAAAGTGGGAGCCCTTGTTTGCGAAAAAATGGGCGCAATTGAGGCATTACCTAAATTAGAGGATGTGGTTTCGCGATAACCAGTTTTATGCATTTTCTTTTATCGGGGTTAAAATTTTGGAATGATTTCTCACAGGATTGCTTATTCATGTGTCTTATGATTACGTTTTTTAATAGATTCATCATTTATTTTTTTATTCATTAGCTTTATGAATACTATTTATTATAGAATTACTCTTTATTTTTGTATTCATCGGACTTATGAATACCATTTTGAGTAAACCCCCTCATATTTTCCATCTTCATACATGGATTCACGGTCAGAAACAGCAACTGTTTTCGCCCAAAATAAAAAGGTGTTTCTAACTCCCATAAAAAGAAGTTTAGAAACACCCGTTCATTATTTTACTTCTGCCACTTTAGCAACATCTATCATTTCCGGAGCTTCCGTATGCATTGGGTCAACTTTTTTCGAACCAATCATATTAAATACGATGTTTAACACGATAGCTGTAACAGAACCACAAACAATTCCGTTCGAAGTTAAGATTGCAACCCCCTCAGGTAATACTGCGAAGATATTTGGTACGAATACAACACCTGCACCAAGTCCTACTGAAATGGCAGCTACCATAGCGTTTTCTGGTGAAAGAGAAATTTCTGGTGCTAACATTGTAATCCCTTGTGTTACTACCATACCGAACATCGCTAACATTGCTCCGCCAAGAACAGCTGTTGGAATAATTGTTGTTAATGCGGCCACTTTTGGTAAGAAGCCTAGAGCCACTAACATAACCCCTGTAAAGATGATAACTTTACGTTCTTTAACACCTGTCATCTTTAAAAGTCCAACGTTTTGAGAGAATGTTGTATATGGAAATGCGTTGAAAATACCGCCAATAATTGAAGCTAACCCTTCTGAACGATATCCACGAGCTAAATCCTTTGAATCTATTTTTTGTTTTGTAATATCACTTAGTGCAAAGTAAACCCCAGAAGATTCTACTAAGGAAACCATTGCTACTAAAGTCATTGTAATAATTGCACCAATATCAAATGTTGGTGTGCCAAAGTAGAAAGGTTGCACCATATGGAACCAAGATGCATCTACTACTGGTGAAAAATCTACTTTTCCAATAAATGCAGCTATTACTGTACTAATAACTAAACCTAATAAAATTGAAATTGCACGAGTGAACCCTGTTGAGAAACGATAGATTAATAGAATAATTACTAATGTCGTCATAGCTAATGTAATATTCGATGCTGAACCAAAATCAGGTGCACCTTGTCCGCCACCCATATTGTTAATCGCGACTGGAATTAAAGAAATCCCGATAATTGTTACTACAGAACCAGTAACTACTGGTGGGAAAAATTTCACTAACTTTCCGAAGAATCCTGAAATTAACACAACAATGATTCCTGAAGCAATGATTGCTCCGTAAATCGCACCGATCCCCTTATCTGTTCCAATAGCGATAATTGGAAACACAGCCGTAAATGTACAACCTAATACTACAGGTAAACCTATTCCGAAAGCTTTACCTCTCATAACTTGAAGCAAAGTTGCAATACCACACATCATAATGTCAATCGCTACTAAATAAGTCATTTGAGAAGAATCAAACCCTAAAGCTCCCCCGATGATTAATGGCACTAAAATCGCACCTGCATACATAGCAAGTAAATGTTGAATACCAAGCGTCGTTGCTTTTGCGTTGTTCATTTGAACATCCTCCTTAGGTTAGTCGATTAATTAATCAAAAAATTCAACTTGTCCATTTGCTAAAGTTTTGATATTTGCTAAAGATTCAACACGAATGCCTTGTTCCCGTAAGTTTTGTCCACCTTGTTGGAATCCTTTTTCAATAACAATCCCTACACCAATCACATTGGCACGAGCTTGTTGTGCTATATCGAGCAAGCCTTTCACTGCTTCTCCATTTGCTAGGAAATCATCAATGATTAATACATTGTCATCTGGTGATAAAAAGTCTCTAGAAACAGATATTTCATTTGTTTCATTTTTCGTGAAGGAATGTACTTTAGATGAATACACATTGTTTACTAGAGTTAACGACTTTTTCTTACGTGCAAATACTACTGGAGCTCCAATTACTAAACCTAACATTGTTGCAGGTGCTATACCTGAAGATTCAATCGTTAAAATTTTTGTAATCACTTCATCTGTAAAACGATTCGCAAACTCTTCCCCAATTTCTCTCATTAATTGCGGGTCAATTTGGTGATTTAAAAATGTATCAACTTTTAAAACAGTATCTGATAGCACTTTACCCTCTTGTAAAATTTTGTCTTTCAACGCTTTCATAGTTGTTAATCCTCTCCATATAAGTTTAGACAATAAAAAAACTCGGAAAACTAATCCCTATGAGTGGGACAAGTCTTCCGAGTGAAATTTCGAAAGTAAAAAGATCACAAGTACTCTCCAAATTGAAGAACATTCGTCATCAAAACATTGCCTCTCATAGTCAACTTATTTACGGTAAGTTGGTAGAAACTCGCGAGCCATATTCCCGCTATTATATGAGTGATATATTATGTAATGTAAAGATTTTATTAAGAATGTTCTCATTATAAACACGAATAATGTCGAATGCAATAACCTTATAAATAATAAGATGATTCAAATTATTCGGAAATTAGTAGTAAATCTATCATTCACTAATAAGAATGTTCGGTTTTGCATCATTATAATAACTGTTCTAACGCGTTCTTAAACTCTGTAAACGATGTGCCTCCCTTTCCAAAATAGCCCATACTCCGACATACTAAAATATTCACAACGTCTCCATTTTCCAGCTGTAATTTAGCTACTGTCCCAATCGATTCTAACTGTTGAACTGTTAAGTCTTTTGAATTAAAGTCTATTAATTGCGACTCAAAACGTTCAAGGAAGTATTTCCATGCAGTGGTACCTTGGACAATTAAAATTTTGGGTGAAAATTCATTTAACACTAATTTAGACACTTCTAGTCCTCGGTGATAAATTGGATCATTTTGTTTTTTCAGAAGTTTTAGTTGTTGCGGGCTTTCTGTATATAGACAATTGATATAGGATAAGACGACATTTTCACCCAGTTGTTCCTTTGCCCAAGCAACAAAATTTAAGCAGCCTTTATACTCCCTAGAAGACGACTTCAACTCATCAAAGTACAGCTCTTGGAAAATTGCTGAATCCGCTAATGAATCAATATGTAGTCTTAAATCATGAGGATCGACGGAAAGGCAAGGTTCTGGTGTTGAACTAACTAAAAAGATTTTTGATTTATAAGGGTTACCATCCACTTTGAAAGGTTGAAATGCTACTTCACCATGCTCGTTCAATACCCATTTTTGAATTTTTTTATTAAATCCTGTTGATACAGTCATATTTTCAACATCCTTTACTCAGGTTTACATACTTCTATTATATTAATCATCGATGCTTTCTTCGATGTTTTTCATACATAATTTAAGTGTAAAAAAATCGACAAAATTTCAAATTGTCTTTGAATTTTGCCGATTTTCCTTATTTTAATTATTTAGGTCACACTCTTCAAGTGGAACAACTTTTGTTTTATGTTTAATTTTATATCCAACCCAAAGAGCGATAAATAATGGAATTCCGATATAGGAAACTGCAATGCCGTACCAATCAACAGAATCTCCAAGAATTGCCGTGTAATTTTGCCCAATGATGACAATCATACATACGATAAACGCAAACAATGGGCCAAATGGATATAACGGCGCCTTATATGGAAGAAGCGAAGGATCTTTACCTTGGAGGACAAACGCTTTTCTAAAACGATAGTGACTTACTGCGATCCCGACCCACGCAATAAAACCGGATAAACCAGAAGCATTTAATAACCACATGTATACCAAACCATCGCCAAAAAATGATGATAAAAACGCTAAACATCCGACTGCTAATGTTGCTAGTAACGCGTAAACAGGAATTCCTCGTTTACTCAATTTCGCAAAAATCTTTGGTGCTTTCCCGTCTACTGCTAATTGCCAGAGCATTCGGGAAGACGCATATAAACCTGAATTTCCGGCCGATAGCATTGCTGTAAGAATAATTGCATTCATAACAGAAGCAGCAAAGGCGATTCCTAGTTTATCAAAAACCAACGTAAATGGTGATACTGCAACATCTTCAGATAATAGTCTTGGATCTGTATAAGGAATTAATAAGCCAATTGCGAGTATGGCTAAAATGTAAAACAGTAAAATTCTCCAAAATACAGAACGAACTGCTTTTGGTATATTTTTACCTGGGTCATCTGTTTCCCCAGCAGTAATTCCTAGTAATTCAGTTCCTTGAAATGAAAAGCCAGCCGCTAAAAAAATACCGAAGATGGCTAAAAACCCACCATTAAACGGCGCATTGCCTTCAATAAAGTTTTCGAAACCAATTGGGGCATTTCCCCCTAAAATTCCGAAAATCATTAAAAAGGATACGATAATAAAGATAATTACGGTTACAACCTTAATCATAGCGAACCAATATTCACCTTCACCATATGCCCTAACCGATAATAAATTAAATGCGAGTACAACTATAATAAACAATACCGTCCAAAGTGCTGAGGAGCTATTTGGAAACCAATATTTCATAATTAATGTTACTGCTGATATTTCAGCTGCTATTGTGATTGCCCAGTTATACCAATAATTCCAACCCATCGCAAATCCAAATGCTGGGTCTACAAATTTTGTCGCATAAGTGCTGAAGGAGCCTGAAGTTGGCATATAGGCAGCCATTTCTCCTAAACTCGTCATTAAAAAGTACACCATTATTCCAATTAAAGCATAAGCAACTAATGCCCCACCAGGCCCAGCTTGTGCAATGGATGCCCCACTCGCTAAGAACAATCCTGTACCAATTGTCCCGCCCAATGAAATCATAGTAATGTGGCGACTTTTTAACCCCCTTTTCAGCTCTTGCTGCGGTTGTTTACTTTTTTCTGTGTCATTCATGATGCGATCTCCTTTGTTGTCCACATATAAACAGTATGTCCAACTAATAAATGTACATCGATTGTAGTGAAGTTGCAAATAGTAAGTTAAGTTAATTTTGTTCATTGTTTTATTAGAGTAGAAAGTTGTATGATTTATTTTGGCTTTATTCATTTGTTCTTTTGAAGTAGTAATACCATAGAAATTTTGGAGGCATTATAGTGGCTACACTTAAAACAAACAAAAAAAACATATCGAAAAAATCAACTTCAACTGTTATTTTTGTCATTGCCATCATATTTTTTGCAATGACAATGCGAACACCAATAACAGGAGTAGGCCCAATCATTGGCGATATTCGAGAAGGACTTGGAATATCCAATGTACTAGCAGGATTTTTAACAACCATTCCTTTATTAGCATTTGCAATTGTTTCACCTTTTGTACCTGGTATTTCACGTAAGTTTGGAATGGAGAAAACATTATATTATTCACTTATTTTATTAACCATTGGGATAGCATTACGTTCATTTGGCTCCATTTCCTTATTAATATTTGGTACTGCCCTCATAGGAATTGCAATCGCTTTTGGGAATGTATTAATGCAAGGCTTTTTTAAATTAAAATATCCATATCATATTGGTCTTTTAACTGGTATTTATACCGTCTCTATGAATGTTTCAGCTGGGGTAGCCTTAGGAATTAGTAATCCAATTGCATCAAATCCTGAATTTGGATGGCAAGGATCTTTAGCCTCTTCCATCGTGGTCACGTTAGTTACTTTAATTGTTTGGATTCCTCTTTTACGAGGAGAAAAAGTAGACCTAAGTACATTGGGCTCTTCCAATAATAAGGGGAATGACAATAAAATCTGGCAATCCCCATTAGCTTGGGCAATCGCAATCGCTATGGGATTCCAATCTCTGTTATTCTACTGTTCAACAACTTGGTTGCCGGAAATTTTAATTTCACAAGGTTTCACAGAATCTAGCGCAGGATGGATGACTTCCATTATGCAATATTCGCAGCTCCCAATGACTTTTTTAATTCCAATACTTTCGGAAAAGTTAAAATCTCAACGTTTGATTGTAGTCTTCTTTACCGTTTGCTATATCATCGGATTTATTGGTGTATACTTCAAATGGACAGAATTAACCGTTCTATGGATGATTCTTATTGGTCTTGCTGGTGGTGCATCTTTTGGACTTGTTTTAATGTTCTTTACTTTACGCACAAAAACAGCCTATGAAGCCGCGCAAATTTCAGGTTTTGCCCAATCAGTCGGTTATTTACTTGCAGCAGTAGGACCTGTATTATTTGGCTATTTGCACGATTCAACACTAAGCTGGGATATGCCAATTCTATTATTTATCATTTCATCCATCATTTTGTTTATTTCTTCTTATATAGGTGCAAAAGAGCGTTACTTATAAATACAAACATACGTACCCTTTTTATGATACAATAGCTTTAATATTGTATTAAAAGGGGTTAACCATTTTGCGAAAACGCAAAGAGAAGAAGAAACGAATCCGATTATTTCCATCATTACTATTACTAGCCGTAGTTGGTTATGCTGGTTGGTATTATACGCAATCTACAAATGGTGCTCTTGCTTCTATCATTGTATTTGTTGTACTTGTAGTTTTTTTCAAAATATGGCGTGGGACTCGAGGCTTTGCTCGCCTTAGAAAAGCCGGGATTAAACAAATTGATGCGATGACAGGTGAAGAGTTTGAACAATATTTAGGATTACTTTTTAAACAACGTGGATTTAAAGTATCTTATACAAAAACTTCGGGAGATTTCGGAGCAGATTTAATTTTAAAAGATCGTGAAGATACCATCGCTGTTCAAGCAAAACGTTATTCAGGCTCAGTTGGTGTAAAGGCGGTTCAAGAAATTATCGGTGCACTAAAAATGTATGATGCAACACAAGCATGGGTTGTAACAAATAGTTACTTTACAAAACAAGCAGAAAAATTAGCCGAATCAAACGATGTATATTTAATTGACCGGGATGAGCTAATTGATATGATCTTGAAGAAAAGATAAGAGATGTGCTGTACTTTGGCACATCTCTTATTTTAATAAGGATTTTTTTGATAGAAGTAATTTGGCTTTTTTATAATATTGGCTATTGGCTTATGAAAAATGTGGGTAGTAGCAGGCGATACAGGTGGGATAAGCCACGTCCAATTTCCCGTCACTTGTCGCTCTTCTGCTATTTCCTGTTGTTCAAATAACTTAAACTGTTGGCTAGCTGTATGGTGATCCACAATACTTACACCATCTTCTTTAAAGGAATGAAGAACAGCTAGGTTTAACTCCACAAGAGCGCGATCTTTCCATAGTGAAATATTTGATTTTGTATCAAGACCCATAAGTTCAGCAACCTTAGGAAGCATATTATAACGTGATTCATCTGCAAAATTACGCGCGCCTATTTCCGTTCCCATATACCATCCGTTAAATGGTGCAGCATTGTACTGGATTCCTCCACAACTTAATTTCATGTTTGATACGAGTGGGACCGCATACCACTTTAAATCAAGTTCAGAAAATGATTCATACTGCGGATGACGTATTGGAACTTCGAGTATATACTCTTCTGGGATTGAGAATAGTTTTGGATCATTTTCTCCTATTTGGATAACAATAGGTAAGATATCAAAAGGAGTTCCTTCCCCCTCCCATCCAAGCTGTTGGCAAACCTTCGTAAACTCAATAGAATCAGGATCACCAATGACACCATTTTCTCCTTCATATCCAGCATAGCGTATTAATTGATAGTTCCAAATTCGAACATCATTTTCTCTAAATATTGTAATTGCCGGTCGAATTTTGCCGTTATTCGTTGCATAATGAATATGTCGAAGTAGAGCTTGAAACATCTGTTCTTCAGTTTCTAGTAGACGTTCATCAAAGACTTGTAGCGATTGCCAAAAAAGGCGTCCAATGCATCGGTTACTATTGCGCCAAGCAACTTTTGCGCCAAAAATCAACTCATCAGTAGTAGGTATGTATTCATTAATTTCTCTAATTTCAGTTATTCTATTTTTGTACCAACAATCACTTAAAAGCATTTCGTTCTTATATTGAATTAAAAATTGCTCTGTCTCTTGTACATTCATCTTCGCACCTCCATTACTTTCATTTTGAAGATAAAAATTTGCAATTTCAACAATATTCGACACATGAAAAAGATGTATTTTACATATATGACATAGAACTTTCAAATGTGTAATAGATGGGTAGCAACTCGTACTTTCACGACATTATAAAAAGACAGCCTCCATTTGGAAACTGCCTTAACTTTAAAACGGATAAATTAGTGGAATAGCAATCATCATGACGATAAACATAATAATTTGTAAAGGTACCCCGACACGGACAAAATCAATAAATTTATATCCACCAGCCGTCAATACTAACGAGTTTGTGGGAGAAGCAATTGGTGTGGCAAAGGCCATGCCTGCAGCTGCAGCAACCGCAATCATGAAGGTATAGGGACTCACATCCATTATTATTGCGGCATTCATGGCAATTGGTGCAAATAATACAGCAGTAGCAGTATTACTAACAAACTGCCCAAAAATAATGGTAATTAAATATATCCCAATTAAGACCCCATAAGGACCATAACGACCAAGCATATCAATCATCCCGTCAGAAATTATCGTCATTCCACCGGTTTTTTGTAGTGCTGTTGCCATCGGAAGCATAGCAGCAACTAGTACAATGCTTTCAAAATTTATCTTTTCATAGGCATCATCCATATTACGGAGGCAGCCGGTAATTATCATTAATACAGCGCCAATTAATACTAAAATGACCGCATCTAATACTTCCAATACCATACAGCCAACCATTAACAATAAAATAATAGCAGCAATTGGAGCTTTCCCCGTTGCCGCAGCCATACCAGCATGTTCTTTCGGTTTACCTACAACGACAACATCATGGGTCTCTCTAGACAAAAGTTCAATTTCCTCCCATGCCCCTTGTACTAAAATAGCATCCCCGAAACGCAGCTTTTTGTTCGCCATATTTTGTAATAAATAATCCCCTTTTTGATTAATCCCTAATATATTCAAATTATATTTTTCACGGAAACCAATTTTACTTACCGTTTCTCCAATTAAACGAGATTGAGGAGTTAATAAAACTTCAGCAACGCCAATTTGCTTCGAAATAAGATACCCTTTATCTTCTGTTTCAAATTCTCTTAGCTCCAGACCATAATCCTCAACAAATTTCATTACATCCTGTTTTTCACCTTGAACATAAAATTCATCGGTAGGATGTATAATGCTAGAGGGTCCTGCCATTTCCTGATAAGTAATTGGCATAAGTTTAATCCCTTCACTTTGATGACGATGGATTTTCATAATGTAAATTTGGTACATTGCCGGTAATTTCAAATCAGAAAGTGGACGATTAATAATTTTTGAGTTTTCAGGAACATAAATTCGAAAGAGCCGATTGTTTAAGTGGTATTCTTGTACGATTTTTTTCGGAGATAGCTTATAGCCCGCATCATTATTTACTCTACTTTTTTCATTGGGCAATAACTTATTCCGAACAATAACCAAATAAACAATCACTGTAATCGTAGCAATAATTCCAATTGGTGTAATATCAAAAAATCCTAATTTTCCAAACCCATTATCCTCAAGTGTTTGACTAACAATTAAGTTTGGTGGAGATGCAATTAATGTCATAAGACCAGACATGCTTGCTATATATGATAGTGGTAATAAAAACTTGGATGGGCTAACCTTTATACTCATTGCAATACTTACAACAATCGGTAACATTAAAGCAACAGTACCCGTATTACTCATAAATGCCCCGACTATTGCAACGATAATCAGCAGTAAGATAAACAACTTTAACTCGCTATCCCCAGACCATTTTAAAAGTAAATTGCCAGCTATCCCAGCTAGTCCTGTTCTTAATAGTCCAGCTCCTATAACAAAAAGACCTGCAATCATAATAACAACAGAATTTGAAAAGCCCGCTAACGCTTCAGTTGGGGTTAATATACCAAATACAACAAAAGCAAGTAAAGCAGTTACAGCAACTAAATCTCCTCGAACTTTATTTGTCGTAAACAATAAAATTGTTAAACCTAAAATAATAAATGTTACTGTTAATTCCAATTTTTTAAAATCCTTTCAAAGTATTGTTATGTTTAACTGTCGGTGTATATTTAGAAAACTTAACATAACTGGTTGCTTTTTCAATAACATTTAACAATTCTATTTTCAATTAGGTAACTCCATTTTCAATAAGGGTACTGAAAATGCCTTTTTCCGTAATAAATTCTTGCAATTTCCCATTACTTATCACCTTAATTAGGGTTGTATAAGATACAGATATATCGAGTAATTACAACAAAATGCGACATGCCAACGATTGTAATGACCTTTCCATTTCCAACCTCTAAATAGTAAAAACTATAAAATATAAATTTCTTAAAAAGAATTATTATAATTTAGTAGAAATTACGATTTGTATTTGTTATAGTAATTTACGTAGAGTTTTATTTTAGGAGGTAATTAATATGACTAATGATAAAAGCCGTCGTTTTACAACTGCTGGTGGTTCTCCAGTAGTAAGTAACCATGATTCAATGTCTGCTGGAAAACGTGGACCTCTTTTACTTCAAGATGTTTGGTTAGTAGAAAAATTAGCAAACTTTAACCGTGAAGTGATCCCTGAACGTCGTATGCACGCAAAAGGTTCTGGCGCATTCGGTACTTTCACTGTAACTCACGACATTACAAAATATACAAAAGCAAAAATTTTCTCTGAAGTTGGGAAACAAACACCAATGTTCGCTCGTTTCTCAACAGTAGCTGGTGAACGTGGTGCTGCAGATGCAGAGCGTGATATTCGCGGTTTTGCATTAAAGTTCTATACTGAGGAAGGTAACTGGGACTTAGTTGGGAACAACACACCTGTATTCTTCTTCCGTGATCCATTACATTTCACAGACTTAAACCATGTAGTTAAACGTGACCCACGTACAAATATGCATAACGCAAATAGTAACTGGGATTTCTGGACATCCCTACCAGAAGCATTACACCAAGTAACGATCGTAATGTCTGACCGTGGTATTCCAGATGGTTACCGTCATATGCACGGTTTTGGTTCTCATACTTATAGCTTCATTAACGCTGAAAATGAACGTGTATGGGTAAAATTCCACTTCCGTACAGAGCAAGGAATTAAAAACTTAACAGATGCTGAAGCTGCTGATATTATCGGTAAGGATCGTGAGTCTTCTCAACGCGACCTTTATGAATCAATTGAACGCGGAGAATTCCCTAAATGGAAAATGTACATCCAAGTGATGACAGAAGAACAAGCAAAAGAATTACCATACAATCCATTTGACTTAACAAAAGTTTGGTATAAAAAAGACTTCCCTCTAATTCCAGTGGGTGAGTTCGAATTAAATAAAAACCCAGACAACTACTTTGCAGAAGTGGAACAAGCGGCTTTTGCTCCTTCTAATATTGTGCCTGGTATTGGCTTCTCACCAGACCGTATGTTACAAGGACGTATTTTCGCTTATGCTGATGCCCAACGCTACCGTTTAGGTGTAAACCACTATATGTTACCTGTAAACGCTCCAAAATGCCCATTCCGTACATTCCATCGTGATGGTGCAATGCGTTTTGATGGCAACTTAGGTTCTACATTAGGTTATGAGCCAAACAGCTATGGTGAATGGGAACACAACCCTGACTTAAAAGAGCCATTACTAGAGCTTGATGGTGGTGCTGGCATCTATGACTTCCGTGAAGATGACAACAACTACTTCGAGCAACCTGGTAAGCTATTTAACTTAATGACAGCAGAAGAAAAACAACGTCTATTCGAAAACACTGCTGCAAACTTACAAGGTGTTGAGGAATTCATTCAACGTCGCCATATTTTACATTGCTACTTAGCTGACCCAGCTTATGGTGAAGGTGTAGCAAAAGCACTTGGTCTAACTTTAGATGGAATGGATCTTTCAAACCCTTACCTTTCAAAAGTAGGTCAATAATTTGATCGTTTAAGATTATGCATCTTTCTACAAGATCCTAATCTCACTTCATTGATGTCCAAATCCAAAAGCTTTGTATTTCGAGATTGTTCGGAATGCAAAGCTTTTTTATTGTAAACAAAAAACACCTTCCATTTGAAAGGTGTTAAGTAAACAATATAGTTGATAAATAAATAACAATCGTTACGGTTATACAGCTAACAATTGTTGAAAACAACACGGTTTGAGCTGCAGTATTTGACTCTACATCATACTCTAAAGCGAGGCTTGAACTGTTTCTGGAAGTTGGAAAGGCGCTTGCAATAAATAATGATTGTGCCACTACCCCATCTAATCCTAACAAATAAATAATCAAGAGTGCCGTTGCAGGTCCTACTACTAGTCTCGTAAAACAACTAATTACAATCGTCTTATTAATCATTGTCTTTAATTCAATTTGGGATAGCTGTGCCCCAAGTGTAATTAAAGCAACTGCAATAAACCCTTCTGAAATATGGTCTAAGGGAATCCTTACTGTTTGAGGAATTTCAAAATTTAATACATTTAAAATTACCCCCAAAATTAAACCATGAACAATGGGCATTTTTACAAAATCTTTTACTATTTCTACCCCTGATTTTGTAGATGAAATTAAATTATACAGGCCATATGTATAGGTCGTCATATTTTGAAAAATAACAAGAATTACTTGGATTGCGACCCCTATTGGTTGTGTAGAAAAGACCATTTGTGCTACAGGGATTCCATAATTTCCAGAGTTAATTAACACAACACTGTTTTTAAATACAGCAGATTCCATTCGATTTAGCTTTAAAACTTTTGCGATGTAATGACTTAAGAGCATTTGGCACCCTATAAACAACATAATGAAAATTGCCACTTGCCCTAATACAGACAATTCTATCGTTGTCTCATAAATATTCAAAAATACTGCTACTGGCATAAAACAGTATGTAATCAGTTGGGACATTGCCTTTAAATTAAATTGAAACTTCTTCTGTAACAACACCCCTACAATTAGTAGTAATAAAATCGGTGCGACAATTTGGAAGAATATCATCGATAAATAATTCATATTAAAATTCCTCACATTTGACTAATATCTATAGTCTATCTTAACACTCTTTGCGATGGGTATTTACTTCTGATAACATAAATAAAAATAAAATTTAGTGAGGGTTCGTGCATGAATAATAAAAGTAAACGACATTTCTATATATGCCTTTTTATATCTGTACTCTTTACAATTAATCTCGTAAAAAACTATATAAATACTGGAAAAGTCCCTGTTGGAAGTATACTTGTAACAGTAGTCATTTATATCGCTACGATTTTAGCAGCCTACACAATGAAAAATAGTAAAAAATAACGTTTTAAAAATTTAATTCAACTACTTTGTGAAAATTTGGTATATTCTTGGTATGATTCTCTTTTAAGGGAGGGTTTTATTTGCAAAAAATTGATGAGCTGCTACTTACTGAAACAAAAGGTAGAGTCGGCAACTTTCTTGAAGAAGCTATTGAAAGAATATGTCCATGCCATAGAGAAATTGATAAAGGCATTTTTGGCTCCCTACTTGCTCTCGATTCCATTCTCATAACCGAAGAAAATGCTAAAAATATCATCTACTCGACTGTTCAAGAATATTGGGGAAATATCGACTTATTTTTGCATTCAATTTTTCAGACGACAACCATTGATATAGAAAACGCTAATGACCGTCTCCGTTCATTTCTTGCATCGGAGAACGGAAAAAAGGCAATTTTCGATTATTTACTTATACATAATTATCTTGAATTTGATAATTTAATTGCACTCGCTTTTGGGAAAGATATAAAACTTTCGATTCCTGCAGGTGGACTTCATGAAATTCACTTATTCCAAGTTGGTAATAAGTTCCTCTTGCATATTATCTATAACGATAAAAGTAAATTTTGGGATATATTATTTGCCAAAAAAATATACTCCATTTTTTTACAAACTCCATTACAAACTATCGTGGATGTAATTCAGTTAATTCATCGCTATAAAAATATATTAGAAAAGCATTATTCATTGAATCAATCTGTTGTAATTACGAATAACCTTATAAAAAAATTGGATTTAATAAATGTTCGCTCCTACGAATTAAAGGAACTCCATTTATTTAACCTTATTTTGCATTTCAATGGTGGAAAACGGCATTATAAGAAGTTAACTAAATTAATAGAAGGAATAATGTCATCTTGGGGAAAAGGAAAATGGGCTTTATCAGAAAAGGAAAATACACTTTTAATATATATGTTAGCCGTGAACGCTTCACAGCAAAATAATATTAAAAAGGTAATTGAATACGGAAGATATTTAATTCATGGAGATCGACTTATTAATCATTCAATCGAATTACTTGTAGAATATAGTGATGTTTTACCTAATTTGAAACCTGAGCCAGCAACAATAGTTAAACGGTATAATAAAAATTATTTAGAACAAATATTTTATATTTTAATTGATGCACTTATTCAAAATGAGCAATTTGATGAAGTAATATCTTTGCTAAGAAAACATGATATCGCCTCATGTACTAGTATTTATGACTATTTTAACGCTCCACAATTCGACCAAGATTTACTTCATCGAATTGAAGCTACGGTACAACGAGATATTGCTTATATTGTCCATAATTCACCTCAACATGTTTTACAATCGATTGAAATTTGGCTTGCCCAATATCAAGATGAAAAAAGCCCATATTTTGAAATTGCCATAGAGACGTCTAATCATGTTTGCAATTTATTAAAAGTATTTTTTGCAACTGAGCAATATGAGCTTTTTGAGAAGTTAATAGAGGTGTATAAAAAGTATCTTAAAATAGAAACACACTTTTATGATCTTCGTGATTTTGTATCAAAGTACGTTAAATCTTAAGCAATATATTGTATAGAGGACACAGGTATGTTTCTCATAGGTTTTGTCCGGTATATTCGAGTATATTCTTGAATATTGCCGGTGTAACGCAATTGTAAGTATGGTAGCCTTATAAAGTCAGTGGGTTTCATAAAGTACGGACACTTTCCACATAGAGGTAGCCCAACGTATTGGAAGAGGGTTGCGATAAATTGAGAGCAGAAAAAGGCATTATGTCTCTTAACTTTCAATCGACAGGCAACCCCAAACAATCCAATAAAATTATATTTATATACGTTTTTATTGACTTTGTAATGCTGCACATGTTCCTTCAATAAATGATATTGCTCTTCTGTCACCGGGCACTCATAAACTGCACAACTTGCACTTTTTAACAGCTTGGATGAAGGATTTTCATGAACAAATCCCCCGATAAACGGGTTATTTTCTCGCTTCCTACCGAAACTATACATCTCATTTAATTCTCTATCAAATGAAATAGAAACATGATTAAAATTTTCATGTGTATATAACTGAATGGCCCTTGATAACAGAGAGCCAGTCTCTGTAAGTACTATGTAAATGACTTTACTCATCTGATCACCCCTGAAACCAATAACATATTTATTACTTAATATATTAACTATTAATTATTAAGAAACCTTCAAAAAAATAATGAAGATTTCCTTAATATTTGACGGCTATATATTCAAATACGTTTCAGGATATGAATTAGTTTCAAAAAAGATGCGTCTCGCCGGGTAGAGACGCATCTTTTTCTGCACCGAAAGCTTGCGTCAGGTGCAAAAATTGCGCATCTCACCGAACTAGAGATGCATTCTTTTCTGCACCGAAAGCTTGCGTCAGGTGCAAAAATTGCGCATCTCACCGGACTAAAGATGCATTCTTTTCTGCGCCGAAAGCTTGCGACACGTAAATTTATTAAAATAAATTTTTTATCTTTTCCCCTCATATTTTAAGAATTCTTTACTACTTTCTTAAGGNNNNATTCTTTTCTGCGCCGAAAGCTTGCGACACGTAAATTTATTAAAATAAATTTTTTATCTTTTCCCCTCATATTTTAAGAATTCTTTACTACTTTCTTAAGGTACTGCATCGAAAGCTTTAGCGACAGATGCAGGCGCAAAAAACTTTAGAACCTAATTTTTTTAGTTTTAATTAATTTATTATCATGAGACGCATCTTTTTCTGCATCCATTATAATACTGAATTACTGTAATACCCCTCTTTCTTTCAACTTTTCAATTTCCTCAATAGAAAAACCGAGTTCCTGTAGAATTTCAGTATTATGCTCACCAAGTTTTGCCCCTACAAACTTATACGTTGGCTCCTCTTGATCAAATTTAATTGCGGCTCCGATTTGCTTTTGCATGTTACCTTCATGATCCGGAATGTCAACAATCATGTTACGAGCAGCTATTTGTGGATGCTCACACGAATCTTTAAATGTTAAAACAGGCTCCACACATCCATGGAAATCCCCATTAAATACTTCTAACCATTCATCAAAAGTTTTTGATAAAAATGCATCTTTAATGGCTTCTTTAAAACGTTTTTGTGTATAGGTTGAATCGTTAAATGTACTTTGGATTAGTTCCGGGATATCTAATGCTTCACATAGTAACTTGCGGAAGTGTGGCTCAAGGCTACCTACAGAAAAATATCTTCCATCCTTTGTCTTGTAATAATCGTAGAATGTGCCCCCGTTTAGTATTTCTTCTTCTGCCTGTGCTAAGTGTCCACTTGTTAAATAAGTAGTTCCATATAATGCATTCATTGTGAATACTGCATCTACCATTGATACATCGATATACTTGCCTTCTCCCGTTTTTTCTCGGTGTAATGCAGCGGCCAGCACCCCTACAGCTGCGTGCATAGCTCCCCCTGCAATATCGGCCATTTGTATACCCATTGCAGCAGGTTTTTTATCTTTAAGGCGCGAATGATCCAGAACACCTGCAATCGATAAATAATTATTATCGTGTCCGGGTCGATCACGATATGGGCCTGTTTGACCGTAACCAGTTATGGAACAATAAATTAGTTTGGGATTTTCACGACTTAGCGTTTCGTAATCAAGCCCTAAACGTTGCATTACACCAGGCCGGAACCCCTCTACAACAATGTCATATTCATGGATTAATGATTTCACTATATTAATTGCCTCAGGTGTTTTTAAATCTAAGCTAATTGATTTTTTTGAACGATTTAAATGTTGATGAATAAAAGATTCACGCTCATTATCATAAGGTGGCATAATTCTCATCATGTCCACCCTTTTTGAAGACTCAATATGGATAATATCTGCTCCATAATCTGCGAACATCATTGTAGTAAATGCTCCAGGTAACATTGATGAAAAATCGAGAATCTTTAACCCTTGTAAAATTGACATGTTCCCATCCCCTTTTATAACAAATATACCTGCAACTTCTATTATACCCTAACTGTAATAATACAGATTATAATACCATTATCAGTATTATAACAGTTAACTAGAGTTTTACCTAACATTATTTATATAATAAACTGATAATTTAGACATTTACAAATATACTATATGTGTTGATTATGCTCGAGTTTTCAATTATATTAATAATCTATTACCATATATTTAGCTAGTCAGATATTTCGAAAAATATTGACACCTAATTATAAAACTTATACTATTACTCTATGATATTAAACGACTATTAAACGTCATATTTTTAGCACAACTTTATCAGAAATGAGGATTTAGGATGGGAGATAAAAAAGAGTTAGGTAAAAAAGAAATACCTCTATTTTGGGCTTTATTACCATTACTTATCATGATTGCAACGATGATTATAACAATCATCTTCTTAGAACAAGGGCCACATATTCCTTTAATCGTCGGTACTTCAATTGCTGCTCTTGTTGCTTGGAAACAAGGTTTTAAATGGACAGAAATTGAAGAAATGATGTACAAGGGAATTAGACTAGCATTGCCAGCTATCGTAATCATTATTTTAGTAGGACTAATTATTGGTTCATGGATTGGCGGCGGTGTAGTTGGAACAATGATTTACTATGGTTTACAAATAATTACGCCTTCTTTCTTTTTGGTAACAATTACATTAATTTGTATGGTTGTTTCTTTAGCAATAGGTAGTTCATGGTCAACAATGGGGACAATCGGAGTTGCAGGTATGGGGATTGGATTAAGTATGGGAATTCCAGCTCCAATCATTGCAGGAGCAGTAATTTCAGGGGCATATTTTGGGGATAAAATGTCACCTTTATCAGATACAACAAACCTGTCAGCAGGATTAACAAACACGGACCTATTTGTACATATTAAACATATGTTTTATACTACGATTCCAGGGATCATAATTGCTTTAGTCGTTTATGGAATCATTGGTATGAACTATAAAGACAGCAATATTGATACGGCAAGCATTCAGCAAACAGTTTCAGTTTTACAGGATAGTTTTACAATCTCTCCTTGGCTTTTATTAATTCCTGTTGCCGTTATCGTCCTTGTTGCTTTAAAAGTACCGGCAATTCCATCATTAGTAATTGGAATTTTACTTGGAACACTTTCGCAAGTTTTCATACAGGGTGAAACTTTCGCTCAAGCAATCGCTTCATTACAAAGTGGTTACGTAATTGAAACAGGCAATGAAATGGTTGATAACTTATTCAATCGCGGTGGACTAGATTCAATGATGTATACGGTTTCAATGACACTTGTTGCTATGACTTTCGGTGGCATACTTGAATATTCAGGCATGCTACAATCAATTATGAATAGAATATTAAAATTAGCAAAAACTGCCGGAAGTTTAATTGCATCAACAATCTTAGCATGTTTCACAACAAATGCTACATGTTCAGAACAGTACATTTCAATTGTTGTACCTGCACGAATGTTTGCAACGACATATCGTAAAAAAGGGTTACATTCGAAAAACTTATCGCGTGCGTTAGAAGATGGTGGAACATTAACATCGGTATTTATTCCGTGGAATACTTGTGGTGTATTTATTCTTGGAACGTTAGGTGTAGGAGCAATGGAATATGCACCTTATGCGGTATTAAACTACATCGTTCCTATTATCTCAATAATTTATGCATTCACTGGCTTCACAATCCAAAAATTATCAGAGGCAGAAATCGCAGAATTAGATAAGTTAGAAGAATTACAATCAATTACTAACTAAAAAAATGAGAGGTTAATCGAAAATGATTAACCTCTTTTTTGTTCGGTTGAAGGCTTTAATGCATGCGGATAGCTACCCTTCTCATTAAGTATAAGTTGGAATATTCAATTTATATACCGCGCGAGGTCTTCCTTGTTGATAAGTCATTTCTTCACCAATAATTTCAGCATAATGATGATCTACTAACTTTTTTAAAATCCGCTCAGAAGTTCGCCTACTCACTTTTAAAAAAGTTTCCAAGTCATGGGCGGTAAATTCATTGGCTGAATGATACTTACTAAACTGAATGACCTTAGAAAGATTGGCTGGGCTTAAAGAAGTTGACTTTGCCACTTCGACTAACACTGGTTCTCTCGTGCGTAATTCAATACAGTGATGATATTTAGGATATGGTCCAAGTAGTTGCTTTTTTTCTGTAATGATATTGGCAGTATTTGTCTTTGTTAAAAGTAGTGCATCTTTTGCATTTTGTGTTGCCTCTTCGATATGACTACCGTATCCAAAAGCTAGTTTAAACGGGGTGTCAATCAAACTCTTCCATTTTTCCTCAGTGATAAATTCAAAAGTTTTTTCAACATCCCCTTGAGTTGAAAATATTGTGTATGAATTACTTTCTACACTTATTAGTTTAGTTTTAAATAATTCAGTAAACCTACTTAAAACGTTACTATGAATCTCTTTAATACCTTCAAACTTTATGAAGCCAACTGCAATTTTTGCAGATTGACTTTTGGATAAAATAGCCAAATTTTTTGTATCTACAATCCCTTTAATAATTGAACTTCTTGGATCTATCATGCCCGAGACAGGTACATTTAGCTCTTGAAGAATTTCATATACTGCATGAACGCTTGTTATTGCATGTAATGTTTTATGATTTTTATATAAATGATAATGAAACTCTACAAGTTCTTGTATATTAGTTGTTGGGTCAAATTTAAATATTTTAGGCGTTAAAACTAACCCGATATCCTCCAATACACTTGTTACAATTTGAGAATCAGTAATATCAATGGAGACTTCTTGTAATGAGATACCATCTCTTTTAGTTATAGCTAATAAAGTCGTAGCTATGGCCGTTTCATCTTGTTGTAAATAGTGAGTTGGAATTGGAAGCCCCTCACATATTTTCTTGGCATAATAATATGGTAATGCCCCTGAAAAGAAAACAGCATCACAAGGTTTAATCTGAGAAATAAGTGTAGGAGCTTCTTGTGGTTTTTTATATAAATAGTATTGTAGTTTAATAGATGGAAGTTCGTTTTCAATTATTTTTATTCGTTTTGCAAAATCGGCTGAACAAATTACAGCAATTTGTGTACACACAATATCATCATCCCTTTTCACTTTAGCAACAAAATTACCTATACATTGTAAATATTCTAAATTTTCAGTTGAATAAAATCAATAAAAAAAGGAGCAAATTATTTTATGCTCCTAACTTTTTTATATCTCATTTTCAAGTTGTTCTTTGCAAAATGCTAAAATCATAGCTTCTTCTTCATCTTCCAATCCAAAATCTAAGTATTTGTTCTCACTCTTTTCCGTAATAAAATAATTTAGGATTTTTATTTCTTCTTGGTTTTGGCCCACCAACACTCGAATTTCAATTCCAGCTTCTGTGTAAAGCTCATCTTCCTCATCTACATTAACATCTAATAAAAACTCATAACGTTTTCCTTCTATAATGTTTGTTGGGTCCTTGATTTCTTCTACTGAAAATTGTGTAATCTCCATTTATTTAACTTCTCCTTTAACGAATCCTCTTACGGATTAACTTCTATCTATATATAATAATCAAAAATAAGTTGTGGTCAATTAAAAGCCTTGTGAGTGACACTATTACCTATATATGACAAAATGATATTAATCATTATAAAGGAGAAACTTGCAGATGCGTGATTTATTATTTTACCAAGATGTAATGATAAAAGAATTTACAGCAAATGTGTTGAACACTGGCTTGGATGGGAATCGTCCTTATGTTGTCCTTTCAAACACTGCTTTTTATCCAACTGGCGGAGGGCAACCGCATGATACAGGGTTTATTAATGATATTCGAGTTATCGATGTTGAAAAAGTTGATAATGAAATACGGCATTATACCGAAATACAGTACGATTTCAAAGGTGACGTGCGGGGCGTACTAAATTGGGAACGACGCTTCGATCATATGCAGCAACATTGTGGTCAACATATTTTAACTGCAGCATTTGTAGAACTTTTCGACATTGCGACGGTTAGTTTCCATCTCGGAAGTGAACTAGTTACCATTGATTTAAATGCGGAAAACGTTACTGATGAACAACTTGCCCTAGCAGAAAAAAGAGCCAATGAAATCATTCTAGAAAATCGACCTGTTGAAACGAAATGGGTAAATAGAGATGAACTTTCTCATTACAATTTGAGAAAAGACGTTACTGTCGATGAAGATATTCGTTTAGTGATTATCCCTGACTACGACTATAACGGATGCGGAGGTACCCACCCGACATCAACTGGACAAGTAAACTTGATAAAAATTATGGGTACTGAAAAAATGAAGAAAAACACTAGGCTTTCCTTCGTTTGTGGTAAACGAGTACTTGATCAGCTTGCAATGCGTAAAAGAGTATTATCTGATGTTGCCCACCAATTAAGCGTACCAGAAGAAAAAGCTTCGGATGCGTTGCGCAAGGTTCTAGTGAGTGCTAAAGCAACCGAAAAATCACTTGGGGATGCCCAAGAAACATTACTACACTATGAAGCTAAAGAATTGTTGGAAAATAGTGACGATGGGATAGTTACAGCACTCTTTGAAAATCGCTCTGTTCAAACTTTACAAAAGCTTGGGCGCGCCATTACCCTACTAAATGATAATGCCATTGTTTTACTTGTTTCTGATAATGGCAATAAGATTCAATTTATCGCGGCACGTGGAACTAATGGTGACTATAATATGAAAAATATTTCAGATGAGATTTTACCTTTAATTAATGGTAAAGGTGGTGGAAATGCCTCATTCGTACAAGGCGGCGGTGAGAAACTGATATCTGCTCAAGAACTATTACAACATATGGCGAAACAAGTTATTAAATAGGCAAAAGCAGTATTTCCAATTATTATGGAATACTGCTTTCCTCTCTATTTTGTCATTTTCTTTAAACATAAATAATTTTCCCAACCAAATTTGTGTAAACGTACAATATGAGCCTTAATTTCTTTATATTCTTTGTTACTAATTAAATACTTTTCTAATTCTATTTTCCCTTTTAAATAAACCATAGAACCTTCATACTCTAGTCTTGTTGATATACATTTTTGCGGTTTGTTTATCCCATACACTAAATCAGATTTTTCAAAAATGGTTCCATTAAATAATCTACGTAGTAATAAACAATGATCATTATGATACCTTTGATAAGTTATAAAAAATTGTAATGTGGCAATAGGTATATAATAATAGATTTTTCTTTTATGAAAATCTTCACTTTCCATTAGACAATTAGTGAATTTATTCATCATTATAACTCCCTACACAAAAGTTAAGCCCCTTAATGGCGGGTTTAATAAAGATTGTCTAACATTGATTGTATAATTTATGTATATATTTGTAAGTTTTTCTATTTATTTATAGATTACCACATTATAAATTTAATAGTAAATATTTTTTATTTTTATTAAATATCCACAATAATCATAGTGTTTATAATAATAAAAGCAGCATCCCAACTACGGAGATACTGCTTAATATTATAGTTTGAATTGGCTTATTGCCGTTTGTAACTCTTTTGCCATATCGGATAGCTGCTCTGTTTGCTTTTTCATCTCTTCTACAGATAGTAGCTGACTACTAGTTGACGTGTTCACTTCATGAACATAATCCTTCGATGATTGTGCAGTTGCTGACATCTCTTCCATTGAGGCATTAACTTCCTCCGTATTGGCACTCATTTGCTGAGCTGAACTGCTTAATTCTTCTATTTCGTGGGCAATCTGTTCAACAGATTTTACGATTTCTTCAAATCGAACACCTAAATGATTTATTGAATGTAAACCTTGTTCGATTTTTCCTTCTCCCTGTTCAGCTGCTATTACTGCTTCATTTGTATAATCTTGTATTTTTTTAATTAATGTATTAATTTGCATTGCAGATTCAGCTGTTTGTTCAGACAGCTTTCGAACTTCCTCTGCCACTACTGCAAACCCTTTTCCTGCGTCCCCTGCTCTTGCTGCTTCGATTGATGCGTTTAAAGCTAACAGGTTTGTTTGGTCAGAGATATCCGTAATCATACTTGATATTAAACTGATCTCTTTTGCTTCCTGATCAAGTTTGCGGATTACATTTAACTCTACTTCCATTCCTCCTTGGATTTCTTGCATATGTTGAATGGACTTTTGTACAGCTCCATGTCCTTCATGAACTTTGGAAGAAATGTAATCCGTATGCTCAGCAACATTATTTGCTACTTGAGCTACTTGTGAAACTCCCTTTGCCATTTGGTCAATGGCAGTGGCACTTTCCTCCGCCATCGTAGCGCTCGCTTCTGCTCCTCTTTCCACTTCAGCAATTGCACGGGCGATTGTTTGCGACATACTCGTAACATTTAAGGTATCATTCATCACTTCATTCGAAGCTGAATTTACATTATTTGCACTTTTCTCCACTTGTAAAATCATTGCTTTCATACTTGAAACCATTTCCGTTAAAGAGCGTGATAAAACCCCCATCTCATCTATGCGTTTACGATATTTCTCAGGTATCTCATGGGTAAAATCACCAATAGCTAAGTATTCGCTAATTCGAACGACCTGACTTATCGGTTTACTTACAGACCTCGAAACAAAGTAGGCTAATAAAAGACCTAATGCAATGATTACAATAGATGTAATTAAGAAGTTTCTTTTTAAACTATCCAGACTTGCTAGAACTTCATCTTCAACAGCTAAAATAGCCACTTTCCATCCATTGTCTAAAGTGTGATAGCCTAAAATATGATCCTTGCCATCTGAATGTTTAAACTGATATATCCCTTCTTCATTATTAATCATTTCCTTCGTCGCAAGGCTTTCTCCAGATTCTGAATTATTCTCTTCTGTTTGAGCTAAATAGTTTACTTGATTTTTTACTAACTCATGGTTTGGATGACCTTGAATTGTCCCGTCAGAGTTGATAATAAAAGCATAACCACTTGCCCCTACCGTAATTTCTTCAACAATTGTAGAAATATAATACCCGTCCAAACGTGCTAATAATAACGCATCTTCACCCGTAACTGTATCAATGGGAGTTGCAATCATGACTACTGGCTCATTTGTTACACGACTAATAATCGTATCCGTCATTACCGTTTTACCTGAAAATGCTTCTTGTATGTAATCTCTATCCCCTAAATCTGCGTTTGTTCCATCAGAGTAATATGCAACACCATTACTTTTTACAATGCCAAATCCTAAATAATCTGTGCTACCTTCTAATTTTTGATTTAAATATTTAAATTGCGTTTCCTGTTCCATGTTTTGTATATTATTATTTTCTGCTATTGCTTCAATTTCTGAATATGTACGTTTAAAATATTCTTCTATGTAATGAGAAACATCTCCAGCTTTCCACTGTAGATTTGTTTTCACTTGATTGATGACAGCATTAGAACTATTTAAGTAAGAAAATACCCCTAAAGTACCGCACGTAAGTAATAGCAACGCAACAATTGATGCTGTTAATTTTCCACCTATTCCTTTTAACCCCATAAAGTTATCCCTACCTTTTGGTGAAATCACCATTTTACTATTAGTAGATTAACATAGGTTTATTTTACTGGTAAACACTAATATAATTGTACTATTTACATGGTGTTTAATGGTAAAACTAGATTTATAACAGTGGTGGGTTGTACGTGTAAATGACTTGAATATCGTCTCCACCTACTAAATTCAACGACTTCTTTATTCTTGGATGCCCTCACTTTTTAAAATAAAAAGCCACACCATTGATGATGTAGGGCACTGAAAAAGTCGATTTTAATAAACTTTTATAATAAAAATACGCTCAGATCTTTTAGGAAGTGGGATTCACGAAGACTCCTACGGGAACAGCTTGAGCTGAAGACCCCGCAGGAGCTTGCGACGAGGAGGCTGAAGCCAAGCCCGTGGAAAGCGAAGTGAATCCCACCTTCTATTTAGAAGCAAATAATTACTATAAATTTTTATCGGTATTTAGTTTTTCAGTGGCTTCTTGATGATGAGGCTTCATTTTATATTTAAACTTTATGAAATTTGCTAGTGATTATTTTTTCAAGGGATTCGTATTTAGTAATGAAAGTTGTTATTAATGTTAATCTTGGAACTGTTAAGTAAACTAAAACTGCAGAAACAATACCAATAAAAGCACCTACAAGTACATCTAATGGATAATGAACGCCTACCCAAATGCGGGAAACACCTACTAACATTGCCGTCAAGATCCAGAGAAACCTTCTGCCTTTTTTAAACAACCAAAATGACATACAGAATGAAAAAAATAAAATAGTATGATCACTAGGAAAAGAGTTATCAATTGCTTTTTCTATTAACTGATTTGTATTTGAAAGCACTGCGAATGGTTGATGATTAAAATGCATTAACCCAGCTAATTTACCTATAATTTCAGCCAAAATAAAAGCAACACTTGCACAAATGACCATTATTTTATTTTCTTGTTTTTTTGTAAACCAATTCAGAATAACAAAAATAGCTAAGAAAATAACTGTGTATTCAGCAATAATAATCATTGGAAAATTGATAAATTGAAATTCTTTCCCTAAATTATTAATCATTCTGAAAGCATCATTATTTATAACCGATATATCCAAAGACACTCTCTCCTTTAAAGCTTTATAGAGCTATGTTAAGAAAAAAGATATCTTTATACCATCGTATAATGTGACAATTAATAGTTGAATCTAACATTATTGTCACTTCGGTTAATCAAAGCGCTTTCCCGTTACTAATTCAAAAATAAAAAACGTTACAGCTGCATTGTAACGTTTATCATTTAAAGCGACTTTGACTTAAGCTCAACCACTACGATTTCCGGTAAATTAAATATTCTAAAAGGCACGGTGCTATTTCCTAACCCTCGACTTACTGCCATCGTTGCTGCATCTTCTTTATATAAGCCAGATGTATATGTAGGGAGGAAGCCTTGTGCAGGAGCAAATAAACCACCGATAAACGGTATTCGTACCTGTCCACCATGGGCATGTCCTGAAAACACTAAGTCCATATTATTTACAACATATGTGTAAAACATTTCGGGGCGATGGGCTAACAAGATTGTGAAGTAATCCGCGTTAATTTCTGACATTGCTAAATTTAACATGCTTTGTGTTTCAAAACCATTTAACGGATCCTCAATACCGAGTATATTTAGAATTTCCCCATCACGTTTGATTGTAGTAGACGTATTTGGCAAGACATGTACACCAAGCTTCTTCAATGCTTCATATATTTCATCCACTTTGTTTATTGCAACTTCATGATTGCCTATTACATAATAGACATCTGCAATCTCAACAAGTTGCTCTACAGCTGTAAGACTTTGTTGTAAATCATATCGATTGCTATCAATCAAATCACCTGTAATAAAAATAACATCTGGATTAGATTCACGAACTTTTTCAACAAGCCTTCCTTGGTCCAATCCGAATGATGCATCATGTAAATCAGACACTTGTGCAATTTTAAAGCCATCAAAACTTTTTGGAACTTTTTCAGACTCATAGACATGTTCCGTTATTACAATCCAATGATTATTTACATATAAAAATAAATAAACCCCTATGATAAGGGAAAATAAAATTAATATTTTTTTCAAAACTACTCGCTCGATTCATTTATAGGTTTTATTGAAAAAATCACACTTCTCCATATTATTTCATATGCTTGAGAACATTCAAGTATAAGGTCATGGTTAAAAAAATGTTAATAAGTATCGTTAATTCATAAAAAATTTATCCACAAAACTAGCCACCATATCCACTTATCCCAAGTTCTCCACAGCTTTATCCTCAGTTACTGTAATTGTCCACAGCCAAAATTCATTTTTCTCCTACAAAATGCAAAAATTTATCCACAAATCAAAAAAACATCCACTTTTGCGTTATTTACGTAAAAAGTGAATGCCTTAAAATTGTGGATAACTTATTAATTATCTGCCTATAAATCTGGTTTATCTTCATTCGCAAACAATAATGGTTTTAACTCGTCCTCTCCTGAACCTTCTGCTAATGGTACTCGGGATCGATAGGCCGCGCGACAGATTAAATGCCCAGCAACAGGCGCTGTAATAAACACGAAGATTATCCCTAATATTAATCGGATGCTTACATACCCATCATGGAACCAGAAGTAAATAAAAGCACCTGTCAAACAAACTAATACTGCTAACGTAGAACTTTTTGAGGCAGCATGGGAACGTGTGTATACATCCGGTAAACGGATTAACCCCAATGCACTAATTACACTTATAATGCCCCCTAGTAGAATAAGTAGTATCGCTGCCCATTCAAGAGTCTCCTTTACGCTCAACAATAACACCCCTTTCGATATACTTCGAAAAGGCAATTGTTCCGATAAAAGCTAAAATACCTAGGATTAATATTGCCTCTAAAAAAGCTTTCGTTTTCAAAAGTATTGAAACAATGGCGATTGCAGAAATTAAGTTGACGCCAATCGTATCTAACGCAATGGCGCGATCTGGCATAGAAGGTCCCATAATGACACGATATAAAAGTATGGCGATTGCTACCATAAATAAGGTTAATGCAATTAACAAAATTGTTTCTTTCATTATCGTGTCACCTCCATAATTGCTTTTTCAAATTTACCGATTGATCGTATTACCTCTTCTTTCGATTGTTCAATATCCATAGCATGAATATAAAAAACGTCCCCTTCTTCTGACACTTCCATAACAACAGAGCCCGGAGTGAGTGTTAACAACAGTGCTAATGCTGTTACTTCCCATTCACCTTCTAAGTTCGTTTTATAAGTGAATATACCTGGTGTAATATTTAATTTTGGTGTAATGATTTGTTTCATGACCGAAAAACTTGAAATTAAAATCTCTTTAATAAATAACAAAATTAAATTGACTAATTTCATTACTCGTTTTAAATAAAACCTTGTACCAAAGAAACGATGCATCACATATAAAATACCAATCCCTACTACAAACCCGCTAAAGAAAGTTGTAATTTCTGGAGTAGGAGCATCAACTAATAATAGCCACAATAAGGCAATAAATAAATTTAATAAAAATTGACCAAACAACCCACTCACCCCTTTAAAATTGCATCAATGTAGACAGATGGATTCATTAATGTATTTACAGCATCCTTTACATAAACTGACAATGACTCTGCTCCAACTCCAATAAATACAATCGTTACTGCTAGGAAAATAAAAGATCCATAAGCACCCTTTGGAATGGGTTTTCGATCTTCAAAACTAATTGTTGTTTCACCGAAGAATGATGCTAGGAAAATTCTTAACAATGAGTATAAAACAATAATACTTGAAGCAAAACCAATCGCTAGTAATATGTAAGATTCAGCCTCTATCGCACCTTGACCAATTAAAATTTTCCCTACAAATCCACTTAGAGGTGGGACTCCCGTTAAGGCAAGCAGGACAATAAAATAAATCCACCCAAATAGAGGATAATTACGAATCAATCCACTCATGTTTTTAATTACGGATTCTCCTGTTAAATAAACCATCATTCCAATGATTAAAAATAATAACGCTTTAGCAACTATGTCGTGTATTAAGTAATAAATAGCACCAGTAATGGCAGCTTCTGTTCCGACTGCTAAACCAATTAAGATGAATCCAACACCAATAATGACATTGTAAGTTCCAATGGTATATACATCTCTACCAGCCAATGCCCCCATACAACCAGCAATAATTGTAATTCCAGCCATAACGCCAATTAATGTATGAGTAATATCTTGATTTAAAGGGAACATCAGTGTAAATGTGCGGATTAATGCATAGATTCCTACCTTTGTTAATAATGCAGCAAATAAAGCCTGTACTGCAGCTGGTGGCACACTATAAGAACCTGGTAGCCAAAAGAATAACAGTAAGCCCGCTTTCAAGCTAAATACAAGTAGAAATAAAACTGCTACTGTCGTTAGTAGTGGTTCTTGACCTACTTCAGCAACGCGTTGTGCAATATGGGCCATATTTAATGTTTTGACCGTCCCATAAAGAAAAGCAAGTGCAACTAAGAACATCCATGATGCAACTACGTTAATTAATACATACTTTAAAGACTCTCGAAGTTGAACCTTTTTTCCACCGATAGCCACTAGTACATATGAGGAGAGTAACATCACTTCAAAACAAACAAATAAGTTGAAAATATCCCCTGTTAAAAACGAGCCATTAACTCCTGCAATTAAAAACAAGATAAACGGGTAAAAAAACATCGTTTCGATTTGTTTTCCAATTGTCGAAAAGGCATATAACAAACAAATTGTCGTCACAATACTTGCTGTTAAAACAAGAAGCATGGCAAATGAATCCGCAACAAATAAAATGCCGAATGGGGGTAGCCAGCCGCTAAAGTCTAACCGAATAATTCCTTCCGATTCAACAATTTCTAATAATATAAAGCTCATGATACTAACTGTAATCATAGTAATCGTACTAATCACACGTTGTAGCATAATTGAATGTCGCAAAAATACGAGAATAACCCCTGTAATAATTGGGATGATTAGAGGTAGTACAATTAAATTATTCATCTGAAATACCCCTCAATTCACGAAAATCAGCAGTTCCGTTCGTCTTATACGTTCGATAAGCTAATACAAGAAGGAATGCGGTTGTAGCAAAACTGATAACAATGGCAGTTAATATTAGTGCTTGTGGCAAAGCATCTGTAAAACCGTCCTCTGATTGACCAAGAAGCGGCACAACCCCTTTTTTTAATCCGCCCATAGCTAATATTAATAAGTGCACTGCATGGGATAAAATAGCGGTTCCTACAATGACACGAATCATATGTCGAGAGAGGACTAAGTAGGTTCCAACTGAAACAAGTATTCCAACTAATATGACAATTAAAGATTCCATACTATTCATCCTCACTTATGCTTAAGATAATCGTCACAAGCGTTCCTATAACAGTTAAGGCGACACCTGCTTCGAAAATTGTAACTGTTGTTAAATGCTTTTCTCCTAAGATAGGAATATTGAAATATCCATCCGTTTGAGAAAGGAATGGAGCGTTAAAGTATAAAGAGCCTATTGCAGAGCCTGTTGCTAAAAGAACCCCGAATGCAGCTACCTTTTTAAAATCGAAGGGCATTTTTTTATGAACCGTTTCAAGATCATAAGTGATGTAGAGAAGTACAATACCTGAACCTAATACAAGCCCTCCTATGAATCCTCCACCAGGTGCGTTATGCCCTGAAAAGAATAAATAGACACCCAATGTTAAAATAATAAATACGACACCTTTAACGACTGTTCGTAAAATAACATCATTAATTTTCAATATCGGCATCCCCCTTTTTCGCTTTTAGCTTAATGATTGTGTAAACCCCTAAGCCCGCTATAAAGAGAACGACCACTTCTAACATCGTATCGAACGCACGGAAGTCTCCTAAAATGGTATTTACGATATTTTTCCCACCAGCTAAATTGTAGGCATCTTCAAAATAAGTTGAAATTGTTTCAAATTTTTCATAGTTTACAACGGCTAAACCGACAATTGTAACCGTTGCACCTACAAGAATTGAGATAACCCCATTTGAAACTTTCACTCGTTTTGATGTTCGCTCTGGAGTGAGGTCTGGTAAAAATTTAAAACAAATTAGAAATAGTGCCGTTGTAACCGATTCAACTACAAGCTGTGTTAAGGCTAAATCCGGTGCGCGGAAAATAACGAAGAAAAATGCAACAGAATAGCCAAGCACCCCATTTAATAACACGGAGGCAATGCGTGATGTTGTAAAAAGTATTGCTACTGCTGCGAAAATGACAACAAACACTAAAATTAATTCAAAGCTTTCAACACTTGAATTATTCACCAAACTCCATTCAAAAGAATTCGTTAAGAAAAAGACGCCCGCAACAACAATGACAAACACCATATAAATATAAGAAAAGTAGTGAGTTAAATTGCCATTCATATATCGCTTTGTTAAACTCTCTGAAACGTTTTCACTAAAGCTAATTACTGTTTCGTATAATGAATTTAAAGTTAATCGTTGTGGAATCCATCGATAAATCGGCTTCCAACGTTTTAGTAAGAAATATAATGTAATCCCTAAAATTACAACCCCAATCGTCATCCATAATTCCATATTAAATCCGTGCCAAGCTGAAATATGCGGAGTTAATTCCTCAGTTGAAGGGAATGTTGGATAAATACCAGCCATTGCTGGTTGTAAAATATAATGACCTAAAAGATTTGGGAAGATGAAAATACCTACTACAAGTCCAATAAGGATAAACGGAGATATTAACATACCAATTGGAGCTTCGTGAGGATTCTTTTCTAAAATATCTGGCTTAATTTTCCCAAAGAATGTTTTTCCTACGATGATTAAGCAATAAACAAAAGTGAATATACTTGCTACCCAAGCAACTACAGGTATTAAGACTCCGATAGTATCAATCGAAAACACATCCAACTGTGTAATCTTTAATGTAGCTGCAAAAAACATTTCTTTACTTAAAAAACCATTGAATGGGGGCATCCCAGCCATAGATAAACTCCCGATTAATGCAACAGTAAACGTAAAGGGTAAAATTGGCATTAACCCACCAAGGCGGCGAATGTCTCGCGTTCCAATTTCATGGTCTACGATTCCTACCATCATAAACAGTGCACCTTTAAAGGTCGAATGGTTAATTAAATGGAAAAGTGCTGCAAATGCTGCTTGCGTATAAATGATTGAATCTTTACTATAGCCCAAATAAACCGCTATAGACCCTAACCCAAGCAAACTCATAATAAGTCCTAGTTGACTAACTGTTGAAAAGGCCAGTAAAGCTTTTAAATCGACTTGCTTCACCGCATTAAATGAACCCCAAAATAGTGTCAACAATCCAACGCCTGTGACTGCCCAGAACCAAATCATCTCGCCTCCAAATATCGGAGTGAATCGGGCTACTAAGTATATACCTGCCTTTACCATTGTAGCTGAATGTAAATAGGCACTAACCGGTGTTGGCGCTTCCATTGCATCTGGAAGCCAAATGTGAAAGGGAAACTGTGCAGACTTTGTAAATGCTCCCAAAAGTATTAATACAAGTGCTGGAATAAACAATGATTGCTCACTAATTACATCAATGTTTGAAATGATTTCTCGTATACTAAACGTTTCGCTCATTGAATAAAGCATTAGGAACCCCACTAACATTGCAATACCGCCTGAGACAGTAATGGTCATAGATTTCCTTGCTCCTGCTCGTGAAGCTTTACGATGATGCCAAAAAGCAATGAGTAGAAACGATGAAACACTCGTTAACTCCCAAAATGTATATAAAACTAATAAATGGTCTGAAAAAACAACACCTAGCATTGCACCCATAAATAAAAGTAAATAACAATAAAAATGGTGCAACGACTCTTTTTTTGATAGATAAAAGATGGAATATAAAATTACTAAACTACCAACACCTGTAATAAGTAGGCTGAATATTAAACTTAAACCATCGAGATATGTTGTGAAATTTATATTGAATGAGGGGATCCACTCATAATAATTGGAAAATGTTTGGCCTTTCGCAATTCGAGGGATATATGTAGTTAATAAAAGGAACAAACTCAAAGGAACCATTAAAACAACCCAACCAATAGCCTTTTTGGGTAGTCGCCTATAAAAAATAGGAATGCATGCTGCTACAATAAAAGGTAACAGGATAATGGCAAGCTCAAATGTCACAATCTACTGACCTCCTAATTTTCGTAAAAGCCCCTATTTTTAAATTTACCTCAATCCCTTGACTTATGAAGGGTAGAACATCATAATATTGTGTCATATAGAGAAGCAAATCAATTTAAACAGGTGCTAACTTCCGAAGTTGTAATATTTTTGTTAAATGTACTAAAATAATAATAATTTCTACAAATAAAAGTATACAATAAGAATTACTCAGATGCACTTAATTCGCATTCCTATTTTCTTACTCAAACGTTATTTTTCTCATTTATCATTATTATTTTGGTATATTGAACTAATTTTAAGAGGAGCAGACTACGATGAATCGTATAAAGAGATTGGATGAGAGTATTTTAGTTTGTGTATATTACGGACTTAATGGTGAACGACTTATTCGTCGTGGACATAAGCTTGCAACATTATTGGATTGTCCACTCTATATACTAACTGTTGACTCAAAGCCAATCGATAATTTTGATGCAGAGAAGTCAGGGTATATTGAACGATGGACGCAATTAGCCGATGAATTACAAGTTGAAAAATTTATTATTTGTGATAATGAAAAACGACCTATTCAAAAAGTTGTGGCTGATGTGGCTAAAAAATATGGAATTACGCAAATAATAGTTGGACAAAGTGCGCAAAGTAGATGGGAAGAAATAACAAAGGGTTCATTTTTAAATGTATTACTTAAAGAGGTTCCGTTTGCAGATTTTCATATTGTTGCAGTGAAACGACCAATAGAAGAAGAAGAGTATGGGACTTTTGAAAAAGGTGTCCGCGCTTATGTAATCCGTGATGAAGAGAACTACAAAATCGTATTCACTTGTCCTAAGGTTGAATATTTAGAAGGAATATTTTTTAAAGAAATTGGGACAGATTTTGATAATGGTATTTTTAAATTTTCCTATGAAAACAAAATGAATGAAGTAGCGATTAAAGAAGGTTTCGTAAGTAATCCTCATCTCATTCATTCAATATTAAGCCCAATCCATTAGTACTTGGAATTAAAAGAAGTATCTTATCTTGTGATACTTCTTTTTCTTTTGTATACTAATTTTTCTTTCGTTCATGCTAATAAATGAACGAAAGGAGCTTTCAACATGGAGGATTTCACGAATATCCACTTTACTGAGATGATTATTAGAACAACCATTGCCTTCACAGCAATCTTAATACTCGCCCGAATTATAGGAAAAAAACAAGTTAGCCAATTTACCTTTTTCCATTACGCTACTGGCATTACTTTCGGTTCTATTGCTGCAGAAATTTCCTCAAAAGCAGATGGAGCCTATTGGGATGGAGTGACGGGGTTAGTCTGGTGGTCTTTTTTAACATTACTTGTGAGTTTTATTACATTACGTTCAAAAAAGTTACGCGTTTTACTAGATGATAAACCGATGATCTTAATTAAAAATGGTGTAATTATGGATAACGCTTTGAAGAAGTCCCGCCTTCATGTAGATGAACTAGGGATGTTATTAAGAGAACAAAATATTTTCTCATTAGATGAGGTTCATTATGCTATTTTTGAAACGAATGGGCAACTTAGTGTATTAAAGAAACCTGCTCACAACTCAGCAACAAGGCAGGATGTGAAAGCTGATGTCTCCATTCCCCCTTATGTTCCAACTGAAATTATTTCAAATGGTAAAATTATTTCAGAAAACTTAAACGAAATTGGCCTAACAGAAGAATGGGTGATGAATAAACTTCGAAAGAAAAAGGTACAAAATCTTGAAGATGTTTATTATGCTCAAGTGCTTGAAAATGGCTCAATTTATATTAGCCTTCGAAATGATAGTGGTAAAGCGATATAAATAGCTTTACCACCTAACTTTAATCCACTTTCATTATGTCAATTGGTGTTATAATGCCAAGAAGTTTTTGTTGTGGTTTGCCGTGCTCAGTGATTAATAAAGCCTCGAACCTTTTCCCACGCTCTACTCCCTGTTTAAATATCTCCTCAGCATCATAAATAGTTATGTATCTACTAACAAACTTATAATTTACCCTATTTTTCTCATGATGCAAAATATCATACAGTGTCGGCATTTTTTTTGGCATTTGGTTACCTGCAATTGTCGTTGCTAACCAATTTGTAATGCCTACAGTCGTAACAAGTCCGCGAAATTCGTGCCCTTCATAAACAGGAAATTGTGTAAACTTTCGCTGCCGGATTACGTTTAATACATATTTTAGAGAATCGTTTACTTGAAAACAGAGCACTTTCTTTTGAAAAACTTGTCCTACTAATTTCGGCTTTGCTAATACGAGATCAATGTGTTCAATTCGACTTACTACTTTTGTGTGAGGTTCAGCAATCACATATTCCGCTGACGTACGATGGTGAACGATAGCATTGCGTAAATCTGCAAACGAGCGTAAATCATCCTCATATTTCCGGACTAATGCACTTTTCTTTTTGCCCTGATCTACTAACCGGTAAAAAGGCAAAAAATCTTTTGCACCAATAATTTCCCGTAATGTTAAACTAATACGATTAAACGCAATTAAGAAACGGTCTGAATTTCTTAATTTAGTTGTCATGTAATCCCTTCTTCCTGCTTTATTTCAAGAAAAATCTGGATATTCTATGTAAATTCTATTATATTCCAATTAAAATCAAAATAAAATAGCCCACCACTCAAGTGATAGGCTATAGTTTATATTTCTGTTGTTGACGCATTTCGTTGACACATAAAAATACCAAGTACAATAAAGAAAATCAGTAAACCTGTAGATAAACTTAAATTTAGAATAAAATTAGTTCGATCATAATAATCACTTAATAAAGATAATGCACTGCTTGGTAATTTCCACGGAGAAATAGATAGAAAACTACCAATTAAACTTTCGAAAATTGTACCACCAATTACCATAATAATCGTCAAGGTTGCGGCAATTACAGTTTTAAATGCAGCACTCATTGCTACTGTTACGGCCATAATTAAACAAATCCATAATAAATAAGTTGCAAGCATCCCTATAAATTGATCCCATTGAACTGGGCCATACAATAATACTGTATAATACAGACTTGCAGCATATCCTGCAATTACGCTAATTACTGCTACAAGACAAGCTACCAACCATTTACTTAAGAATAACGCCATATGCGAAATGGGGCGCACATATAAAAGTGTTGCAGTTCCATTTTGTCGTTCCCTACTAATCGTACCAACAAATGTAGCGATTAATACAATTAGTCCGATTGATTGAAATTGACCTGTTGATGCTGCAAGAATATCGGCTGGTGAAAGTTCAGGCATTACCATTTGAAACCCTTCTGGCATTTCTCCAACAGCCTTTAAAATATCCATCAAGTAATAATTTAATATTGGGTCACTAACACCTAGTAAGATGAATACGAGAGGAATCCATAATATTTTAAAGCTACGCCAGCTTTCACGTAACTCTTTACCCATTAAAACGTTAAACTGACTCATGACTTCCTACCACCTTCATGAAGATTTCCTCTAAATTAGCTGTCACTTTTTCGATACTTTCAATCGAAAAGTTACTATTAGCTAAACGGTTTAGCAATTGTTGCATTGTTGGTTGATCATGGTCAATTTCTACAAACACCGTTTCCCCTTCTACATTACAATGAAGCTCTGCCTGACTTGCAAACTGTAAAGCCTGTTCCTGCGAGCTAAATTTTATCTTGATACGAGGTTCTTCAAAACGTGCTCGCACCTCATTTAAAGACCCCTTCTCCACTAGCTTTCCACCTCTTAGAAACAAAAGTTGATCTGTCATTTCTTCCGCATCGTTTAAAATATGAGTAGAATATAGAATTGTTGTTTCATTCTGAATTTCTTTTAATAAGTTCATGATTTCTCTTCGTCCTACTGGATCTAAAGCTGATACTGGTTCATCTAATAACAGCAACTTTGGTTTATGGACAAGGGCTTGCGCAATTCCTAACCGCTGCTTCATCCCTCCAGAAAATGTTTCTGTTTTTTTATGAAGAGCCGAACCTAAACCAACATATTCTAATATTTTCTGAGATTGTAATCTTGCTTGCTTTGCCTCGACACCACTTAATTTCGCAGCCATTTCTGTGTATTCAAGGGCAGATAACCATGAAAAGAATTTCGGATACTGTGGCAAAAACCCTATGACCGAGCGCATATCCTTTACCCCATCCATCTTAATACTACCGGATGTTTGACTCAGTAAACCTGTAAGCATGGACAGAGTCGTCGTTTTTCCAGCTCCATTTGGTCCAATTAACGCAGTAGACGTATTTGATTCAATGGAAAATGAAATATGGTCAACTACTGTTTGATTGCCAAATGTTTTTGTTAAATCCGATACTGAAATAAGTGTCATGATTGTTTTCTCCCTATAATAAAGTACACAATGGATCCAAGTAGATTACCGATAATGATAATAATCGCCCATAACCATTTCGGTCCGTTTGTCGCGTGGATTCTTGATAAATCAATTAAAGCCACAACCATTAAGATTAACTGGATTAGTAATAATGGTGCAATTAACGCCCAAGGTACTGCTTGTAACTCTCCCATTCTCTTCACCCCTATAATTTCTTATGTTAGCTTCAGTATAAAGTTGAATAAAAAAACCGACAACAGAATGATTGTTGTCGGTGGTCGATTTTTATAACCAGTGGTTGATTTCTTCTAGATTTGGCAGTGCAGATAATGCACCAGCCTTTGTTGCAGCAAATGCTCCTAGTATATTTCCAAAACCTACACACTTTACCAACTCGTTATGAGTAGTTGGTAACCCATTATAATGAACAAATCGTAGTACTCCCGCCATAAATGCATCACCAGCTCCAGTTGTATCAACAGCTTCTACTTTTTCGGTTGGTACATGAATCACTTCACCATTTAATACAGCATAAGCTCCATCAGCACCAACAGTAATTAAAACGATTGGCACTAAATATTGATTAATTACTTCTATACCATCTTGAAGGTTTTCTGTTTTTGTTAAGAAAAACAGTTCCTCATCTGTTAGTTTTAAAATGTGAGCATCCTCAAAAAAGGAAATAATCGTTTCTCTACAAATTTCTGCACTACTCCAACGTAACGGTCGGATGTTTGCGTCAATGGCAATAATTGCACCATTTTCCTTTGCCATATCTACACCTTTCCTAGTAGTAGCAAGTGCCGTTGGATGAAACATAGTACCCGAACAAACATTAAAAATGGAAGCTCTTTTAAAGGCCTCTTCATCTAACTGATGAGGCTCTACTTGTAGGTCTGGAGTTTCATCTACATAATCTTTAAATACTCGTTCACACTCTTCTGTTAGATGTACATATACCCCACTAACACGTTTTTCCGGCACGATAATTGAATAATCTATATTTACGCCCTCATTGCTGATTTCAGCACGGACGAATTTTGATGTTTCATCTTCACCAGTTATTGTTATTAATGCTGAAGGTGCACCAATTCGGCTAATACCTGCTGCAACATTAACTGTTGCCCCGCCTAAAAATGTTGTAAAGGATGTGTTCGTTTTATCATTCGCTATATAATCAACAAAAGCGTCTCCGTATACTAATACAAAATCTTTTTTTGGGTGACTCATAAGTTGTCTGACCTCCGAATATGTGCTGAAATAAGATTAACATAAAATTTACACAGCTTTAAAGTTTTATACTATTCAGACAGGGGGAAAGGTCATAATTTCCTTCAATATTTTGCTATAATTTTAATGAAAGGAAGGATCACTATGACTATTTGCATTAGACAAGCAATACCCGAAGATGCAAAATATGTTGCACCATTAATTTATGAAGCAATTGGGAAAATTGCAAACCGTTTAACAGGGCAATCTGATTACAATAAAATTATTTTTGAACTAGAGGGTTTATTTATTCGTACAGATAATCGCCATTCCTATATAAATACGTATGTTGCGGAAAATATAGAGAAAACGGCAATTTTAGGTATACTTGTTCTTTATAGTGGTAAGGATGGCAGAAAATTAGACAATTCTTTACAGCAGTGGCTTAAAGAGAAGCATGCTCCAGTAACAACGATTGAGGCTGAAGCGCATCCTGATGAATTTTATGTGGATACCATTTGTGTGCACTAAATCTTCTAGAGGTCTAGGGGTTGGGACAAAATTACTGAACTTCGCAGAACAGGTAGCACAGAAGAAAGACTTTTCAAAAATATCTTTAAATGTGGAAATTGGAAAAGACCAAGCACGTAATTTATACGAACGGAATGGATATATAATTACGGAACCATGGACAATTATTGGTGAACCTTTTTATCACATGGTTAAAACAATTAAATAACAATAGGTAGGTCACAGCATGAATTCACAACTAATTTACTCATTATTCATTGTTATAGCCTCTAGTAGCTACGGGATCTTATCCACTATTATTAAAGTAGCGATGGGACACGGTTTTACTTCCGCAGAAGCTGTAACAAGTCAATATATAGTAGGTTTCATTTTAGCGTTTATTTTATTTCTCGTTACTCAAAGAACATTGCCGCGCTTAACGAAAGCTGGCGTTTTAACGATTACTTTTGCAGGGATTTTTACATCAACAACCGGCATTGTTTATGGCAAATCATTAGACTACTTACCTGCCTCCCTTGCAGTAGTCATGTTATTTCAATTTACATGGATGGGGATGCTGATTGATTGTATAAGAAGAAAAAGATTGCCAAGTCGCCCTGAAGTTTTTTCCCTACTTTTCTTATTTGCAGGAACTATACTGTCTGCTGGCATTATCGATGTGGATCTTTCCAATATTGCTTGGCAAGGATGGTTATTCGGTTTAACTTCTGCATTAAGCTTTGCAATTTTTATACAAATTAATTCCCGACCAGTGGAAGGTATATCGACAATTACACGAACGTTTTTCATGTCATTTGTTGCCCTCATTATGATTAGCATCTTTTTAGCACCAGAAATTATTTGGAATGGTACGTTATTTAAAACGAATTTATGGATGTTCGGTCTAGCTCTAGGGGTATTTGGCATTATCTTACCAATTCTACTATTCTCAATTGCAGGACCTAAAGTAGGTGGAGGACTATCTTCTATTTTAAGCGCGATGGAATTACCTGTTGCAATACTTGCGGCAGGTATTGTATTACACGAAACATTAACGATTTTACAGTTCTTTGGAATTGTATTAGTACTAATTGGTATGACTTTACCAACTGTACTAGCCCAAAGGAAAAATTTAATTTAACATCTAATAGTAATAAATATCTCGTTCATAACATTGTGCATTAAAGCGTTGAAAGATAGTACAAGTAAGCTTCAAGAGAAGATACAATGGGGATGGATATGTATTATTTTCGGAGGCGATTCTATGGTGTTTCAAGATTTTAGGAGCAGAATAAATCAAATCGAAGGAGACCAGTTCCCTTCTAATAGTTATCGTCAAATGGTGCTTCAACCTGCCTATGACGAAGCAAAAAAGCATTTTTTAAAATCAATGGTGCACATACATATCGCCCATTTAAAAATGCTTGAGGAACAGCAGCTTATCTCACCAAGCGATGCTAAGCAAATCGGGCAGGCGATTGCTAAGCTTGACTTGAATTATTATGAACAACGAGACTACAACCCTCAGTTTGAAGATTTGTTTTTCCGCATTGAAAATAAACTGATTGAATTAGCTGGTGATGTTGCGGGGAATTTACACATTGGTCGTTCTCGCAACGACATGGGGATTGCCATTTACCGCATGACGTTAAGAAAGAAATTACTTGCTTTAATGGCGGAATTACTCGCTCTAAGGTCATCCTTAATTGCTTTTGCCCAAGAGCATGTAGATACGATTATGATCGGCTATACCCACACCCAACAAGCACAACCTACAACATTTGCGCATTATTTAAAAGCCGTAATAGACCAACTGACTCGTGACTTTAAACGGATGCAGGCAGCCTTTGAAACGATCAACCAAAGTAGTATGGGGGCAGCTGCATTAACAACTACTGGTTTTAACATTAATCGTGATCGTATGAAAGAACTACTCGGGTTTGATGGAGTGATTGAAAATGCTTGGGATGCTGTGGCTGGTGCAGACTATATTGCTGAATTAGCAGGTGTTGTACAACTTGCTGCATTGAATCTTGGTCGCACTTCACAAGATTTCCTACTTTGGGCTACCCAAGAGTTTAATGCCATCAATCTTGCGAGTCCATACGTGCAAGTAAGCTCTATTATGCCTCAAAAACGAAATCCTGTTTCCATAGAGCATACAAGATCCCTTCTATCTTCTGTATATGGTGATGCTTCAACAGTACTACAAATGATTCATAACACGCCGTTTGGGGATATTGTGGATACGGAAGATGATATGCAGCCTTATTTATGGCGTGCAATGGAAAAACTTAGAGGCATTTACAAACTATTTGGCAGTGTAGTTGTAACGATGGATGTTAATAAAGAAAAACTATTGAAACGTGCAGAAAATAGCTTTGCAAATGTAACAGAGCTTGCAGATTCACTAGTACGTTCAGAAAATATTTCATTCCGTCAATCCCATCGCATTGTAAGTAGTTGCGTTAAAACTCTATTAAAAGCTAAAGAAGAAACATTAGAACAATTAACTTGGGAATTGGCGAATGAAAAGTCAATGGAAGTAACGGGAAAACCTTTGAAAATATCAAAAGAAGAATTTTATAAAGTATTAAAACCGGAATTTTTTGTTCATGTACGGTCATTAACAGGGGGACCTGCGCCAGAAACGATGCGTAATTCCCTAATTCAATCACAAGCTGTCTCCCCTTTATTAGAAAGTTGGGTAACAGGAAAAAATACACACCTTCAAAAATGTGAAGAGCAACTTTACGAATTTCTTGAAGGTTGGAATAAACATGACTAATCAAATACTGTTAGCCATTGATGGTGGTGCCACGAAAACGACTATTTCCGTTCGTTCTAATAGCGGAAAATGTATTTTTGAAAAAACAGCAACAGGCTCAAACTATCAAGCAATTGGGATAGATCCAGTGGAGAAATTAATTGCTCAATTACTAAAAGATGTTTATGACTCTACTAAACTTAATAATATAAATGTTGCTGTTTTTGCAATGGCGGGTATTGATACGGACCAAGATTTAACCATTGTCAAAGAGATGATTACAAAAGTTGTGCAATACAGCCCTTTGTTCATTGATACAATTATTGTAGAAAATGATGTTCACGCGACATTGCTTGGTTTATTGGACAAAAACAAATCCGGAGCCCTCATCATTTCCGGTACTGGTTCAATTGGCTTTGCAATAGACTACAATGGAAACGTATATCGCACTGGTGGTTGGGGTCATCGTATAGGTGATGAAGGTAGCGGCTATTGGATTGGAAAAGAAATTGTAAATCTACTATTTCGCTTAGAAGATGGGCGTAATCTAACGCCAACGATTTTAAAGGAACTTGTTTTTGAACAACTGAATATCGAAAATTCTGATCAACTTATGACATGGCTATACGCTCCACACTACACGAATTCAATGCTGGCAAGTATTAGTTCCGTTTTACCTAGAGCAGTTGAATTAAATGATGAAATGGCCCTTTCAATTAGCCAACATGCAGCACAAGAGCTAGCTGATTTAGCTGTTACGACGTTGAAAAAGTTGCCAACGATTGATGAGCCATTCACATTATTTTTAAATGGAAGTATCTTTAAATACCATCCATTTATTTTAAGCCAATTTCAAAAATTGACGAAGGAACACTTCCCAACGATTTGTTTTCAGTTATGCGATGAACCTCCCATTGAATACATCGTGCGAAGAGCCAAAAATCGCGGCCTACCATTGTAAGCCGCGATTTTTATAGTTCTAATTTTTTTAATCCATCATCTGTCGAGAAGTATAAATACCCATCTTCTACAAAGAGATTTTCTACTTTTTCTTTATATAGGACCGTTTCATCTGATCCATCTGTTCGGATTTTTGATAAATATGCCCCTTTTGAGTAATTGCTAAAGTAAATCCAATCTCCAAAGCCAACGATAAATTGAGCACGACTATCGGTTAAACGACTACTTTCCCCCGTTTTTATATTCATTCGGTAAAGGATATTGTCATCATTTACATTGCTATAGTAAATCATCCCATCTTCTTCATAGGCGTGATCAATTTGAGCCATAAAAGCGTATTTTTTACTGTTTGCTCTAGGATAATCTGATTGTATCCAGGTATGGTCCTTTTTCATCTTCGTATCATTCATTAAGAAGTACTCATAACGAACAACATTTTTGCGGTCCGGTGTAGGGTCATTCCATGTTGTATCAAGGTGATACCATTCTCCATCAACCTTTACTAGATTCCAAGCATGTCCACCTGTATAAACTTCTCCTACTACATATTTCGTTTCAATTCCTAGGCCTTGTAACATTTTTAAAGCAAGTAATGCATATCCTTGGCACACGCCTTTTCCTTCTGCCACTACTGCGCAGGCACTATGTGGACTAGCCGTAGAATCTTCGCTATATACAGCATTTTTGACAATGTAATCATTCACAAACTTTACCTTCTCAAAATCAGACATTGACTCTGGAGATGCTGTTGCAAGTATGGATGCGACTTTCTCATCAACAATTTGTTCTTGAGCCGCATTTGTTAAATAAGTTTGGTGGACTTTAATTTTTGCATCAAACCGACCATATTCATATTCTATTTTTCTATTTGATAGATGACCTAAAATATAATGATCTCGATCTGCAGCCAAATCTACAGCACTTTCAATTAAATTTTCAATATCCGTTGTACTTCCAACATAGGTAATTTCAAAATCTGTTTCCCAATTGCTAAAGTAATAGTAAAATGCATCGGCTAATTCTTCTACTGTTTTTACTGTGCTCGGTAATTCAGCATTTTTAACCGTTGCAGCAGTATAAATGAGCGTATCCTTAGCTGTATTAGATACAGATGAAATAACTTCTGTCGTTGCATCTTCTATATTAATATTATTTTCGTTGAGATATTGCTTTGCATCCTCGTACAAAGTTAAGCCGAAATCATACGTCGGCTTTGCTAGTACAATGACAATGACGAGAAATGTTATTCGTTTTAACATAGTACTTCACCTCAGAGATTTCGGCATTAAATATTATAAGTTTATATTTCATATTCAATGTTTGGCATATATTTATCACCAAACATTTTCTTTAATAATTCATGTCCTTCTTCTTTCATTTCATCGGTAATGGAAGAGTAAATAACAGATAATGCTTTAAAAATAACAACTGCATCGTCGGCCAATCCAACTGTTGGTAAGAAGTCCGCAATAAGGTCGATCGGCAGAATAAAATAGCCTAGTACACCAATAATTAAAAGCTTTTGCTCCTTTGGCAAATCTGGGCTTTTCAATGCACTAAATAACGTAGCTACACCGTGTAAAGCTCTAAAACCTAAATTCAATCCATATGTTTTCATTTTATTTAAAAATTTATTAGGTGCATAGTGTTTTCCTTTTCCTTTTACGACGGTTTCTAATTCTAAGTTTTCATCCATTTTGTTTCCTCCTTAAGAACATACAGTGCGTTTCTATTAGCATTACCAACTAATTAAAAAAGTACTACATAAAAGATACTTTATATAATCAGCCCTTTTTTTGCAGTACATGTATGTTTACGTGGTGGAAGAATAAAGGTTTCATTACTCATGTTGCTTTTTACTTTTTGTATATGTAGTAATCATTTGTTGAATTAATTTATGTGCATTTGTAATTTCATCATAAAACATAATCGAATTTTTCTTAATCCGCGCTTGCCCTATTGGAATTTCGTAAATCGGTATTTTCCTTTTTATTGCCTCCACGAGCATATTCGTATCAAAACTAAAATCTTCCCCATTTACTCTGATTAACCAAGGAAGTACTTGCTTTGGTATACAACGTAAACTTGTTTGGGTATCTAGCAAGCGTCTGTGGAAAAACAACTCAAACAAGACAGAAGCAGCTCTGTTTCCAATTGTACTTATGAGCGGCATATCCTTTGTATTAAAATTTCTTACCCCAAGGATAATTCCATCCGAAAATAACTCTGCATGACGAATGATTTGTGCTACATCCTCTATTTGATGTTGCCCATGTGCTCCTGCAGTAATAATTGAGTCTACATTTTTATGGTGATTTAAAACATATGAAAAACCTGTTTTTAAAGCTCTACCTTTTCCTAAATTTTCTCCGTGATTTAATACAGTGCACCATTCTATATTCTGTAATTCTTTAAAAACTGGCTCATATTTTTCGTCACTGCCATCATTAATAATAATAATTTTATCAATATTTATCTCTTTCAATGTATTCACGTAATCTATAATCGAGTTTAATGGATTAAGTGCAGGTATTATTACAACAGTTTTTACCACATGCATCCCCTCTATAAATGTTTTTAACCTACACTAAATTTTATCCCTCTCAACTTAGGAATTCAATGGGAAGGATAAGTGGAAGAAATCCTGCCCTACACACCAGGATTCTCAGAAACAACTTCCACTGGTATATGTTCAAAACTTTTGACATTAAACAGACCAGTAGCAGTTAATTTTAACTCTGGAATTACGGGTAAACTTAAAAATGATAAAGTCAAAAATAAATGAAAATGTAGATCTGAATGTATTTTGTGAAGCGCACCATGAACTTCTTTAAGTTTCACGGCAGCTTCTTCAGCCGATAAAGTTGTCATTAATCCAGCAATTGGCAAAGCTAGGGAACCAATCACTTTTCCTTCATTTACAACGACTAAGCCACCTTGCATAGATTGTAATGCTTCGAGAGCTGTTAACATATCTTCATCGTTTGTCCCAACGACGATTGCATTATGTGAATCATGAGCAATTGTTGTGGCGATTGCACCCTTTTTCAAACCTAACCCATGCACAATTCCAAGCCCTTTCAAACCAAGAGAATGATGACGCTCAATAACTGCTATTTTAAGTAAATCATGTTCTATGGAAGGTATAAAAACACCATCCTTGACATCTACCTCTTTTTCAATATGTTTGGTCATGATCTGATTTGGTATTATTTCGATAACATTTGCTCGATTCCCTTCACTAAAATGAATTTCGAAATCATTTTTTGTAAGATTCGGGATGTTAACAGATTGGAGAATAGTTTGATCAATATCTTTTCGTCTTCCAGTACTATTTAGCATTTTTTGATTTTCAGCAACTTTGACGCCATTTTTCCAAACTGCCCCAATATCCATACTATGCAAATCTTCTAGCATAATAAAATCAGCAATGTATCCTTCAGCAATTGCACCTTTTCCATCTAAACGATAGCATTCTGCAGCATTGATAGTAGCAAGTTGAATGGCCTGAAGAGGATTCATACCATGCTTAATTGCGAGCCTAACTGCATGATTTATACTTCCTTCTTCCATCAACTCATCTAAATGTTTATCATCTGTACAAAAAGCAAAACGGCGTGCATTTACAGGTGTAACAGCAGGTAATAAATCAAGTAAATTTTTAGCTGCAGACCCTTCACGTATTAATACATACATTCCTTGTTTAATTCTCTCTCTAGCTTCCTCTGCAGTGACACATTCATGATCAGTTCGAATTCCTGCTACACGATAGCCTCTTAACTGTTCACCAGTTAAACCTGCTCCATGGCCATCAATCATTTTATTTGAATGACTTGCAAGAACAAGTTTTTCTAACATATCCCAATCTGTGTTTAATACTGAGGGAAAATCCATAACTTCTGCAAGGCCTAATACTTGGTCATTTTGTAGAAATGGAGCTAAATCCTTTGCTTTCATTATGGCTCCAGCATGTTCAAATGAGGTACTTGGAACACTTGAAGGCAACATAAAGTATATGTCCATAAGTGCATTTTTAGCATCGTCCAACATAAATTGCATACCCTTTGCACCTGATACATTGACGATTTCATGAGGGTCTGTAATAACTGAAGTAATTCCGTGGGGCAATAATATTTGACTAAACTGAGAAGGAGGCAACATTGAAGACTCAATATGGATATGTGCATCAATTAATCCCGGAATCACATATTTTCCATTAGCATCTTCCGTCCGCTTTGCACTATATTCATCTTGATTATCTAGTGCAACAATCATGCCATCTGCCACAACAATATTTGCCTTTCTCCAGCAAAGTGAAAAGACATCCGCAACATAAGCGTTTTTTAAAATAAAATCTGCCTCAACTCGTTTTTGAGAAATTTCGATTAATCTTTTCATAGTTTGCATATCCATTTAAACAGCTCCTTCTCTATCAATACTACTATTTTTGATAATATATTTATTTAATCCGCTTAATATAACTATAAAAAGACTCCTAGAAACAACGTGTTTATAGGAGTCTTTATGGTTCTATTAATTATTCACAACTTCACCAATTACATCATTCAAAGCATTTACAGCAGCTTCAGGATTAACATCTAACCCTTGATTTTGAAGTACTTCTCCAATTGTTCGAATGGCTTGTTCTAGCATTTCAGCTGTTGTATTTCCCATATGTCCAATTCGGAAAGCCTTGCCAGCTAAATGCGCTAGAGCACCAGCAACAATAACCCCTTTTTCTGCAAGTTGTGAACGAAAGGCAGCATCATTCACTCCATCTGGGTATAAAATACAGCTTAACGTTGGAGCAGCAACCTCTTCAGAAGCAAGAGGAATCATTCCATAAGTCCGTAATGCTGTACGAACTGCACGTCCAAAGGCAATATGACGTTTCTCACGTTGTTGAATACCTTCGTCAAGAACAATTTTTAATGCCGTATCAAATGCATAAATTAAATTAACAGGCGGTGTAGCAAAGTATTTCGAAGGATCTTGCATAATCGGTAACCAGTTATAAATATCGCTATAGTAAGCAGGTACTTGTCCCAATTCTTCCCTTGCCTTTAAAGCTGTTTGATTAAATGCAACGATAGCAAGACCCGGTGGAATGCCTATTGCTTTTTGAGACCCTGTTAACACTATGTCAATTTTGTATCCCGATTCACCATAAGACTTACTCATATTTTCATCAAGGGCGGCAGTAGCTACAACGCCATCAAGAATGACTAAAGCCCCTGATGCTTTAATTATTGGTACAAGTACATCTAAATCTGAAACAACACCTGTTGAAGTATCTGCATGAGTAATCGTTACCGCTTTATATTTACCTTCAGCTAATTTTGCTTCCACTAATCCTGCATCAACCTGTTTGCCCCATTCAGATTGTAGAACATCAACTTCAATTCCAAAACTTTTAGCAAGCGGTGTAAAACGATCACCGAAATACCCATGACTTATCACAAGTAATTTTTCCCCTCTGCCAACTGTATTGACAATTGCCATTTCCATTGCAAGTGTGCCAGAACCTGCTACTACAAATACTTCCCCGTCTGTTTGTAATAACTGCTTTGTTCTCTCAATTGCACTTTTAAAAATTGCCACAAAACGAGGATCCGTATGCCCCCTTGTTTCGCTTGCTAACGCATCATAAATTTCATCTACTACTGGAGTAGGTCCCGGTACTAAAAGTAATTCTTTATTTCTCATCCAAACACTCCCCCTTTACTATGTATCAAGCTTAGTTTTTTTATATTCTACAAATACATTTAAATTCCTTTTAAGCTCACTTCATAGACTTCCTAATAGAAGCAGATAGTTTTATTATTCTTGTTATAAAAGAAAGCCTTACTAGAAATATAACTAGTAAGGCATACATCCCCATTTGCTATTGAATTATCATTCAGATTATCAATTTAGGAGGCAACCTTTTGATAATCTGACCCCCATGTTTAAATCGCTACTTTTTGTCCCTAGTAAATTACCTTTTTTCTATATTAGAAAAGATAGGAATTCAACTATTCAATCTTGCTCTAATTAAAGACTTAAACAGTTAAGCCGCTTCCTCGTACCGACCACTGTTATAGGCTTGTTCCCCAACAGCCACTTTAATTTTTACAAGCATTATTTAATACTGATTATCAAATTTCTCATGTAGCAGAACAATGAACACTAGATATTGAGGATTTACAATATTATGTTCATTATTTAAAAAGTGCCTCGGATTAAATTCTTACATTAATATATGTTAGATTAATAGCTTTCATCCGAGGCTCTCACAGTTATATTATACGAATTGTTCTGTTTCAGTTGATCCAGACATCGCTGTAGTTGAAGATTGACCACCAGAAATAGTTTGTGCTACTTCATCAAAGTAACCAGTACCTACTTCACGTTGGTGACGAGTTGCTGTATAGCCTTTAGACTCAGCAGCAAACTCAGCTTGTTGTAATTTAGAGTATGCAGCCATACCGTTATCTTTGTAATCATGCGCAAGCTCGAACATTGAGTAGTTTAAGCTGTGGAAACCAGCAAGAGTAATGAATTGGAATTTGTATCCAAGTTTACCTAACTCACGTTGATATTCAGCGATCTCTTCATCAGATAATTTAGCTTTCCAGTTGAATGATGGAGAGCAGTTATAAGCTAACATTTTGCCTGGGAATTTCGCATGGATTGCAGTAGCGAATTCACGAGCTTCTTCTAATGATGGGTGAGAAGTTTCGCACCAGATTAAGTCAGCGTATGGTGCATATGCTAAACCACGTGCGATTGCTTGTTTAATACCTGCATTAGTACGGTAGAACCCTTCTGGAGTACGCTCACCAGTTAAGAATTCTGCATCACGTGGATCGATATCAGATGTTACCATGTCAGCAGCATCAGCATCTGTACGAGCAATTAGGATTGTATCTACACCCATAACGTCACAAGCAAGACGAGCGGCGATTAAGTTACGGATAGCGTTTTGAGTTGGAAGTAATACTTTACCACCTAAGTGTCCGCATTTTTTCTCAGAAGCTAATTGGTCTTCTAAGTGAACACCAGATGCTCCAGCTTCAATCATACCTTTTACAAGTTCGAATACGTTTAATGGACCACCGAAGCCTGCTTCAGCATCAGCTACGATTGGAGCAAACCAATCAAAACCATCTTCGCGACCTTCTGCGTGATCGATTTGGTCTGCACGTTGTAATGCTTGATTAATACGTTTAACAACTTGTGGTACAGAGTTTGCTGGGTATAATGATTGGTCAGGATACATTTGACCAGCAACGTTTGCATCTGCAGCTACTTGCCAACCAGATAGGTAGATAGCTTTTAAACCAGCTTTAACTTGTTGTACTGCTTGGTTACCAGTTAGTGCACCTAATGCATTGATAAATGGCTCTTCGTGTAATGATTTCCAAAGGCGAGCAGCACCACGTTTAGCTAATGTTTGCTCTTGAACGAATGAACCTTGTAATTTTACTACTTCTGCAGCGTCATATCCGCGTTCGATTCCTTTCCAACGTGGATTTTCTGCCCAATCTTTTTTAATTGCATCGATTCTTTCTTGTCTTGTTACCATTATATAAACACCTTCCCCTTTGTTTAAATACTCTGTTTGTGAAATAATTCATTTTACCCTGTTCCATAACAGAAGTATTTGTTGTAAATTAATATATAACAGTATTTAATTATTTTCATTATTTTCTGACGAAATAGTGTTTTTTTGGGATAAAAGGGTATTTTAGTAAGATAAAGATTCGATTAAGATAGATACAAGGGGGAATATATCTACATGGGGAATGAGAATTTTCAAATATCAAGAGAAGAGTTTGACCAATTCAAAATTATATTAGAAGATTGGATATCTAAAGATGCTTCGATTGCAATTGCAATTGGAGATTCTTATGTTTACCATTCGAAAAGTGAACATCATAATCACCTAAAGTTCGAAATGTCTGTCCATCCAGAAAGCATTGCTGCACGTGTTCTTAAAACAAGAAAAAAAACAGAAGCACTCATGGATAATTCAATTTTGGGGGAACCATATTATGCAATAGGTTATCCAATATATTTCAAACAACAAGATGCTGCTTTAATTGTTATTCTCCCTTCCACATATACCGAGGAAAAACGAAAGCCTTACAAATTTTTAACGGGAAAGCAAGATGAAGATTGGACACCGATACCAATTGAGCAAATTTCTTATATTGAAAGTTTACAAAAACGAACATGGTTCTACGCGCATAATGAACAATACAAAACGAATATTACCTTAAAAGAACTCCAGACAAAGTTGCCAGATTTTTTTGTGAGAATACACCGATCTTATATTCTTAATATTTACTTTATTAAAAGAATTTCTAGGGATTTAGCTTCAAATTTTATTGTTGAATTAAAAAGTGGAGCTGCGCTTCCAGTAAGCCAATCATATATTAATGATTTAAGAAAAGTATTGGAGTTTTAGTTTAAATGGAGGGTTAACTTACATTAAGTGAAAATATAAAAGCAAATTGATTTTTTGGATTCGGAAATTTTAGAGGATTAGGACGAATGCTTTGTAGTACAAACCGCTTCGTCCTTCTTAGTTATTCCTAAATTTTACTTAAAAAAGCATTGAGCCATTTTCGCATCAAAAAACACCACTAAGTTTTAGTGGTGTTTTTTTGCCTAGCAACGTCCTACTCTCACAGGGGGAAGCCCCCAACTACCATCGGCGCTAAAGAGCTTAACTTCCGTGTTCGGTATGGGAACGGGTGTGACCTCTTTGCCATTATCACTAGACCACATATTTAGTTGAAAGATGCTTGTTCTCTCAAAACTGGATAAAGACATTGACATACAAACTTCAAGCTAAAATTGGTTAAGTCCTCGATCGATTAGTATTCGTCAGCTCCATGTGTCACCACACTTCCACCTCGAACCTATCTACCTC
>NZ_OBMQ01000013.1 GCF_900217795.1 Ureibacillus xyleni | reverse complement strand
TTGCTATCAGGACTATCGTGACGTAGCTTTAATACTTCATCACTATGAAACTCAATATATCCATCCTCATCTTTCCCTTGTAGTACCCACATATGCGAAATAATATCTAGTAAGTCGGCTGTCAACTCGTCAAACGCATTTAACGTTGATTCTACGAGTTGTAACCATAAAGCAGCATGTTCAGCATCATGCATCTCAATTGTTTCTTTACGAAGTTCAGCAGTTCCTCGTAATTCACCTTTATTATCAACAATTTCTGATATATATGTACCGTCATCTTGTGCCATAAATTTCTTCCCTTGTGAAAGTGTATTTCGCATGAACATAAAATCGGAGTTCATCGTTGTAAAAATACGTTCACTTTCGACGGCTTCTTCCACTATGTCAAAAGATAATTGTTCATTTTCAATTAAAGTGGGAGCAGTGGTCGAGTTTGCTTCTAGTTCTTCTTTTTGAAGATATGGTTCAACCTCGTATACGATTGAATCAATATAGTCCACAAATGCTTCACGTAGAAGAGCTTTTGTTGCTGGTCTACCTTGTAGCAACGTGTCATATACGCACTGATACAAGGCTTGGAAACTATCACTAGGTATATAGCTTAAGTCATTTGCCATCCTTTCAGCTTCCTGCTCCCATTTACTCGCAGCATCATATTGTGCAAACGTTGGTATAGCCTCTTGATAAAGTGCAATAGGTAACAATTCTTTCTTAATTACCATACGATTTGGTAGACGTTCGAGGCTCAAAATGTCCACCTCCTATACATGATTTTATTTTTATTATAACAAAACGGTTCGAAAAGTCATTATAAACGAACCGTTTCGGTAGTATTTGGTTTTGCGATCCACTTTATTAGAGATACTGTGGATTTTTCGCATGATTATGGCTGAGAAAGAGCTTTAATAGACCATTGTGGTTCGTTTTCGGTATAATTCCGTCCGGTAGCTATACAAAGTGGTTCGTTTATGTCGATATTTGTAACATTATGGATATGTGTGGTTTAACAATGGTTTAATTCCGTCCAACAGCTATACAAAGTGGTCGAGTTTCTTAATAAGAACGTCTATAGTCCATACAATTTGAAATTTTGGTGGTTCGTTTTTCCGTCCAATAGCTATACAAAAAAAATTTTCCCGTCCAATAGCCATACAATAAATGTTGATATTACGCGATTTTTTAAAAAAGGTATGATGATTGGACGTAAAATTGGTCTGTTTTGAGGTTATTTTCCGTCCAGTAGTTATACAAAAAAACGATAATTTTGTATTTCCCCCCGTCCAGTAGTTTTACTAATGGATTACTTTAGAACATTAATAAAGCTTGTAATATCAAGGTTCCACATGATTATATGAATAGTTTAAGGGTGGTTCGTTTTCGTGAAAAGTGGTTCGTTTTCTCGTCCAACGTTCATAGTATTTAAATTTTGGTAATTTCCCCAATCCCTTGTGGTTCTAAGGCTGAGAGTGGTTCGAAAAGTGGTTCGTTTTTCTCTTAGAGAAGCCCATTTTTGCCAAATTGCGTTTTGTATACTTGTTCTTAATAGAAATGGGTAGAGCAAGAGGTGAAATACGATGCAGCAATCAGTCTTTGTGAAGAATAATATAAACATAGATTTAGAGAACGTATACGATGTATTACTACATAATGGTTTGACAAAGTACAAAACAAAAAATTCAAAGACTTCATTACCAGCACAAGTTGAGGCAGCAAAACAAGACAAGCTCTCTAAAAAAGGGGCTATTTTTGTGGTGCGCTCTAAAAGTGATTTCTTAGCAACAGGTGTGAAAGGGTATATTATCACATCAAAAGAGACGCTTTTAGAAGATGCAGCTGGATTAACACATTTCACACCAAATATTTATCGAAAATTCGGCTACTCGGATGAAAACCGTCGTATGATTCGAGGGTTTGAAGAGAAAAATCTACTACAAATCAATACATTTGTCGTAGATATTGATACAAAGGCCTATTCAGTTCAAGAGATTTTAATGGCGTGTATGGATGATTCTATTGGTCTACCAACAATGCTCGTAGCTTCAGATCGTGGGTACCAAGTGTATTTTGTATTGGAGAACCCATTATTCATTTCAAATAGACGTGAATTTCGTGGGTTAACAGTAGCTAAACGCATATCCGATAATCTAAAAAGAAGTTTAAAAGCTGTTGAAGCAGATCCGTTCTGCAATGATTTTGGCTTTTTCCGTCTTCCTAAAGCAGATAATATTGTTTGGATGCAACTAGAGAATACATACGATATGGCGACATTGATTAATTGGTCTACTCGATTTGATGATGATTTAGAGCGGCCTTTATTTGTTGTGCCATCAAAATTAAAAGCAACTTCAGTTATGGATTCAGAGTGGTTCCAGGCTTTAATTCATGCAGTTGATATAAAAGGAGAAAAGGGGCAAATTGGGCGTAATAACACGATGTTTACGCTTGCTTTAGTGTGCTTTAGTGAAGGTTGGGATAAAGCTCGTACATTTGATTTCATTGATGAATATAATACTCGTTTACGATATTCATTAAAAGGAGCTGATTTACGAAGCATTGTTGAATCAGCTTATTCTGGTAAGTATAAAGGGGCATGTAAAGAATATATCGAAGCATTATTAGCCATCCATGTACATAAAGGTCAGTCTATTAAAGTAAACTTTGGAAAACATGTGTGGTACAAATTTAAGAAAGAGCGTGAGGACCGTACAAGAAGCCATTATGAAGAATGGGAACAAGATCTCATTCAATATATCACGGCAGAAAATAACCTTTCTGAACCGTTTATTTGGCGTACACAAAAAGAAATCTGTGAAGCAATTGGTATTCCTCAAAGTACATTGAATCAAATAATTAAAGTATCTAAAAAAATAGTAAAAACGGTAACAGGAAAAGGGCGTAATGCAAAAACAGGATGGTCGACAGTCAGCCTGTTTATTCAGCATGCACTGAATCTATTAAAAGATAAAAAAGCTAGATATAGAGAGCAACTAATTCAGGTTGTTAAAGAATGGACAGATATATTAGAGCCAGTAGCAGGGTACGATCAATTGATGACATACTTAAATCAATTAATTTTTAATCCAGATCGACAAGAGCATTTGAATCTATCATTTAATAAGTTTGGTTAATAGAATACTCCACTCTGCCATTACATATTTCTATTTACGTTTTCTTTCTGCTAGCTTTTTAGAATTATAAAGTACTTTATGAGATGTTTTGATGGGGGAATCTATGTAGTTGTAGAGTGATGAGTTTAAGTATTTATTATATGGTAATTTAATTGACTTATAGATTTAGGGAATTATAGACTAATATTTTTTTAGAAATATAAAAAATAGTGAAAGCTATGGGGGGCCTTCACTATTTAAAGTGCTTAGGATTAAAAGTTTATAAAAAAATAAATGCTGCTTATTTGGTCTTTTTAGTTGGTTCTTTAATAATTTCTTTGAAGAGTGGATGATCGTAGAATTCACCAAGCTCTAAACCAAGTGCAGATGATAATTTATAGATGGATAAAACAGAAGGATTTTTAACGCGTCCTTTTACTATTTCATTAACGGTTGATTGTGTAACATTGGCTTTTTCAGCTAGTTGTGAGATTGTTAGATTTTGTTCTGACATTAAGTCTGTAATTCTTTGACGTATTGCTTCTTGCATTGTAATCATGCAATGTCCCTCCAAGGTTTTTAAGTGTTCTAAAGAGAACGAATAGATTTTTAGTCATTGATTATAGGTTTTTAGATATAGTGTTCAGTAGGGGTTTATTACTGGGGGTTATCTATATCTTTGAAATATCATTTTAACGGAATATCGTTATTAGATTCAAGTGGGTGGAAGTGTATATTTGTGATAGGAAAATGAAAAAAGGAATGGTAGCTTTTAATCTACACATTCCTTTTTGCTAAAAACATCATTGAAAACGAGTAATACAAATGGTTGTATTATGGTGTTCAAATCAATCTACTCTACTGAAGAAAATCATAACATACTTCCTTTTTAGAAACAACTATGCTAGAATGTGCTTGCAGTATATTAACGATAAATCGTTATATTTTTTAATTATAATTAACGATATTACGTTAAATGGAGGGCGTGGCATGGCACAAACGAATAACCCAATTATTATTGGAGGAAATGATCCATTCACACATTTTCTTATTACAGGTCCAACACGCTGTGGTAAAACATCAACAATTTTGTTACCAATGATTTTTCAATTGTTAGAACAAAAAAAGCGTGGTAAGAATTTAGGTCTTTCACTTGTTGAGCCTAAAGGTGACTTGATTTGGGAAGTAGAAGAGTTTTGTAAGGAGATGGAGATTCCATATGTTTTATTAGATCCATCTAATCCGAATACAGACTTTTTTAATGTAATGGAGGGTGATATTGATGTTGTGATAGAGGCAACCGTCGCTGTACTTCAATCTTTATTTGGGAAGCAGGAGGCATTCTTCCAAACACTTGCTGAGCTTTCTACTCGGAATGTGACGAAGCTTTTAAAATTGCTTAAGGGTGATGATTTAACACTTTTAGATTTATTAGCGACTTTGCGAGATGAAAAGTTATTACGCCAATATGTTGAAGATTTAAGGGATAAAATTGGTGCTTCAGATTTACTTTCATTTTTTGATAATGAAATGTTTGGTTCGTTATCAGATCAATATCGTAAGTTAATCATTGGTTTACGGGCGCAATTAGAGAATATGACAGGGAATGAAAAACTGCGTCATATAATTTCAAATAAAAGCAGTATTAATTTAGATGAACATTTGGATAAGGGTGGTGTACTGCTTGTAAATACGGATTTGGGGCGTTTAAAGAAGGCAGGGGATGCGTTTGGAATGTTTGTGACGATGCATATTCAATCAGCTGCGTTACGTCGTCCAGGAACTGAAAAAACGCGAACACCACATTTCATGATTGTTGATGAGTATGCTCGTTATATCAATCCTGATGTTGAGTTGTTTTTATCCGTAGCAGCAAGTTCACGAGTAGCTGGTATTTTTGCCATTCAATCACTTGGCCAATTAGAAATTGAATCAGGTCGTATTGGGGCAAAGGCAATGAAACAGGCAATTTTAACGAATTGCAGAAACAAAATTGCTTTCTGTGGTTTATCTTCAGCAGATGCGAATGAATTTGCTGAGGAATTTGGGAAAGATGTTGTCATTATGCGACAGTCTACATATAAAAATAAGATTCTCTTGCCTAAATTTTTCCCAGAGAGCTATCGAGATACAGAAACAGAAGAATATCGCTACCGTCCAACGTATTTACAAGACCAAATGAAGCGATTCCATTTTATTTGTAAGATTTTAAATGATGGTACACCTCAGAAGCCAATAGAAGGCGTAGGAGCGTTTGTACCTCGAAATTGGAGAGAAATGAGGAGTTGGGAGCACTTGTCGGGAAAACCTGCTGAAAAGGGTTCTAGAGGCTTTCTAGAGCGATGTTTTAAACATGCAGGTATTCAACTCCAAACATCAACTAAGGCACCGAAAATCAGTGCTATTTTTGCTGTAAATCCTGATGAGGAAGGCAGCAAGGAGTTTGTCGAGGAAAATGCGATTTTGCTTGGGAAGTTGCAGTCCAAACAAGTTGAGCCAGAAGACGAACTATTAAAAGCTCCTTCAAATGATGAACAGGAAATTGTTAAGACTGATCGAGAAGAACAAGTTATACAACAACCAGTTGAGCAGTCAATGGAACGTGAGAAAGTCGTGACAGTCCCTGTTCAATCTACACAGGAAACGCCATTACAAGTTGATGATGCTCCTGTACAAAAGCCTACGCATTTTGTTGTATCAGAAGACGAGGCTTACGAGAATGGTGACACATTCTTTTAACTTAAAATCCCCCCATAGAATGAATTTAGTCAGATGTTTTTGGTACATTTGACAGTTATTAAAAATGAAAGAGGTTTTTACAATATGAGTGGTCTAAATGATATTTTAATCGAAGGGTATAATCCTGATAAAGTTGCAGAGCTAGAACGTGAACGTCAATATGATGTATGGAATGATATAGCGAAGGCACAGCAAACTGAGCGTATTGTTGGCGAACAGCTTATAGGGTTTGAAACACATCGTATTAACGACCGGAAAACATTATGCGGTGTTGTACGGATTGGTAAAGTAAAGGGTCTTATTCCAATTGATGAATCAGGAATCAATCCAAATGATCCGTATGCATTAAATAAGTTTCGAGCTTTAGCTAACATGCAAATTCAATTCATCATTTTACGTTACAGTATGGAAGCCGATATGTTTGTTGCTTCTCGTAAAAAAGCACGTGATTTAACAGCACAAATTACATTAAGCAAAATTAAAGAAGGCTACAATATTTACTGTGTTGTTCGTGAAGTAGAAAAAGGACATTTAATCGGTGATATTGGTGGTATTGATGTACATGTGCCAGCTTTTGAACTTTCATATGGCTGGGTTGATGATTTACGTGCAATGTATAAGCATGGTGACCATATTCGAGTTCAAGTAACGGAAATTACAGATGAAAAGATTAAAGTATCAAGAAAGCCATTGATGGAGAATCCATTTCCAGAATGCTTATCTCGATACGTCCCGAATGGAGAATATGTTGGTACTGTTTCAGGTGTGCAAGCTTATGGTATTTTCGTGGCTCTTGAAGAAGGAGTAGACTGCCTTGCTCAACATTTAAAGTTCCAGAGCGTAGAGAAGGGGAGTAAGGTACTTGTACGTATTTTGCGTGTTGAAACAAAAGGTGGTAATAAAATTCATGCGAAAATTGTACGTGTGATGGTGTAGAAAAAAGGATAAGTAAAATAATACTTTTATAGAAAAATATTATTAGAGAAAAAGGGAAATTTATATTTTTATTTTTTCACTTGGAGGACTTCAAGGGTTTGGTCTATTATAATAGTGATGACGATAGGATTTACTTGATTTTACATCACTCCTTTTACAATGGATAAAAAAGGGGGATAATATATAAATCCCTTTTTAGATATTTAGAAATATAGAATTTTCTATTTTTCTAATAAGAGAGCATATTTACCCCTATTAATTCGAATGTAATCATTAAATGTTTCAGCATGGTGATTAGGAGCGTTTATACAACACTTTGAAGTAATGTGAGTTCGAATAGTTGATTCTTTAAAATGGGAGCCATGTTGATTTAAATAATCCAAAACTTCTACGATAGTGAATTCATTTTTACCTTTTGCATGGATAATTACTTTAGTGGCAGATAATAGTTGTTCACGACAAGTTTGCGAATGGAAAGACATGAAATACCTCCTTAGTTTTTGTTGAAATTACTATAACAAAATCAAAAGCTTACTGGATAGTAACTGGGAATTGTGATGAGGGGTTGTGATTAAAGGAGGAATAAGGGGAAATATAAATTTCTAAAAATAGAAAAATATATTTAGATATAAATAGAAAAAATAAAATTAGAAAGGGGCTGACGAAATGGAGAAAAAGCCATTTATCAGTCCTTTTTCTCTGCGTCGACATGAATGGAAGGTCGAGTGGCGTGTGCAAAGCGAACGTCCAGTGAACCGAGAAATGCAACGATTTACAGGGAAAGAGGAACGTGTCATGCAGGATCTTGCTGTACTGCAAATCATCACACATAAACATTTAAAGAAACATTATAAAATGCATGAAAAGCAGATTCAAAATATGTTAGCTAAACGATTATTGGTGCAGCATAGACTGATTAAAAATAAAGAAACATGGTTTATTTATACACGCGAAGCAATAGAGGGTTATAAAAAAACATTTGTAGTAAAGAATTACTGGCTTGGATACGGGAAAGAGGAGATTTTACAGAGATTAGTGTTAGTGGATTTCTATTTTGAATTACAACGTAAAATGAACACTGATATTACATTAAAAGCAGTTGCAATACCATTTCAAGCAATCTTTATTATGAATGATAAAGCGTACGAAGTTTACATTAATAGGGGTGACCCTCATGATTTATTAGTTGCTTTAAACCAATCTATCACTAAGGAACGTCGTTTATTTATCGTAACTGAGCAACTAATTCATCTAAATGTACTAGCCACCGTACTTGAAAGACCTAAAATACTTTATCGAGTAATTACTGACGAAGATATTTACAGGAAAGATAAACATGAGTTTTTTCACACCTTACCTTCATAATTAAATAATAAATAAAGCTAAATTCCTGTAGTTAATTGGATTTAGCTTTATTATTTAAGGAGACTACTTTGGAAGGCGAAATTTAAGCTCCCGCAAGTTAATTTATTTCCTTGATATATTTTGTAACGTTTCCTAAACAACAGCTCCCTTGAGGATTGTTTACCTCACAGCCACATCGGTTTTCTTTTATGTTTTCGCGAATATGTTCTAATGGATGTGGAAGAAGTCCTTGTTCGAAATAGCTTTTTATCTTTTCTTTAGTCCAATGAAAGCAATAACAAATAGGTGTAGTATCTAAAATATCTTTCTGATGGACTGCTACTTTTATGTCCGTTACAAGGTACTTTTTATTATTGGTATCAAAGTAAACAATTTCACAGTCCTTGGTTGAACAAAAATAATGATTTTCATTAGCATTTATTATTTCTAATGCAGATGGTTTAAGGAGTGACTTTAAAGTGATTAGCTTTACGATTTTAGCTTTATTATTACAAGAAGGGCAAGTCCCATTTTTTACCTCTATTTTCAGACTATTATTACAACAATCCCCCATTATTCTTCCTCCTTTACGTATCATTTCCGACTACTAAAGTTTCAATAATTGGACATTCATACATAAACTTTTCATTTGGACATTTCTCTTTTAGATTAATGAGCATTTGTTCAATCCTCTTTAAATCTCTAATTTTCAATTGTACTTCTTCAACTTTATTAACAACAAAATTATACATATCTTCACATCGTTGATTGTCTTTATCAACGATTCCAAGTAACTTGGAAATTTCAGCTAAAGTAAATCCTAAATCTTGCATCCTCTTAATAAACTTTATTCGCTTGACACTATCTTCTGAAAACATTCTATAACCAGAATCCGTTCGTGTAGGTGGTCGGAGTAAACCTACTTTTTCATAATATCTAATGGTTTCTTTATTAACATTACATTTATTTGCCAGTTCACTAATAAGATACTTCAAAAAATTCACCTCATATAAATTATAAACCCTGTACCACAGTACAGGGTAAAGGTATTTTGAAATCTTTATTATGCTCCATATCATAAAAAAAAGTTAATGCCTAGATCGGTACAATTTTCTGTCATTTAACGTCAAGGAATAATAATAGTTGTCATTTTAACGACATATCGTTAAAATGGAATCATACCTTTTTTTATTCATTACTACATCCACATTATCCATAGAGATAATTCCATCTTTTAGATGTTAACGTGTAGCTAATGGCTAGATCTAATGTTTTTCATTATGAATGTATCTAGCGTAAAACCCTTTGTTTCGCCATTTAGAAAGCTCTTTTGGAGTAGAGTGGTAGGCAACTTTGTTTGCAAAAATTCTTTATTAAATCGATATGCTTATTTGAGTATGTCTTTTTATATATTGCGTAAAACAGCGACTTTATCATGTGTAGATACATGAAGAGTCGTTTTTTTATTGCTAAAAAATCATTTTAAAGGAGAGTGTCTTATGACTACAAATCAATCTTTACCTACTACTACTGCACCAACGACGCTTTTACGGAAATTAGTAGAAGTTCGCAAAGCGGTGCCTTACTTGAAGAAATCTTCAACAGGTCATCAGTATAATTTCGTTGGCTCATCTAATGTATTAGCAGCAGTACGTGACAAACTTGATGAAACGGGCTTAGTTCTTTTTCCGAAAGTTATGTCACGAGAGGTAACGCAGACAGTTACTGAAAACAAAGACAAGTACGGTAACTTGAAAAAAACAGTGACGTATTTTACGGAGTTATTCCTAGAATTCACATGGTTCGATTCCGAAACAGGCGAATCTTACGTTGTACCGTTTTACGCTCAAGGTATTGATACGAGTAATGAGAAAGGGGTAGGGAAGGCGCTCACATATGCAGAGAAATATTTTCTTCTAAAGAGCTTTAATATTCCTACAGATCAAGATGATCCTGATACATTTCAGCAAAAAGCTGGTCAATTGTCAATTAGTTATATTGCTGAAAATCAGGTAAGCGAGCTTGAAGCGTTATTAAATCAATTAGCAAATGTGTGCCAGACTGATTTTTCAGCAGTTTTTGAGCGATTTGCTCTTGAATTCAATGTGAAGGCGCTTGATAAGGTAACAACAGAGCATTTTGGTATGGCAAAGCGTGCAATAAAGGATTGGCTAAAAAAAGCCACAGCCTCACAGCAACCACAGCCAAAACAAGCTTCTAATCAACAACAAAATGTGCAACCGGTGCAGGTAGCTTCACAAGTTATTCAGCAACCACAATACGAGCAGGTGAAAGAAGCTTATAAAGTACTTTCAACAACATCTCGTTTAGCTGCTGATAACTCAAGCTATATGGAAATGCAGGTTCAAAATACAGTGGGTCAAACATTGACGGTATTAGCACGAGGGGAAAGTTACAAAAAAGCCTGTGATTTAGTCATCGGTTCAAATTACAATCTTGCAATTATTGAAGAAAACAATATGTTCTTCTTAGCGTAAGGAAAGGTGATATGAATGAGTAGAGCGAAACCTATCGCTACTTTTGTGACACGAAACAATGAATTAGTGGGTGTCTATCCAGGCTTTTTGGGTGGCAATACGTTAATTAAAGCTAAGTCCATTGGTAATGGTGCGATAGAGCTCACTCATAAATGTATGTGCTGTAATGTGTACTATCATCAGTGTCCAATTATTCAATCGATTATTTGGTATTATTCAGTTTATTTAAAACAAGGAATATCAGGATTTAACTGGGTTCAAAAGAAAGTTGTTTTAAATTTGGAGTGGGAGCAAATACCGATACCAGCACTAGATGAAGGGGCTGTGTAAATGAGTATTCTCCCAAATATTGTTGAAATAGCTCAGAGTTATAACGTGGAAATTGATTCACGTACATTAGGAAAAAGAGAGATTTTATGCAAATGTCCATTTTGTAACAACGGTCAAAACAAGCGTAGTCGCCGGCATTACCTGTCATTAAATGAAAGCAAAAACCTTTTTCAATGTTGGTGGTGCAAGGAAAGAGGTGGCGTGATCCGGTTCATTTCCTTGTTATCAGGGGAATCAGAGAGCGACATTTTAGAACGTATTCGTCGAGAGAAAAGTCATTCTTCTTATCAAAAACATCCTGCAGAAAAGCTTTCAACGCATCAGTTACAGCTTTTAGGCTACGGACGTATTAATTGGGTGGCGAATCGACATTTCGATTATGATGAATATTTAGCGTTTCGAGAGAAAGTTTGGTCTGAATGGCAGGATTATATAAATGAACAAGTAAAGAGAGCCTATCAAATGGTTTGGCTATACATGCTAAAAGGTGAAATCACGATGGGTTATCAGCTTGTTTCAAAGATAGAAAACGACATTGGCTTTCCCTTAATGGAGAAGGTTTTACGGTATTTTTCATCAGAAGGGCATGAATGTGCAGAGGATCGATGGTCTTCAGAAGAATTAGTCTGTGAAATTTTGCAGATTCGTCATCCAGTGGAATCATTAACGTATTTACAGAAAGAAGAACTTTAAAATCATATAGAAAGTAGGAAAGAGAAATGAATCATTCAATTTTAACAGGTCGCTTAGTAAAGGAAGTGGAACTGAGCTATTTACCAGATGGAAAGCCAAAAGCAACATTTACGATTGCTGTAAATCGTCCATTTGTAAATACTCAGGGAGAACGAGAAGCTGATTTTATCCGTTGTGTAGCATGGTCAAAAACAGCAGAAAACTTAGCAAACTTTACGACAAAGGGCTCGAAAATTGGTATTCAAGGACGCATTCAAACAGGGTCATATCAAAATCAACAAGGTCAAAAAGTATTTACGACTGATATTGTTGTCAATGAGATAGAGTTTTTAGATCCTAAAAATGCCAACGTTCAAAATGGGCAGCAGTCGGTGAAAGTACAGCAGGGGCATCAGCAATCTGTTCAGCAAAATCAGCAAGGAGTTTACCAACAACATGCTCCTATGCAACAAGGGTATCAACAACAGCAAGGTCCAATGGCTCAATCATCTGCTAATGTGCAGTATGCAGTGGATCAGAACTTGCCGTTTTAGTTGAATAAAAATCACTGAGAAGTACAGCTAGCCTTAAGCTATGTTGTGCTTCTTTTGCATTAAGAGAGGTGAGAAAGGTGGATACTTTTTCATTCAGTCGGTTGTCACTTTATGATGACTGTCCGAGGCGTTTCTATTATCGATATATTTTAGCATTGGAAGAAAAAGAAGGCGTTCCGTTATGGCTAGGTCGAGCAATTCATAAAGCAATCGAACGTAAAATTGTAGGCGATTCCTTTGATTCGGCACTTATTCAAGGGATGGCAGCAATTAATTTTAATCAGACAGTGCCGTTTAATGATTTGAAATTCCTTTTGAATAACCTACCAGCCAATGTGCAGGGGAATACCGAGCAATATTTTAAACTTGCGTTAAATGAGGAAGGAACACTCTTTTTACAGGGTTATATCGATTTACAAAACGGCCCTGAAATTACTGATTGGAAGTCGAATCGCAAAATATATAGCGTGAATGATACTGCTCAAATCGGATTGTACTCTTGGGCAATTCATCAGCTTTATGGCTATGAACAAGTAAAGGGTCGGTTATATTTTCTTCGGTTTCGTAAAGAAAGTGCTTTTGTTTATGACCGTTCTACAATGGAATTAGCAAGACAATGGGCGTTGCAGCTAGCACAAGAAATTCTGATAAAACTACAACAAGTACAGTCAGGAGGTAATTGGTGTGGGCTTTTTCCCTCAGTCCGTTCCTCCAAATGTTCACATTGTCCGTTTGCCATAGCATGTTATCGAAGTCAATCGAACCCTATTATAAAAACATTTTTAGAAAGCGAGTAATGAAGATGACTATTGAAAATCTAGAACAAGCGCAACAAGTAGCAAATGAAATTGCTCAACTTGAAGCAACAATCAAACTAATGAAAGACAGCTTAAAGTCATTTGTCGACGTATATGGTGTCGTACAAGCAGGTGGTGTGGAATGGGGCTATAAAGAATCAGTGTCATGGAAAATTGAGCCTGATCACATGAAGGAATTCATGCAATGGGTCGCGCTAGAGGGATTGAATCCATTTGAAATGATGACCGTTTCAGCAACGTCATTAAAAAAACTTGCATGGCCTGAAGATACATTAACTCGCATTGCAAGTAAGAAAGCGACAAAAAGCTTCCGTAGCACAAAAATTTAACATCAAGGAGAAGACAGATGACGAAAGTAAACACAATATTAGCGAAAGAAACAAGTTTTGTAGCCATGTCCTATGTGCCACAGTTAAATATGGTGCATGTAGAGGTTTTACCCGAAGAAAGTGCCATGAATAAGGTGGCTAAAGGTATGCCTTTATATAAGGTTTTTGCTGAACTAATCCAAGCAGATACGATTGACATTATCGATTTAACTGATGATTTATGTGTAATTGTAGATGATGAGGGGCTGTTAAAGTCAGGCAATCTCGTATATGAGCTTGAATTACAAGGTACAAAGGTGCAAATTGCAGGTCGATTTGCATTTGGTCGCAATTACTTTTGTGAAAATCATGGCCTGAAGACCATTCCGTTAACGCCTTTTGATTATGTGATATTAAAAGATTTAGATGTCGAAATCATTGGCCAAGTTCGTTAAAACCATTGAAGAGCTTTTGTAGCACTGCTACAAGGCTCTTTTTACTTTAGATAGAGGAGTCGTGATAATGAGTCACTTATTAAAAACGAATATTCGTGAGTTAGCAAAACGTCAATACAAAGTCTATATGGGGGAGTTTGTAATCTTCTCATCCGCAATGGAGCTATTAATCTGGTTATCTTCAGAAATGACACATTTTGAACTTGAAAATTTAGCATATCAGCTAGGGAATACAACAGCAGAAGAATTAGTGAAATCTGGCTGTGATACACCAGCTGAAGCATATGTTTTCGAGCATGATTATGTATTTGTCTTACAGGATCAACAGGGAAAACTCTTTGTGTATTCATGCGATTTTGTAGATATGGATGAAGAATTTTCGCCGATTGGAGAACAACCATGCGAATAACAGGACTTAAAACAATTTTAGATGTAGCAATTCAGGAACAAATTGCCTCAGCTAATTGCCAGTTAGTGCAACGTAACTATGCCAAGTGTAGCTGTACAGAAGAAGGTAAGGTCAATGTAACAACAATTGATATTGTAAAAGTTGATGTCTATTATTTTGTTTCAATTATGACCTATGAAAAACTATTGGACTTTTCTGTTTCATGTGAGAGGAATTTAAAAATAATCGAAGCTCGTGAAGGATTTGAATTTGGTCGTATCTATTGCCAAGCAGCAAGTCTTACGCAAGCAAAACAAATCGTAAATGAATTATGCCAATCGACAGCGACAATTCAAGATATAAAACAATACTTCTACTTCATTTATCGTATTGCCAATGGAGATATTTCACTGATCCAACGAGTAACGGATGTTACAAAAAAGAAGAAAGAGCAAGCTTATGAAAACATTTGAAGTCGTTATAACAGAAACATTAATGGCTATTCGTACTGTCCAAGCGCATTCTGAGGAAGAAGCGATTGCAATGGTGAAAGCCAGTTATGAAAACTGTGAGGTTGAACTAGATTTCCATGATTTTTTTAAAGCAGACTAAGAGATTCGAGATTAATAAAAACATTATCAGAAAGATAGTAATGAGGAGAGAAAAATGAATACTCCACAAGCAATGAAAACCACATCAGATTTCGATATTTACGCTATGCAAGAATTCCAATCAGAAGTGGATCACAGTTTATATCTCTACACATTTTCTATAGAACCCTTACGTGATAAGGCATTTCTGCGTATCTATGATTGGAATAATGACCTTTATTTTACCACTAGTGTGGAAGGGAAGGTATTACGAAAAACAGCTTTAGGGCAAGCACGATTTGTGCGAAAAGAATTTAGTAAAATCATTCAAAGTTTACGAGATGCGTTCAGGCATGAAGTAGACGAGGAAGCCATATTTACAAGGGATACATCTCGCCTGTTAGAACATAGTGATGAAGCATTTTATGATGAAAATTCATGCTATTGGTTCGATGATTGGAAAGAGATGGTTCGTGTCTTAATGAAGGAGCATGGTTGGGAGAAATCTGAATTACGCTATGCAATGGATATATATAACGATATAGATTGTACTATATATTTTACGGAGTTTTATCCGGTATAAAGAGCTTTGAAAGGATTAAGTAGATGGAAAAACATAAAGAAATTACAGCTCGCAAGCGTATTTTTCAAAAAGGTGAGCGAGTCATTATTATTACAACAATTCAAGATTCATTTACGCCATTACCAAAAGGCTTGCAAGGAACAGTTTCTCATGTTGATGATATTGGCACAGTGCATGTACATTGGGATAATGGTTCAAACTTAGGAGCACTACTTGAAGATCAGATAGCGTTAATTTAAAATCAAATCTAGAGGAACCTCTTAGATAAATTCTAAGGGGTTTTTCTTTTTATCTAATTTTATATTTATATAAAAAGGGAAAATTATTACTTATAAATTGATTAATCCCAAATTATGTCGCAGAGTGATATAATGATAAATGTACTTTGTTATCCTTTGTAAAGAGCACAAGAAGAATAACAATCGGAGCAGCTGTAGAATCTAGCTGCTCTTTTTTATATTAACTAAAGACCAGTTATATACATAAGGGCTTTATTCAATCGGGCCATTTAATGGAGCAACACTTTTAAATGGACTCGGATATTAAAGTGTTGAAGAAAATAATATATAAAGATATTCAATAAACTCCCTTTAATAACCATTTGCTTTATTTTCTGAATAATATATAATATTGCTAATTAATTTAATTTAATTTAAATTCTATGAAGAGAAAGAGTACGTTATTGTTTCTGTTCCAAAGAGAGCTGGTGTTTTGCTGAAAACCAGTGTCCAGATAATAACCGAAAATCATCTCTGAGGAGTAAAGCTGAATGTTTAGTAAGCTTTATCGGATTCCTACGTTACAAGGGACAACGTATGATTGTACGTTTGTAAAGGGGAGTAAAGTGTTATTTAGACATTTTATTAAACAAGAGTGGTATCGCGAGTTTCAATCTCGTCTCTTACTGAGACGGGATTTTTTGTTTTTTAAGATGTTTTTACAATAAAAATTTAAGAAAAGCAGGTGAAGGCGTAATGAAGACGCTACTATTTGTAACAGATTTATATTATGAAGCAAAAGGAAGAAACTATTATGAAGAGGATTTATTTCTAACTTCTAAACTTAGAGAAGCCTTTAATTTGGTCATTTGTCATCCTGAAGATATTGAAGCATTCGAAGATAATTCTGATTTAATTGTTTTCCGAAATGCAGGTCCAGTGGCAAATTTTAAAGACAAATATGAAGCATTCCGTAACCGAATTGTTTCTAAACATTTAAACACATATAATTCGTTTAATGGAAAGGCTGATATGAACGGAAAAGAATATTTAATTGAACTAACAAATGCTCATTTCCCTGTTATTCCAACGATTGATACCCTTGATTCCCTAAATAAACTCCCTAATGTAGACACATATATCGTAAAGCCGAAAGATGGAGCAGATTCTATCGGGATGGAATTTGTTACAAAAGATGAATTGAGTGAAAAAGTTGATTCAGAATCGAAAAATACATTGGTACAACCATTTATCAATTTTGAATATGAAGTCTCATTTTATTTTATCGACAAAGAATTTCAGTATGCTCTTTATGCACCTGATAAAGATAAAAGATGGGAATTGAAAGAGTATGTACCTACGGAAGAAGATCTAGCTTTTGCTGAAAGTTTCATCGACTGGAATAATCTTGACTGGGGGATTCAACGAGTTGATGCTTGTCGAAGCGAACAAGGGGAGCTTTTATTAGTCGAATTAGAAGATTTAAATCCCTACCTTTCCTTATTAGAATTATCTGAAGAGACACGTCAGAGCTTTGTTGAAGCCATGAAAAAATCATTAGAAAAAGCTCTTCAGGTTTAAGTTTTTTCTGTTTTTATAGAACTATGCAGGCTAATTAAGCATCTTAGTTATGCCATTATAGGGCGCGATTGTAGAGCAACCTAGGTAGAAAATGATCACTCCTTTTTATATACGTTAAATGCTGGTGTGAAGTATTAATCAACCGTGTCTTTTATTTTTAGGCTTTTTGCTGAAAATATTTCTAATAAATGGTTATAATAAATATATGATTCAACAAAACATCCGCACATTTTAAAAATATGCGGATGTTTTATTAAGTGAGGTGAGATGTTTGCAGCCAGTTCGTGCCCGACTATATGAAATATTCGAACAAGAAAATGGTATAACCCATACAAAGACACTTAAGCAGGCGGGGATTTCACAATATTATATAAAGCAATTTGAGGAATCTGGTTTGATTGAACGCATAAAAAGAGGGATTTATCGTTATTTAGGAGAAGAGATTCCAATAGTAGATGAATTAGTAGAGGTTATGTCGATTGTTCCAAAAGGGGTAATTTGCTTACTATCAGCAGCATCGTTTCATGAACTATCAACGATTAACCCCTATACGTATCATGTAGCCATAGAACGCAATCAGATGAAGCCTGTTTTGCCAGATTACCCTCCAATTACCATCTACTACTTCAAGGCATCCTTTTATGAAGAAGGAGTAGATGAAGTGATAATAAATAATTCAAAGGTGAATGTGTATAACATGGAGAAAACCATTTGTGATTTGGTCCGTTACCGAAAAAAAATCGGAAATGATATTATGCTTGAGTGCATCAAAAATTACATGGCACGTTCGGACCGTAATATTAACAAGCTTATGCAATGTGCAGAAAAACTTAAGGTACAAAAACTAGTGAAACAGTATATTGAGGTATTAGTATAATGACAAACCAAAGAAATGTACCAGCTTCAATTGCGGCAAGGCTAAAAAATGTAGCCATCCAAAATAAAAAGAATTACGATTCAATTTTCCTGCTTTACTGTCAAGAACGCTTACTCTACCGTCTATCGATTTCAGATTACAAAAGTAAATTCCTTTTAAAAGGCGGATTGTTTTTATTTTCCTTAACTAAGTTTTCTGCCCGTCCTACCTTAGATATTGATTTTTTAGCGAACTATATTTCGAATGAAATCGAAAATATTCAAAAAGCGTTTATTGATATTTGTTCAATTGAAGTGCCAGAAGACGGTTTAGTATTTGATATAGACGACATTACCGCAACACGTATTAAAGAAGATGCTGATTATGAGGGAGTCCGAATTAAAATACCTGTTAGCTTAGGACGCTCACGCAAACAGCTTCAATTGGATATAGGCTTTGGAGATATTATTGTGCCAAAACCAGCGGAGATTGAATTTCCCATTTTATTAGATATGAAAAATCCAAAAATTTTGGCGTATTCGATTGAATCGGTGATTGCAGAGAAATTTGAAGCCATGGTTAGCCTTTCAACAGTGAATAGTAGGATGAAAGATTTCTATGATATTTATATTTTGTCCGAAACGCGTAACTTTGATGGGCGCGTGTTGCAAGAAGCAATTTTTGAAACATTTACAAGAAGAGGAACGAGTTTTGAAAAGCATCACCCTGTTTTTACTAAAGATTTTTATACAGATACAGAGCGAAACCAACAATGGCAGGCGTTTTTAAAACGGCTAGGAATTGAAAAAAGCATTTCGTTTGAAAGTGTCATGTTACGTTTGAATACGTTGCTAATCCCTATTTATGAGATCAATGCAAATGAAAATGAATTTTTTAAACAATGGAATAGTCAGTCGAAACAGTGGCGTTAGTATTACCATAATTAAATTGGTCCTATCAGAATGGAAAGGTTTCAAGATTTCCTGAAAACCCTGTAAGAGAAGAATAGAATAATTAAATAAAGAAAAAACGTGCTACAAGGATTTAGATCATTGTTCCGTGTGGCACTTTATTATTTTTTAGGCTGCATTCTATTCAATCCTATATTAAACTTTTCTATTCTTTCTTATTTTTCCTTATTTTATAGAATTATACGGACTTCAAATCTATTCTTTGGTAGTCCTATGGTTTATTAATAATTAGATATTGTGAGATTGAAGTGATTGAAATTGTTGCAATTGATCGTAGAGAAGATGAAAAAATATTCAAGACTACTGAAAAACGTTGGCAGAAAAGAATGCAAGCGTGCTAAAAGGAATTGGAGTAGATCCATTTCTTGTAGCACGTTTTTATTATTTGTCTTTAGGTTGTCTAGCTGCTTTTAATTTTGCCTTATAACTAGCACAAATACGTTCATTTTCAGCATGAAGTTCAGCTAGTTTGTCGTTGTATTTATCGATTTGTGCTTGGAATTTTGCTTGGTATTCACGTCTACCTCTACTAAAACCTTTTCACGTTCAAGTTCTTTACGCTCTTGCATGATTTTAAGTTCGCGTTCATAATTTGATTTTGCATTTTCAAGTGCTGTCTCAAGCTGCTGGACTTGTTCATTAGCTTGTTGTAGCAAATTGGACTTTTCTTGTTCAAAACAGCTTTTTAATTCTTCATTCCCCTCAGCGTACCCTTTATACTGTGTTAAAAGATCGTTTAGCGTATCATTTTCTTCATTGTATTCATTTATAAGTAGATTTCCGTTATCAATATTAGATTAGCAGGATTTCATATAATTTAGATATTATTCTCCATAGTATCGTTCAAGCTCTGACTGTAAGCTGTTATATAAATGTTCCTGTATATAAGTTGACACAAATTGTTCTTTTTCCATTTCTATTTGCGAAGAACGAAAAAATTTTGCGAAGAATCCTGATTTTTTTTCGTTTTCAAATTGCTCAAATGCCTCTTTACGTAATGTATTGATTACCTTATTTTCGATTTGACGTTCTCTAATTTTTTGAACAATATCTGTTTTGGATCGTTCTTGTATAACCTCTAATTGTTTTTTTAATGTTTGGTTTTCTTCTTGAATCTTTTCTGTACTTTTCTGTATTTCTGTAAGCTGTTCCGTTGTTTCGGAAGTTAATGTTTTTATATTTTGCGAGAGAATGTCTTGATTCAGAGTGATTTGAGTAGATCCGCTTTCAATATTTTCTTGTAACTCAAATAATCCAGTTTGTAAGATTTGCTGCATCACATTACTTAATACATCTACTTTATTTGCTAATTCGTCTGGTTTATCTATTTCTGTTGAAACTTTTCGTTGTTTGACAACATAACCATTTTCATCGATGTCGAGTAATCGTTTTAGTCCTTTTACTCTGTACTCGTCTTTTAACAATAAAATCATTCGAAGTCTTAAAATTGCTGGGAAGTTCAATCGAATAACGGTTGGAGTAGTTGGGTTATCTGCTTCATCATCAAAAATATAACTTTCAAATGGTTTAATATAATAGCGTAGTTGAGCATCGGTAATCTCAAACCAACTTGCTACTTCGGGTGTGGAATAGTACTTTTTATCAATGATATCTGTTAAATACACATCATTATAAAGCACTTCTTCTAATGGGGTTTCACGTATAACGGAAAATAAGGGGTCATCTTGAATAAGTTCTAATATTTTAGCTTTAACTACATTTGTATCTACCATAGTTTTCACACTCCGTCCTATTCATTTCTACTCTAAACTTTTCTATTCTTTTATATGCATCTCTATTTTATTTGTATTCTATTCTATGGAGTTCTATGCTAATTTTTTAGATTTTATGCAAGATATTTTGGAGTTTTGATGGAATGCGAAGTATAGAGTATGTATTTTTCCCTTTTTCCCAATTTATGAGGTTTTCTATTCTAAAAATTTGAGCAAGGACAGTACTATAGTTGGCTGATACTCTTATGTCATAAATAACGATATAATTTCCGAAATATAAAACATAAATTTATAACTTTTGAGTAACGAAATTAATAGAAGAAAAAAATGAATAGCTACGTAAAAAGTAGCCATTCATCTTTAGTGTAGGTATTGATATTAACAATATTTGAGGGTTAGTCCAAATACATTTGTTTATATAGCATTTACCACTATTTCAAATAATTCACAACGTTTAGATTTTATAATAACATTTTCAAGTATTTTTCGAAGTTAACTCCTTCTATGTCAGGAATTAGTTCAATGTAGGTATCATGAATGGATGCTGTTAGAAATGCCTCTGCAAGCTCTATGGTTTTTTCCAAGTTATCTCCACGCATCATGCCCCCCATGATCACAGATGCAAATAAATCACCCGTACCTGAATAGCTTTTACCGTTATACGCCATTGCACTATAATAAGCTTTACTTCCATCTAAATACATATTACCAATTAACCTTCTATTTAGATCTCTTGATGGCGGGTTTACTCCAGTGATAATAACCTGAGCATGCGTTTCTTGTTGCAATGTATTTCCGGCTTCTTCTACAGCTTTTATAAAATCTTTTTCATTTGTATAGCTATGTAACTTCTCATAGGATAATCCGGTTAACAAACAGCACTCTGTAACATTGGGTGTTATCACATTTGCACACTTTACAAGTTCTTTCATTCGTACTAGCAATTCATCGGTAAAAAGTTTATAGACTTCTCCCGTGTCCCCCATTACAGGATCAACAAGTAAAAGTGTTTCCTTTGTAAGAAATTTATCTAAAAAAAGAAAAATGTTATGAATTTGCTCTTGGCCAGTAACAAAGCCAGTATAGATTCCGTCAAAATTTCTATTAAGCTTGCTCCATTCCTCTATGAAGTAGTTCATTTTAGATGTGAAATCCTCACAAAAGAAACTTGGATAACCAGTTTGTGCAGTTAATATAGCAGTTGGTAAAGGACATGCCTGCACGCCCATCACTGAAAGAACCGGAATCGCAGCTGTTAACGAACATTTTCCAAAAGAGGATAAATCCTGTATTACAGCGACTTTTTTCATAATAACCTCCAATAAATCTATCTACCTCATACTTTACCACAAATAAAATATGGGGAAAATCACCGATAGTTGAGGTAGGTTATGTGAGTGCGCTTTTAAAATCATTTAGAAAACATATGAGAGATTATTGTAAATTTATAGAACACGTTTTTGCAGTTTTCAAAGCTCCTTTTTAAGACTTGTATTTTCTATATTAAATACCAACTGACACCTAAGTTTTTTAAGAAATTGGCACTTTTATAGATATCACTAATTTGCTAAAGTAATCGGTAAATTCTAATAATTAGAAAGGGTTAAAAATATGCAAAATACACAAAGTTATTCTGAGTCACGTCAAAAGACCTTTGAATTGATTATTACGGCAATGTTAGTTGCACTTGTTTTCGTTTCTACAGTCTTTTTGAATATCAAATTACCAATAACTGCAAATGGAGGTTTGGTTCATTTAGGGACAGCCATGCTTTTTATTGCATCAATTTTATTTGGTCCTAAAAAAGGGGCTCTTGCAGGTGCGTTAGGGATGGGGTTATTTGATGTAGTCGGAGGTTGGATGTTGTGGGCACCTATCACCATTGTAGCACGTGGTTTACAAGGATACATAGTTGGTAAAATAGCTTGGTCAAATGATCGCAAAGGTAATAGCATTGCTTTAAACGTAACTGCAACAATTATATCTATTCCATTTATGGTAGCTGTTTATTACATTGGTGAAGGGATTCTATATGGTAATTGGATTGCACCTTTAGCTTCTATTCCTGGAGACCTCGTTCAAAATGTTTTAGGTATTATTATTGCCATACCAGTTTGTATTGTCTTGAAAAAAGTATCCTATTTTAAGTAGTAGCTATAAGCAAAAAATATATTTCTACGATAATCTATTCTATTCTTTTCTAGGTTAAAGTTTTCTATTCTATAATTCTCCGTCCTGTAAGAATAAGTATAGGGGAATTTTTCAATCAGCAATAAAGTATCAAGTCATGAATACGAGAAAAGAGGTTGGATTTTTAGCGATGTAATTATTTTCAATGACAATGTGAAAAAGGTATAAAAAAATAAATCAAAAATAACACCGATTTTTCTCTATAGAAAAGTCGGTGTTATTTTATTTTCATCCGTGTGTAAACATGCTTTTAAGTTAAAAGTATCTTTCAAAGAGTTCTAAGTGTCTGCATATTTTCTCCACATTTATTGTTTATACTAACTTCGTATAACTATCTATTTTTTACGATAGTCACTAGTACAAAACAATGAGCAAGTTGTAGAAAGGATTAGTGAAATTATTTGTTTGAACAATTAAATTTCTTTCTTGCATTTGGAGCGGGGTTCTTGTCTTTTATATCACCGTGTTCACTACCGCTTTACCCAGCGTTTCTTTCTTATGTAACTGGAATATCCTTTAGCGAACTGAAAGAAGAAAAAGGAATATTTAATCGAAAAGCGTTAGTTCATACATTACTGTTCTTATTTGGATTTTCTATAATCTTTATGGCTTTAGGATTTTCAACTTCATTTATTGGTACACTTTTTATTCAGTATCAAGATTTACTTAGACAAGTCGGTGCAATTATTATTGTCATTTTTGGCTTAGTCATTTTAGGCTTCTTAAAATTTGATTTTCTACAATCAGAAAAGAGATTTCAGTTTAAGAGAAGACCAAAGGGATATCTTGGTTCTGTCATTATTGGTATGGGATTTGCTGCAGGTTGGACCCCTTGTACAGGACCAATTCTAGCTGGAGTTATTGCTTTAGGTATTTCGGACCCAAGTAGAGGCATGTGGTATATGCTATTTTATGTACTTGGTTTCTCTATACCATTTTTAATTATGTCCTTATTTATAGGGAAAATGAAGTTTCTTCAAAAACGAAGTGGTTTTTTTATGAAAATAGGTGGCGTTATTATGATCGTGATGGGAATCCTATTGTATTTTGATATGATGACAAAAATTATTGCATTTTTAACTCTACTTTTTGGGGGTTTCACAGGATTTTAAGGGGAAATGAGGCAGAGATACTACAGAATATATATATGTTCTTCATAAGACTTCTTTTGATGTGAGAGGAGCAATAGGAAAATGAATAAAATCTCTACAAAATTAGCAATATGCTTTTTTATAGTGGTACTAATAATGGAATCCTCTCTTATGTATTACCTTCATCAAAGTATCATCCATACTAGAGCGGAGGAAGAGTTTTCTTTGTTACTAGCAAATGGTGCGAATCACCGAGATGTGTTAATCGAAAATTATTCAGATTCGACGATAAAACATATCATTCTAATGGAGAAAAATGAAAACCGAGAAGTGATGATTACAAACTCGACAGGTGACATTATTAGTAGCTCGGATAAATCTTATATGTTGCAAGAAGAGTATCAACTTTTAATAAGCGACCTTAATAATGAAAAGGATAAAATATTAGTTTCAGATTGGAGAAATTCATCGTATATTGTGAGCGCTCACCCATACAAAGCAAATGATCAATCTGGCTATGTCCTTATGTTTCAAAGTACAACCTCAATAAATCAAATGGTTAATAACATGAATAAGCATTTTATTATATCGGGCATTGCAAGTTTTATTGTTTTATTTATTGTGTATGCGTTACTTTCAAAAATTCTTACAAGACCTTTAATCCGTATGAAAGAAGCAACTGAGAAATTAAGCAAGGGTGATTTTAACGTAAGTTTACCTTATTTAGGAAAAGATGAATTAGGTGATTTGTCAGGTTCCATTTATAAATTAGCGAATGATTTAGAACGCTTAAAGGATGAGAGAAATGAATTTCTAGCATCCATTGCTCATGAGTTAAGTACCCCATTAACTTATTTGATTGGTTATTCAAAAATTGCTATGAGAAAAGGGTTGAGTGAAGAGGAACGTGAACATTATCTTGAAATTATTGGTGAAGAGTCGGATCGAATGAAAGATCTAGTAAAAAATTTATTAGATTTGGCTAGGATGGATGAAACCTCATTTACCGTTTCGAAGGAATACTTTTGGGCCAATTCATTTTTAGAAAATATCTGTAAATTGGTTGTTCCTTCATATGAAGTAAAAAAAATAAGACTCAACCTTGTTTGTGAAAGTGACTTCCAAATATATGCGGATTCTATCCGGTTAGAACAAATCATCCTAAATCTACTAGATAATTCTTTAAAATATTCAAATGAAAATTCGGAAGTTACCTTAAAAGCCTATAAAAAAGATGAAAAAACAATTATTTCAGTAATTGATACGGGAATTGGGATTCCAGCAGATGAAATTGAGTTTATTTTTGAGAAGTTATATCGAGTAGAGAAATCACGTTCACGAGCATACGGTGGTTCAGGAATTGGACTTGCTGTTGTGAAAGAATTAGTCGAGGCACATGGGGGTACAATCGAGGTTAAAAGTAAACTAGGAGAAGGTAGTACTTTTAAGATTACAATATAAGAGGAGGTTTAATGGTTAAATGCAAACAGTTCTTTTAGTAGATGACGAACCAAGGATGTTAGATTTAGTTGAATTATTTCTCATGCCACAAGGGATTAAGTGCATTAAGGAAACAAGTGGAAAAAGGGCAATAGAAATTCTTAAGAGAGAGAAAATAAATCTTGTTCTTTTAGATGTAATGATGCCTGAAATAGATGGATGGGAAGTATGTAAAGAGATACGTGAATTTTCAAAGGTTCCAATTATTATGCTTACCGCAAGATCAGATAAATTAGATTTGGTAAAGGGGTTAAACATTGGGGCTGATGATTATATTGCTAAGCCTTTTGATGAAAGGGAATTGATTGCACGAGTAAGTGCCCTATTACGTCGTTTTTCGGAAGTTGAAAAAGACAATAATCTAAATATAAGTCACAATGAATATCTATTAGATACAGAAAATTATTCCTTACAGTATCGGGATTTAACGACCCAACTCACGTTAAAGGAATTTTATATATTGAAAGCGTTAATTTCCCGACCATCTAAAACTTATACGCGTGAAGAATTGCTGAATGCTGCTTGGGAATATGAAACAGATACAGATATAAGAACAGTAGATTCTCATATTCGAAATTTGAGGGATAAACTTAAAAGAGCTGGTTTTCCAACAAACGAATTTTTAAAGACTGCCTGGGGAATAGGATATAAGTGGAACTAACTTTTAAATGAAAAAGAGGCGAAACAAAATGAAAGCTAAAGTCAAAGTATTTGCAATTACTTTATTTGGAATAATTTTTTTAGTAGCTTGTAATGGAGAAAATGAAAAAAGAGAAAATACTGCGGAAAAAGTTGAAACAGAAGATATTAAGGAATTAGTCTATGATTATAGCGTACGTAATGTTACAGCTAAGTCTGCTTCTATTACTTCGGAACAACTGCTTGTAACAGATAATGATGGAAATGAAAAAGCTTATGAATTACCAGAAGACGAGTTTTTTGTCTCAATTGCCCCTTACGTTAATGAAACACATCCTTGTGAAAACCATAGTCTAACAGGTTGCCAAGGTGAATTAGTAAATGAACAATTTCATGTGTACATTGAAGATACAGAAGGAAATGTCATAGTTGATAAAACATTGGAATCACAAGCAAACGGATTTATTAACTTGTGGTTACCACGTGAACAAACATATCAAATTAAAATTGAGCAAGGCGGGAAAATTGTAGAGTCGGAATTTAGTACATTTGACAATGACGGAACTTGTATTACAACGATGCAATTGATTTAGAACAAAATCAATAAGTACATTCTTAATTATGGAGCATACTCATTAAATCTAAAGATAGGGTGTAAAAAACTCATATAAGTTAAAGGAGAAAAGTTGTGAAAAAATTTAAACTTTTGGTTGGTATACTATCTGCGGTTGTGGTTTTATCAGCTTGTAATTCAAAAGAAGAATATTCGTTCGAAGCAGTAAAAAATAATCAAATAGATCATGCACATGGCTTAGGATACATAAATGGAGAAAATGAATTTATTGTTGCTACCCATTATGGTTTATATCAATATGGTGAAGAAGGTTGGAAAGAGTCCAATAGTCAAAAACATGATTATATGGGGTTCTCAGCCGTAAAAGAGGGATTCTTTTCAAGTGGACATCCTGAAGAAGGCTCGGACCTTAAAAATCCTTTAGGACTTGTTAAAAGTACGGATAGAGGAGCAAGTTTTGAACAGCTAGCTTTTTATGGTGAAATTGATTTCCATTACTTAACTGCAGGATACGATTCAAATGCCGTATATGTACTCAATGAAACACCTACTGAAAATCTTAAGAGTGGATTAAATTATTCAACGGATGAGGGAAAGACTTGGACTGAAGCAACAATGAAAGGTTTTAATTCAAGCTACATTTCAAACTTAGCTGCACATCCTTCAAAAGAAGAGCAACTTATAATTGGAACTAAAGATGGGATTTTTAATTCAGAGGATTATGGGCAAAACTTTTCAATGTTAAACCCAGCTCAAATGGTTACATACGTAACATTAACTGAAACTGGTGGTTATTATGCAAATTTTGACTCAAATCAAGTATATTTAAAGTCTTTCACACTAGATAGCAGTGTAGAGGACAATATTGAATTACCAAAAGACGTAATGAAAGATCCAATTATCTACATCGCAGTAAATCCGAATAATCAAAAAGAGATTGCCATAGTTACGAATGATTTAAATATTTTCCAAACTAAAGATCAGGGACAATCTTGGGACAAGCTTGCTTCTAAAGGAAAATTAACTTCGAATTAATAAGTATAGAAGGTGACAATAAATGTATAGTTTTTTGTCTCAAATAAGTCAAATAATAAGCGAGCCAGTGTCTGTTTTTTTAAATTCATATAGTCATTCTCCAATTATTATAGCGCTTTTACTGGGATTAATCGGGGCTGCCGCACCATGCCAGCTAACTGGAAATATCAGTGCTATTACTCTATATGGAAACCGAACAATTCAAATGAATAACAATTGGGGGGCAATTGCCTCTTTTATTACTGGAAAAGTAGTAGTTTATAGTGTGATTGGTTTGTTAGCATGGTTTTTCGGACAATCGTTTGAATCAAAAATTACAGAATACTTTCCAATATTTCGTAAGGCAATCGGTCCATTATTAATTATTACAGGATTTGTACTGCTAGGATTTTTAAAATTTAAATTTTTAGACCGTTTAACTATTCATATACCAATGAGTTTAAAAAAGGGAAAATTAGGCTCATTTCTTTTAGGAGCCAGTTTTGCCATTGCATTCTGTCCAACAATGTTTGTACTTTTCTTTGTTTGGTTAATGCCTACAGTCGTATCAACTTCCTATGGGTTAGTACTGCCTGCAATATTCGGTGTGGCGACATCTATTCCACTTATCATTATCTTAGGACTTATTTGGTACTTTGATGTAAAAGGTTTAATTATGAAAAAGAGTATGAAGGTTGGAAGCGTAATACAAAGGGTTGCTGGAGTTATGCTGATTATCATTGGTATTTTGGATACTATTACTTATTGGGGAATATAACGGGTTCGGTTTTGAGGTGCAAAATGCAATTTAACAAAACACAATTAGTAAGAAATTAATCGAGTAGGAGAGAGTGATTAACTCCCTGCCCCCTCCCATCACAGTACGTACAGATCCGTCTATGGAGATTCAATTAAGATGAATAACGCAAAGTTTCATAACGAACTTGCAGACTTTTCAGCCCTTGGCTTTCCCAATACGGATTGCCGAGGGTTCTGTGTAATATGGGGATTTTAGAAATGCGCTAGTACCCTTTCCAGGTATTCCCTACTCGTATGTTTTTCCATAATAACCTTTAAGTGGGTAAAGTTTCTGACTCTTGTTCGAGATTTCTTCCATAGGCACATTCTCAATCTTCTTTTAATCCAACTATCTAACAACTTGAAGATACTAGGTGTATCTGCTAGCGCAAAATAACCACACATCCAATAAGATATTGGTTTATTTTCTCGATCTTATATGTTCACTTTTCACGTAAATGTTGCAGTCATCTGCGTAACGAACGAATTAACAAACCATCTTGTATACTCTCTAAGAAATAGAATTATTGAAGGATAATATGGAGATACTTTAAGAAAGTTAGGTGAAATTTGTTATTAAATATCCCAAGGGGCATTTGATAACAGATTTTAGTATAACTACATTCTATTTCAAGGAGTGAATGGAAGATGAATCAAGACAGTCTACAGGAGCAGAATAATGAACATATGCAACATGGAGGGAGCCATAATAGCCAGCATGGGAAAAGTGTTACTGAAAAAGTAAATGTAGATTGGAAAGTAAACCCCTTGGTGATATCGCAGGGTGAAGAAGTAGAAATTGTAATAACAGTAAAAAATAAAAACGGAGCTCCGACTACAGCCTTTGCTATAGTCCATGAAAAACAAATGCATTTATTGGCAATCAGTAAAGACCTAAGTAGTTTTCAACACCTTCACCCGGAATATAAAAGAGAGGGAGAATTTAAAGTTTCAACGCATTTTCCCCATTCAGATACCTATAAGTTATTTGCAGATTTTATGCCTGAGGGTGGTGCACAACAGCTGAAGTCATTTGAAATCCAAGTTGGAAATGAAAAATCTATTTCACAAATTAAGCTAGATGAAGATTTGAACAAAACGATAAAGGACCTTGCCTTTGAATTAAAGTTCGATAGCTTGGTAGCAAATCATGATATTAATATGACTTTCACTATAACAAAAAAAGACGGTAAAGAACCAATTACACAACTTGAACCTTATCTTGGATCCGCAGGTCATGTGGTTATAGTAAGTGAAGATTTAAAAAAATTCCTGCATGTCCATCCAACTGATGAGAAGATAACTGGGCCTATTGTATCCTATATGACTTCCTTCCCTGAACCAGGTATATATAAAATTTGGGGACAATTCAAATACAAAGGAGCAGTGTATACGGTTCCCTTTGTTATTCAGGTACCAAGTAACTAATAAAGTACTCTTTTCCATTTACTTTTCGTCATAGAACGCCAAGCTTAAAGGAGAGGTAATATGTGAAGGAACATCAAGAGGCTAACAATGGTATAGCACCAAATACTAACAAAGCCAGATTAAAGCTTATTATAATTCTTGCTATACCAGCAGTTATAGAAAATTTCTTTCAGACTGTACTGGGTTTTGTAGATACTTATTTTGTTTCGAAAATAAGCTTGTCTGCTGTTTCAGCAGTTGGAGTAACGAATGCAATTTTAGCAATTTATTTTGCTTTGTTCATGGCTATAGGGGTAGCCTCAAATGTAAGGATTGCTAATTTCCTTGGGGCCAATCTTCCGGAAAAAGCTCGGCATATATCTCAGCAATCTATTGTAATAGCTATTCTCTTTGGGCTCTTTACAGGTGTTCTAACACTTATCTTTGCAGAGCCTTTACTCAAATTGATGGGAATTAAAAGTGACGTTTTGGAACTAGGAGCATTATATTTTAGAATCGTTGGTATCCCCTCGATTTTTATGTCACTGATGTTCGTTTTAAGCGCAATTTTAAGAGGAGCTGGGGATACAAAGTCTCCAATGTATGTCAGCATCATCATTAATATCCTAAATGCCATTCTAGATTATGTACTAATTTTTGGATTATTGTTTATTCCTGAAATGGGTATTATTGGTGTTGGATTAGCAACCGTAATTTCAAGGTTGATTGGAAGTTTGTTACTTCTTTATTTTATAAATAAATCAAAGGTTCTTGCTTTTAGAAGAGATTATTGGAAACCGGATAAGGTCCACTTATTAGAATTAACTACACTCGGAGCACCAGCAGCTGGTGAAAGGCTCCTAATGCGAGCAGGACAAATTGTTTACTTTGGGTTTATTGTCGCTCTAGGAACCAATGCTTTCGCTGCACACCAAATTGCAAGTAATGTGGAGGTCTTTTCCTATATGACTGGATACGGTTTTGCCACAGCTGCAACTATTCTTGTAGGACAACAGATTGGTGCTGGTAGATATGATGAGGCAAAACGCTATGCAAAGCTATCTACTTTTCTTGGCTTGGGCTTAATGACTTTACTTGGTGTAATGCTTTTCTTTCTGGGAGATTGGGCAGGAAGTTTCTTTACTCAGGATGATGCTGTTATCAAAGATATTGGTACTGCATTAAAAATTTCAGGAGTATTCCAACCCTTCCTAGCGATTCTTTTAATTCTTACAGGAGCATTTCAAGGAGCAAATAATACGAAATTCCCTATGTACCTAACAGCTATCGGTATGTGGGCAATCCGTACAGTTCTGGTTTATGTACTTGCTATCACACTAGAATGGGGGCTAGCAGGTGTTTGGATTGCCATAGGTATTGACATAGTTTTTAGATCTATTGTCTTAGTAGTTAGATTTCAAAGAAATAAATGGATGGCACTTGAAAAGGGGCCAGAACCAGAAGCCTACTGTCATCCACAGACTACTAAAGAAAATATGTCAGCATGTGCAAATAACTACTAATAAATATTTTCCGAAGATTCTAGCATTACTGTGACTGTGAACGAGTTAGAAACTTCAGATATTAAATTGGCGAATCGTTTGGCAACCCAGATTGATTTATATTATGAAAAAAGAAGAATGCGATAATATAAAAGACTCGGATAAAAAATAGGGATTATCGATCTGCATATATCTAATATCTCAGTATTTTTTAACCTAAATTGTGAATAACCCATAGTAGAAAAGTAAATAATGAACCTGATTCCATAATTGAAAGGAGGAGTTCTTGTTATGGGTATTTTATCAATGTCGCCATCTAATATGGACCACTGCATTGAGTTATGTATTAAGTGTGCAAGAGCTTGCGAAGAATGTACTACAGCTTGCTTACAAGAGCCGGATGTACAAGCTAGAATCCATTGTATTCAAATGCTGAATGATTGTGCAGAAATTTGTTTTCAAGCAGTAGCTTTAATGTCACGAAATAGCGCTATGTCTAAGCAATTCTGTAAACTATGTGCAGAAATTTGTGAATCATGTGCTTCTCATTGTGAAAAATTTCAAGATGCTCATTGCCAAGAATGCGCAAAAATCTGCCGTGAGTGTGCAGAAGCTTGTAGAAGTATGGCATAATTTAAAATCCCTCATCTTTAGAGGGATTTTTTGTTTGAATTAAAAGTCTAGATATGAAAATGATTATGAACCAATTAATGTTAGTGTACCACTTGTATTAACTTTTTGAGGGGAAGTAAAAAATAGGACATCATTAACCTAGTTGAGATGTCCTATTTTATGTTTTATTTAGTTAAACGATCTAAGAAGACATTTAAATGTTTTAATGTTACCTTGTCGTTTACACCAAATGTTCCGTCTCCTTTACCATTAGTAATCTTATTTGAAGATAAAATTGAAATATAATCCTTAGCCCAATGAGATGTTGAAACATCAGAGAAAACTTCTGCATTCCCTTGTTGTTTTAGATCGAAAGCTTCAACTAATACTTTTGAAAGCTGTCCACGTGTAATTGGTGAACTTGGATTAAATTTACCGTTTCCATCTCCATTAAATATATCAAGCTTTTCCAATGCGGTAGCTGCACCTGCATATTGAGAAGTTGGTTTTACATCTCCAAATGGTGAGTTCGTATCTGAAGTATCCAATCCTAATGCTTCTGCAAGTTTAAGTGCTACTTCTCCGCGAGAAGCATAGTAAGAAAAGTCAATTGCGGAACTTTTAACTTCTCCTCTAACATCTTCTTTAGCTACCACCTTAACATCTTCCTTAGTATCTGTTGTAAATTGAGCTACACGTTTAGCACCAACATAACGTGAGCCCCAATAATATGGATCATTGATTTTATCTATTCTTACTCCAGAGCTTGGAGTTGCTGATATAAAATTACCACTTCCTATGTATATTCCAACATGAGAAATACCTGAACCTGAAGTATTAAAGAATACCAAGTCACCCGCCTCTAATTCATTTTTTGAAACAGAAGTTCCTTGTTGATATTGTGCTCTTGAAGTTCGATCCAAAGAGATATCTAATTTTGAAAATACGAATTGTGTATATGCTGAACAATCAACACCCGTACTAATATTTGTTCCTCCAAATTTATAGGGGGCGCCGATATAATCTTTAGCTGTATTTGTTAAGTCAGCTACTGTTGCTGCTTCTGCATTATTTGCACCTACACCCGTGAAAAGCATAAAGGATGCAAATACTGGTAGTAACCATCTTTTCTTCATCTATTATCTTACTCCTTTCATAAACTATTGCTTTATATGAATAAAGTAAGATTAGCATAGAGAAGTAGTATTTAATTTTTCGTTTTTGTAACAAAATTATGCAGAATAAGACAATATATAGTTTAAGTTCCTTTAATTTCGCTATAAATCTTGTAGTTGTTTAGTTTCTTGTTGTAATAATAAGAATCTTTAATTAAATCAAAAGCTCATACATACCATATAAGGGTATGAAATTACAAAAAGTTAGAAAGGTTGGATTGATGGGATTTTATCAAATATTCATTTTAGCCTCACTGATAGTACTAACAATTTTGGTATTGCTAATATCTAGAAATGCAAAAAATCAAATTAATTCGATGCAATGTATGATGATAACAATGTTTTTTAGTATGAACACTGGTTTAACAGTAGGGATACTCTTCGGTGCTTCATTGCAAGGTGACTTATTTTTTTCAACAATATTAGCTTGCATAATAGGTTCTGTTGCAGGGGTATTAATTGGTAGTAACTTTGGTGTGTTATCTGCATTAGAGGGTGTAATGACTGGATTAATGAGTGGTATGATGGGTGCGATGTTAGGAGAAATGATAAATGAAAATCAATCAATTACCTTAGTAAGAATTTTCTTGTTCTTATCAATTTCAACAATCTTTTTATTTGCTATTCTTCCTAGAAAAAATGGGAAAGAGAACTTACAAAGCAAATGGGCAACTTTAAAGCCTTTATTATTAGGATTATTTATTGCATCTTATTTTTTGGGGGGAGTAACATTTGCAGAGAAACAGGTCAAAATCAAAGAGCCATCAATACATAACAACCATTCACATCCCATAGCAGAGGACAAGCAGGCTATAGATTCGAAAGATATTACAATTCAGACTATTAATATGAAATATACACCAAAGGAAATTGTTTTAAAAAAGGATCAACAAGTAAATCTAACATTAAACAATCAGGATAATATGGAACATGATATTGAAGTAATAATACCTAATCTTAATGAGGGCACTCAATCAGAGCATGAACATAGTTCGAAAGAAAATATGATTCATTTACACGCAAAATCTAAGGAAACACAAAGTATAAAGTTTACACCAACAACCACTGGTTCATTTGAATTTGTTTGTACAGTTCCAGGACATAAGGAATTGGGTATGGTTGGAAGTATAATTGTTAGGTAAGAATGGGTAACCCCCATTCCTTTTTTATGAGATTGTATCATGTATGTAAAATGGATTTAAATCTCGATAAATTTTGCATATTTTTCAGGTACACTATACTTTGGTAAGTATTACTACTAGAGGAATTTATTGTAGGTTAACAAACTTAAATTCATATACCTATATATGGTATGTTGCAGTGTTGTAAATACTAAGTAGTGTAAAGCAAAATTTAACTGTTAAACTTTCAAATTATTAATTGAAAAGGAGTAAGGGCGATGGAATCAAAAGGAAAATATGGTAATAACCATAATCAAAAGCATTCCGAACATCATTCTCAGCATAAACATGGGGAACATGAACATCATGGTCAAAATGTAAATGCAAGGCACAATCATCATGAGAAAGAGCATAGAAATCACATTCAACCTGAACATAATCATCATTCGCATAATGAATCTGAGCATCGTAGCCATAACCATCATGATCACCATGAAGGAGGGCACGATAAACATCATGGTCACTCGATTGGTGATTTCAAAAAGCGGTTTTGGGTATCGTTAGTTCTAACAATTCCAATATCATATTTATCGATGATGATTCAAATGTTATTTGGGTATCATGTGGATTTTCCAGGTGATACATTCCTATTATTCTTATTATCTACAATTGTTTTCTTCTATGGGGGAAAAACGTTCCTACTTGGTGCATGGAGTGAAATAAAAGAAAAAGCACCGGGTATGATGTTATTAATTACGTTAGCAATTGTTACTGCTTATGTTTATAGTACATTGACAGCCTTCTTTATTGAAGGAAGTGACTTCTATTTCGAATTAGCTACTTTAATCGTTATTATGCTTTTAGGTCACTGGATTGAAATGAAGTCTATCATGGGCGCTTCAAAAGCATTAGAAGAGTTAATTAAATTAATGCCAAAAGAAGCTCATAAAATCGATGCATCTGGAAATATTCTAGATGTTTCAGTTGAAGATTTAAAACCGGGTGATCATATTTTAGTAAAGCCAGGTGAAAAAATCCCCTTAGATGGAATTATTTTTGAAGGACATTCTACAGTAGACGAATCGATGTTAACGGGAGAATCCGTTCCTGTAGAAAAAATAACGGGAATGAATGCAATTGGTGGGGCCATTAATGGGGAAGGTATCCTTAAAATAAAAGTTAGTAAAACGGGTAGCGATACTTATCTTGCTCAAGTTATCCAATTAGTCAGTGATGCAGAAAAAACGAAATCAAAAGCTCAAGGATTTGCAGATACCGCTGCGAAATGGTTATTTTATGTTGCTATAGTTGCAGGTATTATTACACTAGCGTATTGGTGGGTTACAGGTGATTTTGACTTTGCATTAGAGAGAATGGTTACTGTATTAATTATTGCTTGTCCACATGCACTAGGTTTAGCTACGCCACTTGTTACATCCAGATCGACTTCGATTGCAGCAAAAAATGGCTTATTAATACGTAACCGTACTTCATTTGAAAGTGCTTTTCGAATTAATCGAATAGTTTTTGATAAAACTGGTACTTTAACAGAAGGAAATTTCGGTGTAACAGATATTCATCCGAATGATGGTGTTAGTGAGGAAGAATTATTAAAACTTGCATATTCTGTGGAAACACAGTCAGAACACCCAATAGCTAAGGGAATTGTTAAAGAAGGCAAGAAACGAAATTTAGATATTTATGAAGTTACAGACTATCAAAATTTAACTGGTAAAGGACTTGTAGCAAAAGTAAGCGGTTCTGAAATTGCAATCGTTAGTCCAGGTGTGTTACGAGAAAATAATATTTCATTTGATGAAAAAACGTATGAAAAACTCGCGCAAGAAGGTAAAACGGTTATCTTTGTATTAAAAGATAATTTATTACAAGGAATGATTGCATTAGCTGATATTATTCGGGAGTCTTCTTATAAAGTTATAAAAGAATTAAATAATTTAGGAATTGAAACTGTCATGATGACAGGTGATAACAAGCGAGTAGCAAATTATGTTGGTAAAAAGCTTGGAATGACACAAGTGATTGCCGAGGTACTACCACATGAAAAATCAAATAATGTAAGAGCTTTAAAAGAAGGTGGAAAGAAAGTAGCAATGGTTGGGGATGGTGTGAATGATGCACCAGCGTTAGCTGAAGCAGACTTAGGTATTGCCATTGGTGCTGGGACAGACGTTGCAATTGAAACTGCAGATGTTGTCTTGGTTAATAGTAATCCAGTTGATATCTTAAGTACATTAAAACTTTCCAAAGCCAGTCACCGAAAAATGGTTCAAAACTTAGGCTGGGCTGCAGGCTATAATATCCTTGCAATTCCACTTGCAGCAGGTGTTCTCTATGGGGCTGGTATTGTCATAACACCCGCAATTGGAGCGGCAGTAATGTCATTGAGTACAATTATATGTGCAATTAACGCTCAACTTTTGAAGATTAATAATAAGTAAGTATAATAAAAATTGCCCGATGTTTTTTGGGGCGATTTTTTTATTTATGTATAATTTCCTTGTTTACATGTATTAATGGAGGAATTTTAAAGGAGGAAGAATAAAATATAATGTTAATGTTTTTCTAATTAAATATAAAGAGAGTTGAGAAAAATGTGTATTTCTAGTAATTTTATTGAACTACAGGCTTATAAAATATGTGAAGAAATAAGAAAACAATCTGTATATAAATTGGTTAGGTTAGAGGCTTCAGAAGGTCGTATTATTGAACTACAAAATATTCAAAATTACTGGGATGGTAAAGCATTAATAACGAAAGCAGTTTTAGAAGATATAAATGGAAAATTATATCTAGTAAATCCAGATGATAATGGTTTAAAGTTTGCAAAAGGAGAAATAACTTATAAAGAATACAGAAGGATAGATAAAAGTGAAAACCTAAAGGCAATAATTTTTTTCTCATTGTTAATTGGATTAACAATGGCTACGATGTTCATGTTAGCAAAGTTTTTAACTTAAATTTGGATAGATAATCAAAAATAAAATTTAATAGGTTGAATAGGGTACTGGGGTATGCTATATTAAGTGTAAGGAGTGATTGGTATGGAACCTGAATTAAAAGAAAATAGCTACACAGACGAAACATGTTGCTCTGGTGAGCGAAAAAGTCATCATTCTGAGAAATCTAAAAAAAACCTAGTTTCTCGGTTAAATCGAATTGAAGGTCAAGTTCGAGGAATTAAAGGTTTAATTGAAAGAGATACTTATTGTGATGATGTGATTACTCAAATTTCTGCAACCCAAGCAGCATTAAATAGTGTTGCCAGAATCCTCCTTGAAGCTCATATGAAAGAGTGTGTAGTTGATCGTATTCAAGAAGGCGATTTAGAAGTTCTTGATGAAGTACTTGTGACAATTCAAAAATTAATGAAAAAGTAAAGGAGAGATTAACTATGGAAAACGTAACATTAAATGTAAAAGGTATGTCCTGCGGTCATTGTGTAAAATCGGTTGAAGGTGCTGTAGGTGCTTTAGAAGGTGTAGACCAAGTAAAAGTAAACTTAGAAGCTGGTCAAGTAAACGTAGCCTTCAATAATGAAACAGTAACTTTAGATAAAATTAAAGAAGCAATTGACGATCAAGGATACGATGTTGAATAAGAAGGGAAGGAGTGCTATGAACAGCACTCCCTTTCTTACAAAAAAATATACCCTATTAAGGTATGGTATATCGAGGTGATAGCAATATGAGTACTGAAAATAAAGAAATTAGTCTTCAAATCACAGGGATGACTTGTGCAGCCTGTGCCACAAGGATAGAAAAAGGGTTAAACAAAATAGATGGAGTAGAAGAAGCAAATGTTAATTTAGCTCTTGAAAAGTCGATTATTAAATTTGATCCTAAAAAAGTAGGGGAACAGGATTTTGAAAAGAAAATTCAGGATCTTGGGTATGGTGTAGCAAAAGAAAAAAAGGAATTCACTATAACTGGAATGACCTGTGCTGCTTGCGCAACAAGAATTGAAAAGGGATTAAATAAAATCGAAGGCGTATCGATAGCTAATGTAAACCTAGCACTAGAAAATGCAACTGTAGAATTTAATCCTTCTCAAGTTTCAGTTTTGGATATTATAGGTCGTGTAGAGAAACTAGGATATGGAGCACATCTCAAGGAAAACGAAAAAGATTCTGTAGATTATCGTGAACAAGCAATCCAAAAACAAAAAAGAAAATTCATTATCGCTGCAATTCTATCGTTACCACTTCTATGGACAATGATTGGTCACTTTTCGTTTACCTCCTTTATCTACATGCCAGACTTTTTGATGAATCCTTGGGTTCAAATGGCATTAGCAACACCCGTGCAATTTATTATTGGATGGCAGTTTTATGTTAGTGCTTATAAAGCTTTACGAAATAAGAGTGCCAATATGGATGTGCTAGTTGTACTTGGAACATCCGCTGCTTATTTTTATAGTGTTTACCAAGCCATCATAACGATTGGTGCACATCATAATGCACAATTATATTTTGAAACGAGCTCCGTGCTTATTACTTTAATTATTTTAGGAAAGTTATTTGAAGCAAGAGCAAAAGGACGTTCTTCAGAAGCTATTAAAAAACTAATGGGATTACAAGCGAAAACGGCATTAGTTGTTCGAGATGGTGTTGAAAAAGTAATCTCATTAGAAGAAGTAGTCATTGGGGATTTAATTTTAGTGAAACCAGGAGAAAAAATTCCTGTTGATGGTGAGGTAATCGAAGGCGATACAGCTGTTGATGAATCTATGTTAACAGGGGAAAGTATCCCCGTTGATAAAAAGATTGGAGACTCCTTATTCGGTTCTACAATTAACAAAAATGGTTTTATAAAAATGAAAGCAACGAAAATTGGTCGTGATACCGCATTATCTCAAATTATTAAAGTGGTAGAAGATGCACAAGGATCGAAAGCTCCAATACAACGACAAGCAGATCGAATTTCCGGTATCTTTGTTCCAATTGTTATTGTAATAGCGATTATTACGTTTATTATTTGGTTTGCACTTGTAACACCTGGGGAATTCGTTCCCGCTTTAGAAGCTTTAATTGCAGTACTTGTTATTGCATGTCCTTGTGCACTCGGACTTGCAACACCAACCTCAATTATGGCTGGTTCTGGTCGTGCTGCTGAATTTGGTATTCTGTTTAAAGGTGGTGAACACCTTGAACAAACACACCATATCAATACAGTTGTTGTTGATAAGACAGGTACTGTAACACATGGTAAACCTGTATTAACGGATGTTTATGTAGCAAATGATCAAGATGAAGAGGGATTCCTATCATTGATTGGAGCTGCTGAAAAACAATCAGAACACCCATTAGCAGAAGCAATCGTTCAAGGTATTCTAGATAAAGGAATCGAACTTGGGAATGTCCAATTCTTTGAGGCAATTCCAGGTTATGGTGTGCAGGCAACGGTTTCCGGTCAAAGTGTTGTTATTGGTACACGTAAATTGATGCAACAATACAGTATCGATATCCAATCAGTCCTTCCAACGATGGAGAAACTAGAAAGTGATGGAAAAACAGCTATGTTAGCTGCAATTAATGGACAATATGCAGGTCTAGTAGCCGTGGCAGATACAGTTAAAGAAACATCCAAAGATGCTGTACGTCGTCTACAAGACATGGGCATTAAAGTCATTATGATGACAGGCGATAACAAGCGTACTGCACAAGCAATTGGTAAAGAAGTAGGCGTTGACGCCGTTATTGCGGAAGTACTTCCTGAAGGTAAAGCAGAAGAAGTAAAAAAATTACAAGCTGCTGGCAAAAAGGTGGCAATGGTTGGGGATGGTATTAATGATGCCCCTGCACTTGCAGTAGCAGATATCGGAATGGCTATTGGTACTGGTACAGATGTAGCAATGGAAGCAGCCGATATCACATTAATTCGTGGTGATTTAAATAGTATTGCGGATGCAATCATCATGAGCCATAAAACAATGAGAAATATTAAACAAAATCTCTTCTGGGCATTCGCCTATAATACTTTAGGTATTCCAATTGCAGCAGCAGGTTTCCTTGCTCCGTGGGTAGCAGGGGCTGCAATGGCATTCAGCTCGGTATCAGTAGTTTTAAACGCATTACGATTACAGAGAGTCAAATTGGAAAAATAGTATTAAAATGACCTACTTTGCTAGGTCATTTTTTATGGAATTGAAAAATGTATATTTAACGAAATTTAATAAATTCTATTTAGTAATAAAAATGTTTTCTGCATAAATTTTGCATAATTATTATTTATAATTTAACGGTTGCAATATCAATTAATTCAAATTAAAGGAAGTTATGGGGGGATTAAAATGATGAATAAACTAATGATCGGGATTATTTCAGTTACAGCGGCTCTAACTCTTTCTGCCTGTTCAGGGGATAATAATGAAGAAGCAAAACAAAATGAAACGAATGTATCAGAAGAACAAACAAATGATATGGCAGGACATGACATGGGAAACATGGATGATACTGAAAATATGGAAGTTATGGATCATTCTAACATGAACCACTCCGGTTCAGGTGAAGTTCCAGAAGGCTTGCATGAAGCTCAAAATCCTAAATTTTCAGTGGGAGACACAGCAATCATTCAGGCTAACCATATGGCAGGAATGAATGGTGTTGAAGCTACAATTGTAGGTGCTTATGATACAACAGTTTATACAGTATCGTACACTCCTACGAACGGGGGAGACCCTGTAACAAACCATAAATGGGTGATTCACGAAGAGTTAGAAGGTGCTAGTGACCAACCTTTAGAGCCAGGTGCAGAAGCAAAAATTAGTGCAGAGCACATGGAAGGTATGGAAGGTGCAACGGCAACAATTGATACTGCAGAGGAAACTACAGTTTATATGGTAGATTACACTTCGACTACGGGTGAAAAAGTAACGAATCATAAATGGGTAACTGAAAGTGAATTAGCTGCAAAGTAATTGTAATAATGCGATGTCCAATCGTCACTTTGACATGGACATCTTTTTTGTTTTAGCCGCAAAAATATAATGTTAATCCATAACTTTTTCATATTTATTTGTTAAATTTTAATTGTGAATTAAAAGGAGGAGTATATAAAATAAAAAAATACGTACTTTTTTGTGTAATTGTGATACTAATTCTCCTTTTAGGTGCATGTTCATTTGAAAAAGGATTAGGTGTAGAGGATACTAATAAACTTACTGTACTGACAGTTGAATATTCAAGTGGTGCACCATTGAGTGAATTGTACGTGGTGTTACTTAATGATGATGAACGAATTATTGATGAAACAATGAGCGATACGGATGGTAAAGCTACTTTTTATAACTTGCAAGTAAATAAAACTTATAAGGTACAAGTGGGTAAATATGAAAACTTCCAAACGAAAAGTTTTATAACAGAAAAGGAATTTAACTTTAAGCCTTCTAACCCCAATTTACTAGTACAGACCTATGCTGCTGATCATAATCAGGGATTAGCCATTCCAGTGCATTTACAGGAACCGGAATTACCAAATGGATGTGAGATAACTGCACTTACTGCAGTCCTAAACTACTATGGAGCTAAAACAGATAAATTAGAAATGACTCAAAAATATTTACCTAAAAAGCCGTTTGAATATCGAGGAAATCAAAATTATGGACCTGATCCAAATATAGAATATGGAGGTAACCCAACTGAATTAACAGGTACCTATGTTTTTGCTGAGCCAATAGTAAAAGCTGCTAATAGCTTTATAAGTGAGGAAAAGCTAGATATACAAGCAAAGAATATTAGTGGGAGCACAATTGAAGAAATAACAGAGTATGTGAGACAAGGGATTCCAGTTATTACTTGGGTAACATTAGATCTTTCAAAACCAAGGATAAAAGGTGGTTGGCGTATTACAGGATCGGGAGAGTACCACCAAATGTTTCAAAACTTACATACAATGGTGTTAGTTGCAGTTAGAAATGATACAGTAGAAGTGATGGATCCATTAAAAGGAATTAAAAATTTAGATAAATCCACTTTTTTCAAAAGTTATAAAGAATCAGGCGAACAAGCAGTTATAGTCTATTAATGTAGATTTATAGTTAAAACTAATTAAAAGAATGAGTTGAACTATGACAAATACTTTTCTTCAGTTATTTGAACATGCAGGTATACTTGCAATATTAATTAGTGTATTTCTTAATATATTTATAAGTATTATGGGTGTATTACCTAGTGTATTTATTACAGCAGCTAATCTTTTATTTTTTGGTCTATATAACGGGTTAATAGTTTCAATCATTGGTGAGGGCCTTGGTGCAATATTTAGTTTTGTTTTATATCGGAAAGGATTAAAGAAATGGCAATTTAAAGATTTTCAACATCCAGTAATATTAAAACTAAAAAATCTCGAAGGATACAAAGCGTTTTGGAGTATTCTTAGTTTAAGAATACTTCCATTTGTTCCATCAGGTGTAATAACGTTAGGGAGTGCGTTTTCCAAAGTCTCTCTAAGTTTGTTTGTAATCGGAAGTACTTTAGGGAAAATTCCTTCACTAATTATGGAAGCTGGTACAGTTTACGGATTTTTACAGGTGGAGCTAAAGTGGAAAATTTTAATTATCATATCTATGGTTCTTTTTCTAATATGGAGGATAAAAAAATAAAAGAATTCACAAAGTCGATAATTTTGCAAGAATAATGAGTAAGGATGAAAGTGTACCTTTATTTACAGGGATACACTTTTTTCCACTTAATGGAATAATATTGTGATTAATTCAAGTTTGTCACTAGATAAGAATTTTTAAGAAAAGATTATTGCAAAACAACTGAAATAGCTTTAGAAAGTACTGATATTGTACGATTAATCTCATCTTGCGTATTTTCAATTCCCCCAAGTTCAATTAATACCATGTTTTTAGATAAATCTTGATTATAAATACTGTCTACATGATCGCCCTTTTTTCCAATAACACCACGGGATATTCCAGGTATCAATTCGTTCAATTTAGTTGAGATATTATTAGCCAAAGTTTTATTTGAGGAATAATTTGGATTATCTTCTCCTACTACAAAATAGAGTTTACCATATGTTTCATTATTGTATTTAAGTGTGGATATATCTCTTTTTGCAGAATCTCGGTGTAAATCAATTACTAAATCATAGTTATTATTTTTAAGTTGACTAATGAGATATGGACGAATGGAGTTAAGTTCAAAATAATTTTTAATACTATTTTCAAATTCCATAATGTTTGAACTTGAATGATAAACTGGTGTTTTACCACTACCATTATTAACCATAGGAATAAAAGTTTCGTGTGAGTGAGTTCGCTACAATCATAGGTAGTACAAATAATAATAGAATATAGCCCAAGAGAATTTGTATTCTATATTTCATGTTTTTTCACCTCGAATAACTATATGCTAGAGGTAAATCTATAATTAAAATTTTTAAAATAGAGTCCATAACTCCATAATTTCTCCATATTTTTTTGTTACAGTTTAATTGGAATGAGACATAAGGAGGAAACATAATGAAATCTAAATTATTAATTACTACCCTACTAGTTGGTACTGTTATTATTGGTGGTTGTAGTGCAAGTAGTTCAGAATCCGATAAAAATGAAACCATGGATCATTCGAACATGACAGATGAAGAAATGGCAAATATGGAGGGAATGGACCATTCCAACATGACGGAAGAAGAAATGGCAAATATGGATAACGGGCATGCAAGCCATACAAATCCATTACCTTTAAATAATTCAACTGGAGAAAACGAACTTGCACTTCCACCCTTACTTGAACCAAAAGATGGAATAGTTGATATTATAGCTCAACAAGGTTCTACTGAAATTTTCAAAGGTATTCAAACTAAAACATACGGATATAACGGATCATTCTTAGGACCAGTTATAAAAATAACTGAAGGTGAAAAAGTAACATTTAGAACAAAAAATGATTTATCCGAACCAACAACATTTCATTGGCACGGCGTAGAGATTCCAGGTGAAGGTGATGGTGGTCCACATCAAATACTAAAACCAGGTGAATCAGAAGATGTGAAGTTTACAGTAAGTCAAGGTGCGTCTACATTATGGTTCCATCCACATCCAGTAGGTGCTACAGCTGAACAAGTATATAAAGGCTTAGCTGGTTTTATTTATGTGGAAGATGAAAATTCTAAAAAACTGGGATTACCTAGTCAATATGGTGAAAATGATTTTCCTATAGTATTCCAAGATAGACAATTTACTGAGGAAAAGCAATTTGATTATCAAGCAGCTCTAAATGAAGATGGTACAATTGGAGATACCTTATTAGTTAATGGAACTTTAAATCCGAAACTTACAGTGGGAAAAGAAAAAGTAAGACTTCGTTTATTAAACGGAGCGAATGCACGTAATTATACATTTAAATTAAATAAGGGAGATACGTTTCAACAAATTGCTACGGATGGTGGATTCTTAAATAAACCAACTACTTTGAGGGAAATTACATTAACACCAGGTGAAAGAGCAGAAATTATCGTTGATTTTTCAAAATTTGATTCAAAAAGTAATATCGCATTAGTAAATGAAGTGGATACAATTTTATTACCATTTGAAATTGATGAGCAAAAAGCAAATTCAACTAAAATTTCAAAAAGTTTAAATGATTTTGCTGTTACTGATGAAGAGAGAAACTTACCTGTAACGAAAAAATTGGAACTCTTTGGAATGGGAAAAATTGTAACAATAAATGGTAAACAATTTGATATGAACCGAATTGATTTCACCCAAAAACAAGGTGAGACTGAAATTTGGGAAATTTACAACAAACCAGATATGATGGGTGGTATGACACATCCATTCCATATTCATGGAACACAATTTAAAGTCGTTTCAATTGATGGTGAAGAACCACCTGCAAGTTTACAGGGCTGGAAGGATACAGTATCCATTGAACCAGATCAAACTGTAAAATTAGCTGTAAAATTTCCGAATAAAGGAATTTACATGTTCCACTGTCACATCCTTGAACACGAAGAAAATGGCATGATGGGACAAGTAGAGGCTATTTAAATTAATAGCACTTCTTAATAACAATCATACTTTTAATAAAGGCCTTCCACTCAATTTCGGAAGGCCTTTAAAAATGATATATCGTTTTGTAATCATGTTAAGCTGGCATTTCTGTTGGTGTTGGTGGAGCATAACCATCTTTGTATTTTGTATCAATTGTTTCACGTATTTCTTTTACAGTTTTTCCATCTTGATGTAGCTGAACCGACTCGATTGCAATTTCTAGGCAAACACCACAACGTGTACCGTGGTCATCCCAAACAATTGAACCATCTTCATGAGTTTCAGCAATAAAACAGTTTAAGTTGCTACGGTGTCCTGCTGACTCGCCACAACCACAATAACAAGGGATCCACTGTAATATATCGCTTGCTTGTCCTGCTGCTGCATAAACAAGACGAATTTCTTCAGATTGCGAATCTAAAAATTTTGGTGGTTCATTGGCAGAAGTAGTCAATTCCTGAAGGTCTCCAGATAGAGGATTTTGTGATATGTTTTTTAATCCCTCAGTTCCTTGATTTTGAACTTGTTCCCCACGTCCTTGTGAATCTTCTGTTGCACTACAAGCTGTTAGTGTGAGCAAAATAGCACCTAAAAGGGGTAATAATAATTTTTTCATTTTAAACCTCCATATATTGTAATGTTATATTCGAAGTTATTATAGAAAAGAGTTATGGAGAAAATATGCAGAAATATATTAATTCATTTTTTATTAAACTTGTAAAACGTAATCTTTTAATTCTCCATAAAAATTGCATATTTTAAGTTTATACTTATTTCGGTTAAAACCTTAGTAAAGCTATTTAAAGAAAGTAGAAAGGCAAATACTTCTTCTTTAAAAAATCTGTATAACGCCATATTAATTAGGCTACTCAGCCCAAAAGAAATTTGATGCCAAGTAGCCAAGCTAATCCTCGTTTGAAACGTATGTAGAAATTGGGGAATTCGACTCAGAATTATTTATCTAATCTCTCTTTAATCAATGTCTTCATGTCAATTGCAATTGTCTCGTAAGGAACTTCCTGAGTATCTTGTGATAAACCAGAGTAGTTTTTTACGGCAATCCCTTTTTCATCTACTAAGTAGAAAGAAGTACCATGCATGACTTGATCGCCTTCCTGAGGCTTTTTAACAAGTGCCTTAAAATTATTTAATGCAAATTGCTCAATATAAGATTGATCATAGCCTGTTACTAAATTCCATTTTGTTTCATCTGGGATTTCAAAAAAACTTAAGTATTCAGATAGTTTTTCTGGTGTATCAATTGCAGGATCAACTGAAAATGCCACTATATTATAGTCTTCTACGTCTCGTTCAATTAGTTCCTTTTGAATTTCAGACATATTGAATGTCATGGGCTGACAAACTGTCGTACAACTAGTAAAAATGAACATCGCTAGCCAAGGTTTGCCTTTTAAACTTTCAAGTGTAACTGTCTCACCACGGTGACTAATCGTTTCAAAATCCTCAATTTCATATTCCGTTGTTGCTTCGAATTTATAATTGCTACAAGCACCAAGAATAGTTGCGACAACCAGAATAGTCACAAGGCCAATAAGCTTTCTCTTCAACCGTATCAACTCCTTATAGTTCTGCAAATTATCTTACTGAAATAAGCATAATTGCACAATAAAAGTCACAATATTGTCAATCTTATATTCAAATAAGTGTTTGATTGATTTATTTAATTTGTTACAATTTCGATTAAAATGAAAGGAGTGTGCAAAAAATCACCTTTATATATTAAATAACCCTCTTAAACACTTAATACAATTTACATGAAATAAACAAAAAGGAGTTTTTTGTTTTGAAAAATTCAACTATGAAATTTACAGTAATTCTTACGTTAGCTGCAGTTGTCTTACTTGCGGCCATTGTAATAATTAGTAATAACCAAGCACCAGAAGAATCAGAAGTTGTTAGAGAAGAAGTAGATTTAACAGGACAACCAATACTAGGTGACGAGAGTGCTCCAGTAACGGTTGTAGAATTTGGTGATTTTAAATGTCCGTCATGTAAGGCGTGGGGAGAGACAATTTATCCTCAACTTGTAGAAGAGTATGTTTTATCAGGTGATGTTAAATTTTCTTATGTAAACGTTTTATTCCATGGTAATGAGTCTGTTGTGGCTGCATTAGGAGCAGAATCCGTGTACAAACAAGATCCAAACGTTTATTGGGATTTTCAGAAAAAAGTATTTGCGGCTCAACCAGAAGTAACTAGTCATGATGATGTATGGGTGACTTCAGATAAATTACTTGAGCTTGCAAGTGAATTTCCTTCTATTAGCCAAGAACAATTAAAACAAGATGTTGAACAAGAATTAACAATGGATCTAGTAAATATTGATAAAGATTTATTTACGAAACATAATGTTTCTCAAACACCTACCATTAAAATCAATGGAGTTACAATGGAGGACCCATTTGATTATGAGGCAATAAAGGAAGTAATCGAAAGTGAATTAGAGGCTGATAATAATGGGTGAAACTCGTACTCAACGTACTCAAAGTGATAAAAAGGTATGGATATTATATTTTGCTTGGTTTGTATCTCTTGTCGCTACTTCAGGAAGTCTTTATTTTAGCGAAATAAAAGGATTTATTCCCTGTGATTTATGTTGGATTCAACGAATTTTTATGTACCCATTGGTTTTGATTTTAGGTATTGGAACTTTCCAGAGTGATCTATCTGTTAAAAAATTTGTTTTACCTCTATCAGTTATTGGTGGAGTTATTTCATTTTTCCATTATCTTGAGCAGAAAGTACCGGGCTTTGGAGGAATTAAACCATGTGTAAGTGGAGTTCCATGTAGTGCCCAATACATCAATTGGTTTGGTTTTATAACAATCCCTTTTTTAGCCTTAGTAGCCTTTACTTTAATAAGCATCTGCATGTTTTTGTTATTCAAGAAATCGAAGTAATTGAACCTAAATTGCAGATATGGTTGTAAGAAAGGAGAAGTGAAATGATTTGTTAGAACTAAGTTTATTCCTAGCGTTCGGGGCCGGCTTACTGTCGTTTATTTCACCATGTTCATTACCGTTATACCCAGCGTTTCTTTCTTATGTAACGGGGATCTCTTTAAATGAGCTAAAAGAGGATAAGGGAGTATTCAATCGAAAAGCATTGGTACATACTTTACTGTTTTTACTTGGGTTCTCTATTATTTTTATGGCCTTAGGATTCTCTACTTCATTTATTGGTACCCTATTTATTCAAAATCAGGATTTATTAAGACAAATTGGAGCAATTATTATGGTCTTTTTTGGTTTAGTAATACTAGGTGTTTTTAAGTTTGACTTTTTACTTTCTGAAAAAAGGGTTCAGTTTAAGAAAAGACCTGAAGGTGCCATAGGATCTGTGGTTATCGGTATGGGCTTTGCTGCAGGTTGGACTCCTTGTACAGGTCCAATATTAGCTAGTGTTATTGCTTTAGGTATGTCTGATCCCGGTAAAGGCATATTTTATATGTTATTTTACGTACTAGGGTTCGCTATTCCATTCCTAATCATGTCGTTATTTATTGGAAAAATGAAGTTCCTTCAAAAGAGAAGTAGTTTGTTTATGAAATTTGGTGGGGGATTAATGATAATAATGGGGATCTTATTGTACTTCGATATGATGACAAAAATTATTGCATTTTTAACACCACTTTTCGGAGGATTTACAGGATTTTAGAACAAAATTTTCACTTAGATGTAAGAGAGGGTATGTTCTACTATGGATAAAAAAAGAAGAAGATTATTTATGCGCCTAATTATTTTGATCATAATGTGTGGAGCAATAGTCTTTACTATTTACAATAGTCTTACGAAAGAAAAAAGAGAAGTAATACAAGTTGGAGATACTGCTCCAGATTTTGAACTTGTTGATATGAATGGGAAAACCCACAAATTATCAGAATACAAAGGACAAGGAGTCTTTTTGAATTTTTGGGGAACTTGGTGTAAACCCTGTGAAAGGGAATTTCCAATAATTGATAAATATTATCAAGAATATCAAGATGAGGGGATTCAAGTATTAGCAGTAAATATTGCAGAAACTGATTTTACAGTAAATAATTATGTAGAACGGAAAGGGTTGACTTTTCCAGTTTTAATAGATAAGTCTAAAAGCGTGATGAGTGCTTATAATATTAAACCCCTACCAACAACTGTTTTAGTAAACCCAGAAGGAAAAATAGAAAAAATAATCACCGGCGAAATGACAGACGAAAGTATTTTGAATTATATGAAGCAGATAATGCCAGAATAATTTCTTTAAGTTAATATATTTTCGTTTGCCTCGAGTTTAAGTTAGTACAAAATAAAAATGGTAGTGTAAGTGGAGTTGGATAATGGAAAATAAAACTACAAAGTTATATGAATTTCGAGTGATGGTGGAAGAAGATCTTGCAGCACAATTACCATATCAAGTATACGTAAATTTTTTAGGTGAATCTGAATTTTACGAACGACTTGTTGCTGTCGCAAAAAGGGATCGAGTTTTGTTAACGGGTCGCCCTGCACCATTTATGATGAAATTGTTATTTAAAACAAAGTATTTGTTTTATTTAGAGCAACAAACGAATCAAAAGTTGAAATTCCTTCATTGGAGTTTAGAAGGCATTTTAGGAAAGAAGAAAGATATGTTACTTTTTAAAGACAGAGAATTTGTTATTGAATTTCGAGAGGCTCTTTTAATATATTTAAATCAATTTGCTAAAGAAGTAGAACAAGGTAAACTCTAAGGTTCTGAAATAAATTACGTATTGAGAAAAGAAGTTGAAGCGTTGAAATTCTAACAACACACAAACATGTTGTATTAGATGAGAAGGTGAAATAATGTTAAGGTCTAAATGGTTTTGGTTTGTAATTTTATTTGGATTTATTATTGCTTGGAGTATGTTCGATTTGTTTGTTATTGTTCCAAATCTAGATTCATAGTAAATGCTCAAAAAGGCAATCTCCAAATGTAGTATAACTTCTAACAAACTTGTTGTGTGATGTACATTCATATCAAGTGTTAGAAGTTTTTTCATGACAAAAGGAATATTGTTTCGATAAAAATATTTGATAAACCTGTTTTGTTTGAAATTATTTTATGTAGTTTTTGTAAAAGTGAGTTAGAGAATCTTATTGCGTATGATGCGTAGTTAAGGAGAAATAAAATTGGATTATTTTATTGATTTTCTATTATTAGCACTGATATATAATATTTTCTTTTACAAAAAGTGGAAGAGAGAATTAAAATGGGCATTAACAATCAAAACATTAATGTATCTTTATGTTGTATTGGTTTTATTTGTAACGCTTATGCCGTTTACTATGCCATTTAGCGGAATGAACAAAGGATTTATGGAGACGGCTAATTTTATCCCATTCAGAGATTTAAGATTAAAATATGATGGCGCAATTCGAGAAATTGTATTAAACATCCTCATGATGGTGCCTTTTGGTTTCTTATATCCGAGTATTACGAAAAAAGGCATGCTAAAAACAGTTGTTACAACTTTATTTTTTAGTTTAGCCATTGAAAGTTATCAGTTACTTAGTGTGTGGTGGAATGGTATAGAAACTAGAATTTTTGATGTTACGGACTTGATCACAAACACATCGGGAGGTTTAATTGGATATCTTACATTTGTTATACTAAGAGCAGTAGTTATCAAATAACAAGGCGTAATAAAGTTTCCATATTCATAAATTCCTTTGAATAACCATACCACTAATTATACTCATTGAAAGGTGATAATGTGGAATGTGGTTATTGGGTTTTTTATGTACTTCTTCAGGTATATTAATAGGTGGAACGATTGCCTGGCTTTTTAAGGGATTACAACAGAAGGTAGATATCATTTATGGACTCTGTGCAGGTATAATCCTAGGCTTAATTAGTTTTGAAATTTTCCCTGAAGCAATCGAATTAGGCGGTTGGTTAAGTACCTTTGTTGGATTTACTATAGGGATGATCCTATTCGAAGTTTTACATAATGGGTTGCACTATTACCAAGGTATAAAAAGTACTTCAAAGAAAAAATTGTATATTCGTACAGGCTTAATATTAATGTTTAGTTTCTCAGTTCACAATGTACCTATGGGAATCACTTTAGGAGCAAGTCAAGAATCTGATTTTACAATGACATTATTGCAAACACTCTTATTCCATAGTATCCCCGAAGGAATTATTTTGTTTACTCCTTTAATTTTAGCGGGTATAAATATCTTTATTGGATTTTTAATTACCTTTATTGTATCGATTCCAATTCCTTTAGGTGTCTTTATTGGTGGTTTTTTAGGATTTGATCACCCGACAACAAACACAACCTTAATTAGTTTTACTATAGGAATAATCTTTATGGTTACAGTATCAGAAATTTTATACCCAGCATTACTCAAATCTTCAACATTTAAGGTTTTAATTTTTACTCTAATAGGACTAGCAATAATAGGAGCCTATCTGAAATTGTTATAATTAAATGCCTGTTCTGTTAGGATTGACATTTTTTTGTTCAATCCTTTTTTGTGTGAAAAAGTGCATAACTTCTCCTTAATTTTGAAATCAAACTGTAAAATTAGCTATTAATTTAGAATGGTATAATGAAATTTGTTGAAACAGGTAGATAAAGAGTATATACAATAGCTATTTGTCAGTTTAAATCGGTTTATAGCATTAGGAGGATTTATTAATTGAAAAGGAAATTAAGTAGCTATGCTTTGACCGGAACTTCTGTGTTGTTAATTTCAACGCTTTTATTCGGTTCACCAGCCACTGCAAATAATTTAAATAATTTAAAAGGTAAGCAATCTGAAATTGAACAAAAAAAGACAGAATTAAATAGTGAAATTAAAGAAAAAGAAAATGATATCCAAGCAAATCAGACCGAACAAAAAAAGTTATTAGAACAAATATTGAAGCTTAATAAGGAAATTACTACAACGGAGGATAGTATCACTAAATTAGAAACGGATATTAACCTAACAAATGTAGAAATTGGAGATTTGCAAAGCGAAATAAAAGAGTTAGAAGAAAAAATTGCTAATCGAGATGAACTATTAAAAGAACGTGTACGTGCAGTGCAGGTAAATGGAGGTTCAATTAGCTATATAGATGTATTGCTAGGGGCAAATAGTTTTATTGACTTTATTGATCGACTCTCTGCAGTTAATACGTTAATGGAAGCAGATCGCAGTATCATGGCTGAGCAAGCAAATGATAAAGAAGCGTTAGAGAAAAAGAAAATAGAATTAGAAGACAAGCTTGCATCACTAGAAAAGAGCCACGGCGAATTAATAACTCTAAAAGCAACGTTAGATAGCCAAAAAGCAGACAAAACAACTTTAATTGATCAGTTAGAAGCAGAACAAGAAAAACTTAAAGATTCAAAGGAACTTTTGGAAGCAGAATACCAGGAAGTTCATGAAATCAGTAAAGATTTAGAAGCTAAAATTATTGCTGAACAACAACGTATGGCCGAGTTGGCACGTCAGGCAGAACAAAAACGAAACGCTGCTGCACAGAGTAATGGGAGTAGCAGTACAGGTTCAACAAATTTACCTGCAACATCAAGTGGTACTTGGACAACCCCTGCAAATGGTACATTCACATCTGGTTATGGTTGGAGAAATTTCCGTGGGAAAGAGTTCCATTATGGTGTAGATGTTGCGAATTCAATAGGCACACCTATAGTTGCTGCAGCTGATGGAGTTGTTTCATATGCAGCACCACTGAGCACATACGGAAATGTTGTAATAATTACACATTCAATTAATGGTGAAATTTTTACATCCGTGAATGCTCATATGAATTCAATTGGTGTTATAGCTGGTCAAACCATTTCAAAAGGACAAGAGATTGGAAAGATGGGTATGACTGGTCGTGTAACTGGTCCACATTTACATTTTGAATTACATACTGGTACTTGGGCTGGACAAAAAGTCGGTCATGTTAATCCCTTACGATATGTTCCTTTTTAGTTATTAATAGGATATAAAAGTTTAAAAATCCTCAAATTAGTTTGGTAAATAGCCAGAACTAATTTGAGGATTTTTTGAATTTAAAGTTGAATTTTACAAGTGGCAATTATAGTGAAGTAATTTACAATTAATGTTAATATAATTAAAATATAACCATACATGAACATATGTGCATATATCAGTATTGTTGTTGTTTATAATGTTTAGTACTAATTATAGAGTGAGGGGGTATCGTATGTCAGAAGAATATGAAGAGGCTTTAGGAAAAAATGAAAATGATTTAGACGAAGAAACATTATTTATCGTATCTCAAACATTCAAAGCATTAGGGGATCCTACAAGAATTCGAATTCTTAATTTGCTTTTTAATAACGAGTATTCCGTAAATGATATTGCAGATATTTTAGATCTTAGACAATCTACAGTTTCTCATCAATTAAGTTTTTTAAAGAATTTACGCTTAGTTAAACATCGCAGAGAAGGAACATTTTTATATTACTCACACGATGATGAACACGTAATGAACATGTTAAAACAGACAATTGAACATGCTAATCACAGTTAGTATACCGATGATGTTAACAAGTGAAATTTAGGAGGAAATATGAATGGGACACGACCATGACCATACACACGGAGGAAATAAAAAAACTCTTCTAATTGCATTTATTATTATTACAGGTTATATGATTGTTGAGGCTATAGGTGGGATTATAACAAATAGTCTAGCCCTTTTATCTGATGCAGGCCATATGCTCAGTGATTCAATCTCATTATTAATAGCATTAATAGCTTTTGCTTTAGGTGAGAAGGTAGCCAATAATAAAAAGACTTTTGGCTATAAACGTTTTGAAGTACTGGCGGCAGCTTTGAATGGTGTCACATTAATACTTATTGCACTATTTATTTTTTATGAGGCAATTCAGCGTTTCATGTATCCACCTCAAGTAGTCTCTAATGGGATGTTAATGATAGCAGTTGTTGGGTTAATAATAAATATTCTTGTTGCATGGATAATGATGCGTGGTGGGGATACGAAAGAAAACTTGAACTTAAGAGCTGCTTTCCTACATGTAATCAGTGATATGCTTGGTTCGGTTGCAGCGATTGTAGCAGCATTATTAATTATGTTTTTCAATTGGGGTTGGGCTGATCCAGTTGCAAGTGTCATTGTTGCAATCCTTGTTCTTATAAGCGGGTTGCGAGTTACAAATTCTGCAATTCATATTTTAATGGAAGGTACCCCATCCAATGTGGATCTAAGTGAAATTATTAAAGTGATAGAGAATGTACAAGGAATAAAAAGTATCCATGATCTACATGTATGGACAATAACTAGTGGGCAAAATGCGCTCTCGTGTCATGCAGTAGTAGACGGTACATTATCCATAAAGGATTCTGAAAAAGTTTTACTACTCATTGAACATGAATTGGAACATAAAGGAATTGGACATATGACAATTCAAATGGAAAGTGAAGAAAACCCACATAATGATTCGATTCTTTGCAAAACTGAATATGACACTCATTCCCATAATCATGAACATTAGGAGTGAAAAAATGAATAATCCATGGAATAAATTTATATATAAAATTGGTTCACCTATTTATAAATTGGAGGAGAATGAGTTTATTTAAAAAGTTCCGAATTCTGTCAACTAATGCACTTCTGTAATTAGTAAACCTTGTTATTATTAAAATGACACTGTTTTGATTATATATTTAAATGATCAATAATTAAGGAAGTGATATACATGGAGAAACGACGTTTGAAATTTGTAATTCCAACAATGGTTATTGTAGCTATAGTAGGAATTTATATGTTAAATAATTATTATCAAGATGTTCCAACTGATCATAGACCGTTGATTATTATTAGTACTACTTTATTATCTGGAATCCTTGCTTATAAATTGTTTCCACATGATGATGAAAGTCCAATAGACCCGAAGCCAGCTATTATGAATCGGAAAACATCTAAATAACTTGCCACGATTAGCCCTTTTATTTAAAGAGGGCTTTTTTCTTTATTTTTATTGTCTAATCAAAAATTGCAAATACTATAAAGGCTTTTTTATATAGTGGAATTTCAATTTTTTTATTCATACAATACATAAATTTAAATCAAATGTACATTTGACTATTTGAATGATGAAGCATAAAATAATATATAAACAGTCAAACGTTTATTTGAATATTGAGAGGTGGAAAATTTGATGAAAGAAAAAGATGTATGTGAAATCACTTGTATAAACGAAGGAAATGTAACATCAATTCAAAATAAACTATCTAAGGAAAATCCATTTGAAGTAGCTAAAATTTTTAAAGCATTGTCAGATGATACAAGGATTAAAATTGCTTATGCGTTATCACAAGAAGAGCTATGCGTATGTGATGTTGCAAATATTGTTGGAGCAACAACTGCTACGGCATCTCATCATTTAAGATTGTTAAAAAACTTAGGAATAGCTAAATATCGTAAAGAAGGAAAATTAGTCTACTATTCGTTAGATGATGATCATGTTAAGCAACTTATTGAAGTTGCTTTTGCTCACCAAAGAGAAGGTGTTCGAGTTGAGTAATGCAGCAGAAGAGCTAAAGGACAAAAAGGTCTTTAGAGTTGAGGGTTTCTCTTGTGCAAACTGTGCAGGGAAATTTGAAAGAAATGTAAAAGAAATACCTGGAGTCCAAGATGCTAAAGTAAACTTTGGTGCTTCTAAAATCAGCGTATATGGTGACGCATCCGTAGAAGAATTAGAAAAGGCTGGTGCCTTTGAAAATTTAAAAGTTACACCAGAAAAGCCAAAACGACAAGCAACCCCTCAACCAGTTGCACCTCAAGCATTTGAGGAAGCAAAAAGTGTCTTTCGAGTAGAAGGCTTCTCCTGTGCCAACTGTGCAGGAAAGTTTGAGCGAAACGTAAAAGAAATCCCAGGAGTACAAGATGCAAAAGTAAATTTTGGAGCTTCTAAAATTAGTGTTGTAGGAGAAGCTACTATTGAAGAATTAGAAAAAGCAGGTGCATTCGAGAATCTTAAGGTGCTACCCGATAAACCAGTTCGACAAAGTGGGGAAATAAAGCAAGAGAATAATGAGGTTAAAGAAGCAAAAGTACCGTTTTACAAAAAGCACAGTACTTTACTATACGCTGGTTTATTCATTGTCTTCGGTTATCTCTCACAATTCGTAAATGGGGAAGAAAACCTTATTACTTCGTTACTGTTTATCGCATCGATTGTAATTGGGGGATTCTCTCTCTTTAAAGTCGGTTTACAAAATCTGCGACGACTTGATTTTGACATGAAAACACTTATGACAGTGGCAGTAATAGGTGCAGCGTTCATTGGAGAATGGGCAGAAGCATCAGTCGTAGTCATTCTATTTGCAATTAGTGAAGCACTTGAACGATTCTCAATGGATCGAGCAAGACAATCCATTCGTTCGTTAATGGATATTGCACCAAAAGAAGCACTCGTTCGACGAAACGGTCAGGAATTATTGATCCATGTAGATGAGATTGCAGTTGGTGACATCATGATTGTAAAACCTGGTCAGAAAATCGCGATGGATGGTGTTGTTGTTAAAGGTTATTCCTCTGTAAACCAAGCAGCAATCACAGGTGAGTCCGTTCCAGTTAGCAAAACTGTAGATGAAGAAGTGTTTGCAGGGACGTTAAATGAAGAGGGCCTGCTTGAAGTGAAAATAACAAAATTAGTTGAAGATACAACAATTTCAAAAATTATTGAACTTGTAGAAGAAGCACAAGCTGAACGAGCACCATCTCAGGCGTTTGTTGATAAATTTGCGAAGTACTATACACCAATTATTATGGTGATTGCTGGATTAGTAGCGGTGGTGCCACCTCTATTCTTTGATGGCAGTTGGGGAACTTGGGTTTACCAAGGATTATCCGTCCTAGTTGTTGGTTGTCCTTGTGCACTCGTAATTTCCACACCGATTTCTATTGTTTCGGCAATCGGAAATGCAGCGAAAAAAGGTATCCTTATCAAAGGTGGAGTTTATTTAGAAGAAATGGGTGCTTTAAAAGCAATTGCATTTGATAAAACAGGTACTTTAACAAAAGGTGTTCCAGTTGTAACGGATTATAAAGTGTTTGGAGAAAACGTAAACGAAAAAGACTTACTTGCAGTGATTACGGCTTTAGAAACTCGTTCACAACATCCACTCGCTACAGCAATTATTAAAAAAGCAGAAAATAATTCTATCTCCTATTCTGATGTCGTAGTAGAAGACTTCACTTCCATCACAGGTAAGGGAATAATGGGTACTGTTGGAGGAACAACTTATTATATTGGAAGTCCGAAACTATTTAAGGATATGGCATCTACAAACTTTAATAATAATATTGAAAGAGATGTAGCGGAACTTCAAAATCAAGGTAAAACTGCAATGGTCATTGGAACCGAGCATGAAATATTAGGTGTTATTGCGGTAGCTGATGAAGTCCGTGAATCAAGTAAAGAAGTAATTAATAAGTTGCACCAACTTGGCATTCAAAAAACAATTATGCTAACGGGTGATAACAAAGGTACTGCGAAAGCGATCGGTAGCCATGTTGGGGTAACAGAAATACGAGCAGAATTAATGCCCGAGGATAAATTAAGTTTTATTAAACAATTAAGATCTCAATATGGAAACGTAGCAATGGTAGGAGACGGTGTAAATGATGCTCCAGCATTAGCCGCTTCTACAGTGGGTATTGCAATGGGTGGCGCTGGTACAGATACTGCGTTAGAAACTGCAGACGTTGCGTTAATGGGAGATGATTTAAGGAAACTTCCATTCACTGTGAAATTGAGCCGTAAAGCCTTAAATATAATCAAAGTTAATATTGCCTTTGCAATCGGTATTAAATTGCTTGCTTTACTTTTAGTTATCCCAGGTTGGTTAACGCTTTGGATTGCTATTCTTTCAGATATGGGGGCAACACTTTTAGTATCATTAAATAGCTTAAGACTTATGCGAGTAAAGGAATAAAGAAAAAGGGCTTTCAAAAATTTTGAAAGCCCTTTTTAATGGATTTATTTGTAAGGGTAATATGGAGTCTTAATATTGTTGTTCTCTTTTTTTCGCTTGAAATTCTTTTAGTGCATTTTCAGTTATTTGTTCTTCATTCACATGTTCATCTCGCCACCATTGGCGGAACACAATGACTAATAAAGTTCCTAAGATAATTTCCTGCATAATCTTCATCAATACCCCACCCATTTGTTGATCACTAATCGGTGATAAATTTGTAAATAATTCAGGTCCAGATATAGTAATGGAAATGTTTGATAAAGTGCTAACTGGAACACAAAGTGCCATCGCCTTTAACCACATTTCACCATCAGTATATGTAGAATACAAAGGTTCTTTTGAGAAAACTATGATTGCACATGCAGGTGTAATAGCTATAGCAGTTGCAATGATGTATCCAATTTTATAAAGCCCTTTCATTTGAGGTTGCCCAGGAACGGTATTAACTAATGGCCAATACATAAAGAACGCTGAGAGGAACAGCACTAATGTGACTAAACCATGGAATGTTGAATCGGTTTTAATCGTATCAAACACAGATGGTATATGATATATAGAAAACGTAAAAGTGAACACTAAAACAGAAACTACTGGCAAGGTACAGTATTTAAAAATCTTTCCTACAACAGGTGCTTCTATAATTAATTTCCAAATCCACCATGGTATACCCATAATAATGAAAATTGGCAATACGAATAGTAGAAATACCATTTGAACCATGTGCATTGTAAACAAGATTAGTGAAGTTACATCCACTGGAGATCCCTTAATGATATAAAAAGTAATCATACCGATTAGAAAATAGATAACCTCACTCTTTTTTAGAGATTCACTAACTTTGAAGTGTTTCCTCCAAACAACAGTAACCAAAAAATAAACGATAATTAAACAAACAATAATTCCTATTAAATACGGACTCCATAATGCCTGAAAACCGAATATACTTAACGGCATAACCTCACTCCCTTTAACTCCTAAATATAATCTTTACTATTATAAGTAATGAACTATTATATAAAATCCTACTGTGTAATAAAGAAATCTTGGTGCTCATTGTCCTTTTTTAGTAGTAAATTTTCTAATTAGTATAATCGAAAAATATGCAATAATTATGAAGAATAGGAAATTTTAACTCCATAGAGGTCAAAAGAATAAATTTCTGCATAAAAAATTCATATTTAATTGCTATAATAAATGCTGAATTTGAATAGGGAAATGGTAGGGTAAACGCTATAATAGGATTTATTTTATAAATTACACCTTTTACACTTTCAGGACGTTCAATTCAAGAAGAAGCAACTATGAAAAAAAGTGTAGACAAAATCAAAAATCGGAGGTAATACAGAGGGAGGACTACTCGAAAATGAAATATTAGGAACAAATCAAGTTCCTATATATTCATAGTAATTTTAATTCATTACCCTAATTAAAAAACAGCAGTATTATCTTTTTATATGTTTAATTATGATAGCTAGTTGAGAGAGGAAAATAATTTTGAGATTAAAGAAATGGATTTGTTTATCAGCAGCCTCTATGTTACTCGCTGCTTCGTTTACAGCAACACCCATCGCAAATGCAGAAGAAACAAAAACAATTGCAGATGAAAGTATATATGATTTATTAGTAGACCGTTATTTCAATGCTACAGGTGAAAATGATTACAATATAGATCCAACAGAATCCTCGCAATTTGCGGGTGGTGACTTTAAAGGAATTACTGATAAAATTTCAGTAATTTCAGATATGGGTTTTACAATCGTTTCACTTGGCTCTATCTTTAAAACCGAGGAATATGACGGTTCAATGGTAACAAGTTATACAGAATTTGAACCTCGATTTGGAACAACAGAGGAATTTACACAATTAATTGATAAGTTTAACGATTATAAGATTTCTGTAATGGTAGACTTTCCACTTACGAATGTTAGTGAAAAACACGAATGGGCACAAGATTCATCTAAAGAACAATGGGTATTGGGAACTTCAAATAGTAAAGTTCGTTGGGATTTAAATAATCGGGAAGTACAAAAAGCATTGATTGATGAGGTTGTGCAATTTGTTTCTACATATAAAGTAAGAGGTATTCGTTTAACGAACCTAGATATTGCATCAAATGCTTTTTTAAACGATATAATTAAGGCTATTAAAGCTGTTGACGAAAACATTTACGTAATTTCAAATGAAGAAAGCGATGCTAACTTTGATGCAAAATATTATAATGATACAAATGAAATTTTCCGTAACATTTATAAAAATGTAGATATAGATTCATCAGAACAAATGAAATATATTGCTCCTGGCTTGAATAACGGAGATGTCCCTGTACAATTAATGATTGATAGCGTTAATACAAATCGATTTGTATATGATGTAGAATTGTTCCCACCAACGAGAATTAAATTAGCGATGGCATCAACATTGCTTTTACCGGGTGTTCCAGTTATGCAATATGGAACAGAAATTGCGATGAACGGTGAAGTTGGACCAGAGTCACATCAAGTATATAATTTCCGTACGGATGAAGAATTAATTAAATTCATTGGGAATATTCAAACCCTGCGAAATGAATCTGATACACTTAGAGCAGGAGAATTTAAATTAATAAAAAATGAAAATGGTTTATTAGCTTTTCAACGGTCTTCTGATACTGAAAAATGGATTGTAGTCATTAACAATACAGGAAAAACGACAAGAGTAGATATAAGTGAGGAAGATATTGGGTCAGGTAAAGAAATTATGGGGATGATAGAAACCAATGTTATCCGTGCGAATGATGATGGGGTTTATCCAATTGTAATAGACCGCGAAGTAGTAGAAATCTATCAAGTGATTGAAAAACGTGGAATAAATATAGGTTACCTAATTCTACTAGTATTGGCCTATACTTTTTTCATCGGATTTATTCTTGTCTTAAGAAGACGGACAAAACGAGCAGAAGAAAAATAAATAGAAATAAATGTCGACAAAATCGGGGGATTCGGTTTTGTCTTTTTTGAAAAATAAAATAAAGTGAAATAAAATGCTGATAAAATAAAAAGTTTCTCCAGCATTTTATTCTTCTAAATACTTATAAAGTAATTCCTATATAATGACCAATAATAAGTCTTTTAATTCCCTCCTTTTTATTCTAAAAACTTTCCATATATTAAAGTAATTAAAATAATTAACATACAATCAAATATTCAAATGAATGTTTGAATTTAGATGTGTTTTGGGTTATTATATAATTGTAACTTTATGGAAGTAAGAGTTAAACTGGATTATTCATAAATATAGGGGGATGAAGGGTTTGTATGACACGATTGTAATAGGTGCAGGACAGGCAGGGCTAGCTGCTGGATATTATTTGAAACAATTTAATCAAAACTTTTTGATTTTAGATAAAGGGCGAGAAGTAGCAGAGAGTTGGATAAACCGATATGATTCGTTAGTTTTATTTACACCTAGAATGTATGATGCTTTACCTGGTTTGCAATTTGAAGGGGAATCACATGGGTTTCCAACAAAAAATGAAATGGTCCGTTACTTAAAGCAATATGCTGATAAATTTAATCTTCCTATCAAGTTTCAAACAGAAGTGGTAAATGTACAGAATAGGAAAAAAACATTTTACATAGAAACAAATCAAGGAGTTTTTGAGTCAAAAAACCTTGTTATTGCGACTGGAGCATTCCAAACACCTAGAGTACCCTCATTTTCGAAAAAAATGTTAAAAGATATTAATCAGCTTCATTCCTCTGAATATAAAAATCCAAGTCAGCTAATAGAAGGAAATGTGCTTATCGTTGGTGGTGGTAACAGTGGGGCTCAAATAGCAGTTGAATTATCAAAGGAAAAAGAAACTTATTTGGCGATAAGTCAAAAATTATCGTATTTACCTTTAGTTTTAAATAGGAAAAGTATCTTTTGGTGGTTCGATAAGTTAGGAATATTGAAAGCAAGTTCCAATTCTCTTATTGGTAAAGCCATTCAAAAAAAGGGAGACCCTATATTTGGATATGAATTGAAAGAAGCAGTTAAGAGAATGGAAGTTTCATTAAAACCTAAAGTAATTGATGGCAAGCAAAATGAAATAACTTTTAAAGATTTAACCACATTAAAGGTTGATAATATTATTTGGGCTACGGGTTTTCATTCTGTATATCCTTGGCTTGAGATAAAAGAAGTATTTAATACAGAAGGGAAACTAGTTCATCATCGAGGTACTACAAGTGTAAAGGGGCTCTATTTTATTGGATTGCCTTGGCAGTATCGCAGAGGATCTGCGCTATTGCAGGGAGTAGGATTCGATGCGAGATATATTGTTGAACATCTAAAAAGTCTTTCTAATTAGCGAATGCTTTTTAAGAATTTTTTCAACTAAAGAAGGGCGAATGCTTAGTCAAGCAGTTGCTCTTTTTAATATGTCTGGTTAGTGGTTAGTTTAATGATAAGTGGGGTTAAATGTGGAGCATTTTAATAGTAAATATCGTCAAATATCTTAGAACATTTAATTGGATGATGAATGAATAGTAGTATTATGAATATTAATTAGCATCAGCGCAAAGAGGAGGAACATTGAACGGGTGTTTAGGAAGTTTTTAATTTTAACTATCTCTGTCTTTTTTATTTTATCTGGTTGTGAGATATTAACCAAAGATTCTTATGATTTCTATGATGAAGTTAATACTACTGACTTAAGTAATGAGAGCATAAATAATATTAAAATTGGTTCATCTAAAAATGAGATAATAAAAGTATTAGGAACACCAGAACAAGTAGAGCAATCCGACGACATATATAAAAATATTGTCTATGAAAAACAAGGTCTGAATTTTTTATTAGAAAATAATAAACTGGTAGAGTACAGAGTTAGCGTAAAAAAATATCCCTCTAGCAAGCAAGTAAAAGTTGGAGATAAAAAACAGGATGTTATTGATAAGTATGGAGAGGATTACTATATAAAGAAAGATGGGGACGGTACTGTTGCATCAATTGGATATTTTGATAAAACAAACTATTTACACATGGAGTTTGGTTTATTAGATGATAAGGTAATATTTATTATTGTTGTTGATATAAGTTAAGTGACATGAAAAACAATGTGAAATATTACACTAAAGTAAAAGAAGGCTTATGTTGAAGAAGAAAGGACATTACTCATCTATGATCTTAAAAAATTTGTAATGTCTTTTTATTTATGCAATTTTGGCCTTATCACGGTAATAATGGGTTAATCTAAAAAGCTGGTATATCAACAGTTAACCGGTTAACTTTTTGAATATCACTAATAATCTTTTTGGTAATTCTAATAATCGAAGTCGTTTAGATAATGGAATTCTTTACGCAAACAAACATCATGATGGGTGAGAGTTTACCTTTTAAAGCGAATCGATATTTCAGCATCTGCCATAACCTGTATGTTTAACGTACAGCCCCAAAGGTTATAAGCTCGCATCTCTAAAGACTTTAGTAATTCTTTGATGCGAGTAGGTAGTAAAGTATGCACTTTAATCAACGTTCAAACATTCATTTACCACGAGTTTCTTCTATTATATAGTGTTATTATTGATAGCACGAAAAGATGTCCGCCCCTGTTAAATATGTTCTCTAATAATTCCTGTTTATCCACTCAATCCTTTTTGCAACAAACTTTTCCGACAGTTGTTCTGCAAAGTCGTTTGGTAATTTATGAATCGGTTTAACCATTATACCACCTAATTTTACTGTTGCTTTATCTTACTTTGTAGAACGTCAAAAAATACTTTGGAAATGGTCATTTGACGTTGCTTGGATAGTTTCACTTTTCTAGGTGAAGACATCATAAAAATCCCATTTCTTAGATATGTATTTTAATTACAAAATTATAATAGAAATTAGAAATTTATTTTTAAATAAAATAATAGGATATTTAAATTTAGAAATTGGAATTATTGTAGAAATGGTTCGTCCTTCAAAGACGAAATATAATCCTTTTCAGATTGTGGATATTTATTTCATCAACCTAAAAAAACCTTGCTTGTTTAAGGTTGAGAATGCTAGAATAAAAGAAACGTTTGTTCTTATACGGAAAGTTGTTTATTTGAAAATTCAGATAATAATTTTTTGTTGGAAAAGATAAAAAGTTCAGAAAAGAAGGGAATAGAAAAAATGAAAAAGCTTTTCTATTTTTATAAACTGGTCTAACTTGGAAGTGGTAGAAAAGGGAGTGTGTAGAAGTGGAAAATAATGTGTACTCAATCCAACGATTTAAAATAAGTTCTGAAACTGAGTATTCCATTCGAAAAGTGAAAAATCGAAAAGGGAAAATGTATGAACCTGATTTTAAATTGTTTGCAAAGTTTTGCGAAGAAAATCAATTGCCCATCGATTTTGATTCGATGGAATACTATTTGCACCAGTCGATCACAGTCCATCAAGTCCGACTTTCTACATTTAACCGAAGAGCTGCAGGTGTAAAATATTGGTTGGCGAATAAACTTCAATTAAGTCAAACATCTGAACAAGAAGAAAGAATTCGTATTTTACGTCAAATGTATAATGAGGAAGAGTATCTTCGCTTGAAACCGATGCGTGGTATTCGAGCTGAAAGCCAAAGAGACGTTTTACGATTAATTGAGAAGTACGATACAAATAAGAAATCCGATATACGAAAAAGAGCGATTTGTCTAGTCAATTTAATTACTGCTAATCGTCCATCCGAAATGGTTCGTTTAAAAATAAGTGATTTTGATTTACCCAATCGTTCTGTTTGGGTCATGTTAAAAAAACAAGGGGATATGAAAGAAAAACGATTGACACTCGAATGTATACAAGCGATTCAAAAATATATAACTGTATGTGGATTGCAGCAAGATGATTATTTTGTGGGTGCAGCTGATAAGTGGGGGAACTACACTAGCCGGCAGATTTCAGAAGTGAGTTATAATCAATCAATCCACGCTTGGTTAGGTTTTGCACCGTATACTTTCCGTAAAACACAAATCACAACGATGTATAATAATGGTGCAGATATTCCTACCATTGCAAAACAGTCTGGTCATAAATCACACCAGACGATTATGGAACATTACATCAATTTGAAAACAAGTGATGTTGATGAATTTTTATAATTTTAAATATAAAAACAGTCCTGCAAAGTAAAGTATTTATACTTTACTTTGAGGCAAAAAAATCCTTTTGTCAAGTATAAAGTAGTTGGAAAAGGGAAAAATATTTAAAAATAGGCATTTCTCAATATGATAGGGACCTTATCCTCTTGACAAACAATCTAATTTTGTGTAATAAAGTATATATACTTTATTACAAGAATGGAGAATTGAAAAAATGGGCAGGCCAAACAAATTTCAAATTATGGAGTTATTTAAGTCTGACATTGTAGAAATGCTCCAGAGTACAGAAAAGACGATATTCACTGAAGGGGATTTAGCTGATATTTTAGCTGATAATCGAAGTGATTGGAAATTGCCGTTTTCAGCTTCTGTTGAAGATTTCATTTATTTTCTTACAAATGCAACGCTTCTGGATTTAGTTGAATTGGATTTTCCAACAATAGTAATTAAACGATATATTTTTGGAAAGAATGAGCCATCTGTATATGAAATAGCTTGTTCTTTCCATGAAAAAGTATATCTTTCCCATTATACAGCAGCATTTTATCATGGCTTGACAGATAATATTGTAAAGGCTGTTTATATTAATCAAGAGCAGTCGCCCAAGAATGATAATGATTGGGTACCGACTCAGGAAGCTATTCATACTGCTTTTTCAAAACCAATGCGTACTACAAATCGAAAAACTATCTATAAAGGGCAAAAAATACACTGGCTAACAGGAAAAAATACAGGGCAATTAGGTGTAATAGAAGAAGAACGTATTCGATTAACAAATATTGAACGGACCTTAATTGATATAGCTGTCCGACCAGAGTATGGTGGGGGGGTTCATGAAATATTGACGATGTATCAAAATGCAAAGGATCAAGTTTCGGTTAATAAAATATACTCCTATTTAAAAAAGTTAAACCACGTCTATCCATACCATCAAAGTATTGGCTTTTATTTAGAAAAGGCTGGATATAAAGAAAGTTCATTGCGTCTGTTAGAACGTTTTCCGATTGAAATGGACTTTTACCTTGATTATGAGCTAAAAGATAAACATTATTCGGAACGTTGGAAACTTTATTATCCAGCCTATCTAGATTAACTAAATTTTATCGTAAAGTGGAGAAACTAAATTAACAACATATTCATAGTAAAAGGCAAAGGGCTGTAATGCTTCTTTGTCTTTTACTGTGTCTTCAACTGTTGAAAAAGCTGAAGCATGGAAATCTTCCACAGTCGGATCCTGAATTTTTTTGATTAATTCAAAAGGAACTTTTTTTATTTCAAAGAAGTTACGAAGCATTTCAATATTGTCTTCAGAAGATATATGTATTCCTGAATCGAGTTGAGTAATAATCATATAAATATCATAGAAGTCTCTCGGACGGGGACTACTACTGGAATGCATAATTTTTTTATACTCAGGCATTTGCTGACAAATGGCTCTAATTTTTTCGAATACAATCATACGCGGTGTATAGACTTTAATCACATAATCTTCAAACTCTGTTTCTTCACTTGGTTCGACAAATTCGTATTTGCTAATATCTACTTTTAAGGTTTTTTTCGTTCCAGCGACTGCAATAGATGTCTTCCTCATCTTTTCAAGGTCCATATCCAATTCTTTTGCTTTTGCTAATGAAATAACCTTGAATTCTACTGCGTATCCTCCCCAACGCTCATCAATGTCCTGTAATCTTTGATTTGGACGATGACTCATTTTAAAATCAAATACATGGTATTTTTCGTCCTTAAATGTACGGGTCATACTTTCTTGAATTTTGGTAGCAACTTCTTCAACTGACCAGCCCAACTTCTCAAAATCTTGAGCTAAAGATACATCAATATCCATTGATGCGCGTGAATGTAGTTTATAGGCTAATTCCAGAGCGTTCCCGCCTTTTAAAACGAATATATTCATTAAATCATCATCAGCGAATAGACCTATGATTGTGAGTTTACGTAATTTTTCTAATTCCTCATTTAATTGACTCATTATTTTCATCCTTTACTGTCCAATCTATATTTTATTATCCCATATAATAGTATGAAATCCTATAAAAGTAAGTTCCGTCTTAACTAAACACAGCATAAGGATACTTATATTAATGAGAATTTCATATTATTAATTTTTGCAAAAGTACTTTTATAAATGTTTAAGGTTTTTGTGGATGAGTAACACTTATTTAGACAATTTTTATAGAGGGTAAGGAGCAGTTCCAAGACCCTTCAACGAAGAAGAGCTTTATATGGAGCAATGGGCATGATAGCCTTGTTTGGCTAAGCCAGCCTTCTTTAGCTGGCTTCTTGGCGCAACGAATCATGCCTATAGAGGCTCCATGTTAAGCAACTTGTATGCCTCTTATGCTTTAAGAGAGCCACCTAACCATCTTAAAAAAGTTATCCAAATCTGTTGCCATTCCAGTTTTGACAAAATAAATTGTAGTAGATAAATCTTAAGAATAAGCAAAGAGAATCGGACTCGTTCGGTTCTCTTTAATTTTAGTTCTTTATTTGTAGCGTTATTGTAGAATTCTAGTTAGTAAATCCTATTCAATTGCGGTTTGATAAGAAATTAAATAAATACCACAGAATGAAGGGAAATTAAATTGACGGGTGAATAAATTAAATAACAGCAGGACGTGATTATCATAATGAATAGTATAAGTTGTTCTACATACAATAAGGTAAATTCGATTGTAGACGTCTACAAAAATGTTATAATATATGTAGACATAAGGAGTGGTAATTATGAAGACAAATGAAATTGTCATTGGTAAGGTCAAAGATTGGTTACAACAGGAAAATAAATCTTATCAATGGTTAGCGGATCAACTTGGGATTAGTAAAGCACTTGTCGGCTTTATGCTATCAGGTGAACGTACTCTTCTTCCTAAACGTATTGAACAAATTGCAGATGTTATGGGTATTTCGACAAAAGACTTACTGCATTATGAGGAACTAAAACAAGGTCCATTAACTGTGCAACTAAGAGGAAATGCGTCAAATCGTCGCTCAAAAAGAGAGTTAGAAGCATTACTTTTTGCAATTGAAGATTATGTTGGTTTAAATGAGCAGGTGAAATAATGGATCGTAGGCAACAAGCAGAAACAATAGCAGAAGCATTCGCATCGAGTTTTTTAGAGGATGAAATTGGCCATGATTTATTTATAGGTCCACATATTGAACGTCTCTTAGCTGATAAAGTTCATATTATCTATCAATTTGTTGAAGATGAAGCCTATTTTGGAGCAGCTATTACACATCAAAATGGGGAACAGTTTGTTGCTTTAAATACATTTCATTCATTGCGCATGCGCTATTTTACAGCGGCGCATGAATTATGGCATTTATCAGAAGGAAGTCAAATTCAAGAGACTGAATTTGACCATGAACGTGCAGCTGACCGTTTTGCAGCGGCGATTATGCTTCCTAAATCATTGACAAGAGAGCTATGGGAAAAGTTTAAAAAACGTTATGGTGAGGAAGAAGCTGTGTTTTATATCGCGGATCTTGCAGCTGTACCGTATGTAGCAGTTGTTAGAAGATTGAATGAGTTAGGTGAAAAAGTACCTGGTTTAAAGAGCCAAGAAATTGATTGGTTAAACAAACGTAGTGATTTGGGTTTGACAGATTCTATTTTAGATCAGGCGAATCCAGATATACGATTTACTGCTTATAAAAATGTAGTGAAGGCAAACGTTGAACATAACGGATTAGATAGACTAAAAGCTGCAAATAAATTGGCGAAATTTGCACCAAAACAAGCAGAAAAATATCAGCAAGATGCGCTTGTCATGAAGGAGCCTAAAGATGAAGCGTAAGGGAAAGGTATTTATCGATGCGAATGTACTCATTCATGCTACAAGCTATCGATCTGCTGATATTTTTCAGTGGATCGATTTATTATACGAAGAAGTTTACATCCACCAGATGGTATTAGAGGAATTAAAAATAACTGATGTTCGAAAAAAAGTAGAGGATTATATTCAGCAAGGAAAATGGCACTTATTTGATCCTGATGATGAGAAAACATTATCAGATAATTTATTCGATATTTACGAAGGGTATGTGCGTGATATTCGTTATGCTTTTGCTGATTTGAATCAGAAAAAGATAAATGAAGGTCGCCCATTAAAAAATGCAAGTGATTTGGGTGAAATGCATAGTCTTGCTGCAACGATGTTACTTGGCGCTTCGATTATTTGTAGTAACGATTACGACATTCGTGAAGTAATAGAAGACACGCCCATTCTTGTAACTTTGGATGAAGAGAAGGAAAGTGTATTAGTAGAGCAAGATACACTTGTTGATTTCTGTTTCTTTGTGATTACATACGATATTGCAAATCAAAGTGTGGCACGTAAATTTTTAAAGGCGATTCAGCCTAATAAAATTATTGAATTAGACAATCGTTTATCATCCAATGATTAATCATCTAAAATACACCTAATAAAAGTAAGGATTTCTACTTTTGTTAGGTGTATTTTTATTAAAATAATAGTTTTATATTTTTTCTATTCAAAACTTTCCTTTTCTACACAATTGTATTCTTTTAATTGGAATTATACCTTTAGGGAAAAAGGGAAATATCTATAAATATACTTATCTAATAAAAGAATTTTATATAAAGTGAAATGGACTGTGAAAGTAGGGAAGAGAATTGGAAAAAACAATATGTTTTATTCTTAAACTTATTATATACAAAAGTAAGAAAGTGTTAATTGCCTGTTTCGGCTTAAGCTTTGCTCTGTAATAGACAGTCACTTGTACACGGTATGGCACTAGTAGACGACAACAATTTCTTTATTCCCAAAATGGATTAATTTCAGCTTCTAAAAAAATGTATAATAAAGCTACAATAGGAGGTCAATCATGTCTAAATTAACACTTCAACAATTAGAGTCTCATTTATGGAAATCTGCGGATATTCTTCGTGGATCTGTTAGTTCCGTTTCATATAAAAACTATATTTTCGGCTTACTTTTCTTAAAGCGCACAAGTGATGTGTTTGAAGAACAACGCCAAGAAGTTTTCTCAAGTTATGGAGATGAGGTGGGGGCACAGCTTGCTGAAATGCCCTCACAATATCAGTTTTATGTACCAGAAGTAGCACGTTGGGAGAATGTCCGTAAACATGCAACGGATATTGGAGCAGCGATTAACATTGCCTTTGAAGCACTTGAAAATGAAAATGCGACATTACTTAACGTATTAACGCCAATCGATTTTAATAATAAAGAAGTTTTAACAGACGAAACATTGCAACGTTTATTACAGCACTTTTCGGAGCTTGATCTACGTAACGAAAACTTAAGTGAACCAGATATGCTTGGTCGTGCATACGAGTATTTAATTAAAATGTTCGCCGATGATGCAGGACAAAAGGGAGGAGAGTTCTACACCCCTTCAAAAGTGGTTGAACTGATTGTAAAACTGATTAAGCCAGAAGAAGGTATGCGCGTATACGACCCAACGTGTGGATCAGGCGGGATGTTGATTCAATCCGTGGACTATGTAAAAGAAAAAGGCGGCAATCCTCAATCGCTTTCCCTATTTGGCCAAGAACGTAATTTAGAAACATGGGCAATCGCGAAGATGAACCTACTTCTACACGGTTTACCAGATCACCAAATTGTAAAAGGCGATACATTACGCAAACCTGGACTAATTGAAGATGGCGAATTAATGCTATTTGACCGTGTAATTGCCAACCCGCCATTTTCCTTAAAAGAATGGGGACGTGAAGAAGCGCAAGCCGATGAATACGGTCGCTTCCAGTACGGTATTCCCCCGAAATCATACGGAGATTATGCCTTTGTACAGCACATGATTTCTTCTTTAAATAGCAAGGGGGTTGCAGGTGTGGTTATGCCACATGGTGTACTATTTCGTGGTTCTGCAGAAGGGAAGATTCGCCAAGCATTGTTAGAACAAGATTTAGTAGAAGCAATTATTGGCCTACCATCAAACTTGTTCTATGGCACAGGTATTCCAGCTTGTATTATGGTATTCAATCGTCAAAAGCCGGAAGAACGTAAAGGAAAAGTATTAATCATTGCCGCAGAAGATGAGTACCAAGAAGGCAAAAATCAAAACAGCTTACGTGATCAAGACATCACTAAAATCGTATCAGCTTTTGATAGCTATGAAGATATAGAAAAATACGCACGTCTCGTGAGTTCAGATGAAATTAAAGCCAATGACTATAACTTAAATATCACTCGCTATATTGATAAGTCCGAAGAAGAAGAATTAGTGGATATAGCCACTGTACTAAAGGATATTGCAATGATTCAAAAAGAACGTGAAGTGAATACAGCAAAATTGAATGGATATTTACAAGAGCTAGGGTTAGGTGAGAATCATGGCTGAAGTAAGAGACGGGTATAAAATTACAGAGCTTGGGGAAATCCCTTTGGAATGGGATGTAGTTCAACAAGGTGATATTTCTGTTTTTTACAATGGACGAGCATATAAGCAGACCGAGTTTAAAAATAGTGGTACACCTATAATACGCATACAAAATTTAACAGGGATAAAAGAGCCTGTATATTCTGATTTGATTTTAGAGGAGCAAAAGTATGCTAATCCTGGCGATTTACTTTATGCATGGTCAGCAACTTTTGGACCATATATTTGGAATGGACCAAGGAGTATTTTCCATTATCATATTTGGCGGATTGAAATTAATGAAAAGATATTAGATAAACTGTTTTATTATTATAGATTAGACTTTGTTTCAAGAGAGTTACAAGGGAAGAAAAATGGATTTTCATTTGTACACATAACTAAGAGTTTAATGGAAAGCCATAAAATTGCATTGCCTCCTTTAAAAGAACAACAAAAGATCGCTGAAATCCTTTCCTCTGTCGATACACAAATCGAGCAAACAGAGCAATTAATTGAAAAGACAAAGGAATTGAAAAAAGGCTTAATGCAGCAATTGTTGACGAAAGGTATTGGACATACAGAATTTAAACAAAGTGAACTTGGAGAAATACCTGTAACTTGGGGTGTAGCCTCTTTCGAAGAATTAGGAGTGTTTTTTAAAGGAAAAGGAATAGCTAAGAAAGATTTATCAGAACTGGGAGAACCATGTATCTTATATGGGCAACTTTATACTACATATAAAGAGGTTATTAAAGAAATTGTTTATCGAACTGATATTAAAGTAAAAAACCCTGTAATAGGTTATGCAAATGATTTACTTATTCCTTCATCAGGAGAAACAGCTATTGATATTGCAACTAGTGCGGCCTTAATGGTAGATTGTGTTTTAATTGGCGGTGATATCAATTTATTTAGACCGAATCAATCCATAGATAGTCGATTTGTTAGTTTTCAATTGAATTCCACACGTAAAGAGGATTTAGCGAAATTAGCACAAGGATCATCGGTGTATCATTTATACGCACCTAGTTTATCAGGATTTAAAATTCTTATAGCACCTCTCGAAGAACAACAAAAAATCGCCTCCATCCTATCCACAGTCGACGCCGAAATCGCCTCCTACGAGCAGGAAAAAGCGAAGTATGAGGAACTGAAAAAAGGCTTAATGCAACAACTTCTAACAGGTAAGATCCGAGTAAAAGTGGATGCTTAATAATAAGGGCTGCTTAGGCAGTCCTTTTCTATAAATTGGAAATGATATATGATAGAACTATACATACATAAAGAGAAACGAGGTGGCATGATGTCACAGTATGAATATGAAAAAGTAGAACTGCCTTTTATTGAACAATTACAAGAATATGGCTATAAGCATTATACAGGGAAGATGTTAGAGGCGGAACGGGACAGTCAATCATCCATTATCCTGGAAGATCGCTTTCGTGCAGCATTAAAACGTCTAAATCCTTGGATGAGTGAAGGCAATCTCGATAAACTTGTACGCCAATTTGTAGCACCGACAGGGGATGGGCTTTGGTCAATTAATAACAAAGTCTATAACTGGCTATTTGGCGATGGTGTAACCGTTGAACAAGACCTTGGTTCGGGGAAAAAGGGGCAAACGGTAAAGTTCTTTGATATAGATAATCCAACAAGCGAGCTAAATGAATACTTAGTGGTGAATCAATTATCCATTACAAATCCAAATGGTACGATTCGACCGGATATTCTACTGTACATTAATGGCTTGCCACTTGTCATCATTGAATGCAAAAGCCCGAAACTTCAACCTGAAAAACAATTACCTGAATGTGTCCATCAAATGGAGCGCTACGTTGAAACGAACGAAAAGCTTTTCTATTATAACCAACTAATGATTGCGACAAGTCGGGATCGTGCAAAAGTGGGGACGTTATACGCAAAAGCACAACATTATGGCTTATGGATTGACCCTTATCCAATGCATCCGGATGCTGTAGGGTCAACATTGCCTCAAGATATTTTAATTGCAGGGATTTTACGCAAAGAAGTCCTGCTAAATTTACTAAATAACTATATCGTTTACGATGGTCCTGTGAAGAAATTTGCACGCTACCAACAATACCGTGCCGTTGAAAAGGCAATCGAACGTATTTTAAATAATGACCGTCCAGCACTTCGAGGAGGGGTCGTATGGCATACTCAAGGGTCAGGTAAATCGTTAACGATGGTGTATTTAGGGAAGAAACTGCGTCGCATAAAAGATCTTGAAAACCCGATGATTGTCATTGTTACAGACCGAGAAGATTTAGATAACCAAATTACAGAAACCTTTACAGCATGTGGGTTCCCAAATCCAACACAAGCAACTTCCGTGAAGGACTTGAAACAACAGTTATCTAAAGGACCAGGCGCAACGGTAATGACGCTCATACATAAATTCCAAGCAAAAGAAGACGAGGATTTTCCAATCATTTCAGAAGCAGAAAATATAATCGTTATGACAGATGAATCTCATCGCTCTCAATATAAAGGGCTTGCGATGAATATGCGACGCGCATTACCTAATGCAACGTTTATTGGCTTCACTGGTACACCAATTGATAAAGAAAAACGCTCAACGACGGGCAAATTTGGTTCTTACATTGATAAGTACACAATTGATCAGGCCGTTGCAGACGGGGCCACTGTTCCAATCTTCTATGAATCACGCTTACCACATCTTCAAATGAAAGGTGAAACGTTAGATGAACTTTTTGCACGTAGTTTTAGCGAGTTTGATGATGATGCAAAGGAACGGATTAAAGCTAAATTCGTGAATAAAGAACTTATTTTAACCGCACCCGATCGAATGCGTGATATTGCACTTGATATTGTAAAGCATTTTGAGGAAAAGATTTTAGTAAATGGCTACAAAGCACAAGTAGTTGCCGTTTCTCGTCGTGCAGCTGCTCAATATAAGGAACTTATCGACAAGTTTGCAAATGGCAAGTTTGAAACAGCGGTTATTTTCTCTGAAGGACAAAATGATACAGATGAGTTGTTAAAAAAGTATAAGACATCTAAAGACGATGAAAAAACCTTTATCAAACGCTTTAAGAAACCATTTCATGAAGATAAACTGGCAATGCTCATCGTTTGTGACAAGTTGTTAACGGGCTTTGATGCGCCAATTGAACAGGTCATGTATTTGGATAAACCGTTAAAGGAACATAACCTATTACAGGCAATAGCGCGTACAAATCGTCGTTACGATGGACATAAAACGTATGGATTAATAGTGGATTACTTCGGTGTTTCACGATTCTTAGATGAAGCATTGGATATCTTTAGTGCTAATGATGTAAAGGGTGCATTGCAGTCAATTGATAATGAATTGCCTCGCTTAGAACAACGTCATCGTGCAGCTATGCGATTCTTTGATGGGTTAAAACATAGCCAAGAAGAGCAAGCAGTACTGCGTTTAAAGCCGGAAGACCTGCGTGCAAAATTCGATATCGCATACAAACGTTTTGCCGAAAGTATGGACCGGGTGTTACCAGATCCAAAAGCACAACGATTCTTGAAGGATTTTAAATGGGTGAGTTTAATCCGCCAGCGAGTACGTTCAACTTATGCGATACATGATGGTATGGATATAGATGGATGCGGTGAAAAAGTACGTCAAATTGTCCATGACTATATTAGTTCACAAGGGATTGAAGTCCGTAAACCGATTCCGATTCTAGATGAGAAGTTCAAAGAAGAAATCGACAATCAAGTCTTACCAGAATCAAAAGCTGCACAAATTGAACATGCCGTAAAACGTGAAATTTCAGTCAGTATGGAAAAAGATGAAGTGTTCTACCAATCACTAAAGGAGAAGGTAGAAAGCTTAATCCAACAATTACGTGATGAACAGTTAACAATATTTGAATACATCGATGAGATGATGAAAGTTCGAGAGGATTTAGTTAAAAAGGCATCGGGCGAAACAACGAGTGGCCTAACTGCTTATCAAGAGCCTTTTTACAATAAGCTTGTTGAGGTATGCGAGTCAAAAGAGGACTACGAGTTAAAAGAGATCGCAGTAACGATTCAACAATATATTGAAGAAACAGTTACTCCGATTCCAGACTGGAAGAAGAAAACGGACTTTAAACGAAACTTGAATGGTCAATTAATTCGTCACCTACTCGATCAAAAGCTATCCGTAGCTGAGGCAGGAATGCTCACAGGTTATTTTGTGGCGTTGGCGGAGAAGCAGTATTAATAACGTAAAAAACAGCAACCGTATTGTGATGGTTGCTGTTTTTATATATATAGCTTTCGTCCATTCAAACGCAGCCACTCTTTACTTACCTGATATTCCGGATAAACCATCGCTAGCGTCTCCCAAAAAGCATTCGAATGATCCATTACTTTTAAATGAGCCAATTCATGAGCAATTACATAGTCGATTGCAGACATCGGGGCTAAAAAGATGTGCCAGTTGAGGAGTACTTGTTCATTAGCGGTACAACTCCCCCATCGTTGCTGCTGGTCTTTAATAATTACTTTCTTTGGAGAGTAGGGATAGAATTGTTGAAATCGTTTGATACGTTCCGCAGCTATCAAACTGCCTCGTTGAATGATCCATTCCTTATAAAGTGGATATAATGTGTTTCTATATTCATCTTCTGGTAAATGATTTGGTACATACGCAATAAAACGTCCTTGACGGTATATGAATGATGCCTTTTCAATGGCTTCTTGATGTACTTTTAAACGGTATTGTCGCCCTAGATAAGGTAATTTTTCTCCAGATAAGAATTTACGTGGGTTTTCATAATGTTCTATTTCGCTAAAGTAGGCTTGTTGTTTTAAAATCCATATGACTTTTTGTTTTAAAATTGATTGTATTTCCTCTTCAGATGCCGTCTTTGGTGCAATGACCGTAACTCCATTTTCATCGACTTGGATGGATAGGTTCTTCCGTTTAGCGCTATAGTTAATTTGATAAGAAATGACATCAGTTCCGAATTGTATAGAAGGCATGGGTGTCATCTCCAAATAGTTAATTTATATATATAGTTTAACAAAATTAAGCTTATTTTAATAATTTTATTATTAGAGTAGGTTTAAAAATAATACAAAAGAATAGCGTAGAATAGAGCAGTGGAGAGTAGATTTCTTATTTATGGAATAATTAAAATGGAAAAGGTAGATGGAGAATAATAGAAAATTATAAAAAGGGAAAAATCCCTAAATATAAAATTCTTAATATAGATTTATAGAAATATCCCACTTTTAAACAACTTTCCTTTATAATAATACTAGAACGGTATTTCAAAGGAGGCTATACATGTTATGGCAATCAAAATGGTGTTCGGTAACCAAAAGGGCGGTGTAGGAAAAAGCACATGCTCGTATCTCTTTACTCTACTACTCTCTTTAAGAGGTTATAAGGTTCTGCTTATTGATATGGACAAGCAGGCTAACAGTACACATTGGCTGATTAATACATTTAATAAACTTCATTTGTTAAACGAGAATACGCCAACAATTCAAGATGCAATTGTGAACGAGGATTTCCGTTCAGCAATTATGCCATTAAGTGAAAATGTAGATATTATTCCAAATGGTAAAGACTTAGATGGTATTGATATTTTCCTATTTAAAAAATTAGGTGACGAAAATCATCCTGCATTTAACTTCTACTTACGAAAATTAGTAAGTGAGGTAGAAGGGGATTATGACTTCATTATTTGGGATACACCACCTACGCAAAATACGTATACGAAGAATGCATTAGCAGCTTCTGATTATGCAATTGGTGTTGTGAAATGTGAAACGTCTTCATTAAATGGCGCAAAGGACTTCCAAGATACTACAGTAACATTAGGTAAAATTATGGAGGCCATTAAACTTAAGCCAGTTCAATTTGCAGGTGTCATAATTTATCTATTTTCAAGTCAAGGTACGCTCCGTAAAGAGGTTGTAGAAGACATTCGTGCAGAATTTGGCGAGCTTGCATATGAAAATATTATTAAAGCCCGTGACCGTATCGAGCGTTATACAAAAACGCCTTTAGATTTAGAAAGCAAACTAGATCATCACGATAAAAATGCGTTAAAAATGTATGAAGAATTACTAGATGAAATACTTGAAAGGATGGGTATTCATAATGAGAACAGAGAATCCAAATCCTACTCCATTTTCTAAGGGAGATCCGCAATTAACAGGATTAGCTCAAAAAGTAGGGGCTGTTGAAAAAGGGGAAGCAGATGTTTTAAATTCGTTATTCGGGGCAGTACCAACTGCTGAGCCTGAAAAAGAAAAAGCATATATGAAACGGGGTTCATTAAAAGCGGACGATAATGACTACCAATTTATTAAGAAGTTGAGCTCTTTACGGGGAGTAAAGCAGTATGAATTAATAAATGATATGGTAAAAATGTATGCCTCAACGTTAACAGAGACAGAGAGAGCTGTTTTGAAGGATTTTATTAGTAAGTAAATATTCAAGAAAGGATTACTAGTATGAAAAGCTAGTAATCCTTTTTTAAAAGGGAAGGTGTATGAGTTTAGTTTTTTTAAAAGCTTAATAACAGCTTTTAGTAGAGGGTTTACTTTTTCGGAAATAAATAAACTAAATTGGCAAGAAGTATCATTTTTAATATTAACTTTAGCATTGCATTTGTTCTTGTTTGAACTATACCCTTTTTACTTTTTTATGTATGAAGGTATAATAATTCCACTTTTATTAACTATTATGGATAATTTTGTATGAACTTTAGGGACGTAATCGAAACAGTGGCATATGCTAATTTTGTGTATGTATAACTGAAGAAGGGATTGAGAAAATGTACTATCCGTATATGTATCCATGTCATCCCCCTCATTATGGTCATGTCCCAATGTACAACTATGGTAACCCAATCAATTACTGGAATATGAATCCAATTATGAACTCTATTAATCACAACAGAATGATGTTACGAGATTATGGATTGCAGCCATTTGTCATTGATATAAATACTGCGACAAAACAAAATACTAGCTTCCGTACAGCTTTATGGACGGGAACACAATTTCAAGTGACTTTAATGAGTATTGGTGTTGGGGAAGATATTGGGTTAGAAATGCATCCGGATGTGGATCAATTCCTGCGTATTGAACAGGGTCAAGGGATTGTCCAAATGGGGAATAGCAGAGACAATCTAACTTTTAGAAGACCTGTTCAAGATGATTCCGCCATTGTAATACCAGCTGGAACATGGCACAACCTAATCAATACAGGAAACATACCACTAAAACTCTATTCCATTTATGCGCCACCAAACCATCCATTTGGTACGACACATCCAACAAAAGCAGATGCCATCGCAGCAGAAGCTGAGCATCATTAATATGGAGTAAAACGACTGGACTGTAATCTATGGTTCGTCGTTTTTTTATTGAAATTAAAACAATGCTTAGGATTAAATAGTAAAATTGATGTTAAAAGTAATTTTATCGAAAGGGTGGTTGCCGATGAATTTTTGGAATACTCGTTTTCAAATGGAGAACTATGTATATGGGGAAAAACCGAATGTTTTCTTAGAAGAGACGCAACGGAAACTCCAGATAACAGGGCAAGCTTTGGCGATTGCCGAAGGTGAAGGGCGTAATGCAGTTTTCTTAGCAGAGCAAGGACTGGATGTGACAGCATGGGATTATGCGGAATCAGGTTTAGAAAAAACGGAAAAGCTCGCAAAAGAACGTAGTGTAAATGTTAACACGATGCTGATTGACTTAAATGAAGCTACATGGGAAAAAAATAAGTGGGATGAAATTGTATGTATATTTGGGCATTTCCCAGAGGAATTACGTACAAAAACACTTCTAGGGGTAAAAAAAGCCGTAAAGCCAGGTGGGTATTATATCACTGAAGTTTATTCACATAAACAAATTCCCTACAATAGTGGAGGACCACAAGAAATGAATCTTTTATATAAACCTGAAGAATTTCTAAAAATTTTTGCCGATTGGCGTACTATTCATTTTTTTATGGGTGAAGTTGAACGTTACGAGGGTGAACTACATAATGGTCTATCCCATGTCATTCAATTTGTAGGACAAAAACCAATGGATTTATAATGCAAGTTTTCTTGTAGCCATTCTCTTTGAAACTAGCACTTAAAGAGAAATCTTAGGCTGATTTAGTAGAAAATATTTTTGGTTGACAACATACCTATAGGGGTATATTATGTGGATATCAATAATGAATTAAAAAGGAGACCACATAGTTGAATTCATATGATGATAAAGTGAAAAATCGAATGAAACGAATGGAAGGTCAACTTCGTGGCGTATTGAAAATGATGGAAGAGGGTAAGGCTGGTAAAGCCGTCATTACGCAACTTTCGGCAGTTCGTTCTGGAGTGGATCGTGCGATAGGGTTAATTGTTAGCCAAAACTTACTTGAATGTATTCAAGAAGCAGAGGGAGACGAAAAAGCCTTAAATGAATCCATTCAAGAAGCAGTGAACCTATTTGTAAAGAGTCGATAACGTTTTCGACTTTTTATTTATAAAAAATAATACCCCGTACGGTATTTGGAGACGAATTAAAATTTGGAGGGGAAAAGTTATGACAAAAAAAGTGATTATCGTTGGTGGAGTTGCAGGGGGAGCCACAGCTGCGGCCCGTTTAAGAAGAATTAGTGAAGAAATTGACATTATCCTTGTAGAACGTGGTGAATATATTTCCTTTGCTAACTGTGGTTTACCTTATTATGTTGGCGAAACAATCAAGGATCGAAATAAATTGTTAGTACAAACCGTGGAGGGTATGTCAGAACGCTTCAATCTGGATATCCGAAATTTAAGTGAAGTGGAGAATATTGATCCAGAAGAAAAGACTGTAACTATTAAAAACTTGCAAACAGGAGAAGTTTATAAAGAAACATACGATAAATTACTGTTATCACCTGGCGCTAGACCGATTGTACCGCCAATTCCAGGGTTAGATGAGAACCAAGCGTTGTTTACTTTAAGAAATGTTCCGGATACGGATCGCATTAAAAACTACGTTGATACGCAAAAACCTGAAAAAGCCGTTGTGATCGGTGGCGGGTTTATCGGAATTGAAATGGCTGAAAATCTTGTTGACCGTGGCATCGAAGTGACGATTATCCAAATGGCTAATCAAATTATGGCTCCAATTGATTTTGAAATGGCAAGTATCTTACACAAGCATTTAAAAGAAAAAGGTGTCAATTTAATTTTAGAAAATAGTGTGCAAGCATTTGCTGATCAAGGAAAGCAAGTAATTTTATTAGATGGAACTGAAATTCAAACGGATATGACGATTCTTTCAATCGGGGTTAGACCGGAAAATGAATTAGCAAAAACAGCTGGATTAGAGTTAGGCGAACGTGGTGGAATTATTGTGAACGACTATCTACAAACGTCAAATCAGGATATCTACGCTGTAGGTGACGCTGTTGAGGTTGTCGATTATATCAACGGTAAAAAAGCGATGATCCCACTTGCAGGACCGGCTAATCGTCAAGGTCGTATTGCGGCCAATAATATTATGGGGAAAAACGAGAAGTATCAAGGTACTTTAGGTACTTCCATTGCAAAAGTATTTGATTTAACTGTTGCGGCTACTGGGAATAACGAAAAAACATTAAAGCGTTTAGGAGTAGCATATGAAGTTGTGCATATTCACCCAAGCTCCCATGCAGGATATTACCCAGGGGCAGCACCAATCGCGTTAAAATTAATTTTTGATAAAGAAACAGGAAAAATCTTTGGCGCACAAGCTGTTGGGGCAGATGGTGTTGATAAACGAATGGATGTGATCGCCACTGCGATTAAAGGGAATCTAACAGTAGAAGATTTAACAAACTTAGAATTGTCATATGCACCACCGTATTCATCTGCAAAAGATCCTGTCAATATGGCAGGCTACGTGGCAACGAATATTATGCTAGGCGACTTAGAACAAATTCAATGGCATGAAGTGGATCAAGTTGTAGCAGATGGTGGGCTTTTAATTGATGTACGTGAACCAAAGGAAAGAGAAAATGGCTATATTCCAGGGTCAATCAACATCTCCCTCAATGACTTGAGAGAAAATTTAGATGAAATCCCAAAAGATCAAACCGTTTATGTTAGCTGCCAAGTCGGATTAAGAGGCTATTTAGCAAGCCGAATTCTAAAAAACAATGGATTCGATGTGAAAAATGTTGATGGTGGTTGGAAGACTTATTCAAGTGTGTATGGCGTCAATTAAAAATAACAAGCAATAAGTAGTATATCAAAATTGAAGTAAATATTTATCTAGGGATGAGTCAATTGGTGAAGAAGCGTCTTCATCTTTTGGTTTCATCCCTTTTATTTAAAGGCTTTTGATTTGTTTAGAAAAGATTATTTCTTTAAGTAATTTTTTTGTTTCATTTTAACGAAATTTTCACAATTCTACTCCATAATTCAAAGAACAAGAGTAAAAATTGAGACGCTATTAGGAGGAGACGCTTTCGTGATTAAAAAATTGTTACCTTTCATACTTATCGGATTTTTAGCGGGTTATGCCTTTTATGATTCTCTAATGAAGGAAAAGGCAAGTGATTCCACAATAGAGAATGCGAACCAAACGGAAGATGTAGCGAGTGGAATAGGACAGCCTCTAGAGCCGGCTAAAAATACAAACGATAATTCGAAAAAGACCGGGATCATCGAGTCAAGTCATTCATCACTAGACGTTGAATTTGCTCCGGATTTTACTTTGTCGGATATGAATGGGACCCATATTAATCTTTCCGACCTTAGAGGTAAAATCGTCATTCTAAATTTCTGGGCTACTTGGTGTCCACCATGTCGAGCAGAAATGCCCCATATGCAAAATTTTTATGAAAAAAATAAAGATAATGGCGTTGAAATTATTGCCGTAAACTTAACGGCTCTGGATGAAGGAAAACAAGCAGTGGAAAAGTTCATCAATGAGTATGGATTAACATTTCCAGTTGTATTAGATGAAAGTGGATCTGTTGGAAAGCTCTATGAAATACTTACCATTCCAACAAGTTATATTATCGATGCAAAAGGACGGATCTTTCAAAAGTTCGTCGGCTCGATGGATGAACAAATCATGGAGGATATGATCAAGTCTATTCAAATGTACGATGGGGAACAAGAAGGCTAGTACTACCGAAATGAGTCATTTTTAAATATTTACAATTTAGAGGAGGTGTGAAATGGCTATTACTGCAAAAATTTTTTCATTAGCTACTATTTTTTTTAGCATTGTCGCAGGTTTATTACTTTTTTATTGGATGAATCCATCTAGTAAAGAACAGAAGAGAAAACAGTTAGAAGAAGTTACTGATTTTTTCATCAATTTCGTGATATTTATGTGGATTGGGAAAGTTCTTTTAAATCTCTCAATTTTTGTAAAAGATCCACTTGCTATCTTAGCATATCCCGTTGATTCAACTTCTTTTTATGTTGCCATTATTGGTAGTATTTTACGATTAATTTATAAACAGAGAAAAAATAAACTTCCAATAATAAGTTTATTGATTCCCATTATATTGACGGCATCATTCATGTTTGAATTTATTCAATTTGTACAAGATCAAAATGTTTATTCTTTAACCAATTTGATTTTCTATGGGATTCTAGTGACTATTTTTTATTATTTAAAAGAAAAGCTTTCAACGGTCACTTTATATTCCATTCTCTTGATTAGTTGGTTAGTTGGGACACTATTGATGTTTTTTACACAACCTTTTGTATCAGTGTTTGGGTATCTATTATCATGGCCGTTTATTTTATTATTCTTTTTATTTATGACCATTGTTCTTATTTCTATTAAATTGAAGAGGTGATCAAATGATTATAGAGACAGATACGGTCTTATTAGTTGGAATGCTTTTAGCTTTTGGAGCGGGTGCTATTTCTTTTTTATCTCCGTGTGTTCTACCACTATTTCCTGCCTATTTATCCTATATTACAGGCATCAGTGTAATGGAAATTCAAGCAGAACAAACTACTAGACTTCGCAAAAGAATATTCAGTCATTCCATTATCTTTTTACTTGGAATAGGTGTTGTCTTTATTAGTTTAGGTGCTAGTGCTTCTTTTCTAGGGCAGTGGTTGCAACAATTATTAATAGGGAATACCGCATTATTGATCCAACGACTAGCTGGAATCTTTATTGTCTTTATGGGATTTTTGGTAGCTGGTTGGTTAACGATTCCTTTATTTATGAAGGAAAAACGATTTCACTATACGAAGAAATCGACGAGCTTTTTAGGTACATTTTTTGTTGGATTAGGTTTTGCAGCAGGGTGGACTCCTTGTATTGGTCCAATTTTTGCATCAATCTTGTTGTTAGCTGCAACCAATCCAAGTCAAGGTCTTCTCTATACATTGATGTATGTCATTGGTTTTGCGGTTCCGTTTATTATTCTCACGTTTTTCGTCGGATCTTCTAAATGGATTTTAAGGAAAACTGGCATCATTATGAAAATGGGAGGCGTTCTGATGATTCTAATGGGGATCCTCCTATTTTTTGGACAAATGCCTCGATTAAGTGCGTTTTTATTAAAATTAATTGATGGGACATGGTTATCCAATTTAGGATAGAAGGAGGTAAATAGCAGTGAGAAAAGTGATATTTGGTGTACTGTTAATTGCGATGATTAGTTATGCGTTATTCCAATATATTTCCACACAGTCTGATCAATCAGAAACAGGGAATCCAGTAGTTTCTTCAAATACTGACATTGACATTAAAGAGACAAATGTAGTGGGCGTTCAACGTGGAAATGTCGCACCTAACTTTTCGTTGGAAACATTAGATGGGGAGGTTCTTTCCCTTTCCGATTTTAAAGGAAAAAAGGTGTTCCTTAATTTTTGGGCTACTTGGTGTCCACCTTGTCGAGCAGAGATGCCCGATATACAGAAATTTTCTGAAGATGAGGATGTCGTCGTGTTGGCTATTAACTTAACGCAGACAGAAAATTCATTGACAACTGTTGAGAACTTTATTCAAGATAGAGCGTTCACGTTTCCCGTTTTAATTGATCAAAATGGAGATGTGGCCGAATTGTATCGTGTGCAAGCTTATCCAACGTCTTATATGATTGATTCAAAAGGGAGAATTCAATATGTCGCATTAGGTGCGATGAATTACGATTTAATGATCAGAGAGTTTGAGAAATTAGAGTAATCACTAAAATGGGGTGTCATTTTGAAACAAAAGATCTTAATTGTTGAAGATGACCAAATGATTCGAAACTTAATTAAGATTTATTTACAAAAGGAAGGCTATGAAGTGGTAGAAGCAGCAGATGGAGAAAACGCAAAAGATGTATTTCTGAATGAGCATCCCTGTTTAATTATCTTGGATTTAATGCTTCCGAAAATCAGTGGTGAAGAATTGTGTGAATGGATAAAAGAGCAAGAAAGAAATGAAGTATCCATTATTATGTTAAGTGCAAAAGTACAAACAGCGGATAAAATACATGGGCTTCGATTAGGTGCTGATGATTATATGACAAAACCGTTTGATCCAGAAGAATTACTTGCGCATGTAGAAGCTGTTTTAAGAAGGACAGGTCAATTTTGTCAAAAAATTTCATACGGAGGGTTATGTATAAAACCGAGAAAAGGAGAAGTGCTTTTATATGATCAAGAAATTCACCTGACGAAACATGAATTTCAATTATTGTATCACTTCATGGAAAACCCCAACCTCGTATTACCCCGTGAAAATTTATTACAGCATTTGTATCCATATCTTGAAAAAGAAGTAATGGTTAGAACAATCGATGCACATATTAAAAAACTTCGTGAAAAGATTGAAGAAAATCCAAGTAAGCCAAAAAGGATTCAAACAGTTCGGGGAATGGGGTATAAGTTTGTTACAGGATAAACTTACATCGTTGTTACCGAAAAAGTTTTTGTGGCGCTTAACCATAGCCAATAGTTTCATCATTGTTGCATTCATATTACTTTCTGGATGGTCGATTTATGAAGCAGCTTGTCAAATATTTGATGAAATGGTGAGTAATCAACAAACAAAATTATTTAAAGCGGTCTTATTGCAATATTTATGGATCCTAGTTGGGGTATTTATTGTTCTCGCCATAGTCATCCAGTATTACTTTACACGTAAATTAATGAAACCTTTAACCGTATTAATAGAGTCGATGAAAAGCTTAAAACAAGGTCATAAAGTACAGAATATCCAATTTCAATCTGATGGTGAAATGGAAGAGTTAATCTATCATTTTAATGAGCTAGTGGATCAACTGGAGTGCAATAAAATTCAAAGGCACAAACAATTGTCTGATTTTTCTCATGAATTTCGCACACCTTTAACCAATTTAAACGGATATTTAAAGGCGTTACAAAGCGGAATCATAACTGGTGATAAAGAGTTATTTCATGCGCTTCAACAAGAATCCAATCGCTTGATTACTATGTTAGAACAACTAAAGGCAATTGAAGAATTTGAATACGTGCAACATCAAAAATTTGTTCAAAAACAAGTAATACAAATTTCTGAAATCATCAATCAAGTAGTTCACATGTTTAGTTGGTCCATGAAAGGAAAAAATATCGATATTAGAACGGACATTGATCAACAATTGATTCGCATTGATCCGAATGGGATAACTCAGGTTATGAGTAATTTGATTGATAATGCCATACGTTACTACACGGGGTATAAGCCAATCGTGATAACAGGGAAAAAAGTCAATGAATCTTATTGCATTTCTGTAAGTGGAGAAGGTCAATTTATTTCAAAGGAAGAAAGAGAAAGTATATTTGAACGATTTTATCGGACAGAATCTACGAATAATACGATTGGTAAAGGGTTAGGCCTAGCCATATCAAAAGAAATCCTTGCACAACATAAAGGCAAGATCCAATTAACTTCAGATGGATACCATCATACGTTTATTGTTACCATCCCCAATGCATCTATATAAAGAAGTGTATCGTTCTTCAATTTTTGGAGAATCTAAAAACAAAAGAAATTTTTATTATATCTGTTGACACTATACCTATAGGGGTATAATATATGTATATCAGTAAGAGAAAATAACATAAGGGAGGCGGCACAATTGAATTCGGACGACGTTAAAATAAAAAATCGTATCAAACGTATTGAAGGTCAACTTCGAGGGATATTGAAAATGATGGATGAAGAAAAAGATTGTAAAGCCGTCGTCACTCAACTATCTGCTGTCCGTTCAGGTGTTGATCATACTATAGGTGTAATCGTTAGCCAAAACCTAAAAGAATGTATCTTGGAGGCAAAGCATAACGACGATACTGCGAATGACTCAATACAAGAAGCAATGGATTTGTTAGTTAAAAGTCGTTAAAAAAATCGACTTTTCTTTTTCAATAAAAGTATACCCATATAGGTATGGAGGAGTACATTCATGGAAATTTGGATCATAATTGCGGTGGCAATTGTTTTTATCCTTTGGCGTATGAGACCGGTTAAAGGAACAAAAACTATAACGACTGAAACACTAAAAGGAATATTAAATGACAAGGATAAAGTATTCGTCGATGTACGCACACAAGGTGAATATAAATCTCGAAATATTCATCAGTTTAAAAATATGCCATTAGGTTCAGATCTCTCAAAGCTCCCAAAGGACAAAGAGATTGTAGTCATTTGTCAAAGTGGAATGCGTAGCGCCCAAGCATGTAAACAACTAAAAAAATTGGGCTATGAAAACATCACAAATGTTCGTGGTGGCATGAGTTCTTGGAGAGGTTAATTATTAATTTAGGAGGAAAATAAAATGAAAGAAATTAGTGCAAAAGAAGTTCAACAACGTATAGAAAATGGGGAACAGCTAAATCTAATTGATGTTCGCGAAGTGGATGAGGTGCAAGCAGGTCACATCCCTGGCATTACGCATATTCCATTAGGATTGCTGGAGTTTCGTTCACACGAACTGGATAAAAACAAACCTTATATTATGGTATGCCGTTCAGGTGGGCGCAGTGGTCAGGCAACGCACTATCTACAAAGTCAAGGGTTTGATGTAACAAACATGACTGGTGGAATGATGAGTTGGGAAGGTAAAGTCGAGTAATTTTTTTGCGAAAAACAATACCCTTGTAGGTATGTGGAGGTTTTGAAATGTCAATTAAAGCAGATGTAAATTTAGATTGTAAAGGTCTTGCATGTCCAATGCCCATTGTTAAAACGAAAAAGGCAATGAATGATGTAGAAGATGGTCAAATACTAGAAGTGCAAGCTACCGATAAAGGCTCGATTGCGGACCTAAAAGCATGGTCTGAAAGTGTCGGGCATCAGTATCTTGGGACGAAAGAAGAGGATGGTGTATTACTGCATTACATCCGTAAAAGTGGCGATGACCTTGATTCGGAAAAGAAGTTTGAAAATACGATTACCAATGAAGAAATAATCGACCGTGCTACAAATGGCGGTATTATTCTAGATGTTCGTGAAGAAGCAGAATATGCTTTTGGTCATATTGAAGGCTCTAAATCAATCCCAATGGGTGAATTAGAAGGCCGCTTAGATGAACTGGATAAAGACCAAGAGATTTATGTGATTTGTCGTACAGGGACACGTAGCGATTTAGCCGCACAGAAATTAGCGGAAAAAGGTTTTACGAAAGTTGTAAACGTGCTACCAGGAATGAGTTCTTGGAATGGCGATTTAGCAAAAAAAATATAAAAACTTAAATTAACTGGAGGAATTTATTATGTCTAACAAAGTAGCAATTATTGCAAGTAATGGTGGGTTATTTGACGCGTATAAAGTATTTAACATTGCAACGGCAGCCGCCGCAACAGAGAAAGAGGTAGCGATCTTCTTTACATTTGAGGGACTTAACTTAATCCATAAGCAAGCAATGCAACAATTACCGATGCCAGCAGGAAAAGAGCATTTTGCGGAAGGATTCGCAAAAGCAAACGTACCAGGCATTCCACAATTAGTTGAAATGGCACAAGAAATGGGCGTAAAATTTATCGGGTGTCAAATGACAATGGATGTAATGGGCTTAACGAAAGAAGACTTTATTGATGGGATTGAAGTTGGCGGAGCTGTTACATTCCTTGAATTTGCAAAAGATGCAGCACCAACTTTAACATTCTAATGCCAAAGTAGTTAAATTTTGAAATACTTAATATCAGATCATTCGGGAAAACTAGTGGAAGGGAAAGCTCTTCCACTTAAAAAACTAAAAAATAATACCTATGGGGGTAATTTTATATGACAATTATTAAAATGACAGCAGCGCAAGTAGCTCGTAAACTAATTGAAAAACAACCATTATTTATTTTAGATGTACGTAATACGGATGCTTATGACGATTGGAAAATTGAAGGACACAACTTTGAGTATTTAAATATTCCTTATTTCGATTTACTAGATGGTGTAGAGGAAATCATTCCAAAACTTCCGACAGATAAAGATGTATTAGTTGTATGTGCAAAAGAAGGTTCTTCGGTTATGGTGGCGGAGATGGTGGCAGAAGCTGGTCGCGATGTGTTCTACCTTGAAGGTGGTATGAAATCTTGGAGTTCGTACCTTGAACCAATTAAAGTGGGCGATTTAACGGGTGGTGGCGAACTGTACCAATTTGTTCGTCTAGGTAAAGGCTGTCTTTCTTACATGGTGATTTCTGAAGGAGAAGCAGCGATTATCGATGCTGTTCGATTCACAGAAGTATTCACAAACTTTGCGAAAGAAAAAAATGTTGAAATTAAACATGTATTTGATACGCACTTACATGCCGATCACATCTCAGGTGGTCGTCATATCGCAGAAGCAACAGGAGCTACGTATTACTTACCACCAAAAGATGCAGAAGAAGTCGTATTCGATTACACACCTCTTGAAGATGGTTTAACAGTGAAAGTAGGTGCCTCTCAAATTGAAGTAGGCGCACTATACTCACCTGGTCACACGATTGGTTCAACATCATTCGTCGTTGATAACAAGTATTTATTAACAGGAGATATTTTATTCATCGATTCAATCGGTCGTCCGGATTTAGCAGGTCTTGCAGAGGACTGGGTAGGTGATCTTCGTGAAACATTATATCGTCGTTATCGTGAATTAGCAGAAGATTTAATTGTGTTACCTGCTCACTTTATGATTATTGAAGAGTTAAACGAAGATGGAACTGTAGCGAAACGTTTAGGCAATTTATTTGCGGAGAATCACGGTTTAAACATTGAAAGTGAAGAAGAATTCCGTCGTACAGTAACAGATAACTTACCACCACAACCAAATGCATATCAACAAATTCGTCAAGTGAATATGGGGAAAATCACACCTGACAACGAGGAACAAACAGAGATGGAAATCGGTCCAAACCGTTGTGCAGTGCGTTAATAAAGTACATGAAATAGGAAATAAAAGGAGACAATAGATATGGAAGTAACGCAAGTGTTAGATGCAAAAGGATTAGCGTGTCCGATGCCAATTGTACGAACAAAAAAGGCAATGGATGCACTACAATCAGGTCAAGTTTTAGAAGTGCAAGTAACAGATAAAGGCGCATTATCAGATATTCCGGCATGGGCTACATCAGGTGGACATCAAATTTTAGATCAATCAACAGAAGCAGATGTAATTAAGTTCTTTATTAAAAAAGGATAACTTGAACAATTTAATTAGAGGTGGCATACGAGCGTATGTCGCCTCTTCTAGAAAGAAGGAATGAAAATGGATATAGCATGGATTATTACCATTTTTGCAATTGGATTTGTTGGATCCTTTATCTCAGGGATGGTTGGAATTGGTGGATCGATTATTAAATATCCAATGCTTTTATATATCCCTCCATTATTAGGTTTTGCAGCATTTACTGCCCATGAAGTATCCGGCATTAGTGCAGTACAAGTATTTTTCGCTTCTCTTGCCGGTGTGTGGGCATATAGAAAAGGGGGCTATTTAAACAAATCCCTCATTATATATATGGGTAGTGCTGTTTTAATAGGTAGTATAATCGGAAGTTTCGGATCATCGAATTTATCTGAACAGGCTGTCAACATTGTATACGGTGTATTAGCATTAATTGCTGGATTGATGATGTTTATACCGAAAAAACAAATTGACGATATCCCTTTAGATCAGGTTAAATTCAATAAACTGCTTGCTACAATTTTATCTCTTATCGTCGGTGTTGGTTCAGGGATTGTTGGAGCCGCAGGTGGGTTTCTACTTGTACCAATCATGCTCGTAGTATTAAATATTCCAACACGTATGACGATTGCCACTAGCTTAGCCATTACGTTTATTTCATCTATTGGAAGTACAATTGGTAAATTATCAACAGGACAAGTAGATTATTTACCAGCTATTATTATGATTTTTGCAAGTATTATCGCCTCTCCATTAGGAGCGAAAGCTGGTAAAAAATTAAACACATCTGTTTTGAAGTGGATATTAGCGGTTTTAATTTTAGGGACAGCAATCAAAATATGGATAGATATCTTATAAAAAATAAATGCTTATATTTTTTAGGTATCTGTACATGACTACTTCTTAAAGGAGAAAAATACTAGGAGGATTTTATGGATTTTCATTATACGGTTCACACAAATAAAACAATTGAAGAAGCGATTGAATCCATTGAACAAAATCTAAAGATAAATAAATTTGGGGTTCTTTGGCAACTGAACTTGACAGAAACCTTGCAGAAAAAAGGTGTCGACAGTTATCGAAAGCCTTACCGAATTCTTGAAGTATGTAATCCGGTAGAAGCAGCACGTGTACTGGAGCATAATCCATTAGTAGGTTATTTCTTACCTTGTAAAATCACCGTGTATGAAGACGAAGGGAAAACGAAAATCGGCCTTCCTAAACCAACTGCAATGATTAGCCTAATTAATGATGCTGAATTAGTGTCTATAGCTGAAAGTATTGAAAAAATCCTTATAGATGTGTTAGAAAAAAGTAAATAAAGAATAATCGAACAGGGATGCAAGGAAAAGAGGCATGCCTGTTTTTTATGGAAATGGGTAAATTGTCGAGGAATATACTTAGATTAATCTAGCTGATAGAAGCTCTTCTGTTATTCAAATAGGGAGGAGAAATAGTGAAAGGACATTATTATTATCTTGAAACCGAGTCTTCTGTTAAAGGACGCAATTGTAAAGCAACCTAGGTAGAAAATGAACAATATTTCTTATAAAAACCAATCCTAAATCTGCTATAAAGAATCTATTTTAATCAATCTTTTTTTAAAATGGATTCTTTATATATATCGTAAAATGCAGATCCATTCGTTAATCAAAACCAACATATTTGAGGTATTTTTTCTATAATTCTATAAAGGGAAATTTATTTTTTTCTATTATAATTAAAAATAGCACGTTTTTTTATTGAAGGTAGAAGATAAGTAATTTAAATTGCAATTTTAACGATTTATCGTTAAAATTGAATAGTATTTTACTTTACTCTTTGCAAAACCACATCATTATCCCACTTTTGCAATGGCAATCGGCACTTGTTAGAGGTAACAATTTTGAATAACGATTGCATAAGATCCCTTTTGTTTCCTGCATTTAAAATCTCTTTAGGAGTATTGCAGCTGTGAAGAAATTTCACGAAAATCTCATATGCTTATTTAAGTATGTTAATTTTTAACTAAATACCCGATGTGTCCGTGCTTTTGCATGTTCATATATATCAAGAAGTCGATTTGGCGTAGTAGCTAAATTGACTTTTTTGCATTTAAAACAACTTTAGGAGAGTGATCAACGTGCATGTACGAAATCAATTAACAAACGGACAGTTTGTTGCAAAAATAGAAGGACAGGGAAATGTCGGGCATCTTTTCTGGTATTCGATTCAAAACGTGAAAATTACACGTGAGGAATTAGAACAGAAAATGATAGTTTCTCAAGTCGACACAGTCCATTTACCAAACCCAATCAGACCGTCAGACGCTTTTCGTAGAGCCACACAAGAGCTAAAGCGTACGAAGGTGCCAACATTTGAAGGCAATGTGTATTTGAATTATTTAACTCGAGAGGTCACAACGGATACTCAGCTTATTCAGCGTAATGTAGTCATTGAACGGGTGGATCGAGCTGGGAAGAAGTTAGCCTATGATACGGAAGTAGTGAAAATTCTTCTGAATAAATCAAATAACACCGTCACCTATGAAAGCACTTCTACAGACCTTCTAGCAAAACATTTAGCTGAAGAAGCAAAGGAACGCTATGAGCAGTATAAAGAATTGTACGATTCGCAAAACATTCGTCAATTTGTCGGCAAAGTCCTTGATACGATGGCAACCACAAGTGTGCGAGCAAGTGGTGGGGTTTACTTTGTGCCTTGTACATATGATGGGCAGCTAATGAATTTAGCTTCACTCATTAATGACTTAGCTGACAGTACTGCAACGTGTATTCCACTGTTTAATATCAAATCTTCCCATGAGATGGTAAATCGTCAAATTGCTGAAGATATGAAGAAAGCGATATATACTTGCGAAACGATTGTGTCAAAGCCAGGTGTGACGAAAGCGGCATTAAAAGAGGCGATGGCAAATGCAAAGAAAATTGCTCAAACGTATAACGAGTACAAAGCGATTTTAGACCTTCAAACAGAAGTGCTTGATAGCAAAGTAAATGATTTACGTTTAAATGTCGTTGGTATTATCGACAAACTTGCAAGCCTTAAAAGTAAATAAAAACATCATCAGAAAGCCAGTAAATACTCTACTGTAAATCATTAAGAAGGAGTTCTTCAAATGAACATACAATTTAAACAAATCCAAGATAGCTTAAACGCTACATTTTTTGACCGTAATCATGAAGTGGAGGCATTATTGACAGCTGTACTTGCTCGTCAACACGTTTTATTCATTGGTCCAGCTGGTACAGGTAAATCAGCTCTATCTTCAATGCTGGGGCAAATCGTGACAGGCTCAACGTACTTCCAACAACTTTTAACACCGTATTCAACGCCCGAGGAATTATTTGGTGTTCTTTCTCTAAAAGATTTAGAGCAAGGGCGATATGTACGTAATGTGGAAGGAATGTTGCCACTGAGTCACTTTGCGTTTATCGATGAAATCTTTAAAGCCAATTCAGCGATTTTAAATTCGCTTTTAACATTGATTAATGAGCGATTATATTACAACAATGGAGTGCCGATTCAATCGCCTTTAATGACGATTGTCGGTTCATCGAATGAATATATCGAAGAAGGAGAAGGATTAGAGGCTTTATTTGACCGTTTCCTTCTACGATATGAAGTAGATTACATTAAAGAGAATTCGAGCTTCATTCAAATGATGAAGTCCCACACAAAACCTCAAGTGCCAACGATGAATCTAGGGGAATTAAAACAACATCAGCAAGCTGTAGATCAAGTGAATATTTCAGATGCTATTTATGATTTGCTTGCACAAATTCGTCAAGCATTAGTCGATGAAGGGATTCGCCCAAGTGATCGTCGCTTTAAACAGTCCTTGTCGTTATTACAAGCAAAGGCTTATTTGCAGGGTCGTCAAGATGTGTCACCATCAGATCTTCAAATTCTCTCCAATACCTTGTGGGAAACGACAGATCAAAAGACGAAAACAAAAGAGATTGTTAAAGAGCATTCCCAAGATGTTGTCATGACATTTATTGAACGCATGAATGATGAGTTTAATGAAATCCTTCAATTATCGAATCAAGCATTAAATGGTGAACACTCACAAGACCAAATTAGCGAGCTATTATTAAAAGGAAAGACGTTATCGGGGCAAGTGCAAGACTTCCAAGCTAAGCACCCAGCCCGTTTAGAGCTTGTTGATTTGCGTAATCGCATGCAACAAGAGCTATTAAAACTCACATCTGCCGTTATCGGTTTTTAAAATCAATCAAAAAATTGAAGTCAAAAGCGCTTTTAAGTGGTGCTTTTGGCTTTTTTACTATCAGGAGGAAAGCACAATGGAATTAAAACAAAAGGATTTAGTACACACACAAGAGCTTGCGACCGTAAATGCTGATAAATTCGATGTACGTCGCTTTAATGAATTATATAAAATGGCGAGTGGCTTACGAAATGTTTGCCATGCAAATGCGAAGACACCGCATTTTACGAATTTGGTTGGGGATGTATGGAGTGGATTTTACAAATCAGCACCACAATTGAAAGAAGTACAGGAAGAATTAGCAGTGAATCATGCACTCATGGAAAAGCTATTAGCAGATGAAGATTATCAGCGACAACATGAAATGACAAAACTAGATGATTTACTTTCAACTGTTACTTCTATTAATATGTCGAAAGAGCTTTTGAATTGGGTGAATAATAATCAGGAGTTACAAGAGCAGTCAAAGCAGTTTAACAATATTAAGCAACGTGAAAAGCGTGCCACACAGGATATTGAAAAGGCTGCTCAACAATTAGCGAATCCTGCTTTAAATGAAGAATTAAAGAAAGAGATGGAGGGACTGTTAAAACGGGCAGGCAAGCGTTTAGAAAATGCACAGCAAGCCGAGAAACAGCTTCAACAGGAGATAGTGCAAGCAGTTAAAGCACTTTCAAATGATGAACTTCAGCAAATGATACAGGGTGCTTGTCAACAAACCACCGATACGAGGGAAAATATCAATCAATTTGTAGGAGATCTTGCAGGGAGTGGTAATGCCGATTATAGTCGCCTACCAATTCGTGAACAATTTCTCTTAGCTGAGCTTTTCCAGTCCAATCCTAAAATGCGTGAGATTGCTGAATTAGCAGGACGTTTTAAGCAAATTGCAAAGGATAAGCATAAATCCCTTCATAAGCAGTCCATTGCTCGTAAAGGCGTGACAATTGGTAATGAAGTAGAACGCTTATTACCTAGCGAACTTGCAAATTATCTTTTACCACAAGCAAAATTTGATTTTATGAAACGCTTTGGTGAAGGGCAATCATTGATGTTTGACAAAAGAGGAAAGTCTAAGTTAGGACGAGGACCAATTATTTGTTGTATTGATGAAAGTGGCTCTATGCGAAAGCTCGATACACAAAGTAAAGCATTTTTAATCGCCTTAATGGGCATTGCTCGTAATCAGAGACGAGATTTTGCGGTCATTCCGTTTTCTAGCACAGTTGGTAATATTGAAGTTTTTCCAAAAGGGAGAGTATCTGTTCCTCAATTAGTCGATGTCTGCTCGCAGTTTATGGGAGGCGGTACAGTCTTTGAGGAGCCATTATATGCTGCTATCCAATTGATTGAAAAGGATCGCTTTAAACAAGCTGATATTCTATTTATAACAGACGGTGAAAGCCGTGTTTCTGAAACAATGCTTCAAGAATATCAACGAATTAAAGAAAAGAAAGGATTTGAATGTACAGCAGTTGTAATCGGCAATTCTGTAAGAAAGCAAGTTGTCGCAGCTTTTGCAGATAAGGTAGTAAGTGCTACAGATTTATTTGCAGCAGCGGATGTATTTTCTTTTTAAATATTAAATTTTTAGATAAGTCTGCAAATGTTTTGTAGGCTTATTTTTTGTTAAAAAAATATGATTTTTAATAAAAATAAAACAAAAGTCCCCCTTTGTAACAATCGTAATTGCCTGAAAATATTTGTCATACAAAGATTTTTATAAAGTAGAATATTATCGTATTAACGAGTTTATTTTATTGTTAAAATCTTAATTTCGAAGCGTTTTAAAGGTGTATGTTACATACATTTTTAGTATTGTTAGGTCTCAATGACTATTGGAAAAATTTGAACGTAAATTATATTGAAATAATGTTGTTTTAATTAATAAAATCAATGTAAACTTCCAACATATGCTTTTGGAGAAAATCTAACTGCTGATTACAGAATCATAATGCAAAGTAGTCGCCTATGTGCCCTATTTTAAGGATCAACTCAGTTTGATTGAAATAGTGACTTTAACTGCAATCGAGCAAAGTTGTAAAAGGTAGGAATGAAATGATTATTAAAACCAAGACTGAAGTGATAAAGCTAGGAGATTTTATTAAGATGAAACGTCTTGATATGGGATTCACCATTGAAGAGCTTTGTAAAAATGCACAAGTTGAACTAGAAGTATATTGTGCTATTGAAAATAACTTGACACTTAATCCGGGAATCGAAGATTTATTTTACTTGTTTAAAGGATTAGGACTCACATTTGCAGACTTTGATTTTAAAGGTTATGTAAGTAATTTAGAATTATAGAAAAAGAGAAAAATATATAAATAGAATATTCCCTTTTTGGAAAATGGTATTGAGGCTAGTCGTAATGTCGGCTAGCTATTTTTTATGTTAAGAGTTATTTATACAATTAATTTTTATATAGTTTAGTATTCTTTTCTAATTTTCTGTAATCATTTCTATTCTTTTTATTGCAAAATGTTTACGAGAAAAATAATTGTTTTTACTTTTAAAGTTTTTGAAAATCATTGATATATCAACATTTCTCTTTTGAATAACGATATATCGTTGACTTTTCCCACTTACTCCGTTATTATCTTTTACAGAGAAATGTTTACATTCTCGACGAATGTTTATACAGTATTCTTTAATGTGTGCTGTTCCAAAGTGATTGCTTTGGATAAAATTTTTTAGTTTGAATTAACGAATAATCGTTAAAGACTCGTTTGAAAAATCTAAAATGATTTTAAAACGAGTTATTAAATGAATAAAATTAACGATATATCGTTAAAAATGGATTTTACATAATTAATTTTAAAAGCAGTTTAAAAAGGATGGAGTAGATGGAATGACCAATAAGTTTATTGAGGGTATCCCATGCAAGTGAATCAACAGCAAATTTATGCTATGAGGATGCACTTTTACTACGAGGAACTTATTTCAGAGAAAGAGCATTTAATCGCTATTTTAGAAAAGCTTATGGCAAATCTTTGTATTTCCATTGAAGAATTACAGACGATAAATCGTTACTTTTCAGAGTTATTAGTAGATTGTGATAGATGTTATCCAATTGACTTTGAACAGCAATGTCTCGTATTGGAAAGGCAACTCGCTGATAGTCGGAAGGAAATGAAAACAAATTTAGAGAGAGAAGGCATTCAGTTGCCGTAAAGATTGGGGATTTATAGATGGAGTATGTATCAGTTGATATTGGCTATGGCTTTGTAAAAGCAATTAGTTCAAACGGAAACCGAGTAATTTTCCCAGCTGTCGTTGGTTCTGGGAGAGAGGGAACAAGTTTAGGGCTAACAGATGACTCACTAAGCCAGGATTTTAAGCTAGATGAACTACATATCAAAATAAACAATAAGCATTACTATGTTGGGGAAATGGCACAGCGTAATTCTACCGATTCTTCTCGTGTGTTTGAACGAGTACGCTTTCACCATGAATATACCATGATTCTTCTTAATACGGCCATCCAATTGGTGACAAGTCCAAGTGAAACGGAAGTAGTTTTATTTACAGGGTTGCCACTCGATTATTACAAGTCACAGGTTAAGGATTTTGAAGCAAAGCTAAAAGAGCCTTTACCTATGATTCAGTGGTTAGGGGGACATTCACAAGCTGGACAATGCGTGATTTCGATTAAAGCAGCAAAAATATTTCCACAAGCATTATCTGCAATTTGGGCAACATTGATTAATGCAGATGGTCGTGTAGTACTTCCTGAACTAATGGTTGAGGGCAATCAAATTGCGGTGATTGACGTTGGTTTCCGTACAACTGATGTGTGTGTAGTTGAAATGAAAAAAGGGGGAGGCTTTAGACCACTTCTTGCTTTATGTGACACGATTGACATTGGAGTTGTAAATTTACACGACAACATTAAAACAGCTTACAAGGATAAGACAGGTGGCTCTAATTTAAGTGAAAGCAAAGTAGAACGCATTCTCAACACAAAAGAAATGAAATATCGAGGGAAAGCAGTAGATTTTACTACTGATGTTGAAAAAGCCCATCGTTCCGTAGTAAATGCCATCGAAGATCGGATTTCTAAACTATGGAAGGAAGAAGCAGATACATTCGATGAAATCTTCTTACTTGGTGGAGGGGGTAGTACCTTTAAACCTTATTTTACGAATGATTACCGAGGTATTGTTGATGGTCAATTTGCCAATGCAATCGGTTATTACCGACTAGGAAAAATGTTGATGGGCGAACGCTTAGGGCAGTAGCTTGTGAGGTGAATTGATTTGACGGTAAAAGCAGTGTATTCCATTCGGATTAATCGTAAAGATGAGGATTTACGTAATTACTTAGATCGAATAGATGTAAAGAAACAAAATATCGTAATTAAGAAGCTCCTTCATATTGGTTTAGCTAAGGTACAAGCTGATTATGAAAACGGTGACGAAGTGTATTCTGTTCGCTTAACAGAGGAAGATAGCGAAATAATCGAATATCTCGCTCATTTTGAGCAGCAATATCGCAATGCACATTTAAAACGACTTTTAAAAATTGGTTTTGCAGTTGATCAGGTGCAACATCAATTTACAAAAATCCAACAATCCAATGATTCGAAGCTAGACGAAATGATGGAACTTATTAAGCAACTTTCCCCACAAATAGCAGAAGTGAAGGATAGTAATAGTCCTTCACATGCTCAGTCGGATGTATTTGACCCAGAGACTTTCGCTCAAAGTCTAAAAGAAGGGCTCTCCCTTTTTGAGATGGGCGATGATAATTGGTGAAGTAAATGCAGATAACAATTAACTTAAAAACCATTTTAGAGAAGCTCCGATACATTTTACTTGGAATAATCCTACTAATAACTTTTATTTTTCGTAGCAGCACACCCGTAACACCTATAAATGATTCTAAAAATGAAGAAGAACAGCTTGTTCAAGAGGAAACGGAAATTGATTTAACTAATGAAAGTCTTATAGAGACTCCCCCCTCTTCTGAATCTACCGACACAGCCCCTCTACTCGATCCTTCCAGTGAAGAAATTGAGAAAGAGAAAGCGGTCGTTCTAAGCGTGATTGATGGCGATACCGTTAAATTACAGTTTAGTGGTGAACGGATTGAAACGGTGCACATGCTATTAATTGATACGCCTGAATCTGTTAAGGAAGGTGTACCCGTACAACCTTTCGCCTTAGAAGCTAGTCAACGAGCAAAAGAACTTATGATTAAGGACACCGTTGTGGAAGTAGAAGTTGGTGAGAAACAATACGATGGGAATGGTCGCCTGCTCGCACATATATGGGTTGATGAACTAAATATTAATCTCCAACTTGTTGCAGAAGGATTTGCGAGGGTGGCTTATGTTAATCCTCCCAATACAAAGTATGTTGAAACATTTTACGAAGCCCAAGAAGTAGCAAAAAATAAGAAATTAAATATCTGGCAAGAGGAGAGCTATGTGCAAGAGGATGGCTTTCACGCTAATTAAATAGAACAGGAGTTGTAATGTGTGTTTAAAAATATATTAACGATTGTCGCCATGATTTTAGTAATTACAGTAGTAGGAAGTGTCTTATTAGATCAATTCCCAACATTGCAACCAATATGGAATGAATTCAAGGAAGTTGTAGGCTCATTCTATGAATCAAGCAAAGTAAAGTATGGCGTATTAACTACGGTTATTTTCATAGTTGGTATCGGCATTTTATTCGCTAGTAGCACAATTAAATAAGTAAGCGAGGTGTTAAGGGCTGTGGCGAAAGAAAGTAAGACAAAAGTTCTTTTTAAAGGCTTGAAACGATTGTCTGATGACGAAAAGGAGAAAGCCGAGCAAAAGAAGTTAGAGCGTAAAAATAAAAAGCTAAATGATTTTACGCCAAAGGGCTACCGAGCAAAACGAATGGGAGTTTATACATTTTGGACTCTATTTATCGGGATGTTTCTATTTGTAGGCTTACTCGTTGTGGCAAATGCAACGAGTAATGCCGAGGAGGTAGAAAAAGTTGAAATAAACAAGGTTACTTCACAAGAGGCGGTTGTGTTTGCACAAAATTTCGTAGAAGCATATTTCACATGGAGTGCTACGGATGAAGGTATTGTTGCTCGTCAAAACGAGCTGAAAAGGTATTTAGCAACAGGATTAGATAGTAATGCAGGGCTTGTTGTAGATGGTTTAATATGGAGCTCTTCCTATGTTAATTCAGAGGTTCGAGATGTGCAAGCACTCGATGAAGAGGTTGGACAGATTACATTTTATGTTAAGTCAAAGCTAACGAAGGGAGAACAAGAACAAGTAAGTGAAAAGTACTTTGTTGTTCCTGTTGCTTATGATGGTAAGACATTTGGTGTTTATGAGTTGCCAAAATATACGCATTTTGAAGAACATACAACAATTAAGTCTGTATCAAATAAACGCTTGAAATCGGTATCTTCTGAGGAAACTACTACCTTGAATTCTTTTATAGAAACGTTCTTTAAAACGTATGCGGATGGTGAAAGAGAACAACTAAATTACTTATTAAGTAAAAGTGGCTCAATCGAAGGATTAAACGGCACGTTTTCCATTAAAGAGTTAAATCAGGTTGAAGTTTTTAAAGACGAAGACAACGACACCTATATTGCTTTTGTTGAAGTGACGTTAGTTGATCCAAAGACAGAGATTAGTACAAAGTCAAATTATCAATTAACCATGACGAAAAGTAATGATAAGTACATTGTGAAAGCAATGGATGATTTAACAGGAAAAGAAATTAAATCGAAAACAGCAGAGGAAATTTCAAAAGAGCTTTTAATTGAAACTCAAGCGATTGAGGAAGCAGATGCAAAAGCCGCTGCTACACCTGTATCAGCAAAGTCTGAACAATAATTTTCGTTCATTCGAGCTTTAAAAGGAGAATTTAAAATGGATTTATCAGGATTGTTTGATTGGATCAAAGAACAAGCAATGTATATTTTATTTATTGGTGTCATTATCGGGGCATTAGTTTTAGGATTCAAACGAGCTTGGATTCAATTAGTTGGCTTAATTATAGGGTTTGGAATTATTGGAATTTTCATCGCAAACCCCAATGTGATTACAGATATAGCTGAATGGCTTGGGGATTTAACGAACATTGGTGGTTGATGAAAGTGAGTGATGACCATGCAAGAGCAACAAGATAATCATGTAGCACTGCATGTATTAAATGATTATCTCAAATTTGAAAAGAAGATTTATCAAGTATTTGGTGTTCCACTCGGTAGACCAATTGCTTTTAAAGCAGTCGGCTATTTCCTTGTTATTTTCATCATAGAAATGGCAATTTACTTTACACCGATTATTGGCAAAGTATTGCATGTATTTCCTTTCGTGATACTTATCGCTATCCCTATTGGACTCGCTTATCTTTTAGCAGACGTACAGACGGAGGGACGTTCCTCGGTGGCATTCTTTCGGTCCCTTATAAGTTACGCCAGGAGGAAGCAAAAGGGAGTAACTTATATCCGAGATCGAGAGCTACCAAAGCCTAGTACACATCAATTTAAAGGATATAGCGTTGTTACAACAACACAATCTGTTAAGGAAAAACAGCGTGTGAAAGCTATTCAAATTAGACAAAAAAAGCTCGCGCGCCAAAAGAAAAAATAGTAGAAGAAAAAAATATAATGGGATAAATAGATATTTATTTTTATAGAAAAAGGGAAATTGATATAAATATTATTTTCTATAAATAGAATACCTTTAAATGATGTTGAAGGTATTCTCCTTTTTCTAATAGTGATAAGGAATGACTGAAGGAGGTAGAAAAGGTGTCAGTACTAAATTTTCCCGTTCGTCATGTAGATAATAACCTAGTATTTGCAATTGACGGTACGGTAACAGCTTATTTCAAAGTAGCTGGTTTTAACTATGACTTTTTATCTGAAGATGACAAATTTGGTCCATTCAATGCACAAAGAGCCATGCTTTATAACAATAAATACGATTTACATTATGTTTCTGAGCCATTCCCAACAGACATTGAAAAAATTATTGAATCAACAATGGACGATATGAAGGCAAAAGATTACGAGTTAAAAGAGTATGGTCTCATGTATATGGAGGCATTGCGTGAAGCGTTGGCAATGCAACGAGCCAATACAGAGGCAAGTGACTATCATCAATATTTTGGTGTTCAATTAAATGCCGAAAAAAAGCGGTTTAAGGAAACGAATGTAGGGCTAAATGCTATCCAGTCCATTCGTGAATTTATTAATGGTATTACCCAACAAACGCGTCGAGCAATGGGTTTACATGCAACAGACGTATTGGAATCTGAAATTCAGATGTGGCAAATGCAATCAGATACGTTGCTTGAATCCCTTCGAATAGCATTCCGTTGTCGAGTAGAACCTGTATCAACAGAAGAAACGATTTATCTTTTAGAAAAAGAGTTTTCGGTTATGCAGAACAATGCTGACGTGATGTATCGACAAGATTTTAAAGCTGCAGAACGTGTAGAGGCGATAACAGAAGAAGGCGACATTCAAGTGGGTTATCGTCCACATCGAAAGAGCTTTTTAGAGCTTCGTGAAACTAATATTGAGGAATATGGACCAACGACTTTGAAATTTAGTCGGATGGTCAATGATGAAGAGAAACATTTATATATACGCTATTTAGTTGTGCATTCAATGGAATCTGTTAATTACTTTCCGAATTTTGAATGGCTTTATACCTTGCAGACACGTCTTTCATTTCCAATTTCAACGAGTGTTCGTGCGTATCATCAGTCTAATGATCGTATTGTGAAACGCTTATCCAATAAACGCTTGGAGTACCGAGATCAGAAGGAAGAAGCAATGAAAGCTGATTCTAGCACAGATTTAGCCTTGAACCAATCGGAAGCTGGCACAATTCAAGCAGAGGCATATTTCCAAAAGTCTGGTCAACCTGCATATGCTTGTTCCATTGTGTTTAAAGTAACAGCTGAAAATATAAAAGATTTAGATGTTCGTTCAAGTGAGTTGAAACAACTTTTAATGAACTATGGAATTCAAGCAGTTGCTCCGTATGGGGAACAGCTTACGTTGATGATGGAGAAAATACTTGGTTCTAAGCAATTTACCAATGACTATCAAATTGAAATGGATTCAGGTGTTTTAGCAGGCATGATGTTCGGAGCAAGTTCGAATATCGGGGATAATCGAGGTTTCTTTATTGGCTATACCCACAATTTAAATAAACCTGTATTTATTCAACCTGATTTGGCTGCTAAAGCGTATGAAGGGATTGGCAACTTAGAGGATTCCATTTCAGCCCTTGTTGCGGGTGCAACAGGTAAAGGAAAGTCCTTTTATATGAACTTATATATGTATTTATCGGTACTAACAGGATCTAGAGCACTTGTAATTGATCCAAAAGGTGACAGAAAAGGGTGGAAAAGCTTGCCACTCATTCCTGAAGAATTCATTTCAAAATGGACACTCGGTAGCGAGGAAGAGGATGCAGGCAGTTTAGATCCGTTTCGTACCAGTCCAAGTATTGATGAAGCAAAGACAATTGCCATTGATATTTTATCCTTCTTATCAAATGTAGATATTGATGACTTTCGATATGCGATTTTAAGCAGTGCTGTTGAGTTCGTAGCAAGTGAAGAAGACCCATGTTTAGGTGCAGTTATTGAACGTATCGATAAGGAATTTAAAACCGCTAATATTGAACAGATTTCAGAGCAACGATATAAAGCATTAGAGCAATTAAGTGAAGGGTTAGCTTCTTTCCAAAAGGTGCATTTAGCCAAACTTTTAGTCGGTCAACGTCATCAAAAATACAAGGTGTTGGAGATTAATAAACCTATTCAGATTCTTATGGTAGAAAATCTTGAGCTACCAGATATTAATGCAAACAGAACTACAAAGCTACTACCTAAAGAAAAGATTTCAGAAGCAATTTTAATATCTATAACAGCATTTACAAAGCAATACATGTTCAAACAAGACCGAAGTATCCATAAAATCGTACTGCAAGATGAAGCAAGCTCAATTGATCGGAATGCCACAGGCCGTAAATTAATGGACTTTATTGTGCGCAAAGGACGTTACTACAATACAACACTTTTAAAAGGCTCACAAAATGCGACTGACCATAAAGAAGATGTTGCCAACATGGGGATGAAGTTTTCATTTGGTCTGCGTACAAGAGATGAAGCCCTTGAAATGCTTGAATTTTTAAATCTACCGCAAACAAAAGCAAATGTAGACCGTATTCGAGAGTTGAGCCGAGGTAATTGTATTTTCCAAGATATTTATGGTCGTTCCGCTGTGATTAAGGTCGATCCAGTATTCCCTGACTTATATAGTGCTTTTGATAGCTCTACTTCCAGTGAAGCAGAGCGAGAGCGTGAACGGAATAAAAAATACGGTGCACCAACAGTTAGAGAAAACAATCGGGCAGTTGTATAGGGGGAAAATACAATGAAAAAACCATTAATAGCAGCAACTCTGGGCTTTAGTTTATTGTTAGGTGCTTGTAACGGAGATTCCACGGCAAATAATTCTGAGGAAGTTATAGAAGAAGTGAAAACGAATTACGCCGAATTAGATGGTCGTATGTTGGACTTTATTATGGCAAGTGAAACAAGGCAATTTGAGACAATGTACGAACTTGTAAGTGAGCAAGATAAGGCTTTAATAGAAACAGACAAGGCTAGTATTGAATACCTGATATCACAGTATTCAACGAATCCTATGGTAGCAAAGCAAGTACTACAAGCTAATTTTGAAGACAATGCATACGAAATAACACGTTTTACACTTTTCGAGGATAACGGCATCATATTGTATGAGTTCGAATTTACACATGCTTTAACAGGGATAACCTTTGTTGATGATTATGTTAGTGAGCTGGTGAAAGGTAAATGGGAAATCCGTTATTTAGGAAGTGCTGACCATGAATCGCCCTACTATGAGCCATATGTAGAGAGTGACAAACTAACGGGTGGAGGGTTAAGTAGAATCATCAAAGATTACCCAAGTTTTGCAGAAGTTTTGGTTTCAAAAGAACAAAGCAAAATGGAATATTTAGAAGCCAATCAACAAGTAAAAGACTTAGCAGATGAACTGATTCAAAAGGAGTGGTGATAAATGAAAGTCCTTTTGAAAATTACGAGTTGCATGCTGTTACTATTACTTAGCTTTTTAACTTATCCAACCCCTGAAGCCTTTGCAGAAGATGAAATGTTTGAAGCTGAGTATGGGGAGTATAAAGAGGAAGGTGTTCACTACCAAATCGACATCATTACTGATAAAGAACTAGAAAAAGATAAAGGATTTTTTGGTTCCGTATTTAATGTTTCGAATATTGGTGAAGGTGTAATGTCAGCTATTTACTTCGTATTTTTTAAAATTCTAGAACTATCCTTCTCTTTCAATCTATTTATGACAAATCTAATGATTAGCATATTAGATTTCTCCTATGACGTGAATATCATCAATGAGCTGATCGATAGTATGTCGAGCACAGTTGTTAATATGACAGGTCTTTCTGGTGGAACATTTAGTGCAAGCGGATTATTTGGGGCATTCAGTGGGTTAATAGCTCTTTGTGTTGCTTTATATACCCTTTATCAGTTCGTTGTTAATAGAGCATCGATTAAAGCTTTTAGTGGATTATTAAAATCAGTAGTTGCATTTACGGTTGCTTTAGGATTTTTTGCAAATTATTCCACGTTTTTAAAGGGAGCACATACGATTTCAAATGAGTTCTCTACCTTTATTATCTCGGGTAGTGCAGGGGACATGCTAATTGATGAGTCAGGGAACGTCCAGTCAATCAGCGTGCAGGAAAAAATGTATGATAATTTGTTTAACACTTTTGTACATAAACCTTATTTGTTATTGCAATATGGACAAACGACTGGCATTGAGCAAGAACGTATTAAAAAGTTATTAGAACTTGATCCACAACTAGATGCAGAGAAAAGAAGTTTAGTTGTGAAGGAAGAAGTGGTTGAACTAGGAAATGATACTTTCACCTACGAGTCAATTTGGAAGCGATATAACTATGCAGGGGTCATGGTACTTGGAAACGCCATTTCTTCTATACCTGTGTATTTACTAGCTTTATCATTATTACTATTCCAATTCTGGTTTTTAATTATAGCGATGGTTGCACCATTTGCGTTACTTTGGTCAGCGTTACCAGGGCAATTCGGTGTGTTAAAACGCTATTTATTTGAACTTGCCTTACCGCTAGTCTTGAAATCGATTGTGAGCATCGGAGCTTTATTGATTTTCGGCTTAACAGAAGTGATTTATAGCCTCAGTGCGCTTGCAGGTGGGGGCTCGAAAGGATTAGTGTTATCCATCGTATTACAAACAATTTTAATGATGGCCATGTTCTTACTACGAAAACGGATTGGTGGGATTTTCACTAAAGGTTCAACTCAACTTGGTTTAATGCGAGAGCAAATAAACGGAGCCTTTATTAATCCAACGAAAAAGGCGATTCAAATGGGAACTGCTGTTACTGCTGGTACTGTAGCTGCGATAGCAACAGGTGGTGCATTAGCTCCAACATTATTTGCAGCAAATGTAGGAAAAGATGTCGGTAAATTAGCGACAGGAGATGCAGGTCTAGGGGAAACCGGTATGAAATTAGCAACAGCAGCTGCAGGATATAAATTACTTTCTAATAAACAGTCTGCCAAAAAGCTAGATAAACTTTCACAAGCGAGTATTCAAGAATTTGCTAACGCTAATCAGTTATCAGATATAGAGTCACAGGCATTAGCTCAATCTCTTCATTCAAAAGGACTTTCTAATGTGTCAGTGGATGAAATCGATGAGGCAAAAGCTAATTTTATTGAAGATTATGAGGCTGGCAATACGAATGACGAAAGTATAAATGAATATATTGCGAATGGCATTGCGAGGAAACGTAATGCAGAAACTTCTAGTAATCTAGTAAATCACAATAATCAAGTAGCTACATTAGGAAGTCGTGCAGAGCAGATGGACCGTATCCATGCAAAACAATTATTAAAGAACGAAATAGGAGCTTCTCAAACTGAAGACCTTTATCAAGAATTAAATAATCGACATTATAACAACATGGGTTCAACTGAGGTAGAGAAATATTTACATGAGTACCGTTTAGAAGCTAATGAAAGTATGACGAGTGGTCAAATACCTCGTTCATTCAAAGAATATGTTGTTGAACGAGTTCAATATAAACAGATTTCTGAGAGATTTGAATCGACATTAAACGATAATTCAGGTTACTTGAAGAAAGAACATATAGAAATGAAAACAATTGAAAAAGTAGAGCAATTGGTTCGAAATTCTTCAAGGTTTGATGAACAGCGAGGCGTTCTTGAAGTGAAAGTAACAAAGAAACATTTAAAGGATATTCTCCATAAATATGATGATTATTTAAATGGTTTTAGTCAATCTTCAATAAATGCTCGTTCATCTACATTAACAATGGATCAATACGTTCTTCAAGAGGTACAAACGATTACAGAGAATAAGTCATCTCCCGTTGTGGAAATTAAAACAGATATGCCTTAACAGTAGGCAGTGCCATCAACTTTTATCTTACAGTTAGAATTAGATAATTAGCGATTTAGCTTACCATTCATTTTAGATAGTAGGAGAAATGATATGAACAAAAGAAAAATCGTAACAAATGGCATGATAGCTCTCGCTGTCATGCTTTTTGTTGCTATGTACTATACAGGAAAAAATATTGAAAAAGAGCAAGATTCACAAGAAGCGGTTAAGCAAGAAAGTAGCTTTACTTTTTCTAAAGAAGAAGCACTTTCTAAAGGGGCTAAAAAAAGTGAAGAGCAAGAGCATATGCACACGTATGATTCTTTATCAGACAGTGAAGTTGAGCAGAATATCCGACACTTAGAAGAAGCCCCTGAAAATGAACGCACGTATTCAGCTACTGACTTTTACTCAGAAGAAGAGGTCGCACAGGCGGAACAAGTGGCACAAACTTTTGCAAGTGAGTATTACGCTTTTAATGGAGATGACATGACAGCTCATGTCAAAAGAGTTGAATCAGTTACGTCTCCTGAATTGTATCGTTATTTACTTGGAAGAACGGGTCGTGCCACGAATAGTGCATTTAAAGCGCATTTAAAAAAACTTGAAGTCAAAGAAACTTATGATCAAGTGAAAGATTACATAGTATTTGAAGCTCATATTACAGGAGAGGTATATGGCAATGATGGTTCTTTTTTTGAAGAGCAAAAATACGTGTATTACATGAAAGTACAAAGGGCTGTAAATGAATTTAAAGTAGTTGATTTACAGCAAGCAAAGGTAAAGTAACATGAAAAAAGTTATTGTGTTTGGTTCATTATCGATTGCAATTGTTCCTTCACTTCTCATCATCGCTATTCTGATGACGATTCTGACGATTGCCATTATTGCTGGAGGAAATGAAGAAAACGAATTTGAAAATAGTTCTTTTTCAACCAATATGTCATTACTAGCTGAAAATGAAATCCCTGCTGATTTTATTCCTTATTATCAAGAGGCAGGTGAAAAGTACGGTATTAATTGGCTTATTCTTGCAGCAGTGCATCGGCAAGAAACGAATTTTTCTCAAAATGTAGCAGTTTCCTCAGCTGGCGCAATTGGTTCACTTCAATTTATGGATTGTACTTTTCTAGGTTGGTCCTATCCTACCTGTAGTGGACTTGGGAATGGGGAAATACCCAAAAACATTTTGAAGTCACCTTCTGAAATTATGAAGTATGGCGGATACGGTGTTGATGCTAATAGTGATGGTGTAGCCGACCCTTGGAATGACGAAGATGCGATTCATTCAGCAGCCAATTACCTGTCAGCTAATTATAAAGGCACAACAGAGGTAGATAAGATTCAAGCGGCTTTATTTGCTTATAACCATTCAGATATTTATGTAACGGAAGTCTATGAACGCTTTTTAACCTATACAGATGGTTGGTCGTCGGTAGATGGGAATGTAGCCACTACTGTACTTAACGGAAAAGCTTGGCCAGTTCCATTTACGAAAAATATAACTTCTTCTTATGGACAACGGTGGGGCAGATTACATGCAGGGATAGATATAGCTGCTGCAAATATTTCTGGTCAACCGATTGTAGCTTTAGCAGATGGGGTTGTAACGAGATCAGAATATAATCTCATCTTAAATAAAGATGGCTCGGAAGGTGGTTGGGGTTGGTATGTCCGTATCAATCATGGAAATGGCTTAGAAACGATTTATGCTCATATGAATAAGCAAGGAATTAAAGTCGGTACTCAGGTAAAGCTTGGTCAAGTGATTGGCTACGTTGGAAATACAGGAGGTTCAACAGGTCCACATTTACATTTAGAAACACGTGTAAATGGTGTTGCACTAGACCCAATGAAATACATACAAGATTTAATTAATTAAAAAGTGTAAACAGTTGGTACATCAATGTTTAGACGGACTTTTTAAGGAGAAATGTTTACAAAATTTTAATGGAAAGCTGTATGAAATGTATACAGCTGGATTTTGTAAACATTCTTAAAAAAATAGGACCTAGAAAAGCAGTATATATCAATGGTTAAGCCATGTTTACATTTTATAAAAGTGATAGGGGGAAACGAAATGACTGCCTTATGTACATATTCATCGAAAAATCATGAAAGTGTACCATTTTATCAGTTTCATTATGAAGGATTTGAGAACAAATATTTAAAAATACGGGCAAAATCGCTTCGTGATGGGCAACTTCGCACCGCAAAGTCACCAAAAATTTCAAATTACCGTGAATGGTTCATCAATGAAACACATAAACAGCTAGATACTTCACAAGATTACTATCGTTTTGAGAAAGCAATTTGCATTATTGTACACGGTTTTTCATCGTTTCAAGCATCAGATTTAGATAATTACGATTACAAATATGTAGTAGATGGCATTAAATCCCTTCAAATTATTATAGATGATAGTTATAAAGAGCTTTCTTTGATGTGTATTGGTCAGAAAAGCGAGTTGGATCGCATTACTTGCTATGTTGTTCCAGAGGCTTATTTTATTGACTTTTTAGCACATGGCTTCGTGCCATTAGATGTGCCAGCCCTTTCCTCATACAAGTTGATTAATCCACGAATTTTAGAGGAAGAACGCTTTCAACTACTTGAAGAAAGTAAGTTTTTTTAGGTTAAGATACAGGGTTAAAATCCTACCTAAATTACAAAAGCAATTTTAACCTATTTTTTCAACCTTATAAAATGACGGAGAAATACCGATATATCAAGCTTTATTGATACTTTAATCATTTACTTTGCTAAGCGGAGTTTAGAACGAGGATAGGGATAATCAGACAGAGCCGAGAGAGAAACAAACCAGATTGGAAAGGGGAGTTCCTTATTGCAACAAACGATTTTTAAACAGTTATCAGATAAAAAAATTAGTATAATGCTAGACCTTTGTAAATTTCGTGTACTGACAACTGAGCAATTGATGCACCGTCACAGCTCAAATTCTGTAGCATATTTGAACAAAGTATTAACCCAGTTAAGAAAGGCTTCATTAATTCGTTCTGCTACTCAAACAGGTTCAAGAGGTAAGAAGAAAGGACATTCTTTCCATGCGATTACAATGCGTGGAATCGGTGCACTTCATCATAACGGTCACTTTGTAGATGAAAGTTTTGCTGATAATTATTTAAGTGAACAACTTCGCTATTATGTGCTTAGTGCAAATGATATTTTAATGAGTGCCAATGATTCATGGCAGGTTCTTGATAGTCGAGCAACAAAGAAAGTTTTTAATTTAGGAAGTCGTACACAAATTCAAGGAGCTTTAACAGATGGAAATAAGGAAAGTTACGGCATGTATGTACTAAGTGAAGCACCTGTCACACAAACCATTGGCAAAATTCAAAGTGAAATAATGGAACGTGCAGGCACCATAAAAAATTATGTTGTATTCGGGAAGGGGAAAAAAGGGTTAGAAAGTTTTATGGAAATAGCCATGACGAAAACAACCACTCGTGATTTCCTTTATACAGGTTATGCGTTAAAAGTGTTGCCGTTTAAATTAGGGCAAGAGCTTGTGAAAACCTTTGATTCGTTTTCTGCATGGGAGCAAGCCTTATTAGAACACTTAGCGAAGGAAAAAGGATTTAAAATCATCCAAAGTGAGTGGAGTGTTCGGAAAGACGGGGAGCGATTAGCGGACGGATTGACGGATACGACACGAGCAACCGTACCAGAGCATCCTCTATTTAAAACAATTGTTGAATACGATGGGCAACACTATTTCTATGTAAATTTAATTGATTTAGATCTGAAAAAAATACGTGCTATTCAAACGTATAGTGAAGCCGATACACGTCGCTATGGCGTGAACATGTTAGTTGGTACCTCTATGAAGTTGCAAGAGCAATTTCTAACGATTAAAAAGAACTTTATTACCCATATTCGAATCAGTCCAAGTTCGATTTTAGATGTCATGCAACAGGCACACAATAAAAGAGCTTTAGTAAAGGAGAGTCTTCATGAATGAACTAACGAAGAATCAGTTAATACGGCAAGTTTTGTATGATGTTTGTTTTGCGACTGGATATGGCTTTTTAATTAGTAGTGTCATCGGATGGTTTGTTCCACCGGCTTTTGTGTCATTCCTAATGATTTTACTAGCAGCGAGTTTATTTGTGATACATACACGAATAGATGAAAACAATCAGAAAAAAGAAATGGTCATGCTATTCGTTGTAGGGACTCACTTTATTTTATTTTTCTCAGGGTTAATGAAGTCAACATGGCAATCCGAATTTGTTCCTGTACAAGATATGGTGCTTTTAACTGTTGTTCTGCTTGCAATGATTGTATTCTATGGGATATTTGCATACTTCCGAGCAAAGTCAAATTACAAAAAGGTACGAGGTAATCAAAAGCATAGTGCTAAATGGCGAATAACACCAAAGGAAAGAGCAGAAATGGAGTTAGATGAACGAAACGTCCTTTTTTCGTTAGGATTTGAATATGAGAAGGAAGGGGAAGTTTAGAAAAGTATTATATTCTAAATTTCTAAAAATGGAATTATTTTTTAAGAAAAACTAGCGTATTCTGTATTTACCTATTACACGATATCAAAACCATTTTCCTCAAAAATATGACTAGGGAGTTTTCCATTTTCACTCTCTGAAATAAATAATCTCTTAATTTCGTCTGTATAGGTAATTACTTTTTTACTTCAGACTTTACATTAGGATTAACCATGAGATTATTCATTTCTTTTTCTGTAAAATACTTTTTAGTCATTTTAATTCCCCAATCCCATTTTTCTATTAATTTAAGTATACAAAAAAACACCCTACAGAGTAGTCCTTTTTACAAAGTGTCTACTCTATAGGGTACATTTTAATCGGCCCTGGTCTCTTCGATCTTTAATCAGGCGTATTCATATTCAATAATTTTTTTGCTACTCTTGGGTAATTCACCAAATTCTATATTAATATCCTTAATACCGCCAAGAGCATTAAAAATTTTATTATATGTGTCTGAGCCAATAGTTTTGTCTCCACATTCTACTTTAGATATTGTAGCTTGTGTTATCTTTTCTCCTTCTGAATTAACAATCGCTACAACTTGTGCTTGAGTTAGACCTGCCTCTAATCTCCTTTTAAGTATTGCTTCCCCCATATTAACTTCAAAGCTCGCCATATGTTCCTTCACACCAGGAACCTCGTCTAACAACGCCATCAACTCTTCGTGTTGTTTATTGAATTTTTTCATATTAATCATCCTCTCCTAAATATAATTCGGGATTTTCATGGAATCTTTCGTATAAGGCTAAACTCTCTTTAATTGCTTGTTGGAGTTCAGGAGGGTTAGGATCTCCCTGTTTCAATACAGATTTAGCGAAAATAAGAAGTTGCTCCTCTTCATATTTATATTCAAAAAATATCGCTCTAAAAGCTCCTGGCGTAGTTCTGTTAATGCGGAACTCAAATAAAGGATATGGAATATGTTTAAGCTCTTTTAAAAGATGAAATGTTCTTTTATCCCCGTCTACCTCTTCACTTACCATCATAAGCCGTTTATCAGAAGGTACTCCGAACTTACCTAATAGTTGAAGCCCTTGGCGTATGTACTTAGCTAACTCTTTAGCATCTTGATCACCGCTTATTCCCAAACGTGCGATATCTGCTATTTGTTTTAAAACCTGACGTTCTCCGTTATCTTCTAAATAAATTATGGTTGTCATTAATTATATTGCCCAGAATATAAATTTTCAAACATTTTATACTCTACACAATATATTCACCTCCTATAATAAAAATTATACATAAACCAACTCTTAATTTGTTATTTTTGCAAAAATAAAAAAATCCTTCCAAATTTAAAAAATCAAATGGGTTTGTGGTAAAAAGATCCATTTCTTTGATGCTTTTTTGTGTGTACCAGGCATGGTAACTATCTAGATGGTGAAAGTCCACTGTGGGGGTACACATTGGCCAATAACTAAGGAAGCGTAATGTACTTATCGTAAGGGAAGGGCCGGAGGAAGCGTGGAATAAAATCTCGGCTCGACGAACAGAAATCTGATACCAAGGCTCTACAAAGGGATAAGGCTCCACAACAAGTCAAAGTCCAAAAGATGTGCGTAGCTTTGTAGGTAATTAGGCGAGTAAAAGAGGAATGACAGTTGTCTTACCCTGGGAGGTCTTGTGGATGTACAGAAAGTACAGTCTTTGGTAATACTAGTCCAGTTTAATATCTGTCAAAATAAAAATAAAGATATAAATTAAGAAAAAGGGAAATTTATATTATTCTAAAAATAGATATATAGAAAAAAGACAAGGAATGAATAGCATAATTCTTTCCTTGTCTTTTTTGATTTTACGCAGTATAAGATTCGTACCAAGCTGTCATTTTAGCCATGCTTGCTTTATTATAGCGTTTCATTTCATTTTTTAAATAGCGTAATAGGGTACTATGGGATACCCCAATTTCTGCTGCTGCACCTCGAATACTTAATTTTTCACGATCAATAATTTCAGCTAAGGTTTCTGGTGATAAGGATTGTTTTGTTTTTGGTTTAACTTGTGACTTAGAAGTTCCAGAAGCTTCATCTGATACATCAGAATGATTATTCTCTAAAAAACGTTGTTGTGCTTCCTGCTTTTGAGCAAGTAATGCCATTTGACCAATCTTCTTTTTATTTTCCTCAATTGTTTCTTGTGGCGGTAAAATAATTAGATTTAATTCACCCCAGTATTTCTTCACCCAGTCGCGTTTACCAACCTTGGATTCGTCAATAGGTTCCGTATAATACCATTCAGCAACAATCCCGTCCTTTTGTAACTCATCTAATACCTGTTCTAGTTTTTCACGTATAACAACCCCATTGTAGCTAGGAGGAAAGTCGAGTGTTTCAATAATTGTTCTTACTTTAAATGGTTGTTTTAGGTTGCGGCTAAGTGTACGTACTTTCCATTGATAGCTTAAATATCGTCCTAGCCTTTTTAACTCTCTTTGCGTGTGATAGCTGTATTTAATAACCTTCAAATCAAGCGATACAAAAGTTTGTAAGGAGCTATCAAAATAACGACGTAGAACAGGAGCTGGCTTTATCTTAAGAGCATAAATCCCTTTTGGTTCGCCAGTTTTTTTGTCATAAGCTACTTTGACACTATTAATATCGAACATCCGATGAAAAGTCGTGAAATCATATTCGTCTTCGTCAGATATTTTTTCTTTGTTGACGACCTTTACACTGTTTTCACGCATTGATATCCAAATAGATGAAAGTGCAGCAACTCGTTTCATAATTTTAAAGCGATCACGTTCACGAATGATAAGTGGTTTGCTATCAGGACTATCGTGACGTAGCTTTAATACTTCATCACTATGAAACTCAATATATCCATCCTCATCTTTCCCTTGTAGTACCCACATATG
>NZ_OBMQ01000026.1 GCF_900217795.1 Ureibacillus xyleni | reverse complement strand
CCAAGCCCGTGGAAAGCGAAGTGAATCCCACCTTCTATTTAGAAGCAAATAATTACTATAAATTTTTATCGGTATTTAGTTTTTCAGTGGCTTCCTATTAAATAGGGGTGATTTTTTTGTTTTGAAGTATCATATATTATTTTCGCAAAAATGATATGAAACAACGACATTAAATGAAATTGGCTTCAAAAAGAGAGAGGATATCAAAACTCATAAACGACGAATGTGGTAACATGTCAGTATATACAATTAAGGAAATTCTTACAGATCATGGGAACCTGCCATATAGTATTTGTCGTCAAAGTGATAAAGAAAAGTCTACAGCTTGGGAAATGACCACTGTGGCATCTTTTATTTGGTTCCTGAAGAGGGCGTGTCGTATATTGCAAAAAGCTCCCCATGTGAGAATTGATATGTGAAATACACTGTTTAGTTTATTGAAATAGACTTCTTTAACGAAAGGAAGTCTATTTTTTATCAATATAGAAAGTAGGAAATTTATTGAAAAAGCTCTTATTATTGATGTTACTAATAAGTATCGTGTCGGGTTGTTCGAATGAAAGCTCTAAGGATGAACAAAATGTAACGTATTTTGGACAAGGGGAAGAATGGTTTGGAACATATACGATTTCTAAAGTGAATTCATACTCTTTTGAATCGCTTTATATTCAACATATTATTGACCGCGAAAATACACCAACACTTACTAAAGATGTTGGGGAAATAGAGTATGTTCTAGATACGGGGGCGTCCAAACTAGAAAGCAATTCGCCACAACCGCTAAAGGGAATTGGAAACTTTCATACTGCTACGGAAACAAGTGAATTGTTAATCGAAGGGGATTACCCAGAACAAGCAACATTAACGATTGAGTGGAATAATCAGAAGGAAGAAATCATTCTAACAAAGCAAAGTGAATAAGGAGCAACACATGAGACCAAACCTATCAAAAGCTATTAACCTACAGGACTTTAGAAATTATTATTGGTTAAAAGAAGAATTGCAATTGTTTTGTAGGGAGAATGGGATGAGTGCATCTGGTTCGAAACAGGAGCTTTCAGAGAGAATCGTGACATTTATTTCAACAGGTGAAGTAACAAAGCCGATGCGAAAGGCAACTAAGAAAAAAATAGTGCAAGTGGATTTAAGTTTAGATACGGTCATTGTAGAAAATCATCGTTGTAGCCAAGAAGTAAGGGCTTTTTTTAAAACGATTATTCCTAATTTTCACTTTTCAACATACATACAAAGCTTTTTTAAAAATAATGTTGGAAAAAAGTATCGTAATGTTGTAAAGGCATGGGATGAAGAAGAGGAGAGGAAAAAAAGTCCTTCCTATACAAAAGAAATTGCCCCACAGTTTGAATATAATCAGTTTATTCGTGACTTTTTCGCAGACCCTAAAAATAAGGAAAAAAGCCGTAAACAAGCCATTAATGCATGGAACACGATCAAAAAGCTTCCTGGAAGTAACAAATATGTACCGACTAAAGGGTGATGCATTTTGTACTATGAAGAAATTGGTGATGAAAATGGACCGCTAATGCTGTTTTTGCATGGTGGAGGTGTAAGTGGTTGGATGTGGGAAAAACAAGTTCAATACTTTTCCCAATATCAATGTATAGTGCCAGATTTACCAGAACAAGGATCTAGCAGAAAGAGCGGAGATTTCTCCATAAGAATTAGCGCGGAACTATTAAATTCACTAATTGAAGAGAAGGCACAAAATAAAGAAGTGATTGTCATTGGCTTTTCATTAGGTGCACAAGTTGCAATTGAAATGATAAGCCAAAAGCCAACACTTATTCACTATGCCATTATTAATAGTGCTCTAGTAATACCAAATCCAGCCTTGAAGCTACTAATAAAACCTTTCATTCGACTTTCATATCCATTCATTAAAAATAAAACATTTTCAAAAATCCAAGCGAAAGCACTTTTTATAACAGATAACCAATTTGAAAAGTATTATGAAGAAAGTTCCCGTATGCCACTACCAACACTTATTCGGATACTTGAGGAAAATATGTCCTATACAATTCCGGAGCAATTTAAAACGACAACTACGAATATCCTGGTTACAGTTGGCGAAAAAGAAAATAGTATGATGAAGAAATCTGCATTAAAGATTGTTGCAAGTAATTCTAATTGTAAAGGAATTATTATTAACAAAGTAGGGCATGGGATTTCTATGGCTAATCCATATTATTTTAATGAAATGATTGAAAGTTGGATTTCCAAGAGTGAATTACCTAAAGGATATCGAGTCATCGAATAATTACGTAAAATCGGTAAAATACTATTCTTAAACACAATGTAGGGAGATTTACGAATGGATTTTGAATGGTTATGGAAGCCGATTTTAATAGTGGTTGGGGGGACACTCCTATTAAGGGTAGCAGGTAGAAAGTCAATCTCTCAAATGACGCTAGCTCAGACAGTGATTATGATTGGAATTGGTTCGTTATTAGTCCAACCAATCGCTGGTGAAGGTATTTGGACAACTTTGGCTGTAGGTGGGATTCTTGTAATAACATTAGTTTTAATGGAGTATGTACAAATTAAGTCTAATAATGTGGAGAAATTGATAACAGGAAAATCAAAAATATTAATTGAAAATGGCCAACTAAATGAGAAAAATTTAAAAAAGTTAAGGCTAACAGTAGATCAATTAGAGATGAATTTAAGGCAAAAAAGTGTATCAAATATTAGTGATGTCGAGTGGGCAACGTTAGAACCAAATGGCCAAGTTGGATTTATGTTAAAAACAGCAGCACAACCAGTTACGAAAAGAGAGTTCCAATTATTGCAACAACAGTTAAATGATGTGCTATTTCTTCTCAATTCCCAACTAGCAAATCAAATGCAACAAAATGCTCAGCCCCCAAAACAAGCCCCTAACTTGTTTACAGAAGTTGATACAAATTCAAGCAATAAAGAAAATACGAAACATTTACAATAAAGCTGATGTGATGACATTGGCTTTTTTATGTTTTTGTTTTCTAAGTATAATATTTTAGAAAAGTCACAAACTTTTAATTACTTACCTTACAACCCCGTTAGAAATGCAAAGGATGTTGGTATGAATGAATTTCCTACGTGGTGACGCCCATAAAATTTATCGCCATTTAAAAAAGGACCCAAATAATATTAAAAATCATAAATATTTGAGGGATATAAAAGAGATTCAGCAATTTTATGAATCGATTGATAGTGATATATTAAAATTAATTTATTATCGCCTCGTTAAAGAAAATAATGGTTCCGGGATGATTCCAATTTATGTTTCCTCTATTCCCTTTTTATTTTTAATATTCTCCCAAAATTTACAAGCAGTACTTTTTGTAGAAGGAAGTAGAAATTGGATGATTTTCATCTTTATTTATATAATCGGAATTACATTTAGTCTGTATCTCCACTTTCGAGAAAAGGCTTGGGCTGCATCTCATATCGAAATAATTCAAGACATACTTAAAAATAGAAAAGATGATTAGAGTCTTAATAGGGCACTGAAAAAGTCGATTTTAATAAATTTTTATAATAAAAATACGCTCAGATCTTTTAGGAAGTGGGATTCACGAAGACTCCTACGGGAACAGCTTGAGCTGAAGACCCCGCAGGAGCTTGCGACGAGGAGGCTGAAGCCAAGCCCGTGGAAAGCGAAGTGAATCCCACCTTCTATTTAGAAGCAAATAATTACTATAAATTTTTATCGGTATTTAGTTTTTCAGTGGCTTCGA
>NZ_OBMQ01000031.1 GCF_900217795.1 Ureibacillus xyleni | reverse complement strand
GAGGTAGATAGGTTCGAGGTGGAAGTGTGGTGACACATGGAGCTGACGAATACTAATCGATCGAGGACTTAACCAATTTTAGCTTGAAGTTTGTATGTCAATGTCTTTATCCAGTTTTGAGAGAACAAAAATTATGTTTTATAAAAAGTGTTGCTTTTTTATAAATAAAATAATATAATAATTATTGTCTCAAATATAGTATTTGCAATGTTTGAAGTCTAGTGATAATGGCAAAGAGGTCACACCCGTTCCCATACCGAACACGGAAGTTAAGCTCTTTAGCGCCGATGGTAGTTGGGGGCTTCCCCCTGCGAGAGTAGGACGTTGCTAGGCATAATACCCAGGAGGATTAGCTCAGCTGGGAGAGCACCTGCCTTACAAGCAGGGGGTCGGCGGTTCGAGCCCGTCATCCTCCACCATATTAAGCCGGTGTAGCTCAATTGGTAGAGCAACTGACTTGTAATCAGTAGGTTGAGGGTTCAAGTCCTTTCGCCGGCACCATCAGTTAGAGCCATTAGCTCAGTGGTAGAGCATCTGACTTTTAATCAGAGGGTCGAAGGTTCAAGTCCTTCATGGCTCACCAGTTTTAAATATACGCGGGTGTGGCGGAATTGGCAGACGCACTAGACTTAGGATCTAGCGCCGCAAGGCGTGGGGGTTCGACTCCCTTCACCCGCATTTATATTTATAAATAATTAAGTGATAAAAAATGCACATGCGGAAGTAGTTCAGTGGTAGAACACCACCTTGCCAAGGTGGGGGTCGCGGGTTCGAACCCCGTCTTCCGCTCCAAAATGTGCCGGGGTGGCGGAACTGGCAGACGCACAGGACTTAAAATCCTGCGGTAGGTGACTACCGTACCGGTTCGATTCCGGTCCTCGGCACCATTTATATGCGCCCGTAGCTCAATTGGATAGAGCGTCTGACTACGGATCAGAAGGTTGTGGGTTCGACTCCTGCCGGGCGCGCCATAAATTTACGAGAAGTAGCTCAGCTTGGTAGAGCACTTGGTTTGGGACCAAGGGGTCGCAGGTTCGAATCCTGTCTTCTCGACCATTTTAATTGGGGCCTTAGCTCAGCTGGGAGAGCGCCTGCCTTGCACGCAGGAGGTCAGCGGTTCGATCCCGCTAGGCTCCACCATGAACTTTGAAAACTGAACAACAAAACGTTAATGAATATAATTTCTCATTAATTTGAGAAACATTTTGACATCAATTTGATGCCAGCAAATTTGAGCTTTATCAAATTCTTTTATGGAGAGTTTGATCCTGGCTCAGGACGAACGCTGGCGGCGTGCCTAATACATGCAA
>NZ_OBMQ01000014.1 GCF_900217795.1 Ureibacillus xyleni | reverse complement strand
ATGATACAGATCAACGTAGTATCGCGGCGTTTGACCATAAACCCGATAATTAACACAATAAACACAACATAAATCCAATGCAGCGCCGACAAATCAACACCTAATGCACCCATATTCTCCCTCATTTCTTTTACGCTTAGAATATGAGGCAAATGTCTAATGGGTGTGTGCTTAGGGTGTTGATTGGATACATTTTTTACTTAAGATGTATTGTAAGCAGTATAGCAGGTGGGGGTTTTCGTTTTAATAGGTTGAGAGAGATTTTTATCTATGAGAATAGCTACTACATATAAATTTTTATGGTATATTTTACTTAAAGAAAATAAAAAGCACCTCAGCCCTACTAACGCAGCGGGGAAAAGGTGCTTTAAGAGCGATTCCAGCCCTACTAACGCAGTGGGGAAAGAATTTGCTCAAATATATAATATGATTGTTATTATTATAGTATACGTGTTTTATTTTGTAAAGTTGAAGGAGGTTGAAAGATGTCCTATGTTATTTACTTTGATGAATCAAATAAACTAGATCAACCCGGAATTGACTATTCTTATTACGGTGCATTAGGGATGGATGAAACAGTAGCCAATAATATTCGTCAATATATAAATAATTTGAATGAAACACTAAGGTCAAAGTCGGAAATGCATTTTGTTGAATATACGCAAGATACGAATTTTGAAAAATATTTTAAAGCCTTGCATTACGTATTAAGTCAACCCATTCAATTAAATTTAATGATTGTTAATAAAGGCGATGCTGAGAAGCTAACAACAGCTATGGACATTAAGATGGCGGAATTACGTGAATTATTTTATGTGAAAATTCCTGAACGTTTATTTTATGGACTGACAAGAGATTTATCTACAGGACAACCTATTAAAATTGTCATCGATGAAAATAGTGAATATGAAAAAATTGAATTGGAAAAGAAAATTATTGAACAAATGAATGCACATTCCGCATATCGTAAAAAAGCTTATAAAGTTGTGGATGTTGAACAGGCATCTTCAGAAAAAGATCTATTGCTACAAATGATTGATAACTTAATGGGAATCATTGTTTTTGTTTTAGAAAAGCAACATAAGGCATTTGAAGAAAATCGAGATAATATTACGTTAGATGTAAAATGCGATTTAATTTATCGCTTATTAATTGAACAAAACAATTTAGAGTTATTACATAAAAAAGTTATGTTATATTGTTGGGAGGGTAATGAAGAAGGGATTAGTCAAATAGAGTTTAGTCAGTTTACTGGAAATTTTATTATGTCTAAAACAAAATACGATGTTTCTGAAATGGCGAAACTTGCACAGGTTAGAGCAATGTATCCGAATGAGACGACAAAGTTTTATCGTGTACAAATGGGCTATCCCCGTCAATTAAGAAAGTTATTAGGTTATATAGATGAATTAGATGGTAAAGGTAGGAATAGTTATTATTTAGAGAAATAAGAAACTAGTAAGTTATTTCTGAAATAGGAAACCAAGAATGCTATTTAATTAACATTCTTGGTTTTTAATTTCTACTATATGTAAATTTAAATCAAACAATTAAATGATGTTTTATAAAAGGTTCTTTTATTGACCTTTGCAACACCAAGCGCCGGAAGTCCCGCCCGAATCGCAACCGGTAACAACACCGCCCCAAGTAACGCCACAGCTGGAGAAGGCCAGAAGAACCACGAAATCACCATCATTAAAATCCCAATCGTCCAATAAGCAAGTGTTGGATTTTTAATAATCTTCGTAAACGGTGAAACCATCACTTCATTAATCCCCGTCTTCATCAACACCCGGCTCATCGCAACAATTATCGAAATAATCAAGATCGTCGACAACAGTTCGGTGATGGCGTATATAAAGCTATTAAAGACGCCACTAATGGAAGCCGTCAAATCACCCGTCGCCACAATCGCCAACATAAAAATCCCAATGATACAGATCAACGTAGTATCGCGGCGTTTGACCATAAACCCAATAATCAACACAATGAACACGACATAAATCCAATGCAGCGCTGACAAATCAACACCTAATGCACCCATACATATTCTCCCTCATTTCTTTTACGCTTAGAATATGAGGCATAAGTCCAATAGGTGTGTGCTTGGGAATGTAATTGAATATATTTTTACTTGGTGGAATTTTGTGCAAACATTTTCTAACTTTAATAGGTTGAGAGGAAATATTAACTTGAAGGTAAAACTTGAAACGTAAGGAATTGGAGATTTATTATTTGTAATAATCTTTAACGCAAGGTGGAATCTTCCTTAGTAGAACTCACAATTCGTTAAAGGGCGAAATGAGAGGTCCAGTACTTTTTATTTTCTTTCATTTCAGAGCGGTCAGTAAATTACAACTGTTGAAAATCATTATTATGATTCTCGGACAGAAGAAGATAGCATAGAACCAAATAACATTGAAAAGATGTTTAATTTCTAATAGAGATTTTAAATTAAAACACTATTTGGCGATGAATCTTGAATTAATTTGCTGAATTTTAATGTATTTATTGATATATGCAAGGTTAACAGTACATAATAAGGTTTGTTTAGTAAAATACGATATATTATATTTGTTGATTAGATTCTCTTTAAAGACATGGAAAAGTAGGTGAACAAAGTGGGGAAATATCAATTGGATACAAAAGGTAAGGTAGCTGTGACAAAGTATCATGAGAAAAACCAGCCTGCCAAATTTGATAAAAAGCAGCAGCTTGAAAAAATACGTGCGGAGTATTTGAAAAAGAAGCAACATCAAACAGATAAATAACTTGAATAACGATCTACCAATTGCGCGTTTATTTAAAAACGCGTTTATTTTTTTAACGGGCCGGATTAGTAACAGTTTTCTCTGTCATTTCAATTGTATTAGATCTTCTATATTCAAAGTCACCCAAAAGAAGCAAGTTCTCCTTCAGCACTTCACGATTGGCTTTTCTCTACCTCCACAACCAAGTTACCACGCTTATTGTCACGTATGAAAAGCTTTACCTGTTTAGAAGCGCGTTTAAAGCCCTAATTCTTTGCCTTTTCTAACATCTTAAAATCTCCCTCTATTGACATAGCGCAATTACATGCTAGAATGATAAAGACTTTGTCGCGTTGAAGTGTTAAAGTTAATATCGTGAAATAATTTCATCTAGGAGTAAGCAGCATATGTTTTCTATTGAGGCAAAATCAAAACCGTCAGTATTCGAAGCATTATTCATTGTAATTGTCGTTATTTCAATCATTTCTTTTGCAATCGGTAAGTTTGGTAGTACGCCACATATCCCAATTCTTTTATCTATTATTCTTCTCATTTTTTATGGTTTGCTAAAGCGTGTGCCATTTAACGTGTTGGAAGAAAGTATGAAATCTGGAGCCATTTCAGGTATAGGAGCTATTTATATCTTCTTTTTAATCGGTATATTGATTAGTAGCTGGATTGTAAGTGGTACAATACCAACACTTTTATATATGGGTTTTACGCTCGTATCGGCTAGTTTCTTTTATGCGATTGTCTTTATCATTACAGCCATTATCGGTACAGCCATTGGTAGTTCATTAACGACTGTAGCGACGATAGGGGTTGCTTTTGTAAGTATTGCAGGAGCGATTGATGCATCACTAGCATTAACGGCTGGCGCGATTGTATCCGGAGCGTTTTTTGGCGATAAAATGTCTCCATTGTCAGATACAACCAATTTAGCAGCGAGCATCGTCAATATTGATTTATTTGTACATATTAAAAATATGAGTTGGACAACGATTCCTGCGTTTTTCATTAGCGGTGTCCTATATGCTGTTTTATCGCCTTCAGTAGCAGGAGTCAATAACACGACTATTGAGTTCTATCAGGCTAGTTTACAAGATACAAATTTTGTACATTGGTATGCGATTGTGCCACTCTTAGTCTTGATTGTTTGCACATTCAAAAAAGTGCCGGCATTTTTAACACTGATTGTAAGTTCCCTTGTAGCGCTGTTCTTATCAATTTTTCATACATCTTTATCAGTTAGTGAATATTGTGCCATTTTATATAGTGGTTATGTTTCTGAAACAGGCGTTGAAGTAATTGATTCACTTTTAACTCGTGGTGGTATCAGTAGTATGTTCTTTACAATTATGCTTGTGGTGCTTAGCCTCAGCATGGGTGGGTTATTGTTTGCTTTAGGTATTATTCAAACATTGCTTAGTAAAATTGACAATTTATTAAAATCAGTTGGCGCATTGATTACAGGTACGGCTTTAACTGCAATTGGGATTAATATAGTAGTTGGAGAACAGTATTTATCGATTTTATTAACAGGGGAAGCCTTTAAGCAAAAGTATAAAGAACTAGGCTTACATCCGAAAAATTTAAGCCGGGTAATGGAAGATGCGGGTACTGTCGTGAATCCGCTTGTCCCTTGGAGTGTTTGTGGGTTATTTATTGCCTCAATGCTTGACGTATCCGTAATCGACTATTTGCCTTTTGCGTTCTTCTGTTTACTAAGTCCAATCCTCACTATACTATTTGGATGGTTAAATCTAACAATATCAAGAAACTAAACATACAATCATTAGTAGTACAAACCAAAACCATGGTTTGTGCTACTATTTTTTTAGTAGAAGTGAAGGAAGGTCGACCAGCCTCAGCTGAAAATGCCAAGGGATAATTTACTAACAAATGTTATTAGATATAATCAATCTACATAATGGTCATTTACAGGTGGAAAGTAAGGAAATCGTAAAAACAAAATTTGTTGTAGAGCTACCTTACAATTCATAATCAAAGTTAATCCATTCATTGACGATTAAGGTATCAATCATCAGTGAGTGGATTTTTTTGTAAAAATTTATTCACACTCTGTTCATATTGATGAAGTAACTTATAAGAGGACATTAAAAGTGGATTTAAAAAGGGGGGATTATTTTGAGTAAATATAGTCTAGTACTATTACGATTTGCGAGTGTTTTTGGTTTAATAGGAGCTATATTAGGCGCACATATGGCTGGCGCAGGTTCATATGCATTTCGCCCAATCCATGCACATATTCTTGTAGTTGGATGGTTAAGTCTATTTGCGTGGGCAGTATATTATAAGGTTTTCCAAAAAACACAGACTGTTTTGGCAAAAGTACACGTTTGGAGCGCAATTTTAGGTACAGTAGGTTTAACATTCGGCATGTGGTTATACATGGTTAAGCCATTTAATTTTCCAGAAGTTATAACAATGATTATATATATTGGTGGTGGCGTGACATTACTTGTGAGTTATATTACCTTTTGCTTACTTACTCTGCTATACAGGCAGTAGAATTATGAAGTGGTTGAAATAACACATAGTAAAGTGTGGGATTCATTTCCATTGTCAAACAAGTTTGAACAAGTACTTATACGAACAAGCAGATTCTGATTACCCATATTGATTTATTCTAAAATAATGAAAACCAAGAATGCTGTTAAATTAACATTCTTGGTTTTTAAAAAACACGAATTAATGGGTATGTGCTAAGGAATTGATTGGAGCTTCAGCTGTTCTTTGTGTTATTTTGTTAGCAAGTGAGGTTATATGGATTTAAAACAGCTAACAAATCCTCTGCAGGCATTGGTTTATAGTATAAATACCCTTGTGCAATTGAACATTTGAATTCCTTCAACATTTCGGCCTGTTCTTTTGTTTCTACCCCTTCAGCAACCACATTCAGTTGCATTGCTTGCGCTAGGGTAATAATCGACTGTAGAATTTGGTAATTTCCATCACAAATACCTTGAACAAAAGATTGATCGACTTTTAGTTGATTGATTGGAAGCTCTTTTAAATAACTTAAAGAAGAATACCCTGTACCAAAGTCATCAATTGAAACATAAATTAGTTTTTCTTTTAATAAAGTTAATTTTTTAATCACATCTTGATGCTTATTCATTGCGATACCTTCTGTAATTTCCAATTCTAAATAGGTTGGATCTAATCCAGTTTCTTCTAATATATCTAAGACCGTTTCAACAAAGTTGTCTTGTTGGAATTGCTTGATAGAAATATTCACTGCAACTCGAATATCTTGAATCCCTGCATCCAGCCATTGTTTTCGATCTAAACATGCTCTGCGTAAAATCCATAAACCTAGTGGATTAATCAAGCCCGTTTCTTCAGCAAGCGGAATGAATTTTGCAGGAGAAATCATACCTTTTGTTGGGTGTTGCCAACGAATTAAAGCCTCAACACCAACAATTTTCCCAGAATGTAGGTCAACTTGTGGCTGGTAATTTAATAGGAACTGTTCTTTATTTAGCGCATCATATAAATTATTTGTTAATTCAAATTTTTCATTTACGTTCTCACCAAATTCATCCGCATAAATTATAAACTGTTTCCGTCCATTTTCTTTCGCCGTATACATTGCCATATCTGCATTTTTAATGAGAGATTCATAATCTATTCCGTGAGTTGGAAATTTACTAATCCCAATACTAATCGAGGTAAACAATTGTTGGTTATTGATAAATATTGGTTGTGCCATATAATCTACTATTTTCAGCGTACGATTTTTTATCTCATTTATATGTTCGAAATTTTTCATTACGATTATGAACTCATCGCCACCAAATCGATAAACTTGATCCGAAGAAGAAATGCTATCTGTTAAACGCTTTCCAATATGCTTTAATAAATCATCACCCATCGTATGTCCTAGAGAATCATTAATGGTCTTGAAGTGATCAACATCAACAAATAGGAGTGCAAATGGTTTATTTTCTTTTATAAGTTCACTAATTGCTTGTGCTAATGACGAACGGTTTGGGAGATTTGTTAAATAATCATAATGAGCTAAATACTGAATTTGTTGCTCATGTTTTTTCTTTGTAGAAATATCTCGTGCAGCACCTCGGAAACCGATAACTTCTTGTTCAGAATTAAATATCGGGACACAATTGGTACTTAAATAGATTAATTCACCGTCTTTTGTTATTTTGCGGTATTCTAAATTTCGGAATCCTGTTTTTTCCTTAGAATGTTTCTCTAACGTTTTTCGGATGAATTCTTGATCTTCTTTAATGACAGCATCAACCGTATTTCTTCCAATCAACTCATGTGGCTCATACCCTAGAATATGGGTAGCACGTTCAGAAAGATAAATATAATTTCCATTTAAGTCGGTTTCCCAAATGAATTCTTCAAAGGCATTCGCCACATCACGAAAACGTTGTTCACTTTCCACTAAGGCGACATGGCTAGAAACAACATCATTATAGACTTCCATTAAATCTGCTCCAAATTTCGGGGCTTGTTGCTGATTTAAATCTAAACTTTTAACACGTTTACGGAAATCTTTTAAATTTTTTATGTATTGTCGAGTAATCACATGAGAGCCAATTAACCCAATGACTAAAATAACAATTAATATTCCAATACCTTTTTTTAATTCTTTTACAAAGAGGGAATTCATATCTTCAACTAATACATTTCCCCAAGTATGTCCAATCACTTCACCATCTCGAATGATAGGGCGGATATTGGCTAGGACAACACCATCTCTTGTTTGTGAGTAATTTTGGAATTGATAAGGTTCTTTCGTTTTATAGACATTCCTTGCCAAAGAATCAGGACTAATATCGATTAATCCTTCTTTTTTAAAATCGGGTCCAAATGCAACAATTGAGTTTAACTCTTTTACGTAATAGCCAGTACCATAGCCAGGATAAGCATCTGTCAATTTATCAATAAACGGTTGTAGTTCCTTGTTTAATGCTTCAATCGTTACTCCGTTTTCCCCATTTATTTTTACTAAGTCCTCATAGGTACCTTCTATATTTTTATCAAGAAGGAGAGCAAGTGAAGACACTTCCTGGAACTTTTCCTCTTCAATGTGACTCCATATAGAATGAACACTAAGAGCAAGTAACACGATTGCCGTAATGATTACAAGACTTGTCGTTAAAAAATAGATTTTCAATTTCATAGACATCGATATGCACCACAATTCTACTATAAAATTTTAACCAGTAAGTTTAAAAATAGATTATAGACCTACGTATAGAGCGTTATATAAATCAAAAAGAACCAACCTAATTCCAAATTTTACATATATTATAAACTAAATACCTAGATTGATAGCGAAAATACAATTAAATAAGCTTCGAATGCAATAAGTTAAGTGATTTTATGTTTTTTTAGGGATTTTTTGTGTAAAAAGAACAAAATTGTTTAATTGTGTGAATCGATAATGGAAAGAAAAATCAACGAAAGCTTCTAAATAACTTGGGTTACTACGAGGATTTATACAATCATGGAAGAGCCAAAATCTTTTACTAATCTATAGACACAAATAATAGAACTGGTACCAAATTTTTTCAAATAAATATTATTTTTATACTAATACTATGGTATTATGTAAAAGTTATTTTAATATTCAAAAATATTTGTATAGAATGGAGTAAATAATGTTGTTTAAAAAGTGGAAATTTCTACTGATTAGTACATTAATGGTATTAGTACTAGTAGGCTGTGGTGAAAGTAGTTCGAACTCTAACTCAAACTCGAATTCGAATACCTCCAAAAATGTAAAAGAAAATAAAGTAACTGAAATTAAGTCAAATCCGACAGCCTGGGTTGGGGAATGGGTATTAGAAGATAAAGAGGCAGAGAAATCTGAAACACAAACGGATCAATCTGTTAAGCTTGAAATCTCAAACAATGTGGACCAAAAATTTGATTTTGAATTTAAACAAGCAGGAGAAACCATTTCAAAAGGCTCTGCAAATTTAATTAACGATCATCAATACATACTTAACGCGAATGATTGCATGATTAATTTTAGTGAGCAAAATTTAAATTTAGAAGTCTTAGTATACGGTTCAGGTGAAGCGTGTTCAAATTTAGATTTTTTAATGGATGACAATCAAACATGGAGAGAAGAATTTGTTCGTGTTCCAACGAAATTAGTAAACTTCCAACAAATTTTATTTTTAACTCCTGAACAAGATCTTGCACTAGTAACTCTACTAGGAGAAGGTTTATATAAAGAATTAGTTGAAAAATATTCTGAATTTAAACCGCTCAATACGAATGAAAAGATGGCCAAATCCTATATCAATACAGATAGTGACAATCCAGAAAATGATGGAAAGTTACTCATAATGACGAATCCATACAATTTATTTTGGGTGGCATATGAAAAAAATGATACATTGAATTATTACACCAATTACAGATGGTTAACCGATTTACTTCCAGAGACGATCGAATCTAACTTTTCTACAGCAAATGTCAACTATGTAAACATGGATAATGTAAGGGAATTTGAACCCGAAACGTTTAAACTTTTCCCGATCCTGAATGAAGATTATAACATGGATTATCTTGAGATACATTCAACGGAAAACTACGGTGGATTTACGATAGGAACCTATTATAACTATGGTATTGACTCACAGTATCAACACGGAAATTATGTTGCCTTTTTAAATGAACTTTATAAATCAATGGAAGTTACTTTAACTTTAGAAGAAGGGAATGAAGCGTTAGTTTATTTTGTGGATGATTCATTTGTGAAAAAGAATGTTGATGATTACCGTAACTTTGACGGAAATGTGTTAGCTTCTTATGGAGTAAGTACAAATTTACCATCGATAACGCTTGATGTTGATTTAAGTTTTGTTACCGAGTTAAATATTGTAGTAGTTTCAAATTATGATGATGATGCTAAGGTATCCCTTGACATATCAAGATTATCTAGTCATATGTATGATGATGAGTAAATATTAATAAAAGATTAAGTAAAGGCGATCCTCATTATTGTGGATTGTCTTTCTTTTGTAAGTACGTACTTTTGCCTCGAAGTCCATTCTTTTACTGTGGTTCAGTAGCTTTTTATATTAAAGAATTTAAGAAATAAATACATATTCGTAGGGTGTATTCTAAACTTCCGCATACTTTATATGTGGTTGTAGTTGAACCCTTTCTTTATTAAAAAAGGTAATAAAACGTGGATAGCACTTAACACAGACCTTGCAATGAAAAGTTTACTCGTCTCATACGAATTTAATTCAGTTTGTACTCCACAATTAAAGATGTTACTATATATAAAATAAAGCGTATTTTTCAAAGACTACTCCTTCCAACTTTTGGGAGGTTTTTTCATTAAAAAGGGGTGGGGAAAATGAGCGATAATGACACAATTGTGACGCATGTTTTACTCCGGATAAGTCGCTAAATCCATCAAACTTATACGGAGAACTCAAGAATAGATGGATTACCGACTTTGTAACTGTTGAAATACAAAGGAGGAACTATAATGGCCATGATACAAGTGCAAGATTTAACGTTTTCTTATCCAAGTAGTTTTGACAATATATTTGAAGGGGTTAGCTTTCAAATTGATACCGATTGGAAACTTGGATTTATCGGTCGAAATGGTCGAGGAAAAACAACATTCTTTAATTTACTATTAGGAAAATATGAATATAGTGGGAAAATCAATTCGTCTGTTGAATTTAATTATTTTCCATATCCCGTTTCAGATCCAAGCAAATATACGTATGAAATTTTAAGCGAAATTTGCCCCCAAGCAGAAGATTGGGAATTTCTACGTGAAATTGCCTATCTAAATGTAGATGCAGAAATTATGTACCGACCGTTTCATCACTTATCAAATGGTGAACAAACAAAGGTGTTGCTTGCTGCATTGTTTCTAAATGAAGGTCAATTTTTATTAATTGATGAGCCAACGAATCACTTAGATACGGATGGACGCAAGATTGTCTCTAATTATCTGAAGAAGAAAAAAGGGTTTATTTTAATTTCCCATGACCGAAACTTTTTAGATGGTTGCGTAGACCATATTTTATCGATTAATAAAGCAAATATCCAAGTTCAAAGTGGGAACTATTCATCGTGGAAGTTAAATTTTGACCGCAAACTCGAACATGAAGAGGCGACGAACGAGCGTCTACAAAAGGACATTGGCAGATTAACACAATCCTCAAAACGTTCAGCAGGTTGGTCAAATAAAGTAGAGGCTTCAAAAATTGGGACAACGAATTCAGGTTCTAAATTGGATAAAGGTTACGTAGGGCATAAAGCAGCTAAGATGATGAAAAGAGCCAAAAACATCGAATCCAGACAACAAAAAGCGATTGAGGAAAAGTCGAAATTGCTGAAAAATGTAGAAAAGACGGAGCCCCTAAAATTAGAGCCATTAAAATTCCATTCAAATGAATTGGTTGTTTTGAAAGATGTGTCTGTGCAATACGATGGTCAAACTGTCAATAAACCAGTTAGCTTTAAAATTGAACAAGGTGACCGAATTGCACTAAATGGAAAGAATGGCAGTGGAAAAAGTAGTATTCTAAAACTAATATTGGGGAATTCAATCCAGCATACTGGTTCGATTCATGTAAGTTCAGGCTTAAAGATTTCCTATGTGCAACAAGATACTTCACATTTGAAAGGTCAGCTATCGGACTATATTCGGGACAATGAAATAGATGAAACATTATTTAAATCCATCCTGCGTAAAATGGATTTTGACCGTATTCAATTTGAGAAAGATATCTCCCATTATTCGGGTGGACAAAAGAAAAAGCTACTAATTGCCAAAAGCTTATGTGAAAAAGCTCATTTATACATTTGGGATGAACCGTTAAATTTTATCGATATCTACTCGCGCATCCAGATTGAAGAGCTCATTCAAAGCTTTAATCCTACAATGGTGTTTGTGGAGCATGATCTTGCCTTTCAGCAAAAGATAGCAGTACCCGGTACACAAACAATTCTGAAAATTTAATACAATTTAGAAAGCAAAAACCAAGGATGAGACAAAATTAATCATCATTCTTGGTTTTTTATTTTTCACCATTTTGCATATTATCCGACAGTTCCTTTGTACTTAATAAATTTGACGCCCCTAGAGCATTAAATATCATATTTATTTGACGCAAAATATTTTATAAGGTCCCACTAATACAAGTATATTCCTGCCAAAATGTGACAAATTTCTCCGCATTGCAAAATTATCATTCTATCATTAGGAAATATTTGCTAATATTTAATTGTAATAAATGCATTAAGGGGATGTAAATTAGCTGTTTGTTAATGAAGGGAGAAGTTAAGTTGCTGACAAAAGATGAAATTAAAACGTCAATCGAGATGCTAGAACAAAATGTAAGTGGTATTTTGCAAGAAATCCAACATTTAAAAAAGCTATTGGCACAACCAGAATCGAGTCTACCAAGTAAAATAATTGAAGACGCCGAATATCAATTACAACAAAATATTGAAAAGTTTATTTCATTTCCATTACCAGACCAATCAACATTTACCATTTTAGATTTTCAACCGAATATTATTCCACAGCTTATAGATGAAGCAGAAGATCTACTAGATAAAACCCATAGCCGAGAAGACGCATTTGAATATAGTCACTTATCTAACTTAATAAATTATTTAAAAGCGTTAACGGATAAAAAAATTAATGCCAAGTACAATGTGAAAGAGTTATATGAAGCTGGTTTTCATAAAGATTCGCCTATCAAAGTCATCATGGATCACAGAGAACGTGAAGAGATCAATAACATTATTCCAACCCCTTATTACGCACGAATTGACATAAACGATTATGAAGTGAATGAAAAGGCAACGTATTATATTGGATTACAAGGGTTTGATGGGAAAGGGCAGGACCAGTTTCTTATTACAAATTGGGAAACGTCGATTGGAGAACTTTTTGAACAGAAAGAACGCTATCACAATCAACTTGTGAACCATCCAAAATTAGGAAAAGTGAAACTAACTTTTGCAAGAAATATAGATATCGAGCAAAGCCAAATTATTAAACTACATAAACCAATAGGGGAAACTGAATTTAATGAAGCGTTAATCCAGAAACTTGCATCCAAGCATGGTGTTGATATGGATATTATCGTAGAAACAATTGACGCAGAGCAAAGTGATATTATTCGAATGCCCATAAATGAAAATGAAGTGATTATAATTCAAGGGTCAGCAGGAAGTGGAAAGTCAGCAATCGCCTTACAAAGAATTCGTTTCTTACTAACAGAATATAAAAATACGATAAAAAGCGAAGACTCTATCGCATTTTTTGGACCAAATGAGTTGTTTTTAAAACATATTGAAAAAGTATTACCACGCTTAGGTACATATAAAGTACTTCAAACGACCTTGTCTAATTACCTTGGAAAAATTGTAGGTGTGAATCACTTTATGAACACTCACCAAGATGAGTGGAAAACAAGTTTACAATATAAAAATTGGATCGAACGAAAAACCAATATGTTGTTAAATGACTTGAAACTGTGGAATGAAGATTTAGTTTTAGATCAAGATTTCGTCATTTCTGCACTAGAGATGTTAGAGGTTGCCGATGAAAGTTTAAAGTTACCATATAACGATCGTAAAAATTTTATGATTCAAATGATTGAAAAGAAGGCATTGGAAAGTAGAAGACGTGAAGAAAAATTAATTTCTACTATTAGGATCAAGATGGATGAATTTATTAATGAAGAGTTGAAGGAATTGTTTTTAGAATTCCCTAAAAATATTTCAAATATTGAACAACTTTTATCAAGTGAAATCATCTCGGTATTGAATAAATTTGCTCAACAAGTAAAGCGTGATAAGAAAAAAAATGACCCGAATGAATTTTTCTACTCAGCTGTAACAGAAGAAGCCAAACAAATACAAAGAATACTGATTCCCTTATTAAAAACGAATTTTAAAAATTTATTAATCAAGTATGAAGCATCTATGAATCGTGCAGCAATTATATTTCACTCTCAAATAAAGTCTAGTGTAAATGAAGTGATTGATGAAATGATTGCTGAAAAAAGTAAGGAATTTATTAGTTCGCGAATTTCCCAACATATTCATTTTAAGCATCCAACATTAATAGTGGCACTAGATGATTTTATGAAACAACCATCGACGAAGCGTTTAATAGACAATGCAACGGAAGAATTTAATCGTTTTTATCACGCATCGATGGAAGAAGAGTTAAATCAAAAATTCAATGAACTACTAAATAGTTTTAATCAATGGTGGTCATTTAAATTTGAAGAGCGATTAAATAAACTGTTACGAGAAATCTACTTAAAACATGAAGTAGCCTTGCCATCTAGAACTTACAATACAGAGAAGCCGAAAGAACAGCAAAAGATGAATACGCAACAAATTAACAGCGATATTCAAAAAATCAATGCTTTTGTTTCCACTAAATGGTTGAAGGATGAAGCGGAAGTACTTAGACGGATTTATTCGACTAAAAGCACAGACGAAGATGATTTTTCAAAAATGAAATTAGGCGAAACTTTCGAGCAAAGCGATTTACCTGCATTATTTAATATTCATATCATTATGAATGGACGTTTCTCAAAATCATTAAGTTATCTTATTGCAGATGAAGCACAAGATTATTCACCTTATGAATTATGGTGTTTGACGCAGTTAACAACGAGGAAAAGTTTTATGCTTCTAGGGGATTTGGCACAAAGTATTCATCAGTCGAATACATTTGATACCTGGGAGGATTATCAAGCAATATTTCCGAATATCAAATTTTATAATTTAAAAAAGACATACCGTTCAACAAAGGAAATAGTAGAATATTGTAATCGAATTATAGAACCGTTTAGCAATGGTAAGTTTGAATTGCCTACAACAATTTACAGATCAGGCCCAGCAGTAAAAGAACAGCAATATACCGACATCTTAAAAGGGATTAAAGATTACGTTGAGTATTTAAAAAAAGCTGATTACACTTATCAAACTATCGCCATTATTTGTAAGAATTTCAATGAAGCCAAAAGATTATATCATGCATTAAAGAATGACTTAGAAGAAGTGTTATGGCAAAAATCTGCTGGTGAATCCATTCATTCATCATTAATCATCATTGAAGCGGCACTGGCAAAAGGGCTGGAATTTGATTGTGTAATCATTCCAGACTTATCGGTTTACCAAAATACGATAGCAGATCGAAAATTAGCCTATGTTGCAGCAAGTCGTGCATTGCATGAATTATGTGTAGCATTGTTGTACCCGGTACACAAACAATTCTGAAAACTTTATACAATTTAAAACCCGTGAATGTGATAAAAGCTTAGCATTCTCGGGTTCTATTATGGGCAATATTACATATTATCCGACACTTATAATTTATAAAATTTTTCATATCCACGCACCTAAAAAATTTAAAAAATCAAACTTTTTAACGCTAATTTTGTTAAGAACCATTCAAAATCCTAACGATATCTATCCTCTAGGTTAAATAAACACCCATTATGGTAAAATAAAAACAAATATAACGCGCACAGAAATGAGGAGATAACATGTATACCGTATGTCTTCATGATTACGCCAAAGAAGAAGTGCAAACGCTTTCTGTAGATGAAATGAACCGTGTGGAAAAAAGACTTCATCGATTGCGAAATGGATTATGGAAAAATGGAACGCGGGTGAAACGATTACAAGCCGTTAATAAAAAGTTAAATATTTTTGAAGCAAGAATCGATAAAGGAAATCGCATGCTTTTTTCAATTTATTACGATTCAGACCTACTTGAAACCATCATCCTCGTCTTTCGTTTATCCCTTCACCATGATGATGTCATTCGCATTGCACGAACAATTGTAGATGATGATCTAGATTACGAACTATACCAAACGGAAGAAATCGAGACAACAGAATCCTTCGAACAATTCGCCAACCATCACAAAGAACTTTGGAAAAACGATTATTATTTCCACCAATTTCAACAATTAAAGGCTTATGAAATTGATGAAGAAACACTTACACGTTTTATGATGAAACAAGATGAAGATTTAGAAGAGTTTTGGGAAATGAAATTGCGACTAACAAGCGAACAGAGGTCTCTATTAAAAATGGACTTACCACTGTTAATTAGTGGCACTGCCGGAAGTGGTAAAACGACTATTTTAATTCATAAACTATTAGAGGGACCAGCTGTTTCTAAATTATATATTACTTATTCGAAACAATTGAGAGACGAAGCGGAAAAACAATTTTTAAGTCTTGTCAAAGGTTTGGATGAAGAAGAAGAATACAAACGACAAACTACATTTTTAACTTTTAAAGATTTTTTAAAACGCCATATGGAAGAACGATTTCAAACCATTGTGACGAAAGATCACTTTATTCAGTACTACCAAAAACTTTCAAAAGGGCAGCACCTTGAAAAAGAATTCCCTGCACTTATGCTTTGGGAGGAATTTCGTGGTGTCATCAAGGGCGGTCTTTTTCAATCTTCTCACACCTTCTTATCTGAAAATGAGTATGTTGCTTTAAGTTCCAATGAAGCACCTAATTTTTATAAGAACAGAAAAAAAGTCTATCGTATCTTTTTGTCCTACCAAGAGTATTTAGCAAAGCACTATTTGATTGATGAACAGGATTTATTACAAAAACTGTTGAAACTCGATTTACCTTCCTTTGAAATGGTGTTATGTGATGAAATTCAAGATTTGACGATGCATCATATAAAGCTACTTTTCAAACTAGCCAACAACAAACCAAATCGTTTAATGTTTGCAGGGGATGATCACCAAGTCGTTCATCATAGCGGATTTCGATGGGAAAATGTGAAAAACGCATTTTATCATACATTCAAGATTGGCATTTCCGATGTTCATTCATTATCGAAAAACTTCCGAAATACGGGGAATATCGCCTCATTTGCAAGGGAAATTAATCAGTTGCAAAAAGATTATACAGATTTTAAATATAAATCAGATCAAACTGTTCCATTCCAATATGGGGAAATGCCTAAACTTTTAAAAGATATCGAGGATCATGCTTTATTTCCAACCTTCAATCATTTCGGACCATATGATGCCATCTTAATTCGTGATGAGGAAAGCAAAGAGCAACTCACAAAAGATCTAGCACAATCTAGTAAACAACCATTACTATTTACGATTTATGAAGCAAAAGGATTGGAATTTCGAAAAGTCTTACTATGGAAAATTCTCCATGATGAGTCTAGTGAAGCGAAACAATGGAAGAAGATCGTTAATAGAATAAACAAAAATGAGTTATTTCAAGATGACTTAGTGATGCAGCGTTTTATTCGTTATGAAGCGAGCTTGCTTTATGTTGCAGTAACGAGAGGTATGAAGGAATGTTGGATTTATGATGGCCCAACATCAGCTGATATATGGAATATGGAACACATTCAGAAACAACTAGAAATACAGACATCTGTTAACCTACAAAAAGAGGACATCGACTATTCAGATGCAGATTGGAAGGAACGGGGAGACCTTTTCTTCAAGCGTGGGTTATATGATCAGGCTAAAAACTGTTATTTACATGTTTCTGCAGATGAGGAAGTTAAAAATCGAATACTAGTTTGTCGGGCTTACATTGAAAAACAACATGCGAATTATGAAGAAGCAGGCAATTTATTCAGAAATGCTCAATTATATGATGAAGCAATCGAATGTTTTGAAGTAGCAGAACAATATGCAGCAATTTTTAAAATCTGTAAAAGAGCAGATCCAGCTGAAAAGAACCCAAAATGGATATCATTGAAAAATGAATATAAAATTAAAGAATTCGACAGCAATAAACAGTGGGTAGGTAGCGGCATTTACTGTAAGCGACAACGATATTATAAAGAAGCACTGTTGCGATTTGAAATAGATGGGGACGATCAAACAGATTCAATAAATGACGTTTATCACCTTGCAATCAATGACACAAACCTACCTTTAGAGGAATTGAAAAAAATTGGCCATTTCTTCAAGACAAGTGCAAAATACAGAGATGAGCAAAAGGTAAATAACATTCAAACCCGCTTAGATTTTTTAAGAGATTTGGCATATATAAAAGACATGCTGCAGCTAATACAACCCGATTATAATGATTACGGAGAGAACTTAATTGTAGAAACATTTAAGGTCAATAATCAGCTAAAAAACTTAACGCCACACTTCTCATTTGAAGATCCTCACGTGCAATATATATTTGCACTAATGGCAGAAAATCTTGGAATGAGCGAAGGTACGATTCGTGTTATGTTAAAACGTGCTGCTGATAAAAACCATCCCCAAGCCCAATTTACGTTAGGCGCAATGTTGGAGGATATCAATCAAATGGAAGAAGCGGTTTATTATTATAAAAAGGCCGCAAATCAGCAACATCCATTTGCCACATTTAATCTCGCCAATTACTATCTGTCGGTCAATAACGCAAAAGAGGGAATGTATTGGATGAATCATGCGCTCGAGCTAAAATTTGAGGATGCTTATTCTGAACTGGCGTATCACTTGTTTAAAGGTGATGTTATTCCGAAAGATGAAAAAAGAGCTGAATTACTACAAAGAGAGTACAAAAAAGTAGTGCAGGAACGGAAAAAACAAGAAACCTTGTTAAAAAATCAAGTTGAGACACGAAAAAAAGAAATTGATCGTATGTACTCCATTAACGTTCAATCTGCCCCGAAAAATAATTTTCAAATAAGTTTCTTTTAACTATAAGGAACCAAGAATGCTCTTGGTTTCTAGTACTTTGTAATTTTTAATCTCTAAATGGAATATCGTGGAAACGAGGAGGGTTCTGCTTATTACGAAGAAAATCCTTTTATTTTGTGACCCAGGCATAGATGATTCTATCGCCATAATGTATTCAATATTAGATCCAGATATTGAACTAGTTGGGATTGTGACGAGTTATGGAAATATAACAAGAGATAAAGCTACAGCAAATGCAGCTTATTTGGTACATTTAGCAGGAAGAAGTGATATTCCGATTATTCCTGGAGCTACAAAACCTGTACAAGATGAGGATGTCACATTTTACCCGGAAATTCACGGTGAGGATGGAATGGGCCCCATACAAATACCAAGGAATTTTCGCTATCAGATTTATCCTTTTGATACCATCCGTTTCATAATAGAAAAATATAAAAATGAACTCATTATTGTGGATACAGGTCGTTCTACAAACTTAGCAACTGCCTTTATTTTATATCCAGACCATATGAAGATGGTTCAATCCTTTTATGTGATGGGTGGTGCTTTCTTTGTGCCTGGCAACATCACTGCACTGGCCGAGGCTAATTTCTACGGTGATCCTGCTGCATCGAACTTCATTCTTCAATATGCACACAACTTAACCATCACACCGCTAAATGTGACTCAACACGCCGTTCTAACTCAACAGTTTGTCAATGCCATCTCTCAAAATAAAAACAACATTTACGCTTCGTTGGTAGATCCAATCTATAAATATTACTACGAATTTTATAAGAAATCTAACCCGGGTATTAATGGTGCACCAATTCACGATCTTCTTACAATATTGGTTGTTAAAAATCCTACCATTGTTGATTACATTAATTACGATGCAAAAGTAATTGAAGGCACCGATGCAAAGGGAATGTCTTATATTGATTATCGACCAACCAGTAAAAAAGGCAAAACAAAAATAGCCATCAAACTTCACTACAATGATTTTATTAAAGAACTAAGTAATGTTTTATTGTAATTATGTCAGACAGCGGTTATATTTGCTGTCTGTTTTTTTTATAATGACTCTTTTAAAAGGTATTTATAGTACAATTAATATTATTGTTATTGCAAGAAATGGAGTGAAAAATCGTTGAGAAGGGAAGAAAAGAAAAAACAAACGAAAATAACGATAACAAATGCGGCTTTCAAATTATTTTCGGAAAATGGATATGAATCCACAAAAGTAGAAGATATTGCGAAGTTGGCTGGCGTTTCGAAAGGTACTTTTTTTAATTATTTTCCGACGAAAGAGGCAGTTATTGAAGATTTTGAACGAATCTCAATCTACTCAGAAGCGGAAAAGTTAATGAATATCACAAGTCCAATCGTTCCAAAACTACTATCTTCATTAATTAATATCGTACATAATCTAAATTATACACGGTCATTGAGAAGGGCAACATTAATGGCGACATTATCCAGCACAAATAATTTAAATGACCACATGGAAAATATGGGGAATCTCCGTGCGCTTTTAGTTCCAATTTTTAAACTTGGACAAGAGACGGGGGAATTTACGACAAAATTACCTCCAGAAACACTAGCGGACCTAACCATACAAATGTTTATTGGTGTATTAACTCACTGGTGTCTTGGTGGGGGAGAAGATGATCTTATCACCCAATTAATGATGAGTTTTGATGTTTTCTTTAAAGGAATCTCTACAGAATAATTGAAAAAACCTTTCCTGCAAGATTTAATTCGCAGGAAAGGTTCCTTAATTTAAACTGTTTTTTTATTGAGCCGAGCGACAAACTTTTCAGAACGTCTAGGATTATTTCCAGAGAATAATAGACTAATCACCGGTATTTTCCGAATAATAAAATACGAGATAAAATGGCTTAAGACAATACCTAAAAATGATGCTAACCCAAATTTGATATAGCCTGAAACAGGTACACTAATTAGCGCATATTGAATGCCCATTAATACCGGGGTTTGAATAACGTAAACACAAAATGTATTTTTAGATAAAATCTCCACCCATTTTGATTTCCTATTCAATTTACGTTGGAACAGTTCAATTAAACCAATCGAAAGTGCTGTACATAAAAAAGTTTCATAGATTGCATAAATTAATGAATCACCATCCCAGCCACCCCTTGAATGTGGTACCAATCCAATGACATTTAAGATAATTAATAAAATCCCAAAAGACAACCAAAACGTTCCAACCTTTGCTGAAATCTGGTGAATCCAGTTACTTTTCGCAGCTGTGATCCCTAAAATGACAAATGCCAAATATTGAGGAAAGTGTGCATATTCCATTTGGATAAAACCTAGTACGCCAATCCATTCATCTAATTCATATTTTGTTCGAACTAAATAAGTGATGAACGATATGATTATAGCAAATATAAAAATAGATTTATTGTTTGGAATAAATGCCATTTTAGGTAACTTAATATTTTTAAAGAGATTCATCAATAGCAGATATAGTAATGAATAAATTAATAGATGTTCTATAAACCAAAGATGGCCAAAGTTTAAGTCTGGCCAAGTTGGTCCCGTCCAATTTAACGGTTGTTCACCAAAACCAAAATAAACATTCTTATAGTATTCAAAAAACGATAGGGTAGGATAACCACGGTATTCGTTATAATAAAAGAACATGATTAATGGAATGATCACTAAAAAACCAAACAATAAAGGTATACCAATTCTCTTTAAACGATCTTTGAAAAAGCCAATATTCCCTTTATGTTTATAGGCAAGAGGAATAAAGTAAGCAGATAGGAAGAAATAAAGGCTCATGTTAAAGGCAGCGTTTATACCGAAAAAAGCGCCAAGGTCAGAATCAACACCAGAATCTTGTACATACCAAAACCCATTTGATCCGCCATAAGGTTGACCTGCATGGTGAATGATTACAGTGCACGAAAGAAAAACTTTTAAATAATCCATAAAGTGAATACGTGTAGTAGGTGACATATATTTCTCCTTTTTATGAAATAACTACCAAACTATTTATAATACTTTTTGTACTCTGGGTCAATATTTTTCTTTCACTTTTTTGTTAATTAATTTAAATATTTTAATCATTTAATAAATTATTTAGACTTTAGGTCACTTTAATAATAAAAATGTTATTTATATATAAGTAAATTATTATATAATGATATTTGTAATTAACATCTAGGAGGAACAAGAAGTGCTATCTGCAATACTCGCAACTGCAATTTTTTTAGTAACACTCATTTTTGTCATCTGGCAGCCCAAAGGATTAAATATTGGTTGGTCTGCTTGCGGCGGTGCAATCCTCGCGCTAATCGTTGGGGTAGTGGATTTCGGGGATGTGTCAGAGGTGATCCACATTACCTGGAACGCCACACTAACATTTGTAGCAATTATTTTAATTTCGTTAATTCTTGATGAAATCGGATTATTTGAATGGGCAGCTTTACATATGGCGAGGGCAGCAAAGGGTAATGGCATAAAAATGTTTATTTATGTCAGCATTTTAGGGGCCATTGTTTCAGCACTATTTGCCAACGATGGAGCAGCATTAATTTTAACGCCAATCGTTTTAGCAATGGTGCGAAATTTGAACTTTAAAGAGGCAATGATTTTTCCATTTATTATGGCGAGTGGATTTATTGCGGATACAACGTCATTACCATTTGTTATTAGTAACCTGGTAAACATCGTCTCTGCAGATTTCTTTAACATTGGTTTTGGGGAATATGCATCAAAAATGATGATTCCGAATGTATTTTCACTAGTTGCAACTATTTCCGTATTGCTTCTTTATTTTAAGAAAAGCATACCTAAAGCGTACGATTTATCGAAAATAAGAAAGCCACACGAAGCCATTAAAGATATCAAAATGTTCCACCTATCATGGTATGTACTAGGCTTGTTATTAATGGGTTATTTCACAAGTGAGTTTATGAATATCCCAGTTTCGATTGTAGCCGGTATTATCGCTATCTTCTTTTTATTTATGGCAAGAAGAAGTCATGTGGTGAACACGAAAGCTGTTGTAAAAGGGGCACCTTGGAATATTGTCCTATTTTCGATAGGCATGTACGTCGTTGTGTATGGTGTAGGAAATGCTTGGTTAACCCACGCATTAGCTGGAGTTATTGAAACATATGCAAGTCATGGTCTATATGCTGCAACGATGACAATGGGCTTTATTGCCGCCTTTTTATCCTCAGTAATGAACAACTTACCAACTGTCATGATTGATGCATTAGCAATTGCTGAAACAAATACAACCGGCATTGTAAAAGAGGCGTTAATTTATGCAAATGTTATTGGCTCTGATTTAGGACCAAAAATTACGCCTATTGGATCCCTTGCAACATTAGTATGGCTACACGTTCTTTCCCAAAAAGGAGTAAAAATCTCTTGGGGCACTTATTTTAAAACAGGGATTGTGTTAACGATACCCATTCTCTTTATCACGTTATTAGGATTGTACTTCACATTATTACTGTTCTAAAGGAGACTTACATATGGCTAAAAAAACACTTTATTTTTTATGTACTGGAAACTCATGTCGTAGTCAAATGGCAGAAGGGTGGGCAAAGAAGCTGTTACCAAGTGATGAATGGGAAGTAAAAAGCGCCGGGATTGAAGCGCATGGATTAAATCCAAATGCAGTGAAAGCAATGAAAGAAATTGGCATCGATATTTCGCAACAAACGTCAAATATCATTGATGTTGAAATACTAAATAATGCAGAACTAGTCGTTACTTTATGTGGCGATGCAGCGGATAAATGCCCCGTCACGCCAATTACCGTAAAACGAGAACACTGGGGCTTTGATGATCCGGCGAAAGCGCAAGGAACAGAAGAAGAGATGTGGGCCGTTTTCCAACGAGTTCGTGATGAAATAGGGGATAGAATTAAAACGTTCAGTGAAACAAGTCAATAATCGTTTAGGAGGCACAATGGAACATTTATTATTGGAAAAACAATTAAAAGCTGTTGCCGATTTGAACCGTATTAAGCTACTTGCCTGTATGAAAAATGGGGAAGTTTGTGTTTGCGATTTTGTCGATGTCCTTGGAATCTCTCAACCCGCCGTTAGTCAGCATTTACGAAAATTAAAGGAAGCCGGCATCGTCACGGAACGAAAAGTAGGAACGTGGAAGCATTATCGATTAGTGGAAGACCAAACGCCATTAATGATTGGCATATTGCAACAAATTCAACCTATGGGGAGTTGCCAATGTAAAACTAGTTGTACAAATTAGGAACTAGCTTTAATAAATTTGAGGTGTACACTCTTATAATGGTACACCTCTTTTATTAATTTAATCCTTCACATCCAAAAATGTCAGCTAGTTTTGATTATTCTCTTTAACTTCATTTTTAGAATTAGTTTCAATGTTTAAAGTTTCTTGGCTTTCTTTAACGACTAATAATACCCCGGGACGCCAACTCCTCTAATAAATGAAATACGAGAATTTAAATCACCTTTTTTTGCTAACGGATGGTTTTTCCGTTCAATCCATTCACACAGATGCTGAATAATTATCACTATTTTGATAGCATCAAAACTTAGCGATAATCGTTTAACTAACAAACAATACAATACGTTTATCGGAAATAACTCGCCTCTCCAATAGAATTCTGCATTTATTAGTAAAATGACAATATCATATATAATAAAGCGAAACCAATTGAGGATTGTTCTTGAAAGGGGATATTTAATGGATGCAGGCTTATTCTGGATAGGAGCAGGACTAGCATTTTTGGGCTATTTTATTGGGGATGGTTTAAAAAACTTGAAAAATCCAAAAGTTAATTACTCTGCGCAACCCACACTAATCGACGAAAGGGATCTTCATCTATATTTAGGGTTAACGAAAGAAGAAACAAAAGAATTGTTAAGTAAATATCCTGATGCACCAAAAGTTGTTTTGAAAGGAACTACCTACTACCCATATCAACGCTTTTTAGAATGGCTAACATCCAATGATATTTATTAAACGTCCATATGAAGCAAAATAGGAAGGTTATTAAAAAATGACTCACACTTTAAGAAGCCACTGAAAAACTAAATACCGATAAAAATTTATAGTAATTATTTGCTTCTAAATAGAAAGTGGGATTCACTTCGCTTTCCACGGGCTTGGCTTCAGCCTCCTCGTCGCAAGCTCCTGCGGGGTCTTCAGCTCAAGCTGTTCCCGTAGGAGTCTTCGTGAATCCCACTTCCTAAAAGATCTGAGCGTATTTTTATTATAAAAATTTATTAAAATCGACTTTTTCAGTGCCGTACACTTTAAGACTTTTTTTCTAAAGGGAATAGTCTGTCTTTTTTTAATCATCTTCTTATTATTTTCATTCCTAGTATTGTTGTCCAATTATATTCGTACCCTGATTTACATGTGATATAGTATTAAAAAATAAGAAAGGATGTTGCTTTTATGAATAACAACCAAAACTTGGAGATTGTAGCAAACAGGGAGGGATGTGCGAAATAAACCGATGCATAGAACCTCCCAAAAGTCTTGATTGAAACTTTAGGAGGAAATGATGTTGAAAAACCTAGGACTTACTGAAGAAATGTTACAAGCGTCTAAAGAATATAACGATTTTTCTATTGGTCGTGTATCATCCCAATCTAAAAATTTCTATAAAGTCATCACGGAACAAGGTGAAATTGCAGCAGAGATATCCGGAAAATTTCACTATCATGCAAAAGATTTATCCCATTATCCTGCTGTTGGAGATTTCGTTTTGATTGACACTACTCAAGGGACCGCAATTATCCACCACATATTACCGCGAAAAAGTGTTTTTGCACGAAAAGTAGCGGGTTCCAAACATGATACGCAAATTGTCGCAACAAACATTGATACAACTTTTATTTGCATGTCACTAAACAATGATTTTAATCTTCGCAGGCTAGAACGTTACCTTGCTATCGCTTGGGACAGCGGTGCAATCCCGGTCATTGTCCTGACAAAAGCAGATTTGTGTACAGATATTGAAGAAAGACTTGCTGAAATATCTTCTATTGCAATAGGTGTAGATGTATTGGTTACATCCAGTATTTCAAATGACGGATATAATTCACTAAAAAACTATTTCTCAGCAGGGCACACAGCAGCATTTATCGGCTCGTCAGGAGTGGGAAAATCTACGTTAATTAATCGGCTACTAGGTCAAGACATGTTAGATACAAGTGACATCAGAAATGATGATAAGGGAAGACACACCACGACAAGGAGAGAGCTGTTCATGTTGCCGAATTTAGGAGTCGTGATTGACACTCCAGGAATGAGAGAAATTGGAATTATTAGTTCTAATATCTCAAAAGCTTTTACTGATATTGATGAATTTTCCTTACAATGTAAGTTTAACGATTGTACACACAAAAATGAGCCAAACTGTGCTGTGCAAAAAGCAATTGCAAATGGCGTTTTATCCATTGAAAGGCTAGAAAGTTATTGGAAACTGAAAAAAGAAACGAAATATGAAGGCTTAAATTCGAAAATGATTGAAAAAGAGAAAATTAACACAATGTTTCATGACTTAGGTGGCATGAAAAACGCTCGGAAGTTTATAAAAGAACAAAAAAAGAAAAAAGGTAGATAAATATCAAAAGCTAAGTATGCCACACTGTTTGACATACTTAGCTTTTATTTGTTGAGGTGATTTAGAAATTTCTTCTCCATCTCTTCTTTTGGAAGAGGTCTACTTAAATAATAGCCTTGAATCATTTCAATCCCAAGAGATTGGATGACAGTAAATTGTTCTTCTTCCTCTATACCTTCTGCTACGACTTTTAGACCAATACTGTGAGCTATATTACTGACGGATTTTACAATTTCTTTTTTCGTTTTATCGGTAATATCGTTAATAAAGGATTTATCAATTTTGACAATATTAATTGGAAGTGAGCTTAAGTAACTGAGTGAAGAATAGCCCGTTCCAAAATCATCTAATGCGATATTTACACCAAAAAGCTGTAATTGCTTCAATTTACAATGTGTATCTTTCAGGCTTGTGATAGCCGTACTTTCTGTTATTTCTAAAGTTAAATATTGAGGCTCTAATTTAATTTTCAGTAGAATGTCTTTGATCTTTTCCACAATTCGATTATCCATTAATTGAACGTTTGATAAATTAACTGAAACGGTAAGGTCATGTCCTTGATTTCGCCATTTTTTCGTCTGTTTACAGGCTTCCTCTAACACCCATTCACCTATTGGCATAATTAAGCCAGTTTCCTCTGCTATCGGAATAAATTCCATAGGAGAAACAAAACCTTTTTCAGGGTGGTGCCAGCGTAGCAATGCTTCGGTTGCGATAACTTTATCTGTGTCGACATCTAGTTGCGGCTGGTAATAGACTTCTAGTTCATTATTACTGAGCGCTTTTCGTAAGTCATTTTCAAGTAATGACTTCGTTAGTATCTCTTCATTCATCGCATTCGTGAAGAATTGATAATTGTTGCGACCCTTTTCTTTTGCTTTATACATTGCCAAGTCCGCATACTTAATTAAGGTTGTAGCATCTTGCGCATCTGTTGGGAAACAACTAATACCGATGCTTGGCGAACAATGAATTTCTTTCCCATCGATCATAAAAGGTAATGACAAATTATGAATGATGTTTTTCATTATTACCTCAACATCAACGGGACAAACATCTTGAAGCAAAAGAATAAACTCATCGCCTCCTTGACGTGAAACAATATCCTTTTCTTCTACGATAGTTAAAATTCTTTTCGCCACTTCTTTAAGAAGAAGATCCCCAATTCCATGGCCATACGTGTCATTAACTACTTTAAAACGGTCTAAATCAATAAATGCAACGGCTAGATGCTTTTTGTTTTCCGATGTTTCTGCTATGATCCGTTCAATAATATAATTAAAATAATTTCGGTTCATTAAGCCTGTTAAAGTATCATACTGTGCAAGCTTCAAAATCTCTTTATTAGCTGCCTCTAGTTCTTCAGGGCTTGGAATACGAAGAAGTCTCGGCATAATAGCCCAAATCAAGATAGCTGTTCCTATTGATACAATTGCTGTGATAGTAGTTGCAACACTTTCTAAAGTGTTTAGTGATTCAAATGAAGTAAAGTGCGGTAAAACGTGCAATAAATGGGTAATCCCACAACATAAAATGAACAACGTAAAACATAAATACATCCATCTAAATTTAATTACCTTCTTTTTCCTCATGAAGAACACAATGGCAAGCGGTATCGTGAAATAAGCAAGACTTGTTAATAAGTCAGAGATCACCTTTATTGGGAGATGTGATGTATGAATAGAAGAAATGACTAAGCTGTTAACTATTGGACTCATGACAACATTCTCCTTTCAGAGAAGCAAAATAAATGTCCTTCATTTAAGGCATTTGCTAATATGTATGAATTAAAATTTATTATTCTACAAAAGGGAGAAAATATATGCGAATTTTTGATGCACATTTTCATATTATCGATTTCTTCTATACCAGCTTTGAACTGGTACTTTAACACAATTAATCGTTAGCTAAGACCTAATTCAAATGTAGGGCACTGAAAAAGTCGATTTTAATAAATTTTTATAATAAAAATACGCTCAGATCTTTTAGGAAGTGGGATTCACGAAGACTCCTACGGGAACAGCTTGAGCTGAAGACCCCGCAGGAGCTTGCGACGAGGAGGCTGAAGCCAAGCCCGTGGAAAGCGAAGTGAATCCCACCTTCTATTTAGAAGCAAATAATTACTATAAATTTTTATCGGTATTTAGTTTTTCAGTGCCCTATTCAAATGCAAGGTCTTTTTTACATTTTTTTGAAACGACAACCATTTGGCAATCGTTAATATATTACATAGGGAGGTGAATGAGATCATAAGAGAACTTGATATGATGATAGAAGAACATGCAGAACACATGCTCCAGCTAGCCTACTTTTACACGAAAGACCATTATAGTGCGGAAGATATCGTACAAGAAGTTTTCATCAAATTTATGAATGCACAATATGACGAACGCGGAAATTTGCGCGCCTTCCTCTCAAGAATGACAATTAATCAATCAAAAGATTACATAAAAAGTTGGGCTTATAAAAAAATTCAATTAAAAGAGAAGTGGACCGTTGAACGCGTAAAGAAACGAAAAGACGGGTTGTTAGTGGAAAATGAGAAAACTTTAATAGGTGAGGCTATTTTAGAACTACCACTACTATACCGAGAACCAATCATCTTGTATTACTTCCAAGAACTAAGCATACATGAAATTGCCATTTTACTACATACATCTGAAAACACAATCAAAACAAGACTTAAACGAGCGAGAGAAAAATTAAAATCACTTTTAAAAGATGAGGTGTGGGAGGTGTTAGAACATGAATGAAATAAAAAAGAGTTTAATAGAAGCTGCAGGAGATATGAGTGAAAGTAAAAAACGGGTGAAAATGACAATGCATCAACAGCCAAAACCCCACCCAAAACGGAACTTTCTAACAGCAATCACTGTTGTTGCTGTGTTAGGGTTATTCTTTATTGTCACTTCACTATTGTTGAATAATAACCATGAAGTTACACAGGCAACACTTTTTGATAAACATCAATATAATGTAATGCTAAAGATAAAAGGAACATTTGTATATTCGAATGATGTTGATGAAGAATATTTAAAGCAAGAAGTGTACGATAGCATTGAAAGAAATATTGCTTATTATGTATATGCGGAATCTTTAGGTTACGAAATTACTAAAACCGAAATAGAAAATTCCTATGAACAAATGATTCAATTTTTATATCAAAGTAAAGAGTCCAAACAATCGCACAAAGAATGGGCAAAATCCGCTAATCTTTCTTTAAAAGACTATGAACGATATATTTATAGCAATACGCCATACCGAGTGGCTCAAAACAAATTAGAAGAACATTTTATGGAGCAGTATCCTAAAATTGATCGCCTCATTGCAAATCAGCTTGCCATCAAAAATGCTGTACCTTATTTCCGACAACACTATACAGGTGATATCCAAGCTTTTAAGAAAAAACTAAACCTTCCATTAGTAGATTCAAATTTAGGGGAGGGGACAAAACTGTTAGGCCGTGTTGTTGAAGTTGAAGACAATATGTTTCTTGTAGAATCGTATTTAGAAAACGAAAGATACTGGGTTCCGCAAGATAACATACCTGATCTTAGTATCGGGGATATAGTAGAAGTATTTTATAAGATGCGATCTAATGATGAGTCTCCATATGTCACAGATATTTGGGACTTAAAAATGATTGATGACTATATGACAGAATCTTCTCAAAATCAAACAATCAACCTTACCATCCCAGAAGACAATATCTCAAAAGTAAAAGCTTTTATTGGTATGCTTCGATGGGATGAAGCAAACTTTGAAATGTCTCGTCCAGCTGATTACCAAATTGTATTAAAAAACATAACGTATCAAATTTGGTCGTACCAAGATGGATTTGTGCTACTCTCGTCAAGAGGTGAGTATCGAAAGCTTAATGAAGATTTTACAGAGGAATTATCGGAGTACTTAGGATTAAAATAGAGGGCTGCTTTCACGAAGCCACTGAAAAACTAAATACCGATAAAAATTTATAGTAATTATTTGCTTCTAAATAGAAGGTGGGATTCACTTCGCTTTCCACGGGCTTGGCTTCAGCCTCCTCGTCGCAAGCTCCTGCGGGGTCTTCAGCTCAAGCTGTTCCCGTAGGAGTCTTCGTGAATCCCACTTCCTAAAAGATCTGAGCGTATTTTTATTATAAAAATTTATTAAAATCGACTTTTTCAGTGCCCTAGCTTTCACAACCCTCTATTTTTTTACTTGAAATAAGAAATTTTCTTTAAAACGACACAAACTGGAATCGCAATGATAATTCCTAATACGTTTTGTACAAGATCTCCTGGAATTGAAGCAAGTGGCGCCACCCAATTGGAATAAAGAATTCCTTCACCTATGTAATAAACGGCTACCATAAATGGAATTGAAACAATTGTTGCGACTAAGTTTAACCCAATGCTGTTACCATCACGGCCCTTTGCATAGGCAATTTTCCCAACGATAAATCCTTGTAATCCACGTGCCACAATCGTAATTGGCGCCCACACTAACCATCCTCCAAAAATGTCGAACAAGCCCATTCCTAAAGCACCAGCAATCGCACCTTTTTTAGGACCAAATAGAATGGAAGCAATAAAAAGCATCGCTGTTCCTAGATGAACTAATCCTCCATTAGCAGTAATTGGTAGTTTAATATTCAAAAAGACCGTAGACACAAAAACAAGCGCAACTAACATCGCTGTAATGATTAAGTCAAAAGTTTGACTACGTGGCTTTGAATAACTTTGAGTATTTTGCATAACTTAGAACTCCTAACTGTTTGAATTTATCGATAACTTTAGCAAAGAACTGATTACGATAAAAGTGCCAATTTTGCAAAAAACTTAGTGGTCAGTTTTAAAAAAATGTGGTTTTGCCCGTTCACGTACGATTTCTGCCCACTCACTCGCAGATTTTGCCCATTCAAACTATCATTTTGTCCGTTCACTCGGGCATTTTGCTCACTAAGTCATCTTTTGTCCATTCAGCCACAAGTTTAGCCCACACGCCAAAATCCTTAAATTTATGGTAATATGAAATTTAGTTTTATCGATTTTGGAGGTTAGCTTATGAAAAAAGTAGCTGTCATACAGGATTTATCATCGTTTGGGAAATGTTCACTAACAGCTGTCATACCGGTCCTATCGGTAATGGGGGTACAAGCATGCCCTCTACCAACTGCCATTTTATCCGCGCAAACGGGATACCCAAGCTTTTTCTATGAAGATTTTACAACGAAAATGAACTATTTCACGGAAGAGTGGAGTAAACTAAATGTAACGTTCGAAGGAATTTACACAGGCTTTGTTACGGGCCAAGAGCAAATTACTAATATTTTTCAATTTTTAAATACATTCCAGACAAAAGACACTGCATTACTTGTCGATCCAGTAATGGGAGACGTAGGGGAAGTTTACAAACTATATACCGATGCACTCCTGCACCAAATGAGACAACTTGTAAAATGTGCAGATGTGATTACACCAAATGTAACGGAATGTTGCTTATTAACAGATATGTCTTATGAAAAATTACATAGTTATACAAATGACCATGATTTTATAAAAGCATTAGAAGAAGTTGGAACCCTTTTACAACAAGAAACCAATGCAAAAGTCATTATTACTGGTGTGAATCCGCCTGCATCAAATTTCATTGGCAATATGTATCTCGATGGAACAAAGACCTTCTATAGTCAGAACGAATATAACGGGGAAAATTATTCTGGTACAGGGGATTTATTTGCCTCTGTTATTATGGGAAGCTTAATGCGTGGGGAAGACTTAGAAAGCTCCGTTCAACTTGCGCAAAACTTTCTAACAGCCGCTATTCAAGACACAGTCAAAGAACAAATCCCGAAAGAAGCTGGAGTGAATTTTGAAAAATATTTAAAAATGCTATTATAAAAGGAGAACCCAAAATTGGATTCTCCTCACAACATTATAAATTTACTTTTTTGGCACCGAGATAACGAGCTTTCCAGTATGGATTATCCATAGATGTAATGATTATACCTACAGAAGAACTCGCATGAAGGAACGTGTTATCTCCAAGATAAATTCCCGCATGGCTTGGTCCTGCTTTATACGTTGTGTAGAACACTAAATCTCCTTTTTGTGGAGATGACACAGATGTTGTTGCATTCCAAATTGTTTCAACCGTACGAGGAATTGACACACCTACTTTACCAAATACGTAGTTTAGGAAACCCGAGCAATCGAACCCTTTAGGCGTACTACCTCCCCAAACATACGGAACACCAATATATTTTTTACCTTCTGCTATTAAAGCATCTACATTGAAAGCCTTTTCCGTTACAGGAGCAATGCTATCAGATGACAATTTTAACACCTGGCCAACATTCACGACATTACTTGTTAACCCGTTGAAAGATTTTAATTGATCAACTGTTATTCCATTCTTCGTCGCAATTCCCCATAGAGTATCCCCAGCTTGCACAGTATAAGTTTTTAAACTAGTTGTTGGTGCAACTTCATTCGATGCCGCAGTAGTAGATACTTTTAAAACTTGGCCAACGTTAATCGTATTACTTGTTAAACCATTCAACGATTTTAATTGATCCACTGATAAACTATGTTTCGCTGCAACTCCCCAAAGAGAATCCCCAGATTGAACTACATAAGTGTCCGTTTTTGTCGCAACCGGAGCTTGAGGAGCAGCAGCAACATTTGGCACATTTAACACTTGTCCAATATTAATTATGTCTGTTGTTAATTGATTAATCGATTTTAGTTCAGTTACCGTAATATTATTATTTCTAGCGATTAAAGTTAGAGTATCACCAGATTTCACCGTATATGAACTATATGTAGAATGACTATGTGGTGCAAGTAATGTTAGCTCTTGTCCAACAAGAATCGTATTTGAACCAAGGTTATTCCATGCTTGTAAATCTGAGACAGCAATATTATTTGAAGAAGCAATTCGCCATAGCGTGTCACCTGTTTGAACTTTGTAAGTCAATTCATGAGCCGAAGCTTGCGCTGAATATGCAGAGAACATAATTCCTACAGATGCCGCTACCGTTAAAAGTTGTTTTTTCAAATAAATCCGCTCCTTAGTGAGTCAGTTTTTGTCGAATCATCTCGACAGTCCAACTGTAACACGGATTATACATATGAAAAACTCCTTAAATATTGGCAACAAATCCTTCAATTACGCCTTGTTTTTTATAGAGTTTAGCGAAAATTAAGTAGAACCGCACATTTTAAAATAAGTGTAAAATTTTGTTACTATATGGTATATAATGGAACTTATTAGAGGAGGTTGAGAAACATAAAAAAACTTTTTCTTTTAATTGCAATTATTATTATCACCGGTTGTTCCAATCTTACTGAAACAAAGGTCATTAAAGAATATCCACCGCTAACGGAAGAAGCTCCACGACCTAAACCAAAAAAACCTGAACATTTTTCAGCTTCTATTTCCGCAGTAGGAGATATCTTAATTCATTCTTCAGTTTATAACGATGCATATATCGGGAATAATCAATACGATTTCACGAAAATGTTTACGCATGTAAAACCATACCTTGAAAGCACTGATATTACTTTTGCAAATAGCGAAAGTATCATAGGTGGGCAAAAAATAGGTTTATCGCATTATCCGCGCTTTAATAGTCCTTTTGAAGTGGGAAATGTCTTAAAAGATGTTGGAGTGGATGTCGTCAGTATGGCCAATAACCATACGCTAGATCGTGGGGAAGAGGCAATACTAAACGCAACGAAACATTGGAACGACCTTGGTATTACCTATGTTGGCGCAGCAAGAAATAAAGAAGAAACAGAGCAAATTAAAACATTGACTGCAAATGGCATTACCTTTGCATTTCTAGCTTATACTTACGGAACGAATGGACTAGTTACACCAAAAGGAAAAGAATACTTAGTCAATTATATTGACGAAACAAAAATAAAGATGGATATCCAAAACGCGAAAAGTTTAGCAGATGTAGTTGTTGTGAGTCTTCATATTGGAAATGAATACGAGCGAAAAATTAGTGACTATCAAGAAAAAATCGCTCAATTAGCTGCAGATAGTGGCGCACATATTATTTTTGCTCATCATCCTCATGTGTTACAGCCCGTAAAATGGTATGAAGGCACTCATGGGAACAAAACTTTTGTCATTCATTCATTAGGCAATTTTTTATCAGCACAAGATGAACTTTATCGACAAATTGGAGCCATCATGCAGTTAGATGTGAATAAAACCATCACCTATGATAGAGAAGGGAATGCATCTTCCACTATAGAAATAACGAACCCGAGCCTTCTTCCTACTTATGTAAAGTTTAGCAATTGGAAAGACTACGAAATCATCCCTTTACATAAAGTATCGAAAGAAGTATTACCAAATCGAGATCAATTATACGGAGAAATTAAAACATACATGTCACAGTACGTTCCTGAACTGTTTTTCATTGAAGATCATTAACATAATACCAAAAGCCAAGTTTTTAGGAAATTCACCTCTAAACTTGGTTTTTTTATTTTGTCATAGACGTCACACCATTGGTTAACCTAAATTTTAAGAATATTTTATCTATTGGAGGTAGCATTCTTGTTGGAGTTCAAAGTCACTTATTTTTTTGATGAACAGCATTATGTCAGAAGATTTATCCATGTTGAATCCCAAAGAGCAGCGGAACGACTTATACAAAGCGAACGCGACCAGTATATCTCATTTACCGATAGCCGCGGGATTTACCATGAACTTAACACAAGTAACGTGCGGGTGGTGCAAATATCACAATATCATCGAAAAACATGAAAGGAGAGATGGTATGCCCTTACACCATTATATTGAACAATATTTTCAAAATAATCCACAAGCACGACAATTAGGTGTTCCAGTTGAAAATCCTCCGATAGATAAACGTCCTAAAGTGTTGAAAATAGAGGAGTTACAGGTTGAGGTTGATACGCATCAAATCCCCATTCGTGTTTATACTCCTGAGGAAAAACCCCCATTGCCACTTTTTATTTACTTTCATGGTGGAGAATATGTGCAAGGTGACCTCGAATCAAATGATGTCTCATGCCGGTTAATTTGCTCCTTGTCTGGAGTAAAGGTGATTGCAGTAGACTATCGATTAGCATCAGTTCATCCTGCTCCAGCTGCATTCCATGATTGCTACAATGTAACAAAATGGGTGGTGGAACATGCCAAACAACTTGGTGGGGTTGCTACAAACATTATGATTGGTGGTGCAAGTGGCGGTGGAAACCTTGCCACAGTAGTTGCATTAAAATCAATTGTCACAGGAGATTTCCAGTTGGCAAAACAAGTGTTACATTATCCAGCTGTTGACTTAGATGAAAAAATTAAGGGTAGTGAATATCAATCCCGAGAACTGTACAACGCAAGATATGGTCTAGATATTGCTGCGGGACATGCCTCATTGAAACATGAAGATCTAGAAAATCGTAATTTTATTTCACCAATCCATGCTGACACGAAACTCTTGGCACAAATGCCGCAAACATTAATTTTCACAGCAGAATACGACCCACTATGTGATGAGGGTGAAATGTATGCTGAAAAATTAAAGGAAGCAGGGGTAGATGTAAAATTAGTTCGATTTGACGGTGATATTCATGGTTTCATGCAACGATTCCCAGGATCTCCCGACTATATGCGGGGTTATGACATAACATCTGAATTTTTAATTGGTTAAACATAGGGAGCGTCTAAATCAGATGCTCCTTTTTAATATTTAACCTATTAATGACGTATACATAACTATACTAACAATATGGGGTGGAATGTTGGAAATTCTTTTTAAACTGTTGTTATTATTACACATTTTAGGCGCAATATGCGGTCTTGGTGCAACTTTTGCATCACCATTTATTATGAAAAATGCACGAAATGTACGAACAGCTGCCTATGCACATATGGTCAATGGGAAAGTGGAGAAATTAGCAAAAATAGGGAGTATTACTTTATTATTAACAGGTTTAATTATGGCGATCATCCATCCTTATTTGTTCAAGGAAGGTTGGTATATTTTATCCATTATTTTATATATACTTACTCAACCAATCGTAGCTTACCTTATTCCAAAACATACGAAAACACTCGTATCAATTTTAGAACAAGCAGAGGGAGATGTACTTCCTTATGACTATATCCAAGTTTCGAAAAAAATTGCGCCACTAACAATTACAGCACAAATTTTATTAGTCATCTTAGTTTTTCTTATGGTATTTAAACCATTTTAATAAGCAAAAAGGGCGTTCTCATTTTTTTGAGAATGCCTTTTTTTTGGTAAACTTATACGATGGTACGAAGATATTCTCAAAATAGGAATAGGTTCCTATCAAAATGAGAACTTGCGGGGATATATTCGTTATACGTTTTTCAACTATGATTAAGAAGCAGTTTTCGTACTACATTGGAGGTAACACTTTTTATGTCTCTTATCAATCAACCTAATAGATTCACTGACTATACACTCTATCAATTTCCTTCATCAAAACTAAACAATTCTAACGACAGTGTATTTATAATAGAACTTTTTGAAAACCAATTTGTATATAGATATGCAAACAACGCTGGTTTAGACCTGATTCAACTTACAGGAAGTGTGGAAGGAAAAACCTTCGAGGATCTTTTTCCACCTTTCGAAGTAGCGTTTTTAAGAAAATATTATCTCATGGCAGCATCTTCAAATCAAAACGTTACTTTTACAACTGTTAAACGGGGCCACGGTTATTATGAAACTGAACTAACGCCAATTAGACATTCAGATTCCTTATATTTTTTAACTGTTGTCCGTGATATTTCTAGCAAATTCGAACAACTAACAAACCCTTTAATATTAGAAAATCCAACGAATAATAATGAATACCAACTTGATGACCATTATGTAGAATTCACATTAGATTATGATGGATATTTCTACCAAGCAAATAAGGAGATAGAAAAGATCATTGGCTATTTACCTTTTGAACTAGTTGGGACAAACTTTACGCAACTTCTTTCCTTTAAAGAAATTTTTAAAGTTAAACAACACTTCCAAAAAGCATTAGATGGACAAACTATTACTTTTGAAACAGAACTAATCCATAAAAATATGAAAAGCACCAACATTGAGTTAAAACTAAAACCTTTCTATAAAGATGGAAGAATAAAAGGTGTTTCTGCTATTGCTGTAAAAAAGCGCGCTATTAAGTATTCTTAGTTTTTTTTACACTCCAAAAAATATCCTCTGATTGTAATATTTTTAATAACTTTTTTACAATCAGAGTATTTTTATTTGACCGTTACCGACAAATCTATTCCCCCTATACCTTTCTACCCATTTCCAATGATTTAATATTTTGTTTTGTTCCCCAAATAACTACCATTCCTTCGTACTAATATGGTATCCTTTTCTAAATACGATGAAGTTCTATAGTCAATGAAGGGTGGAGATTTTAATAGATGAATCAAATAGATCAGATAAATATTCTTTTAGTAGATGATCGCCCTGAAAATCTATTAGCGTTAGAAGCTATTATAGAGCAAGAAGATTACAATTTAGTGAAAGCTTATTCGGGGGAAGAAGCGCTAAAATACCTGTTAAAATACGATTTTGCCGTCATATTATTGGATGTTCAAATGCCTGGAATGGACGGTTTTAGTACTGCGAAAATTATTAAAGCTCGGGAAAAAACGAAAAACATCCCAATCCTTTTCATTACTGCTAATAATTTAGACTCTGAACAGATCTTTATGGGGTATTCTGTCGGTGCAATTGACTATATTTTAAAACCCTTTGACCCGCTTATTTTAAAGTCAAAAGTTGCTAGATTTGTAGAACAATATATTCTTCGTCAAAAACTAATAGCCCAAACAAAAGAATTAGAAGAAAAAAACAATGTTATACAGTATATGGCCTACCACGATGGTTTAACAGAATTGCCAAACCGAAGAATGTTAAATGAACAAATTATTCAGAAAATTAACAAATCAAAATATGTAAATGAGCCATTGGGTGTCATGTACTTAGATTTAGATCGCTTTAAATATGTGAATGACTCTTTAGGACATTTAATGGGCGATAAACTTCTACAGCTAGTCGCTAAAAGATTGCAATCTACTCTTCGTGAAGAAGATTTTGTTGCCAGAATTGGTGGCGATGAATTTGTGATTTTACTCACAAACAGTGATCGCGACGAATGTTTAATGGTAGCGCAAAACATTTTGGAAGCTTTTAAACAACCATTCTACTTAGATACTTATGAGTTTTATATTACAACATGTATCGGTCTTGCTGTTTTTCCTTATGACGGGGAAGATTCGATTTCCATTTTAAAAAATGCTGATGCTGCTTTATACAGAGCAAAAGAGCAAGGGAAGAATAAATACAAAGTTTTTCATTCTGGTATGAATATAGAATCATACAGAACCTTTTTACTTCAAAGCGATTTACGTAAAGCAATTGAACGAGATGAACTTTCACTCGTTTTCCAACCAAAGATCAATGTTCAAACTGGGAAAGTTAGTAGTGTTGAAGCACTTGTTCGATGGAAACATCCAAAATGGGGCATGATACCACCGAATGAATTTATCCCACTAGCAGAAGAAATTGGCGTCATTATGGATATTGACAAATGGGTTTTACATAATGCTTGTAAACAGATAGCTCAATGGAAAAATAATGAATTAAGTTCGATTCGTATTGCGGTCAATTTTTCTGCCCAACATTTTATTCAACAAAACTTAGTTACTGAAGTAAAAGAACAATTAGAAATGACCAACATTGACCCAACGCTATTGGAAATCGAAATAACCGAAACAGCACTTTTAGGTAATGAAGATTTTATTATTACCACTTTACGAAAGTTGAAGGAACTAAATATTCATGTAAGTCTCGATGATTTTGGAACAGGCTACTCATCATTAAATTACTTAAGAGTCTTTCCCTTTGATACTGTGAAAATTGATAAAGCCTTTATTCAAGAATTAACACAACAAGGTGAAAAAAGTCATGCCATTGTTGAATCGATTATTTACTTAGCGAATAAACTTGCCATTAATGTTGTGGCTGAAGGTGTAGAAACAATTGAACAATTAAATATTTTAAAAGAATTGTACTGTAATGAATATCAAGGCTACCATTTTTGTAGACCATTACCACCAGCAGAACTCTTTGAATTTTTGGAAAAATACGAAAAAATACGAGTAGTATCACCAACGAAATCGGAAAATTTATATGAAAACGTTATTGAAATGCCAAAAGAAAACTTAAAACTAAATCATGACATCGTAAAAACAGCTATCCAACAAGTGAAAACTTCTTACTCACTATCAACGAGAGAAGTAGATGTTTTTTCTTTAATTGTTGATGGTCTTAGCAATAAAGAAATTTCCGAAAAGCTTTATATAAGCGAACATACAGTAAAAAATCATATCACAAATATTTTTTCAAAATTAAATGTTTCAGATCGTGTACAGGCCATTGCATTAGTGTATGAAACATGTATTCAAAAAGAAGAAGTTCAATAATCGCTTTGAACGGAGAGTGTTTCAATGAAAGTTCGCACAAAGATGCTTTTATCCTTACTTACACTACCACTTCTTTTAATAATAATTATTATTATGAGTGTTAGACAAATAGCGGATTTGAACGGGGCAAGCGCCAACATAAAGGATAATTTCGATGCTTCCGTACTAGCTGGTCAAATCCGTGCTGATGTAAAGGATCAAGAAATTATTTTAAGAAATTTAATGATTTTTGAAGATGAAGATGCAATTAATAATGAATTAGCTGAATTGCAACTAGAAAAGGATAATGTAGCACGAAATATCCCTATTCTTGAAAGCTATGTAAAAACCGAAGAACAGCAGGAAATAATGAATCACCTGAAAGAGATTAATACGAATTTTGTTCACTTTGCCAATCAAGTTGTCGTTTACTACGAAAGTGGAAAAAATGATGTTGCAAAAAGCCTACTGAACGAGAATTCGGAAACTCTTCACGAAGAGTTGACCGTTACCATCCGAAAATTGACGAATACATTTGATAACGACTTAAAAAATACGTTGATACAAGTATTAAACAGTTTACAGACGGAAATCATCACTTTTTGTAGTATTTTGGCTGCTGGTTTAATGATCCTTTTCTTTATTTCACTAAAAACCATCTTCTCTCTAACAAGACGTGTTGCATCTATGGCAACATTGATGAGTAACATTGCAAATAAACGTGAAAAACTTACTACAAAAATTGATATTATTGCAAATGATGAATTAGATGAAATGGCAGCATCCTTCAATCGTATGACAGACACATTAGAAGTTCAAATAACAAAAGACAAAGAAACCACATGGAAGCAAACAAATATAACAGATATTACAACAAGTTTAACGGGAACTAGAGATTTAGAAACATTAGGAAAAACATTGTTGTCCAAGCTTGTGCCATTAATTAACTCTAGCTATGCCGTTTTCTATGTTAAGGATTTTGATAGTTCAAGATTCAAATATCTTGCTAGCTATGCAGCAGATGAAAATTGCCAAATTAAAAAAATCATTGAGCCTGGGGAAGGGTTAATTGGTCAAGCAATCATCGAAAAAAGACCAATTGAATTAAGAGAAGTTCCTACTAACTATGTACGAATTTCCTCAGCTATTGGAGAAGCAACACCATCAAATGTTTATATTTTTCCAATTTTATTTGAAGGGGAAGTAAATGCAGTTTTAGAATTTGCTTCATTTAATAAATGTGATGTAAAAAATCACCAATTTTTAGATGAACTGGGTAGTAATCTGGGCATTGTCTTAGAAAGTGTCATTGGTCGAATACAGTTAGCCAAACTTTTAGAAGAATCCCAAACACTCATGGAAGAAATTCAAGCTCAATCGGAAGAATTACAAAATCAACAAGAAGAATTACGAGCGACGAATGAAGAACTAGAGGAACAAACGCAAGCCCTTCGACAATCGGAGCAAAAACTTCAAATGCAACAAGAGGAATTGGCCCAAACAAATGCGGAACTTGAAGTAAAAGCGAAAATTTTAGAAGAGCAAAATATTAAATACGAAGAAGCAAACCGCATTGTTGAAAAAGCAAGATTAGAACTAGAACAAAAAGCCGAGGAACTGGCATTAAGTTCAAAATATAAATCAGAATTCCTTGCCAATATGTCCCATGAATTAAGAACGCCATTAAATAGTTTAATTATTCTATCCAAACTGTTAGCAGATAATCCAACGCATAACTTAACTGCAAAACAAGTGGAATATGCAAGGACCATCTATGCAAGTGGAAATGATTTATTAATATTAATCAATAGTATTTTAGATTTAGCAAAAATTGAATCTGGAAAAACGGAAATCATACCAGGAGAAGTGAGTTTAAACAACTTAGTAGAATATGTAGAAAACAACTTTAAAGCTGTTGCTGACAATAAAAATTTAGAATTCCAAATCCAAGTTGAAGACGGAACTCCACCAACATTTTATAGTGACGAGGTTCGAATTCAACAAGTACTAGTAAATTTATTATCCAACGCCTTTAAGTTTACAAGTTCTGGTCAAGTGGTTTTACGTATTGCACATGATACGACTCGTACTAAACCAATGTTTGCATTTTCAGTAAAAGATACAGGTATAGGAATTCCAAATGAAAAACTCGACTTAATTTTTGAAGCATTCCAACAAGCAGACGGAACTACTAGTCGCAAATTTGGCGGTACAGGACTTGGCTTATCTATTAGTAAAGAAATTGCATCGCTTTTAGGTGGAGAAATTCAAGTTGAAAGTCAGGAAGGCAAGGGAAGTACATTTACGTTTTATGTTGGCAGTTACGAGCAAACTACTGAAAATCCATCCCATTTAGATGAAGTAGCTGCAACTGTGGAAAAACCAAAAATTGAAGTAATAACTACTCCTATTCAACTTACAGAACAAACAAAAGAAAATAGCCATATTAAACGATTGTTAATTATTGATGATGATCTGAATCAACGAAATAGCTTAATGGAACTAATTGGTAACTTGAATTTCGTAATCAATTCTGTTTCATCAGGTGAAGAAGCAAAAGAAATATTAAAATCCAATACTTTTGATTGTATTATTTTAGATTTAGGGTTACTTGATACAAACGGCTTCGATTTATTAACGCAAATTAAAAACCATGAAGAATATAAATCTATCAAAGTATTTATTTATACTGGGCGAGATTTAACAACTCGAGAAGAGATGGAGCTTAGTAAACACGCTGAGACGATTATTATTAAAAATGAACATTCGCCAGAGCGTCTACTTGCAGAACTCGAACTTTATTTAACGAATGATACAGACTCTGGACAGAAATTTGCGCCTGTTGAAAAACTCGAGAATACAAATCACAATCTAGTAGGTAAAAAAATATTATTGGTGGATGATGATGTACGAAATGTTTATGCTCTTTCCAGTGTTTTAGAAATGGCTGGATTAGATGTCTTGTTTGCAGAAAACGGCCTTGAGAGTTTAAATGTTTTAAAACAACATTCCGACATTGATTTAGTACTTATGGATATTATGATGCCTGAAATGGATGGGTACGAGGCGATTACAAGAATACGCTCCAATCCACAAAACAAACAATTACCTATTATTGCCTTAACAGCAAAAGCAATGAAAGAAGATCGTGAAAAATGTTTACAAATTGGGGCATCTGATTATATTTCAAAACCTGTCGAACCAGACCAATTACTTTCATTATTAAAAGTATGGCTATATTAGGTTAAAGGGGTTTTCATATGCACAAAGACAATCTAATAGATGAGGAATATAATGAAACAGAAAAATTAGAGATTCAGTTGTTGTTAGAGGGAATTTACTTAAAATACGGTTACGATTATCGAAACTATGCGTATCCGAGCATTAGAAGAAGGGTTAAACACCGATTATATGCAGAAAATCTAACAACGATTACGAGTTTATTAGACAAAGTCATTCACGATGCTACATGCTTTCAAAAGTTAATAGCGGATTTTTCAATCAATGTGACCGAAATGTTTAGAGATCCGCTCTTTTTTAAAGAGTTTAAAGAAAAAGTTATTCCATTGCTTAAAACTTATCCATCCATTCGAATTTGGCATGCTGGTTGTTCAACAGGTGAAGAAGTATATTCGATGGCCATTTTACTTCATGAAGCGGGCCTTTATGATAAAACAAAGATTTACGCCACGGATATTAATTCAGACGTTTTAAAAACAGCAAAAAGTGGCGTTTTTCCATTAGATGCTATGAAGAAGTATACAAATAATTATTTACAAGCCGGTGGAGAAAAGTCATTTTCTGATTATTATAAGGTGATAGATTTTGGAGTGAAATTTGATCCTGAATTAACGAGAAATGTAGTATTTGCCCAACACAATCTTGTAACGGATAGTTCATTCAATGAATTTCACGTTATACTTTGTCGTAACGTATTAATTTATTTTAATAAAGAACTACAAAATAGCGTGCATCAATTATTTTATAATAGTTTGGGCATGTTTGGGGTCCTTTGCCTTGGTAATAAAGAGTCAATCAACTATACAAAAATTAATGATTATTATGAAACAATAAGTCATCCTCAAAAGATTTATAGAAAAATAAAGTGATTCATTCTTAACACGGCTTACGTTCGTAGGTCGTGTTTTTTTTGTGGGGGTCACAGCGCGCTCTTAAAAGTGCTGAGAAATCACCCCCCCGCGCATTAATTTTCTGCTTTATTACATTTTTCTGTAACCCCAAATTTATTTTATAAAGTTTTCAACAATTATTATTATTATGACTATATAATAATATCTGGAAGGTTGAATAGTAGAGATAGAGTTCAATTAGAAATATTAATTTAGGAGATAGAAACATGAGTGAAACAAAGCATCAACGAAAAACGAGTATTCGTTTAAAATTTACTGTTATTTTACTACTCATTGCCATGCTACCGCTACTTGTTGTGTCTTACTTCGTTCAGCATAACAATTCAAATATTCTCATTGAAAAAGAACAAGCCGCTATGCACAATTTAGTAGTAAGCAAGGCGCAATCAGTGGATTCATGGTTTACTGCCCAAATGTCAGAAATGCAAATATCTGCATCTAGTGATAATTTGAAGTCATTGGATCCAAAACGAATGGTTCCTTATTTGCAACACCTTGAGGAACGTTCTGAAGTTTTTGAAACAATGTTTGTGATTGACCCTAAAGGAATAGTAATTGCCCATACAAAACCGGATAGTATCGGTTCAGATTATAGTGATCGAAGCTATGTCCCAAATGCTTTAAATGGACAATCGGTTTATTCAGAAGTATTAATTTCAAAAGCAACAGGAAACCGAATTGTGGTAGCAGCAACACCCATTAAAGATAACAACGATCAGGTGATTGGTATTTTAGCTGGTTCTGCAAATTTTGAAGTGCTAGTGAATTCATACTTGAAAGATAGTAATGAGGATTCTTCTAATCTCATTTTAGTAGATCAGCAAGGAATCATTCAGGAAGCACCGATGGAAGAAATCATAGGGCTACCAGTAGAGGAAGCTGAAATAGGGGAGCTAGAAACAATTCTTCCAAAAAGTTCGATTGAAACAGGAATCTCTTCCTTCCAATTTGAAAAGGAAGATTTTATACTGACTTATGCTCCAATTAGTTCGGTAGGTTATGGTTTAAGTATTTATACACCAGAAAAGATTGTATTAGCAGACTCAAATTCAATTAAAAATACATCACTAATCATCATTTCCATTACAGCGATTATCATTGCGTTTTTATCCTTAGTAATTGTTCGAAGCATTACAAAACCGATGCTCACAATAGTGGACGGTATGGAAAAAATTGCAAATGGGGATTTAACGGCCGAAAAGCTAATTGTCAAATCCAACGATGAAATTGGACAGCTTTCAAATAACTTTAATGTTATGGTTGAAAATATTAAACAACTTGTGTCAGAAATAAAACATGCATCCGAATCTGTTCAAGCTTCTTCTGAAGAGCTGTCCGCTATCTCTGAAGAATCCGTTCAAGCCACTGAACAAATCTCTGCATCCATCCAAACCATTGCATCGAATAGTGAAGCACAAACAAACTTTACAGAAGATGCAAAAGAGGTTGTAACTAATATCTCAAATGGGATTACGAACATCTCTGAAAACATTCAAAATACAAATCAATTAACGGACAATGCCGTTGAAGCAGCGACAACGGGGACATCAGTGATTGATCTGACTATTAATCAAATGAAAACGGTAGAAGAGAAAACAAGCATGGCATCTTCTACAATTAACGAATTAGGTAAAAAATCATCTGAAATTGATGAAATTATTTCTGTCATTACGAGTATTGCAGATCAAACGAATTTACTCGCGCTAAATGCAGCCATTGAAGCAGCAAGAGCAGGGGAATATGGAAAAGGATTTGCAGTAGTTGCTGATGAAGTTCGTAAACTAGCAGAACAATCGAGCCTCGCATCAGGACAAATAAGCGAATTAATTAAAGAAATTCAACAAGAAATTAAATCCTCCATGGCAGCAATGAATGAAGGCTATACGGCTGTAAACGATGGAAAAACATTGGTTGAAAAAGCTGGAAATGAATTCGAAAAGATCGAGCAAGCGGTTCAAAATGTTTCGGTTCATATGCACGAAATTTTATCAGAAAGTAAGTTGATTAAAGAGGCATCAGAAAGAATGGTCGAGGATATCGTCCACATTTCTGAAATTTCGTTGGAAGCTTCAAGCAATACACAAGAAATTGCTTCCGCATCCGAACAACAAACAAGTTCAATGGAAGAAATTGCAGCTTCCGCAGAAACCCTTGCAAAAATGGCAGAAGAACTAAACATCGCCACGCAAAATTTCAAACTCTAGGTTCAATAACTTAGTCGTAAAGTCAATCAATATTGGCTTTACGGCTTTTTTCATTATCTAATTAGCCGCCAAATTTCTTCTCAGACGCATGATGAACGTCAAATCACCATTAGAAATTATTCTTAGTGATCTTCATACCCCAGATGAACGTCAAATCACAATCACATGTTATTTGTAGTGTCCTTCATACGCCAGATGAACGTCAAATCATCATCAGAAACTATTCTTAGTGACCTTCATACCCCAGATGAACGTCAAATCATCATCAGAAATTATTCGGAGTGACCTTAATGAGCTAGACCAACGACCAGTTTTTGTAAATGTTACCCTTCATTGCGCAATTTCTTTACCGCATTTTCTATGGTGAAAACTGTTTACCGTATAGTTTTTACTTCCATTGTAAAAAATAGATAAACAAGATTAAAAATGGGGAGATTGCGATGTTCAAGAATAACAAGCAAAAGAAAGAAGATAAAGAAAAAAAAGAACAACAAAAGAATGAAGAAAAACCAAAAAAAGAACCAATATCTCCTGATAAAAATCAATTCTTGCTCACTGTAAAAGAAAAACTTCATTCACCATCCGATTTCATTGTTCGTTCTGTTTCCGACAACATGATTGTCGTTTATGTTGATAATTTAGTTGATAATAAAAACTTAAATGAGATTATCTTAACTCAATTACAAGAGGTAGAAGAAACTCCTGAGGCAATCCATCAAAAATTAACGATACCTGAAGTGGATATTGTCGATGAACTGAACAAATTTATTGGCGATATGTTACAAGGTGCCGCAGTTGTACACATTGTTGGACACGAGAAAGTTGTTGTCGCAAAAATTTCTGCTTATCAATCAAGGGGATTATCGGCTCCTGAAAACGAATCTCAAGTAATTGGTTCGCAAGTAGGGTTTAACGAAAATTTGTCGACTAACATTTCTTTAATCCGACGATATATAACTAATCCCAATTTATGTAATGAGAAATTTGTTCTTGGAAAACAAACTAAAACCTCCTTATCCTTATTATATATTCACGGAATTGCTACAGAAGAGTACGTCAATACAGTTAGACAAAGAATTTCAGATCTTGATATACAAGATATTTTGGACAGTGCCGTTTTAGCTGAATTAATTGATGATAATTCGAAATCGATTTTCCCGCAAATGCTTTTAACGGAAAGACCTGATAGATTTTGTGATGGCTTATTAAGTGGTAAAGTTGGCATCGTTGTGAATGGAAGTTCGATGGCAATCCTTTGCCCTTATGCATTTATTGAATTTTTCCAAAGTAGAGAAGATCAAAACTTACGATGGCCTATTGCATCTTTTGTGCGCTTATTAAGATTTTTTGCGATTTTTACTTCGATTTTTTTAACGCCAATATACGTAGCATCACTCACATATCACTATGAAGTAATTCCGCAACCATTATTAGTACCTTTAAGCGAATCAAGAGCAATTGTTCCGTTTCCTCCCATCATTGAGGCTCTTCTCTTAGAACTGATTATTGAATTATTAAGAGAAGCAGGGGCTAAGTTACCAACAAAAGTCGGACAAACAATCGGGATTGTTGGTGGTATTGTTATCGGGACTGCCGCTGTTCAGGCAGGGATTACAAGTAATATTTTGATTATTATCGTTGCACTTGGAGCACTATCATCCTTTACAACACCTAACTATATGATGGGGAATGTAATCCGAATTGTGAGGTTCCCAATTATTTTATTAGCTGGGTTCTGGGGTTATTATGGCATCATGATTGCAATATGTTTAATGTTGATTCATTTGCTGCGTTTATCAAGCTTAGGCGCACCTTATATGGCACCATTTTATCCACCAAGATTTAAACAGTGGCCAAATAGTATTATTCGCTTACCAATTACTTTTATCAAACGTCAAACGGTTAATTCTCGAAACGAAGATAGTAACGAATCTCAACAGGGCGAAAAGAAGGTGGCAAAGTGAAAAATACACTTTATGTTGGGAACACTCAAAAATTTAATGCTTTCCTCCTTTTTTATGTAGTTACTGCATCCCAGATTGGTGTAGGGATTCACGGATTTCAACGCGTTCTTTATTCTGAAGCCAAACAAGATGCGTGGATTTCATTAGTTCTAAGTTTTGTTTTGGCTCATATTGCCGTCATGGTGATGATGAAAACATTAGATATGTATGAATCCAATGATCTATACGGAATTCATTTGGATATTTTCGGTAAATATTTCGGAAATTTTCTTAATTTCATTTACATTGTTTATTGCATGGCTGCATTTTTAGCTATCTTAAAAAACTATATTGAAGTAATTAATACATGGGTATTCCCATATTTAGATACAATTTTCTTATGCATAACGATATTAATCATAGTCGTATATGCATTTTCAGGTGGACTTCGAGTAATCGTCGGTATTTGTTTTTTTAGTTTCTTTTTTATACTTTGGATACCACCAATACTGATTTTCCCTTTACATTATTCAGATTTAAATTTCCTATTACCTGTATTAGATACTGAATTGAAAGGCATTGCGAAAGGCGTTCTTTCAATGTCTTTTACAATCATTGGTTTTGAAATTATTAATATCATTTATCCCTTTGTAAAAGAAAAGGATAAATATAAACGTTATGTCCATTTTGGGTTACTGTTTACTTTATTTCTATATTTATCCATATTGTTAATATCTCTTACTTTTTTTAGTGGAGAACAATTATCCAAAACGATTTGGGCAACTTTAACTTTATTTAGTATTATCCGTCTTCCATTTATAGAGAGAGTTGAAATTATCACAATTTGTATTTGGCTGATCATCATCTTGCCAAACCTTTGTTTATATATGTGGTCAGCTTACCGAGGGGTACTTCGGATGAAATTCATTAGTACGAAAAAATTTACGTTCTTTTTTGTCTTAATTATTTTTGTAGTCAACTTGTATGTAAATAAAAGAGCGACTATTAATATGCTAAATGATTATTTTGGTAAAGTAGCGTTTATTGTTGTTTTTGTTTATCCTTTTATTTTATTCCTATTTGCATTTATAAAGAAAAAAATAAAAAAATCGCAGGTGAGCAAAAATGAAGAAAACTAAACCAATATTAATTTTACTCATTTGCACTTTGTTTGTAGCAGGATGTACAGAACAAAAAATACTTGAAAGAATTAGTATCACAACTTTACTCGGATACGACCTTGAGGAAGAAGATAAAGTAACGACAACATTAACTGTTCGACAAGTATCTCCTGATGATAAAAGTAGTTTAGAAACACAATCCAATACTGAAGAAACTAGTAACGGAACTAGCATAAAAGTGAACCTGCAAACATCGAAAAAAATTATGGCTGGTCAACTCCGCGTTTTATTATTTGGAAAAAAATTAGCTCAAGATAGTATTGAACAAACTTTGCATACAACCATGATGAATTCTGAAATTAGTAGCAGTATTTATTTAGCAGTAGCTGATGGAACTACGAAAGAAATTATTGAAGCTCAATATGAAAATATTACGGACATTGGGCAACATGTATTTAATTTAATTGATCACAACGTAGAAGAACAACACTCTGTATCGTCTACGTTACATGAAGTTGTGAGGAACAATTATTCACCATTTCGTGACATTGCCATGCCGATAATAAAAAAGGAAGGGCAAATAATTAAAATTAATGGACTTGCAATATTCAATAAATCTAAGATGGTTGGAGAGCTCTCTTCAGAAGATGCATTCTATGTAATTATGCTTCGTGATAAATTTAAAGCTGGTTCAGTGGAACTGTCTTTACCTGGAAACACTTTAAATCATGATAGGGATCAAGATGATAAATTAGAAGTATCGATTGATTCCATAAAATCTAAACGTTCCATAAATTTAACGAACCCTTCAACACCGGAGTTTGACGTTACAGTTGATTTTGGATGTCGTTTAATTGAATTACACTCGAACGAAAACACTGGAAGACCGGAAGTAACAAAAAAATTAGAAAAAGCTATTGGCGACAAGATGGAAAGTGAAATATCAAGAATTATTAAATATACCCAGGAGAAAAATTCCGATATATTTGGTTTTGGGGATGATTATTATGCTAGTGTTCGAAATTCTGGATTAACAGAGGCAAAGTGGCATCAAATGTACCCAAATATGAAAGTGAATGTCAAAGTAAATATTGAAATTTTCCGTAATGGGGTATTTGAATAAAAAATAAGGGGAACAGTACATTTAAGAACTTACATAATTTCAAAAGACAGGTTGGGTTATGTATTGAAGACTAAATGTGCTGTTTTTTTATTTACTATCGTTTTGCTTATCCCTTATCAAACGTTCGCTTTTTTTCCGTTTAATGATGTTATCTCCGAAAATCGAGCGATAAAAATTGTTGACCCATTTTCTGATAAGATAGTAAAGGAAATTGTACCAGATGATTTGCTACTATTAACAAGCTTTGAATCATATAAGCAAACAATCGAAACTTGGGTTGAGGATTTTTCTAAAGGCTATAGAAAACCTATGATTTTAGACCGTTTAGATATAAGTGGAGAAGTGATTATGGGTAGGCCACTTATTACCGTTGACGAGGCGGCATTAGTAAATAATATATTAGAACTGTCTTTTTCTGGTGGGGAAGTGGAGTTACCATTAATTTATACGGAGAGCGATTATAAAAAGTCAGATGTACCTTACTTAAATGAAGTTGTCTTAGCATCCTATACAACTTTTTTTAATAGTGCAAACAGTGGCCGTAGTAAAAATATTGAGTTATCGGCAATCGCAATAAATAACGTGATCGTTGGTAGTGGTGACATTTTCTCTTTTAATACAACTGTCGGACCAAGAGATGTTACAACAGGCTATCAAGAGGCTCCAGAAATAATAAAGGGTAAATTAGTGATGGGGATTGGGGGAGGAATTTGCCAAACTTCTTCTACGCTGTTTAATGCGGTCGATTTACTAGGCGTAAAAACGATTGAAAGACATCGCCATTCTAGAGATATTGGTTATGTACCAAAGGGGAGAGATGCAACGGTTTCCTTTGGCGGCTTAGACTATCAATTTCAAAATACAACCGGCATTCCATTTATAATTAAAACTTATTACTTACCAGGTGTAATAACCATTCAAATTAAAACATCACAAGAATATGCAGAAATACTGAAAAATGAATTATAGCGTATTAGAGAACCAATCCCTAATACGCTTTTATTTCCCCCATGACTATTCACCATATCTTTTTAGTGCTACAACTTCACCATCATTCTTTTTATTTTTCCATTTCAATTTTTTCGTATAAATCCTCTGATAAAATCCTACTCCGAATAATGCAACAAAAAATATTGGGATACAAACTGCCAACAACATATTTTTCTTAGTCCATTTTCCCTACTTTTAAGTAATAGGAATTTTTCATTCAATATCGAATGTAATTATAGAAGAGTAGTTGAAAGGGGAAATATGGATGAACAATTTAACAACGGTTCGTGATTGGCTTGAAACTTCCAAAAACACGGTTATTCTTACTGGAGCTGGGATGTCAACAGAAAGCGGGATTCCAGATTTTCGGTCGTCTTCAGGTTGGTGGAAAAATATAGACCCTCATACCGTAGCGCACGTTTCCGCATTAGAAAATAATTATGACTTGTTTCACGAATTTTATTCTATGAGACTCACAACTTTAGATACATGCGAGCCACATGATGGGCATTATATTATAGCAGATTGGGAGAAACGGGGCATTGTGCATACAGTCACAACGCAAAATGTTGATGGCTTCCATTCTAAAGCAGGAAATCAAAACGTAGCAGAACTTCATGGGTCTATCCAAAAATTTAGATGTGCACATTGTGATGCACCTGCAACAAGAGAGGCATTTATCGAAAAAGAGAAATGTGTGCACTGCGAAGGCAATTTACGACCAAATATTGTATTATTTGGGGAGAGTTTACCTGAAGATAGTTGGATGATAGCACTTAATGCAATACGGGAAGCGCAACTAGTAATTGTGATTGGAACTAGTCTTGAAGTGTACCCAGTAAATCAACTTCCAACAATGACAAAGGGAAGAACTGTATTTATTAATAAAGATATTACTAGTAATGCAAATTATTTTGATTTAGTCATTGAAGGAAAAGCGAAAGAGATACTAACTAACATTAATCAATTACTTACTCGTTAGATTGAAAGGATTGTTCAAATGAAACAACTTTGGTATGGCGGAAAAATTTACACGATGGAAAAAGAACATGAAACAGTAGAAGCGGTACTAGTGGAACAAGGGAAAATTACTGCAGTAGGGAACTTTGAGGAATTACAATCTCAAGCTGATGAACTACACGATTTACAAGGCGCCACGATGTATCCTGGCTTTGTGGATAGCCATTTACACATCCTATTCCAAGGTGAAAAACTAGTTCGCCTTAATTTAGCACAAGCTAAAACTGCAGAGGAAATGCTTGAGTTAATAAGGGAAGCGGCAAAAAACACGCCAGCTGATCAATGGTTATTCGGGGAAGGGTGGAATGAAAATAACTTTCCAGACAAAAGAATTCCGACAATCAGTGAACTTGATGAAATACGCAAAGAGCCAATATTGCTTACCCGTATTTGCCATCATGTTGTGTTAGGGAACACATCCGCGCTTAAAAATGGCGGAATTACTGAGGATAGTATCTCACCTAAAGGCGGGGAAATTGGACGGGATTCTCAAGGGAAACTAAACGGGTTACTTTATGACCAAGCAACAAATTTCGTCACTGAGTCGATTCCTCGTGAAGGGGAAAGTTATATTGAAACATTAGTGGACGAACTTAATATCGCCATCGATGACATGTTGTCAAAGGGGTTAACTGGTGGACATTCAGAGGATATGAGCTACTTCGGGCATTTCAAAAATCCCTTAACTGCGTATAAAAGAGTAATAGGGGAAAAACAACATTTCCGTGTTAATTTATTACGTCATAATGCTGTTTTTGAAGAAATGATGAAAGCAAATGTGGAATTTGACGAACCTTTTATTGAACCAGGTGCAATGAAAATTTTTACTGACGGGGCTTTAGGTGGTGCAACTGCTGCGTTATTGGAACCATATGCCGACCAACCAAACAATAAAGGATTATTAATTCATACTGATGAAGAAATCGAGAATTTAGTTAAACTCGCGCGTCAGTATAATGAAGCAATTGCTGTTCACATAATAGGAGACGCAGGTGCAGAACAAATTATTAAAGCCATTGAAAAATATCCTGCACCAAAAGGTAAAAGAGATCGTCTTATCCATTGTGTGGTGTTAAATGAGAATTTGGTGGAACGCATCTCGAAACTGCCCGTAGTTTTAGACTTACAACCTGCCTTTGTTCCTTCTGATTTTCCATGGGTCATCCATCGCCTCGGGGAAGAGCGACTCGAATATGCATATTCGTGGAAAAAGTTATTAGACCGTGGTTTTATGTGTGCTGCTGGAACCGATGCACCAATTGAAGAAATTGATCCTTTATTATCTATTTATGCCGCAGTTGAGCGTAAAAAAGTAGGGGATAACCATGAAGGGTATCTTCCTTCCGAAAAACTTTCCCGCTTTGAAGCCATCCGAATGTATACGTACGGTAGTGCCCAAGCTATTTGCAAAGAACATGAACGTGGGTTAATTAAAAAAGGCTATGACGCGGATTTTTCCATTTTTGACCGTGATTTATTTGACGGATCATCTGAAGACATGGTACAGGCGAAAGCAGTGAAAACCGTTGTAGCCGGGAAAATTGTATATACACGTAAATAAAAACCATGTAAGTAGCTCACTAAGCAGGCTACTTACATGGTTTTATATGTCTATCAATCTCTTCTACAGCTAGTTCCATCGCCTTTATTCTTCTTTCTAGAAGCGTTTTTTGAGGACTTCCTACTTTTGACTTCCTGTAAATTGTTTCAATTGACGGCAATAAACCGGCTAAAACGTTGCGAGCTTCCTCTATTTCTTCTTGGGTATAATGATGTGGTATATCGTTCCAAAGGGTCTCCAATACTGCGAGGCCAATGTTAAAAGCTTTGAGTCGTTTCTTTATTAAATTCGTATTTGCGCTCTTTTCAGTCATCTGTGCTAATGCTTTTTCAGTTTTTCTAATGGTCGATTGGAAAGATTTTATGGACTCATTCTTTATGACGGTTTCCATTTTGAGTTGAGGTCCTTTCTAAGACATTTTGTGCATTTGGTAACTTGTTTTGTGCATTTGACTTTATGTTTTGTGCACTTGGATCACGTTTTGTGCATTTGACTTTATGTTTTGTGCACTTGGATCACGTTTTGTGCATTTGACTTTATGTTTTGTGCACTTAGCATCACTTTCTACTGATAACATTTTAACTTACTTTGACTTAAATTTATATTTAACTCCTGTTAACGTCTCAGAAAGTTTCCACAAATTACTTGCAACATGTTCACTATATAATTCATCTAGTATTTCAAGCTCTGTTGGCTCTCCTTTACTTCCACCTCGGCCATCTGGACCAATATATTCCCCGCCTCGGATACTTGGATCTGTCGCTGCATAGAGAATCGGATAAGCGCCTGATTCAGCCCGTTGCCCAACAAAATTTAACGATACCCGCATTAGTTTTTTCGATAACTTTCGCGAACCCCTTGCAAATAGTTTCGTTTGAGAGATCCCTGGATGACTCGCAATACTTTTCGTACTTATATTACTTAATCGAAAACGATACTGTAACTCTTTTGCAAACATCATACAAGCTAGTTTACTTTCTCCATAATACTTAAGAGGTTTCGTACTTTTTGAACCTTTAAAGTTATGAAACTGCGGTTTTGTCTTATGTGCAATGAGAGAGCCTACAGAGACAACTCTGGAATTAGGCGTTTTGATTAATAAATCTAATAATAGCCCAGTTAATGCGAAGTGACCAAGATAATTAATACCTACTTGCGATTCAAATCCATCTTTCGTTTGCTGATAAGATGAAGCCATGATGCCCGCATTATTAATCAAAATCGAAAGTGAAGTATACCTTGCTTTAAATTGATGAACAAATTCGCGAATGCTCGCCAAATCATTTAAATCTAATTGCATTGCATGACAGTTTGCATGTGGAACAATTGCTTTTATTTTATCAATTGCCTCGAGTCCTTTATTCAAGTTCCGTACAGCAAGGACTACGCTAGCATTTTTTTCTGCAAGGGCTAAACACGTTTCATAGCCTAAACCACTATTTGCTCCTGTTACAATTATTACTTTACCCGTCAAATCACCAATGTCGTTTTTCGTCCATCCTTTGCTCATTTATCACACACTCCTTCAATATTTCATATAAATAGATGGAGATTTGAAAAATTAGGTCACATGTCTAGTAAACATTATATGTTTCAAAATTTACGGTGATTAGACTTGTCAGATTTCATGAACAAAATTTAATAGAAAAGAGGTACGCAGGTGGTTACTTATCATTGGGGTGTAGACTCTTCTCAAAACGTAACACAAGAGTTATACAATGCAGTACGTCAAAAATACGGAAAACCAGATTATTGGGGAAGATATTTGACACGGGTTGAGGGTGCAGCAGAAGGATTAACGAAGGATGAGATTCAGTTACTTCATCATAATGGTACTAAACTTATGCCTATTTATAACGATTTCAAAAGAGCAATAGGGGAAAATCACGCAAAAGTTGTCGCGATGAATGCTGCATATCAGGCGAAACGATTAGGCATAAGCAAGGGAACACCGATTTTTGTAAACATAGATCGGTCCTTTGAAGTTGATAGTACGTGGATTCGAGGGTATGTAGATTATTTATACAATACGGATTACAAACCAGGATTCTACTATTATCCATCAGAAGGGAAGTTTTCTGAAGCTTATTGTGAAGCAGTAGACCAAGACAAAAAAGTAGCAGTGCAAGCAATTCTTTGGAGTGCAGAACCAGAAATAGGGCTCACAAAAGCAAAAGATGCGCCACCATTTAAACCAGTAATGCCAGATTGCGATGCGAATGTTTGGGCTTGGCAATATGGAAGGGACGCAGAAGACCTAAGAGTTGATACAAATTTAATCGACCCTCGTGTTCTGGATATGCTTTATTAAAAGTGAGGGCGGTGAAGTTGCCGCCCAGATAATATTAATCCGCTAAAAAATCATGTTCTAAATATTTAGGATTTGGATAAGAGTAAAATCCTTCATTTGTTCCAGTACCAAGTTTTCCTTTATCGATATATTCCATTTTTAGATACTCGGCAACCTTTCTCGATTGTTCATTGCCAGCTTGTCCTTTCGCATAGGCAATGTTATAAGCGGTGTTAATGCCAACCACATCTAAAATGGCAAAAGGCCCTTTAGGAGCACCTGTTGCGATCATCCACGTTTTATCAATTGTTTCTGGATCCGCTATGCCTTTCACTAATAACATTTGTGCAGCTTCTAAAAACGGTACTAACAAGGAATTTAAAATATATCCAGGCTGTTCTTTCTGTAATGGCAAGGCAACCATTCCAATGGCTTTTGCAAAATCCACAATTGCTTCAAATACATCTGGATCTGTATTTGGATGTTTCATAATTTCTGCTGTATTATTTACCCAAATTTCGTTTGCAAAATGAAGAGCTAAAAACTTTTGGGGTCTTCCTGTTGCATCTGCAAACTGACTTGGAAGCAGTGTCGATGAATTCGTCGCAAAAATTGTTTTTTCTGGTGCCACTTGAGCCAACTGTTGATAAAATTTCGTCTTGATTTCTACCAATTCTGGGACCGCCTCAATGACTAAATCCGCATCATTTACGGCTTGTGCTAAATCTGTGTAAAATGACATTCGATTATATGCCGACTCTACAGCCTCATCACTCGCTCCTAAATCCTGTTTATATCGCTCTTTTAATTGCATCAAACGATTTTTTGCATTCTCAATCGCTGCGTCATTAATATCATAAACGGAAACTTTAAACCCTTTATAGGCAGTTTGGAATGCAATTTGACTCCCTAAAACACCACTTCCAGCAATCGTTACATTTTGAAAAGTCATCTTAATTCTCCTCGTTTCGTATATTTGAACAATCTAACATAATTGCTCTTTTTTATCATATACATGCTTAAATTTTTTAATCATGCTCAGGTTGTTTTAATGTTTCATCCATTTGAACAATCTAACATAATTGCTCTTTTTTATCATATACATGCTTAAATTTTTTAATCATGCTCAGGTTGTTTTAATGTTTCATCCATTTGAATAACCTATATATAAAGGAGCGATTGTTATGTCCATAGTGGTAATTTACGGTAGTACACGAGAAAATGGCAACACGGAGATGCTAACGGAGCAAGTGATAAAAGATATACCTGTGGAAAAAATCTATTTACGTCATTATAAAATTCTTCCTATTGTAGACGAACGCCATTCTGAAAAGGGCTTTCAAGAGGTGGACGATGATTATAATAAAATCATTGAACAAGTCATGAAACACGATATTTTCATTTTTGCAACGCCAATCTATTGGTATAGCATGTCGGGAACGATGAAATTATTTATCGATCGATGGTCACAAACATTGCGAGATAAAAACTTTCCGAATTTCCGAGCTGATATGGCCAAGAAAAAAGCATATGTTATTGCAGTAGGTGGAGATAATCCCTACATAAAAGGTTTACCATTAATTCAGCAGTTTCAATATATTTTCAACTTTTTTAATACCTCATTTGAAGGATATTTAATTGGGCGGGCGAGTAAACCGGGGGAAATGCCTCAAGACGAAAAAGCATTCGTTTCAGCTGAGCATTTACGAAATATTTTAAAAGAACAAATTTAAAGGAGAGGAATTTTAACAATTCTTCTCCTTAAAAATTTGGATTCTTTTTTATGAAACCTTCCCACGCCTGCTTTGTACCTTCATCAATTTCTAGTTTTGTTGCTGAAAGTCGCTTTTCAGAATCCCCATAGCCAATCTCTAAATCACCTTTCAACAATCGATTAAATACAGAGTCTGCAAAATCATCCAAAGGGGCACCTGTCGTATGAACACCAACTCCACCCAAATCCGTATTGACTGCAGGTGGGAATACTTCAACGACTTCTACAATTGTATCTGCCAATTGATGACGTAACGACACTGTAAAAGAGTGAATGGCTGCTTTTGTTGCACTGTAAATTGGTACCCAAACTCCAGGTCTTAAAGCTAATCCAGAAGAAATATTAATAATTGTTCCATGCGCTTGTTTTATGATTTGATGAATCAAAAGCATCGTTAAATGAATTGGTCCTTCTATATTCGTCGTGATTTCTTTTTGGTAGTAACTCCAATTCTGTTTTGCTTTTAACAAATTGACTTGCTGTTGAATGCCTGCGTTATTGATTAGTACATTCAGGGAAGGAAATTCTTTGCGAAGCCACTCGGAAAGCTCGATGCGGTCCCCTTCAAGTGAAACGTCGCAAACCTTAATATGAACAGATGGGTACTTTGATTGAACTTCCCGTAATTTTTCCTCACGTCGTCCAACAAGTATAACCGTATTATCTGCATTTATAAAACGTTGTGCCAATGCTAAACCGATGCCAGATGCACCACCAGTAATAAGAATTGTATTTCCTGAAACTTTCATAAAAACCTCCTAAAACATCATAATTAAAGTATACCGAAATAAAATTAAAACAAACTAAATCGAGAAAAAGAATTTTGGAGGTTTCATAAATGCCCAAACCAGACAACCGACATAATAATGTTGAACGATTACAAGAAATGGTGGAAAATACTGAACACAAACTTCATGAGGCTGAGATTAGTATGGAATTTGCAGATCCAGAAGAGCGTGAAAGACTAAAACAAAAAAATGAAAGAAGAAGAACGTCCATTGCTGCAATGAAAGAAGAAATTCAAGATGAAATGCAAGCAAGAAAAAATGGGAAAATCTAAGACTGCTAAATATTGCAGTCTTTTTTTATTTTTTGTTAATTAACGGTTGAAAACTAACGTTCGTTAGCATATGATATAACTAACGAACGTTAGTACAAAATGAGAAGGGGATATTATGGGGAATAAAGCTATTTTATTTACATTATGTATGAGGACGATTTTTTTCCTTGTTTTTGGTCTTGTTATGATTCTTATATTTAATTTACTAGGATCTTCAGATGCAATGAAAGAAGCAGAGAAGTGGTGGCCATACCAAGCAATCTTAGCGAATGTTGCTAGTTTTATCGTTTTAAAATATTTACTTAATAAAGAAGATAAGTCGTACAACACAATTCTACACTTTAAGAAGGAAAAATTAGGGAAAGATGTACTAAAAGGGCTACTGTATTTATTAATTAGTTTTCCATTTGCAGCAATTGGATTATATGGCGTTTCTTATTTAGTTTTTGGAACGATGCAACCACCTGCAAATATGATGCAAGCACTTCCTTTAGGAGCTGCAATCATCGCGTTAATATTGTTCCCGCTAAGTAATGCTCTAGTTGAGCTACCAACTTACTTTGGCTATGCATTTCCTAGAATCGAGAAAAAATGGGGAAGTGTTGCTTTAGCAATTATCTTACCAGCATTATTTCTTTCGCTTCAACATGGACCGCTACCAATTGTTTTAGGTGGGGCATACATTTCGTGGCGTTTATTGGCGTTTATACCATTAGCATTTGTTGTTGCCATTATATTTCATAAGACAAGAAATATAACTCCACTTCTAATTGCACATTACGTAATGGATTTACAAATGGTGATTTATGTATTATTAGCCTCTTTAGGTATTTCGGTTGTGTAAAAACATTAGGCAAACTCAAATTTTGAGTTTGCCTATGTTTATTTAATCGTAATTAACTCTAAAAAGAACTCGATATGATTGTCTAATCTTGACTCTACTTCACTCGTATCCTTACCATCAAATTTTAAAATAGTATATTCCGTAAGTAGGGAAAAAACCGGATACTGGTACTCGATGGCTAATGTTTTTGGATCATATTCTCGTATTTTTTTTAAGTCGATTAACTTTTGGAAAACAATTTCTAGGAAACGAATGGTCGTTTTAAACAAATCTTCTAAAATAACTTCACGGGCTAGAGGGGTACGGAATTGTTCCATTTGTAATACTCGCCACATTTTTACACGGTTTTCATCTTCCATGAAATTTTTAAAATTTCGATGGCCTGCTTTAAGAAACTGTTCGACAGTACTACTTTGTAAAATGTGATCAAGCATCTCAATTGGTGGCAATGTTTTGGAAAAGTCGCCTCGAAAATGAGTTAAGATTGACGCTAATATTTCGTCCTTATTGCTAAAGTGGTTATACAACGAGCTCTCTTTAATACCCACTTCTCTTGTGATTTCACGAATGGAAACCCCACTAAACCCTTTTTTAGAAAATAAATCGAGGGCTGTAAAAAAAATTTTTTCTTTCGTCGTTTGTGTCATTAAACTTGCCTCCTTACATAATTTATTATACACTAACGTTCGTTAGTTTTAAATTTATATTCACAAATGTAATAAAATTCCTTGTAATTTTATTGTTGATGCAATAAATTAGCATAGGAAACAACTTCAATTAAAAGGAAGAGAATAAAATTGTCGAATAAACTATTAAATAATCAACTTATTGATGTTTACAAAGCAGATTGTCAAAATTGTTTTGGATTGTGCTGCGTAGCATTACCATATGCGCAATCCGCAGATTTTGCTGTAAATAAAGACGGGGGCACTCCTTGTAATAATTTAGATGAAAATTTTCGTTGTCGCATACATAGCGATTTAAGAAATAAAGGATTTAAAGGATGTACAGTTTATGAATGCTTTGGGGCTGGTCAACATGTCTCCCAAGATACGTTCCATGGCCAAGATTGGCGCAAACATCCCGAAATCGCAAACGAAATGTTCAATGTATTTCCTAAAATGCAACAACTATACGAAATGCTTTATTACTTACAAGAAGGGCTAAACTTAAAAAAAACACAACCCTTACATAACGAAATCGTAAAAGTAATGGAAGATATAGTTGCACTTACCGAACTTAGCCCAAAATATATCCTTGAATTAGATATCCCTCAACATAGAGCACATGTTTCAAATATTCTTGAAAAGATCAGTTCTCTAGTCCGGGGAAATGAAAAAACTCAATTAAAAAACACAGGTAATCTATTTGGTGCCAATTTGAAAGGTAAAAATTTAAAAGGTAGTAATTTTAGAGGATCCTTCCTTATCGCGGCAAATTTGAGTAATGCAGACTTGAGAAACTGCGACTTTTTAGGAGCTGATCTTCGGGATACAAACTTAAGTAATGCTAATTTAACGGGCAGCATATTCCTTACCCAAGCACAAGTAAATGCAGCGAATGGGGATAAACAAACTAAATTGCCACAACACTTGAGCATACCCCAGCATTGGCTGAAATAATGGGAAATTTAATTACCTGGAAAATAGTGAAATTTAGACACAAAGCGTCATAAATGATATCTCAGGCGAAAAAATGATAAAATAATGTCGAGTAAATAATTTAATAGAAAGATTTTTAGAAAGGTCGTAATCTTAATGGAACCAAAAGAATTGATAGTTCAACAAGCAAAAAATGTAATTGATTGTGCAAAAGAGCTGAAAAACATTGCTCATAAAAATGGCAAAAAGCGTGCTACTTTAATTGAACGCTATACTGCCAACAAACATTCATTACAAGTCCATACAAATATGGATCCTGCAATAAGAGATTCCCAAGAAATGCAAAATCTATTACTACATTTGCAAACATTTAATGCAGAATTTAACCCGGCACGTTATGACTTTGACGGAGAAGTAAATGTCGATCAAGTCGAAACAATTTATCCAGAAATTATTGATGCCTATAACAGCCTTGTAAATGCACTGGATTTACCAAATGAAGCTGTAAATATCAAACGTTTTAAATAATCGTGCATTACTGTCGAAGTTTCTTTCTTCGGCAGTTTTTTTTATGAAAAAAATTTTTTATAAATACTGTTACATTTGCCTTATTCTAACGACTTATATAATTGGGTTCGATTACAATTCAATTAACAAAAGTTTCTTATCAATATGTTGCAATTAAGATTTTTTACACGTCTTATTATCAAATACAGGAGTGGTATGTATGGAAGATGGCTTCCTAAATATGTACGATCAATACTTTAATGAAGTTTATCGTTATGTTTACGTCAAAACGGGAAATAAGTGGGATGCAGAAGATATTGTGAGCGAAATTTTTCGGAAATGTTATGAAAAATATGATGCATACACGATTCAAAACCAAAAAGCCTGGTTATTTGCAATTGCCCGTAATTCGATTGTCGATTATTACCGAAAAAAGAAGGGGGTTCCTGTTGAAGATTTAGAACTGTATATGACACCTGTGCCATTTGAAGATTCACTTGAAGTGGCGGATGAAATGTCCTGTCTACAAAAGTCAATCCACTATTTACCAGAAGAAGACCAAGAGATTATTAATTTACGATATTTTGCAGAACTAAAATTTAAAGATGTTGCGACCCTGCTGAATAAACCCGATAATTCAATCCGGGTCAAAACCGCTAGAATTACGAAAAAATTAAAATCACTAATAACGAAATGTTTGGGGGAAACATAATGGATGAGGAAAAAGTTGAAAGGCTGCTGCGAGAAGCAAAAAACTTTATCCCGGTAGACCAACAACTAAAAAAAACGCTAAGAAAGTCCTTTGAAAAGAAGCGTAAAAGAAAGCCAACGAGGGTTTATGGTATTACCGTTGCCGCTGCACTATTGTTTTTATCAATCATTGTAACTTCTTTACAATCTAGACCGGTGAATGCTAACGAACTCCTCGTGACACATGCCATCTCTTTTGTTGACGTAGCTCGAGGAAATATTCACACAATGATTCAAAATGACGGGAACATCTACGTCACAATGAAGAATGGAGAATCATTTATTTTATCTGAAAAAGGATTAACAAAGACGGAAGCAGTAAAGAGTAGCCCAACAGTTGAGACCGATAAATTTAAGCTTTACGAGGAACAGGGAAATATTATAAAAGAAAATTTAAAAAATAACGAGAAAACGATTGTTGACCAAGGTCATTCTCCATCAATCAGTATGTCCGGGGATTATATAGCCTACATTAAAAAGGAAAATGACTTTGATCAAGTTTGGATTGCAGATACTGATCTTGAAACAAAGAAACAATTAACATCAAACCTTCTTCAAAGAGAGGTTGATTTACCATTATACGAATATCGCACACCAGTTTGGGGAGAAGACAACACAATATACTTAGTGAAAGATCGATTGTACGATACTGAAATCGTAGAAACAACTGTGATGAAAATTGGATTAGGAACGGAATCGCTTTCGTCGGAAGAAACAGTGGATCAGTTCATGCAAGCATTGATGGTGCGTGATGATGATTACGCTAAAAGTTTAATGGTGTCACCTCCTGAATTCCTAACTGTGTCAAATCCAAGAATCACAGGGTATCAAATTATATCAGTTAAAGACGAATTCGTTCAAGTTGAAGTCACTCGTTCTGATAGTCATTTACCTTACACTAGTATCGATCAATATGAATTCAGATTAAATAAAGTTGACGGGCGTTATAAAATTGAAGACGTTTCGGAAATTAACACTTTGTTGGTTTCTTCAGATGATATGAAAACACTACAAATAACTCAAAATGGGGAAACAAAAGATTTAATTTCAATAAATCAACTAGACAAAAACCAAATCAAAAGTGGAAATTATCGATTAAGCTCTACTTACTATAACAGCAAAAAGAATGTCATTTATTTTGGTGTGCAGGAAATGGGCGAAGAAACATCCGGCGTTAGTATATGGTCTTATGACATTCAACGTGAAAAACTAGAATTTTTACTAAGAATCAACCAACCGAAAGTTCTTTTAGAGAGCATGATTCAAAGTCCAAATGGGAAATACCTTGCATTAAATCTCTTCCCAGATTCAAGTGAGACACCGTTTGTTTATGTAGTGGATCTCGAACAACAAACATTCGAAATTGCAAATGCCTATATTCAGTATTGGAATGGAGAAACGATGATGGTCGATACCGTGCATGACCAATATAGAACGTTACAACCGGTGGACATTCAAAATTTGGAACCAATTAAATAAATCATTTTGCCTCATAACTGTTTTAGGTTATGGGGTTTTATTTTGGCTCTTTCTAATTCATAAACTCTTTTTCCCAATAATCCCTAAAATCGTAGTAATCAATCCTTTCATAATAATTTTTTATATAATGGATAGCAAAATCGATTTATGTATTGGATAGAACTAAGCTTAATCCGTTGATGATAAGTAGGGGAAATAATGAAGAATAGTATTCATCTCCAATAATGAATTAAAATTAGCGGGGGAATCTAATAAAATTGTATTCATGCCCCTTATGAAGATAATAATCGTTGGGGAAATCCGGTAAAATCGTATTCATGCTCACTATGAAGACTATACCTATCATCGTCCATCACTGAAACGCTACAACAAAAAAGGAGGGTGAAATGTACTCACCGCTCCCGTAACCTTGTTATTAATTTGAAGTTGGCACTAACGTTTTTAATCTTTCCCCAAGTGAATGATACAAATAACTCCATTCTTTACCTTCAGCTGTATTCTCGGCATCTCCATATGGATGTTCACTAGTTTCTACAATGTAAAATGTTCCTTTTTTGTCGTTATTCATTGCAAACTTTAAAAATGGATGATCCTGATAGTAAGCAGATTTTGCTTGCTGCTTAGTCAAATACATAAGCGAGAATAGGAATATATCTTGTTTCTGTTTTTCATCTTTATAATAGAAAGAAGTACATGCCGGTTTTCCTTCCTCATTCTCACAAGTGCCTTCCTTAATCGTTAATTTTTTCATCATTTCACTAGGTAGTAGGAAACTATAGCCATTTGAACTATTATAAGTTTCCATTGATTTCAGCTGCTCCTCAAGATCCATTACATTCATTTCATCATATGTTTTCCAAATGCCCACTGATTTTTTTGATGTAGGCTCAATATTTGTAATGAACCAGTTATTGCCATTTTTCTCCACAGTAAGTCGAGCTTGATCTGTTCCTGCTTTACCAGTTGAAGTGAATAAGTGGAACTCCACCACATACTCCATCTTAGTTCCAGCTTTTAATTCCTTTTCGCTAACCACTTGATACGTTTCTACCCATGGACTTGAACCACCAGTGACCCAGTGATTTTCCTCGAATTTTTTCGTCACTTTTGCTTTTTCATTTTCAGAAAGTAAAGCATATTGTAACGCGCCGTTTCTTAATTTTACTGCCTTTGCAAAGTTAGCAATTGCTTCTTCAGATGAAGTTGGAAGCACGCTTAACTCCAGCATATCTAATCTTTCTTGAAGGGATGATTTTTGAATTTGTTGCTCGATTTCACTTGCCTCCACAGTTTTGAATGGTTGATCTGCAAGTTGAACGAAGCCTACAGTTGATATTCCTAATGCTAGGGCAGTGCCTAAAATTGTTCTTTTAATCATTTCTATTTCCTCCTAGTTTAAATTGGTTTGACGAAGGCCTTTGTCTTTCCACATATAAAAACGGATTAAAAACCAGATTGTAACATCCGCCCCAAAATTTTTCCCTCAAATGGTAAAATGAAACAAGTTTGCGGTAAATAGCGTTAAAGATAGGGAGGAGTAAAGGGAGGAATTGTTCTGATTAAAAAAATAGTAAAAATAATGTTAAGCATATTACTAGCCATTATTGTTGTAGGCACTGCTGTAGTCTTTGTAAAAGTTGATTTTTCCAATCCTTCTAATTTAGAGGAATTTGTTACAAACAAACTGGAAAAGACAAGTGTGAAAGGTGTATCCATCGCGATTATAAAAGATAATAAAATCGATCAAACTATACAATATGGCTATGCCAATGAAAATATGAAAGTAAACGATGAAACCTTATTTCAAATCGCTTCACTTTCAAAAGTCGTAACAGCAACGACAGTGTTAAAATTACATGAAGAAAAATTTATTGATTTAGATGATGATGTGAATAAATATTTACCATTCCAATTGAAAAACCCCCATTTCCCAAATGAAACGATTACAATTCGGATGTTATTGGATCATACTTCAAGTATTAAAGATAATTGGGATGTATTGGACGAGTTATATACAATTGAAAGTGGAGGTGGAGATTCCAACATCACTTTAGAACAATTTGTAAAAGAATATCTTGATAAAAACGGCAAATGGTATTCGAAAGAAACGAATTTCACCGAAAATAAACCTGGCGAAACATTCGAATATAGTAATGTTGGCTATGGATTGTTAGGTTTCATCGTCGAAAAGGCTACAAACATGCCCTTTGATAAATATGTGAAAGAAACGATTTTTAAACCAATCGGAATGAAAAACACAGAATGGAAGCATCAAAATATTGAGACAGATAATATTGCATCCCCTTATGAATATGGAAAAGAATTACCCCATTATTCATTTCCTACCTATCCTGATGGGTCGCTGAAAACAAACGTCATCGAATTTAGTAAGTTTTTAACGAGTATGTCAATAGAAGAAACTGATGACAAAATCCTTCAACCTGAAACAATAGAAGAAATGTTGAAACCCCATTCAAATGAAGGAAAACAGGCGTTAGGATGGAGTTATTCTACTTTAGAAGATGTGTTTATGAAAAAATTAAATAACGGCAACATCATCGGTCATACGGGTTCAGATCCGGGTATTTTTTCGATTGCCTTATACAATCGAGAGAAGGGAAATGGTTTAGTTATTTTTATGAACAAACAAATGGAACTCGAGATTGAGACAATAAATATTTACAGTATGATTAAAAGATTGGTGGAAACAGCGGATTTATAATCACAAAAAAACGGGAAGCACAAAATGGCTCCCGTTTTTCATCCTTTAATATATTCATATGCCAGCTCATCTAAAGTAGCATCCACTTTTACGTGTAAATCATGCTCATTGAAAAACCATAAATCATCTTTTTCAATATAAAAATGAATTCCATCCACAACCGTTTCTTCTCCGATATCAATCGGTTCTTCACGATTCATTCCTAACGAAAACGCTTCATGAAACGGGGAAGAACCACCATATCTTGCGTAAAAACGAATATAGTCTCCGTTTGTTGCTTCCATCTCTTTTTTAAACCAATCAATTGCTTCTTTAGTAATATTTAGTTTCAATTTAAAGACATCCTTTCAGACGAGCTCTTATATCCATTTCACTTTCGGTTCAGTACCATCTTTTATTCGTTTAATATTAGCCCGATGACGGTAGAAAATAAATCCGGCTAAAAGTAATACTAAAATTAATAAAGCATAATCCCCAGTGACGATCATGTAGATAATACTATAAATCACCGCAATTACAGAAACAATCATTGATGATAAACTAACCATTTTCGTTAATTTTAACGAAATGAAAAATCCTATAATTAAAACTAGAAATAAGGGCCACGCATACCCTAATAGAACGCCACCAGAAGTTGCGACGGCCTTACCACCACGGAAGCCTGCAAATATAGGAAACATGTGGCCTACTACTGCTATAACACCTAAAATTAATGGATGGATTGTTGTGTCTGCAAAAAAGGGAAGTAGTGGAAGTAAAGTAGCAGCTGTTCCTTTTAATATATCTAATAATGTTACAACAATTCCTGCTTTTTTACCAAGAACACGAAAAGAGTTTGTCCCCCCTAAGTTACCACTTCCATGATCTCGTATATCTGTATTATAGAAGATTTTGCCTATCCATAAGCCAGATGGAATTGAACCAATTACATAAGCACAAATTATTATAATTGCATTAATCATATTTTGTTCCTTTCTAATACTAATAAATGTAATAACAGTTTACTCTTTTTTGAACCCGTCCGAAAGATAATTTTCATTTGTAATTGAAATTCGTTACATTTATCATACTAAATAATTTTTAAAAGAATGTGAATGAACTTGAAGGAAAAAGTGAAAATTATCATGAATAAAAGAACTATGATATATTATAATTTACTGATATGTAAATAATTAGTTAATATAAAGTTTGTTTGTGAAACTTGACTTTTCTCTGTTACAATATAAAAGCTTGTTCAGTATGCGAAATATTGACAGAAGAACCTAATAACAGTACGATTAGTATAAATAGAGAACGGATGTTTGTATTTTTGGAGGGGGATTTGATTTGGCAATTAATCAACAAGGGATCGCTTATAATGACGATGCCATTCAAGTATTAGAAGGATTAGAAGCTGTTCGTAAAAGACCGGGGATGTATATTGGTTCCACAGACAGCCGCGGCCTTCACCACCTAGTATATGAAATAGTCGATAACGCGGTGGATGAAGCTCTAGCTGGATTTGGTTCACATATCATTGTAAAAATCCATGAAGATAATTCAATCAGTGTTCGAGATTTCGGACGTGGTATGCCAACTGGTATGCATAAAATGGGGAAACCAACTCCTGAAGTCATTTTTACCATCCTTCATGCAGGAGGTAAATTTGGACAAGGTGGCTATAAAACAAGTGGAGGGCTTCACGGGGTAGGTTCTTCGGTAGTAAATGCACTTTCTGAGTTTTTAGAAGTAACGATTCACCGGGAAGGACAAATCTTCCGCCAACGTTTTGAACACGGTGGTAAACCTGCCACAACACTAGAAGTAATAGGCACAACAAAAGAAACTGGTACACTCGTACACTTCCTTCCAGATAAAGAAATATTCTCAAGTACAAAATACAATTACGAAACATTAGCTGAACGTTTACGTGAATCTGCCTTTTTACTAAAAGGGTTAAAAATTGAGTTGGTTGATGAACGTGGGGAAGGCCAATCAGACGTATTCCACTATGAAAATGGAATTGAAGCATTTGTTGCATATCTTAACGAAGAAAAAGATGTCATTCATCCTGTTAAATATGTAGAAGGTACTCAAGATGAAATAGAAGTAGAATTCGCATTTCAATTTAACGATGGATATACAGAAACCATTCTTTCCTTTGTAAACAACGTGCGTACACGGGATGGCGGTACCCATGAAACCGGTGCCAAATCTGCAATGACGCGGGTTTTTAATGAATATGCAAGAAAAGTAGGACTCCTAAAAGAAAAAGACAAAAACTTAGAAGGTACAGATATTCGTGAAGGTTTATCTGCTATCGTTTCTGTTCGAATTCCTGAGCACTTATTGCAATTTGAAGGCCAAACAAAAGGTAAGCTTGGTACGACAGAAGCTCGTTATGCTGTAGAAGCGGTAGTTTCTGAACAAATGTTATACGTTCTAGAAGAAAATGCTGACTTATCAGCTTCATTAGTTCGTAAAGCAATTCGAGCACAATCAGCACGTGAAGCTGCACGAAAAGCTCGTGAAGATGCTCGTAATGGTAAAAAGAAAAAATCCAGCACATTATTATCAGGAAAATTAACTCCTGCTCAATCTCGAAATGCTGCAAAAAATGAACTTTATCTGGTGGAAGGTGATTCTGCGGGCGGTTCTGCAAAACAAGGCCGTGACAGAACATTCCAAGCAATTTTGCCATTACGTGGTAAAGTTATTAACACAGAAAAAGCAAAGCTCTCAGATATTATGAAAAACGAAGAAATTGCCACAATTATTCATACAATTGGTGCAGGTGTAGGTCCTGAATTTGCTGTTGAAGATGCGGCATACGATAAAGTCATCATTATGACCGATGCCGATACGGACGGCGCGCATATTCAAGTGTTACTACTCACTTTCTTCTATAAATATATGCGTCCATTAATTGATGCAGGAAAAGTATATATTGCATTGCCACCTCTTTATAAGATTTCAAAAGGGACAGGCAAAAAAGAAATTATTGAATATGCTTGGACTGAAAAAGAATTACAAACCGCGATAAAAAAAGTTGGAAAAGGCTACATTATTCAACGTTATAAAGGGTTAGGGGAAATGAATGCAGACCAATTATGGGAAACAACCATGAACCCTGAAACTCGTACTCTAATCCGCGTTACAATTGATGACGGTGCACGTGCTGAGCGACGTGTTACTACATTAATGGGAGACAAAGTAGAACCCCGACGAAAGTGGATTGAGTCCAACGTTGATTTTGGTATGGAGGATGATTTAAATATATTAGAAAGCGAATTCATCCAACATGAGGAGGAATTAGAAGTATGACGTCAACTGAAGCGTTCCAAGAATTACCACTAGAAGAAGTCATGGGCGATCGGTTCGGTCGTTATAGTAAATATATTATTCAAGACCGTGCATTGCCTGATGCCCGTGATGGATTAAAACCAGTACAACGCCGTATATTATACGCAATGTTCAATGAGGGGAATACCAATGATAAACCATTCCGAAAATCAGCAAAAACAGTCGGAAATGTAATTGGTAATTTCCATCCCCACGGAGACTCATCTGTATACGAAGCTATGGTGCGATTAAGTCAAGATTGGAAAATGCGCCATATGTTAATCGAAATGCATGGGAATAACGGTTCTGTCGATGGAGATCCACCTGCTGCGATGCGTTATACAGAAGCACGCCTTTCTCCTATCGCTGCTGAAATGTTACGAGATATAACAAAGAGAACAGTAGATTTCGTACCAAACTTTGACGATCAAGATATGGAACCTACTGTATTACCATCAAGATTCCCAAACCTTTTAGTTAATGGCTCTACCGGGATCTCTGCTGGTTATGCAACCGATATTCCACCTCATAATTTAACAGAAGCTCTAGATGCAGTACTCATGCGTCTTGATAAAAGCAACTGCACGATTGATGAATTAATGACCGTGTTAAAAGGTCCCGATTTCCCAACAGGTGGAATTATCCAAGGTATCGATGGAATAAAGAAAGCTTACGAAACAGGTAAGGGTAAAATCATTGTTCGTGCTAAAACTGAGATTGAATCAATTAAAGGCGGGAAAGAGCAAATCGTCATTACTGAACTGCCATTTGAAGTAAACAAGGCAAACTTAGTGAAAAAAATTGATGAGCAACGTGTAGATAAGCGTTTGGAAGGCATTGCGGACATTCGCGATGAATCGGACCGTACTGGACTAAGAATTGTTATTGAACTAAAAAAGGACATTCAGGCTCAAGGAATATTAAACTATTTATATAAAACAACTGAACTTCAAGTGAATTACAATTTTAATATGATTGCCATTCACAATCGACGCCCGACAATGATGACATTACCATTATTGTTAGATTCATATATAGCCCACCAAAAGGATGTCGTAACGAAGCGTTCTAAGTACGACCTTCAAAAGGCAAATGATCGTTTACATATCGTTGAAGGGTTAATGAAGGCAATATCCATTTTAGATGAGGTAATTGCAACAATTCGTGCATCTAAAAATAAAAGCGATGCGAAACAAAATATCGAAACACAATACGGATTTACTGAAATTCAATCCGAAGCTATTGTAAGCTTACAACTTTATCGTTTAACGAATACGGATATTACAGAATTAAGAGCTGAAAAAGAGGAGCTTGAAAAATCCATTTCAAAATTAAATGATATTCTAGCTAATGAAAAACAGCTTATTAAAGTGATTAAGTCTGAACTTACCGAAATTCGTAAAAAGTTTGCAGAACCAAGACGATCAGTAATTGAAGCAGAAATTGAAGAAATTAAGTTAACGCTTGATGTATTAGTACCGAGTGAAGAAGTGGTTGTAACGGTTACAAAAGATGGTTATGTAAAACGAACAAGCACGCGTTCTCATGCTGCCTCAAACGGTCAGGATTTTGCAATGAAGGAATCAGACTACCTATTGTTCGAGCAAACAGTGAATACGCAACACTTTATCCTTTTATTCACTAATAAAGGAAACTATATTTATCAACCGGTTCACGAATTGCCAGATATACGTTGGAAAGATTTGGGTCAACATATATCAAGTATTGTACCAATTGATAAAGATGAAGAAATTATTGAAGTGATTGGCGTTGATAAGTTTGATCAGGAAAATCTATATATTCTGACAGCAACAAAAGAAGGACAAATTAAACGCTCGAAACTTGCAGACTACTCTGTAACTAGATATTCAAAACCAATTCGAACAATGAATATTAAAGAAAATGATGCGATGGTTCATGCTAGCTTAATTAATTCTGATACAGATAAGGAACTCCTATTAACAAGTTATTTAAGCTATAGCATTCGTTTCGACCTCGAGGAATTGCCTATTACCGGGGTCAAAACAGGTGGAGTGAAAGGGATGAACCTAAAAGAAGGCGATATCCTAGCAGCTGTAAATGTTTTAAAAAGCGGTGAAGAAGATGTTATTATCGTCACACATCGCGGAGCAATTAAGCGAATGAACGTTTCCGAAATCGAAAAGAGTAGCCGTGCAAAACGTGGAGTGGTTACCTTAAAAGAATTAAAATCAAATCCACATCGCATCTACACGGTAAAAGTAGTATCTACAAGTGACACAGTGCTCTTAGAAACAGAAAAACGTGTACAGGAGCAGGTAAAAGTAACAGATCTCTCAAAAGCAGATCGCTATTCAAATGGTTCTTTAAAAATTGATATTACAAATGATGGTAATTTATCACTTGTTAAAATTATACCAAAATTAAATAACGAATCTTAAATAATAAAACGCAAGAATGACGGCAAGTCCACCCATTCTTGCGTTTTCTTTTCTGCACTCTAATAGATTGCTAGAACTTGCCTTTTGATATACTATATTCATATTGCAATATATGGGAAGACTTTTGGGGAAAAGGGGGTTCTTATGGTAATTCAAGATCGAACAAAGGGGATAATACTTGTCCTAACTGCCGCATTATTTTGGGGTATATCCGGTACTGTTTCACAATATCTATTCCAACGCTTACATATAAGTACAGAGTGGCTAACGACTGTTCGATTATTAAGTGCTGGCCTCCTACTTATACTAATTGCCTATAAACGGGAAGGGAAGCGGATCTTTGGCATATGGTCTACCAAGGCAGACATTCTAGCAATAATTATCTTTGGGGTTGTTGGGATGATCGGTGTTCAATACACATACTTAGCTGCCATCAAACATGGAAATGCCGCTACTGCTACTGTCCTACAATATTTAGGACCTGCTCTAGTTACAGGATATTTTGTACTTAAAGCAAAACGATTACCAAACAAGAAAGAAATTTTTGCTATAATTCTAGCACTCTTAGGAACATTCTTACTTGTTACACACGGCAATATTCAAACATTATCGATCTCAACTGAAGCATTCCTCTGGGGGATTATTTCTGCATTTGGTTTAGCCTTTTATACGATTCAACCAATCACCCTATTAAGACGCTGGGGAGCTTTAATCGTTGTTGGATGGGGAATGGTCATTGGTGGCGTAGTGTTTAGCTTCGTACACGTCCCTTGGCAATTTGAAGGCGAATGGTACTGGTCTACAAACTTTGCCTTTTTGTTTGTTGTTGTATGTGGTACTGTCCTATCATTTTATAGCTATTTAGAAAGCTTAAAATATTTATCAGCATCCGAAACGAGCCTTCTTGCTTGTGCAGAGCCTCTTTCAGCAGCAATCACAGCTGTAATCTTCCTTGGCGTATCATTTAGTTGGATCGATTGGCTCGGAACACTTTTCATATTAGGTACAATATTAATTTTGTCTAGAAAATAGGGAAGACAACGAAAAAGCAATTCCTAATGAATTACTATTCATCAAGGAATTGCTTTTTATATTTCTTATCTTTCTTTTCTAACGTTTCTAATTTCGTTTTCGTTTTCCGTTCATGCATACTAAAACTAACATTCCCTCTAGAAATAGTTACATCTTTACCTTGCTGCCTTAAAAGCTTTAAACGTTTTTTCTTCGCATCCGAATTGCTCATAAAGTCACCTCCATAATATTTTAAATGGAAAAAGGGGAGGGGAAAAGTAAAAACCTCGAGTTGAGATAACTCGAGGTTAGTTTTTAATTAGTGAGAAACGTCTTGTACAGAAATACCAGTTTGAGCTTTAACTTCAACTTCACGGTATTTCGCAGCGTTAGATTCTTTAGAAAGTATTGTACCTAACCATCCACCGATGAATCCAAGTGGAACTGAGATAAGTGCTGGGTTTGTTAAGAAGATTAATGGCTCCCCAACAAAGATTGCTTTTCCTGCTTCTGGATTCCAAACGTTTGGAGAAACTGCTACTAAAACTAATGCAGAAATTAAACCAGTTAACATTGCTGCTACAGCACCAGTTGTATTGAAGCGCTTCCAGTAGATTGTGTAAATGATTACTGGTAAGTTTGAAGATGCTGCAATACAGAATGCTAATGATACTAAGAAGGCAACGTTTAATGTTTGAGCACCTAAAGCTAAAAGGATAGATACTACTGAGATAATGATTGAACCTGTACGAGCTGCAAGAACTTGTTCTTTTTCAGTAACTTTACCTTTTTTAATGATCTCACCGTAAATATCATGAGATAGGGCAGAAGCACCTGAAAGTACAAGACCAGCTACTACGGCTAAGATTGTCGCGAATGCAACGGCACAAACGAATGAGAATAAAATATCTCCACCTAAAGCTTGTGCAAGAAGTGGGGCAGCCATGTTACCAGCTGCGTTTGCTGCAACGATTGTTTCTTTACCTACGAATGCAGCAGCACCGAAACCTAAGAAAATAGTTAATACGTAGAATAAACCTACAATCCAAGTAGCCCAAATTACAGATGAACGAGCAGTTTGTGCGTCTTTTACTGTGAAGAAACGCATTAAAATGTGTGGTAGTCCAGCTGTACCTAATACTAATGCGATTAACATTGAAATTGTATCAATACCATTAGTATATTTTAATCCTGGATTTAAATAAGCTGCTCCAGCGTCAGTTGCTGTAGTCATATGAGAGAACATTGTTAAAATATTAAAGTTGAATTTCGCTAATACTAAGAATGAGATAATTACTGTACCAAGCATTAATAAACATGCTTTAATAATTTGTACCCAAGATGTAGCAGTCATTCCACCGAATAATACGTAGATAGTCATCATTGTACCTACAAGAAGAACTGCAACCCAGTAATCGATACCTAATAATAATTGAATAAGTGCACCTGCACCAACAAGTTGTGCAATCATGTAGAATAATACGATTACGATAGTACTTAAAGCAGCTGTACCACGAACTTTTTTCGCATCAAAACGAGCAGAAATGATGTCAGCTAAAGTAAAACGACCAAGGTTACGTAATGGCTCAGCAACGATATATAATACCACTAAATAAGCTACTAAGTATCCGATAGAGAAGAAGAATCCGTCAAATCCAGTTAATGCGATTGACCCTGCAATACCTAAGAATGATGCCGCAGATAAATAGTCACCTGAAATAGCTAGTCCGTTTTGCCAACCCTTTAATCCACCACCTGCAGTGTAGAAGTCACTTGCAGTACTTGTTCTTTTTGATGCCCACCATGTGATAACTAATGTTAAACCCACGATGGCAACGAACATGATAATAGCTGTTACACTCATTTGCCAACACCTCTTTCGTACTCTTCGATAATCGCTTTTGCATCTTTATCGTAAGAGTTAGCTTTTCCAACATAAAGGTGAGCAAGTCCCCAAGTCATGATGAATAGTCCTGCAGCGTAGAACCAAACAAATGTGATTTCCCCAACAGCTTTTTGGTGTAGAATTTGCGTATAAGATGTTAATACTGGTAATAACATATACGCGGCAAGAAAGATCACTGTCATCGTCCATAAAAAGGAATTTTTCTTTTTCGTCAGTTTTTTGAACGATTCCATTTCAGCGATTTTGTCATAATCAATATTTACTTTTTGATTATTCGCCATAAACATACCCCCGTTTTTGTTTAATTTTCCTGCTTCGTGTTCGTAAAATTCTATTTAATAGATTTTACAATTTTCATTCTATTTAATCGTTCACAAAATTGCAATAGTTTTTTATAAAATTATCTAAAAAAAATTCTATAATTTTTGAATTTTACGAGAAAATTTAAAACAGGTTATAGAAAAATAACGAATGAAATATAATGACATGTACCTACGAACGTTGATTTAGAGCCATTTTTTGGACCCTTGACAAATGATTTATATGAATTAGAGAGAAAAAATAGTATTTTTCGATAAGTAAAAAAAGTTAATCATTACCACAATTAAAATGGTGAATATAAAATTATGAAAGTAATTAAAAGTATTATAGAAAGTCTAAAATAATAATTTTTATAAAAAAAAGAAGTCTAAAAACTAATTAGACTTCTCTTCAAAACTATTAATATTCTATTAATTAATGGGAAACATCTGAAACAGAAACCCCAGTGTTCGCTTTAACACGGATCTCTTGATAGATTTCTTTAGATTTTTTTGCTTCTACTTTGTGTTGAGTTAGAACCGTACCTAAGTAACCTGCAAGGAATCCTAAAGGAATTGTAATAATAGCAGGAACAGATAATTTTAATAATGGCTCACCAACTAAAATTGCTGCACCTTCAACTGGATTCCAAACATTTGGACCCATAGCACCTAACACTAAACAAGAAACTAATCCAGTAACAATCGCAGCTACGGCACCATTAGAATTGAACTTTTTCCAATAGATTGTGTAAAGGATTACAGGTAAGTTCGCAGATGCACCAATACAGAATGCAAAAGAAACTAAAAATGAAACATTTAGACTTTGCGCAAATAATGCTAAAACAATTGATACACAAGCAATTGAAATAGAGCCAATACGAGCAGCAATTACTTGTTGTTTTTCTGTTAACTTACCATCTTTTAAAATTTCTCCATAAATATCATGCGAAATTGCTGAAGCTCCTGTTAAAACTAAACCAGATACTACCGCTAAAATCGTAGCAAAAGCAACTGCTGCAATAAATGATAAAAGAATATTCCCACCTAAAAATTCAGCTAAAAGTGGGGCAGCAGTATTACCCGCAGCATTTTCTAATTTAATTGCATCGATTCCTACAAAATGCATTGCTCCAAAACCAAGGAAAATTGTTAAAGAGAAGAAGATTGCAGTAATCCAAGTCGTCCAAGAAATAGAAGAACGAGCTGTTTTCGCATCTTTAACAGTAAAGAATCGCATTAAAATATGTGGTAAACCTGATGTTCCTAATACAAGGGCCATCATCATAGAAACAGAATCAATTGAAGATGTATATTTCATTCCTGGCACTAAAAACTGATCGCCATGCTGAGTTGAAATTGTATCAAACATTTTAATTAAGCTAAAATCAAATTTCGAGAAAACTAAAAAGGCAAGAAGGGTAGTACCAAATAATAATAATCCAGCTTTGATAATTTGTACCCATGATGTTGCCGTCATACCACCGAATAATACGTATGTCGTCATCATTACACCAACTATTAATACAGCCATCCAATATTCGATACCAAATAATAATTTAATAAGTGCACCTGCTCCAACTAATTGAGCAATCATATATAGGATAACAATAATAATTGTACCTGTTGCAGCAACTCCGCGAATTCGCTTTTCATTAAAACGAGCAGTTAACATATCTGCTAATGTATAACGTCCTAAATTTCTCATTGGTTCAGCAATAACATATAGAAGAACTAAGTTTGCTACTACATACCCAACAGAGAAGAAGAAACCATCAAATCCTGTTAAGGCAATCGCTCCTGAAACCCCTAAAAACGCTGCTGCTGATAAATAATCCCCAGCAATTGCAAATCCATTCTGCCATCCTTTAAGTCCGCCACCCGCTGTATAAAAGTCACTTGCAGAAGAAGTTCTTTTTGCAGCAATATATGTAACGATTAATGTTAATCCAACAATTCCTAAGAAAAATCCAATTGTTACTAAATTCATTACCTGCCACCGTCTCTTTCATATTCAGCTAACACTTCTGCTGCGATCTTATCGAACTTCGGTGCCATTTTTGTGTAAAGCATACATAACATAACTGTCATTACGAATAGGGCAGCTGCATATACCCATACACCTGTAATGTTACCGATCCACTTCTGTTGTAATACAGGTGTGAACGCTAAGATTGGTAATAGGATATAAAGTGATAAGAAAGCAGCTGTAACACCGAATAAAAAGGTATTCTTCTTCTTAACAAAACTATTGAATGATTCCATTTGATCAATCTTCTTGTAGTTAATTTCCTTAAATTTAACATTATTTACTACTGGTTTTACTTCTTTTTCTACGGGTTTGTTTAACGTTCCTACGTTTGCCATAAAATTTCCCCCTTATGAATTATTATTCTACTTTAGGCGTTTTATTTCTTTTCCACCCCCGTCATTAATCCATATTGTAGTGGACAGTATTATATAATTCAATACTATTTTTCCAAATAAATCCCTTGACAACAGATTTCCAAATTTGTGGAAAGCCTAGAATTATCAAGGTTTAAGGAGAAAAAAACTACATAAAACAGAAGGGAATTTACCCCAATTATTACACTATTAAAATAACATTAACAAATAAAATACTTAAAGTAGAAAATCTAAAACAACTTTTAGAAATATAATGTCTCGATTGTTTAGAATGATATACGCCAATAATATTTAGTCCTACGAAATAGTTGTTATAGTACAAAGGGTAAGGATAATTTTTTGATATTAAAGAAAATTTAAAATTTTTTAGTTGACGGGAAAATTTTCATCAATTTATAGAAGAAAAAGTGTTATTTAAGACGTGCAATTAGATTTGGGTTGTAATGTGGATCGGTTGTATGAATTAAAAAATATTAAATAAACATGGTAGACAATTTAAAATTTAAATTATCTGCATAAGAAACGTAATGAAAAAAGTTAGGACTTTGCAAAAAAATAGGTTTTGTCTCACTATTATAAGTATACTTTTGAAACGAGATTTAACTTCGCATAAGATATATTATGTAAACTAGAATTTTTAAAAAAGAAAAAAGGTTCCATTATCCGGACCCTCTTCGTTGGATTAAGTTTACCATACTCATTTCCATAATATCGTTCATACTTACTTTATGTTTTCTTGCAATACGTTTCATTTCCTCAATAAATTCACCTTCAAATGTTGTTCTAAATTCTATTCGATGTTTAGATTTTTTAAGTTTAACGATTTGATCTGATTCTAAAATCTTTTGTATTTCCGGTTGAATTAGATGATTAATATACTGCTGATTTTCTTTTGCGAGATTTTTTACTTCCATTAGAATTCCTTTATTTATTCTACATTTGATTTCCTGTTTAGCTTTATGAATAAACTTGCCATTAAACATCCTAGTAACATCAGCAATATAAGGCTCATTAGAATGCTGTGTTAAATAAACTCTCTTATAAATATGGAAATCTTCATCATTAGCATTTTGATAAATGATTTTAGATAATTTAATAAGATCATTTTTCCCATTTATACAAACTCTAAAAATTACATTGCCATTCTTACTTACTTGCTCCTTTATATAAGACTTTAAACCCCAGCTTTGAAAAATCATTAATAAAGCTGAAGCAAATTTTTTACTAGCACTTGTTATGTTCATCATATAACCTTTTGGATCGACATAACCATCTCCATCAAGCACACCTCGTATAAAAGACGGTAAATATTCCTCTGGGATTTTTGGAAATGGTAATGTTAGAGATTTATTTGAGGTTATCCCCATAAAAGTAAGGTCTTGTTTTATTTCCTTAGAATTTATAACTAATAACGGTACGTTTCTAGTTTTCCCAAATGGCGCTAACACAAAATCTGCTTCCATATATCTTGCAATGACACGCAATATCCTTTCATCTTTTTGAGCAAAGTAAATGGTATGATGGCTTCTATTTACTGTACCATCTGTCACGAACAACCCTAGTACCCATGCCATTTCGTGTGACCAAACCTTAAAGAAGTTTTCATTTACTTTATGTTTTCTAGGTTGTCCACCATATTGTTTATGTTTTAGGGTTACATGATTTTTCTTCAAAACATTATAAATAGCACGATCAGATAGGCCTGTTAACACCATAATTTCCTTGTAAGGCTTTCCACTATTATACAATTGAATAATGAATTCATCTGTTATTCCCTTTTTTCTCGGCATATGATATCCCCCTAAAAAGTTCTGGTTATTATCAACTGTCGAAATTTTCTAGATAAATTAATTATACAAACAAACGTTCCTATTTTCAAGAACGAACAAAAGAAGCCACTGAAAAAATCCAGTGACTTATTATCCGCAACAAGATGATGTTTTTGAAATTAAGTTAATACTGCAAACACCCGTTTCTGGTAATTGTAGTTCTACTTTTTTGGATGATTCGATATCGCCCACTAAAAAAGCAACAATCGAACGGACTTGTTCATAACCTGTTGCCATTAAGAAAGTTGGTGCTCTGCCATAGCTCTTCATGCCAACGATGTAGAAGTTTTTCTCAGGCTGTCTTAATATTTCTTCACCATGAGGACGTACTGTTCCACAACTATGAAGGTTCGGGTCTATTAGTGGTGATAAAGCTTCTACGCTTTCAGTTGCTGGATCGATACTTAACCGAATTTCACGTAGAAAAGAAAAGTCAGGTCTACTTCCGGTGTTTGTAATGATTTCATCAATGCCAGAGAGTTTAAATTCACCTTCCCTATTTTCCCCTATCAACTCAATGCCTTCATTCGTATAACTTAATTGGTGAATTTTAAATGGTGTCAAAACTTTTACCTTACCATCATCTACCAATTGGTGAATTTTTCTACCTAATTCCCCTCTCGCTTCAAGCGCATCCTTTTCCTCACCACCATAAGCATCTTCAACTTTATTCTTTCTCATCACCCAATAAACCTCAACTTCATTTTCTAATTGGGAAAGCTCTATGATTGTATTAATTGCTGAATGTCCTCCCCCAACTACAGCTACTCTTTTTCCGGTATATCTTTCTCGTTGACTACCTCCAATATCAGGAATGCCATAGAAGATATGTTTTTGTAAATTCCGTTCTTCTGACGTCCAAATATTATCGGCATTAATAGGGTTAGGATGTGACCATGTTCCTGTTGCATCAATAACTGCTTTTGCTTCCATTCTTTTTGTTAAACCTTGTTGTTCAATGTATAAAACAAAAGCTGCATCATCCCTTCCCGCATTTTTCATCTTATCTAATCCCTTTTTGCTGATTGATACAACTTTTGATTCTAACAACAGATGTTCTTTTATCTGTGGTAACTTTGCTAATGGTTCTAAATACAATTCAACTACCTCTTTACCTGTCGGAAGAGTTTCTGCTGCTGGTGCTATCCATCCAGTTTGTTCTAATAGTTTTTTCGCTACTTTATCAATATTATATTGCCACGGTGAGAACAAACGTACGTGTCCCCATTCTAGAATATTACTTCCAACCCGCACACCTGATTCTAATAGAATAAATTTTTGTCCACAGTTAACTAAATGCGCTGCAGCAGCTAATCCAACTGGTCCTGCCCCAATAATAGCAATCGGTAATTCATTTGCATATTTCTCCATAATAAAGTCCTCCAATTTAAAATTATTTACTTGCAAATTGCAAGTATTCATTAAAATAAAAGCAAGAATTCTCTTGCTTAATATAACGGTGTACAACAAACAGAGGATTTTGACATTGCTTCGTTTAACAATTTAATCGAACGAATCACCATTTCTCTTTCATTTTCGTCCATATGGGAAAATACCTCGTCTAAATATACATTCATTGCATGATCAATACTTGTAGCAACAAATTTTCCTTGTACAGAAAGGCTCAAAATTGAGACCCGTTTATCCTGAGATGATGGAGTTTTCTTTACTAAATCCATGTTAACTAATGTTTGAATTTGTCTACTAAACGTAGTGATATCCATCGTTAAGATTTGGGCAATTTGCTGCATAGATGGCTCATGTTGTCTGTCAATTTCATAAAGGATATGACTTTGAATCGTAGAAATTTCAAAGCTCCCTACTGAACAGCAGTTTTTATCTAGTAAGCCAAATCTCCTCGTTAGTACATGAAAGATCTCACGTTTGTTTTCCATCTTGTCACCTCTTAGTATATTTATAAATAATTTACTTGCAATTTGCAAGTACTTAATGCAAAAATAAAATTAAATTCCACAATTGGAGGATTATTACAATGGATATCGGTATACGTCAAGTTACGAAAGATGATTGGGACCAAGTGAAATTTATTTATGAAGCAGGCATTGCAACGAAAATCGCAACATTTGAAACACAAGCCCCCTCCTCTTTTGAAAAATGGATAGGCAATGCAAATCGTGGATGTTCTTTCGTTGCACAAGAAGGGTCAACTATTTTAGGGTGGTGTAAGCTCACACCTGTTTCAACAAGAGAAGTATATTCAGGCGTAGGAGAAGTAAGTATTTATACTCATCCAGCAGCTAAGGGTAAAGGCATTGGAACATTACTTCTTCAAAATTTAATAGAAAAATCAGAACATCACGGATTTTGGACACTCGAGGCAAAAATCTTTAAAGAAAATGAAGCAAGTATCCATTTACATATGAAAAATGGATTTAGATTGGTTGGTATTCGAGAAAAGATCGGAAAAAGGGATGGAGTTTGGAAAGATAATGTATTCTTAGAAAGAAGAAGCACTCTGGTCGGGACAAATTAAAAAATTCTTGAATAAAAAAATCTTATCTATTTCTTGCTAGGCTCTTAGGGAGAAACCACATATTAATTGGCCTAATTGCTTTCGTTCTATGTATCGTTCATGGAATTGTGATGTACCTAAGAGGAGTTACCAGGTTAGGGGCCGTTATCGTTTTAGGGATTGCGAGCATCGTTGGTACGATTTTATATAAAAAAAGTAAAAGTATTCGAATAGCTCATATTTTACTTATTGTGATTACATTATTCACTGTATTTCTTTATATTTTATTCTCATAAAAGCCCGGAAGAATCCACTTTAAAATCATCAAAATGGATTCTTCTATTGAGCCGCGCATCTTACAAATTCCCTTTTAGTATCTACTTGAACATGAAATACTCATTATAGTACTAAAAATTTCAATTTTCTTCCTGTGAGTTGGTTAGTTTATCCATTATACTAATAAAAAATGGCAATTTTTCAGTGTTTTTTCATCTTTGTTTTTTATAATGAATCAAATAATGTTAAGGTGGGAACATTTTGAAAATTTTAATTGCAGAAGATGACAATCGATTACGAAAAAACATCGTCCACATTATTCAAAAAGAGTATCATCAAGTGGATTCAGTTGATAACGGACAAGATGCCTTAGATAATACTGTCTTTGAGGAATACGACCTTCTTATTTTAGATTGGATGATGCCGGAATACAGTGGCATTGAAGTGTGTCAAGAAGTAAGAAAACGTGGATTTTCAGGTGGTATTTTAATGCTAACGGCAAAAGATGATAGTTCTGATATTGTACAAGGGCTAGATGCTGGGGCAGATGATTATTTAGTGAAGCCTTTCAAGATGGAAGAACTATTAGCTAGAATACGTGCCATTTTACGAAGAAGAGAGAAGCCAATTGAACAAGTGATTGGGGTTAAAAACTTAAAACTTCACGTAGACTCACGTACGCTTTTTCGTGGAAATGAAGAGATTTTATTAACGAAAAATGAGTTTTTGTTTTTAGAATATCTTTTTATTAACAAAGGTCTCGTCCTCACGAGAGAACAAATCTGCTCACATGTTTGGGGTTATGACCACGATACAACGAATAACAACCTAGATGCACTAGTTAAACTCGTGCGAAAAAAAATCGATGATAGCAAAGAAAAGTCGATCATCCAAAATGTAAGAGGCATTGGTTATAAAGTGAGAGAAACTCATGTTTAATCAGACGCGAAAAAAATTATCCGCTTTTTATGCGATTTGCTTTTTTATATTCTTTATTGGCTTTCTCATTATTCTCTATTTTGCACTGGTTCAGTTAATGGAACACCAGCAATTGGACGAACTTGAAACCTATTATGCAGAAGAAGCGCATGATCTTTTTGAACACTTAGACGAGCATGAAAAAAAAATTAATTATGAACCAAATCAAACATATTTTTATTATATTTATACGCATGACCATACATTTGTTCACGGTGATGAAACAGTAAAAGGTTTATACAAAGAGGTTGAATCCCTCTTTCAATCAGAGGATGTTTCTAAACAGTTGGTCAAGAGATTAGAATGGGATAGTAATCATTTTCTTTTATTATCTAAGCCGATTAAAGGGCAGCAAAATTCCTTTGAAGGATATATTATTTTAGGCAAAACGGTGACGTCACAACATCACTTTTTCCAAAAAATGATTTGGCTATTTATCGTCTTAATCTGTGTTTTTACCGTACTTCTTGGTTTAATTAGTTACTTTATGGCGGGAAAAGCAATGATTCCGATCCAGCAAACTTTTGAAAAGCAAAAAAAGTTTGTTTCAGACGCTTCCCATGAGTTACGTACCCCTTTAAGTATTTTCTATAGTTCACTTGATATATTAGAAGCAGATGAAATAGAAAACTTAAGCCCATTTGGTAAAGAGTTAATTACAGATTTAAAAGAAGAAGCTGAAATAATGAAAGACCTTTTAGAGAAGCTCCTTTTTTTAGCACGTCATGATCAAAATCGTTTAGAAATCAAAAGAGAAACTATTCACCTTTCTGAAATGCTTGAAAATATTAGTGAGAAATTTGAAAGAACGTTATCCAAAAGTGTCACTTTCCACTCTGAAATTGAAAAGAATATTCAATTTACAGGAGACTCAAAAAGTATCAATGAACTGATATATATCTTATTAGAAAATGCTTCCCAATACACACAACAAGGTTCTATTACCATGAGACTAAAAAGAACAGATTCAGCAATTAAAATGTTTGTAGAAGATACCGGAATGGGTATTTCAAAAGAGGACCTCCCTTTTATTTTCGATCGTTTCTATCGTAGTGATATTGCAAGAAAACGGGACGGCTCGGGTTTAGGGCTTTCAATTGCCAAAGCCATTGTTGAAGAACATAATGGAGTAATCCAAGTACAAAGCGAATTAGGAAAAGGAACGTCTTTTTGTATCGAGTTCCCTTTTGAAAAAAAAGCGTAACTTATTCGTATTGAATAGGTTACGCTTTTTGACTGATTACACTTCAACCGGTTTAACTTTTACTTCCTTTTCTTTTTTCTTATATTGCCCACTAATGATTCTGATTAAGGAGAATATAAATACGAAAGTGGCCGTACTCCAATAGAATAGTAGAATAAATGGATTTACTGTATCAGTTCCAATTAAAACGCCATGCACTAATGAAATGACCCATGCTGGTAACACAGCAAAATGCACCTTTTTCCATAAAGAAAACCCCATTTTTCGTAACCAAAGATCCGAACTTAAAAATACCATTAAGAACAGATAAAACGCAATTGTTCCAAGACCTGATAAAACAGGCTCATAATCTGATGCAAAGGGAATCAGCAATTCTGCAATACGATATGGTTCATATTGATCGACTATTAACAACAGCATATGAACTATCACAGCAGCGAAGCCAAACCATCCGGCACTTTGATGTAGTTGAAATAATAAATTTTTATGGGACTTTACAGCAGGCGATTTTCTTAACAAACCAAAAATGATCGAAACCGTAAAATAAAAATACGCTAAAAATCCACATATCCGAATCCATTCCCATGTACTAAGAAGCATGTATTTTTCCTCCTCCTTTAATCCAATACCCTTTTTCATTTTCTTTTACGATAAAACAAGCAGAGGGAATTTGATGTTGTCCAAGCCATTGTTGCAATTCTTTCTCGTGAAGTAAAAAACACAATTTGCATGCAACTTCGGCATCACATAAAGATTTCGTCACAACGGTTGCTTGAAGTACATCCGTATTCGCCACGATGCCAGTTTGCCCATTCAATAAATGATGCTTTGTATCATTCCCTTGCTTCCAACTTCGATAGACCCGATTGGACGTTGCAATGGCTCCATTTTTTATTTTGATATAGCTGATTTCTTCCTCTTCTTTATATGGATCGGCCACACCAATTGTCCATTCCTTGTCACAGGAGGACCAAATGTTCATATCGCCACCCCCATCAACCATTCCGTATTCAGAGCACGTTTCTTGTTGTAACCACTCTGCAATCTTTTCCACTATATATCCTTTTGCAAATCCACCTAAATCAATCTGTTGTTCATCTGTCCTTAAAACTGTATGGTTACTCAAAAATTGGATAGGCGATTGTTTAGTTCCGGTATCGTTCTTCTCTAAATTTTCGGCATGTTGAAAAGGAAACGATTGATTGTATCCGTGTTGCTCTAACTGTTTTTTCAAATACGGTGAAAACAATCCGTGTGTTTGTATAAAATAATTATTTGCTTTCTTTAAACAATCATAAAGAAGTGAAGAAATTGCAATGGTGTCTCCTATTTTCAATTGATTTAGCCTAGCTAACTCATTATCTTCCCGAAATCTAGACCATTCTGAAGCCACATAGTGCAACCATTTTTCTACTGGTTTTTTCCATTCCTTTGAAGTACCTTTTGGTAAAGCGATATAAAAGTTCGTATTCATCATTTGAAGTGAAAGTGTATCCAATTAATTCATCTCCGTTCGCTCGTGGATAAATTACGACTTTCTCGTTTTTCGATTACTTTGAACCATCGTTTTTTGTGGATTCATTGAGACAATTTCAAAATTTGTCCAATCTAAACTCACCAATTCTTGTTCTCGTTCTGTTAGTTTTTCCCCCGGTTGTAGCGCAACTCCTACTTCCTCCATATCGGTAGCATTCGTTTCCGTCGTTCCATCATTAAATTGAGTCAGCATCAATGCGGATAACATCACACCCGCACTTCCTAAAATCCATTTTGCTTTCTTTTGGTCTTTCAAGAGTCATACCACCTTTCATGTTTTCGTTAATTGTTTAATGGCCGACAGATAAAGCAATTATTATCCGCTTGCCATTCCACTAAAAATCCTAATCCATTTGCAATCACACTGATAGGAATGTAAATATCGTTATTCAAAGAAAATGCAACAGAAGGTAACGGTGTTTTTTGGCCGTTATCAAACGCAACATTTGTATTGGCACGGAAGATTATTTCCTGATTGTCAGTAGTTATTTCTAATATTTGGCTCGCATCATAAACCGTAGCCTCTGCCCCTAACATTTCTGCAATGACCCTTCCTGGAATAAAAATTTCTCCATCTCTCGGAATGGCATAGAAAGACAATCGATTGGTGTCATTTTCTAATTGTAATGTCACGTTTTTTGATTCGTTGAAAGGTAAATTTCCTTTTTGAACCATAATAGTTCTTGTCCAAATATTCCATGTTTCTTGTTCTGAGGCGGTTGGGTACGTGTAGCTATCATATTCATATTCGTCGTCATCATCGTACTCATACTCTTCTTCCTCTTCATATTCGTACTTATAACGATCATCATCGTCTCCGTATTTCTCATAATGTTCACCACGTTCATGTTCTTCATATTCATGATCATCATCAGCTTTTACCATCACACCACCTGAAAGTGTTCCAACGAATAATAAAGTAGAAGCAGATAAACCAATAATTTTTAATTTCATGTAAACAACTCCTTCCTTTCAAACATATTGTAAGAAGGGAAAATGATAAGTAACTGAAATTTATTAGCGAGGAAACATTTTTTTGAAGAACTTTAGATTCTTCCGGTAAATTCCTTTTTTCACCTGTTTCATATGTATTAAAATTCCTAAGAAAAACAAAACCAACTTCATTTGTGGCAAATAAAAAAAACCGAGACATTTCGGCTTTGAAAAAATTAATTTTGTTGTTGCTCAGCCATTAATTCCGTTCTAAGTTGCTGAACTACCTCTTCCGAAGCTGGAGCAGCAGGTTTATAGTGTCCTTTTTGTAAGGCATAACTATATAATGTTCGTTGACGAGACTCATCTTGATTTCTTAATTGAATTAAAGTTTGTCTTAATTCTGCATTATTCGTTTGGGCAATGATATTCGCGTACCCTGTTAAACTGGCATTTAATCCCGCTAAATAATCATTAACCATTTCTTTATCTTGAAACATATTGCGCCTCCTTAATTTAAATAGGACATTAAATCTTGTTGTGCTTGCTTAGCTGATTGTGCATCTCTTTCAAATAACATTTTGAGCTCAGGATCTGTACAACCTTGAGCAAAAGCTTCTAACTTTTTCGCAACGTTCCCATGCCCGCCAATCAAACTTCGTAAATGTTCAACTTCAAGTTCAGTTAAATTATGGTTCATTTTTGATCCTCCTTTCACATTTATAAATTCCCCCTTTTTTAATATTTCATCCAACTAACTGCTCATATTCAATATGCTGTTTATTTATTAAGAGAGTACTCACTAACAATTAAGGAAAAATTAAGAAATTAAATAGTAAATTCTTAATGCTCCCTCTCTATACTAATTAAATAAATTGACTTGAGAGGAAGTTTCCCATGCAAGATTTATTGCTAAATAATGAATTTATAGCTCCTGTTATTTTCTTTTTCATATGCTTTTTACAACCCATTCTACTCCCCTTACCAGAAGCAGCAACCGTTACTGCAGGTAGTGCGGTACTAGGCCCATTAACAGCGGCAAGTATTAGTTTTACTGGTACTCTCGCTGGAATCATTGTGATGTATTTTATAGCGAAGGTCGGCGGACAAAAATTAATACGAAAGTTTGTGAAAGACAAGCATCTTCTAAAATACGAACGTTATGTATCAAATAATGAAACGAGTATTTTACTAATTTTATTTATTATCCCGATTTTGCCCGATGAAATCATATGCGTTGGTGCTGGAATCTCTGGAGTCCGATTGATGAAGTTTTTAATCATTGCAAGTGTCTCAAAACTATTCACTTCAATTTCTTTAGCCTATTCAATCGATTTCGCAAAATCATTATCTTTAACGAATTTTCAGTTAATGTTAATTTTATTAGGCATAGCTAGTATAGTAATGTTAATTTCATCGATAAGTGACAGATTGCTGTTGAAAAGATAGAAGTTTAAATAATTAAGAAAAAAGTTGGATTTTGAAAACGCTATGTTTTCTGAATCCAATTTTTGATCTCGTGTAAATTAATATAAATATCCGTCAAAAACCTTGATTTATCCGCCATTTCAGAAAGAATATCTACCAAGCTAATAAACCTTTACTTACCCAATAATAAATGCTTCCATATCTTAATTTTCCAATTCCATTTAGTTATGTATAATATTAATACGTATTAGTAAATAAGAATTTGAGGGTGAACAATGCAAAACCTTGAACAACAACTTCAGCTCGCATTATTGGAATGTGAACAGCTTAGGATAGAAAATCAAAAATTGAGAGAACTTTTGAGCTACCATAAAATCAATCCAGATGACATTATTTTGCAGCAAAAGACAGAGATCACTCCTCCAAAACTACAAAAGATTCAGCTAAGAATAAATATATTTAAAGAACTTTTTAAAGGTCGAACAGACGTTTTTGCAGTAAGATGGCAATCAAAAAATGGAAAGACGGGCTACTCACCTGCCTGTAAGAACGAATGGCACCCTACCCTTTGTCAGAAACCAACTATAAAATGTGCTAATTGCCAGCATCGAGAATTTTTCCCATTAACAGATCAAGTGATTTTTAATCATCTTTCGGGGGAGCAAACTATTGGTCTCTATCCCATTTTACAGGATGAAACGAGTTGGTTTTTAGCTGTTGATTTTGATAAAAAGAGTTGGCAAAAAGATGTACTAGCATTTATTACTACATGTAAAGAGCTGGGTGTTCCTGCACATATTGAACGGTCTCGCTCTGGGAATGGTTGTCATGTATGGGTCTTTTTTGAGCAAGCAATCCCTGCAAGCGTAACCCGTAAGCTTGGTAATGTATTACTATCAAAAACTTTAGAAAAGCGTTATGAGATTGGGATGGATTCTTTTGACCGTTTATTCCCAAGTCAAGATACTTTGCCAAAAGCAGGCTTTGGTAATTTAATTGCACTTCCATTACAGAATGTTCCAAGAAAGAATGGCAATAGTGTTTTTGTAGATGAAGATTTTATTCCCTATCCTGATCAATGGGATTATTTATATCGTGTAAAAAGGATGAAATTTAAAGAAGTAAATGCAATCATTAAGATCAACACAAGCAATGTAGTGAAAGAAAATATCGATAAAGCAAAATTACCAACTAAACTCACAATTACCCTAAAGAACGGGTTATATATAAAAAAAGAAGGACTATCCACTTCTTTTATAAACCATTTAATTCAACTAGCAACATTTAAAAATCCACAATATTATAAATCCCAAGCAAAACGGTTATCCACTCACGGTATTCCAAGAAATATTACATGTTATGATGATACGGAGGAATATTTAATATTACCACGTGGATGTAAAGACGATCTAGACAAACTATTAGGCAAATTATCGATAAATTTTGATTTTATTGATGACACACATATGGGTAGTAAAATCTCAATATCTTTTGAAGGAAAGTTAAGAGTTGAACAGGATCAAGCAGTAAAAACATTATTGGAACATCCAATTGGCATTTTATCTGCAACTACTGGGTTTGGGAAAACTGTGGTTGCTGCTAAATTAATTTCGGAGAGAAAGATTAATACATTAATTATCGTTCACCGAAACCAGTTAATAGATCAATGGAAAAAAAGCCTTACCCAGTTTTTAAATATCGAAGAAGACCAAATCGGTCAAATTGGCGGAGGAAAAAGTAAGCAAACAGAAAATATTGATATTGCTACCATACAAAGCCTAAATTATAAAGGTGAAGTTAAAGATTTAATCTCACAATATGGTCAAATTATTGTAGATGAATGCCATCACATTTCTGCTTTTAGTTTTGAACAGGTAATAAAAAAAGCTAATGCAAAATATATTTTCGGATTAACTGCTACCCCTATACGAAAAGATGGATTACAACCCATTATGACCATGCAATTAGGGCCAATACGTTATAAGGTAGATGGAAAAAATCAAGCGAAAATACGTCCATTTGAACATATACTGCTACCCCGTTTTACAACCTTTAAAAGTTCCCTTGAGGCAAATAAAAAAGACATTCAATCACTTTATAAAGAACTAATACATGATGAATATCGAAACCGTATAATTTTTGATGATGTATTAAGTGAAATAGATAATGGAGCTGTACCACTTATTTTGACAGAAAGAGTGGAACATGCATCTTATTTTGAATCAAAATTTAAAGGATTTGTGAAAAACATCGTAGTTTTAACGGGTAAATTGAGCACTAAGGAAAGAAAGGCAAATCTAAAAAGATTAGAAGAACTTGATGACAATGAAGAAAGACTAGTTATCGCAACAGGTAAATATATCGGTGAAGGATTTGATCACACTCGACTAGATACCTTGTTTTTAGTAATGCCGTTATCTTGGAAAGGTACTTTGCAACAATATGTGGGGAGACTACATCGCCTTCATAATGAGAAATCCATAGTGAAGGTTTTTGATTATGTTGATCACAAAGAGTCCATTTTAAAAACCATGTTTGAAAAAAGAATGAAAGGCTATCAATCGATGGGCTACGTTACAAAAGAAACAAAATCACTTCCTCAATCTAAATCTGAACAGATGAAAATGTTCTAATTTATTACAGGTCAATATTCATTTTTGGCCTGTAAATTTTTCCTCTCTGACCCCATTAAAAAATATTCCAGGATACACCAGTTTTTTGTAAAATATAGTAAACGAATAATTGACTTCGAGAATTTACTACTAACTACATTAATAGTATACGAGGTGATCTAAATGATGAGTAAAAAAGCGTTACGAAAAATACCTTTGGACAAATTAATGGACTTAAAAGTAGATTATGCATTCAAGCAATTATTTGGCAGCGAACGAAATAAAAATATTACCGTTGTATTTTTAAATGCCATTTTACAGCGCACAGGTCGCAATACTGTAAAAGAAGTATCATTCATCAACACTGAATTTAGTGGGGAGCATGAAAATGATAAGCAATCACGATTAGACATTATCGTGAAAACGCAAAATGACGAACTCATTAATGTTGAAATTCAATTATCAAATCAGCATAATATGGTGAAAAGAACATTATATTATTGGTCGAGATTGTACGCATCACAAATGGTTCGAGGTATGGGTTATCACAGGTTGCTCCCTACTATTACCATTAATATTTGTAACTATACAGTCTTTCATGAGCTAGAAAACTACCATAATACTTTCCATTTATATGAAGATGAAACAAAGACACCTGTTCCAATTGATGATAATGTACTAGAAGTTCACTTCATTGAGATGAATAAATTTTTAACTCTATGGTATAAGGAAAAATTAAATCCGTTAGATGATATACTGGCAAGATGGTTGTTATTACTTGGAATGGTCGATGCGCGGAAACAAAAAGTATATGAAGAAATTTATCAAGAATTGGAGGAGTTAGCGATGAAAGATAAAGACTTGTTGGAAGTTTTTAATGTATGGGAAGAACTAAGTATGTCGAAAGAAGAAGTAATTGCTTACCAATCCCGACTTAAATACATTCTTGATGAAGAAGGAAAATATGATCATGCCAGACATGAGGGTGAAAAAATCGGGATTGAGAAAGGCATTGAACAAGGGATTGAACAAGGGATTGAACAAGGAATTGAACAAGGCATTGAGCTAGGTGCAGAGGAAAGAACCATAGAAATAATTCATACAGGGATTAAAAATAAAGTACCCTTTGAAACCCTAGCTATACTTACAGGCTTATCTTTAGAGCAAATCAAAAGGATATCAGAGGAACTAGAATTACATGATGAAAAATAATGATTCATTGGAATTTATTAAACAAGAATTAAGTATGTCGAAAGAAGATGTTATTGCTTATCAATCCCGACTTAAATACATTCTTGATGAAGAAGGAAAATATGATCATGCCAGACATGAGGGTGAAAAAATCGGGATTGAGAAAGGCATTGAACAAGGGATTGAACAAGGAATTGAACAAGGCATTGAGCTAGGTGCAGAGGAAAGAACCATAGAAATAATTCATACAGGGATTAAAAATAAAGTACCCTTTGAAACCCTAGCTATACTTACAGGCTTATCTTTAGAGCAAATCAAAAAGATATCAAAGGAACTAGAAATGAACGGCGAAAGATAACGATTTATCGGAAGTTTTTAATGTCTGGGAAGAATTAAGTATGTCTATAGTAGAGGTAATCGCTTACCTATCCCGTCTTAAAGCTAAGGATTTACTCGCTTTAAATTTTGATATAGAAACAATTCAGAAAGCTACCAGTCTTGATAAGGAAGAAAAAGAAGCTTTGAAAGACGTATATGCTATCACTTGCCACCCAAAACGAAAGGGTCTGTCCATTTTTGAACAGCCCCTTTCCCTTGATTATTAAATAACTATGAGAATACCGCAATTTTACGCGCGATAGATTCTGTTAAACGTGATGCTACTTTCGGAACAGCCCATTTAATAACTGGTGTTAAAACCGCCCCAGATAACCCGCCTGCATTTACTTCCACCGTACAAGTCATTGTTGTTTTCCCATTCACTTCTTCTGCAGTAAAATGGCCACTACCTGTAAAGTTATCGGATAACCCTTTTAATGCAAATTTGATATTTGAAGGTTCATTCCACTCAGTAATATCCACTTGTGCTTGGATTGTTTTTTTAATCCCTTTTACGCTACCTTCAAATGTCCAAACTGATTGCTTGTCATTGATGATTTTATGTTCTTTATAGGCTGGAACTGCTGTTGCCCATTTTTCAAGATCACTGACATAATCCCAAACTGCTTGTACCTCTACTGGAATTTCTACTGTATGTGTTCCTGTTGCCATGATGATCCCCACTTTCGCTACGTATAAATATCTTTTACAAAGTAATTATTACATAAAAAGTATAAATTTACATCATTAAATATTAAGAGCAGCAGACCGCAAAACGCGAATCTCCTGCTTCATCATTACTGTGTGGCATTTAAAATGTCAATTGCTCGCCTAACGACTTCTTCACTTGGCGGTTCTACATTATCAAGTGGGTATTTGAGGCCGAGGTTTTCCCATTTATAAACGCCTAGCTTATGATAAGGAAGCACTTCAATTTTTTGGACATTTTTCAACGTTTGAATGAAAGCGGATAGTCGTTTTAAATCTTCTGGATTATCGGTTTTTCCTGGGACAAGTACGTGTCTTATCCAAACAGGTACATTCCGGTCAGATAAAATACGGGCAAATTCTAAAATATGCGTATTTGGGAGTCCTGTTAATTTCTTATGCTTGTCATTATCAATTTGTTTCAAGTCTAATAAAATTAAATCCGTTAATTGCAGCAACTTCTCTAATTTCTTCATAAAAAATGGTGTATTCGAAAAACATCCTGCTGATGAATCGATTGCCGTATGAATATCTAATTCTTTGCACTTCGTAAATAATTCAATTAAAAAGTCCATTTGAAGAAGTGGCTCTCCACCACTTACTGTTACGCCCCCATTTGAACTTTCCATATATGGTAAATAGGTTTGAATATCCGCCATTAATTCATCTACTTCGATTTCTTTTCCGCCCTTAGTATCCCAAGTATCAGGATTGTGGCAAAATTGGCAGCGTAGTAAACATCCTTGCATGAAAATGACGTATCGTATTCCGGGTCCATCTACTGTACCGAAAGATTCAATTGAATGGATTCGTCCAATCACCAACATCGCTCCCTAATTTACATACTTCCATGGAACGTACGATTAATCACATCGATTTGCTGTTCACGAGTTAACTTAATGAAATTCACCGCATATCCAGATACACGAATCGTCAATTGAGGGTATTCTTCCGGATGTTCCATTGCATCAATTAACGTTTCACGATTAAGCACGTTCACATTTAAATGGTGACCTGTTTGTTTTGTATAGCCATCAAGCATTGATACTAAATTATTCACTTGAGCTTCCGAATCTTTCCCTAATGCTTTCGGTACAATAGAGAAAGTATTCGATATTCCATCCATCGCATAAGCATAAGGGATTTTCGCCACAGTTGATAGAGAAGCTAATGCCCCTTTCGTATCACGTCCGTGCATCGGATTTGCTCCCGGTGCTAATGGTTCTCCAGCACGACGGCCATCTGGGGTATTCCCGGTTTTCTTACCATATACAACGTTTGAAGTAATCGTTAAAATTGATAACGTATGAACGGAATCTCGATATGTTTTATGTTTGCGCAATTTTGTCATAAAGGATTTCACAAGATGTACTGCAATGCTATCCACACGATCATCATTGTTTCCGTATTTCGGATAATCTCCTTCTACTTCAAAATCAACTGCCAAGCCATTTTCATCACGAATTGGTTTTACTTTTGCATATTTAATAGCACTTAGTGAATCCGCCACCGAGCTTAACCCAGCAATTCCGGTTGCCATTGTTCGCAATATTTGCGTATCGTGTAGTGCCATCTCAATGCTTTCATAAGAATATTTATCATGCATGTAATGGATAATGTTAAGTGTATTAATATACAGCCCTGCCAACCATTCCATTGTTTGTTCAAATCTTTTCATTACTTCATCATAGTCTAAAACCTCTGAAGTAAGAGGCGCGGTTTCAGGACCAACTTGTATTTTATGATTTTCATCGATGTTGCCATTAATTGCATATAACAACGCTTTTGCTAGATTTGCGCGGGCACCAAAGAATTGCATTTGTTTTCCGATTTTCATCGCGGATACACAACAAGCAATTCCATAATCATCCCCATATTCAGGACGCATAATCTCATCATTTTCATATTGAATCGAACTTGTTTCAATGGACATTTTTGCACAATATTTTTTAAAGTTTTCTGGAAGACGATCTGACCATAAAACAGTTAAGTTCGGCTCTGGTGAAGGACCTAAATTACTTAACGTATGCAAGAAGCGGAAAGAGTTTTTCGTAACAAGGGATCTTCCGTCGTTCCCCATACCGGCAATCGATTCTGTTACCCACGTTGGATCTCCACTATACAACTCGTTATACTCGGGCGTTCTTGCAAATTTCACTAATCGCAGTTTCATGACGAAATGATCCACAATTTCTTGAACTTCTTCTTCTGTGATAACACCGTTTTTCAAGTCTCTTTCGATATAAATGTCAAGGAATGTTGACACCCTTCCTAAACTCATAGCTGCACCGTTTTGTTGTTTGATTGCGGCTAAATAAGCAAAGTAAAGCCATTGGAATGCTTCTTTTGTATTCGTAGCAGGTTGCGAAATGTCAAATCCATAACTTTTTGCCATTTCTTTTAATTGTTTTAACGCTCGATATTGCTCACTCATTTCTTCCCGAAGCTGAATAATATCGTTGGACATAATATTTGACGTGTTATTAAAGTCTTTTTGTTTTTCTTCCATTAGAAAATCCACACCATATAACGCAACCCGACGATAGTCTCCGATGATTCGTCCTCGTCCATAAGCGTCTGGTAGGCCTGTAATAATTCCAACATGCCTAGCTTTTCTCATTTCTGGCGTATAGGCATCAAAAACACCTTGGTTATGGGTTTTTCTATATTCCGTAAAAATATGTTGCATTTCGTTGTCCACTTCAAACCCGTATGAATTTGCAGCGTCTACTGCCATTCGGATACCACCAAAAGGCTGAAGTGATCGCTTAAATGGTTGATCTGTTTGAAAACCAACAATCTTCTCAGTTTCTTTATTCAAATAACCTGGCCCGTGAGATGTGATGGTCGATACAGTTTTTGTATCCATATCGAGAACCCCACCATTTTCACGTTCTTTTTTAGCCAATTCCATTACCTTTTGCCATAACTCTTTAGTAGCACTTGTTGGACCAACTAAAAAAGTATCGTCCCCAGTATATTGGGTATAATTTTTTTGAATAAAATCTCGAACGTCGACTTCTTCATTCCATTTACCTTTTTTAAAACCTTCCCATCCTGCAAACATGACATCAACCTCCTAAAATCGGCAAACCAATATTGTTACAGTGTTAAAATTTTATTTTTCCCTTTTGATTGTTTTGAATGCATTCAAAAATTGCCCAATAATTCTCGTCACGATAGATTTTTAACCAAAATGTGTGGAGTTTTTGTAAAAATTTATGTAAACGTAATCATTATGAACGATATGTGAAATCATTCACTAGCTATTTCCTTTTCTGTTTTTTGGGTGTACAATGGTCTCAAGTTGATATACAACACAGATGAAACAACCATTAAAAAGCCTATTGTGTTATATAACAAATAGGCCAATTCTAAGGAGAGAATAAAAATGTGGGTAGTGACAATCTTTGAAAAAAACACGGTTCGTATGTTTGAATTTTTAAGCCAAAAAGAGGCAAACAAAAAGTTAGCGAGTGTTAAAGGTTCTGCCATTCTTTCCTTTACAAAATAATTCTAATAACACTTTGTTTTGATGATAAATTACTATTTTAGGAGGAGACCATCTATGTGGGTACTAACAATTTTTGAAAAAGACAATGTCCGTATGTTCCAATTTGAAACAAAAGAAGAAGCTCAAAAAGCACTTGAAGCAACAACTCAACCTGCGATCATTTCTTACACGACTTTATCTTTAGCTGCATAAAAGCGAAAAATAAAAGTTTCCGTAGAACAATAAAAGACTAAAAACACCGTTCCAAAAAGACGGTGTTTTTCTGTATCTATTTTTTCATATGTATTAAAACCAACTATAAATTTGTATAATAATTAAAGTTATTTGCTATAAATAACTTTTTACTCATCTCAACATTTACTTCTTCTAAATTATTTGAATCTTTTAATTCAAACACCCGTAGATTTTTTAGAAAAGGCTGTAATTTATTTTCTTAACTACTCTGCTTCCCACTTTCATCAAAGCAAATGATTAATTCAGATGATGTTATGTCAGGGTTCATGGAAGGGATGTCACCTACTTTTCTTGACAATTGGTATAATCGTTTGCCATAATGTATATATTAATAGATAAAGATACGCTTGACTCATGTCACTCGTTACATGCGTTGGCGTAATAGATAAAGGAACTCATGTCATTCGTACATGCGTTCCTTTTTATTTGAATTATATAACAATTACAAAAACGAAACAAGTGTTCTAATTTGTTAACATATTTATCCTCATACAGTATTATAGCTTCTTCTGCAGTTCCCTCATCGTTTTTTCAACGCTTAACAGTTCACTTTGTATGCTGTATCCATGAATTCCTGACTTCATTAAGACCGCAATTAATCTTTCAAAAGTACGGATCGGATCTTTCTTTATTTCATGCTCAATGGATGTTAATTCCTTATTCATATTGTGCATAAATTGAAGTTTTTCTTGGTGAAAACTTTCCAAACATTCTATTGGTTTATTGTTTTTACTTTTTTGGAGAACATCCCGCCACTTTTCTTCTTTAATCGCCGTTTTCATATTCAATTGTCGTTTCATCACAACAACTAAATCAGATAAACTTGTTTCAAACTGTTGAAATTCATGTTTTGCGAGTAATTTCTTTATTTTATTTGTTACACGTGTACTTTGTTTTAGCCCAACATAAGCTCCTACAATAGGCAACACGACAACAAAAGCTCCTGAAGAAAAGATTGCACTCGCTGCAAATGTGAAAGCTGCTTGTCCAGCTGCGGCTAATGATGCGCGACTCGTTGTATCAATCACTACATTCCGTGCTGCTAGTTGCAAAGGTAGTTGCTCTTTTACAACGCGCCTTAAATTATAGAAAGAACTAACGCCTGCTGAAATCCAAGGTAGCTCAAAATCAAGCATGTCCTCTGCATGGGATAAGGTAGATTTTGTTGCATCAATTACTTCTTCCCTCGTCACACCAGCACTGTAAACATTTGGGTTATCTGCATAATGCTTAATCAACTCGTCATTTACATAAACCGGAATATCCGGATAACGCTCTAGATGTTCATCAACAATCCCTTTATTACTTCCACATTTCACTTGGAACTTTTCACCGTCAACCAATATATCCCAACCCGCTTGATTTGATGTCTCGGGAAACTGCACATCGTATCCAGCTGCTTCTAATTTTTGCGCAATCATTTGTTCTGCCACATATCCTTGTAATTGCGCCATATCCCCTGAAGCTAAATCAATGTCGATTGATTTTGCAAATTGAGAAAGTGAAAAAAGCGAACTTAAATCCTCGCTACGTGCAAAATCGATACCTTCAACTACCACTGGATTAATCATGATAAAGTCATATAAAAATTCTCCAGCACTAATTCCAGCAATAAGATCCGTTTGTTCTGATTGATGAATATTTCCAAATAATTTTGCACCTTTTCTTTTCTTTTTATTGCTTACTGAGCAATCTAAAGCCTGTTCAAATTCACCATTCCTCCAATGATTCCAAAACTGATCATTTTGAATCATACAATATCACCTAAACCATAAATGTCTTTTTGAAGAACACGTAATTCCTGTTCATTTTGGCGAAGTAGAGTATTTGTTTTTGATACTTCCTCTTCTAAAATCATTTTCTGATCTCTTAACTTAGTAAGTTTTTCGTCAATCGCCTTTCTCTCACCCATAATCGTCTGCGCTTCATTACATTCTTTCTTCAAATTCTCTGGACGAATCGTAATAACTTCAATTGCTTGTTGTATCTTAAACTGTTGGATTTGTTTATTACATTTTTTTATGTCACTTTCATGGGAGAGATTCGAAAACATGCCGCTTACCTTATCAAAAAATGCATTCTTCTGTTTGTTTCTTCTTATTGAATCTTGTTTATCCCGTATTTCAGACTCTAAATTCTCGATGTGCAATTTTCGATTTTTATAGGATTCCGTCATTTCATGTTCATTTACAAGAGTTAACATATTGGCTATTTTGTTTACGATTCGATCATATATATTGTTATACTGCAAAAGTTGTTGATTACATTCAGCTATGTTTTTTTCAGTTGTTTTTAAAGTTTCGGACATATTTGTATGTTCATTTTGATACTTTGATATAGTTTCTACTAATCGATTTTGCTTATGATAATGTTTTTCCCACTCCTGAATGAAAGAATCATACCCATACACTTTTGAATCGTCTAATAAAATGGGGAGCATTAATTGGACAATCCCCATTTGAAGTAATGTTTTCTTCACTTTATTACTTTGTGTGAACATCATCACTCCACTTGCCCCACCAATTAACATCAATCCAATAGGTCCTGTAATAACCGACAATACAGAAGTTGCCGTCATATAAACGCCAAATGGTAAAGTTAACCCTATTAAACTAGCAGTACCAGCAATTAGAGATGTTAACGTTGTATAAGCTGCAAATCCAGCAATCTCTACAATTACGGCTAACAACACGGCACTACCTTGTGTAGCAATGACCTTTTTGATCGTGGAATTTGTAACAGCATCAATATTTAATTTGTCTTTTATTTTTTCTTGCTGCTCTATAGGTAGAGATTCAATAAACTTTTCAATTTGATCCGCAAAAGTATCTTCTTGGTCGGGAGTTAGATTACCAAGCTCCCCACCAATCGATTCAAATATTTTTTGCATTTGATACAATGCTAATTGACTATCAACAGGCAAATTTTCATTACGAGATACAAAGCTGTGATAGTTTTTGTCTTTCTTTAGTTGATAGGCATGTGCTTTTTGTAAAACTTCCCCACATTTATTCTCAATTTCATAAGATGTGTTGTAGTGTGATCCTGCTAAATCGAATTCTCTCGTCATATGTAAAAACAATTCTAAACGCAATTTATTATCGTCCACATGTTTTAGTTCATCAATTTTCTGTTCCAATTGTTGTTGCGAATGATCAACCTTCTTATCGAAAAGATCCTTTGTTTTATTTGCGATCATATTTAAAATTCCTGTATCCATTGCAAGAACATAAATTAATCGTAATTGTTCCCCACTTGCGGCCATTAATCCTTGAGCTAAAGTTTTACCTGCCATAAATTCGCCCCCATTCTAAAGTAATTATACACCAGCACCACGAATCTTCCCTACACACAAAATATTGTGGCGTTTTTGTAAAAATTTATGGAAACGTAATCATTATGAACGATATGTGAATTAATTCACTAACTCTTTCTTTTTCGATTTTTTGGGTGTACAATGGTCTCAAGTGATATATAACACAGATAGTACAAACGTTGATAATCAACACGTGTTATATAACAAAAAGTATGCATTTTAAGGAGAGAGTGAAAATGTGGGTAGTGACAATCTTTGAGAAAAACACGGTTCGTATGTTTGAATTCGTAAGCAAAACAGAGGCTAACAATATGCTAGCTAGTGTCAAAGGTTCTGCCATTCTTTCCTTTACAAAATAGATTTGGAGATTAAACAATATTAGGAGGCTATACTATGTGGGTACTAACAATTTTTGAAAATGACAATGTTCGTATGTTCCAATTTGAAACTAAAGAAGAAGCTGAAAAAGCACTTGAAGCAACAACTCAACCAGCAATCATTTCTTACACAACATTATCTTTAGCAGCATAAATCGTTGAAAGGAACGCATGTTACCCCCTACATGCGTTCCTTTTCCGTTTTACTCGTATTCTTATCTACTGTGATATGGATTTCTTGTAAAGGTTTTGCATTGGTTCATTAAAAATACAGCTACCAAAATTAAAAAGTAGCTGTACATGGAATTTTTTATTTTCTAATATTACTCAGATTCATTAGCTTTTGCCCAACAATGTTAAGGCTAGTATATGTGTGGCTCATTTGTTGCATGTTGGCTGTATATTCCTGTGTGAAGGATGAAATTTGGGCTGTTGAGTTATTAATATATTCAATTGAATGCTTAATATTTTCCAGTTCTTTCGTGATGGTGTCGGCGCTTTGGTTACTGTCTTGAGCCATTTTTTGAATTTCATTTGCTACAATTGCAAAGCCCCTACCATGAACCCCTGAACGAGCTGCTTCGATTCCTGCATTAAGCCCTAAAATTTTTGATTTTTGTGCAATGTCTTTTACGGATTTGACAATGGAGTTAATTTGTTGAATGTCATGGGTTGCAGTTTCAGCTAAATGAGAAAGTTCCTCTAATTGTTTTGAAACATTAACACTTGCATTTGTTAATTCCTCAGTTGTAACGGACATTTCTGCAACAGAAGCAGATAGATCGTTCGATACATGTCGTAATTCGTTAATCGTATCATTGGAAATGACACCCGTACACACACCAACCACTTGTCCATTATCGAAAATAGGAACAGCAGATGCGATATAAGCAAAACCAAAAAGTTCCGGGCCACGCTCCTCACGAATATGCTTTCCACTTTTTAATGCATGGACACTTGTTGTATTTATGTGTTGTTCGACAGTTTCCCCAACTTTAATCTTTAAATCTACTGTTTTCCCCGCTTTATATCCTACTACTTTCTCAGTATCGAAAATAAGTACGCAAGCATCTTCAGGATAAGTTAGTTGGTATGTATCGATTGCGTCTACTACTGCTTTTAGTTTTGCATTCATTAGATCCCCTCTTTCCCTTTGTCTAAAATTTCACCGCCGCTAGTCAATTTATAAGAAAATACTCATCTGTATTTTCCTTCCATATCTATTTTAACATAATTAGTTTAATAGGAATACTCCCCAACAAATTGAAAAAGAGCACAATGCAGGAGAATTGTACTCTCTTTCTTGTATTTTAGCCCCTTAACACATTGGATGTTATAAATTGTTTAACCTCTTCCGCATTTTTCATTACTAAAGTTTTTTCTGCGATTGACATCATATCGGCACGAGATAAAGTTGAAATTTGGCTTCTTGCTTTTAAGATGGACGTTGCGCTCATGCTAAATTCATCTAGTCCGAGTCCTAATAAAATCGGGATGGCTACTTCATCTCCAGCCATTTCTCCACACATTCCAACCCACTTGCCATGGTTGTGCGCGGCATCAATTACATTTTTTATTAAACGTAAAATGGCTGGATTGTATGGCTGATATAAATAAGAAACCCTTTCATTCATTCGGTCCGCTGCTAATGTATATTGAATTAAATCATTGGTACCAATTGAAAAGAAATCAACTTCTTTGGCGAACACATCTGCCATGACTGCTGTTGAAGGGATTTCCACCATGATTCCTAGTTCAATATTTTCCGCAACTTGAACACCCATTTGTTGAAGTTGCTCCTTCTCCTCTAAAAGAATTGCCTTTGCATCACGAAACTCATCTAATGTTGCAATCATTGGAAACATAATTTTTAAATTTCCGTAAGCACTCGAACGAAGCAGTGCGCGTAGCTGGGTACGGAACATGTCTTGCATACTTAAACAAAGACGGATTGCACGAAAACCGAGAAAAGGATTCAATTCTTTCGGTAAGTCAAGGTAATGCAGTTCTTTGTCGCCACCAATATCTAACGTGCGGACAACAACTGGTTTACCTTCCATACTTTCTAACACCGTTTTGTAAGCTTTAAATTGTTCTTCTTCTGTAGGTAATTGTGAGCGTCCCATGTATAAAAACTCAGTACGGTAAAGTCCAATTGCTTCCCCACCGTTTTCGAGAACACCTTGCACATCTGCTGGGGTGCCGATATTTGCTGCAAGTTCTACTTGATGACCATCTGTTGTTATGGTTTTTTCATTCTTTAATTTTGCCCACTCTATCTTTTGGTTTTCAAATGCCGCTTTTTTCTTTGCGTATAATGCGATTTCTTTTTCTGTTGGATTTGCAATCACTTTTCCTTCAAGGCCATCTACTATCACGAGCATGTCATTTTCAATTTGTGCCATCACGTTTTTCGTTCCTACGACAGCTGGGATTTCCATGGAACGCGCCATAATGGCAGAATGAGAGGTACGACCTCCAATATTTGTTGTAAACCCTTTCACATATTGGCGATTTAGTTGTGCAGTATCGGATGGGGTTAAGTCCTCTGCAATAATGACCACTTCTTCTGAAATCATATTTGGACTAGCTACCTGTTGCCCTAAAAGATGTCCAGTAAGTCGCTTTGTAACATCCCGAATATCTGCTGCCCGTTCTCTCATATATTCATTATCCATATTTTCAAACAACCCGATAAACATGGCAGCCACTTCCTTAAGAGCAAATTCAGCATTTACCGAATCATTCGTCACTTTATCTTTAATCGGTTGTATAAACTCCGGATCACTTAAAATAAGAAGATGTGCAGCAAAAATTTCAGCTTTATCTTCCCCCAGCTTTTGGCTCGTTTCTGCTTTAATCCCTTCAAGTTCAGTTTTTGTTTTGTCCATCATCATTTCAAAGCGACGTATTTCTTCCGCTGTATTTATGATACTTTTTTTCTCTACATGGAGTTCTTGATGTTGCAATTTGAACGCTTTGGCAATGCATATTCCGGGAGAAGCTGCAATTCCTTCAATCATAATCGACATATTGAATTTCTCCTTTATTCAGCAAGACCTTCTTTTTTCATAATGTCATCCATTGTTTTAATCACTTGTGCTTCGTCTTCACCATCAGCCGTAATTTTAATGGATGCCCCATTTGGAATTCCAAGTGCCATGACCCCCATAATTGATTTTAAATTGGCCTGTTTTCCTCTATATTCTATTTTGACATCTGATTTAAAGTTTGTTAATGCCCCAACAATTACCGTTGCAGGACGAGCATGAATTCCTTGTTCACTTGTGATGGTATAGTTTTTTTCAGTCATATTGATTCCTCCAATTTTTTAAGTTCTATATCATAATCGACAGGGATACAATCGTTCATTCCTATTTCGCAACAGTTGGTCGTTTCACAATTCCTAAAATGATAGCTGAAACAATTGCGCCTATGACAATTGCTAGTAAATACAGCAACCAACCGCCTTCTACTAGTGGGATAACAAATACTCCTCCATGTGGTGCACGTAAACCGATACTAAACATCATCGACAGTGCTCCAGCTATTGCGGAACCAACCATAAGAGACGGGATGACACGAATTGGGTCTGCTGCTGCAAATGGAATCGCACCTTCTGTAATAAAGGATAACCCCATAATGTAGTTGACCTTTCCTGCTTCTTGTTCTTGTTTTGTAAATTTTCTTCTAAAAATAGTAGTTGCAATCGCGATGGCTAACGGAGGAACCATACCAGCTGCCATAATTGCCGCCATTGGTTCATATACACCATTTGCTAAAAGGCCTGTACCAAATACATAAGCGGCTTTGTTTACTGGTCCACCCATATCAAATGCCATCATGAGACCGAGCACGATTCCAAGTAACACAGCATTACCTGTTCCTAATCCGGCTAACCATTCCGAAATCGCTGTGTTTAATGCGCCTACTGGTTTATTGATGACGTAATACATAATTAAACCGGTTAGTGCAATCCCTAACAATGGATAAAGCAATATCGTTTTTATCCCTTCAATAGATGAAGGTAAACCAGAAAGTAGTTTTTTTAATCCTTCCACTAAATATCCAGCTAAAAATCCGGCAACAAGACCACCTAAAAAGCCCGCACCGCCACTTGCAGCAAGCATTCCTCCCACCATACCAGGAGCAAAACCCGGACGATCGGCAATACTACTAGCGATAAAACCAGATAGCACTGGAATCATTAAAGCAAAAGCACTACCTCCACCGATTTTGTTCAATGCCTCAGCAAATGGATTGTAGGTAGGGTCATTCGGATCTGCTGCGTGAATCCCAAACATAAAGCTAATGGCAATTAAAATCCCACCACCTACAACAAATGGAAGCATGTTTGAAACACCATTCATCAAATGTTTGTAAATGGTAGAACCAATTCCTCTTCTGCCCTCCGTTGTTTCATTGTTCGTTGTATTTCCACTGCCTTTATATACAGGAGCGTCTTGGTTTAATGCCAGTTCAATTAATTCTTGTGGTCTACGAATTCCATCAGCCACTGGAGTTTCGATGACATGTTTTCCATTAAAACGGTCCATGCCTACGTTTGTATCGGCCGCAACAATAACCGCCACAGCTTCTTGTATTTCTTGTTGTGTTAGAACGTTTTTCGCACCACTCGAACCTCTTGTCTCTACTTTGATGTCTACTCCCATTTCAGCGGCTTTTGCCCTTAATGAATCCGCTGCCATGTACGTATGGGCAATCCCAGTTGGACACGCCGTAACCGCAACAATAAACTTTTGCTTCCCTTCCATCGTTTGGTCTTCTTCTTCGTCTTCCGTGTCGTATCGATTCACAATGTCGATTACATCTTGTTCGGAAGATGCTTCTAACAGCTGTCTGCGAACATCTTCAATTAGTAAGATAGAAGATAGTCGTGACAAAGCCTCAAGATGGGTATTATTTGCTCCTTCTGGGGCCGCAATCATGAAGAACAGATAAGCAGGTTGTCCATCGAGGGACTCAAAATTGACTCCATCTTTAGAGCGCCCAAAGCAAATGGCCGCTTCTTTTACTGCTTTTGTTTTCGCATGAGGAATGGCAATCCCTTCTCCTATCCCTGTTGTACTTTGCTGTTCCCTTGCTAAAATTGCACTTTTGAACTCTTCTTTATCTGTTAGTTTCCCAGCAGAATATAGGACATTCGTTAATTCTTCTAAAACCGGTTCCTTTTGTTGACTATTTAATGAAAGGGCGATGGTATCTTTTGTGAGTAATTCTGTGATTTTCATGATGCTAGTCTCCTTTTTCCAGTTTTACTTGTGGTAGTAGGCTTTCAACTTTTTCTTTTGTACATAACCCGAGGGAAAAAGCCGTGGCACTTCCAGAAGCAATGCTAAAACGGAAAGCTTCTTCAATTGATTTTGTTTGCTCATAGGCTGCAAGAAAACCTGCCACCATGGAGTCTCCTGCGCCAACTGAGCTTTTCACTTCGCCTTTTGGTGCGCTTGCTGTGTATACTGCCGAGTTATTTACAAAAACAGCGCCACCCCCAGCAAGTGACACAATTACATTTTGTGCCCCCATAGTAATGAGCTCCTTGGCATGTGGGACAGCTTCATCGATTGACGTTATCTTTGTATTGAACAACTGCCCGAGCTCGTGATGATTTGGTTTAATCAGAAAAGGTTTAAAGTAAAGCGTTTTTTTAAGCAGTTCCCCTTCTGCATCAACGACAAATCTGGTATTGTTGCGTGAACAAATTTCTACAAGTTCTTCATATGTAGAAGGTGGCAATGAAGACGGGATACTCCCGGATAAAACGAGCGTATCGTTATTAGTTAAGTTATGAATTTTGCCCTTTAATGCTTCATAATTTTCTGGTGTGATCGTTGGGCCTTTTGCATTGATTTCTGTTTCTGCCGTTTCGGATTTGAGTTTCACGTTAATTCTTGTATCTTCATGAACTTTGATAAAGTCTGTTGAAAGATGTTGCGTTTGTAAAAAGCGTTCGATATAGTCTCCTGTAAAACCACCAATAAACCCAAGTGCCGTACTGTGGACACCTAAACGATGGAGCACTTGCGTAACGTTAATGCCCTTTCCACCTGGGAGCTTTTCTTCGGTTTTCGTCCGATTTAAACCACCTAAATGCACTTGGTCAACTTCAATGACATAATCAATGGATGGATTTAGGGTTACTGTGTAAATCATAAATAAGCCACCTTTTTGTATGACAAAATTGATTTCCTTAAAAAAATAGTGTTTCCTTTTTTGCCGAGTCTACCCGTCAAATTTTAAAGTGTGGGATTTCCCAATGATTGTGTCGGATTTCCCAGCAAAAGCGTCCGATTTCCCAATAAAAGTGTCCGATTTCCCAAAAGACAAAAAGAAAACACCGTCCACATTTGAACGGCGTTACTAAATCCTATGCTCTTGCTCTCCTCCAAAGCTATAGTTTTAAAGTATTCAAAAACTATTATAAATCCTTATAAAAGAATTTTTGAAGATATTCCAAGTCCATTTCATAAGCATTGATTGCTTTGCTAAAATCTCCATGTACTCCGTTTTTCTTATAGGAATTTTGGAGTAGCCAATGAATATGCGATTGGATTTTGGATAGTGGGATATGTTTCATTGCAGTTTGTAATGCTACTCGTCGCTGTTCTATTGTTTTGTTTTTAAGTTCATATCCATACTTTCTGACTTCACTACATTTTTCCCATTGCTTTGTATCAATCTGATTATTTGATATTGATGGCTCCGGTTCAATCAATGCTGGAGATTTTAGACCATTGCTTTTCGCTTGATAATATTCTTTGAGTGCAGTTACCTTTTTCTTCATTTGTGTGTGGTTTGCAAGGTTTACATAGAACTCCCAAGTTGGTAAATTCTCTTCCTTAACCCAACGATTGATTATATCCCAATGGCTCGCTAAGTAATCCAAATATTCTTGTATCAGTTTAGGACAATAATAACTAACAATAAAAAATAGTTTTAATAACCAGTAGTCGTTACGAAGATCAAAAATCTTATTCGTTAGATTGTAAATATTTTGTTCCAATAACTGGGGGAAGATAACAAAGCTTAATTTTAAATTTGGCTGATAGGAGAAGATTTCAAAATAGATTTTTAGATGAACTTCTGTAGAGTTCTTTTTTAAAACCTCTTTACTTAACCCAGTTAAAACTTTTTGATACTCTTCCTGCATCTCTTCAGTTATCTCTTTCACCTCGTCTAAATTCTTTTCCGTTATGTACTGTTGGCAGTAAAAAGTAGCAAGGTCTGCCCTATTAGTTTTAAATAAAAGCGTAATTAATTTGATCAGCTCAAGATAAGTTAATTTAGGACAGCTCATCTCAGAGAAAATTTCATAGTACCCAGCTACCTCTTCGTCCATAGTTGGAATAAGATTGTTTAAAATAAACTCAACTTCTTTTTTGTCGACTGAATTGGCGATTCTTTTTTGATACTTTCTTACTAGTTGCTTTAATTTTGTGTTTTCTTCTTTTACTCTTGTAAACTCATCTACAGAAATGTTCATCCAATCACCAAACCTCAAAAATTTAATATTACTTCTATTTTATCATCAAAAACGAAAGAAAGCGCAACATACAAGACTAAAAAGCATCTTGTACATTGCGCGCTAATCACCAGAATAAAAACTTTTTCTTCTTTGTTTTTTTGGATAAATCTTTAATATTATCGATAATCTCTTGATTCGCTTCGATCATCTCCATATCAATGTGAATATCATTTTCTAATAAATAGTGGAAATACTTATCCGCTCTTAATGCTCCTTTTAAAGCATTTTCAAAGTCGTCTATATGATAAAGTAAAGCACTTCTATAATGAATTATATAGCTTATATCTTTTAAACAATCCAAATCTTCTGTGACCTGATCAATAACAGCTTCAATAAAATTATTATACGTGGCTAATGCTTCAGCATATTCGCCTAGTTCTTCCAAAATTGCTGCTTTTTTAAACGATGGAATGAAAAGTTCCTTAAGACGATCTTTTTCATTTATATCCAATACTAGTTCAATTAGCTCGTCTAAAACCTTAACTGCTTCAGGTAGTCGTTGCATTTTTTCTAAAACATGACTTTGAGCTAATAGTGCTCGAATTGTTACATCAAAAATATCATCTATTGCTTCATTTTCTTCATATAAATTATCAGAAACTAGTTCAAGCAATTCACTATAATCTCCAAATGCATCCTGATATCGTTCCAAATCCATAAAACTATTTCCTCGATTTAACAGGCTTTTTAAAAGAAGATTGAGATCAGTGAAATCATTATTTTCGATATTTTTTCTTATAATATTAATCAATAAACTATAGTCATTTATTGCTTCTTTTATTCTACCTTGACTTTTATAGTAATTTGCTCGACGATTCAAACTCTCTGTTAAAAAAATTGAATTAAACTCTTTTTCCTTTTGATAATAATCTAAGCATATTGTAATAATTTCTGTATAGTCTTGAATTGCATTCTCATATTGTTCTAGTTCCCAATAAAGGTTGGCGCGTATTCTATAATCGTAGCATAATTCAGATAAATTCGGTTCATCTAAAGTTCTTTCTAAATAAATATTTTCAGTAAAGTCATTTATAGCATGTTCGAGGTCTCTGAATTCAATATGGAGTAATTTTCCTCTATAACGGAATAGTTCTGCCAATGAGGATTTTACACTCAAAACTCCTTTATCCAATCGTAATTTTTGAATATTAATAGCAGCACTAATATCTATTAATGCTCGTTCAAAATCGCCTACATCCCGATTGATAATGTATCGTCGAATATACATTTTATCAATGATACCATCTTCAATACTGAATTCACCATCTTCAATCAATTGATCAACAATATATATTAATTCATTACAAATATCTAGTAACACATGCTCATAATTTTCGATTTGGCTTAGAATTTCAAAATATCCATCTAAAGCTGAAAAATAACAAAGTTTATTTTTAATTTCACCATTAATCGCAAATTTTTTCTGAACATACATTGAATGACTAAAATCTTGCATGGCTTCCATAACTAATTGTTTTTCTATTAACAAATCGGCTCTTTTATTTAATGCAATTGGATAAAAATTGACCTCTTCTAATCGATTTTCAGCTTCCATTTTTTCGAAGAGTTTAATTCCTTCCGTTAACTCACTTAATGCTTCGTCAAAATATTGATGTTCGTCATATTCTAAATAACTCAAACTTCGCACATAAATAATTAGGTTCAATAGTTGATGCTATTTGGTTCTTCTCGATTTCAATAAGAACCTTGACATACTTTTTTTAGATAC
>NZ_OBMQ01000022.1 GCF_900217795.1 Ureibacillus xyleni | reverse complement strand
CAAAAATTAATCAAAAGTCAACTACAGCAGTGGATTAACGGTCTGCCTAACTATATCAAGGCTTATTTGTCGATTTCAGTCTGCGAAGTTTGAGTCATTATAATGAAAAAAATTTACCACAAATTTTCCCCCAACGGCAATCTAAATATCAGTAAACTCTATATCAATTCTCTTTCTTCTTGTTTTCTCCTTCTTCAGCAACTCTTACATACAATTTTTATACATAATAAAACCCTATAAGAGAGACTTTTGTCCATCTTATAGGGTACATTTTATTCGTATCTATGTTCTAAGAGAGTTTTCTCGCCCTACTTACTATAAGCCGCACTTAAGTTGTGCACCACAACTTGTACATGTGTTACAGCCGCCTAATTCTTCAACAGTACCTTGTCGACAAACCGGACACGTATTTCCAACTTCTGAACCAATTGTAACATTAGTAGAAGTAAGTGGAGCAATTGTATCAACTAAAACAACTGGGTGTTTTTCACTTGCTTTTTCTTCTAGCACTTCTTCAAAAGCAAGTTGCTCATCATGTGATGATTCTGCCTTTAATGTTAGAACTTGTGAATCACGGCTACCATCAACATAAACCGTACCACCTTTAGCTCCACCTTTGTATAAACGTTCATAAACTTTTTGAACTTGCTCTACAGTATATCCTTTAGGAGCATTAACTGTTTTCGAAATCGATGAGTCTACCCATCGTTGAATAACACATTGTACATCGGCATGAGCCTCAGGAGTTAATTCCATTGATGAAATAAACCAATCCGGTAAGTTATTTTCGTCTGCATCCGGATGATTTTTTAAATATTCTTCTACGATTTCAGCTTTCACTTCAATAAACTTACCTAAGCGACCTGAACGGTAGTAAACGAATGAGAAATAAGGTTCTAATCCTGTTGCAACACCAACCATCGTACCAGTAGAACCAGTAGGAGCAACCGTTAATAAATGAGAGTTACGAATACCGTTCTCTAGCACCCCTTGGCGAACATGTTCAGGCATTTTTTGCATATAACCTGTGTTTATAAAGGCTTGTCTTAAACGGTTTGTCTCTTCTTCTGTATTGCCTTGTAAGAATGGGAAACTTCCACGTTCTATACCGAGTTCAATCGAAGTTTCATAAGCTGTTACAGCAATCGTTTCAAAAATTTTATCAACTAACTTATTTCCTTCAGCTGAACCATATTCTTTTTCGCAATAAATAAGAAGATCTGCTAACCCCATCACACCAAGACCAACACGACGTTCTCCTAGAGCTTGTTTACGATTTTCCTCTAAGAAATACGGTGTTGCGTTAATAACGTTATCTTGCATGCGCACTCCGACTCTAACAGTTTCTTTTAACGCCTCAAAGTTAATTGTTTTCGATTCTTTTTCAGCAAATTGCGCCAAATTAACTGCTGCTAAGTTACATACTGAAAATGGCGCAAGCGGCTGCTCACCACAAGGGTTCGTTGCAACAACCTTCTGTCCATAAGCACGAGCATTGGTCATGTCGTTCGCGTTATCAATGAAGAAAATACCTGGTTCTGCAGCATACGTTGCACAAATATTAATTAAATTCCAAAGTTCACGGGCCTTAATTTTACGATATGTGCGTACTCTGTAACCAAGCGCCTCCCATTCGCGAACATCCCCTACTTCATGCCATTTTTCATTATATATAGCCATCTCTTCCGGACTATAGTTTGCAACATCTGGGAATCGTAGTTCGTAATCTTCGTCATTTTCAATTGCAGCCATAAAATCTTTTGTTAAAGTTACCGAAATATTTGCACCCGTTAAAAACTCAGGATTGTGTACACTATATGTCCCACCATCGCGAAGTTTCATTTCTGCTTCTTTAATGATTCCTTCATTGAAACCACCAAAACCGGGGATATTTTTATAATTTACAATGCCTTGATACATTGCTTCTTCTTGTTGTGTTAATGGTTTAAATTTTAGCTTTTCTTGAGCTAGGCGTGTAATTAACTCATCTTCTGTATTTTCAATTAAATATCGAAGAATTCTTGGATTTTGCATTTTTGAAATAATAAATTCAACAATATCTGGGTGCCAATCTGCTAACATAATCATTTGAGCACCGCGTCTTGAACCACCTTGCTCTACAAGATGTGTTAGTTTCGCAATATCGTCAAGCCATGAGACAGATCCACTTGATTTTCCATTTACACCACGCGCAAGTGTATTGCGTGGACGCAGAGTTGAACCATTTGTGCCAACACCCCCACCACGACTCATGATTTCCATCACTTGTTTACGATGATCACTAATCCCTTCACGACTATCAGGGACAAAAGGCATCACATAACAGTTAAAAAAAGTTACATCTGTTTCTGAACCAGCTCCGTATAATACTCGTCCAGCAGGGATAAATTTCAAGGAAACAAGTTGCTCATAGAATTTGTTAAACCACTTTTCTCTATTTTCATCTGTTTCTTCAACAGTAGCTAACCCTGTTGCATTACGTTTTGCAATTTGTTCATAGAAAACTTCTAGAGGCTTTTCAATTACGTCCAAAGAGCGAACAATAATGCCTGTTTCTTGTTCTTTTGCATTGTCTAGTACGTGGCGATATTCTTCTTCAATTAAAATTTCAGCTTTTTTTGATTCAAAATCAATTGAGCGAATAAATCCAAGTCCACGTGCAGGAAATTTTGGATCTTCCTTAATTGTTAATACGACAAAATCTCCAGGCTTAATTGTTTTCTTTTCGGTATCCTTAAAGGAATAGCGGTCAATCATCACTAATCTTGACACGCCTTTGTGAGTTATATGCATGTCCTCTGTAATCGGGTGAACTTGGGGAAATTTTTCGATGTCCTTATTAAGTTGCTCTATGAGGATGGTTGTTTGTGTTTCATTTACCATTACCATCTGCCAGCCTCCTTGCTATTAATACATCTAGTATGAATCACCTTAATAGATTACACAATATATTGTGTTTATATTATAAAATCCACACTAGATGTTGTACTATTTATATTTACTAGAAAAGATTACCTCATATAAATTATCAATGCAAGGGGTTGATTTTTTCATTTTTATATAAAACGTTGAAAGGACAAGACTTTCAATACAAAAAAATTTTTTCCGCTCAAACAAAACATACGTTCTATATCTATTTTCTATAATTCCACTCATTAGTCAAGTATTTTGTTTCTTCTAAATTTTCAACATACTTTAGTTGTTCAGGTGTTAATTCGTAAGGAACTAATTCAATATCTAACGCCTTTTCAAAACCATCTCTAAAAGCATCTATACATTGTGCTATTGTAATTTCCTTCGATGTTAATTGATTAATTGCCACTGCTTTTTCGGGTAACTTTTTACGCATTTTTTCTTTAACAGCATCAGAAGAAAACTTAAATACGGATAATAGCTTTTCTTCATCAAGATCTAAAAGAATAGCACCATGCTGCAAAATGACACCTTTTTGTCTTGTTTGTGCACTTCCAGCTACTTTTTTCCCTTCAACGACAAGTTCATACCAACTCGGCGCATCAAAACAAACGGCGCTTTTTGGATTTTTCAAGTCTGCTCGTTTTTCTTCAGTATCCGGAACGCTAAAATACGCTTCTAGTCCAAGATTTTGAAAACCGATTAACAAACCTTCGCTAAGAACTCTGTAGGCTTCAGTAACCGTTGCTGGCATATTAGGATATTCCTCTGTCACGATGATGCTATATGTTAATTCATGTTCGTGTAAAACTGCTCGTCCACCAGTAGGGCGTCTAACAAATCCTAAATTTTGAGCTTTTACTGCCTCTAAATCTATATCCTTCTCCGCACTTTGGAAATATCCAATTGATAATGTTGCTGGATTCCATTCATAAAATCTTACTACAGGAGGAATTTCGCCTTTACTATGTAGTTCTAATAATGCTTCATCAAGAGCCATGTTATATGAAGGACGACAAGGTCCAGAATTAATAAAATACCATTTTGCTTTCATGATTTCATCTCCTCACAATAAATATCATTTTATCAAACTCATTGGACTATCGCTACTTTCTCTTTTATAATGGTATTTAGAGAAGGAAAGGAGATTTTTAGTAGTGGAAGTACTTTATACAATTGCTATCATACTTGGTTTAATTATCGTGTATGTTTTAGTAAACATGTTCAGACTAAAAAAAGCAGTAACCAATTTAACACAAGATGAATTCATCCAAGGTTATCGAAAAGCACAATTAATCGACGTTCGTGAAACAAAGGAATTTGACGCTGGCCATATTTTAGGTGCCCGTAATGTTCCTTCTACACAATTACGCCAACGTTATAAAGAAATTAGACCTGATCTACCCGTTTATTTATATTGCCAGAATTCAGGTCGTAGTGCCCGTGCAGCACTATTCTTGAAGAAAAAAGGCTATAATCAGGTTTATCAACTTCAAGGTGGATTTAAAACTTGGACAGGCAAAGTTAAAACAAAAGCTTAACAATTCTCCTATGAGTTTTTGACCATATCTTTTGTACATTTTCATCATACCTTAACAAATTTCATTATCTTAAAATAATTGGGATGCCTATCATAAAAAGGCATCCCATTTTGTATTTTCATTAAGACTTTCCCTCGAAAAAAAAGTTTCTTCCTATTATAATGTATTCCTTTCAGTTTACGACAATAGTAAGTATGTCTCATAATTACTATTAATAAAAAGTTAATTCCAACTAAAGAATTATGCTCGATAATTCTTAAAATTATTATAGAAAAAACGTCTCACAAATAGTGAGACGCCTTTTAAATTAAGCTTCTACTTTTGTATAACGAAGTACTGGAGAACGAGCAGCACGTGTCTCATCTAGACGGCTTACGACAGTTGTATGAGGTGCTTCTTGTACAATTGTAGGATTTTCTTCTGTTTCTTTCGCAATTTGAATCATAACGTCACAGAATGCATCTAATGTTTCTTTTGACTCTGTTTCAGTTGGTTCAATCATCATTCCTTCTTCCACATTTAATGGGAAGTAAATTGTAGGTGGATGATAACCGAAATCAAGCAAACGTTTTGCTATATCTAAAGTACGAACGCCTAATTTCTTTTGACGACGACCCGATAATACAAACTCATGTTTACAATGACGGTTATATGGTAGGTCAAAATAAGGCTCTAAACGACGCATCATGTAGTTCGCGTTCAATACAGCATACTCTGTCACTGCTTTTAACCCATCTGGACCCATTGAACGAATATAAGTATAAGCACGAACATTAATACCAAAGTTACCGTAATAAGGTTTTACACGACCAATAGATTGCGGACGGTTGTAATCAAAATGGAATGACCCATCTTCATTTTTCACTAAAACTGGTTTTGGTAAGAATGGAATTAAATCAGCTTTAACCCCAACAGGACCTGAACCAGGACCGCCGCCACCATGAGGACCAGTAAATGTTTTGTGTAAGTTTAAATGAACACAATCAAAGCCCATATCTCCTGGACGAGCTTTTGACATAACAGCATTTAAATTCGCACCATCATAGTATACTTTCCCGCCTACACTATGAATGATTTCCGCCATTTCAAGAATGTTCTCTTCAAATAAACCTAATGTATTTGGATTTGTTAACATTAATGCAGCAGTATCTTCTCCGACAACACGGCGTAAATCGTCTAAATCTACTAAACCATCTTCATTAGATTTAACTGTAATTGTTTCAAAACCAGCTACAGCTGCAGAAGCTGGGTTTGTCCCATGAGCAGAGTCAGGTACAATTACTTTATTGCGATGTCCTTCACCATTTGCTTCATGGAAAGCTCGAATCATCATTAATGCTGTCCATTCACCATGGGCACCTGCTGCAGGCTGTAATGTTACTTCATCCATACCTGTAATTTCAACTAATGATGTTTGTAATTCATATAATAATTCCATTGCGCCTTGTACAGTAGATTCGTCTTGTAATGGATGGATATTGGCAAAACCTGAAAGTCTTGCTACATTTTCATTGATTTTAGGGTTATATTTCATTGTACATGAACCAAGTGGATAGAAACCTGAATCTACCCCGTGATTACGACGTGATAGTGCAGTATAATGACGCATTATATCAAGCTCTGAAACTTCTGGGAGTTCAGCAGCTTCTTTACGAACATATCCTTCTGGTAAAAGTTCAGCAAGGTCGAAATCTGGTACGTCGATTTCAGGTAAACTATAACCTACACGACCCTCTTTCGATAATTCAAAAATAAGAGATTGGTTTTCGTTAAGCATTGTAAGCCCCCATTTCTGCAACTAATGTTTCGATTTCCTCTTTTGAACGTAATTCTGTAACAGCTATTAACGCATGGTTTACTAGTTCCGGATAAACACGGCCTAAATCGAAACCACCAATAATGCCTTTTTCTAATAATTTGTTATTAATTTCACTAACAGGTTTATTTGTTTTCACGACAATTTCGTTGAAGTGAGCACCTTGGAAAGGAACAACAAATCCAGCAGCTTCAAAAGCATTTTTTGCAAATCGTGTTTTTACAATGTTTTGTTTTGCCATTTCTTGTACACCTTGTTTACCAAGTGCTGTCATGGCAACAGAAGCAGCAAGTGCAAGCAGTGCTTGGTTTGAACAAATATTTGAAGTAGCTTTTTCACGACGAATATGTTGCTCACGTGCTTGTAATGTTAATACATAACCACGGCGTCCTTCATGGTCTACTGTTTCACCCACTAAGCGACCTGGCACTTTACGCATTAATTTTGTAGTTGTTGCAAAGTATCCACAGTATGGTCCTCCGAAACTTTCAGGAATCCCAAAAGGTTGTGCATCCCCAGTAACGATATCTGCTCCTAATTTCCCAGGTGGAGTTAATACACCAAGTGCAAGGGGATTTGACGAAACAATAAATAATCCTTTCGCATCATGAGTTAATTCACCAATCGTCTTAATATCTTCTACTTGACCAAAGAAGTTAGGATATTGAACTAAAACTGCAGCTGTTTGATCGTCTAGTAAACTTTTTAATGCTTCGATATCAGTAACACCATCTTTTGACGGAACAGTAACGACTTCAATTGATTGACCATAAGCATATGTAGCAACAACATCACGGTATTCGGGATGAATGCAATCGGATACTAAGATTTTTTTACGACGAGTATGACCTGCAGCAAGCATACCTGCTTCTGCTAAAGATGTTCCACCATCATACATAGACGAGTTTGCTAAATCCATTCCAGTAAGTTCTGCAATCATCGTTTGGAATTCAAAGATTGCTTGTAGCTCACCTTGTGAAATTTCTGGTTGATATGGTGTATAAGCTGTATAAAATTCAGAACGAGAAATAACATGATCAACAATAATCGGTTTGTAATGGTTATAAATACCAGCACCTAAGAAGGATACATGGGAGTCAGTATCACTATTCTTTGATGCTAGAGCCTTTAATTCTTTTAATAGAGCAGATTCTGACTTCGCCTCTGGAATATTATATAAACCTTTAAAGCGTACTTTTTCTGGAATATCTGAAAATAGTTCATCTACACTTTGTACACCAATTGTCTCTAACATTTCTTTTTGATCTGTTTCCGTCATTGGAAGATAACGATGTGCCATGAAATTACCCTCTTTTCTTATTTTTTTGAACGTTTATAAAAAGGTGTTGCAACTGTTTTAGCTTTTAACTTTTTATTTCGAATTTCAATTTCTAACTCTGTATCCAATTCAGTGAATTTTGAGTCAATTAAAGCAAGACCGATATTTCGTTTCGTTAATGGTGATTGAGTACCAGTTGTTATTTCGCCAATTTCTACTCCATCTTTAAATACTTTATAACCATGACGAGGAATACCTTTATCAATCATTTCAACCCCAACAATTTTACGTTTCAATCCCGCTTCTTTTTGAGTTGTTAGAGCATCTTTCCCAATAAAGTCACTTTCCTTCTGCAATTTCACAACGAAACCAATACCAGCTTCAAGAGGTGAAATATCCTGTGATAACTCTTGACCATATAACGGAAGACAAGCTTCAAAACGTAATGTATCACGGGCTCCTAATCCAGCCGGAACAACACCTTTGTCTTTTCCTATTTCTAAAATCTTTGTCCAAAGTTCTACAATTGCTGCTGGTTCCCCATAAAGTTCAAAACCATCTTCACCTGTATAGCCTGTTCGAGAAACTAAAACTTTTTGACCAGCAACATCAACATCATTAATAAATTTAAAAGATTTCAGTTCTGACAAATTTATATCCGTTAATTGTTGTAGTACTTCTTCCGAAAGTGGTCCTTGCAGGGCAATTTGAGCATATTCATTGGATTTGTTTGTTATCGTTACGTCACCTTCTACGTGGCGTTTCATCCATTCAAAGTCTTTTTCAATATTAGCTGCATTCACGCATAATAGGTAACTATTCTCCTGCAGGTAATAAACAAGAAGGTCGTCCACTACACCGCCATTTTCATAACACATTGCGTTGTATTGAGCTCCACCAATTGATATTTTAGAAATATCGTTGGATAATAATTTTTGTAAGTAAGTAGTAGCATCTTTACCTTCAACGAAAATTTCACCCATATGAGATACATCAAATAATCCCGCACGGTTTCTTACTGCATCGTGCTCCTCTTTGATAGATGAAAATTGTACAGGTAGTTCCCATCCACCAAAATCAATTGTTTTCCCACCAAATTTCGCATATTCTTCAAATAGCGGAGTTCTTTTTAATTGGTTTGACATGTGATTTCCCCCTCTTTTACATTACCTAAAATAAGCAAATTCATTTATACAAAACATTAACTTTAAAGATCGGGATATTCGGCCACAGTTCTAGAAATTCGTATTTTACTTGAAGGACAAAACTTTCTAAACATAAAAAAGGACAGAAGAATCCCACTACTTTTTAGGATTCCTCTGTCCTTGCACCTGAAAGTTACACCAAAATAACTGACTAATGAAACTTGTCATATTATTAGGCTTTCCCCTTTGGTGGCTATTCTTACCATACCCGTCAGTTCCGGAAATTACAAAAGATTTTTTAAGTTTTTTTCAAGACAAATAACCTTCAATATTGTAATTGATAAAATAGCGCTCTCCAGAGATGCGTCCTGTACGAGTCTTTTTGCCTGAGAGATTCATAGTTTTCACTACTTGCTCCTTCGGCGACGCTCTTCACGTTCTCTCCCCGCACAATCATCCGCGAAATATTCAAAATTCAATGTACAAATATACTGCTCTTAGCCATATCCTAACATTGTTTAGTCTATGAAGGCAATCTTTTTTTAAAACAGATGAAAAAACGAACATTTTTAATAATTTTTTGCTGATTATTCGATTTTTAGACGTCTAACTTGGAAGCCAATATATTCAACAATTTGTCTTAATGTACGTCCACCTGTTAAAACACGGATATGACCTGCTTCACGATAAAACTTTCTTCTACTGTAATATAGTTGTTCTAATTCAGCTTTTGTAGAACGTTGTACAATTGGGCGGTTTTTGTCATTTTTTATCCTTACGTAAATATCTTCAAAAGTTGCATCTAAAAAAAACACAAGTCCTGATCTTCTCATGAGTCTGCGATTTTCTTCTTTCATCGCAACTCCTCCACCAGTTGCAATAATACACGACTCGTCTCGAAAATTACGTAAAAATTCGGTTTCAAGATTTCTAAAATAAACCTCACCATATTTTTCAAATATTTCTGGAATTGTCATTCCTTGTTGCCGAACTATTTCGTGATCCATGTCGTAATATGGCATTTTCAAAAAGTAGCTTAATCTTCTTCCGATTGCACTTTTGCCACACCCCATGAAGCCAACTAAATATATTTTCCGCATGATATCACCTTCTTTACTACGCAAACTCTTACTACTTACTACCAATTTCCTCTAGTAGGTTTATCGTAGCACGAACATTGGCGAATTCCAATGAATTATATACTTTTATTTGCGATTCATAGCAAAAAACGAAGTAAGATACAAAAAATGTCGAAAAAAATAGTAACGAAATCGCTAGTAGATAACTTCCTCCTCTATTATCCATTAAATACTTGAACAAAAAATTCTCTCTCCTTTACTAACCCGCTTTGAAATACTACTGAAATAGTTAAATAATTTCCATACAAATTAAATGAAAATTCTTTTATGCCAGTTAATAGAGGAACATATCCTTCAAAGCTCTTCTGAAGTCGAATAATATCCTCATATCGACTAACTAATACGATTTCCTGTGAGTCTACATAACTTATAAAGATCGTATCTTCAATTATGGACGACAGTTCTATTTGCTTAACATTTAATAAATATTGTTCAAAGTCATTTACGAATAACTCCCAAGCAACATGTTCATTTGTTGTTAAAGCATCATCCATTTGATTAAGCCAACTGTAAATCGATATAAGAAGGTGAACAAATAAAATGAAAACAATAAGATTAAATAAAGCTTCAATCAATGTATATCCATTTGAATTTAATCGATTTCTCCGAATTGATTGATACATTTCGTCCTTTCTCCAAGTAAATTAGTAAATTCCACACATATTTTAGTTGCTTCGTATCTCCATTGATAGGCATTATTTTCTATATTCATAACACCACTATAACTGCCCTCGTATAAAATCTTCTTTGCTGCTTCGTAAGCAGTAATGGATGCGTGTAGTTCCATTTTATTATTACTTAGCGTGCTATACATTTGATAAGAAAGAGGGACTAAAGTTCCTGTGATTATAAATACAATGGCAATCGTTAAAAGGCTCTCAATAAATGTTACCCCTTTAGAGTTAAACAATTTTCATCCGCCCTTTATTGATATTTAATATTATTTGTTTTTCGCCTAAAGGTGTTTTGAATCTTAACTTTCCAAAATCATAATTTACTCCTTTGAACATTCTTATTTTCCTTACAGTACTGTATGGTGTTATTTCGATACCTGGTGGATAGGTCCTTTCAAAAATACGTCCTCCCCTATCATAATAGGCATAATACGAATTTTGGCTGTTAAACTCTAAGGTAATCACTGTTTCATGTTCTATGGAGTGCGCTTGAATTGTTTGGATGTCAAGTTGAACTTGTTGAATAAACATGTCGACCAAATGTTTTTCTGAAAACTTATTTGTGAACTGTAATGCAATCGAACTAATAATTGTTACAACAAATAATACTAGCAATATTTCTAGAAGCGTATACCCTTTACTATTGAATATTAGACCTCTCATGTACCATCACTAACATTTTCCTTATTATTTACTACGACACTACCATCCTCTTGAATATTGACAAGCTCACCATTAGGACATGTCGTTTCATTTTCCTTCAAATACTTTTCTTCTACTAGTTGATCAATTGAGGTCGGAAACTTTTTGTGTTCAATTTTATAAGCTTCCACTTGACCTTGCACCATATTGACATAAGCATCACATCCCTTTTCATCGATGGTTGCAAAGTGTTTCGTAACATTTGGAATTGTCACTAAAATTAATACAGAGATAATTAGCAATACTATTAACATCTCAATGAGCGTAAATCCTTTTGAGTTTCTAATCATTTATACTCACCTCATTATAGTATTTCAATGATTTCATACATCGGGAGCAACACACTTAAATATGCCGCGATAATACAAATAGCAATGATGATAAATAACAACGGCTGTACAATTGATAGACCCGTTTTAATAATGGTTTGGAGCTTCTCATCAAGTAAATCGCAATAAATGAGTAATTCTCTTCCAAGATGACCGTTTTTTTCTCCATGTTTAATAAAGTCCTCAAATTTAGGGAAAAACCACGACATTATCGAGATACAGTGAGAGAGAGAATCTCCATAAATAATATGTTTCTCAATTTCTGAGGAAACGTAGGCTAATAATTTATTTAACTGTTGCTGTTGCAATATATTTAATGCCTGCTGTAATGAGAAACCACTAACTAACAAACTTCCTAAAGTTCTCGATAATTCTCTAGTAATAAATAATTTATAAAAATAGTTTACTATTGGTATTTTTAATAGCAATTGTAATCTCCGTCGAACATCTTGCCTTCTAAAATAGAATAAACATATGACTAACCCGACAAAGATGAGAAATAAGGTTAAAATTAAATAATCAGGTAAATGAAGAAATATACTAGATAGACCAATAGTTGATGTTGATTCCTGTGACCTTGAATCAATAATGCCTTCAATATTTGGCAGAAAGTAAGTTCTAAAAGAGATAAAAACTCCCGTTAAAATTACAATAAGTACAAAAGGGTAGCTTAAAAGTTTAATTAACTTTTTTTGCATATTTTCATTAAATTCTATTTGCATAGCAATATTTTTTAGCGCCCTCCCCATATCACCGTTTTCTTCTGCTATTTTGATTGCTATTAAATAGTAATTGGGAATGGAAAAACATTGTAAAATATCTGATACATCTTCCCCGTTCCTTAACTTTTCTTGTATGATGGTACGCCAATAGTCTACTTTTTCTGTATGAAAAGGAAGTAACATCGTGATTGAATCTGAAAATGTATAACCTTCTTCTAAAAGGGTACTTAATCTATACAGAAACGAAGGAATTTGCTTAATTTTTTCCTTTTTTAACCTTGAAATATATTTATCTTTCATTTCAAGATATTGTTGATGTAGCACAGTGAGCGTTCACCTCTAACTTATTAAGTTGATAATATAAAGTCTCATTTGTTGGTAGGTTGTACTCGTCCCCCCGCATAGTTGAGTAAATTGCTTCTACTAAATTAAAATCACTTAATATTTCATAAATAGCCTTTCTTTCATCGGAATCTACTTGAACTAAACACTGTGCAACAATTCCAATTAAAGCCTGTCTCATTTCTTCTAATGAAATAGTTAAGTCCATTAAACGATACAAACAATTTACAGTATCTTTAGAGTGAATGGTAGAAAGTACGAGATGACCAGTAAGCGCTGCTTCAATTGCAATCTTTGCCGTCTCTTTATCGCGTATTTCACCAATCATTATGACGTCAGGTGAATGACGGAGAATCGCTTTTAAGCCAGAAGCATATGTAACTCCTGCTCGTTCATTTACTTGAATTTGTAATAGTTGTGATTGATTGCTTTCGACTGGGTCTTCTAAGGAAATTACTTGTCTAGCAAGTGTTTCACTACAATAATTGATAAGAGAGTAGAGCGAGGTAGTTTTGCCAGATCCAGTTGCACCACAGAACAATAGAAGCCCTTGTCTGTTTGAAACGAGTTGAACGAGCCTATCAGCAGATTCTGGATATAAACAAAGTGAAGTAATTGGATGACGAGAGTTTTGAAGCAAAAGACGTATAACAAGACTTTCTTTCCGATAAACTGAAGGCAATGTTGAAACACGAAACGAATAAGTATTTTCTTGAATTTCTTTTTGGAAAGAACCACTTTGAGGTTTTCGTTTTTCACTTATATCTAGTGAGGATAAAAATTTAAAAAATGAAATTATACGATCCCCAAGTTCATATGGGACATTGCCTGCTGGAAATAGCTTTCCATACTTTCTAAAATGTATTTTATAATGTTCAGTTGTTGGTAATATGTGCAAATCCGAAGCACCAAAGTGGATTGCTCTGACTAATAGCTGAACACTTTTATTTTCTACTACCGATTCAATGTCCATTGTTTACACCTCTTCAAGTAGAATTTTTTCGACCGCAAATTATTAAAGACAGTATATAATGGACATCTTTACTAGAAAACCCTTTTTCCCAACAAAAAAATTTGATAGTTTTTTCACCTATCAAAAGTAATTTTTTCATTAGAAATAATCCATTCTATTAGAAATGAAAATGAAAAGAGGATTTTCAACATTTTTCAATTAAATGAAAAATGTTTTTCATTACCTCTATCATTTCCACTATAGAAAAGATAAAATTATGTATATATATAATAATCCGTAGAGAGGTGATTTGATGATCCATCCTTTAAAAGTAACGAGCACTTTAGCAGATGAAACAAGGTATCAAATATATGAATACATGCTACAAGAGAAAAAGCCGTTTACAGTTCAGGATATCGCAGACAAATTTAATATTCATCCTAATGTCGCTAGGCTTCATTTAACAAAGTTATCAGAAATAAATGTGATTACAGCAGATTTTGTGAAATCAGGAAAAGGCGGACGTCCTGGTAGAGTATATAAAGCTAGTGAGCAAGGTGTTGTATTAAGTTTTCCAAAACGCGATGAAAGTTTATTGTTAAAATGGTCAATCCAATTAATAGAAAAACTAGGTGTTAATGCTCTAGAAACAGCAAAACAAATTAGTTATCAGGATGGCTTTGAGCAAATTAACAAACAACTTCATACCGAACATAAAATTAAACAAACAATAGGTTTTGATGAAAAACTTAATATACTAACACAAAGTGCAGCTATGATTGGTTATATCCCACAACTAGAAGAAACAGAGACGGGAACAAAAATTATTTTTACAATTTATAATTGTCCGTTTAATAATCAATTATCTACAAATAATAATATTGTTTGTGCAATACATGAATCTTATTTAAAAGGACAAGTGGATGCCCTATTTTCTCAAAATGAATTTTTACAATTTGAAAATATGGTAAATGATTGTGATTTTTGCAAGTATTCAATTAATGTACCAAATAAGGCAAAAATATAATATTCCACCTGTTTGTCACAAACAAAATAGAAGTAGCAGTTTACATTAAGCTTTCAAATCATTTATAATAAGAATTGAGATTATTGTGTCGTATGGCAAAAGGAGGGATTCTTCATGAGTAATATGTATAAAGTGTTAGCTTTCTGGACAGGTATATTTGCTGTTATGTTCTATTTAGGTGATATGTACGAGGTTTCGCTATTATTCGTTGGTAATACTGTATTATTCTTATTATTAGGCTTTTTAAACCTAACAGAACGCATGTACATGTACATTTTCGGAGCTTATTTAACAATTTTCTTCGCTGGATTCACGTATTATACTACATTTATCCACGTACCTGGTGCAGGCCATTAATAAATAGCATCGACTGATAAATTCAGTCGGTGTTTTTTAATATAAAAAAAGAGAATATTTAAAATAAAAATGAGTGTCCAATTAGATAGCGGACACTCATTTTCAATTAAAAGCCATTTAGAAAAGGATTCATTTCCATTTCAGCTGCAGGCGTTGTATAAGAACCATGACCAGGGTAAATAATAAAATCCTCGGGTAAAACAAGAAGTTTCTCATGAATGGATTTTAATAAAACCTCTAAAGAGCCACCAGTTAAATCCGTTCTACCAATACTACGTTCAAATAATGTATCGCCCACAATTGCAAAGCCATCTTCTTCAAAAATATAGGAGATACTTCCCGGTGAATGACCAGGAGTAAAGACAGCTTTAAATTTAAAATCATCAATTTTAAAGATTTGTTCCTTCTGTATGATGTGTTCTACTTTTGGTGGTGAGATAATATAATTTGGTAACTCAGCATATCTTCCCGATCCGTTTTTCATCGGATCTGCAAGCCAACTCACCTCATTTGCATGGATATATACTGGAAGATCAAAAGCATCCCTTAGTGCATCTACTGCTCCAATATGATCAAAATGTGCGTGAGTTAAAAAAATAGCCCTTGGTTTTAATTGGTTTGAACGAATAACTTTAAGTATTTTTGCTGCTTCTTCACCCGGATCAAAAATTAAACAATCTTTCTGCTTATTACTAACTATATAACAGTTTGTTTGTACAGGACCTAAACTAAAAACTTTTACATTCAACATTGATTTTCACCTCTTGAATATTATACAGGTACTAGAATAAAATTACATTGTTTGTTCATATTTATATTTGATTTCTTCTCGACAAAAAGACAACTGTGTTTTACAATAAAGAAGGAATATTGTTTATCGACATTCATTTTCTAATGTCGAAAGGAGTGTCTTATTAATGAACTTATTAATGGTTATTTTCGCTTTAGTAGCAATCTTTGCAGTAGTAAATATATTCCAAGCAATTAAAGAGAAAAATGTATTGGCGATTGTTTTCAGCCTAGCTACTGCAGCAATTTTTGGTTGGTTTGTAATCATGACTGTTTTAAATCAAGGTTATCCACCAAAATTACACTAATTTCTTCGAAAAAACGAGATATCATCATGATATCTCGTTTTTTCATTTTCTCAAGCTAACATTAAAATAACGGTGTAGCAATAAAGCTACACCGTTTAAATTAGTTAACAATATCTTGTTTTAAATTCCCCGTTTCTGAATCATAGAATCGAAGCAAGTCTCCATTAATGATTGCATCAGAGTATTCTAATTCAACGCTTGCTCTATCAATATAAGGTTGACAAGCTTCAATACCGATTTCTGTTCCTGTTACACGATCATAACAAACTTCACCAGCATAAACTACCTCGTCCGTTATAAAGCGTCCATCACGGAAAATAACAAAATCTTCATGTTCTTCTGAAAAAATATCCGCACCTAACTGCATATCATTGGAAGTTTCAATACCTAATAAATGTAGGATAGTTGGTCTTAAATCAATTTGACCTGCAGTTTTATCAATCTCTCCACCATCTCCAGAACCTGGAACATGGATAAATAATGGGACAGATTGTAGTAGTGCACTATCATAAGCGGTAATTTCTTCTTTATTTAAGTACATTGCCATCGCTTTGTTATGATTTTCAGAAATACCGTAGTGATCCCCATACATTACAATAATTGAGTTTTCATACAAACCTTTTTCTTTGAGTTGTTCAAAGAATACTTTTAGTGACTCATCTAAATAACGTACTGTTTGGAAATAACGATTTAGTGTACCTGAATTTGAATTATATTCAGGAATCATAATATCTTCTGGATCTAAATAAAACGGATAGTGATTTGTTAGTGTAATCATACGAGAATAAAATGGCTGCTGCATTTGCGTCATTAATTCTGCAGATTGTTCAAAGAATGGTATATCCTTTAGTCCCCAGTTCACAGAATTTTCATCTGTAACTTGATATGAATTTATATCATAAAATTTATCAATATTTAAAGATTTATAAATCATATCACGGTTCCAGAACGATGAATTGTTGGAGTGCATTACATTCGTAAAGTATCCATTTTCACCAAGTTTTTCTGCCATCGAGTTATACGTATTCCCACCATGTGTAAAGAATACCGCACCACGACCTAATCCAAACAATGAGTTCTCTACAATAAATTCAGAATCTGAAGTTTTCCCTAACCCTGTTTGATGATAAAAATCACTAAAATAATACGTATCTTTATCATTCGTTAAAGAATTTAAAAACGGTGTTACAATTTCACCGTTCATTTCATTATTAATAACAAAACTTTGCAGTGATTCTAAAGATACAACAATTAAGTTTCGTCCTTCATATTTACCAAACATTTTCTCGTTAATTGCTGCTTGATTTGCTTGAACATAGTTATCTACTTCGACTAGTTCACTTCCATCTGCTAATGCACGTTGAGCACTGGATTTTGATTGTACATAAATATCATATAAATGGTAGTTATACGTACCAATATTTTTCACAAGTAACTCGCGGTCAAACGCACGTGTTAATAATTGTGGACGCTCTGTTTCAGCTAATCCTAAATTTAAGAATAATACTGCCATTGCTAGCACAAAATAAGCACGTCGGAATTCTTTACGAACTGTCAATTGATTTTGCAATTTTGGAATAAATTTAACAGCAGAAATTAAAATTGCTACATCAATAAAATAAAGTAAGTCTAGCCAGTTTATTATCGCGCCAACTGACGTACCTAACTCACCGAAATTGCTAGTTTGGAACAATACAGGTAGTGTAATGAAATCATTATAGAAACGGTAAAACCCTACGTTTGTATATAAAACGATTGACAGAATGATACTCATCGTAACAATATAACGATTCCTTGCTTTAGGTGATTTAAAAAATAAGGATAATCCGTAAATAAATAATAAAAAGCTTAATGGGTTAATGATTAGGATAATGTGCTGCATTAAGTTTTCAATATCCATTTCAAAACTTGTATGATATACAATGACAGTTTTTATCCAAGTCGCAAGTACCGCAATAGCTAATATCGAATGTTTAGGCCATCTTATTGATTTCATTCCTAACATCCTTTCTACATAATTGATATAGACTAATAAAATAAAATTTTCAACAAACACATTTTCGTAAAATAAAAACAAAGTATATCTTAATCTTTTTAACAACAAGAATCAATATAATTTGTTTTTCTCTAGATATGTGCAAAAAATTAAAAACTCAATAAAACACTTTGTAAATGACATCTGATAGTATTTACGATTTATTTACAAAAAGGTTCCCAAATTAAAACAGTGGAAACATACCCACTGTTATCTCACCTATAAGTTCTGATTTTAAATTAAAAGGAAAATTTTTTCAATAAATTAATAAACATTTCCTTTTTTCACCCTTATTCCTCAAAATTTATCAACTAATTATTCAATTTTCTATTTTACCTTCTCTTTCTAACCTTGTTGTTTCTTGACGAATAATTAACATTGCTGTTTGGAAATCTTTTGGATCTAAAACACGGGCTTTGAATAATTCACGAATTTCGTCTTCCATTAAGATTAAATCACCAATACGATCCCTCGTATAAATATATATCCCATATTGTTTAAGTAAATCATATATGTCTTTCATTGTTTTCATATTAATACTTCCCCTTTCGATTTTCGTATTGTCAAAACTTATATATATAAATCGCTAATAATCGTTGGTTTTACAGTCTTTTATGCAAAAAAACTTGCCACCCCCTGAATTTTGATGT
>NZ_OBMQ01000003.1 GCF_900217795.1 Ureibacillus xyleni | reverse complement strand
GGAAGTACTCAAGAGGCTGAAGAGGCGCCCCTGCTAAGGGTGTAGGTCGGGTAACCGGCGCGAGGGTTCAAATCCCTCCTTCTCCGCCATACATAATTTAGGCCCGTTGGTCAAGTGGTTAAGACACCGCCCTTTCACGGCGGTAACACGGGTTCGAATCCCGTACGGGTCATTTAAAGCACACTCAAGATTGTCAAACAACTTGAGTGTGCTTTTTTTCCCTTTTACACTATTTTCATCTTTCGCTATGTTTACGAACAATCAAAGAATTTCGATTTACTACCTCTCATAGACGTTGGCAATTTTAATGTGATAGTAAACCAAATATAAAGAACTAAATCTTCATAAAATACTTGTACCGAAATATCAATAATAGGGTGGTGGTCAAATGGAAATTATAGATTTGCATTGCGATGTCTTAGAAAAGCTCTCCCGAATGGAGGATGTTCAGTTTCGCAAGGATTCCAGATTACATGCTAGCTTAGAGAATTTACAGAAGGGAAATGTGAAGGTTCAAGTTTTTGCAATCTTTATCGAGCCGCATATTCCCCAAGAACAGAAATTTTATGAAGCAATCCGTCAAGTAGAAGCATTTCAAAATAAAGTTTTAAGTGAGCCTGAGATGGTCCATATCACAGATTGGAAACAGCTAAATGAACTACAAGAAGGAGAAATAGGGGCAATTTTAAGTTTAGAAGGTTGTGATTGTATCGGTGATGATCTTCATAAGCTAAAATTATTACTTGATGCTGGAGTCAAATTGGTTGGGTTAACTTGGAATTACGAAAATGCTGTTGCATATGGTGCATCTGAATCTCCAGATAAAGGATTAAAGCCTTTTGCACAGCAAGTAATTCAATTACTAAATGAGCGTAACGTAATTATCGATGTCGCCCACCTTAATGAACAAGGCTTTTTTGATCTACTTCCTTTAGCCAATAATTTGATTGCAAGTCATTGTAATGCACGAGCACTTTATGACCATCCCAGAAATTTAAGTGATGAGCAGATAAGACAACTTGTAAAACATGGTGGACGAATACATGTCGTCTTTTATCCACCATTTATTAATCATAACAATGAAGTAACAACCATTAAACATTTAGTGAAACATATTATGCATATTGCTTCACTTGTTGGCATTGACCATATTGGTTTTGGTTCTGATTTTGATGGTATTGATTTGACTGTAGAAAAGTTAACAAATGCATCAGAATATCCAAATTTAATTCAAGCTTTAACTGAAACTTTCACCACTGAAGAAATTGAGACAATGGCAAGTAAAGGGTTTATGCAATATATATCAAAAGTTGGAATGCGTTAGAGTTTTTCCTAGCGCATTTTTTTATTGGATAAAATTGCACCTAAAATACTCAAAGTCATGATAGCAATATTCTATATGCTCTTTAGATGTTATGATAGAATAGATAGTGAAATAATGAAGTTTATTTAAAAACAGATGAAGCATTTCTGTTATTTTTAAGGGAATAATAAAACCCCATAAGTAAAACATCAACTCGTCCTAATGGGTCGAGTTGTATTTTATTGCTTTTTTAACGGAGGGAAATTTCATGCATCAGAAGTGGCTACAATCCACTGAAGTAGAAGTAGGGAATGTCAACAAAGCACTAACCTTCTACATTGAAACGATTGAAGTAAGTCGACTATCAGCATTAGCATTTTTTGCAGCTGGTGAGCAGAAATATAAAGGACAACGATTTTTTTGGCAAAATCGCGAAAAAACATTAACATTGGTTGGGCTTGGGCATGCATATGTCATCAAAAATAATGCAGGACACAATCGCTTTGACCTTATAGAAGACGAATGGAGAGAATTAACCAAAAACATTATTAAGGAGGAAAGTGAACCTCAGCCTATTTTATTTGGTGGTTTTACTTTCGATCCTAATAATGAAAAAAATGGAGAATGGGATAATTTCCCTCAAAGTTTGTTTGCTGTTGCTACATATCAGCTTGTGATTCGTAATGACAAAGCATATATAAGCGTTCATTTAGTGACGGACAAGGCAAATAGTTTACAAGAATTTGATGCGATGCGAATCGAACGGGATGATTTAATTCACGCAGCACAAGTAAAAGAACTTAAGACATACGAAAAACCTGTCATGACGAATTACTTGGAATTAAAAAAGCAGGACTATTTACAATCAATTGAAAAAGTAACGTCCTTAATTAAAAATAAAAAGGCTGAAAAGGTGGTCATTGCAAGAACCTTGGAAATGGAGTTTGCCGAGAACCTGTCATCACCTCAAGTATTATCTCATGTTATCAATGAGCAGCCAGAAAGCTATTTATTTGGATTAGAACAAGATGAGTTACTATTCTTTGGCGCATCGCCTGAACGTCTTGTAAAAGTGAAGGATGGCTATGCTTATTCTTCTTGTGTAGCAGGATCTATAAAACGAGGAAAAACAGCTGATGAAGATAAACAGTTCGGGGAAAATTTATTACAAGATGCAAAAAATCTTGGTGAACATCGCTATGTTGTTGAGATGATTGCTGAGACATTTGCAAAAAATTGCACCGAATTTAAAGTGCCTAAACATCCAAAGCTTTTAAAAATTCGTGATATCCAGCATTTATATACCCCGGTAGAAGGAAAATTGAACCATAATGCGACGATACTACAGCTCGTGAAAGACTTGCATCCAACTCCTGCATTAGGTGGCGTACCTAGAGCAGAGGCTTTATCGATTATTCGAAAATACGAAACGATGAATCGTGGTTTGTATGCAGCACCGATTGGATGGCTTGATGCTGAGGGAAATGGTGAATTTGCCGTTGCAATTCGTTCTGCAGCACTTATCAAACATAAAGCCTATTTATATGCAGGTGGCGGTATTGTGGCCGACTCAGAGCCAACTTCCGAATATGAAGAGACTTTAGTGAAATTCCGTCCAATGTTACGAGCGTTAGGAGGACAACTGAGTGAGTGAGCGTGAAATTTTAACTCATTATGTTTATAAAATGGTGGCATCATTAATTCAAAACGGAGTACAGGATGTTGTAATTAGTCCAGGGTCACGTTCTACACCACTTGCCTATGCTTTTGCGTCAACTAAAAATGTAAAAACTTATCGACAAGTAGATGAACGTTCTGCAGCCTTCTTCGCGTTAGGGCTTGCAAAGGCTAAGAATCAACCAGTAGCACTTTTATGTACATCAGGTACTGCTGCTGCTAACTATTACCCTGCTATTGTCGAGGCAAAATATGCTCGTGTTCCATTAATTGTGCTAACGGCAGATCGACCACATGAATTAAGAGAGGTTGGGGCACCACAAGCAATTAACCAAATTCGTTTATATGGTGAACATGTAAAATGGTCAGCTGATTTTCCGATTCCAGATGAAGCACCACAAACTTTGCCATTTATCGAACGTCATATTGCGCGTGGAGTAAATATCGCAAAAACGAGTCCATATGGGCCTATCCACTTCAATGTTCCGTTCCGTGAGCCATTGCTTATTGAATTTCAAGAGGAATTACCAGTGGGAACCTTTAAAAGTAGTTATTCCAGTGATCTTGTACCATCTAAAGAAGCAGAAAATCTGTTAGCGGCTACGATTAATGAAACAAGAAAAGGTTTTATTATTATTGGTGAGCTCGCATTAGGTACAGATCTAAAATATTTGTGGTCTTTTATACGAAAACTACAATGGCCAGTTTTAGTTGAAAGTTTATCAAATTTACGAACAAATGTGCCTGAGGATTGTGAACAATATATTATTTCAACCTATGATGCATTATTGAAAAGTAAGGCATTTAAAGAGAATGTAGTGGCTGATACTGTTATCCGATTTGGTGCGCAACCAGTTTCAAAATTTTTAACGATTTTCTTAACTGAAACAATGCCGAAAGATTTTATTGTAATTGATGAAGACCCAATGTTTAGAGATTCAACAGCAGTATCGACTCATTTTATTCATGCTTCAATCGGCAGTTGGTTAGAAACAACATTGCAGATTGAAAATACCCTTGACTTTCATTATTTAACTCATTGGCAAAAAGGTGAGGAAATTGCTCGTAAACATATTCAAACACATGTAGAAATCGAGAGTGATGAAGGTGCGATTGTCCGAAAAATTATCGAAAGCTTACCGTATAAAAGTGACCTTTTTGTTAGTAGCAGTATGCCGATCCGTGATATTGATACATTTTTACTTCCAACAGATAAAGATCTACAAGTCTTTGCAAACCGAGGTGCAAACGGAATCGACGGTGTAATGTCCACAGCTCTTGGATTTAGTCATGGAAGATGCGACCGAGAGATGTATTTATTAATTGGAGACTTAGCCTTTTTACATGATGTGAATGCGTTAATTGCAACACGTTATCAGCAATGTAAAATAACTGTTATTGTATTAAATAATGATGGGGGCGGAATTTTCTCGTATCTTTCACAATCAACTGTTGAACAATATTATGAAGACCTATTTGGTACACCAACTGCTCTTCAGTTTGAAGAAGTGGCGAAAATGTATGATATGGAATATGTCCAAATTAAAGACTTTAATGAGTTGGATAAGTTCTTTGATAATGAAAGGCAAAAACCATTACGATTAGTTGAGATTTATACAGATCGTGGTCAAAATGTGAAATCCCATAAAAATTTATGGCAACGAATTCACGCGGAGTTAGAACAATGATTGTTAGAGGTATAAACATCAATTTTCGTCGATGGAATGAAATGGCGAAAGAAACAATTGTTTTGCTACATGGCTTTACAGGAAGTGTTGCTACATGGGAAAAAGTAGCTCGTCTAATTCCAGAAAACTATCATATTGTGGCCGTTGATTTAATTGGGCATGGCTTATCAGAAGCTCCTACAAATCTTTCATTGTATTCAATGGAAGAACAAGTGGAAGTACTCCATGAACTTTTTAAAGAACTCCAATTATCAAACTTCACTTTACTAGGTTATTCACTAGGTGGGCGTGTGGCATTATCCTATGTTGCAAAGTATCCGAGTGAAATAAAACAGCTAATTTTAGAAAGTGCTTCTCCTGGATTAAAAACAGAACAAGAACGAGAAGCTCGCCGTATTTCGGATGAAAAATTAGCAGATGAAATACTTCAAAATGGTTTGCAAGCTTTTGTAGAAAAGTGGGGGAATATCCCTCTTTTTCAATCGCAAAAAAACCTTCCCGAAGAAGAACGAAAAAAAATCCGGGAAGAACGATTGTCTCAAACTGAAATTGGTTTAGCTAATAGTTTACGTGGTATGGGGACAGGAGCACAAAACTCCCTTTGGACAAGCTTAAGCATTATCACAAAACCAGTTACATTAATTACTGGTTCGATTGATGAGAAATTTTGTAAAATAGCTCATCAAATGAAAGAATTATTACCCAATGCCGATCATATAGAGATTCGTGATGTTGGTCATGCAATTCATGTGGAAAATCCGACATTATTTGCTACAATAGTAGAGGATGTCTTAAAGAAATAGGGGGTATTTTGATGACTCGTGAATGGACAAGTTTACATACTTACGAAGATATTAAGTATGAGTTCTATAACGGTATTGCTAAAATTACAATTAATCGTCCAGAAGTGCGCAATGCATTCCGTCCAAAAACAGTTGAGGAAATGATTGATGCGTTTTCGCGTGCAAGAGATGATAAAAATGTTGGTGTGATTATCCTTACAGGTGAAGGTGAACATGCATTCTGTTCAGGTGGCGACCAAAAAGTGCGCGGCCATGGCGGTTATGTAGGTGAAGATGAAATTCCTCGCCTAAACGTATTAGATTTACAACGTTTAATTCGTGTAACACCTAAACCAGTTGTGGCGATGGTTGCTGGATATGCAATTGGCGGCGGTCACGTATTACATGTTGTATGTGATTTAACAATTGCTGCAGACAATGCTCGCTTTGGTCAAACTGGGCCAAAAGTTGGTTCATTTGATGCAGGTTACGGTTCTGGTTATTTAGCTCGTATCGTAGGTCACAAAAAAGCTCGTGAAATTTGGTACTTATGCCGTCAGTACGATGCGCAGCAAGCACTTGAAATGGGCTTAGTAAACACAGTAGTACCTTATGAACAATTAGAAGACGAAACAGTAAAATGGTGTGAAGAAATGCTTGAAATGTCACCGACTGCACTTCGCTTCTTAAAAGCTGCTATGAATGCCGATACGGATGGCTTAGCTGGGTTACAACAAATTGCAGGGGACGCAACGCTTCTTTACTATACAACAGATGAAGCAAAAGAAGGCCGCGATGCTTTCAAAGAAAAACGTAAACCAGACTTTGGTCAATTCCCAAGATTCCCATAAAAAGTTACTAAACCGTTTCATATTTTTATGAGACGGTTTTTTTGTTTAGTGTTATAGTAATAGTAGTAGCATGTTTAATTTCAAAATGGTATTTTTTAAAATACAGGAGCGGCTGAATATGAATCAATCACTTAACAACGGAAATTTAGCAAAACCGTCGAAAATTGATTATAAATCTCTTTTTAAATTAAATACAGATGGCATCGTAACGTTAAATATTCATGGAAATATTTATGATGGAAACATTGCTGTGGAAAAGTTAAGTGGCCGTACAATACAAGAGATGATACATACGAGTTTTTTGGATTATGTTGTAGAAGAAGATAAAAAAGATGCTTATGAATGTTTTAAACTCGCAATAAATGGAACATCTAAAGAAAGTAAGTTTGTGTTTATCCATAAAAGCGGCGAATTAATACCTTGTGTTGTGAAATTTATCCCAATGGTAGAGACTAATATTGAAAAGGGATTATTTTTAGTCATAAAGGATGCGCGGGTTTTTGATTATTTATCTACTAAATATCGAGAGAGCCAGCTAAACTTTAAAATTATCGCTGAAAATGTTCAAGATGTTATTATTCTAATGGACGATCAGAAAAATTATTTATATATCTCTCCTTCTAGTGAAGTAATGTTTGGTTATGATTCAAACCATAATAATCACGTAAAAAGAGAGCCGTACTTTAATATTCATCCAGACTATCTTGAATTAATCGACCAAAGTTTTAACAATGCAATTGACAATGGAATACCATTTAGTATAACTTTAAAAGCTCTTCATATGACAAAAGGTTGGATATGGACGCAGCTTACGGGAACGCCTGTGTTTGATAAAGATAAATTTAAACATATCGTTTTAGTTGCTAGAGACATTACATTACAAAAAGAAAATGAAGAGAAATTAACTTATTTAGCCTTCCACGATTCATTAACAGGTCTACCAAACCGTCGTTTCTTTGAAATTCGATTACGAGAAACAATTGAGAAGTTAAATGTAGAAGGAGAAACTTTTTCTTTACTTCTTTTTGATATTGATAATTTCAAGGAGATTAACGACAGTTGGGGCCATGAAGCTGGAGACCAAGTGATCCAAGAGTTTGCGAAACGAATTCAAGGGATTGTTGCAGACGATGGGGTAGTAGCCAGACTTGGTGGTGATGAGTTCGTTGTTATCTTATATCATATTCAATCTGAGAATGAAGTAGAGAAGTTTATTGCTAAAATTCAGCAAGAAACTATAAAGAAAATCGTAACTGATAAGACAGAAATCACAATGACCTCGAGCATTGGGGCGACGATTTGTACAACGAAAAATAAGGATGAATCTTACTTCATTAATAGTGCTGATGTGGCATTATATAATGTGAAAGAGAAAGGGAAAAATAGATACCATATTAATTTTTCTTAAGTATGGACTGTTCCAATTCTGGAACAGTTTTTCTTTGCGTAATGGGCATGGAACGTCCATAAAGGCAAAGTTAGTACTTTAATTCTTAATAGCGATATAATATAACTATTGGAGGGATTCATATGTATCCAAATTGGATTTTACAAAGAGCCTATTTAACTCCTACTCGGGCTGCTCTAACATTTGGCAACAATAGTTGGACATTTGATCAAATAAAAGAAATCTCATTGAATCGAGCTGAGCAATTAGCAGCTTTAGGCATTCAACATAAACAACGAATTGCATTATTGGGTCCAAGCCAGCCCCGCCTAATTTTTATGATGTATGGTTGTATGCATCTTCAATGTGAAATGGTGATGTTAAATCGTAAACTATCAAAAGCAGAACTGGAATATCAAATACAAGATGCTGAAGTAGAAGTAGTGCTAGTTGATGAAACAGACGTTGATATACTACCAGCAAACATTCAAAAACTCACTTTTTCTACAATAGAAGAAAGCAAGGGAGTAAAGGTTGATATAGCACATGATTGGCCAGTTGATCAAACGATTACAATCATGTATACATCAGGGACAACGGGTTTCCCAAAAGGCGTACGACAAACTGTAGGAAATCACCAATCAAGTGCACTATCTTCTGTTTTAAACATCGGCCTAACAGAGGAAGATGTATGGCTTTGTGCGTTACCTTTATTCCATATTAGTGGGTTTTCCATCCTTGTACGATCTTTGTTGTACGGAAATGAAGTAAAATTATATGAAAAATTTGATAAAGAATGTGCAGTACAGGATATTGCAGAAGGTAGAGTAACGCATATGTCAGTTGTAGCGGTTATATTAGAGAGAATTTTACATGGTTTAGAAGAGAAACAACTAAAAGCCTCACCAAAGTTTAAAGTAATGCTCCCTGGTGGTGGACCAGTACCAAAGAAATATTTAGAACGTGCACACCAACTAGGTATTGCCGTATGTCAAACGTATGGTATGACAGAAACATCTTCACAAACTGCAACGCTTTCCAATAAGGATGCCCTTAGAAAACTTGGTTCTGTTGGCAAACCGCTATTTTTCAATCAAATAAAAATCGATGCAAACGAACAAGGAAGAGAAGGAGAAATTCTTATTCGTGGTCCCCATGTAACACCAGGGTATATTGGTCGATTTGCTGAAAAAAGCCCAACTATTGATGGTTGGTTACATACTGGAGATATTGGTTATTTAGATGAAGAAGGATACTTATATGTTGTGGACCGCCGATCAGATTTAATTATTTCAGGCGGAGAAAATATTTATCCCGCTGAAGTTGAAAATGTTTTAATGGGGCATGATGCTATTCGTGAAGCCGGAGTTTGCGGAATAGAAGATGAAGTATGGGGACAAGTACCAATAGCGTTTATCGTTCTTAAATCCGATATTAGTGAAGAAGAACTTCAAAAATACTGTTTAGAAAAACTAGCTAAATATAAAATTCCTAAACAATTTTATGTTGTACAAGAATTACCTCGAAATGGTTCAAATAAATTAATGAGAAGAAAATTAAAAGATTTATTATAAAAAGGTTCGTCTCCCAAACGTTTTTGAGAGGCGAACCTTTTGTTATTGTAATGCTTGTCGCAATGTATCGATATTTTTTTCCATTAGAGTGATATAAGTTTCGTTGTTAGTAATATCTTCTTCTGTTAAAACACTTAAGTTATGAAGAGTAAGCGCTTTTGCCCCTACTTCATTTTGTATAATTGTTGATAGTTTTGAAGAAATATTTTGTTCGAATAAAATATATTCAACGTTTAAGTCTTTTGCTAGGTTAACAATTTCAATAAGCTCTTTTTGTGATGGTTCACTTTGAGAATTAAGTCCAGCAATCGCAACTTGTTTTAAACCATATTGTCCAGCAATATAGCCGAATGAAGCATGAGAAACAAAGAATGTTTTGTTTGGGACTTCGGATACCATGTTTTCAAAATCTGAATTTAATGAATCTAGTTCAGAGATTAATTGGTTATAGTTTTCGTTAAAGGATGCTTCTTGGTCTGGTAAAGCAGTGACAAGTTCATCTTTAATTGACAATGCTAAATCTTTTGCAATGATAGGCGATAACCAAACGTGGGGATCAATATCTCCGTGTTGATGATCTTCGTGTTCTTCATGATGGTCTTCTTCCGTTTCAACAACAGATGTATGTAAATGTTCTTCTGCAATCCTATCAGCTGTTGCAACTAGTTTAACATTTTCATTGGCTAATGTTTTTTGAGCATTTTCAACAAATCCTTCTAATCCTAGCCCGATATAAAAGAAAAGGTCTGCATCTGCTAGTTGCATCATATCTTTTTGTGTTGGCTCAAAAGTATGCTCATTGGATCCAGGTGGGTAAATAGATGTAACCTCTACATAATCGCCGCCAATTTTTTGTGCGAAATAACTTAATGGATAAACTGTTGTATATATATTAAGCTTTTTAGATTCGTTTTTTGCTGCGGATTCATTTTCAGTAGTGGTGCTATTACATGCAACCAAAAATAGTGATAATATCGAAAAAAGTAGTAAAATAGATAACTTCTTCAATAAATAACACACCTTTCTAAATAGTAATAATTACGATTTGTATTTTTAACATTCTCAATAATACAGGAAGATGAAAAAAAAGACAATAAAAAAAGCCCTTCGAATCTACTTTTTTTTCGAAGGCCATTTTTCTGGAACGGGATCCACTCCACCTGGATGAAGCGGATGACATTTTAAAATTCGAGTTGTAGTCAAAATAAATCCTTTTATTGCACCATGTTTTTGAAAAGCTTCTAGACCGTAATGAGAACACGTAGGATAAAAACGGCAAGAAGGTGGCGTCATAGGCGAAATAAACTTACGGTAAAATTTTATTAACCAAATAAATAAATATTTCATTTGTCTTTTAACTCCTCATGAGTAGACATACTTTCTTGTGGTTTTGGATCAACCGTTTGGGTAAAAAATCCTTTTTTCTTGTTTTTTATAAAAAGAATAGCACCAATTATTAGAATAAAATAAATAACTCCAACTAAAACAATAATTGCTAATGTAATGTCCATTGTATTCACCTCTACTAGTATAGTATAAAACATTTTCATTTATAGCGAGTGTTGGGATTATGAACTTTATGGCAATATTCATCATCATGTTTAAATGTCTAAAGTTGGGTTATAGTAAATGTGACATGATTTGAAGGCGGATAAAAAAATTCAAATTATGGACAATTTATCCACCCGAAAATTCAGATATAATTTAATTGAAAATAATTTTCATTAAATCAAACTACTTATGAGGTGATTATTATGGCAAAAACGTTAATTGAACAATTAAATGATTTAGTCGCAACTTGGTCTGTTCTTTATACGAAGTTACACAATTATCATTGGTATGTAACAGGACCTTCATTCTTTACACTACATGCAAAATTTGAAGAACTTTATAATGAAGTAACGTTAAATTTAGACGAGGTAGCGGAGCGTATCCTTTCTAAAGGTGGTAAACCAGTTGCAACAATGGTAGAGCATCTTGAAATGTCTCATATTAAAGAAGCAACTGGTGCAGAGTCGACAGAAGAAATGGTGCAAACAACAATTACTGATTTTAAAACAATTATGTCTTATTTAAAAGAAGCAATGGAACAAGCTGCAGAAGAAGGCGATGACCGGACAGAAGATATGTTAAATGCAACGTACCAAAGCTTAGAAAAACATACTTGGATGCTTACTGCTTTTTTAGGAAATAACCAATAAACTCTTCAAACACGGTTCATATTTTTGGACCGTGTTTTACATTTATGAATAGGCGTGATTTGTTCGCAACATACTTACATAAAAGGAGTGATTTTTATCGATACTACAATTTATGTGAATGTCGCAAATCAATCTTACAGCTATGTTCCTTTAGGTGAAGCATGTGAATTCAAACTCAAGATGGATAGTGAAAAGGCAAGAATTTTTGAAAATTTATTTTTACAGTTAAATTCATTGGAGTTTGATAATTTGGTTCGAGCTCATCTTCCATATATTCCATATCATTTAGATGAGGAAAATGATGAAATCGATACAAGATTAAAGAAAGTCTATGCGCTCATCCATGAATTTGGCGATGAAAATACAAAGCAGTTTGTTGAGCAATTACCGTATTTCCATTGATTATGAAACATCCCTTCGATAGACTATGAGTATCTATTGTGGACAAAAGTATTGTATTTACTTCACCCACAGTTATTTATGTACCTAGGAGCTGAACGAAGGGATGTTTTCTTTTATTGATGAAAATGGCTGTCGTGTAGATTTAAGATTTGACGCAGGGCCTTATGAAATTACACCTAAGCATGTGTTAGTGTTGGTGCAGTACGATGGGAAATGGCTGTGTACCATTAATAAAAAACGTGGAGTCGAGTTCCCTGGTGGAAAAGTTGAATCCGGTGAAACATTAATTCAGGCGGCAATACGTGAAGTATACGAAGAAACTGCAGTACATATTACAGATATAAAATGGTTTGCCTATTATGTCGTTCATGACAAAGTGCCATTTGGAAAAGTAGTGTTTACTGGAAAAGTTCAAAGTATTGATGAATTTATTGAAGAACATGAAACTTTAGGAATGACTTGGCTAACAACTGAGGAATTGTGGAATCATCCAAATTTAAGTTTTTATATGAAAGATGAAGGTATGAAAAAGATGCTACAGGAAGTGAAAAATCATGAAAGACAATGGTAGTATTGAATCAATCCGAAATTATCCATCACCAAACCCAAATGTTTTAATGTACGAAATTTTGTATTGGTCACAAGGATTAAGAGTGAAGGGATTACTCGCAAAGCCAAAGCTAGAAGGAAATTATGATGCGCTGCTTTACTTAAGGGGCGGTTTACAATTTGTCGGTATGGTTCGACCTCCGCGTATTGCTCAATTTGCTTCCCAAGGATTTGTCGTTTTTGCTCCTTATTACCGCGGAAACCGAGGTGGTGAAGGAAGAGATGAAATGGCAGGCGATGATCGATATGATGCCATATACGCAGCAGATGTGTTGAAAAATTTTGTAGATGTAAAGGATGTTCATCTCTTCGGTTTTTCAAGAGGAGGATTGATGGCTTTATGGACGGCAATTTTACGAAATGATATAAAGTCGGTAGTCACTTGGGCAGGAGTTTCTAGTGTAACGAGCATGTATATGGAACGAGTTGACATGAGAAGAACATTAAAACGAATAATCGGTGGTTCTCCAAATAAGGAACAAGAGAAATACGATGAAAGAACGCCATTATTTAAAGTAAATGACATTAATGCACCGGTCCTCCTTATCCATGGAACAGAGGATGATAATGTAAGTATACATCAATCTTATGACCTCGAGAAAAAGTTGATAGAAGAGAATAAACAGGTCGAAACATGGTATTCTTCAGGTTTAGGTCATCACTATCCACCGAATGTAAACCGAAAAACGGTTAAAGCACTATGTGAATGGATGAAAAGTAGATAACAATTGTTAGACGTAAAAGAGCCATTTCCCGTATATAAGGAAATGGCTCTTTCATTTATGATATAAAGTTTATAAAACATTATGTCGATTTTTGCTTGATACTATTATACTAAAGGTCCACCATTTTTCAAAATTTCTGCAGAAACATTAGAGAACTTTTTGAAGTTATCTTTGAATAAGTCTGCTAAGTATGAAGCTTTTGCGTCATATGCAGCTTTATCAGACCAAGCATCTCTTGGATTTAATACTTCGCTAGGTACACCTTCAATTTCTCTTGGAATGTGTAATCCAAATACAGCATCTTGAGTTGTTTCAACATCGTTAAGTTTGCCGTCAATTGCTGCACGAACCATAGCACGAGTATAAGAAAGTTTCATACGGTTACCAACTCCGTATTCTCCACCAGTCCAGCCAGTGTTCACTAAGAATACTTGTGATCCGTGTTCATCAATTTTTTGCCCTAGCATTTCAGCATAGCGAGTTGCTGGAAGCGGTAAGAATGGTGCTCCGAAGCATGTAGAGAATACAGGTTCTGGAGAAGTAACTCCACGTTCTGTACCTGCTAATTTTGATGTGAAACCACTTAAGAAGTGATACATCGCTTGTTCTTTTGTTAATTTACTGATTGGAGGTAATACGCCAAAAGCATCAGCAGTTAAAAATACGATTGTTTTTGGATGACCTGCAACAGATGGTGTTACAATGTTTTCAATATAATGAATTGGATATGCTACACGTGTATTCTCAGTTAATGAGCCATCATCGTAGTTAGGAATACGAGTATCACGGTCAACTACAACGTTTTCTAAAACAGATCCAAAACGAATTGCATTGTAGATTTCAGGTTCTTTCTCAGCTGAAAGGTTGATTGTTTTTGCATAACATCCACCTTCAATATTGAATACTCCATTGTCTGACCAACCGTGCTCATCGTCACCGATTAGCTTACGATTGCTGTCGGCAGATAAAGTTGTTTTACCTGTTCCAGATAAACCGAAGAATAATGCAACATCGCCAGCTTCTCCAACGTTTGCTGAACAGTGCATTGCGAAAATATCACGTTCAGGTAATAAGTAATTCATAATTGTGAAAATAGATTTTTTCATTTCACCAGCATATTCAGTACCACCGATTAGAATAATTTTCTTTTCTAATGATACAATAATAAATGTTTCAGAAGCTGTACCATCTACAGCTGGGTCAGCTTTAAATGTTGGTGCTGCAACAATAGTAAATTCTGCAACATGAGAAGCTAATTCTTCTTCTGTTGGACGGATGAATAATTGATGACAGAAAAGATTGTGCCAAGCATATTCGTTCACTACTTGAATTGAAAGTTGTGAATCTTTATCAGCACCAGCAAAACCTTTGAATACATAAAGCTCATCTTTTTCTTTTAAATAATTAATAACTTTTACATATAGGTTATCGAACACTTCAGCAGAAATCGCGCGGTTTACACTGCCCCAATCGATTTTGTCTTTTGTGCTCTCTTCTTCTACGAAATATTTATCTTTTGGAGAACGTCCTGTATATTTACCTGTTTCGGCAACAATTGCACCGTCAACAGTTAGAGCTGCTTCTCCACGTGATGTAGCTTTTTCCACTAATTGTGGTACTGATAGTTGAACTTTAATATTCCCGCCGTTTAATAATTCCTTCAGTTCATTCGCAATTTCTACTGAATTCATCGATTAAATACCATCCTTTTTTCAGAATTCCCACTGTAATGGGATGTTTGTTTAATTTCAAAAATAGTATAACACATTGAATTAAATAATCTATACTATTCATAAATTATTTTTTAATTTTTAAACTTTTAAAGAAATCAACATATATAAATTGACAATAGACGATCAATTCCGTAATATGTTGAATTGAACGGATACTCTTATCCCGAGCTGGTGGAGGGTCAAGGCCCTATGAAGCCCGGCAACCTGCATTTATTATATAAAATAAATGCGATGGTGCCAACCTGATGCAAGGGAAAATCCCTTGAACGATAAGAGTGAAAGGTACTGTATTTACAATTCCTTTTACTCATGGCTTTTATGTGAGTGAAGGAATTTTTTTTTTGAAAAAAGTACAAAATGAACATAATATAACAATTATTATGCGCCTTTCGATATCCTCGTGTTAATGAGCAGTAACGGCTTGGAGTCCAACCTTCATGTGCGGACTTAACATGGGTAATGAGTACCGTATCAAAATCGAGAATGAATCTCGTATAGATCTTAGGAGGAAACCAAATGACAAACCGTCGACTGTTTACATCAGAAAGTGTAACAGAAGGGCATCCGGATAAAATTTGTGACCAAATTTCCGATGCAATATTAGATGCAATTATAACTGAAGATCCAAATGCGCGTGTAGCTTGTGAAACAACTGTTACAACTGGGTTAGTGCTTGTTGCAGGAGAAATTACAACTTCTACATATGTGGACATTCAATCAGTCGTTCGAGATACAGTAGCTAAAATTGGCTACACTCGAGGAAAATATGGCTTTGATGCTGAAAATTTAGCAGTACTAACTGCGATTGGTGAACAATCTCCTGATATTGCTCAAGGAGTTGATCAAGCTCTTGAAGCGCGTGAAGGATATATGAGCGATGAAGATATTGAAGCAATTGGTGCAGGAGACCAAGGCTTAATGTTCGGATTTGCATGTAACGAAACTCCTGAACTTATGCCGCTACCGATCAGTTTAGCCCATAAATTATCACGTAAATTAGCTGAAGTGCGTAAATCTAAGGAAATCCCGTATTTACGTCCAGATGGAAAAACACAAGTAACGGTAGAATACGATGAAAACAACCATCCAATTCGAATCGATACAATAGTTATATCCACACAACACGATGAAGATGTAACATTAGAACAAATTCAAGAAGATTTAAAAGAAAAAGTGATTCGTGAAGTCGTTCCTCGTGAATTAATTGATGAAAACACAAAATATTTCATTAATCCAACTGGTCGATTTGTAATTGGTGGTCCAAAAGGTGATGCAGGATTAACAGGACGTAAAATAATTGTAGATACTTACGGTGGATATGCGCGTCACGGCGGCGGAGCATTTTCAGGGAAAGATCCAACAAAAGTTGACCGTTCTGCTGCTTATGCTGCCCGTTACGTTGCTAAAAATATTGTAGCTGCAGGTCTTGCTGAACGAGCTGAAGTGCAATTAGCATATGCAATTGGGGTTGCTCGTCCTGTTTCGATTTCAATCGATACATTCGGAACTGGTAAAGTTGCAGAAAATCAATTAGTGGAATGGGTAAGTGAATTATTCGATTTACGTCCTGCAGGAATTATTAAAATGCTTAATTTACGTCGACCAATTTATAAACAAACTGCTGCTTATGGTCATTTTGGTCGAACAGACTTAGATGTTCCTTGGGAAAATACAGACATTGCTGAAAAATTAAAAGCTAAAGCTGGTTTATAAATAGAAAAATGCAGGTGGGGAAGTTGCTCACCTGCATTTTAATATTCTTTCTATTATATAATTACTTTTGCAGGGACTTATAATATTGCCCCTTCTCAACATATTCCCGGATAATACGATCCATATCTTCTCGATCATCTGCTGTGATTTCTCGAACAACTTTTGCAGGTCTGCCCATAGCTAAAGAGTTCGCTGGAATTTTTTTGCCTGGGGGAACTAAACTACCCGCCCCAATAAATGCGCCTTCTCCAATTTCAGCACCATCTAACACGATGGAACCCATTCCAATTAATGCACGTTTTCTAATTACACAGCTATGTAATGTAACTTGGTGTCCGATAGTCACTTCATCTTCAATAATTAACGGATTATTTGGACTTTGATGAAGGCAGCTTAAATCTTGTATACTAACACGCTTTCCAATGTGTGTTGGTGCTACATCTCCGCGAATTACGGTATTAAACCAAATAGATGAATCTTCACCAATTGTCACATCACCAGTAATTGTGACATAATCAGCTATAAATACAGATGGGTCTATTTTAGGATTTTTATCTTTAAAAGGGTAAATCATCGAAAATCTCCTCGTTTCTAAGTATGATATATATGCTTATCGTAACAAAATAAACTCACAATGAAAAATATTAATGGTATGTATGCCCAAAGTATGATGTTTGGGTAGGAGGCGAAGTTATGTGGAAATGGGAAACAGATGAACATGCAAAAGCAGTGGTTGTTATTATACATAGCGCATTTGAACATCATCGTTGGTATGCATGGTTAATTGAAAAATTGCGCACAGAAGGATATCACATCGTTATGGGGGATTTACCCGGTCATGGGGAACAAGCAAAGTTTGTAAGAGTGCATGACGAAGCAATCAACGAGTATATCACCTATATAAAACTGTTAATGCAAAATGCTCTTTCCTATGAGCTTCCTGTTTTTATTATTGGGCATGGTTTTGGTGGGCTACTCGCCATTGAATTTCTAAAGAAAAAAACAGTGGAATGTGCAGGACTTATTTTATCCTCTCCATGGCTTCACTTAAGAAAAACAACGAGTTTAATTACAAACGCGTTAACAAGTATTGGCACCCTTGCACCAAACAAAAAAATTTCATTAGAATTTGAGAAAAAAATGTTAACTCGAAATTTGGAAGGGTACACAGAAATGATTGATGATGTTCCTTATCATTCAAAAGTTACAGGAGGATGGTATAAGGATGTACAGCAATTAATGAAAAATTTAACGACGGAGCAAGAACAAAAGTTAACTTTGCCGATTTTATTAATGACGGCACAGCAAGATAAAATAACAGACCCGGCGATCTCAAAAAAATGGTTGTTCGTCCAAAATACTTCCGAATTGCAATATAAAGAATGGGCCTATAACTACCATAATTTATTTCATGATAATGAAAGAGAAGAGGTATTTTTGTATTCGAAAGACTTTATGAACAATGTTCTTCGCTCGCTGGGATATATTGTAAAATAATTAAATTTAAAAAACTCAGAAACTATGACTGAGTTTTTTTATTTTTATTTGAATTATTTCCTACTTTTAGAAATAAAATTAATAAAAAATATTGTATTCATATAATTGATGTAATATATTGAATTTTATAACAATAACTTTACATCAAAAGGGAGTGGGTTTATGGAGAATATTGTTAATGCACTAAATAATTTCTTTTGGGGACCTTGGTTTATCTATGGAATTCTACTAGTCGGTGTATTTTTCTCAGTGATTACAAGATTTTTACAAGTTCGCCACATTAAAGAGATGTTCACTTTAATGTTCAAAGGGGAAAAATCTGAGAAAGGTATTTCTTCGTTCCAAGCGATGAGTATTGCGTTATCAGGTCGTGTTGGGACAGGTAATATTGCTGGTACAGCAACTGCCATAGGATTTGGGGGACCTGGTGCAGTTTTCTGGATGTGGGCAATTGCCTTTATTGGAGCAGCTACAGCATATGTAGAATCAACATTAGCTCAAATTTATAAAGAAGAAAAAGAAACGGAATATCGCGGCGGTCCTGCATTTTATATAGAAAAAGGTATGGGTCAAAAGTGGTTCGCGATCATCTTTGCAATAGCTGCATTACTAGCAATGTTAGTGCTAATGCCTGGCGTACAATCTAATGCGATTGCTGGTGCAGTAAGTAATGCATTTGGAATTGAACCATGGATTACTGGTATTATTATTGCTATTTTATTAGGTATCATCATTATCGGTGGGGTAAAATGGATTGCAAATGCAGCACAGATAATCGTACCTTTTATGGCCATAGCTTATATTTTAATGGCGATTTTAATTATCGTATTAAATATTTCAGAAGTTCCAAATGTCATTGGTTTAATTTTCTCAAGTGCATTTGGTGTACAAGAAGTCTTTGGTGGAATTATCGGTTCGGCCATTGCTTGGGGTGTTAAACGAGGAATTTACTCAAATGAAGCAGGGCAAGGAACAGGAGCTCACCCAGCAGCAGCTGCAGAAGTATCACATCCTGCAAAACAAGGTTTAGTTCAAGCAGCTTCTGTATATATTGATACTTTACTAGTTTGTTCAGCAACGGCATTTATGATTTTATTTACTGGTATGTACAATGTGCATGATGAAAAAGCGACGGAAGAAAATACATTTTTACATGTAGGTCAATTCAACGCAAGTGAACTTTCTGGTGAAGAACAAATTACCTTTGCAAAAAGCATTGAAGCTGGGGCTGCTTATACACAGTATGCGGTAGATTCTGCTTTACCAGGATTTGGTGCGCCATTTGTGGCAATTGCATTATTCTTCTTTGCATTTACTACAATTATGGCATATTACTATATTGCCGAAACAAACGTTGCTTATCTGTTCAGAGGCAGTGCTGAAAAGATAGGAATTTGGGTTGCAAAAATCGTCATTATTGTAACTGCATTTTACGGTACCGTTCGTACAAGTAACCTTGCATGGGCAATGGGAGACGTAGGGCTAGGGTTAATGGTTTGGATTAACGTCATTGCAATACTTATTATCATGAAACCGGCAATTGTAGCATTAAAAGACTATGAAGCACAAAAGAGAGAAGGAAAAGACCCAACCTTTGATCCTATTAAACTAGGAATTAAAGGTGCAGATTTCTGGGAAAATAAAAATAAAAAGTAATGACAGAAGGGCTGACCCAACAATTTTTTGGGTTGGTTCTTTTTGTATAGAAAAGTGCCAGCCCACCTTAATATGTGAGCTGGCATAGACTTTCAATATTTATTTTTCTTTGACTTTTTCAATTGCAATGACAAATGGTGGGTCGTTTTTTTGGTTTAAAAATTGATATTGCAAAACATGGAAATATTTTTGAGGTAGATTACTTAAATATTGGATAACCTCATCTCTTTCCGTTTTCCCGCCTTCATGCCCGTGATAAACTACTAATACAACGATACCTCCAACTTTTAACAATTCAAGAATACTTTCTATTGCTTGGATTGTTGTATTTGGTTTTGTAATAATTGCGTGGTCGCTACCCGGTAAATAGCCTAAATTAAATATGGCAGCAGCAATAGGGTTTGAAATGTATTTTGAAATATTTTCATGTCCGTCAAGTATCACGGTAGCACGGTGCTCTAAATTATTTTCTTGTAAACGATTAATAGTTGCAATAGTTGCTTGTTGCTGAACATCAAAGGCAAATACATGTCCTTTATCGCCAACAAGATTGGCTAAAAAAAGAGTATCATGGCCGTTTCCTGCTGTTGCGTCAATTACAGTATCTCCATTTGTAACTGTTATTGCTAATAAGTTTTGTGCATATTGTATTACTCGTTGAAGTTTCATTATTTAGGCACTTCCGCTTTGTATTTTTTCCCTTGCCAACTTCCTCGACGCTCAAGCTCTGCATCAATTCCGTTTAAAACTTCCCATTTATTCACGCTCCACATTGGCCCAATCATTAAATCAATCGGTCCATCTCCGGTAATTCGATGAACAATCATTTCAGGTGGAATTACTTCTAATTGATCAGCCACTAGTTTAATATATTGGTCTTTCTCAAGGAATTCTAACATCCCTTTTTCATACTGTTTTACAAGGGGAGTCCCTTTTAGTAAATGAAGTAGATGAATTTTAATACCTTGTACATCTAATTTTGCTACTTCTCGTGCCGTATCCATCATCATGTCGTAGTCTTCAAGTGGTAGACCATTAATTATGTGTGTACAAACTCGAATGTTATGTCTACGTAGTTTTTCAACACCTTCTACGTATGTAGCGTAATCATGGGCGCGGTTAATTAGTTTTGCTGTTTTTTCATGAACTGTTTGGAGTCCAAGCTCAACCCAAAGATATGTTCTAGAATTTAAATCTGCTAAATATTCCACTACATCATCTGGTAAACAATCTGGTCGAGTAGCAATACTTAACCCCATTACCCCTTCACATGCAAGAGCAGCTTCAAATTTTTCCTTTAGAACTTCAAGTGGTGCATGGGTATTTGTGTAGGCTTGGAAATAAGCCATTGTTAAGCCGTTTTTCCATTTATGTTGCATTTTTTCCTTAATCTTTTCAAATTGAACAGGAATTGGGTCAACGCGGTCACCAGCAAAGTCGCCACTTCCGGCAGCACTACAAAATGTACATCCACCAAAAGCCACTGTACCGTCTCGGTTCGGACAATCAAAACCTGCATCTAGGGCAACTTTAAATACTTTTTGACCAAACTCATCTCGTAAATATCGATTCCATGTATAGTAACGTTTCCCATCAGATGGGAAAGGAAATTGTTGTTCAGACATATTATTTCACTCCTCTAACTGATTTTAACATGTGTTTTTGTAGAATGCATTTTAATATGTATGGTCAAATTCTCTTTTTCCACTAGATTGTTTCTCTTGAATTACATCATAAAGAAGAATAATATAATTCTTTGTTGCATCAATATGATGGAGGAATTGAGTATGCCAAGAAGTGTATGGCTATTAGTGCTCGGAACGTTTATTAATATAACAGGAAGTTCATTAATTTGGCCTTTAAATACAATTTACATGCATGAGCATTTAGAGCAATCGTTATCTGTAGCTGGATTTGTCCTCATGATCAATGCAGGCGCTACAATGTTCGGTAACTTAGTGGGTGGTTATTTTTTTGATAAATTCGGTGGTTATAAATCAATCATGTTTGGAATCTTTATTACCGTTATCTCGTTAATAGGAATAACAATTTGGCATGGTTGGCCACATTATGTTTGGTTTTTAACAATCATGGGATTTGGTAGTGGTATTGTTATTCCCGTTATGTTTGCTTTAGTTGGTTCAGTATGGCCAGAAGGTGGTAGGAAGGGTTTTAATGCAATTTACCTTGCTCAAAACTTAGGTGTTGCAGTTGGCCCAGCAGTAGGGGGCATTATTGCAGATACAAGTTTTGATTACTTATTTGTTTCAAACCTTGTTTTGTATATAGGCTTTTTTCTTTTAGCCAGTATTTCGTATCGTAATATGGTACCAAAAATGGAGAAAAATAAGGAAAAAGGTGTTGTTGTTGACCAAACATCGAATCGTGCAAGTATGTATTCTTTATTGATAATTAGTGGTGGCTTCTTATTAACATGGGTTGCTTATTCTCAATGGGCGTCCACCTTGTCAACTTATATCCAGCAGCAAGGGATTAGCTTAAAAGAGTATAGTTTACTTTGGACGATTAATGGACTATTAATTATCTTACTTCAACCAATTATTAGCCCAATTGTCCAAAAATACGAAAAACAAATAAAAGTTCAATTAATAATGGGAATTAGCATTATGATGATGTCATTTATCGTCATCATTTTTGCAGATAGTTTTAAAATTTTTGCAATTTCTATGATTATTTTAACCATTGGAGAAATATTCGTTTGGCCTGCCGTACCTACCATTGCCAATATGTTAGCTCCAGAAGGTAAGGGTGGTTCGTATCAAGGAATTGTTAATAGTATTGGTTCTATTGGTAGAATGATTGGTCCACTATTCGGTGGATTAATAGTCGATCTTTACAGTATGAACATATTAATCTTAATTTTGTGTATTATGTTTCTCATTGCTATTGTGCCGTGTATATTTTATGATAGCCCACTAAAAAGAGTTAGAAACTAAATGCGATTATTATAATCGTATGGAACTACTCAAGCCTTTTACTGTAGAATGGTATAGGTATATTTTAATGTAGGACTTGTATATTTTGAATATTTCCATTAAAATGAATGCATTAATGAATATGGACGACTATGAGAAGGAATAGTAGGTTTTGATGCTTTTTAGAGAGCTAGCGTTTGGTGCAAGCTAGTAAGTAGATAAATCGAACTCGCCTTGGAGTCAGTTTTAGTTCAATGCAACTAAAACCGTGAGCCGCGTTAAGGTTTGAGCTGAGTGATGTGTCACTAATTTGGGTGGTACCGCGGGAGTTTACAAATATCTCTCGTCCCTTCTATAGGAATGGGGCGAGTTTTTTTATTTTTTAAATATTTTGTTAATTTTTCCGGATATAGGATATTCTACTTAATAGAAAGCTTACCTAAAAAAGACAAAGCGGATGTCGCAGATTACATAGAAAATTAATAATAGTTTTATGAAAGAAATCTGGGCAAAAAATCAGCAAAGTGCGAAGTAAGTTCCTTCATGTCGCTTCACTACACGGACTTACCATATAAAGGAGGAAATACCATGAGTTTTAATCATCAACAAATCGAAAAGAAATGGCAACAATATTGGGCCGACCATAAATCATTTAAAACATTAAATGATACTTCAAAGCCAAAATTTTATGCATTGGACATGTTCCCTTATCCATCTGGTGCTGGTTTACATGTTGGACATCCTGAAGGTTATACAGCGACAGACATTTTATCACGCTTCAAACGTATGCAAGGTTATGATGTACTTCATCCAATGGGTTGGGATGCATTTGGTTTACCTGCTGAACAATACGCATTAGATACTGGAAATGACCCGGCAGAATTTACTGCAAAAAACATTGCCACATTTAAACGCCAAATTCAAGAATTAGGCTTTTCTTATGATTGGGATCGTGAAATTAATACAACAGATCCGGAATACTACAAATGGACACAATGGATTTTCATTCAATTATATAAAAAAGGCTTAGCTTATATCGACGAAGTAGCAGTAAACTGGTGTCCAGCACTTGGAACTGTACTAGCTAATGAAGAAGTAATCGACGGGAAATCAGAGCGTGGAGGCCACCCTGTAGAGCGCCGACCAATGAAACAATGGATGTTAAAAATTACGGCTTATGCAGATCGTTTAATTGATGACTTAGAAGAAGTAGATTGGCCAGAATCAATTAAAGAAATGCAGCGCAACTGGATTGGTCGTTCTGAAGGTGCTGAAGTGACATTTAAAGTAGATGGAACGGATGAATCTTTCAAAGTGTTTACAACTCGTCCAGATACATTATTTGGTGCAACATACTGTGTTCTTGCACCAGAACATAAATTAGTAACATCTATTACTACAGCTGAACAACAAACGGCAGTAGAAGCATATCTTGAAAAAGTGAAATTAAAATCAGACTTAGAACGTACGGATTTAGCTAAAGAAAAAACAGGTGTCTTTACAGGTGCTTATGCAATCAATCCAATTAACGGTGAAAAAATTCCTGTATGGATTGCGGACTATGTACTTGCAACTTACGGAACTGGTGCAATTATGGCAGTTCCAGCTCACGATGAACGTGACTATGAATTTGCCAAAGAATTTGGTTTAGAAATTAAACCAGTTCTTGAAGGTGGAGACATTGATAATGAAGCATTTACTGGTGATGGTCCTCATATTAATTCAGATTTCTTAAACGGTTTAGGAAAAGCGGAAGCTATCTCGAAAGCCATTGAATGGTTAGAGGAAAATGGTGTTGGCGAGAAGAAAATTTCTTATCGTTTACGTGATTGGTTATTCTCACGTCAACGTTATTGGGGCGAGCCTATCCCTGTGATTCATTGGGAAGATGGCACAATGACGACAGTTCCTGAAGAAGAACTTCCATTAGTGTTGCCAAAAACCTCAAATATTCGTCCTTCTGGTACGGGTGAATCCCCACTTGCGAATATTGAAGAATGGGTAAATGTAGTAGATCCAGTTACAGGTAAAAAAGGTCGCCGTGAAACAAATACAATGCCACAATGGGCTGGATCAAGCTGGTATTTCTTACGTTATATTGATCCTAATAATAGTGAAGCTCTAGCAGATCCCGAATTATTAAAACACTGGTTACCAGTGGATATTTATATTGGTGGGGCAGAGCATGCTGTACTGCACTTACTATACGCACGCTTCTGGCACAAAGTACTTTATGATCTAGGTGTTGTTCATACAAAAGAACCGTTCCAAAAATTATTCAACCAAGGAATGATTTTAGGTGAAGGTAATGAAAAAATGTCTAAATCAAAAGGAAATGTTGTAAACCCTGACGATATCGTAAGAAGTCACGGTGCTGATACATTACGACTTTACGAAATGTTTATGGGTCCACTAGATGCTTCTGTTGCATGGTCAACAAATGGTCTTGATGGGGCTCGCCGTTTCTTAGACCGTATTTGGCGCTTATTTACAACAGATGAAGGTACGTTAGCGGCGAAAGTACAAGACAGTTCTGATACAACACTTGAAAAGTCTTACCACCAAACAGTAAAAAAAGTAACAGAAGATTATGAACATCTTCGCTTTAATACTGCAATTTCACAGATGATGGTATTCATTAACGATTGTTATAAAGCGGAAGTGGTGCCAACTGAGTATGCTAAGGGCTTTGTAAAATTACTCGCTCCAATTGCTCCTCACGTTTCAGAAGAACTATGGGAAGTTTTAGGTAATAACGAAACTCTTTCCTATGAAGCTTGGCCAACATATGATGAATCAAAATTAGTGGATGACGAAATTGAAGTAATTGTCCAAGTAAACGGTAAATTGCGTTCTAAAGTAAGAATCGCTAAAGATGCTTCAAAAGAACAACTAGAACAACTCGCACAAGAAGATGAAAAAGTAAAGGAATTTACTGAAGGTAAACAGATTGTAAAAATTATCGCAGTTCCAGGAAAATTAGTGAATATTGTAGTAAAATAGTAAAATCTTTTGCTGCCTTAAAAGTGTGTAAAGCATCTTTTGAGGCAGTTTTTATTTTCAAATATTGCGAATGCTAAAGAAAAATCGGGTGAAAATAACTTATGTTATCTCACCCGATTTTTCTTATAATGATGGTAAAAAGTTTTGAGAAATCTTGTACTTCTCTAAACTTTGTTCTAGTGTCAATGTAGTATCTCCAGATAAGCTGAAAATAAATTGTTCTAATTGGTTGAATGTGAGATAGTAGATGCCAAGGTCTTGGTTGTTTGAAAGCACTGGCTCGTATTGATCACGTATGATATATACGGAATATGCATTGCAACAATTTAAAATGTTCGTAACTTCTGTTTCACTTGTACTTGCATCAACAATAAAAGGATAAAATTTTTCTGTTAAAAAGAACCCTTGAAGAAACTTTAAATAGTAGTGATGTTGGTACTTATAATCAATTAAGAACAAAATTGATTTTGTTGGTTGATGTTGTTCTTGTAGACTTAATAATTTTGCATCTAATAATGTGGTGATTTCTTTTGTAATTTTTTTATAGCGCGTTTCGGACATCTTTTGTTCTTTTAATAAAACATTTAATATTTGAAACGTCGGGATAAATAGTTTTGTAAACTGTTCATTTTCAGTAATAGCGTCAGATATTTTTAGGTAGGTTTTTTTCATACCCTCTATATTTTCATTAATAATTTCTTCATAGAACCGATTAAACAGTGAACTAATTGTATCTTTGTTATATTTAATCATTTTTTCAATTGTTAGTTGATAATTTATAGGTAATTCGATTAATTGATTGTTATCCAATCTTTTTACAAGTGGCAGTAATGGATATTGTTCATTTACTTCCTTTATAATTGCATAAGACTTATCTGAAAGCCGAACGATTGAATTTTCAGGATATATGCCTATAAACTCAACAAAACGTGACAGTAATTGTGGGTTGAATTTTTCCTCGTCCCTGAAAATGAAAGTGAGTGCATCTGCTGCACCGATTGCTTCTCTATAATATTTTTTCATTGTAATAGCGGAATAAACATCTATTAAATGAAGAACCTCAAGTTCTCGAGTCATTTCAGTACCAGTTAACCCATCAGGATAGCCTGAGCCATTATGATTTTCATGGTGGGATTTCGCTAAATAAGCAAGGTCGTATAAACCTAAACTCTCAAAAATATGAAATCCCTCAATTGTATGTTTTTTTATTATTCGATACTCATCGTGCGTAATTTTTGCATTTTTTTGCAAGATTGAAAGGGGAATATATAGATTTCCTATATCATGAAGCAAAAATCCGATTGCTTTATGGTTTAAACTTGGTATGCCTTCTTGTTTGGCAAAAAGAGTGGATAAAACAAAAACATCGATGGAGTGATAGTAAGTATAGGAATCCCACTTTTTTAAGTCGTTTAGTATGGATCTATATTTTTCATTTTGCATAATTTTTATAAATAGAGTTTTAATATATTCAATATCATCTGCGTTTTTTAATACATGACCGTATCTTTTTTCAATACTTAATTCTGCTAATACTGAAAAAAATTGTTCAGTAACATTTTCCGTAGATAGTTCAATAAGTTCAGTTTTATTTTGTTGTTGAAGTGAATTTTTTATATAAACATGTTCTACGTTGCGATTTTTTAATAAATTGATTACGCGGGAAGTAAGAAAATTGCCCTCTTTCATTAATAAGCGACCTTCCACAAAAAGATCTCTAGCTAAAACAACTCCTTCTGTTAATTCAAGTACATTTGCTTTTATCTCGATATCCTTCAATATTCACACCTCTTACCATAATTGCTAATTGAATGATAAATGATGAAGGTTAAGTTAAGATTAAATAATTAGAATTTTTTTACTCTTAAAAATAAAATGAGTATTATAAATTGCCGATGTATAGTAGAAATATGGCATTTCAAGAAAAATAATAATTATTATTGTCCTAACAATTTTTATCGGCAGTAGGAGTATTGGGTAAGAATTATCGATGGTTTTCTTCAAACCAGGAGAAAGTGGGGAAAAGGCTTATCTCTTCTTTAGGATGAGATAAGGAACAACAGTTTTACTTCCTATATTATTATATAAATATTATGAAAACTATTGACTTATAATGCTATAAACATTATTATGTATAGCAGATTACTAAGAATTAACAAAGCTGACTAGAAAACTAGAGGCCTCAATAAACTCCAGCAGATTACGTGCGCAAATTTAGTGAAAAAGCACGTGTCAGTGAAGATGAGTTTATTGAGGTTTTTTTAATAAAATACATATGTTTGTTGTTTATACAACTGAAGTCGTAAATGAAATTTAATAATTAGAACTGACGTTTGATTGAATATATAGTGAGTATTATTTTTCGAAAATTAGTAAAATAATTTTAAATACATAGTTGACCAATAAGAATTGTAAAGTTTATTATAGAACTAATATTTAGGTCGGTAAAAAATTGAACGCTAGATCTTGGGGGGACATCATGGGAAAAGTATATATTGTTGGCGCAGGCCCGGGAGACGTTGATTTAATAACAGTTAAAGGATTAAAGTGCATTCAACAGGCTGATGTTATTTTATATGACCGACTTGTTAATAAGGAATTGCTGGAATATGCAAAACCAAACGCTGAATTAATTTTTGTTGGAAAATTGCCAAAACTGCACGGAGTTATACAGGAGAGAATTCATCATTTACTCGTTCATTATGCAAACAATGGTAAGATTGTCACTCGACTTAAGGGAGGAGACCCTTTCGTATTTGGTCGAGGTGGAGAAGAAGCGGAAGTGCTTGCTAATGCAAATATTCCTTTTGAAGTTGTTCCTGGAATCTCATCAGGTATAGCTGCACCAGCATATGCAGGCATACCGGTTACACATCGGGATTTAGGTTCAAGTTTCGCCATTGTAACAGGACATATGAGAGAAGGGAAAGATGACTCCATTAACTGGAAAGGGTTAGCAGAATCCGTTGACACTCTTGCTATTTACATGGGTGTCGGAAACTTACAATATGTAACTGAACAACTAATAAAATATAAACGTAAACCGCAAACACCTATTGCACTTATCCATTGGGGGACGACAGCTCAACAAAAAACGATTGTTGGGACTTTGGAAACAATCGTGGAAATTGCAACAAAAGAAGAAATTAAAAATCCAAGTATGATTATTGTTGGGGAAGTCGTAAAAATGCGTGAGAAAATAGCTTGGTTTGAACAAACAGATGTTCAACAAAGCTTACTTCGGGAAGTCCCCGTTTGAAAAGGTAGGTAAAAAAATGAAAGCTGTATTATTTGTTGCCCATGGTACTCGTGTGAAGGCTGGTATTGATGAAGCGATTCAATTTATTGAAACAGTTAAGCCATTCATCAATGTGGATATTCAAGAATTATGCTTCCTTGAACTAGCTGAACCATTGATTAAGGATGGAATTGCTACATGTGTTGCAAAAGGCGCAACGAACATTTCAGTTATCCCCATTTTATTACTATCTGCTAATCATGCGAAAAAAGATATACCGCTTGAAATCCGTAATGCACAAAAGCTTTATCCATCTGTTTCAATTTCGTTAGGTAAACCATTCGGCATACATGAAAAACTAGTAAATAGTTTACATGAAAGAGTGATAGCCAAAAACACATTACGAGATAAAGATGTTGATATTTTGTTAATCGGTCGAGGAAGCAGTGACATACAAGTTCAAAATGATCTTCAAAGTATTGCAAAACTACTAAAACAAAAGTTTCAATATTCCAATGTTGATACATGTTTCTTATATGGTAATGGGCCATCTTTTGAGGAAGCATTACAACAAATTAATAATCGTAATAAGAAAGTATTTATTATTCCTTATATTTTATTTACGGGTTTATTAAAAATTGGAGTTCAAAAGAAAATTGCAAAGCTTGGGTTTTCAGAAGATCAGGTTGTTTTATGTGAGTGTTTAGGCTATGACAACAACGTGCGTGAAGTGTTAGTTGAAAGAGTAAAAGAAGCATTAGTTTCATAAAGGAGTGTTTAAATATGGATAAAGATAAGAAACAAGAAAATTTTGAGCAAGCGATTGAAAGCTTAAAGCAAATGATTAGTACGATGAATTATGGGTCAATTACGCTCATTGTCCAAGATAATCGCATCGTTCAAATCGAAAAAAATGAAAAAATTCGCTTAAAATAATTTACCAAAGAGGTGTACCAAGTGAAGTTAGAAGTCAATAATAGCCCTTTTAATGAAGAACAAGTAACAAAACTAAATGAAGTATTAGTAAGTCTAACATCCCAGCAAAAAATTTGGTTAACTGGTTACTTAAGTGCAACTTCAACATTTGAAGCAATTCAAGTGCCAGTAGAAACTGGGCAAAATGTAAGTTCTGCAATAGCTGTTCTACCTAAACAAGAAGCAACAAAACCAAAGAACATTACCATTTTATTTGCTTCACAAACAGGAACGGCACAAGGGCTAGCTAAAAAATATGGCGAGCAGTTAAAAGAACTAGGTTTCGATGTGAATGTCTCTTCAATGAGTGATTTTAAAACGAATAATTTAAAAAAGCTTGACCATCTTCTAGTTATTGCTAGTACGCATGGTGAAGGTGAGCCACCTGATAATGCAATTAGTTTCCACAGTTTTTTACAAGGAAAGCGTGCTCCAAAATTAGATCATGTTAAATTTGCAGTGTTGTCTTTAGGGGATAGCTCTTACGAATTCTTCTGCCAAACAGGTAAAGATTTTGATGCTCAATTAGAAAAACTTGGGGCAGAGCGTATCGTGGACCGTGTAGATTGTGATCTTGACTTCGATGAGCCGGCATCAAAATGGTTTGATTCAGTGAAAGCAAAATTACAGGAAGATGCAGTTGTTCAATCATTATCTGAAAAAGAGGCTGCGTCGACTGTATTAACAGTTCCAACAACTGAATATTCTCGCAAAAATCCTTTCCAAGCTGAAATTTTAGAGAAAATTAACCTAAATGGGGAAGGTTCAAATAAAGAAACAATCCATTTAGAAATTTCTTTAGAAGAGTCTGGCTTAACATATGAACCTGGAGATAGTTTAGCAATTATCCCAACAAATAATGAAAAGCTTGTTTCTGCTTTAATTTCATCATTAGGTTTCGATGCACAAAAACAAGTTACAGTTGGAGAAGAAACAATTTCGCTTGAGTCTGCATTAATTAATTTGCTTGAAATTACTGTACTATCAAAACCAGTAATGGAAAAAATTGCACAATATACTACAAATGATGAATTCCAACAGTTATTAAACAATAGAGATAACTTTAAACAATATATTTATGGCCGTGATTTACTAGATGTTGTCGAAACATTCGGTCCATTCAGTTGTGATGCACAACAATTCGTAGATACTTTACGAAAAATCCCAGCTCGTCAATATTCAATCTCAAGTAGTCAAACTGCTTATCCAGAAGAAGTGCATGTAACAATTGGTGCGGTACGTTATGAAGTGGATGGTCGCGAGCGTTTAGGCGTATGTTCTACTCAAGTAGCCGATCAATTAGAAGTTGGTGACAAAGTTCGAGTTTATGTCCAACATAGCCCGAATTTCAAATTACCATCTGATGAAACACCAATTATTATGGTTGGACCTGGTACAGGAGTTGCACCATTCCGTTCATTTATCCAAGAGCGTGAAGAGCGTGGGGCTGAAGGTAAATCATGGTTATTCTTTGGAGACCAACACTTTGTAACAGATTTCCTTTACCAAACTGAATGGCAAAGATGGGTAAAAGATGGCGTATTAACAAAACTAAATGTTGCGTTCTCTAGAGATCAAGAAGAAAAAGTATACGTTCAACACAAAATGCTTGCAAATGCTAAAGAACTTTACAATTGGTTACAAGAAGGAGCAGTAGTATACGTATGTGGCGATAAAAATCACATGGCTAAAGACGTACATGAGACTTTAATCAATATTATTGCTGAGCAGGGTAATCAATCGAAAGAACAAGCTGAAGAGTATTTAGCAACTTTACAAAAAGAGAAACGTTATCAACGAGACGTATACTAAGGGGGAAGTAAACATGGTAGAAAAAATTGTATTACCACCTCAAGATGGTAAACCTAGTGATGTGGAAGATATAAAAGCGGCGAGTAATTATTTGCGCGGTACATTAGTAGAATCAATGCAAGATGAATTAAGTGCTGGAATTTCAGATTGGGATAATCGTTTAATGAAGTTCCACGGTAGTTATTTACAAGATGACCGTGACCAACGTTTAGAGCGCGAACGTAAAAAATTAGAACCAGCTTATCAATTCATGGTACGTGTTCGTATGCCTGGTGGAGTTGCAACATCAAAACAATGGTTGAAACTTGATGAATTATCCGATAAGTATGGTAACGGTACTTTCAAAATTACGACACGTCAAACAATTCAGTTCCATGGAATTTTAAAATGGAATATGAAAAAACATATGCAAGAACTAAATAGTGTTTTATTTGATACAATTGCGGCATGTGGGGACGTAAACCGTAATGTAATGTGTAACGCAAATCCATTACAATCAAATTTACACAAAGAAGTTTTTGAGTTATCATCTAAAATCAGTGAACATTTATTACCACGTACAAATGCATACTATGAAATTTGGTTAGATAAAGAAAAAGTGGTGGATACACAAGAAGAGCAAGAGCCAATTTACGGTTCATTATACTTGCCACGTAAATTTAAAATCGGTATTGCAATTCCACCAGCAAACGATGTGGATGTGTTCTCGCAAGATATCGGTTTAATAGCTGTTTTAGAAAATGATGAATTAATTGGATTTAACGTGGCAATTGGCGGCGGTATGGGAATGACTCATGGCGATACTGCAACTTACCCACAATTAGCTCGTATCATTGGGTATACTCCTAAAGAAAAAGTAATCGATGTATGTGAGAAAATTATGACAGTACAACGCGACTATGGTAACCGTTCTGTTCGTAAAAATGCTCGTTTTAAATATACAGTTGATCGTTTAGGATTAGACAATGTAAAACAAGAAATTGAAAAGCGTTTAGGCTATGAATTTGAAGAAGCTAAGCCTTACCAATTCAATCACACAGGAGATCGTTATGGCTGGATCAAGGGTGAAGATGGAAAATACCATTTCACATTATTTATCCAAAATGGTCGTGTAGCAGATTTTGAAAACTATCCACTAAAAACGGCATTACGTGAAATTGCACAAGTTCATAAAGGTGAATTCCGTTTTACAGGAAACCAAAATGTTGTTATTGCAAACGTAGGGGCACGTGCTAAAAAAGCAATCGATGAAATTATCGAAAAGTATGATTTAACAAACAGTGTGAATTACTCTGCATTGCGTCGTAATTCAATCGCTTGTGTTGCCCTACCAACTTGTGGGTTAGCAATGGCTGAATCAGAAAGATATTTACCGTCTTTAATCGAAAAAATCGAAACATTATTAGATGAAAACGGCTTACGTGATCAAGACATTACGATTCGTATGTCAGGATGTCCAAATGGATGTTCCCGTGCAGCTATGGGTGAAATTGGCTTCATCGGTAAAGGTCCTGGTAAATACAATATGTATTTAGGTGCTAGTCACGCAGGCTATCGTTTAAATAAAATCTATAAAGAAAATATTGGTGAAGAAGAAATTTTAGCTTCTTTAAAACCAATTATTGAACATTACGCAAAAGAACGTTTTGTAGATGAATATTTCGGTGATTTTGTTATCCGTGCTGGTTACGTAGAAGCTGTAACAGACGGTCGTGAGTATCATAACAAAGTAACTGTATAATAAGTAAAAGAGGTTGCATGATTGCAACCTCTTTTCACGTAAAGTTAGGGTGATGATGATGTATCCTGTTATGTTGAATTTAGAAAATAAACGAATTGTAGTAGTAGGTGGTGGTCGAATTGCTACTAAGAAAATACTAAATTTGGTTGAACAGAAAGCAAAAATCATCGTTGTGAGTCCAACATTAACGGAAGAATTACAATCATTTGCGCAACAAAAGAAAATAGAATGGTATCCAAGGTATTTTGTAATTGAGGATGTTAAAGGGGCATTTTTAGTGTTTGCTGCAACAGATAATAGAGAGGTAAATGAACAAGTAAAAATAAGCTGTGCAAAAGATCAACTTGTGAACGTAATTGATGAACCGAGTGATAGTACTTTTTATAATATGGCTGTTTTTGAGCGTGGACTATTGAAAATTGCAATTTCAACAGAAGGAGCTAGTCCTTTTTTGGCGAAGCAAATTAAAGCAGAGTTGAAGGGTTTTTTTGATGATGGGTATGAAGAATATTTGAATTTTCTATTAGAAGCTAGAATAAAGATAAAAGAGTTGGTTCTGGATGAAGAAACTAAGAGGGCCTTGCTACTTGAATTGGTGAATGAGAAATACCGCAACAATGTAGAAGACCGTGAACAATTTTTTAAAGGATTTCGATGAATTTTCTAAATTTATGAGACGAAAAGCTAATGATAGATAATTTCAAGTCGAATAAAAATAACCGGGCATAACATTTACGCCCGGTTCACCTTATAAAGAGCCTGCACTCATACCAGCAATGCGTCCAGTAACAAGAGCACTTGTAATGTTATAGCCGCCAGTGTAACCGTGAATATCGAGAATTTCACCACAGAAGTATAATCCAGTTTTCATTTTTGAGGCCATTGTTTTTGGTTCGATTTCTTTTACAGATACACCGCCGCCAGTTACAAACGCCTTTTCTAAAGGAAGTGTTCCGTGTACATCCATCTCAAAACTTACTAATTCGCGAGCAAATGAACGGATTTTTTCTTGAGAAATTTCAGCAGCTACTTGTGAAGGATTAATATGTGCGCGCTCCATTAAAAATAATAGCCAACGTTCTGGGGCAATGCCTTTCCAACTATTTTTCAAAGCTTTTTTCGGGTCTTCTTTAATTAGTTTGTTTAAATATTGAAGACACGTTTCTTCATTAAATTCCGTCAAAGTGTGTATACGAATTCGAACAGGTGCCCCATTATTTTTTTTTCGTTCTTTTACGATAAATTGACTACAGCGCAAAATTGCAGGGCCACTTAAGCCGAAATGTGTAAAAAGCATGTCCATTTTATGAGTGACAATCGCTTTTCCTTTTTTATTTAAAACAGATACAGCGACATCACGTAAAGCTAATCCTTGCAACTCACGGGATTCAATAAATGATTCTTTTGATTTTACAGGGACTTCGGTTGGGTAAAGCTCCGTAACGGTATGACCAGCACGTTCTGCCCAAGGATACCCATCCCCAGTTGAACCTGTTTGAGGAACAGCTTTACCGCCAACAGCCACAACAACAGCTTTAGCTAGTAATTCGGTGCCGTCTTCTAGGCGAACACCTAATATCTTTTCATCATCCATTAATAACTTTGCGACAGATGTTTGTAAACGAATATCAACTTGGAGTCTTTTTAATTCTTTAACCAAGGCATCAACAACATCTTGAGCACGGTTTGACACAGGGAACATCCGGCCATGGTCTTCTTCTTTTAGTTTGACACCTAGTCCTTCAAAAAACTCAATGATATTTTCATTGTTATAAACAGTGAAAGGACTATATAAAAAACGACCATTTCCTGGAATATGCTTAATAATTTCGTCTACAGATAAGCGATTTGTGACGTTGCAGCGTCCGCCACCAGAAATTGCTAATTTTTTACCCAATTTATTGCTTTTTTCAATTAATAAAACTTTTTTCTTTTGTTCAGCAGCAGCAATCGCCGCCATTAAACCGGATGGACCTCCACCTATAACGATAACGTCTAACATATTTAATCTCACTTTCTAAATAATCATTTTCATAAAATGTTTCTATGTACACCATATTATACATAAATATGAAGAAACTATTTGAGTAAATTGTCTTTCAGATGTAAACTAACATGTAGATTCTTTTTCGAAACTCGAAGTCTTTAATTTTCGTCGACTATACTAAGTCGGCAATTATTTTTCTTATAAAACAAAAATACATAATTATCTCTACATTTTCATAAAGATTGGAATGTTTTTATGTCTTCATTGATGAAAGGAACTGCGATATTAACAATCGGATTGTTTCTCTCTAAAGTATTAGGTTTAATTTATCTGTTCCCATTCTATTCAATTGTTGGGAAAGAGAATATTGGATTATACCAATATGCCTATATTCCTTATAATATTATGCTCTCTGTGGCGATTTCAGGGCTGCCATTAGCGGTATCGAAATTTGTATCAAAATATAATTCCCTCGGTGATTATGAAGCTGGGAGGCGATTATTTAAATCTGGTGTATTAGTCATGGTTGTCACAGGTTTAATCTCCTTTATTATTTTAAATTTAATGGCAACTCCAATTGCAAGTGTTGTAATTAATGATAAAGAACAAATTTATAATGTAGAGCAAATTGCATCTGTTATACGTTGGGTAAGTTTTGCATTATTAGTTGTTCCTTTTATGAGTTTAGTAAGAGGATATTTCCAAGGGCATGATCATTACATGCCGACATCTGTATCCCAGTTAGTGGAACAAATTGTTCGGATTATTGTATTGCTAGGTGGCTCTTTTATTGTTGTGGTGCTTTTAAAGGGTACGCCAGAAACGGCAATTAAGTTTGCGGTATTTGCAGCATTTGTAGGAGCACTTGGTGGATTAGTTGTTCTTTATTATTATTGGAGAAAGTTAAAACCAGAATTTAATCATTTATTAGTTACTTCAGTGCCGACTGGAGATTTATCAACTAAAAATATTTACAAAGAAATTTTACAATATTCAATTCCAATTGTTTTTGTGGGACTTTCAAATCCACTATTTCAATTAGTGGATATGCTTACTTTCAATAGTGCGATGAATGAAATTGGGTTAGCGAAAGTAACAGATACGTATTTATCAATGTTAAATTTGTTAACCCATAAGATTGTCATCATCCCAGTTATGTTAGCAACAGGATTTTCAATGGCATTAATACCGACCATTACAAAATATTATACGCTTGGTGACTTTAATGGTCTTAAAGTTGCAATGAATAAAACGTATCAAGTTTTGTTGTTTATTACGATTCCGGCAAGTATTGGCATTATGATTTTAGCGCCTGATGTATACCATGTCCTATATGAACAAGATGAAATGGGTGCACTTGTATTAGCTCATTATGCGCCAGCTGCAATACTTTTTGCTTTGTTTTCTGTAACAGCTGCGATTTTACAGGGAATTGATTATCAAAAGTGGATTATTTTCAGTTTACTAACAGGATTATTAATAAAGCTTGTATTAAACGAACCACTTATCAAATTATTAGAAGTAGATGGAGCAATTTTAGCAACGGTGATTGGCTATATTGTTACAATTGTGATTAATATTCTTGTTATTCATAGAGTGCTTCAATATCGTTCGAAGTTAGTGTTTAGAAGAGTACTTTTAATTTGTATCTTAACCATTGTAATGGCGATTTCAGTTTTACTTGTGAATAAAGGATTATACCTCATTGCAGAGCCAACAAATAAAATGATTGCACTTGTTTATTTATTCATCTGTATCGTGGTAGGAGCAGCTGTTTATGGTTATGCTTCTTTCCGATTAGGTTTAGCACAAAAACTGTTAGGCGAAAGAATTTCTAAAATTGCCGGTAAGTTTGGGTTTAAGTAGGAGGTTTAAAGTTGCGGTTAGATAAATTATTAGCAAATATGGGGTTTGGATCTCGTAAAGAAGTAAAACAATTATTAAAGCAAAAAGCAGTAACGATTGATGGAGAAATAGTAAAAGATGCAAGCATTCATGTAAATACGGAAGTACAACAGGTGAGTGTATTTGGTGAAATTGTTCAATATACTGAATTTATTTATTTAATGATGAATAAACCTCCTGGAGTGATCTCAGCTACAGAAGACAGTTACGACCAGACAGTCATCGATTTACTAGATCCGCTTGCACAACACTTTAAACCTTTTCCTGTTGGACGTTTAGATAAAGATACAGAAGGATTATTACTAATTACAAATGACGGCCAGCTAGCGCATAATTTGCTTTCGCCTAAAAAGCATGTTCCAAAGACCTATTATGCTTTAATTGATGGGGAAGTAACAGAAGAGGACGTAGAAGCGTTTAAAATAGGTGTAGAATTAGATGATGGCTATGTAACGAAACCAGGAAAACTTGTTATATTAAAATCCGATAAAGAATCTGAAATTGAACTTACAATACAAGAAGGTAAATTTCATCAAGTTAAGCGGATGTTTGAATCTGTAGGAAAGAAAGTGACTTACTTGAAGAGATTGTCGATGGGGAGCTTAAAACTTGATGAAAGATTAGCTCTTGGTGAGTATCGTGAGTTAACGGAAGAAGAACTGGATCTTTTACAAGAAAACAATAAGAAAAAAGAATGACCCCGACGAAAGGTCATTCTTTTTTTATATGCGAATAAAGAAATTTGAAAAATCTAAGATGTCAATTTAACTTTTTTCTTCGTCGTTGTCCATTTACCTCGACTTGGACTAACTACCAAGTCGTTAAAGGCTAACACATTCAAATCTCTTTGAATGGTGCGAGGAGTGATGTTGAACTCTTCGACTAAATCCTGTGTAGACACTGTTCCCTTATCCAGGATAAACATGTACACGTCTTTAATACGATTAAGCATTCTGTCAGTAGTTGGTTTCATAAATGAACCACTCCTTCGATCTTAATTCTCATGGCAAAGACTAGCGGACGACTACATATAGAGGTGCTCTCAAAAGCTAATTAAATTGTTGCCTTGGACATCCCCTTTTTTTATAAAGTTTGTTGTCAATGTGTTACCTTGACAACGCAATTATATCAGTAAACTATTAATTTTTCCATAATTCTCAGTCAATTAATATAACTTTTACATAGAATTTTTTTAGTGGATGAAGTTATAGAAAATTCTGAACATTTTATAAGTAGTCGGGCCATCTTTATAGAGCATATGACATATCACCTCAAAATATGACTAAATTGCTTGTACTTTCTTTGAGAAAGAGTAAAATATTCGGTATTAATTAGTGAGGTGGTAGTTAATGGATTGGTTGAAGTTAGCACAATCTAGAGAAGAAGAGTTAATTCTTGAATTACAACAATTAATACAAATTGAGAGTGTACTAGATGAAGCAAATGCTACTAAAGATGCCCCATTTGGTCCAGGTCCATTAAAAGCTTTACAATATATGCTACAAAAAGGCGAAGAACTAGGATTTACAACAAAAAATGTAGATGAAGTTGCAGGACATATAGAGATGGGGCAAGGCGATGAATTGGTTGGTATACTATGTCATGTAGATGTAGTCCCAGCAGGAGATTCGTGGGTCTATCCGCCATTTAAAGGTGAAATAGTGGATGGTAAGCTATATGGTCGAGGGGCAATTGATGACAAAGGTCCGACAATTGCAGCATGGCTTGCAATGAAAATGATAAAAGATGAGCAAATTCCATTAAACAAACGAGTTCGTATGATTATTGGAACAGATGAAGAGAGTGGATTCCGTTGTGTGAATCATTACTTTAAAAATGAGGAAATGCCAAGTAACGGCTTTGCTCCTGATGCTGATTTTCCCCTTATCAATGCCGAAAAAGGGATTGCATTACTAGATTTTGAATTGAAGGAAAAGTTTAGCGAAAATGAACAATTAGTTGCTTTTCAATCAGGGCAACGTTCGAATATGGTACCTGATTTTGCAAAAGCAATTATTCAAAACGTCCAAGATGGGGTTGTGGATGATTTTGAGCAATTCCTAGAAAAAAATCTTATCCAAGGAACAATAAATAAAGAAGAGAATAAATATATTGTAACTGTTAAAGGGAAATCTGCTCATGCAATGGAGCCGGAAAAAGGAATTAATGCTGGGGTGCTCTTAGCAAAATTTTTAACACCTTATTTAAACACAACTGCTAGTAAACAGTTTGTTACGTTTATTGTAGAAGTGTTCGATGGCGATCACTATGGAACAACATTAAATTTAAATCACTTTGATGAAATGTCTGGTCAAACAACATTAAATCCGGGAGTTATTTTATTCCATCGTGAAAAGGGTGCTCGTATTCAAGTAAGTATGCGTTACTCGGTTACATATTCATTTGAAGAGAAGATTACAAAAGCTTCTCAACTTACTGCCGCTTTTGGATTTAGTCTTGATGTTGTTTCAAATTCAGCACCACATTATATTCCAGAAGAAGATTCACTTATCCAAACATTATTGTCTGTTTATCGAAAATATACAAATGACCATTCAAACCCATTATCAACTGGTGGTGGAACGTATGCGCGGGTAATGAAAAAAGGGGTTGCCTTTGGAATGCTCTTCCCGGGAGAACCTGATGTAGCGCATCAAGCAGACGAATATGTTGTCGTTGAGAACTTGATTAAGGCTGCAGCGATTTATGCCGAGGCAATCGTTGAGTTGGCAAAGTAACTAGAGTGGGAGTGAGTAACAATGGGATATTCTTTATGGAATGATAAAATTGTAAAAGATGATGAAATAGTAATTGATAAGGAAGACCGAGGTTATCAATTTGGGGATGGAGTTTACGAGGTAATTAAAGTTTATAATGGCGAAATGTTTACGGCAAAGGAACATATTGATCGCTTTTATGAAAGTGCAGAAAAGATCCATTTGACGATTCCGTATACAAAAGACAAATTACACATGTTATTACATGAATTAGTAGAAGCAAATGAGCTAAATACAGGTAATCTTTATTTTCAAATAACAAGAGGGACAGCTTCTCGAATCCACCATTTTCCTGGCGATACAGTTTTACCTGTTCTAACGGGCAATGTGAAAGAATCGCCTCGTCCCTTAGAAAATAAAGAAAAAGGTGTAAAAGCAACCTTTGTTGAAGATATTCGATGGTTACGCTGTGACATAAAATCGCTGAATCTATTAGGGGCTGTTTTAGCAAAACAACAGGCTCAAGAAAAAGGGTGTTATGAAGCCATTTTGCATCGTGGGGAAATCATTACAGAAGGTTCTTCTACAAATGTATTTGGTATTAAAGACGGTATATTATATACACACCCAATCGACAACTTCATTCTTAATGGCATTACACGTCGAGTAATCTTAACTTGTGCGAAGGAGATTCATTTACCAGTAAAAGAAGAGACATTCACAAAAGCTGAAATTTTACAAATGGATGAAGTTTTTGTATCTTCTACAACATCTGAGATTACACCTGTAATTGACATTGATGGTGTAAAAATTAATCATGCTGTCATTGGTGAATGGACACGTAAATTACAAACACAATTTGAAACAAAAATTCCAAATGATTTTCAAGTACTAGATATAATATAATTAAAATAGGTGGATTGTCGAAAACGGCTATCCACTATTTTTTTTTTACTTCCTCATGTAAAATTAAACTAACTGTAGTAGATAGGATAGGAGTGTTTTATTTGGCTCAATTAGTAAAACTTCAAGATTACATTTCAAGATATGAAACAGCATTAACAAGATATCCAACACAATTTGTTCGATTGAAACAAATTCAGTGGGAAAGAGTTAAAACTCAATGGATATCAGGAGAAGAACTTCCTGATTGGGAACATATAGAAACAGAAGCGGAAATTGAAGAGCCAAAAGAGCGTTTTACATTTTTGAAAAAATTAATGTTTAAAAGATCTGAAGCTGAGGAAGAAAATATTGAGGAAGTTGATGTGGAAAATGAGTTAATCGATAAAGATGAGGTCATCCCTGAAGATGAAACAACCACTTTATTTTTTGAGCCAAAAATCGTGTATCATCCTCAAACGTTAGAAGAATTAAAAGTGATGTTTTTAGATCAATTTTTCCATTTTCAAATTAAATGGGCAAGTTCAACTTTGCGGGAGAAATCTTATGTAGATCCAAAATTTTTACGAGATACATTGCTAAGAAATATACTTCAACAATTACCAGATAGTTATCTAATCTTTTATTATCCGATTATCAAAGTAAAAAAAGCACCTGTTGAATTAGATGTTGTCATTTTAACACCAACTGAATGTATTTGTATTACAGTGGTAGAACACGATAATATGGCTGTATATGTTGGAAACAGTGAACGCTTTTGGACAAAAAAAGTAGGAAAGATTGATAAAAAAATGCTTAATCCGCTAATTCAATTAAATCGAATGGAAGCTGTGGTTTCCCAAATTTTCACAGCTCATGAAGTGGACTTACCAATAAGAAAAGTATTACTTTCAAGAAATGGTTATTTTGATTATCCAGGTTCAATATATAATGTTCAGTTTATCGATAAAAGAGAATTTCCAAAATGGTTAATGCACCTGAAACGATCATCTTCTCCTATGAAGCGAATGCAAATGCATGCAGCTCAGGCAATTTTACACCAAGTTCAAACAACCTCATTTAACCGTGATATTTGGAATGTTGAAAATATAGAGGAGTAGTGGTGCGTGGAGTTACATTTTATCATCAATGAATTTGCCGGCAATGGAAAAGGGAAAATAGTTTGGCAAAAGTTAAGAAAGGAACTTAAATGTACCTATTCCTTCCATATTACAAAGTATAATGAACACGCAAAGGAAATCGCTCAACAGCTAAGTGAAGAAGCATCAGCAAATGGAGAAAATATTCTCATTATTGTTGTAGGTGGAGATGGTACCATTCATGGAGTGCTAAATGGAGTAATGGGTTTTCAAGATGTTTTCGTTGGTAATGTTGCGGCTGGTTCGGGCAATGATTTTTCCAGAGGTTATTTTTCATTTCAAACTGCCAAGCAAATTGAACAATTTATTTTGCAAAACGATTGTACATATAAAGAAATGGATAGTGGTGTTTTTAAAATAAATACTATCCAAAAATGTTTTATTAATAATGCTGGTATTGGTTTCGATGCCTTTGTAGCGAATCTTGCAAATCAATCCAAACTAAAAAAAGGATTGAATTCAGTAGGATTAGGAAAATTGAGTTATGTTTATTTTTTACTACATGGATTATTTAAGTTTAAGTTATTTGATTTAACCGTTTGTATAGAAGGTGTAGAAAAATCGTATAAAAATGTATGGTTTGTTACAATTTGCAACCAACCCTATTTTGGGGGAGGAATGAAAATTTCACCAAAATCAAAACCGGATGATGGATTGTTAGAAGTGATTCTTGTTCATAACTTATCTAGAATAAAGTTATTACTGTTATTTGTAACGGTATTTTTCGGAGCACATACCCGCTTAAAGGCAGTGGTTCAAACCAGTGCTGTAAATGTGAAGATAAGTGTTAAAGAACAAATTCTCTGCCATACTGACGGGGAAATAATCGATACTTCAACAAAAAACTCTTTAATAGAATTTGAGGTACAGCCAAAAAGTTGGAATTTAGCGAAAGAAAAGTAGCGATATTATGGAATTAGTAGATAATTAAGTTATAATATAAGAAATTTAATGGGCATGAACGTTTATCTACATCAGTTCAACCATCTTCAAATAAAATGAACAGCAAAGAAAAGAGGAACATGTAAGTGAGATTACGAAATAAACCTTGGGCAGAAGAATTTATCAATAGCCATCCAGAAATTATTATTCCAACCCCCGAAAACTATAAAGGCAAGTGGAATGAAGCTTTTGGAAATAATAACCCATTACATATTGAAGTAGGAACAGGGAAAGGTCAATTTGTTACTGGAATGGCACAAGCAAACCCTGAAATTAATTATATTGGAATTGAATTATATGATAGTGTCATCGTTAGTGCACTAGAAAAGGTAATAGCAGCTAACACACCGCCAAATCTACGTTTACTAAAAGTGAATGGAGCAGATTTGGCTAAGTACTTCACAAAAAATGATGTTAGTCGTGTTTATTTGAATTTCTCCGATCCTTGGCCAAAAACGCGCCATGCTAAACGTCGCTTGACTCATGAGGGATTTTTGAAATTGTATGAATCGATTTTAATTGATAATGGGGAAATTCACTTTAAAACAGATAATCGTGGTTTATTTGAATTCTCTCTAATAAGTATGTCTGAATATGGGATGCTGTTAAAATTTGTATCACTCAATTTACATGCAGATGAGCCTAAGGACAATATCATGACCGAATATGAAGAGAAGTTTTCCGCAAAAGGTCAACCGATATATAGGTTAGAATCTCAATTTATTTCAAAAGCATGACCAATTGTGTACTGTGCGATAATTTTATAAAAAGTCGCTAACATACAAAGTTTTAGGGAAAAGGGGAGAAATGAATGGATCAACTTCAATTTCACAATATGCAGTTAACATGGCTCAATGGGGGAGTCACTTCTTTAGATGGCGGAGCAATGTTTGGCGTAGTACCAAAACCACTTTGGTCAAGAAAATATCCCGTAAATGAAAAAAATCAAGTTGAATTAGCATGTGAACCAATTCTTATACAGTTTGAGGGAAAAAACTACTTAATCGATAGTGGAGTTGGGTTTAATAAGTTAACAGAAAAACAGCTTCGTAACTATGGAGTAACAGAAGAATCAACCGTTTTAGAGAGCTTACAAGAACTAGGGTTAAAAGCAGCGGATATTGATGTTGTTTTAATGACGCATATGCATTTTGATCATGCTAGTGGGTTAACTCATTGGGAAGGGGAAACACTTGTATCAACTTTCCCAAATGCGAAAATTTATACAACTGAAGTAGAGTGGAATGAAATGCGTAATCCGAATATCCGTTCGAAAAATACGTATTGGAAAGAAAATTGGGAACCAATCCAACATCAAGTCGAAACTTTTTCAGGTTCAATTACAATCACATCAGGAATTGAATTGATTCATACAGGTGGACATAGTGATGGACATGCAATTATTAAGTTAACTCAAAATGGGGAAACAATGCTTCATATGGCAGATATTATGGCTACCCATGCTCATCAAAATCCATTGTGGGTAATGGCGTATGATGATTATCCTATGACAAGTGTCTTTGCAAAAGAAAAAATTATGAAAGAAGCATTGGCAAATAGTTATAAATTTATTTTTTATCATGATGCATATTATCGTATGATTCAATGGACACCGGATGGAAAAGAAGTGCTTTCATCGTTAAAACGAACAAAAGAGACTAAAATTCCATATGAAGTGAAAGCATAAAAAAAGCGGGGTAAAGTTACTACTAACTTTATCCCGTTTTAAGTTTCCTAAATTTTATAAAGGACTATACAGATTACAATTTGTCCAGCTTTAAAGTAATTGTATTTTAAAAGATTCCCTTAAGATTTTACTAACTCCACAATTACACCAGACCTTGCGTCTGCAGCGAATTCAAAAGTCTCCAACTCTCCATCAATCACTCTCGAAATTCCGCCCCGATAAACCGGAATGGTCGAAATGCCATTATTAAAATCTTCAGGTTTCATAAAAATCCAAGAACCATCAATTGGAGTTTCTTTTTTAAATTCAAATTTTACATTGTTTAATACTTGATTAGCAGGTAAAAATGGTGAAATTCTTTCGGATGCTTCTTTAATAATGACTGCTGCAGCTAAACCTGTTGCTACACCAATTAAAAAATCTCGTAATTTCATATGCCATCCTCCTTTAAACTATCCCTTATTTTAACATCAAATATAGAAGAAGTCTTGTTATTCGTTACAACAACTAATTGGACTTAAGGTGGTTTTTTTAAGTTTTATATTACTAGTTTATAAAATTTAATAATTTAAAATTAGTGGATTTTTATATATAATAGAAATATGGTAAAAATACTCAATGGTAGCAAATTTTTGTAAAATAATATTACCTTGGATGATTTTTAGTTCAATCTTTCGACTACGGAAAAAGGGAGGGAGAACATTTGAATTATATAAAAGTTGTAATTGTTGAAGATGACCCTAAAATAGTAGAGATATTAACAGTATATTTGGAAAAAGAACAATATCGTGTATATACTGCCCTAAATGCTGTTGATGGAATTAATTTAATATCGAATATTCAGCCTGATGTATTATTACTTGATGTAAATTTACCTGATCAAAATGGCTTTGAACTTGCGAAAAAATACCGACTACAATCAGATGATGGTATTTTATTTTTTATTACAGGCGAAAAAGCGAAGGAGAAATTAATAAAAGGTTTTGAAGTCGGTTGTGATGATTATATTACTAAACCATTTGATCCAACAGAAGTGGTTGTTAGATTAAAAGCAAACTTAAGAAGATTAGAAAAAAATGACCCGAACATTATTAGAATCGGCAGTTTAGTAGTTAATTTTAAAGATGCAACGGTAACGAAAGATGGAAGTTTTCTTGCCCTATCAATAAAGGAAAAAATGCTGTTATTCTATATGATGAAAAATCCGAATCAAGTTCTAACAACTGAATTGTTGTACGACACAATCTGGGGTTATGACTCTATTTCAGACTTAAAAACGGTTACAGTTCATATTAGTACATTACGGAAAAAAATAGAAGAAAATCCGAATAAACCTCAATATATTAAAACTGTCCGTGGATTTGGGTACAAATTTGTCTATTAAATTTACTAGGTGGTGCATATGAAAAGAAATACCTTTGTTGCTTTTAGCTGTTTTCTCGGTTTATTATTTTTTTGTTTTCTACCAAATACGAATGTGTATGGAGCTACAATAAAAGCTACAAATGGAGTTTTAGATTTAAGTAATAGTAAAATTTCTAAGCATAAATTGTCTGGGCAATGGGAATTTTATTGGAATGAATTAATACCCCCTAAAGCCCTAAAAAAAAGGGTAAGTCCAAAGATTTATACACCAATTCCACACCAATGGAAAGATGTCATACATAACGGACAAAAACTATCTAGCTTTGGATATGCCACTTATCGACTACAAATTATTTTACCTGATAACGAAGTAGGAACTGTAAAGGCAATTTCTTTACCGAATATCGCCTCTAACTATAAAGTGTGGGTAAATGGAGAATTAATGGCTGAGGCAGGACAAGTTGGTGTAACTGAAAAAACTTCCATTCCAGCAAACTCTTCCATATTATTTTCATTTGTTCCTCATGAGAAAACAATAGAGCTCGTCTTACATGTTTCAAATTTTTCCCAAAGAAAAAGCGGGATATGGTCATATATAGAATTTGGTAATCAACAAGAAATTATAAATAAATCATTAAATTATTCTATAATCAATGGTTTTCTTGTAGGAAGTTTACTAATCATTGGTGTTTACCATTTCGTAATGTATTTGTTTAGAACGAAAGAAATACTCAATTTATTTTTTAGTATGACCTGTATTGCATTAGTATTTCGCATTCTCTTTTTAGAAGGAAATATGTCGAGTCTTGTTTTTCCAAACGCACCGTGGGAAATCAAACAAAAAGTTGAATATATAAGTTCATTTATTTCCATGACGTTTTTCAATTATTATTTGCATTATTTTTTAGGTTTCAAATTGCGGACCATTTATTTAAAAGGTGTTTGTATCTTCCACATTTTACTGAGTCTTTTTGTATTGTTAACACCAGGAAAGATTAGTACCTTAATATTACCTTACTATTCAGTTGTTCTGATTATTATTTTTTTCAATTTAGTATTGCTCTCTAGTTACGTATTGCGTACTAAAGATAGAACATATCAATTTAACTTTATTGCAATTTCAATATTTTTTATTTTTATTGTGAATGATGTTTTATATTATTTAAACTTTATTCAAAGTGTTGACTTAGTACCAATAGGATTATTACTATATATCTTTTTACAAGCGATTTTATTATCTATAAGAATTTCAAAATCGTTTAATCATGAAGAGCAATTAAAAGAAGAGTTAACGAAAATTAATAGTAACCTGGAAACAGAAGTGGAAAATCGTACAAAAGAAATTGTTCAAATAAATAATCAATTACAGCATGCTCTCAATGCCCGGCTCGATTTAATTAGTAGCATTTCACATGAAATGAGAAGTCCATTAACAACAATAAAAAGTTATACTAAAGGAATCATCGATGGAATTATTAATGACGAATATAAAAAACATTCAAAAACCATTTATGAAGAGACAATTTTTATGGAACGTATGCTAGATGATTTATTTGAATTATCTCTATTGGAGCTTGAACAGTATAAATTTTACTTTGAGCTAGTTGAACCAGTTCCCTATTTTAAGAAATTATTTCAGAAGTATCATTATGAAGTTACCCAATCAAAACTGGACTTTAAATTAGAAGTGAGAACGAATAAACAAGTTCAAATAAATATTGACACAATACGTATGGAACAAGTTTTTATTAACTTAATACGTAATGCATTAAAGAATACAAATGAAGGTAGTATTACTGTAGAAATCAATTGTGATTTTGATTTCGTATCTGTCTCTATTATTGATACAGGAGTAGGAATAGACCCACAAATGATTCCGGCGATATTTACAAAATTTATTAAAATGAATAATGAAAAAAATATGAAGAGTTCAGGAATTGGCTTATCTATTTGTAAAGAAATAGTAAAAACACATGGTGGGGAAATGAATGTGACAAGTTCCTTAGGTCATGGAAGTAATTTTACATTTACAATTCCAGCGATTCATACATTATCTTGTGAGGATAAACAAACTATTTTAGAACATGCTTAAAATAAAGTGCAAACAAAAAGATGGAAGAAAAATGTGGTAAAATAAGAGCGATTGAATTTAAAAACAGGGAGTGTTCTTGGTTGAATACTGAAACATTACAATTATTTAAAACTTTAACGGAATTACCCGGTGCTCCTGGTGATGAAACGAGTGTCCGCCAATTTATGCGCAGTGAACTCGAACGATATTCTGATGAAATCATTCAGGATAATTTAGGTGGCATCTTTGGGTTTAGAAAATCCGAAAATGACAATGCTCCCAAAATTTTAGTTGCAGGGCATATGGATGAAGTTTCATTTATGGTATCTAATATTACAGAAAACGGGATGACTAGATTCCAAACTTTAGGTGGTTGGTCAAACCAAGTATTACAAGCCCAAAGAGTGACTATTTATACAAAGTCCCGAGAAATTCCAGGAGTTATTGCATCAATCCCACCCCATTTACTAAGAGGCACAGATAAAAATAAACCTACAGATATAAAAGATATGCTCATTGATGTTGGGGCAGATAATAAACAAGATGCATTAGAGATGGGCATTAGACCTGGGCAATCCATCATTCCAATTTGTCCATTCACAATCATGGCAAATCCTAAAAAAATTATGGCAAAAGCTTGGGATAATCGGTATGGTTGTGGGTTAGCGATTGAACTACTAAAAGAACTGAAAGATGAAAAAGTGGTTAATCATTTATATTCAGGTGCCAATGTAATGGAAGAGGTTGGTTTACGTGGCGCTCAAGTTTCAGCAAATATGATTCAGCCAGATTTATTCTTTGCACTAGATGCCTCGGCAGCAAATGATACAACAGGTGATAAAACACAGTTTGGACAATTAGGAAAGGGTACGCTTTTACGTATTTATGATCCAACAATGGTAACACACAGAGGTTTACGTGAATTCGTCCTAGACACTGCCGAAACAAATAACATTCCATATCAATATTTTGTTTCACAAGGTGGAACAGATGCCGGAAGAGTTCATACGTTACAAAAAGGGATTCCAAGTACAGTTATTGGTATTTGCTCGCGTTATATTCATACAGCTGCTTCTATTATCCATGTAGATGATTATGCTGCTGCGAAAGAACTACTTGTAAAACTCATTAGAACTTTAGACCGAACAACAGTTGAAACCATAATAAACAACGCTTAAAATAAGTAAGTAAAAAGATGCCAAGAATAGATGGCATCTTTTTTCTTGGCAAAAACGTCTAATTAATACGTAAATTTATAATTTCGGAGTTGAAATTCATGAAAATCGCAATTGGAACTAGAAATAAGGCAAAAACAGCTGCTATTGTAAATGTAGTTAAGAAACATTTTGAAGATGTATCTTTTGAACAATTTTCTGTTGGATCAAACGTTTCTGAGCAACCATTTTCTAATGAAGAAACTCGCCAAGGAGCAATTAATCGCGCATTAAATACATTAAAAGTTGCTAATGCTGATTTGAACTTTGGGCTTGAAGGTGGAGTTTATGAAGTAGATGGGTTAATGTATTGTTGTAATTGGGGAGCAGTTGCCTTGCAAGATGGAACAGTTTTATCTTGCGCAGGCGCACAATTTGTATTGCCTGAAGAAATTGCTATTGAATTACGAGCAGGTAAAGAATTAGGTCCGGTAATGGATGAATATACAAAAGAAAAAGAGACACGTCATCATTCTGGGGCAATTGGTGTATTTACAGCTGGGTTAATAAATCGTACAGAAATGTTTGAACATATCGTCAAACTTCTTATCGGTCAATATCTGTGTTACAAAGAAAATATTTTATAGCCATATCTTAAAATTACGAGAAAGAGAGGATACATATGAAATTGAAATGGGTTCATGTAGCTATATTGATAATCGTTACATTGGTTTTAACTGGGTGCGGTAAAACTGTAGATGAACAAGTTGAACTGGGGATAACAAGTGCAGAAACTGTATTCAAAGATAATTCAAACAAACCAAATAAAACTATTGGAGAGATTCAGTTGTTTGTACCATCTGGCTATAGTGCGAAAGAGAGTGAAGATCTTAATAATTTAATACTAACAAAAGGAAAAGACCAGTATTTACTTTTCGTCAATGAATATGAAAAACAAGATAGCAAGTTACATTATGAACTATTGAAAAAAGATTCTTCTAAAAAAGTGATTAAAGAAGAAACAATAGAGTCAGATGGCGCTTTTGGCTTTGCTGCAGTTATTGAAGTTGATGAAGACCATTATGAGTTAATTACAAGCAGTGGCGGGGCTAAAATATCAACAATTTCTGAAGACAAAAAAATCGATGAAAAATTAGCAAATATGATGGCTATTACTCGTTCTGTTGAATTAATCGATTAATAAACATTCACTTAGGACAAACTAATCGACTAGTAAATCAAACTTTTGTACAATACATTAGGATAAATACTTTAATGATTACGGTTCACATATTGGTGAGCCGTTTATTTTTAAAATGGGGCTTCAATTCCTATAAAAGTGTAAAAGAGGAGTTAACAAATGAAATCAAAGCAACTAGTTGAACAGTTAAAATTGCGTCTTGGTACTGAACATTTTGAATATATATTTGATCAAGAAAAAGAGACTTTGCGTTTAAATCATAAGTTTTTAAATAGAGGAATGGAACTTGCATTATCGGATGTTTTAGCTAAATATCATACAATAAAAGAAAAGGCCATTGATGAAGTGGTTTATACGATTGGGCAAACTTTTGAAGCGATGGAGAAAGAACATAAAGAAGGATTTCATGATTTATCTCTCGTATATCCTGTTGTAAGATCCACTTCTTTTCCTTTAAAATCAAATGATGGACATCCTTTCATTACAACAAATCACACTGCTGAAACTCGTATTTTTTACGCCCTTGATTTAGGGACAACCTATCGCTTAATTGATGAATCGATGTTGGAAAAATTACAAGTTTCATCTAATCAAATTCGAGAAGCTGCCCGTTTTTCAGTTAGAAAATTACCAACTGACACGAAAAAAGATGAAGTAGCAGGAAATGTTTTTTATTTTATCAATCATAATGATGGATATGATGCTAGCCGAATATTAAATGAAACATTTCTAAAAGAGATGGAACAACAAATTGAAGGGGATATGACATTATCTGTTCCTCATCAAGATGTGTTAATTATTGGTGATATTCGAAATGAAGTAGGGTATGATGTATTAGCACAAATGACGATGCATTTCTTTACAGTAGGTACAGTGCCAATCACTTCATTATCTTTTGTATATGAAAAAGGCGAATTAGAGCCGATATTTATATTGGCCAAAAATAAAGTGAAAAAGGAGCAAGATGAAAAATGATTATAAGTTATAACAAACCACATGTTGGAGACGTATTACTAGTGCAACTAGCGTCAGAAAGTATTGTAAACACAGAAGTAGAAAAAGTTGGAGATGTTGCAATTTTAAAAGAAAAAGCAACAGGTGAAATCAAAGCGTTTAATTTGTTTAATGCAAGTAAGTATTTACAATTAGAGGTGCAAGGAAATGTTGAAGTAAGCCCTGAACTAGTTGAAAAATTAGAGGCGGCCATCAAAGAAAACGGCGCAACTATTTCACTAGATGTAGATTTCACACCGAAATTTGTTGTAGGCTATGTAGAAGAAAAAGAGAAACATCCAAATGCAGATAAACTTAGCATTTGTAAAGTCAATGTGGGAGATGAAGTTCTTCAAATCGTATGTGGCGCACCAAATGTTGAAGCTGGCCAGAAAGTAGTGGTTGCAAAAATTGGTGCTGTAATGCCTTCAGGGTTAGTTATTAAACATTCAGAATTACGAGGTGTTGCTTCAAGTGGAATGCTTTGCTCTGCAAAAGAGTTAGCGATTCCAAATGCGCCTTCTGCAAAAGGTATTTTAGTACTAAATTATGATGCAGAGGTTGGAGCACCATTTGAAATTCCTTCCACTCTTTAATTCGAAAATCTAGAGTGTCCTTGAAGTGTAGGACAACCTTTGTGGAACGAATAAAAATTAATACAAACTGTATACTTAAGTTTAAGGACGTCTAAAATTATTACTTTTAGACGTCCTTTATTCTTTTAACTAAATGTTGCACCATTGTTATAATATTGCAATGAATATGTGGTATGATTTTGATATACATTGAAATCTGTATAATTATGTATGGGTATTTTTATATTAATCTAAATATATTCACATAGAAAAAAATCTATTATATATCTCTTTATGGTTAAATTATCCTGACCTTATACATATAATAACTTTAGAATAAAAATGCTATGTTTGTAGAAGAGAGTGATATAAATTGAATTGGTTTAAAAAACAACTAAATAAACTATTTTTAAATGATAGAGAAGATGACGAAGAGTATTACGAAGATGAAATACATGAAGACACAGACCATTCGATTAAAACGAATGAAAAGATAGAGCATACCGAATCAAAACGTTCAAGTTTCCGTTTTCCTTTAATAGAAGATTATGAATTAGATGAGACTCCATTACAGAATGATTTTGGTCAAGAAGTAAATGAACCTCGAAATAATAAAAACATTACAGATTACTATTATCAAAAAAATGCTATATCCAAAGTCTATGATGTGGAAGTTTCAGGAATACGTGAATTACTAGAAAATCGCCAACGAAATAGTAATAAAGGAAAATCAACTCCAATTAACTATAATTCTACTATTCGAAGGGTTGAGAAAAAAGAGGAACCAATTAAGAGCGTGACAAAAAGGGTAAGTCCAGCATCTGAAATGAAAAAGGATAGTATTACTCCTTCTGTAAATAAAAGAAGATTTGTCCCAACCAATGTTCCATCACCAGTTCACGGGTTTAGAAAACCAAGTAATATTAATGAATTGTTAACAAAAAAACAAGAATCTGAACAAAAGCCAGCTGAATCAAATGATGAGGAAACAAAAAGTATTTCAGCTAATAATCAACAGCAACAAACAAATAATAAAATTCTTAAAGAAGTTCTTCAATCATCACAGGAAGTTGCAAGTACCGTGCAGATTGAATCTCAGACAGAAGGGCAAAAAACAGAACATGTTCAAACAAATGTAGTACTTCTTGAAGAACAACCAAAGCACCATACCATTATAGAGATTGTACAAGAACATGAAGAGCAAACTATTGAAAGTGTAGTAAAGCAACAAAGTGCACGGGAAATTTTAGAGGAACTTAAAGTGCAGAATAATCAACATATTGTTGGAAAAATTGAGCAAGTAAAGAGCGATGAAGAACACAAATATCAATCCGAACTTCCCGAGATGACTAAGGTTCAAATTGAGAAAAATGATCAACAAGCTGATCAACAGGAACAAATCGAAGTTGAACGGCAAGAAGTTACTGAGGAAATCCAAGTTCATCCTGAAATTACAGTTTCGGACAGGGTTGCAGAACTGCAAGCCCCAGCTAGTGAAATTTTCAAAAAGCCTATTTCAATTGAGATTGAAGATGTAGTCGACTCTAAGGAAAATGAAATCGAAATAATAGAGGAGTTTTACGAACAGGTTGAAGATTTCCCAATATTAGTTGAAGAAATTGAAACTAGTACTGAAAATGAGCAAAACGAAAATACGGCAAGCGATGATACCCATAAAAGTCATTCTACCGAAGATGGAGATAACAATAATTCTCAAAAAGAAATTACTGTTGAGCAAGATAAAGAGAAAAAGCGTGGTGCATTGCCGTTTAATGTCTTAATGTTGAAGTCTGACAAAGAAAAATACGCAGCAAAATTAGCACAAAAACAACCCATTCAACATAATGATGTAATTAAGGAATTATCTAGGCATTCAAATTCAATGAAAACTAATACAATTGAACAAATTAACCTACCGAACTCACATGTTATCTCAAGTTTACCAACTTCAGAGGTGAAAACAGAGCAGAACGAAGAAATCCAATCAGATTTACAATTAGCTATTAATAATGAAGAACAAAAAGATCGAAACGATGAAAATCAAAATGAACTCCCAGAACCTATTGAAGAGGTTGAGGAGAAAAAGCCAATAAAAATTTATGTGAAACCATCATTTGAATTTTTATCACCACCAGAGGAAAAAACAGAAGATCGGGATTGGATGGAATCTCAGGCAGATGTTTTAGTTGAAGCTTTATCCCATTTCCAAGTAACAGCACAAGTCGAATCGATTATGCAAGGCCCTGCTGTTACCCAATTTGAAATTACAGTTGGTCATGGAACTAAGGTTAGTAAAATACGGAATTTAGCAGATGATTTAAAACTAGCGTTGGCGGCAAAAGATATTCGAATTCAAGCGCCAATACCGGGGAAAAGTTCAATTGGTATTGAGATTCCAAATCGTATTTCACGAGCTGTCCGATTATCAGAAGTAACGAATAGTGAATCTTTTACCGAATCGGAATCGCCATTAGAAGCAGCATTAGGGCTTGATTTAACAGGTAAACCAGTAACCATTGATTTAAGAAAAATGCCTCATGGTCTAATCGCGGGTGCCACAGGTTCGGGTAAATCAGTATGTATTAATTCCATTTTAGTGAGTTTATTATATAAAGCGGCGCCTCACGAGTTAAAACTAATGTTAATTGACCCGAAAATGGTTGAACTTGCACCATTTAATCACATTCCACATTTAGTTAGTCCTGTTATAACAGATGTGAAAGCTGCAACTGCTGCATTAAAATGGGCCGTTGAAGAAATGGAAAGAAGATATCAATTATTTGCCCATGCTGGTGTTCGTGACCTTCCGCGATTTAATAAATTAGCAGAATCAAATGGTGATTATGGCCATAAGTTGCCTTATATTTTAATTGTGATAGATGAACTAGCTGATTTAATGATGATGTCCCCAGCAGATGTAGAAGAAGCAATATGCCGAATTGCGCAAAAGGCACGGGCTTGTGGGATTCATCTAATTGTTGCAACACAAAGACCATCTGTAGACGTTATAACGGGATTAATCAAATCAAATATTCCGACACGTATCGCCTTTGCGGTATCTTCACAAGTGGATTCACGTACGATACTAGATAATCAGGGTGCAGAACGTCTCCTTGGTAGAGGGGATATGTTGTATTTAGGTAACGGAATGAGTGCCCCAATTCGCTTGCAAGGGACTTTTGTTACGGATGACGAAATCGAAGAAATTATTGAACATGTACGTGCTCAAGGTGAACCAGATTATGTCTTTGAGCAGGATGAATTATTGAAAAAAACAGAAATGATTGAAGAACAAGATGAATTGTTTGAAGAGGTTTGCCGTTTTGTTTACGAACAGGGCACTGCATCTACTTCCTCGATTCAAAGAAAATATCATATTGGTTATAACCGAGCAGCTAGATTAATCGATTTGTTAGAAAGCCAGGGTTTTATATCTGAGCAAAGAGGAAGTAAACCGAGAGAAGTTTATATAACAGATACGGATTTATCAAATATGTTTGATTAATTTTCTTTCAAGTAAAAAGCATTATCATGAGGGGGAATTCCCTCTCATTTTTTTTCAGAAAATATTTAAATATTTTCGTGTATACCTACATTTAAAGTTTAATAAAAATAGTGCTATAATGGGGTAAGTTTTTATTAAATGGCACAAACTAACTATAATTACAATTAAAATTTTTTCATTGTGTAGTCTTACTTTATTCATTGGGACCTAAGTATCCCGGGAGGTTTTTTAATATGACATTTTATCATTTTACAGGTATAAAAGGTTCTGGTATGAGCTCACTTGCTCAAATTTTATTTGACTCAGGAGAGCAAGTTCAAGGGTCGGATGTAGAAACTTATTATTTCACAGAACAGCCCCTACGAGATCGAAACATAACAATCCTACCTTTTGATGCAAATAATATTCAAAATGGAATGACTGTAATTGCTGGTAACGCATTTGCAGACGAGCATCCTGAAATTGTACGTGCTAAAGAAATAGGTGCAGAAGTAATCCGTTATCATAAGTTTTTAGGGGACTATATTAAAAATTATACGTCTATCGCAATTACTGGTGCACATGGTAAAACTTCAACAACAGGTTTAATGAGTCATGTAATTGGAGGTTTTATGCCCACATCCTTCCTTATAGGAGATGGCACTGGTTCTGGTGAGGAAAATGCTTCTTACTTTGTCATGGAAGCATGTGAATATCGTCGTCACTTTTTAGCATACCATCCAGATTATGCAGTAATGACAAATATTGATTTTGACCATCCAGATTATTTTAAAGATGTAAATGATGTTTATTCTGCGTTTCAACAACTAGCTTTACAAGTGAAGAAAGCAATTATTGCATGTGGTGATGATGAACATTTACAAAAAATACAAGCAAATGTACCAGTTGTTTATTACGGGTTAGGTGTAAATAATGACTTTGCTGCTAGAAATGTTGAAAAGTCTACGGATGGTACAACATTTGAAGTGTATGTACGCAACGAATATTATGATAAATTTAAGATTCCACTTTATGGAGATCATGCTATTCTTAATTCTTTAGCAGTTATTTCTTTATGTCATTATGAAGGAATACCAGCAGATGTCATCCAAGAGCGTCTAAATACTTATACGGGTGTAAAAAGACGTTTTACAGAGACGAAAATTGGTAATAATGTTCTTGTTGATGATTATGCGCATCATCCGACAGAAATAAATGCAACAATTCAATCCGCACGCCAAAAATATCCTGATCGACAAATCGTGGCAATCTTCCAACCACATACATTTAGTCGTACCCAAGCTTTCATGCAACAATTTGCGGATAGTTTAAAAAAGGCAGATGCTATTTATTTATGCGAAATTTTTAGTTCGGCTCGGGAAAAACAGGGAGAATTAACAATCTCAGATTTGGCTAATCTAATTGAAGGTAGTAATGTTCTTCATGTAGAAAATATTGAAATGTTAAAAAAGCATAATAATGCTGTTTTCTTGTTTATGGGTGCAGGTGATGTTCATAAGTATCAAGAAGCATTTGAAGATATTTTGAAAAGTGGTGAAGAAACAGCTTAAACATTTCGTTTAGGCTGTTTTTTGTAAAATCCATTTTAACTTGTTGTTTTTCTTGTATATAACCGTAGTTTTCTTTGTAAAAAAGGATTTATTATTTTTTTGTCGAATAATACACTAAACGAGTCTCAGGAGGTTTACATCATGGAAATCATTTTATATGTTGCAGTATTAATAGCAGCAATCGGCTTTTTAGTCCTATGTATTAGTGTGGGAATGACTCTATTCTCCTTAAAAAATACGTTAAATAGTATTGCTGGGACAGTGGCAGGAATCGAAGGACAAATGGAAGGAATTACTCGTGAGACAACCTCTCTTCTTGCTAAAACCAATACATTGGCAGAAGATATTACTCAAAAATCAGAAAAACTAAATTCTGTTGTTGATGCAGTAAAAAATATCGGCACTTCAGTTACAGGTTTAAACAATTCAATTAATCAAATTACAACTTCTATTACAAAAGAAGTTAGTAAAAATGAAGAAAAGATAGCACAAGTAGTACAATGGAGTAATGTAGCTATAGAAATTGCCGAAAAGTGGAAGCAGCGAAAAGTAATAGATCAAGATGATGTGGATGAAGCAACAGAAAAAATAGTGAAAAACTCTTCAAAACGCAGTAAGTAAGAACGAATGGGGGATGGACAAATGAGCGGGGAAAAACCAAATTATAATGAAGTGAAAAATGAAGTTGTAACAAATTTACCTCAAGTGTATACAGGAAATAATGTTGATATTTATGAGGAGGAAACTTTGAATATGAAAGACTTTGTAATCGGTGCATTAGTTGGGGGGATTGTTGGGGCAGCAGCCGGCATGTTACTAGCACCAAAAACAGGTAGAGACTTACGAAATGATGTTGCAAGCCAAGCTGTCCAATTAAAAGATAAAAGTGTTGTCATTTCTTCTACAGCAAAAGAAAAAACAGTTCAGCTTTCAAATCAAATAAAAGAACAATCTACTCAATTAGTGGATAAAGTAAAAGCGAAATCTACAAAAGTACCTCCTGTATTTGATGATGGTACGGTTTCATACGAAGGGGAAGAGCCTTTGGAAAATGAAACTTATGAAGGTGTAGATATGGCAGAAATTGCACGACCTTCTTCAATTTAAAAAAAACGCAAGAATGTTGGTAGTACACCATCATCCTTGCGTTTTTGTTTTTTGGTTTACATTGAAGTCACTGGATACTCGGATAAGATGATTTCAAGCTTGTCTCCTCCAAATATTTCCTCATCAAAGGATGAAGCATTGCCATTTTTTAAAATAGTAAAATGCCCTTTAAAGTTTGTTGGCAGTTGCCAATTGGAATAGCGAAAAACATCTTGGAAAATCCAAGGTTGTGTATCTTTTTCAATAATTTGAATCGTAGTACCATTTTGAATGGTTGTTGTCGGCTGTACAACTGCTCCATTTACTAATACTTCTCTACAAACTTTCTTTAATTCTAAATGTTCATTTTGGAAAGTTACCATTATTTTTTCTTCTAGCAGCACATCCAATTTATTTGCAACTGCTTGAACAGTAGGGAGAGGTGAATCTTCAATCGTTAATGTATCCCCACTATGAATTGGATATTGTAATTTGCTTGGTTTTCCATTAATAAATAACTTTGCGCTAAATTCAGGTAAAAACATTGGTTGTCCATTAATATGAATGAAAAATGATTGTAATTTATGGAGTATGTCCAGTCGATTAATTGCTTTTAATAGTTCATCGATTGTTTCGACTGTTTCAATTTCAACATGATCTCGATCTTTTAGTTCTAAATCAAGTGGCGCATTTTCACCATTTACTTTCACTTTTGGTTCAACAATATACATTGTTCCTTGAATAGTCACAGTTTTTACAGAAGCACTATCTACAATATCGCGGACAGTTGCTTTTGCATCAACCCCATCAATGCCCTCAATTAGTGAAATATTGTCACCATGATGTATAAGGGTTTTCGTCGAAGCAGTCTCACCGTTAACAAGAATGGTCGCTGGCTGTCCATGTTCGCCAGGGATAAAAATATCTTGTCCGTTTACTGAAATTGAAATACCTTGTCCAGGTTTTCCGTAAAGTTGTTTTGCACGAATGTTCGCAGCTAAAAAAGCATCTGCAACTGTCATTTCTTTCATTTCAAAAAGACGAACAATTTGCTCGTTTACAATAACGGTCATATATTGAACGGGCGCTTTTTTAGCAGCAATTGCAATTCCAATTGGTGTAACAAGTTCTGGTGTTGCCGGAATGGATTCCTCTTTTGTTAAATTTTGAATTGCATCAATTCCTCGAACTGCTACACGATTAGAAGGTAGTGCTAATATGTCACAAAGTTCCGTTGTTAAATTCGGTGTTAAACTTCCTCCCCCAACTAACATAATGGCTTTAGGAGCTTCTTGATTATTTAATCTTAATATTTCATTGCCAATTGCTTCAGCTAAATTTCGAATAGCAGGTTTGATAGATTCTAATACTTCTTCTTTTGGGATAACTTGGTCAAATCCTAGAATGTCTTTAATACAAATCGTTTCATCCGTTGTAATTTGGCGCTTTGCTTTTTCTGCAATAGGGAAGTCTAATAAATAATGGTCACTTAACGCTTCTGTAATCTCATCACCAGCTGTAGGAACCATTCCATATGCAACAATCGTTCCTTGATCTGTGATGGCGATATCAGATGTTCCTGCACCAATATCAACTAAAGCAACATTTAACCTTCTCATTGTAGGAGGAATTAACACATTGATAGCTGCTATCGGTTCGAGTGTTAAAGCTTCCATTTCTAAATCTGCTCGTTTCAACGCGGCAAGTAAAGACTCCACAACCACTCGAGGTAAAAATGTCGCAATTACTTCGACGGTCGCCTCGTCACCTTGTTGATCTAGTAGATTTCCAATTTCTTCTCCATCTAATTTGTAATAAAGAACAGAATAACCAACACAATAATAATGACTCATTTTTGCGTCTTCTTTATTTTGAAGTAGTTTAGCTTGTGCTTGTTGAACTGCTTGTAATTCCAATCGACTAATATCTTCTTCTGTAAATATTGGACGATTTCGTATTTTAATTGTTACGCTAGCTTGTTCTGTTTTTAATGCTCTACCTGCTGCTGCGACACTTACTTTTGTTAATGGTCCGTGCTTTTCTTCAAGTTCAGATTTAATTTCTTTTATTAGTTCTGCAACATACAGAACATTATGTATTTGACCATCAACCATTGCACGTTCTTTATGTTCTTTCACAATAATGTCTGACACATGAAAATGGTCGTTTTGCTCTTCTATAATAATACCTACGACGGAACGAGTACCTATATCTAAAGCAAATAATTTCGAACACATTGTAACCGCTTCCTTTCAGAAAATAATAAAAATACTTTAGCGAGTTGAAGCGCTAAATTAAAAAAACGTGACATTCTGAAGTTTGTTGATTATAATAAAGTTATTATCTTAAAATGTATCACACATTTCAGCGTTCTGAAAGAGTCGGTACGAAGGAGAGGAGAAAAGGGAATGAGTGAGCAAAACTTAGAAGCGTTACGTAGTCAAATCGACGCATTAAACCTAGAAATTTTACGTTTAATTAATGAACGTGCAGAGGTAGTAAATGAAATCGGTAAAATCAAAGAAAAGCAAGGTGTTAACCGATATGATCCTCTTCGCGAACGCCATATGTTAAATTTATTGAGAGAGAATAACAAAGGTCCGTTAAATCAAATGACGGTTGATTATATTTTTAAACAAATCTTTAAAACAGCTTTAAAACAATTAGAAGCTGAGAAGAAAAAAGAACTTCTTGTATCACGTAAGAAAAAGTCAGAAGATACTGTAATTAATATAAATGGAGAACAAATTGGTGCAGGGACTCCTACATTTGTATTTGGTCCATGTTCAGTTGAATCTTATGAACAAGTTGCAGCTGTTGCCGCTTCTATTAAAGAAAAAGGTCAAAAATTAATTCGTGGTGGAGCATACAAACCACGTACATCTCCTTATGATTTCCAAGGGTTAGGTTTAGATGGACTTAAAATTTTAAAACAAATTTCTCAAGAATATGGTTTAGCAGTAGTTACTGAAATTGTTACACCTGCACATATCGAAGAAGCACTTGATTATGTTGATGTAATTCAAATTGGTGCACGTAATATGCAAAACTTCGAGTTACTAAAAGCTGTAGGTGAAACAAATAAACCAGTTTTATTAAAACGTGGTTTAGCAGCTACAATTGATGAGTTCATCCATGCAGCTGAATACATCATGTCAAAAGGTAATGAAAATATTATGCTATGTGAACGTGGTATTCGTACTTACGAAAAAGCAACACGTAATACATTAGACATTTCTGCTGTACCAATTTTAAAACAAGAAACGCATTTACCAGTATTTGTTGACGTAACTCACTCTACTGGACGTCGTGATTTATTATTGCCTTGTGCAAAAGCTGCAATTGCAATTGGTGCAGATGGTGTAATGGCAGAAGTACACCCAGATCCATCAGTAGCACTATCTGATTCACAACAACAAATGGATATTCCACAATTCAATGCTTTCTATGATGAAATTCAAAAATTCATGAAGCAATACGAGTTAAAAGCTTAATTTAAAAATCTTTACCGTGAACGCAAAGGTGTTGTATGATTCAACATCTTTGCGTTTTAATATTCGAGAGAATGAGAATCCTCTGAAATGGATGGTAATGATAAAAAGTCGAAAAATGTCGTTTTATTACTTGGTATTTAAATAAGACTTTATATTGAAAAAGAAACGAGAATTGTCGTATGATGAGTTTACAATATAAAAACAAGGAGGCGTATCCTTTGACTGTAACAATATATGATGTTGCACGCGAAGCAAACGTTTCAATGGCGACCGTATCACGTGTAGTAAATGGAAACCAAAACGTTAAACCTGCTACTAGAAAAAAAGTATTAGAAGTAATAGAACGTTTAGAATATCGACCAAACGCCGTTGCACGAGGTCTTGCAAGTAAAAAAACAACAACAGTCGGAGTAATTATTCCAGATATTTCGAATAATATTTATGCTGAAGCGGCACGTGGTATAGAGGATATCGCCACAATGTATCGATATAATATTATTTTAGCAAATTCTGACCAAAATGAAGAAAAAGAACTTACTCTCCTTGATACTATGTACGGAAAACAAGTAGATGGAATTGTCATGATGAGTGATGCTGTGACCCCAAAATTGCATCAATCAATGGATCATTCTCCGGTCCCAATTGTTCTAGCTGGTACAGTTGATGAATCCAATCAATTTGCCTCTGTAAATATTGATTATTTCCAAGCATCTTATGAAGCTGTACAAATGTTAATTGCTAATGGACATAAACGCATTGCATTTGTATCGGGTCCTCTCCATAACACCATCAATTCTAAATTTAAGTTAGAAGCTTATAAAAAAGCATTATCCGATGCAAGGTTAGAAATAGATGAGCAGTTAATTCTGCCAGAAGAGGGTTCATATGATAGTGGAATTGAAGCTTGGGAGACTGTCATGACTTTAGAGCAACCTCCGACAGCTTTTTTTGCCGGTAGTGATGAGTTAGCGATTGGTATTGTTCATGGGGCCCAAGATAACGGATATAAAGTACCTGAGGATATTGAGGTCATTAGTTTTGAAAACTCAAAATTAGCGAGAATGGTACGTCCACAGCTTACAAGTGTTGTGTTACCACTTTATGATATCGGTGCTGTAGCAATGCGATTGTTAACAAAAATTATGAACAAGGAAGAAATTGAAGACCAAGAAGTAATTATTCCTCATCGTATCGAAGTTAGAAAGTCAGTAAAAAAAAATGACTAAAATAAAAACTAGTGAAGAGATGCATTCTTCACTAGTTTATTTCGTTTATAGCACAATTCGAGCCTGAGCAAGCCGCCATTACTTTTCTAGTTGATAGCGTTTGAGCAAGTCTCGTCGCGCGTCTCTTATTTTCTTTCATTGCGAATAATATGTAATGCTTTTGTTAGCATTTGTGCATTTTTTTCTTCTATTTCTGCCTTTCTAGGGATGGGCTCGTATAATGGATTTGGGTCTTCCCATGTAGGGATAAAAGGTACTGGAGCTTCTTTCTGCCATTTTTCGAGCCAACTTTTTGGAAGCTCTCCAGTTGGATAAGGCAAATCATTCATTTCTGTCCAAATAAAGGACCAAGCACGAGGAACGACTCTCCAAATGTCATAACCCCCGCCTCCTACAGCGATCCATCTTCCATCACAATATTCGTGTGCAAGTTTATGCGCAAGTTTCGGAATTTCTCGGTAAATATTCATCGTTCCATATAAATGCGTTAACGGGTCGAAATAGTGGGCATCCGCACCATTTTGTGTAAATACAACATCAGGCTTAAAGAACTCAAAAACTTCCCGCATGGCTGTTTCATATACTTCCAAAAAGCTTTCATCCTCGGTAAATGCATCGAGTGGGAAATTAAAAGAAGTTCCGTATCCTTGACCATTTCCTCTTTCAGTAACATTTCCCGTGCCAGGAAATAAATATCGGCCTGTTTCGTGGATAGATAAAGTACAAACATCTGGATCATCATAGAAAGACCATTGAACACCGTCGCCATGATGTGCATCGGTATCTACATATAAAACACGAGCATTATACTTTTCTTGCATATATTTGATAGCTACACTGCTATCGTTGTAAATACAAAAACCTGAAGCTCTTCCGTGAAAACCGTGATGTAATCCACCACCTAAATTTAGAGCATGTCTGCTTTTTCCTTGCATTACATAATCAACTGCTTGTAAAGTACCGCCCACTAGCAGACTACTAGCTTCATGCATGTTTGGAAAAATCGGAGTATCTTCAGTACCTATTCCGTAATTTTCGCACTGTTGTGGAGTTAATAACCCGTGTCCTGCATTTTTTACAATCTCTATATATTTTTTATCATGGGCAAGGGCGATTTCTTCATCGGTTGCTATTCTTGCGGGAACAATATCGTCATCCGAAAGTGCATCGATTTTCTTAAGTAAATCCATTGTTAAAAGTAACCGTTTATGATTGAAAGGGTGTGAATCTGAGAATTTATAGCCGAGTTGTTCTGGTGAATAAATAAAAACTGCATTTTTACTCATTGTGTACTCCTGGAACATTTGGCCAAAGTACATCAAAACCTTGATTACGTAATTCGCCAATAATAGCAAGAGGATTTAATATTTGAACTCGGACTGATAAAATACGGCTATTTTCGTTTTTAGAATCAGGAAATATGAGAACGCTAAGCACATTTGCTTTATGTTCTTTGAAAATTTGTGTAATGTCTGATAACGTACCTGGTTTATCGGATACTCGAATGTCTATTTTAGATGAAGGTTTATGTGCTCCCGTTAATTCAATATAGGTATAAAGTAAATCGGTTGTTGTAATGATACCAATTAGTTCTCCTCCCGAAACGATAGGTAAACAGCTGATTTTCGTTTCATAAAAGGTAACGGCCACTTCTTCTACAAAATCTAATGGGTGACCGATAATTGGATTTTTGGTCATAATTTCTTCAATTGGTGTTTGGTGAATAGTTGAATTTGGTTCTTCCTTTAAACAAGAAGGAAGAGCATTTTTTACATCATGTTCTGTAATAATTCCAACAACAGTACCTTGTCCATCAACAATTGGAAGATGGCGAATTTTTTTCTCTCTCATTAATCGAACAGCATCGTTTACTGTGTTTGTTGGTGATAGTGAATAAACATGTCTATTCATAATTTCTTCAACGATCATTTCTATTTCCCCCTTAATTGAATAATTAGTACATGAAACGGTTTCTAAAACGCAAACGATCGAACCGTTCAATTGTATCATTATTCACTCGTTTACCGATACGTGCCATGAGACAGTTGGCAGGATGGGAGGTAATTTCAGGGTCATCTGTTGCGTAATACTCAAAACCTACAACTTGCATCATGCGCTCCATCATTTTTCGGTAGTCCCATACATTTAAACCTGTTCCTTTTAAATCCCAGTGCCAATAATATTCAGTTGTAATGACAAGATAATCTTCCATCTCGTCTCCCATAAAAGATACTTGTAACAGTTTTTTACCTACACCACTACCACGATAAGCAGGTATAACCTCAATTGCACCGAGTTCAATCATATTATCTATTCTATCTTCTGCCCATCGTTCAAGAGGATCGGGATATAAATATGTAACATAACCAACGATAGTTTGGTCGTTGCGAATAATTACAATCCGACCTTCTTCTAGTTTTGCAATCTCAATTAAAGCTTGTTTTTGTTGCACTGGTGGCCTAAATGCTACTAAATCATTGTGAAACTCATATTTTTCTAGTTGTTCAGGTGGTACTGGTCCTTCTACTTTTACTAACCCATGCCTCGTATCCATCTCTATACTATAAAAATTTTTAATATGTTTCATTCTCATTCGCTCCAAATGAATTTTATATAGTTTCATTATATTATATTTTATGTAAAAAAAAGCTACTTTTTACGAAAATTCCTTTAATTATTAAAAAATTAAAAATATTTTGCGTAAATTGTTTCTAATATTGTAAAATACAATTATGTTTAATTATTAACTGTTGTATAATAGTTAATGATTAATGTCTCGGGAACGTTTAGATAATAGAATGTACTTTTATACAACAGTTTAAAATCTATGCGGAATTGCCGAGTCGTATTTGATTTGAAGGGGGTAATTTTTATGGGGATGAAAATTACAGAGAGATTAGCGGTTGTTAACGGGGATCATCATTTAAAAAACTATGATGAAACAGCTGCAACATTCGACTGGAAAGAAACAGAAAAAGCATTTAGTTGGCATACTACGGGGAAGCTAAATGCAGCGTATGAAGCGATTGACCGTCATGCGGAATCACATCGTCAAGATCAAGTAGCTCTTTATTTTGATGATGGTAATCGAAAAGAGTCCTACACATTTGGACAAATGAAGGACTTTACTAATAAGGCAGCAAATGTTTTTAAACAGTATTCAACTTTAACAAAGGGAGATCGTTTATTTATATTTATGCCACGATCACCGGAACTTTATTTTTCACTATTAGGTGCTATCAAAATGGGCGTAATTGTTGGTCCATTATTTGAAGCATTTATGGAAGGTGCTGTATATGATCGACTTTCAGATAGTGAAGCAAAAGCAATTGTTACAACTCCAAGCTTGCTTAGCCGAGTTCCAGTTGAAAAGTTGCCGAAGTTAGAGAAAGTCTTCTTGGTAGGTGAAGGTATTGAAGAAAGCGATCAAATCATTGACTTCAATAACAAGTTAATAGAAGCTTCTACACAATTTGAGATTGAGTGGGTAGATCGTGAAGATGGAATGCTACTTCACTATACATCAGGTTCAACTGGTGCACCAAAAGGAGTTTTGCATGTTCATAATGCAATGATTCAACAATACCAAACTGCTAGATGGGTTCTGGATTTACAAGAAAATGATATTTACTGGTGTACAGCTGACCCAGGTTGGGTAACAGGTACAGCTTATGGTGTATTCGGACCATGGTTAAATGGTGTTACAAATCTTATTATCGGTGGGCGCTTTAGTCCACAAGCTTGGTATGGGGCGATTCAAGAATATGGTGTAACTATTTGGTATAGTGCTCCTACTGCTTTCCGTATGTTAATGGGAGCAGGAACAAGTTTCTTAGAGCAATTTGATTTATCTTCACTTCGCCATGTATTATCTGTTGGGGAACCATTAAACCCAGAAGTAATCCGTTGGGGAATGGATGAACTTGGACATCGTATTCATGACACATGGTGGATGACTGAAACTGGTGGACATATGATTTGTAACTATCCAACAATGGAAATTAAGCCAGGATCAATGGGGAAACCAGTTCCAGGTGTTTATGCGACAATTGTTGATGACGAAGGAAATGAAGTACCACCGTTTACAATGGGTAACTTAGCTATTCGAAAAGGTTGGCCAGCAATGATGCGCCAAATTTGGGGCAATCCTGCTCGTTACGAGTCTTACTTCTTAAAAGGTGAATGGTATGTTTCAGGTGACTCTGCATACATGGATGATGATGGCTACTTCTGGTTCCAAGGTCGTGTTGACGATGTTATTATGACTGCTGGAGAACGTGTAGGTCCATTTGAAGTAGAAAGTAAACTTCTTGAGCACCCAGATGTAATTGAAGCAGGGGTAATTGGGAAACCAGACCCTGTACGTGGTGAAATTATTAAAGCCTTTATTGCATTACGAGAAGGTGTTGAACCGACTGATGCATTAGCTGAAGAAATACGTAATTTTGTAAAAACAGGCTTAGCTGCACATGCTGCACCACGTGAAATTGAATTTAAAGAAAAACTTCCAAAAACGCGTAGTGGAAAAATTATGCGCCGAGTATTAAAAGCTTGGGAGTTAAACTTACCAACTGGTGACTTATCTACTATGGAAGATTAATAAATTACATCATAAATACTAATAATTTATTAATTACTATTAAAATATAAATAAATGGCTGTTAAAAAATTAATATTTATTCACTTGTCATAAAAGGACATTTATTTGCATATGTAAATAAGTGTCCTTTTTTAATTGTATTCCTCCAAAAACGCGGAGTATATAAAAATACAGTTGACTAAATATTTATACAGACTTATACTATCTTTATCTAAAATTAGGGGTGAGAGGATTGAAGGTTGGAATTATAGGAGCAACTGGATATGGCGGATTAGAACTAATTCGTTTTTTGCATAATCATCCAGAAGTTGAAAAAATTGAATTGTTTACATCGTCGGAGGAAGGGACTATCTTTTCGTCAAAGTTTGGCCATTTGTTGACAATTCATGACCAAGCTTTAAGGAAAATTGAAGCGGAAACATTATCGACTTTCGATGTTGTTTTCACGAGTACTCCTTCAGGGGTAACAAGTACATTACTCCCACCACTCGTAGGTGTAGGACCGAAATTAATTGATTTATCAGGCGATTATCGTATAAAAGATTTAAATGAATACGAAAAATGGTATAAAAACCCACCAGCTCCCCAAGAAATTGTAAACTTAAGTGTTTATGGTTTAACTGAATGGAATGCTGGGAATATAAAAACTGCGAATTTAATTGCAAATCCAGGTTGTTATCCGACAGCAGTCCTACTTTCGATTTTACCTTTAATAAAAGAACGGTTAATCGATCCACAACATTTAATTATTGATGCGAAAAGTGGAGTTTCTGGAGCAGGAAATAAACCTTCTCAATTAACACACTATAGTGAAATGAATGAGAATTTTGCAATTTATAAAGTAAACGAACATCAACATATTCCTGAAATAGAACAAGCAATCGAAATGTTTGCAGATGCTAGAACAACGATTAGCTTTAATACACATTTAGTACCGATGACCCGTGGAATTTTAGCCACAACTTATGCACCAGTTTTACCGGGTGTTACGAATCAACAACTAAATGATTGTTTACTAGAAACATATAAAAATCACCCATTTGTTCGTGTTGTCAGTGACGTTTCTTCACTTGGCACGAATCGAGTAAAAGGCTCTAATTACTGTGATATATTCGTAAAACTAGATGAGCGAACAAATCGAGCAACGATTGTAGGAGTTATTGATAATTTAGTAAAAGGTGCAGCAGGACAAGCAATCCAAAATATGAACGTACAATTCGATTTACCAGAAAAAACAGGTTTAGATGTAATTCCGTTATTTATATAAGGAGGAGAATATATGACAAATTTAATATATGAAGTTAGAAAACTTTCTAGTAAAAACATCGTATCACCAAAAGGATTTTCAGCTGCTGGTATTCACTGTGGCATCAAACATAAAAAGAAAGATTTAGCAATTTTAAAAAGTGATGTACCTGCGAGTGTTGCTGGTGTATTTACTACAAACGCAGTGCAAGCAGCTCCATTAAAAGTATCGAGAGAAGTAGTTTACAATACAGGGAAAATGCAAGCAATTATCGTGAATTCTGGTAATGCCAATGCTTGTACAGGTAAGCAAGGAATTGCAGATGCTTATGAAATGCAAAGATTAGCTGCAGAAAAATTAGGAATTGACCCTTCTTTAGTGGGTGTTGCATCGACAGGAGTAATTGGCGAAATTTTAAATATGGAACCAATTCGTAATGGAGTAGGACAGTTGAATTTAGGAAATAACCTAGAGGATGGGATTGATTTTGCACAAGCAATTTTAACAACTGATACGGTTATGAAAAATACAACTTACAGCACGATTATTGATGGGAAAGAAGTTGTTATCTCCGGAACGGCAAAAGGTTCTGGCATGATCGAACCAAACATGGCAACAATGCTTGGTTTTATTACAACAGATGCGAATATTGAATCTAGTGAACTACAAAAAGCATTATCTGAAATTACTGATTTAACATTCAATTCTATTACTGTTGATGGTGATACTTCTACTAATGATACAGTTCTTGTAATGGCAAATGGTCTTGCAGGAAATGAACCATTATCTCCAGCACATCCTGAATGGTCTAATTTCTATGGTACGTTAAAAGCAGTTGCAGAAGATTTAGCAAAGGCAATTGCAAGAGATGGAGAAGGTGCAACAAAATTAATCGAAGTAGAAGTAGAAGGTGCGGTTTCTGACGAAGAAGCTCGTAAAATTGCAAAAACTGTAGTAGGTTCACCTTTAGTGAAAACTGCTGTCTTTGGTTGTGATGCAAACTGGGGTCGTATTATTGCTGCAGTAGGGTATAGTGGTGCAACTGTAGATCCTGAAAAAATTACAATTAAAATCGGAAATGCTTTAATGGTTGAAAATGGTGAACCAGTTAAGTTTTCTGAAGATGAACTGATTAAAATATTAAAAGCCAATGAAGTTAAAATTCATGTGTCATTAGGTCAAGGCGATGGACACGGATTAGCATGGGGGTGTGATTTAACATATGACTACGTTCAAATCAACGCATCCTACCGCTCTTAAGAGAATTGTAATAAAACTTGGCGGTAGTACATTAGAAGGCTTAAATGAGGCCTTCTTTTCCAATTTTAAAAAATTGCAAGAACAAGGATATGAAATATTAATTACCCATGGTGGCGGCCCTGCCATTAACCGTGAATTAGAAAAGCAAAATGTCACATCTACCGCGATTAATGGAATTCGTGTAACAAGTGAAGATGCGATAGGGATTGTGCAATCAACATTAGTTGGAAAAGTGAATCCAGCACTTGTCCATGAATTAAATAAGGCGGGTATTAAAGCAATTGGTTTAAATGGTTTTGATGGGAACTTACTAGAAAGTGAATTTTTAGACAAAGAGACATATGGCTTTGTTGGGAAAATTAAAAAAGTAAATACAGATTTACTGAATGGTTTAATTGAACAAAAGATTGTCCCTGTTATTTCATGTATTGGTGCAACTGTAGATGGGCGGGCACTAAATATTAATGGAGATACAGTGGCTAGTGAAGTAGCATTAGCCATAAATGCTGAAAGTCTACTTCTTGTGACAGATGTTGCAGGAATTCGAATTGAAGGGGAATACCAACAAGAGGCATCAGAGGAGTTAATTAATCAATGGATTAACGACGGCCATATATATGGTGGTATGATTCCAAAAGTACAAGGAGCGCTACAAGTATTAAATGCTGGAATCCCTTCAGTGCAAATTGTAAATGATAGTTTAACAGGAACAACAATTCTATCGAAGGAGCTAGTCAAATGAGTGCACTTTTTAATAACTATGCAAGAAGACCAATTAGCATTGTTGAAGGAAATGGAACAGTTGTAAAAGATAGCAATGGCAAAAGCTACTTAGATTTCACAAGTGGAATTGCTGTATGCTGTTTAGGGCATAGTCATCCAGCCCTTGTAAATACAATCAAAGAACAAAGTGAAAAAATTTGGCACACAAGTAACCTTTTCGAAAGTCCAGGTCAAGAAGCTTTAGCAGCAAGTTTAGTGAAGGATAACCATTTATCATATGCCTTATTCTGTAACAGTGGTGCAGAGGCGAATGAAGCTGCAATAAAGTTAGCACGTAAACATACAGGTAAAAACCATATTATTACGTTTGTGAATTCATTCCACGGTCGTACTTTTGGCGCAATGAGTGCAACAGGTCAAGAAAAGATCCATAAAGGATTTGGACCATTAGTTGATAAATTTACGTACTTACCATTTAATGATGTTGAAGCGTTAAATAATGCAATTGACGATTCAGTTGCGGCAATTATGCTTGAAATTATTCAAGGTGAAGGTGGAGTAAATTCGGTAACGAGTGAATTTGCAGATGCAATTAATAAAATTTGTGAAGAACGTAACATTTTATTAATTGTGGATGAAGTACAAACAGGAATTGGACGTACTGGTACAAGATTTGCCTTTGAACAAACTTCTCTTAAACCAAATATTATTTCAATGGCAAAAGGACTTGGTGGGGGATTCCCGTTTGCAGGAATTTTAGCTACTGAAGAACTTTTTGAAACGTTTGGCCCTGGCTCTCATGGAACGACATTTGGAGGGAATCCACTCGGTGTGGCTGTTGCGCAAGCAGTAGTGGATATTGTATTCCAACAATCATTTCTAGATGAGGTTGTTGAAAAATCAACGTACTTAGTTGAGAGGTTAGAAAAAGCATTGCCAAGTGATCAATTTACGATTCGAGGAAAAGGCTTAATGCTCGGAATTGATTGTGGGCAGGATGTTTCACCATTTGTAGTGAAGGCGGAAGAAAAAGGATTATTGTTAGTTGCAGCTGGTCCACAAGTTCTTCGTTTATTGCCACCATTAAATGTAACAATAGAGGAAATTGACCAAGCTGTTGAAATTTTAGAAGAAGTGTTATTGTCCAAAGTGTTCGCGTAGATTAAAAAAACGCAGGAATGTTTGTTAATACAACATTCTTGCGTTTCTTTTTGTCACGATTACTCAGTTGGTTGTTCAGGATTAGGTGTTGGTTGATTCCCATCTGAACTATCATTTTCTTCGGGTTGTTCACCTTCATCATTTGGTATTTCAGGCGTTGTTGGTGTAGCGGTATTAGTAGAAATCGTATTAGAGTTAGCTGACTCTAATCCAGTAATATCAACTGCAACTATTGTAAAAGTACCATTGCTTGGAACCGTAATTTTACGTCCATCACCATCACGTAATGTATTAACTAATGTACGGCCATTTGTCACATCATATACCCGGTAACCAATGACATCATTAGAAGGAGATTTTGTCCAAGTAAGTGCGCTGCCTTGTAATGTTGCCGTTACTGCTTGGGGTGCACTACTATCTGCATTAAAGGTAGCAGTTGAAATCACCTTGCTAGATGGAACTAATTTTGAAGGGTCTCCACCTAATCGACCAAGTATTCTTTTCGCAAAGTCAGGATTAATGCCAACGCCGCCACCAGATATTACAAACTCTCTCGGTGTAGAGCTTAATGGTTGATAAGCTTTTCCGTTCACCATTACACTTTCTCCAGATGAAGATATTAAACTATCATCTGGTTGAGAAGGGACAAATACATTGCGATTGAATAAATCGGAACGGACAAATCCGGCATTGGAACAAGCAGTTGAAGGCGCTAGTCCAGAAATGCCACAGAATGATGCATTCACAACATTTTCAGGTTGTTTAAATCTTTCTTTTGTTCCAACTAGTTCTGGGTTCACATCATAAATTGAATTCATTAAGTTTGCCCAAAGCATATTGACACGGGTACTTGGTTGATAGTAAGTATTGTTAAATTGGTAAAGTGTTCTTGGCTGATCATAACCCATCCAAAGTCCTAGAGTTACGTTCGGGTTATATCCAACTAGCCAAACGTCTTTATATTCTTGCGTAGTTCCCGTTTTAGCAGCAAAATCAGAACCGAATTTTAACATACTTCTTGCTTTTGCCCCAGTACCATAGTCTAATACATCTCGAAGCATATCCGTTACGATATAAGACGTTTCTTTTGAAAATACTTGAACAGGCTCTGCTTTATGTTCATATACGATATTTCCATCTAAATCGACAATCTTTTCAATCATGTATGCATCGATAAATTGACCACTGTTTGCAAATGTTGCAAAGGCATTTGTATTTTCTTCAACAGTAGTACCATTTGTTAAACCACCAATAGCAGTAGCTAAATTTACATAATCACCTTCGCTTAATTTAGAGAATCCCATTTTTTCTAAGTAAGTAGCAGGTTGACGATCTAATATTGCATCATAGAGACGTAATGCTGTTAAGTTTTGAGAATATGCTAACGCTTCACGTGCTGGCATTAATCCTCTTTCTTCACTTTCAATATAGTTAGTAGGACTATAGCCATCATAACTACGTGTGAATTTTACATCGACAACAGGACTACCTGCACCAATTAAGCCATATTCAATTGCAGGGCCGTAAGCTAGTAGTGGTTTCATTGTGGAACCATTAGGTCGATATGCTTGTGTGGCATGATTCAGCTGTTCGATTTCAAAATCACGGCCACCTACAAAGCTTAAAATTTTCCCTGTTTTATTTTCAATGACGATACTTCCTACTTGCACTGGCATTTCGAGTGTTTTCTCTTCTTTTGTTTCAGGGTCTGTTATAGTCGTTGTGAATGTATGACCATAGTATTGAAAGTTTTCTGCTGCTTTTTGCATAGCATCATACATCTCTTTATCGATAGTCGAATAAATTCGATAACCACCTGAACGAACGTTACGATCTGCCAAAATTAAATACTTCTCTTTTAAGTTTTCTTCTTCTAAAAGACGCTTAGGATCAATTCCATCTTTTTCAGCTAAAATACCCGCAATTATTTCTTTTGCGCGACTTTCTAGCTCATAAGTAAGCCAAGGATAATTATCAGTAGCCTGTGACTCTGGTTCACGGAAATCCTGTGTAATATCATAATTTGAAGCTTCTTTATATTCTGCTTCTGTTATGTAACCAACTTCATACATTCTACTTAGAACGGTTTTCATTCGGTCAATACCTGGCTGTAACCCTTCCTTATCTTTTAAGACTCCCTTGTTTGTAAAAGGTGTATGGGCAAAAGGAGCTTGGGGAATACCAGCTATATAAGCAGCTTGTGGTAAAGTTAAATCTGCTGCTGAAACACCGAAGATACCTTGTGCAGCTGTTTCAACTCCAGCTATATTTTTCCCAGACGCATTACGACCATAAGGAATAATATTTAAGTAAGCTTCTAATATTTCTTCTTTTGTCATGAATTTTTCAAGACGGAATGCAAGCAATATTTCTCTAGCTTTACGCTCATACGAAACTTCATTTGTTAATATTTGGTTTTTAATTAATTGCTGTGTTAATGTTGATCCACCAGTTTGGGTTGATGAATTTGTAAAATCTTGTAAAAGACCGCGTAAAACAGCTTTTGGAACAATCCCGTTATGCTCCTCGAAATATTCATCCTCAGTTGCTAATACTGCATTTAATAACATTGGAGAAACCGCATCTAGTGTTGTTTCCCGACGTTCTAAATCTGTTCGAAGTTTCCCAATATATATTTCATTAGCAAAATAGATTTCACTTGTTTCTTCATAGCTGTATATCTGCTCTCTCATTTTATCGCCGGAGTAGAGAGGATCGTCTTTTACAAGTGAGGCAAAATAACCGGCACCAACTGCTCCTACGAATACTATTCCTATTAATAAACTAATTACAAAAATGAGTGTTAAGTTCCATAATACACTCCCAGTAATTCGTACTGTTCTTAAACGTTGTGAAGATTCTATTGTTTCAATTTTTTCATTGATTCGTTCGATGCGTTGTTTGAAAAGTTGTAACCACTCTTTCACTAAATCGACCTCCCTAAAATCTTGTTTATTATAACATAATTCGCTATTGTTCGAACATAGCTGTTGACAATGAAAAAGGAACAGGTAAAATATTCATTATAGTTTTTCAAGTGCTGAAAAGTTTGAAGTAGTGTTTTCATTTCCTGTATAGAGAGCTAGCGGTTGGTGGAAGCTAGACATAGTGTAAACATGAATTACGTTCTTGGAGCTTGAACGTTCTCGTCACGATAGGCGATTTCGAGTGGGAAAGTGAATTGCTTTCCAAGCTGGGTGGTACCGCGTTAACGTATATTTAACGTCCCTGCATGCAATAAAAATTGCGTGTAGGGGCTTTTTTTATTGCAACAGTGTATATGTATAAATTATTGATTTGTAAACCAAAGATAATGAAGGTAGGAGGAAATATCATGACAAACCAATTAATTGAAGATCTACAGTGGCGTGGATTGTTATATCAACAAACAGACGCTGAAGGAATGGAAAAGTTATTAAACGAGGAAAGCGTATCCCTTTATGTTGGAGTGGATCCAACAGCTGATTCAATGCATATTGGTCATATTGTCCCTTTATTAACATTACGTCGTTTCCAACAAGCAGGGCACCGTCCAGTACTTTTAGTGGGTGGAGCAACAGGCATGATTGGAGACCCTTCTGGAAGGTCTTCAGAACGTAATTTATTAACTACAGCACAAATTGAAAAAAATGTTGAAGGCTTAAAAGCGCAAATGGAACGTATTTTTGACTTTAGTGAAGGTGAAAATGGCGCGATATTAGTAAACAACTATGATTGGGTTGGAGAAATGAGCGTAATCGATTTTTTACGTGATTACGGTAAACTTGTAAACGTAAATTACTTACTTGCAAAGGATACAATTGCTTCTCGTCTAGAAACAGGTATTTCATTTACAGAATTTACTTATACAATTTTACAAGGTCTGGATTTTAACCACTTATATGACAACCACAATGTTCGTATTCAAGTTGGAGGTTCCGATCAATGGGGGAACATTACAACTGGTCTTGAAGTTATTCGTAAAACCCATGACGAAGAAGCAAAAGCTTTCGGCATTACGATTCCATTAGTAACAAAAGCAGATGGTACAAAATTTGGTAAAACTGCAGGTGGCGCGGTTTGGTTAGATGCAGAGAAAACATCGCCTTACGAGTTCTACCAATTCTGGATTAACACAGCTGACGCGGATGTAGTAAAATATTTAAAAATCTTTACTTTCTTATCTAGAGCAGAAATTGAAGAATTAGAAGTTGCTGTACAAGAAGAACCTCATTTACGTAAGGCACAAAAAACTTTAGCTTCAGAAATGACAAAGCTTATTCATGGTGAAGAGGGCTTACAACAAGCAGAACGTATTACAGCAGCGTTATTCTCAGGTGACTTAAAAGCACTTTCTGTCGATGAAATGAAAGTAGCTTTTGCTGGTGTGCCTTCTGTTGAAATTGGAAAAGAAGATAAAAACATTGTCGATTTAATTGTTGATGCAGGGATATCATCATCAAAACGTCAAGCACGTGAAGATGTAACAAATGGTGCCATTTCTATTAATGGTGAAAAAATTACAGATCTTGAATATACTGTAGATGCAAAAGATCGATTAGAGGATGCATTTGCAATCATCCGCCGTGGTAAGAAAAAATATCATATGGTGAAATTTATTTAATAGATATAGTTGGCTAATCCAAAATTTGGGTTAGCCTTTTGTCATTTTGAAATATAGTTACCACACCTCAAAAGTCCTTGATTTTTTTTATTTTTCCAAACAAAAGTATGACTTCATGACAATTTTTAGTAAAATATTAATATATAGAAATATTAATGAGGTGGAACTATGTCTTTTATTAACTGGGAATTAAAAGTTGCTGATAAAGAGATTTGGTGGAATACACTAAAAAATCAAGATGGATGGAAATTACAACAACATCAACTTACTTCACATTATCGAATCATTAGTCCGGAGAAAAAACGAAAAGCGTGGGGCCCAGATTATGATGACTTGCACGCTCAATTTATTCGCTTTTCATCTACTAGTGAAAGTGGAACGGCAGCTTCAGATTCACTGTCAATAACTGAAACAAAACAAGAAATATATGATGAATTAGAGCGTATTGCAGACTTAGCTGAAAGAGGCGCCATAACCCGTGATGAGCATCAACAATTGAAAGAAGGATTGTTAGTAAAGTTAAAAAGTTTAGGAGGTTGATTGGATGTCGTATAAATAAAATTCAGAGCTAAATGCAATGCTGCAAATACACCGTGGAGTTGGGGAAGGGTTAAATAGCGGTTTAGTTAATTACAGAACAAAAACAGATATTTATAGTGAATTAAATAGAATCGTTGAATTATTAGATTCTGGTGTTATAACTTCTCAGATGGCAGAAGAATTAATTGACATTCCAACAAAACAATTGGAAAAGCTTATTCAATCTAGTAATGAAAAAGAAGAATTATATAATGATTTTAAAGAGCTAGGTCAATTAGTAGAGGTAGGTATATTGCCTAAAGACGTCCACCAACGATTGACTCAACTAATTAAAGAACAGCTAATTATAATGCAAAAAAAAGATACGGAACCAAAAATGTTCGTAGTTGGAAGAACAAAATTTTTAGGACTCTTTTAATGAGGTGAGATATGAAAATAGGGTTAGTTTTCAACGGTGGAGGAGGAAAGGGTGCTTATCAAGTTGGTGTGATGAAAGCACTTTATGAGTTAAATATACATCATTATGTACAAGCAATTGCAGGCACTTCTGTTGGTGCTTTGAACGCAGCACTATTTTTAAATAATAGTATCGAAACGGCAGAAAAAGTATGGCAAACAATCAGCCCGGATAAAATACTCACTCTAAAAGGAACTGAACAAGCGAAAAAGCTCATGAATTTAGGTGTGAATTCTTCCTCGCCATTAATTGCAAGGTTATTAAAAGCAGAGGGATATGGTGTTTTTTCCCGTTCAGGTTTATTGGAAATTATCTATGAAAATATTAACCTACAAAAAATAAGTGATAAAAAAATTCCTTTCTATGCGACTTGTGTGAAATGGCCGACAATGGAGAAAACCTACTTTAAAGTGAATGGCTTAGCACCATTGAAAATTGAAAAGATTTTGCTTGCCACTTCTGCTATACCAGGTGTATTTCCATCTGTTGAAATTGATGGTGTACAATACGTAGATGGAGGTTTAAGCGATAATAGTCCGATTCAGCCTGTGTATGACGAAGGTTGTGATTTTATTTTTGTCATTTCTTTAAACCGCGATGATACGATTGAACAACAATTTCCAAATGCAAAAGTTATACAATTGGTACCAAAAGAAGCGCAAGGAGGATTTGTTTCAGGCACATTAGATTTTAAGGCGACAACAGCACAACGAAGAATGGTTGAAGGATACAATGATACGATGGAAATCATTGCTCCAACAATTCGAACAATGAAACGAGAAGCTAACCTGTTTAATTTGATGGAGAAATTTTCAGAAGAAGAGAAAATGTTTCAATTAAATCAAAAACAACAAACGGATCAATTTAACAAGGACATGTCTGATTTATTTGCACAATTAGAGAAGGGAAAATAATATGGATTTAACTATTGAACAACTAATTGAAAAGCAGACAAATAACTTAACAACACAAGGTGAACTGGCACTAAATACGTTTGAGGCTATGCATGCGATCTCTACAAGTGAAGCACGTTGGAGAGAATTAAAGGAACAAGGAAAGTTAAAAAGGGTATTCCGTTCGCTAACAGGAAAAAATCGCAAAATTGAGCAAGCGATGACTAGGGACTTTATTACGTTTCAACAGTGCGCACAACAATCTATTGAAAATTTAGCAGAACGACAATCTCTTACAATTGACTTGTTGTTGATGATAAAACATAGCCAAAATTTAATACAAACCGAAAATAATCGCAAGTTCAATGAGATTAACAAATTCTTAAAGGCATTTCTGTCAGATTCGCAAAGGAAAATGAATCAACTTTCAGAACGTATCGATTCATTGGAAGTGAACGTTCAAATGCTTACATGGAAAGCAACCCTTGAACGAATGACCTTTCGAAATAAATCTGTTTTTAATTTATCTAAGGTTGAACAAGGTATTTATCTATCAACTAGCTTTTATCGTATAAGTAAAGGGAAATGGAAAAATGAAGATATTTTATTGCTTGAAATGATTATGGATCATTTAGATGTGCGTGGTGAAGTGGAGTTTAGAGGTTGGGTTTCTAGCTTTCTAGGAGAACATTCTTTAATTAAGCATTATTTAGATTTTGTTCCTTCATATAACGTTGAAGGTCATCCCTATATAGAAGGTAATTTAATTTTTGCCTTGGTGAAGTATAACCAAGGTTTAATCAATAAAAGACAAGTATTAGAAACAGTACCGAGAAGTAAAGTGGAGATTAGGGATATTGTCTTTTATCTTATTAACGGACTAGCTGCATTGGAAACTGCATGTAAAAAAGAAGACATAGCACAACAAATCGGTTATGAAATGCTATTAGAGTCTGTGCATCCGGATGAACGAATTTATGTGCATAGTGTGTTAAGAAAGTATTTGAAACTTTCCATTGAACAATGTCGGGAATTGACAAAACAAGTACCCATATCATTAGGTATATTTGAAGACGAGCAACAACTTCTTCAGATGAAAGATGAACTAGAAAAACTAGATTGCGTTGTCGTAATTAATTAGGATACAGAAATAAAAAAAGCCTTGAAACCTTGAATTAACAAGATTTCTAAGGCTTTTATCATTTGAAAGAAGCAAATATTAACGAGAGTAGAACTCAACGATTAATGATTCGTTAATTTCAGCTGATAATTCAGAACGCTCTGGAAGACGTACAAATGTACCTTCTTTTTTGTCAGCGTCAAATGATAAATATTCTGGTACGAAGTTGTTTACTTCGATTGCTTCTGTTACTACAGCAAGGTTTTGTGATCTTTCACGAAGAGAGATTGTTTGACCTGGTTTTACGCTGTAAGAAGGAATGTCAACGCGTTTACCATCAACTAAAACGTGACCGTGGTTAACTAATTGACGAGCTCCACGACGAGTGCGAGCTAAACCTAAGCGGTAAACTAAGTTGTCAAGGCGAGTTTCAAGAAGGATCATGAAGTTTTCACCTAGTACCCCTCTCATTTTACCAGCTTTAACGAATACGTTTTTGAATTGACGTTCGCTCATACCATACATATGACGAAGTTTTTGTTTTTCTTGTAATTGTAAACCGTACTCAGATAATTTTTTGCGTTGGTTTGGACCGTGTTGACCTGGTGCATAAGGGCGTTTTTCTAATTCTTTACCTGTGCCGCTTAATGAAATACCAAGACGACGTGACACTTTCCAAGATGGACCTGTATAACGAGACATAGTTGTGTCTCCTCCTTTAAATTTGGTTTTTTTTGTTGTAAAACAAAAACCAGTTATACCCGAACTTGAATGCATTTTATTTTCATGTACCTTCGCCCTAGCAGCCGATAGGGTTACACAATACACCATCTAGTTTGATAGCATAAATGCTTGTCTTCTTTAGAGGAATAAAATACAAAGCAAGCATATATAACTGCTGCGTTCATTTTACACAAAAGTCATTGTATAATATTTCTCTATAAGGCGTCAAGAAATAATATCTTAAAGTAGTTGGAAAATGAAGTATAAAAATACTTTCTGCTATTAATATTACATAGACTTTATGCTATAGTAAAATGGATGATTTATTGACTTGTATTTAACCTACAATTTTATAGTCAATAAGGCATAAAAGGTGTATAATTTATTATAAGCTAATAGTAATTGATTTCGTAAGGAAAAGAAAAGGTGATTTCATGATTGAGCATCGGCAGACATTAATTAATATCAAGTCTGATTTGTTAAGTATATGTATCAGTTCTGTTGAAAAACAAGACAGTTATAATGAATATTCCACACTGTTACATAATTGCTTAAATGAACACTTTGATATTGATCAATGTTTTTTTCTTTTGTATGAAGGGGAAACATTAAAACCTTTTAACATAAATTCATCTGATCTGTTAAATGAAATTCCTTGGGATAACTTTGAATCATGGTTTGGACAGCAAAAATTAGTGGAAGTACCAGATGATTTACTTAAAACAAGTGAGTTTGAACAGCTTACCCATATGATGTTGTTAAAAGTTGGTCATTTTGATGTACATGGTGTCTTATTAGTTAAATCAACTCCTAGATGGTCTGCCTTTACACAATCTAAATATTTTGAAGATTTTGTCGATATTGTTTCGAAAGTGCTTCTAATGATTAGTAAGAATGTAGAAGTTCGCCACAATGAAAACCAATATCGTAAATTGTATAATATGACCGATTTATTTCATTCAACGATGGATATTGATTTAATTTTAGAGAATGTACTAATCACCATCCAGGAAAATTTCCGGAACTTTAATGTAGAGTTAATTTTATCAAATGACCAAGATCGCCACACGAGGATTCCAATTAAACCTTTTGACTATTTATCAGAAAGACCTTCAGCGATAGAAGCGTTCGTATCTGGCAAGATAACAACAGAACAAGCAGATGATTTAAATTGTAGTCTTTTGAACGCACCAATTAAGGGTAGACAGGCTATTTATGGGATACTACAAGTTAGTGCCCCCTATTCATATAGATTCACTTCAACGCAAAAAGAATTTATTAGAATGCTTGCCCACGCATCTGGTAATGCATTAGAAAATGCAAAGCTATATCATCAATCGCATCGGTTAATAAGCGATTTGCAACTAATTAATGAAACTTCTCATCGATTGAATATGAGGTTAGATATAAATGAAATGTTTATGTTTTTGCAAAAACAACTAATGAAATCGTTTCAGCCAATGGAGTTATGTTTTGTCCTAAAAGATAATGGTGATTACAAACTAACAGAAGCTTCAACGGACCTATTCAGATTAGATGAGGGAGCAATCTACATTGATCACGTGGGCAAGCATTTTGAAAAGAGTCAAGATCCTTTGTTTATCGCGGATTTTAGTCGTCTTATTTCAAAAGAAGTTCCATATAAATCTGTTATGGCAATTCCAATGATTGTCGAGCAACGGATTAACGGTTTCAGTATCGTGTTACATCGCGATTCTTATTTCTTCTCCTTTGATAGCTTTAAATTGATGCAATCTTTAATTCATCATTCATCATTAGCCATTGCCAATTCAATTTTAAGAAATCAATTGCAAGAAATGGTAGATCACGATCATTTAACAAAGTTGTATGCAAGAAACTACTTAGATAAATTTGTCGAGCATTCGTTGCAAAATGACGAATCAGGAATGTTTTTACTTATAGATATAGACAATTTTAAACGAATTAATGATACGTATGGTCATCAAACTGGAGATTTAATTCTAGTTCAGATTGGTGAACAATTGATAAAAACCCTTGATAATCGTGGAATTAGCGCGAGATGGGGCGGCGAAGAAATGGCTGTTTATGTAACGAATATCCATGATGATGAAGCGCTCCAATTATCTGAACAAATTGTGAAATCGATACCAGAAGCCACGAACCCTTCAGTAACCATTTCTGCAGGACTTGTAACATGGAATAAGAAAGCGAATGTTGAGTTTCAAAAAATCTTTTTACAAGCAGATACGGCACTGTATAACGCAAAAAATAACGGGAAAAATCAAGTTTGTCTTTTTGATGATTCAATGTTGTTCCAATCATAATAAACTTACTATGATATATGAGGAAATCCTCTTTATGCATAGTAAGTTTTTATTCTGTTAATTACAGAAAAAAGGCTTATCGTAAATAACGATAAGCCATACTGCTATAAATGGTTCATTAAAGTGGTAACGAAGAGCTCGAGTCCTTGACGATCTTCATCGCTGAAGCGACCTTTTATGGGGCTATCAATATCTAATACACCAATGACTTCGTTATTTTTAAAAATGGGTATAACTATTTCTGAATTAGATGCAGCATCACAAGCAATATGTCCGGGGAAAGCATGGACATCTTGAACGACAATTGTTTCTTCTTTAGAAACAGCTGTGCCGCAAACACCACGACCGATTGCGATTCTTACACAGGCTGGTAGACCTTGGAATGGCCCTAATACAAGTTCGCCTTCTTTCATTAAATAAAAACCAACCCAATTAATATTATCTAAAAATTGATTTAACAAGGCGGATGCATTACTTAAATTTGCGATTATATCTTTTTCTCCCTCTAGCAGTGCATTTAACTGTTGGGAAAGTGTTTTATACTGTGTTGAAACTGAACCATCATAATTTATTTTTGAAAACATAGTGACCTCCAAGTGTTACTTAAAAATTACGTTATAGTGCTGATGTAAATCATTTGCACAATGAGCATCTGAACCGAAAACAAGTGGTAATTCAATCGAACGAGCATAGTCAATTATATGCATTGGTGGATACGGTTCTTTACAAAAGGCTTTGCTCAAGCCAGCACTGTTTACATCGAGCTCATAATTTTTTTCTCCCATCATGTGTAAAATTTCTTTAATACGATTATCGTCCTCTATTTTTTCACCGTGAGCAAGTTGGAATTTATGTATTAGCGTTGGATGACCAATTCTTCTTGGTTTAAAGGGACCTAAGTTTGCTTCAATGGATTTAAGTACAGTATTATAATATAGGTTGTACATTGCATTGATACCACCAACTTTTTGAGCGAAGTCTAAATAAACTTCTTCGGAAAAATCGATACAAGTATATGAATCGTTAAATTTTAAGAAATGTACTGATAAAATCGCATCATCAAGCAAAGGGCCAACAATATCTAAAAGTGCACGGGTTTCTGTTTCGAAACTTTCGATATAGTCAATTTCTAAACCAATATTTATTGTAATATCCTTTGCATACAGTTCCTTTAAAATTTTCAGCTTTTCGATATATGTTGTTAAATCTTTTGGTTTCATGCCGCTATCCTTATCAGGAGTTGGGTCTATGAAATTTGTAGGAAGTGGTGCATGCTCAGTAAAAGTAATGTGTGTAAATTGATTTTTAATTGCTTTTTCGATATATAGTTCAAATGCATCACTCGTCCCATGGGGGCAAAAAGGTGAATGGATGTGACCATCTTTTTTCATATTTGGAACCTCCACATCATTAATAAAGTTTACTTTAACAAAAACCTTTATTTTTTTAAACAAAACCGTAAAAACATGGTATATTATAGTTACAAAATAGCAGGTGTAGTGATTTTGGAATAGGGGGCTTACGATGAAGTATATCATCATTGTCGTCATCGTACTATTAGCATTATTTATCGTAGGGTTATTAATCAGACGTAAACATAATGTTGTTATACAGCGACTTGAAAAAGAAAAAATGCAAATTCAGCATTATCCGATATTTGAGGAGCTAACAAAAGTAAAAGCATTAAACATGAATGGCCAAACTGAAGAAATGTTTGAACATTGGCGTAACATGTGGACAGAAGTAATCGATGTTCATGTAATTAAAATTGATTCTATGCTTTTTGATGCTGAAGAATACATAGATCGGTTCAAATTTAAAAAAGCTTCCATTATAGAACGTGAAATTGAAGAATTTATCGCAAAATGCGAAGAAAATAAAACAAAAATATTAAACGAATTAGATGAATTAATTGGAAGTGAAGAAAAAAATAGAATTGAAGTTGAACAATTAAAAGAACAATACCGTTCAGCACGTAAAACATTGCTAGCTCACCAACATTCTTTCGGACCAGCATTAACTGCTCTTGAAAAAAGAGTAGAGTTATTTACACCGAAATTTGAAGAGTATGATGCGCTAACAGTAGAGGGTAATTACTTACAAGCAAGAGAAATTGTATTAGCTTTATCAAATGAAGCGCAGGAATTGTTCCATTTATTAACTGAAGTTCCTAGCTTACTTTCTGAAATTCAAACTAAAATTCCAACCGCTATTCATGAACTTAAGAATGGTCAACGAGAAATGGAAGACCAAGCCTATTATCTTAGGCATTTAGAGTTAACGGAGTATTTAGAAAGCGTTGAAGCCGAACTAGTTACTTTGAAAGAAAAACTTGCAAACTTAGAAATTGATATCGTTGGTCCGCGCATCGAAGAAATTAACGATACAATTGATAATTACTATGACTTACTTGAAAAAGAAGTGATAGCCAAAAATTATGTGGACCGAAACTGTGAAAACACATTTAACATCTTAAGTGAAGTGGTACATGTAACGAGAGAAGTAGGGAATGAAGCTGTCTATGTACAAAATAGTTATCATTTATCAGACAAGGAAGCAGAAATTCCTAAAATTGGCTTAAAACAACTTGAAGTGATTCAAAAACGTTATGAATTACTTGTTACCCGAGTTCAGGAAGAAAAATCCGCATACTCTAGTTTGCAGCAGGAGCTAATCGATATTAGTAACGAAATTGAACGAATCAAAGAAGAACAAGAGCAGTTTTCAAATCGTTTGAAAAACTTACGCATTGATGAAAATAAAGCCCGAGCGCAACTTGAATCATTAAAACGACTATTGCAAGATACAGATCGACAATTGAATAAAGCAAATATCCCTGGTATTCCAGAAGAAATGGATGCACGACTTGAGGAAGCTGAGGAGCAATTATTTATCGTTATGCAAAGTCTTCAAGAAGTACCATTAAATATGCAGTTGGTTCATAGCAATTTACAAAATGCGAAACATTGTATACAAGAAGCAAATCGCCATGCCAATGAAATGATTGAAAATGTTATGCTTATTGAGCGTATGATTCAGTACGGTAATCGTTACCGGGCAACGAATCCAAAAGTACATCAATTATTACTAGAAGCTGAAGAAGCGTTCAATCAATACCGGTACATAAAAGCGTTAGAAGATGCAGCTGCTGCTGTTGAACTAGCAGAGCCTGGTGCAATTAAACGAATTGAAGAGCTTGTCCAAGAAGAAATATATGCAAAAAACTAGGGCAGGTAGTCGGGGATTGACATAAGCGTTATAATAAAATAAAGAAATAAGCCACCACACAAAAGTGTAGGTGGCTTTCTTATGGAAATGACATTATTATAATTTTTAGAATTTAATAGTGTTTGCTCAATCGAATCCATAGCATTTTCTAAAAGCATTTATAAGAAGGTAGGATAAAATGATATATTTAGATAATAGTGCAACAACTAAACCTTACAAAGAGGTATTAAATACATTTATACAAGTAAACGAATCTTTTTATGCAAATCCTGCTTCAATTCATGAGGCGGGTGTAGAGTCCAATACTTTGCTTGATCGAGCAAGAGCTCAAATAGCGAAAATTTTACGTACTGATGACCAACAAGTTCTTTTTACAGCAGGCGGAACAGAGTCGAATAACTTTGCCATATTTGGTATTTCAAAAGCAAATACCCACAAAGGAAAACATATTATTACAACTGAAATCGAACATGCTTCTGTTCTAGAATCCATTCGTGCTTTACAAGCAGATGGATATGAAGTTGACTACTTATCAGTCGATTCTGAAGGGATTATTTCGCTTCAAGAACTAAACGAAAAACTTCGAAAAGATACTGTTTTAGTAAGTATCATGCATGTGAATAATGAAATGGGAGCCATCCAACCAATTGAAGATGCAGCTAAAATTATCCATGCAAATAGTCGTGCAGCCTTTCATGTAGATGCTGTCCAAAGTTTTGGTAAGATGCCAGTGTTCTTTCAAGATAATGCTGGACCAGATATTATCTCCATCTCTGGACATAAAATTCATGGTTTAAAGGGATCTGGAGTTATCGCTTTTCGTAAAAAAATGAATATTGCGCCTCTTCTGTTAGGAGGAGGACAAGAATATGGCTTGCGCAGTGGTACGGTAGCTGTACCACAAGCAGTTGCCCTTGCAAAAGCAGCAAGAATGGCGGTAGAAAACTTAGGGCAATCAATGGAAAATTATAAAAAATGGAAAAGCGAACTATTTGATTTTTTATTGAGCTTTGGTAATTCCATACATCTACTTTCAACGTTAAATGGTGCTGCCCATATTTTGTCCTTTAGTGTTAAAGATTTAAAAGGAGAGATTTTAATTAACGCACTCCAAAAAAGAGGAATCATTGTCTCAACATCTAGTGCTTGCTCTTCTAAACAGAAAAAAACAAGCCATGTTGTACTTGCTTTAAACACACCACCAAATTTTGTGAATGGTGTTATCCGTTTAAGTTTTGGAGCGTTAACTACTGACAAAGATATTCAACAATTTAAAATAGCTTTCACCGAAGTGATGAAAGAACTAAAAGGAGAATAAGGAATGATTTGGAAGGAAATATTAATTCGTTATGGAGAACTTTCTACAAAAGGGCGCAATAAAAAGGATTTCATTAGCCGCTTACGTACGAATATCCGAAACACATTTAATGATATCGCTCCATTAAAAATTCAATCAGAGCGCGATCGTATGCACATTGAAATCGAAACTGAAGAACAATTTGAAATTTTAATGGAAAGAATGCCAACGATTTTTGGTATTCAATCTTTTAGTCCAGTTGCTTTTTGTGAAAAAGATATAGAATCAATGAAAAACCTCTCTTTATTAATTATGGACCAATTTAAAGAACAACAACTTACATTTAAAGTAGAAGTTCGACGCTCTGATAAATCATTCCCATTTGAATCCCATGAAATTCAACGTGAAATTGGTGGACATGTATTAAGAAATAATCCGAATATTTCTGTCCAAGTAAAAAAACCTGATGTAGAACTGCGCATTGAAGTAAGAAAAGATGCAATTTATATGATGGCACAAATTATTCAGGGTGCTGGGGGAATGCCAGTAGGATCAAACGGTAAATCTTTATTAATGCTTTCTGGAGGAATTGATAGTCCTGTAGCAGGATACTTATTAATGAAGCGTGGAGTTCGGTTAGAAGCAATCCATTTCTTTAGTCCACCGTATACAAGCGATCATTCATTACAAAAAGTAAAAGATTTAGCGAATGAGCTAACGAAATTTGGTGCAAATATTCGTCTTCATGTTATTCCTTTTACAGAAATTCAAACATTAATTCGTGACCGTGTACCTAGCAATACAATGATGACTTCTACACGTAGATTAATGATGCGCATTGCAGATAAAGTTCGAGAAGAAGTAGGGGCACTTGGAATCGTTACTGGGGAAAGCTTAGGACAAGTTGCTAGTCAAACGTTAGAAAGTTTAACAGCTATTAATGATGTTACAAATACACCGATTTTAAGACCGTTAATTGCCTTTGATAAATTAGAGATTATTCAAATCGCTGAACAAATCGGTACTTACGAAACGTCAATACAACCGTATGAGGATTGCTGTACAATCTTTACACCTGCAAATCCAAAGACGAAGCCAAAAGTTGAAAAAGTGAACTATTATGAAAGTTTCACGGAGTTTGACGAACTAATTGAACGTGCAGTGAAAAATCGAGAAATTTACCGATTCCCTGAGAAGAACGAAACGAAAGATAAGTTTGCTGATTTATTATAGTTAAAAAAGCCGGAAATACTTACCTCTAAATTTTTGTGTATTAAATAATCGATAGCGCACATTCTATATGCACAAGGAGGTGAGAGACATGGCAAACAACAACAGCGGTAACCGTAACAAGCTTGTAGTACCTGGTGCAGAACAAGCTTTAGACCAAATGAAATACGAAATCGCTCAAGAGTTTGGTGTTCAACTCGGACCTGAAGCGTCTTCTCGTGCAAACGGATCAGTCGGAGGAGAAATTACTAAACGCCTTGTGCAAATGGCTGAATCACAATTACGTGGTACAAATAGCCAACAATAATTTGTAAATAAAGGGCTGGTAGCTAAATGCTACTGGCCTTTTTCTTTTGTAGTTATCTTATCCCTTTTTTATTAGTTTTAACGGAAAATTATTATTCTTTTTTAAACAATTAATGAACTAATTTACCTAAAAAAGTCATTTTAGAGGAATATTTTGAAATTTTTAATCAGTATTATTATAATTAGTATAATGTATCATTTGATACAAAAAAGGGGGATACGAATGAAAAGAGAAGATTTATTAGCTCCTGAAGATTACAACATTGTAGATGAAATTGAAAAATATGCACAAAATGCAAAAAAGACAGCATTGATCGTTCATCATGTAAACGGGGAATTAGAAAAAGTCTCTTACACACAATTATTAAAAAAAGCAAATAAGATTGCGAATTTATTTGCGAATAACGGGCTCGGCAAAGGTGATGTCGTACTCATTATGGTCCCTCGCTCAGAAGAAGCATATGTTACATACATCGGAGCATTGAAAGCAGGATTAACGATTATTCCAAGTTCTGAGATGTTACGTGCAAAAGATATTGATTACCGCATTACTCATTCTCAAGCCAAAGCTATTATTGCTTTTGAAAATGAAATTAGTCAATTTGAAGATGTGAAACATTTAGATGGATTAAAGCTTTTTGTATTTGGTAAAGCAACTGAATCCTGGATATCTATTGATGAAAATTTAGATGGATTACCTGATACCTTTGATGATATCCAAACAAAAGAATCTGACATCGCCTTTCTATCGTACACAAGTGGTACAACAGGTAACCCAAAAGGTGTCGTTCATTCCCATGGTTGGGGTTATGCACACTTACGCACAACAGCACAGTACTGGCTTGGTGTAGGTGAGGATGATATAGTTTGGGCTACTGCTGCTCCTGGATGGCAAAAATGGATTTGGAGTCCGTTTTTAGCAGTATTAGGTAGCGGGGCAACTGCATTCGTTCATAAAGGGCAGTTCGATCCAAAAGTTTATTTACAATTACTTCAAGACAATAAGATAAATGTTTTATGTTGTACACCAACTGAATATCGCCTAATGGCAAAAGTGGATCAACTAGAACAGTATGATTTATCAAGTGTGAAAAGTGCAGTGTCAGCAGGAGAGCCGTTAAATAGTGAAGTGATTAACAAGTTTTTAGAAGTATTTTCATTGCAAGTTCGTGATGGTTATGGACAAACTGAAAACACTTTATTAGTTGGAACACTATTAGGTATGCAACCAAAACCAGGATCAATGGGTAAGCCAACTCCAGGAAATGTTGTCGACGTGATTAATGACCTTGGTGAACCTACAAAACCTGGTGAAGTAGGGGATATTGCTGTTCACTCTTCTACACCGGCGTTATTTAAAGGGTATTTAAAAGAGCCGGAAAGAACACAAATGCAATACCGTGGTGAGTGGTTCTTAACTGGTGACCGTGCATATAAAGATGAAGATGGTTATTTTTGGTTTGAAGGTCGAGGAGATGACATTATTGTTTCTTCAGGATATACGATTGGACCATTTGAAGTAGAAGATGCATTAGTCAAACACCCGGCAGTCAAAGAGTGTGCTGTTGTTGCAAGTCCTGATGAAATCCGAGGTAACATAGTAAAAGCTTTCGTTGTTTTACGTGATCCAGAATCATTAACAAATCCAAACCTTATTAAAGAACTTCAAGATCATGTAAAGAACATTACTGCTCCATATAAATATCCACGAGCAATTGAATTTATTGACGAACTTCCAAAAACATCTTCAGGGAAAATTCGTCGTATAGAATTACGCCAAAAAGAACTTAGTAAACAAACAGTGAATTAAGTATTTTAGTCATTATTTCCTAGGGAATAATGTCGTTTTTTGGAGAAGCGAAATGTAATTATTTCGTTTCTCCAATTTTTTTGTAAAACTTTAAGAAGAATTAAAATTTTTTTGAAACAATTGTACAACTTAAACGTATGTATGGATTGAGGAGGAATCAATGAGATGAACATGAAAAGATGGCTCGCTTTAGGGGCTGCTGTAGTATTATTAGTTTTTTCTATCGGATTAAATGCAGTGATGGCTATGTTTACAACAAATTTCTTTAGTGATTTTGATAGTCTTATGAGCACTGAACAGGAAGTTTCTGAAAATGTATTAGAACAAGGGGATTTTAATCAACGGATTGCATTACTATCGGTCGATGGGACGATACAAGACGTGGGCTCAAGTTCTGCATGGACTACAGTCGAATATGATCACCAAAACTTTTTAGCACAATTAGAAACGATTTTAAATGATGAAAGCGTACAAGCTATTGTTTTAGCTGTAGATTCACCTGGTGGTGGTGTAATTGAATCAGCTGAAATACATGAAAAACTTCTAGAAATAAAAGAAAAGAGAGAAATACCGATTTATGTATCTATGGGCTCAATGGCTGCTTCAGGAGGATATTATATATCTGCACCAGCAGATAAAATCTTTGCACACCGTGAAACATTAACGGGTTCAATTGGTGTAATTATGCAAAGTTATAATTTCTCAGAACTTGCTGATAAAGTTGGTATTAAATTTGAAACAATTAAGTCGGGTGCACATAAAGATATGTTTGGAGGCACAAGACCAACGACAGAAGAAGAAAAAGCAATGTTACAAGAAATGATAAATGATTCATATGAGGTATTCGTTGATGTGATTGAAGAAGGGCGAGGAATGTCAGAAGCACAAGTGAAAAAAGTTGCGGATGGGCGTGTTCTAGGTGGTACACAAGCAGTAAAGGCGGGGCTTGTTGACGAAATTGGTGGATTAGAAGACACAATCGCATCACTTCGGGCAGATTACGCATTAGAGGATGCAGAACTTTTTGAATATCAAACAAGTTTTGGTGATTTTACGTCATTACTTGGCATGAAGATTAGTTCATTGTTTGGTCCTTCTGCAGAAGAAAGAATGTTAACAAAACTAATGTCTAGTCATGATGCACCACGTATGATGTATTTATATGGTGAATTTTAAGGAGGGGAATTAGATGTCAGAATTTGAGAATCAAGAATTGTCTAACACAAATAATGAGATCGTTCCTGCTCCTTATAGGTATTCAACGGAAGAAATTGAACAGTATGAAGAAAAAACTGCTGGATTTTGGGTGAGATTTTGGGCATTTGCCATTGATTCATTAGTAGTAAGTGCAATCGTGGGTATATTGGTCAATCCAATTTTCCGATTATTTGGATGGAGTTTATCTGACTCAAATTGGTATGCACCAATAACAATTGTATCTGCAATCTTGTATTACGCTTACTTTGTATTAACGACAAAGTTCTGGAATCAAACCGTTGGAAAAATGATCTTTGGCTTAAAAGTAATAAGGGTCAATGGAGAAAAGCTTGACTGGATGACAGTATTGTTCCGGGAGATTGTAGGCCGTTTTATTAATAATACTATTAAAATTTTATATATCATCGTTGCTTTTATGCCAAAAAATAAAGGGCTAAATGATGTTATTGCCGATACCGTTGTTGTCCATGAAAGAGTCTATACAAAAAATAGAGTAATCGTTCAAACAAAAGTCGATTACGAAACAGAACAATCAATTTCAACAACATAATAAATTAACCATCTGTAAGTAGTTTTACAGGTGGTTTTTATTTTTCTATATTGATGTCTGACTTTTTGCTAAAAATAATGCATCGCTTTTCATTTCAAGCTTAGTTATTTGCAAATTTTGCAATACCTTTAGTAAGATTAGTTCAGAAAAGGAGGATGAGTTATGGTTCAAGTAACATTTATTAACAAACCTGTAACATTAATTGGAAATGAAGTTAAAGTGGGGGATCAAGCACCTGACTTTACAGTGTTAGCGAATGATATGTCACCAGTAACATTAAAAGATTCTGCTGGAAAAGTACGTTTAATTGCATCTGTACCGTCACTAGACACTGGAGTTTGTGATGCGGAAACTCGTCGATTCAATGAAGAGGTAGTTTCTTTAGGTGGCGAGGTAGCATTTTATACAGTTTCAGTAGATTTACCATTTGCACAAAAACGTTGGTGTGCAGCAGCGGGCATTGATGGTGTTCACACAGTTTCAGATTATCGTGATTTGTCATTTGGAGAAAGTTATGGCGTCCATATGAAAGAAAATCGTCTCCTTGCTCGTGCAGTATTCGTAATTGATAAAGAAGATACGATCACTTATGTTGAATATGTTTCTGAAGGTACAAGCCATCCAGATTATGAGGCTGCTATTAATGCTGTTAAAGAAGCATTAGCAAAATAATTTATTTTCGTTCCTTGTTTACTTGTTGTAATATAGAGTAATCAAGCATGAATAATATAGTTAAAATGTTCGCCCACTCTTATTTTGAGTGGGTTGTTCATTTCAAAAGGAGTCTATAATGGAAAAGTTTGAACAAATATTTTCGTATATTAATGAAAAAGCCGAAGAACATGAGAAAACAGAAAATATTAGTTTTTTAGATGGCGTATTGCAAGCTCTTGAGGATATTTTAGATGAAAAAGATTCTTGGATGGGTAATAACGCAACAAAAGAAGAAATACGTAAAGCCATTCAAATCGCGATATTAAAAGGTATGAGAAAAACTTCCCAACCAAATCATCAAATGACACCAGATACACTTGGTCTACTCGTTGGTTATTTTGTAGAGCAGTTTTTCGAAGAGCAATTAAAAACCAAACAAATCTCACTTTTAGACCCAGCAGTTGGAACAGGGAATTTAATGCTGACAGTAATGAATTTATTAAACGGAAAAGTTTCTGCTACGGGAATTGAGGTAGATGAGTTGTTAATTCGATTAGCAGCAGATACAGCCGAGCTTATTGAACAACCTGTAATGCTTTATCATCAAGATGCTTTGCAGAAAATGCTTGTTGATCCAGTAGATGCAGTAGTTTGTGATTTACCAGTTGGCTATTATCCTAATGAAGAGGTAGCGCTTGATTATGAATTATGTGCGCATGAAGGGCTAAGTTATGCTCACCATTTATTCATTGAGCAATCAGTAAACCATACAAAAGAAGGCGGGTATTTATTTTTCCTAATTCCTGCAAATCTTTTTGAGTCAGAGCAAGCGAAAGAACTACATAAATATTTAAAGAAACATACTTGGATTCAAGCTGTTATTCAACTTCCTGACAACCTGTTTGCATCAAAAGCCCATGAAAAAAGCATTTTAATATTACAGAAAAAAAGTGATGAACAAAGAGCTCCTCGTGAAGTTCTGTTGGCGAAAGTACCAAACATGTCTAACAAACAGGCACTTTCCATGTTTTTTGAAAAAGTACAAGTTTGGAAAAAGAATAAATAAATGAAAAAGCTAGTCGATTTGACTAGCTTTTTTCTTTGACGGCATGGTACAAATCCGATCAACAAGTGTGACGATTGGTTTTCGAGATAAAACAAATAAAATGCATGCAGCAAGAATAAATATTATCCAGTACTGTTTCGTTTCGTCGATATAGACTTTAATTGGCGAATCGTAAAAAATTCGTACTACAACCATATGTAACAGATAAATCGATATAGTTACGGCACCAATCGATGTATAAAATCTTCGTTTATTTGGAACGAGTGTTAAAAACATATAAGTTGTAATCGCCATTGCAATGTATGCAATAAATCGACCAAGCCAAGCCCATTCTAAAGGAACTGTAGTCATTTCAGCATATGGACGTTTCCCTAATAACCATACATGTTGTTCGATTGGAATAAAGTAATAGATTATAATAAAACCAAACATCGCTAGTAGGGTTCCAACAATTACATGAGTGCGTGTTTTTAATTTTAATAATTGTTCGGTCTTTAAATAGTAACCTACTAGGAAAAATGGAAAGAAGAAAAATGTTCGAGATAAACTTAAAATTTCACTAACAGATTCGTCATAACCGATAAGGATTGAAATAATTAAGGCAATAGGCAAACCAAACTTCATTTTCCCAAAAAAGAATAATAGAATATTCCATAAAATTAAGCTTAGTAAAAACCATAATGCCCACCTTGGAATAAATAAGCTAAATTCTATTGAATCATGGAAAATATAATAATAGTAAAAACTATAGAAAATTTGTAATAGTATATATGGTAATAATAATTTTTTAACAACCTTTAATAGGTAACCTGATTCGTATATTTTTTTCGCAAAGAATCCGGAAATTAAAGTGAATGCTGGCATATGAAAAGTATATATAAACATATAAATGCTACCCATTAAATGGTTATCATCTATAAACTTTGATAGAATATGCCCGACAATGACTAAGTAGATTAAAATTGCCCTAGCATTATCAAAATATGAAATTCTATTCATTGTATTGTTCCTTTTCTAACGCACATTATTAACTAAAACATAATTTTTGAGAAATCTCCATACAAAATAATTATCATGATTACATAATTCTTACATAAAAATAAAAAAACCAAAGAGAGTTCTTTGGTTTTTATTTTTAATTATAGTGTATCAGGTGTTCTAACAACTAGAACGTCACATTTTGAAGAACGTACAATTGCTTCTGAAACAGAACCGATTAGGAAACGTTCAACAGCGTTTAAACCAGTAGCTCCGCAGACAATAAGATCTGCATCTACAAGTTTAGAAAGTTCTTTTGTAATGATTGTTTTAGGAGAACCGTATTCGATAATTACGTTTACATCTTTTACGCCAGCTTCTTCAGCTTGTTTTTTATAGCCTGCTAATAATTCTTCAGAGAAACTTTGAGCGCGTTCTGCGATAGAACGATCGTAAGCTTCAATAGCAGCGAATGATCTAGTATCGATTACGTTAACTAAGTTTAGCTTTGCATCTTGGTTTCTTTTTGCTACTTCGATTGATTTTTTAAAAGCGAATTCTGCTTCTTTAGAACCGTCTACTGCTACTACGATACTTTTATAATGTGTCATCTAATATTCCCCCTTTGAAATATATCTCCATTATAGCAAATCATAAAATAAAGGAAATACTAATTAACAAAAATACGTAATGTTCACAAAAATTCCTTACAAAAGTGAGTAAAAAAGTAGAATGTAGTCTATTTCCAAAGAAACATTCATATATAGATTAATATATTTTTAGTTTTCGTAAATATTGCATTCCATTCTTTTCATTAATTGGTATAATAGTATAAAATTTGGTAATAAAACTACTAACAGCAAAGGAAAGTGATCAACGTTGAAAATTGGAGTACCAAAGGAAATAAAAAATAATGAATACCGAGTAGCAATGACGCCGGCTGGAGTTGTAACTTTAACAAGTGCTGGACATGAAGTTTTTATTGAAACTGGCGCGGGATTAGGCTCTTCTTTTACTGATGAGGATTATTTAAATGCTGGTGCGAAAATTGTTGAAACAGCAAGAGAAGCATGGAATCAGGATATGGTCATGAAAGTGAAGGAGCCAATTCAAAGCGAATACGAATATTTTAAAGAAGGTTTAATTTTATTCACATACTTGCATCTAGCTCCAGAATTTGAGTTGACACAAGCGTTACTTGATAATAAAGTAGTAGGAATTGCCTATGAAACTGTTCAATTACCTAACCGCTCATTACCTCTTCTAACACCAATGAGTGAAGTAGCAGGAAAAATGTCCGTACAAATTGGTGCACAATATTTAGAAAAGATGAATGGCGGTACGGGTATCCTTTTAGGTGGCGTGTCGGGTGTACAACGTGGAAAAGTAACGGTCATTGGTGGTGGTATGGCAGGGACAAACGCAGCTCGTGTTGCAATAGGCATGGGTGCGGATGTAACGATTTTAGATGTAAGTCCAGAACGTCTCCGTCAAATTGATGACATTTTTGGTCGTTCTGTTCAAACGTTAATGTCGAACCCGTATAATATTGCACAATCCGTCAAAGATTCTGATTTAGTGATTGGGTCGGTTTTAATTCCTGGTGCAAAGGCGCCTAAGTTAGTTACCGAGGAAATGGTAAAATCGATGCGACCTGGATCCGTCATCGTTGATATTGCAATTGACCAAGGTGGTAGTTTTGAAACAACAGACCGGGTTACAACCCATGACGATCCAATCTATATTAAACATGGCGTTGTTCACTACGCTGTTGCAAATATGCCGGGTGCGGTGCCGCGTACTTCTACAATTGCATTAACGAACAATACAGTACCTTATGCTTTACAAATTGCTTCTAAAGGATACAAAAAGGCTTGTATAGAAAATGAAGCTTTGAAAAAAGGTATCAATACTTTAGATGGGCATGTAGTTTACAAGGCAGTTGCCGAAGATCAGGGCCGCGAATATGTTCCTGTAGATACGTTATTATTATAGTAAAAAGCTGCTATGGATTGTTTCCATTAGCAGCTTCTATTTTATAAAATCATTAGTTCTTTCGGGAATTTTGTAAGAACTTCAACACCGTTCTCTGTTACAACGACATCATCTTCAATACGAACCCCTGTTACACCCTCTTTATAAATACCAGGTTCAATTGTAAAGACCATACCAGGTAATAATTGCATTTCATTTGATCCCGTGATAGAAGGGAACTCATGAACAGAAATTCCTAAACCATGTCCAAGGCGGTGGGTAAAGAACTCTCCATAACCAGCCTGTTCAATTGTGTCTCTTGCAATTTTATCTAAATCCATTGCACGAACTCCGGATTTAACAGCTTTAATTGCATTTTCATTAGCTGCAAGAACTGTATTGTAAACTAACTTTTGCTCCTCAGTTGGTTCCCCAAAAGCGACAGTTCGCGTAATGTCTGAACAATACCCTTCATAAATAACACCTAAATCAAAAAGTATCATATCTCCTTTTTGGATTTTGCGATTACCAGGTATTCCATGAGGTGAAGCCGTTTTTGGACCAGAAAGCACCATCGTTTCAAAAGACATATTGTAGCCTTTTTCTTTAACTGCATTTTCGATAGCAGTTAAGATTTCCATTTCCGTTTTACCTTCTGCGATTTCTTTACATCCTATTTCAACAGCGTAATCCGCTAGTTTTGCAGCATGTCGCATTTTTTCTAATTCAACTTCATCTTTTATTACGCGCATTTTGTTTATTCGATCATCACAACGGACAAAATTTGCCTGTGGATAAAATTGTTGCAATGCTTCAAGTCTCTCAACAGTTAAGTGAGCTTTTTCTATGGCAAAAGTAGAAATAGTTACTCCGCGCATCTTTATAGCATTCGATAAGATTTCCCAAGCATTATCTGTATCTAAGTGCCCGATTGTTTCAAAATTCCAACCTGAAGCTTTTGCATCGGGTACTTCCATTTTGGGACAAATTAATAATGGGTCCTGGTCCTTAAATACGACAACACCGAGCAGGCGTTCATGGGGATTACTTTTAAAATTTGAAAAATAGAAAACATTGTCAGGAGTTGTAATAAAAGCTACATCCATTTCATTTGCTTGTAAATAACTTTGTAATTTTTTTATTGCTGTCATATGGGTATCCTCCTAAAAAGTACAAAATAATGTTGATACTAGTAATAGTATAGCAAAAAGAAGGAAAAACACGTTATGTAAGAGAAGTTATTAAACATTACACGGCTATAGGAGGATTATTAATGGAAATATCATATCATGGACATTCAGTTGTAAAAATTAAAACAAATGGAAAGACCATACTCATTGATCCTTTTATCACTGGTAACCCTGCTACGGACCTAAAGGCAGAAGAAGAAAAGCCAGATGTCATTTTATTGACGCACGGACATAACGACCATGTTGGGGATACAATTGATTTAGCAAAAAAGCATAATTCATTTGTAGTTGCGCTGAATGAATTTGCTGTTTATTTACAAAAAATCGGTGTCAATGCTCATCCTATGGGTGTTGGGGGAGCATATGAATTCCCATTTGGAAAGGTGAAATATACTTTAGCTTTCCACGGTTCAACGTATGAAACTGGTGATGAAGTAATAAATGCGGGCAATCCGGGTGGCATTTTGTTCTACGCAGAAGGGTTAACAATTTACCATGCTGGAGATACTGCCTTATTTGGTGATATGAAGCTAATTGGAGACAGAAATAATATTGATGTTGCTTTCTTACCGATTGGTGATAATTTCACAATGGGTCCAGAAGATGCGGCATATGCAGTATCTTTATTAAAACCAAAAATTGTTGTTCCAATTCACTACAATACTTTCCCAATTATTAAGCAAGATCCTACTGTTTTCGCCCAATTAGTAGAGAAAAGTGATGTGCAAATATTAGAAGCTGGTGGGAAAGTTCAATTGTAAACTTAATTATAAGAGAAAGTTGCCATTAAAATAGGCTGCTTTCTCATTTTTTCTCTTTTTGCAAATATGCATATTATCTATACATAATTGAAATATGTTACACTAATGGCAAGGAAAGATAGATGGGATTAGGTGATAGCCATGTCAACAAAGCACGAGAAAATATTACAATATATCGAATCATTACCTGTTGGCGATAAAATTTCAGTTCGACAAATTGCAAAAGAAATGCAAGTTAGTGAAGGTACCGCATATCGTGCAATTAAAGAAGCTGAAAATCGCAGACTAGTAAGTTCCATCGAACGAGTTGGGACGATTCGTATTGAAAAAAAGAAAAAAGAAAATATTGAACGATTAACATTTGCTGAGATTGTAAACATTGTCGATGGACAAGTTCTCGGCGGTAAAGCAGGGTTACATAAAACATTAACTAAATTTGTTATTGGGGCAATGCAGCTTGATGATATGATGCGTTATACTGACGCAGGAAGTTTACTGATTGTCGGAAACCGTATAAAAGCACATCAGAACGCCTTAACAGCAGGGGCTGCAGTCTTAATTACAGGCGGATTTGATACGACAGAAGAAAATAAGCAGCTTGCTGATGAATTAGAACTACCAATTATTTCTTCTAGCTACGATACTTTTACCGTAGCAACAATGATTAATCGTGCAATTTATGACCAGTTAATTAAAAAGGATATTTTATTAATTGAGGATATTTATATTCCAATTGAAGAAACGGCGACATTAAGAAATACAGATACGACTGGTGAATTCCGAAACTTAAACATGCGAACTTCACATGGCGCTTTTCCGGTTGTCACGAATACAAATAAACTAGTAGGGATGATCACAGTAAAGGACGTCATTGGTAAAGAAGAGAATGAACCAATTGATAAAGTAATGACGAAAAATCCGATTTCGGCAACAATGAAAACGAGTGTTGCTTCTGCTGGGCACCGTATGATTTGGGAAGGAATAGATTTGCTTCCTGTTGTGGATGATGACGGAATACTTAAAGGCGTTATTAGCCGTCAAGATGTATTAAAAGCCTTACAACATGCCCAAAGACAGCCACAACACGGTGAAACAATTGATGACTTAGTTAAAAGTGAAATGAAAGTAATGGGCGAAGAAGATGTCGTCGTCGAATTTAAAGTAACACCTCAGATGACGAATCATTATGGTGCAATTTCTTACGGAGCTTTTACAACATTACTAGCAGAGGTTGGGGCATTTGCATTGAAACGAAAAAAACGTGGGGACGCTGTTGCTGAAAACATGACCATTTACTTTATTAAACCAATCCAAATGGAAAGTGTCTTAACGGTTATTCCACACATATTAGATATGAGTCGTAAATTTGTAAAAATGGACTTTGATATTTACAACGGTTCAACCCTTGTAGGTAAAGCGATGATGATGTTCCAGCTGTTGGAAAGATAATAATTAAAAGGGCTAATCCATATTCATTTGGACTAGCCTCATAATGATTATTTATTCAATTCAAACTCTTCTTTAACGAATCGACCTTCGTGGCGAACACGTTTATATTGAGCGTTTGCATACATCAAGCCGACTACCACGAAGACAGCACCTATTAAATATCCTACTAGGGTTGGGTAGATGATGCATGTATTAATCCCAAAGGCAATAATAAAACAGCCTAATGCAACACCAGCCTGCGCTTTATACCATTTTTTTCGAATTGGCAATACAGCACGGAATTGTCTTGTTTTGAAATAAAAATATGCTGCGAAAGCTACGATAATTAAGACGACGAAAATTATATTTAACATTATATTCAGACCTCCCAAAAAGCACTGATAATATTGTAACGATTTTTAAATAAAAATGCTAACAGATGAAATAAAAAATAGATTCCACAGGAGGAAAACTAGTTGAAACGACATATCATCGACACAATTGAACAGTATGACACAATAATTATCCATCGCCATGTTCGGCCAGATCCGGATGCATATGGGTCGCAATTTGGTTTAAAAAAATTATTGGAGGCGAATTACCCAAATAAGTCAATATACGCAGTTGGGGAACATGATCATTCTCTTACATTCATAGCGACTCCCGATTCCATAAATGATGAAATTTACCAAAATGCTTTAGTAATTGTAACAGATACTGCAAATACGGAACGAATTGATGATTCTAGATACAAGAATGGTGCATTTCTTATAAAAATAGACCATCATCCGAATGATGATCAATATGGAGATGCATTATGGGTAGATACGAATGCAAGTTCTTGCAGTGAAATGATTTATGAATTGTATGCTGAAGGGAAAGACTATAAAAATTGGATTTTACCTGATCTTGCTGCTCGTGCATTGTTTACAGGGATCGTAGGGGATACTGGGCGATTTTTATACCCAAGTGCTACAGTAAAAACTTTTGAAATTGCCGGTCAATTAATTCGTTACAATTTTGATCGAAATGAAGTTTTTAATAGTATGTATGAAAAAGAGGCAAATCTTTTACATTTACAAGGCTATATGTATGAAAACTTCCAAATGGATGAAAATGGGGCAGTTTACATAAAATTAACGAAAGAAATTTTAAATAAATTCCAAGTAACTTCGTCGGATACATCTTTGTTAGTTGGTTCATTTAGTAATATTAAAGGGGTTACTGCGTGGTTAATCTTTGTTGAGGAAGAAAACCAAATTCGTGTAAGATTGCGCTCAAAAGGTCCAATTATTAATCAACTTGCTAAAAAGTATAATGGAGGCGGACATCCACTTGCTTCAGGAGCAACCGTTTATTCATGGGAAGAAGCAGATCGTGCAATAGAAGATTTAAAGGAACTTTGTCGAGAATATAAATAAGATTGGGGATGAAGTTTTGTCAGTTGTATACCCACAAATACGAACAAGTGCTGACCTTTTAAAAAGTACCATTCGTATAGAAGAGCTCATTCCGTTTCTAAAAAATCAAGAGGCAAAAAGCTGTGCAATGGTTAATTCTACATTGTATGGGCTTTTGCCTTTTTGGCATAGCGTAAAACAAGCAGGGATTCATCCGGTAATAGGATTAAACATAAGAGTCCAGTTTACTAGTGAAACGAACTTGCCGATGGTTATTTATGCTAAAAATAATGAAGGTTATAAAAATTTATTGAAAATTAGTAGTAGTATTTCAATACGAGATGATCTATCTATCCCTTGGCGATGGCTTATGGCATATTCTAAAGGATGCATCGCAGTTGTTCCGATGATTTCTGAAAATGGAATATGGGTGCAAGAGTCAAACATATCGCTTCTTACTCAAGTAAAAAACGTTTTTAAAACGGATGTTTATTTCGGGATTTCTCGTAGTGGGGGGATAATCTCAACGAACGAAAACAAGGCAATTTACTTAAGTGAACATTTTAAAATCAATTGTATGGCAATACAAGAGTGCTTATTTTTACAACCAGAAGAGTATTTTCCATATCAAGTAGCTCAAGCGATTGAAACAGGGGTCAAACTGAGTGAATCAATACATAATGATGAAAAAAATCAATTTACCCCGACAAAATACAATTGGGAAGCATGGTTTCATGACAAAATGAATTGGCTTGAGCAAAGTGAAAAGGTATTGCTAAGCTGCCAGGTTGAGCTTATAAATCAAGGCCATTACATGCCGAAATATCCTCTTCCAGAAGGCAAAAATGCAGAAACTGAGTTAATGAAACTTGCTTACAAAGGATTACAAGAACGACTAAAAACAGATGCCCCAAGTGAAATTTATATGAATAGATTGAAATATGAGCTAAACATTATCCAAACGATGGGTTATGCTGACTATTTTCTAATTGTAGCTGATTTTATGAATTACGCTAGATCAGCAAACATTTTAACAGGGCCTGGACGTGGATCTTCCGCTAGTTCGCTTGTTGCTTTTTGTCTATACATTACACAAGTTGACCCAATACACTATGGTTTACTGTTTGAACGGTTCTTAAATCCAGAACGTATAACACTGCCGGATATCGATATTGATTTTGTTGATACAAAACGACAAGAGGTTATTCAATATGTAGCTGAAAAGTATGGCAAACAACATGTCGCACAAATTATTACCTTTGGGTCGTTATCAGCTAAAGCAGTTGCTCGTGATGTTGCTCGCATGTTTAACTTCGAAAGTGAAACGTTATCAATGATTTCTAGGTTAATTCCAAACAAAATCGGAATTACGTTGCAAGAAGCCTATAATACTTCGGAGCCATTTAGGAAATGGATTGAGTCTGAGGATATCCGCAAACGATGGTTTCTGGCGGCGAAAAAACTAGAAGGATTGCCAAGAAACGCTTCTACTCATGCTGCAGGCGTTGTATTAAGTCCCATTCCGCTAGTTGAAGTAGTACCAATTGAAAAGGGCCATGATGGAATATATTTAACTCAATGGCCTATGCAAGAAGTAGAACAAGTCGGATTGTTGAAAATGGACTTTTTAGGTCTACGGAATTTAACCATATTAGAAAATATTCGAAAATCTATTTATTACACGACTCGGAAATTAATTGATTTTAATAATATCCCGCTAGATGATGAAAAAACTTTTGAACTTCTTAAACGAGGAGACACTACTGGTATTTTCCAATTAGAATCAGATGGAATGAAAAATGCGTTAAGAGAAATCTCACCAACTCACTTTTTAGATATTGTGGCAGTAAATGCCCTTTACCGTCCTGGCCCAATGGAGTTTATTCCTGTTTATGCAAGAAGAAAAGCGAATAAAGAACCAGTTGTCATGCCACATCCTGTTCTTGAACCCATTTTAAATGAAACATATGGCGTGATTGTGTATCAAGAACAAATTATGCAAATTGCAAATGTGATGGCTGGATTTACAATAGGACAAGCAGATTTGTTAAGAAGAGCTGTCAGTAAAAAGAAACGAGAAGTGTTAGAAGAACAACAGTTAGCATTTGTTAATGGTTCTGTTGCAAAGGGATTCCCTGAACAAGTTGCAAAGGAAGTGTACGCGCTAATTGTACGATTTGCAGATTATGGTTTTCCAAAAAGTCATGCCGTTGCTTATAGTCTCATTTCCTATCAAATGGCTTATTTAAAAGCAAATTATCCTGCAAACTTTTATGCGGCATTAATGATCAATGCTACAGGGAATCAGGAAAAACTGTTCCAACTCATTTTAGAAGCGCGCGATAAAGGAATTGAAGTGTTAAGACCTTCTATAAGTAAGAGTAGCCGAATTTTTACTGTTGAAAAAGATTGTATACGATTTAGTCTCTCGGCGATTAAAGGACTCCCACACCCTTTCTTACAAAAGATATTAGAAATTCGTAAATCAAAATCAAAACCTTTTGAAGATCTGTTTGATTTAGCGGTAAGTTTAAGTGCCATCCATTTTAATCGGAAAGTAATGGAACCATTAATTAAATCTGGCGCATTGGATGATTTTCAGAAAGATCGTGCAACGTTATTAACCACTTTGGAAGCTGCAGAAAAACATGCAGAAATTGTAAGACCAACTGAAGAGAATGATTTGTTCACATCAGATAGTTTTGTATTTGGCAAACCAAAATATGTTGAAGCTTCGCCAATGCCAGAGAAAATAAAGCTGCAGTTTGAAAAAGAAGTGTTAGGTTTCTACTTATCTGAACATCCTGTTTCTTTGGAACGAAAAAAATGGAGTGATATGAATGAAACAATCAAATCAATAAAAAGTAGCACTCCTAATACGTATGTAAAGTTTGTTGCAATGGTTGAAGATATTCGCCAAATACGGACGAAAAAAGGAGAATTAATGGCGTTTATCCAAGTTCAAGATGAGTATGGTTCTATATCTACTACGCTGTTTCCTAAACAATATAATGAAGTAATAGGATGGATTCAAGTGGATCGAATTGTTTATATCGAAGGGGTATTTGAGGTAAGAAACGGAAACCCTCAACTAATAGTAAAAATAATGAAAAACCATCAATGAGCGAGAGAAGTTAATAAATAAACGTAAAAAACTGTGCATTTGTGCACAGTTTTTTCTTTACAAAGAGAATGTCATTATGTATGCTTATAAAAGTGGTCAGACCACTTTTTATTTAGTTGGAGTTTGAACGAAACATATTCAATAATTGATAAAAAACGTGAGTATCTTTTAGAAGTGAAATATCTACATTCTTACAACCAAGAAATGAAGGATTAACTAATTGGATGAAGAAATTATTATTAAGTGTATCTATCTGATTTGAGGGGGGCTTATGGATAAAAAACAGGAGAATAAAAAAATATTTTTAGAGATTGTACAGCAATTAAGAGAGTTAATTAAGCTTGAAAATATTCAACCTGGAGATAAGCTACCATCAGAAAGAGTTTTATCTGAAAGGCTTAATGTAGGTCGCTCGTCTGTTCGTGAAGCATTGCGTAGTTTAGAACTATTAGGGCTTATCGAAACAAGACACGGTGGAGGGACCTTTTTATCATCCTTTCAATCTCATCAATTAGTTGAAATCGTAGCCTCGTTTATTTTACAAGAAAATAAATCAATAGAAGATGTTCATACGACAAGAAAGATGCATGAAAAAGAAGCAATTCGAGTAATTTGTTCTAATGAGATATTAAGACAACTCCCAGTTTGGGAAAGCTTAATTTTTAGATTAGAAAATGATGAAGATGCTGTTCGTGACCATATTTTAAGAGAATTACTTATCGCTTCAGGCAATAGACTTGCATTAAAAATTTGGCTACAATTAGCCGCCTACAGTTCAAAACCGTTAAAAAAGTTAACGACCGAAGACGAGAAACCAATACTACAAAATCTATTAAAATCGTTACAAATAGGCAATGAAAAAGACACAATTGAAGCCTATGAACAATGGATGTTGTATTTAAAAAACACAGATTTTTGACCAATTTTAAAGGGGGAAAAGCAGTGGCAATAAGAAATCTATTATCGATTAACAAGAAGAAAAATAAAGGTGTCATTGTAGATCGTAATAAAGAGAACTCCTTTCCAGCTGATTTAATGACGAAGTGTCCTGAATGTAAAAAAATATATTTAACAAAAGAATTAGAAAGTAATTTAAAAGTATGTCCGAAATGCGACCACCATTATAAAATGACTGCTTGGGAACGAGTAGAAATTTTCTTAGATGAGGGTACATTCGAATCTTTTGACGAAAATCTACGAACATCAAATCCATTAAAATTTCCATCTTACCTAGATAAAATTGAAGTAGATTCTCAAAAGACAGGATTAAACGAAGCAGTACTGACAGGCATGGGAAGCTTAAAAGGGGAGCAAGTAGTCGTTGCCATTATGGACTCACACTTCCGTATGGGTTCGATGGGCTCTGTCGTAGGTGAAAAGATTACTAGAGCGATTGAAAAAGCGACAGAATACGAACTACCATTTATTATTTTTACAGCTAGTGGCGGCGCACGAATGCAGGAAGGTGTTATTTCTTTAATGCAGATGGCAAAAACAAGTGTTGCTCTTAAGCGTCATAGTGATCATAGTTTACTTTTCATTTCCATCATGACTCATCCAACTACGGGCGGTGTTTCTGCGAGCTTTGCATCCCTAGGAGATATTAATATTGCTGAACCACAAAGCTTAATCGGATTTGCGGGTCGTCGAGTGATTGAGCAAACTGTGCGTGAAAAGTTACCGGATGATTTCCAAACAGCAGAATTTTTACTTGCACATGGTCAATTAGATGCCATCTTCCACCGAAAAGATATGCGAGATAAAATCGCATCCATTGTAAAAATCCACCGTAAAGGAGGAATCGTACATGTCTAAAACTCTTGGATTTGAAGAACCCGTTGTAAAATTACGCGAAAAAATAGATGAGCTAAAAGAGATTGCAAACAATGCAGACGTTGATATGTCCGATGAAATTGAAACGTTAGAATCGAGACTACAACAGCTTGAGTCGAAAATCTATTCAAATATGGAGCCTTGGGATCGGGTGCAAGTAGCAAGACATCCAAGTAGACCGACTACATTAGATTATGTACAAGAACTGTTTACGGATTTTATCGAACTACATGGGGATCGTTATTATGGTGATGACGAAGCGATTGTAGGGGGAATCGCCTTTTTTGAAGGACAGCCAATTACAATCATTGGACATCAACGAGGAAAAACTACGAAAGAAAATATTCGACGTAATTTCGGAATGCCCCATCCAGAAGGCTACCGTAAAGCGTTACGTTTAATGAAACAAGCAGAAAAATTTAATCGACCAATTATTTGTTTTATTGATACAAAGGGAGCTTACCCAGGTAAAGCAGCAGAAGAGCGCGGACAAAGTGAAGCAATAGCAAAAAATTTGTTTGAAATGGCGGGTTTAAAAGTACCAGTAATTAGCGTTGTTATTGGTGAAGGAGGAAGCGGGGGAGCTTTGGCATTAGGTGTTGCCAATAAACTTTACATGCTAGAAAATTCTACTTACTCTGTTATATCTCCAGAAGGCGCAGCATCTATTTTATGGAAAGATGCATCTCTAGCAAAACAAGCAGCAGAGGCAATGAAAATTACAGCAGGTGACTTAAAACTAATGGACATTATTGATGACATCATTCCGGAAGTTGCAGGTGGTGCACATCGCGATGTTTTGGCACAATCAAAATCATTAAAAAAATTCCTTGGTTTAGCCCTTGATGAACTATCAACACTTTCTGAACGAGAATTAATTGAAAACCGTTATGATAAATTTAGAAAAATTGGGGAATATATAGAATTAGAAGATTAATAAATAACATGTAAGACACACCTCGGCTTTCTTAAAAGGCCGGGGTGAAGTTTATTTAAAATGCTTATTTTTTCTTAGAGTGAAGGAAAGTAATAATTTTGCCGTAAAAAACTGATTTCTAGGTAGTTTGCTAGCGGTTTTTGTAATTTTTATTTTCCTATATTCTAAAAAGTTCTTTGTCGTTTTTTTCTAATAAAGGTAAAATAATATCGGAATTATTTATTTTTTATTAGAATGGATATTATATTGTTGATAATTTGTAAAAGAACTATTGATTATTGAGTGGATTCATAACAATGTTTGGTTTTTATGTTAATGTTTATATATGGGTAGTTTAGGAGGTATGGACGATGAAGAAAATAGCTGTATTAACAAGTGGGGGAGATTCACCTGGAATGAATGCTGCTATTCGAGCAGTTGTTCGTAAAGCGAATTTTCATGGTGTTGAAGTGATGGGGATCAATCACGGATATGAGGGCTTTATTGAAGGGAGAATGGACTTATTAGATTTAGGCTCTGTTGGGGGAATTATTCAACGAGGGGGTACTAAATTATTTTCTTCACGTTGTCCACAATTTAAAGAAGATCAATTTCAATATCAAGGTATTGAAAAAATGAAAGAAGCTGGGGTAGAAGGACTTGTCGTTATTGGCGGTGATGGATCGTACCGTGGCGCAATGGAATTAACGAAAAAAGGATTTCCGTGTGTCGGCGTACCGGGAACAATTGATAATGATATCCCGGGTACTGAATATACAATTGGATTTGATACAGCTTTAAATACAGTGATAGAATCGATTGATAAAATCCGTGATACTGCAACAAGCCATGAAAACTCATTTATTGTTGAAGTAATGGGACGGGATGCAGGAGATATCGCATTATGGGCAGGACTTGCAGCTGGTGCTGAATCGATTTTAATACCAGAAGAAGCTTACGACATTGATGAAATCATTACGCGCATTAAACGTGGTGAAGCTCGTGGGAAGAAACATAGTATCATCATTGTTGCTGAAGGGGTTATGTCGGGTAGTGACTTAGCAAAGTTGCTAAAAGAAAAAGCGAACATTACTACAAGAGTATCTGTACTAGGACATATTCAGCGAGGTGGCTCACCATCTGCACGTGACCGAGTGTTAGGTGGGCGATTAGGTGCAAAAGCAGTTGAGGTTCTACTAGAAGGTCGCGGTGGACGTGCAGTAGGTATAAAAAATCACCAAGTTATTGATTATGATTTAGAAGAAGCATTTACTAAAAAACATAAAGCAGATTTAAGCTTATACACATTATCAAAAGAACTTTCAATTTAACTTTAGTTACGGAGAGAAAAATATGAGAAAAACAAAAATCGTATGTACAATAGGCCCAGCAAGTGAATCGCCAGAAATGTTAGAAAAGTTAATAAATGCGGGAATGAATGTTGCACGACTAAACTTTTCCCACGGAACACATGAAGAGCATGCAGTTCGAATTGCAACGATTCGTGATGTAGCCGAAAAATTAAACAAGACAATTGGTATTTTATTAGATACGAAAGGTCCAGAAATCCGTACACATACAATGGAAAACGGAGAATTACATCTTTCAGTAGGACAAGTAATCGATATATCTATGACAGAAGTGGTTGGGAATGAAAGTTGTTTTTCAGTGACGTATGATCAACTAATTGATGATGTAGAACAAAATGACAAAATTCTACTTGATGATGGGTTAATTGAACTTCGTGTTTTAGCAAAAGACACAGAAAAGGGATTAATTACTACGATTGTAGAGAATGCTGGTATATTAAAAAATAAAAAGGGTGTTAACGTACCAGGAGTATCTGTAAAATTACCAGGAATCACAGAAAAAGATGCTCAAGACATTTTATTTGGCATTGACCAAGGGGTAGACTTTATTGCAGCCTCCTTTGTACGTACAGCAAAAGATGTTTTAGAAATTCGCGAACTGTTAGAACAAAATGGCGGTGGCCATATTCAGATTATCCCAAAAATTGAAAACCAAGAAGGCGTAGATAATATTGATGAAATTATTCAAGTATCAGATGGCCTAATGGTTGCACGTGGTGATTTAGGGGTTGAAATTCCTGCAGAAGAAGTACCACTTGTACAAAAAACATTGATTAAAAAATGTAACCAAGTAGGTAAGCCAGTTATCACTGCAACACAAATGTTAGATTCTATGCAACGTAATCCTCGACCAACTCGTGCAGAAGCATCAGACGTTGCCAATGCAATTATCGACGGTACGGATGCAATTATGCTTTCTGGTGAAACTGCTGCAGGAAATTATCCTGAAGAATCTGTTCTCACGATGAACAAAATTGCAGTGCATACGGAAAATTCATTAGATTATCGTTCAATTGTCTCAACTCGTAGCCGAGAAAAAGGTACGACAATGACAGAAGCCCTTTCACAAGCAGTAGCATATACTTCTATTAATTTAGGTGTAAAAGCCGTTCTTGCACCAACTGCAAGTGGAACAACTGCAAAAATGATTGCTAAATATCGTCCGGGTGTTTCAATTATGGCTATTACCAACCTCCAAACTACAGCACAAAAATTAACGCTTGTTTGGGGAGTAATACCAATTGTTACACCAAAAGTTACGACAACAGATGAAATTTTAGAATTATCTGTTGATGAAGCATTAAAACATCAATATGTTGACCATGGTGATGTAGTAATTATCACAGCAGGTGTACCTGTTGGTGAGGCTGGTACAACGAATCTGATGAAGGTTCATGTTATAGGGGATTTACTAGCAAAAGGACAAGGGGTTGGAAAACTTTCTGTCGTTGGAAGAGCAGTGGTTGCCAAAAATGCTGAGGAAGCATCTGCCTATGATACAGATGGTTGTATTTTAGTTACAGTAAGTACTGATCGTGAAATGATGCCGATTATTGAGAATTGTACTGGAATTATTACCGAAGAAGGTGGACTAACAAGCCATGCAGCAGTTGTTGGTCTAAGCTTAGGAATTCCAGTTATTGTTGGAGTAAATGAAGCGACAACATTAATTCGACACGGTCAAGAAATTACGATGGACGCAGAAACAGGTGTTATTTATAAAGGACATGCTAGTGTTCTTTAATATAGAACTTTAAATAAAAATGGGAACGTCTCACAAAAAAATGTTTGGGATGTTCTCATTTTTTTAATAGAAAAATGAAACTTTTATCTTAAAAAACCGTATTTAATTATGAGAAATTAAGGGGGAGATTTTACTGCGGAAAATTCTAATTGGGCTGATATTAACAGGTTTACTAGAAATTACAATTTTTATATTAGCCGGTAAAACTATTGGTATCTTAAATACTTTATTTTTAATTGTCTTAACAAGCATAATCGGAATTGTTGTTGCAAAAAAACAAGGGATTGATTCAGTTCAAAATATGCGAATTAGCCTTTCAGATGGTACCCCACCAGGTGCTGCCATGATTGATACTTTTTTGATTTTTTTAGGCGGTACCTTGTTAGCGGTGCCAGGTTTTTTAACTGATATATTAGGATTTATGATGGTTTTCCCGTTTACAAGAAAATTGTTTAAACCTGCAATTTATAACTGGTTAAGAAAAAAATTAAAAAGCGGTCAAGTGTATATCTACAGGCAGTAGTAATGAACTACTATACCTGTAGATATTTTTTTTTAATTATTATAAAGCGAATTTTGTTTTAATTTTACGGCGATTAATAATAGAAAGGGGCTTAATAAAATCCCGTAAACACCAAATAATAAAATAGAGGCTGCACTAATAAAAAATGTATGAACTGTTCGTAAATGGAATGTTGAAGCCCATAAAAAACTTTCAGCAATTTGCCTTGTTATCTGGATAAATATATATAAAAGGATAACAGCAAAGGATAAAAACTTTTCACCAATAGCAAAGAAATAAATGGCTAATGGAATTAGAAAAAGGCCAATTCCGAAAAACGGGAGTGCATCTGCTAAGGAAATTAAAAATGATTTGTTGATTGGGTGTTCAAACCCTAATAAAGCAAGTCCACAACTTAACAAAAAGAAAGTGATAATAAATAATTGAAATTCCACATAAAGAAAATAACCAAAAAGACTCGTTGCTTTCGTAAAATAATGTTTCCATTCATCACGATATTGCTTCGGAACGTAGATAAAGAACCAATATCGATTTCTTCTCGATTCGAAAATTGAGAAAAAGAATGCGACGATGAAAATGAACACTTCAATAACATATGCTAGAAGATCTTGAAGAAAAGTTGCAATTCCCATTATGGCAGTGTCGATGAAAGATAATGATTTATTAAAGATAGTTTCTAATAATATGTGTTCTCCAGAATTTAGTATATTTAATTTTTCGACTTGAAGTTTAACTTCTGGATAAATAGATATAATACTTTGTATGGTTATATAGAATAAGGAATAGGTAGCTAAAAATATAAAAATTGATACAAGAATAGAACTTATGACATACGGTATTTTTAATTTGGTATGGCAAAAGTTAATTACAGGATAAAGAAAATAAGCTGCAAATAAAGCAAGAGAAACAGGTAAAATCAGCCACAAAATTATAAAATATACCATTAAAATTAGGAATTTCAGAGCTTTTTTAGAAGGGAAATTACTCATTTTGTTTGATTGCAAAATTGTCACCTCTGTTTTATGTAATTCAAATCTCGTTCGTATCTAATTATTCTCTTTTAAACTCTTTTTTTATTATCTATACAATTTTTTCTTCATTTCTATTAAATTCATTCACAAAGACGTCAAAATTTATTATAATAACCTATGTAAGCGATTTACTTATAGGTTCATATGAGCAGAACACTTTTTTGTGCGTCTTTCGTAAAAGAAAGAAAGCACTTACAATCTAAATCAATTTATGAGGGAGCGATTTTTTATGACAGCAACACGCGGTTTAGAAGGTATCGTAGCAGCAGAGTCAAAAATCAGTTCAATTATCGACGACACACTTACATATGTAGGTTACAACATTGATGATCTAACTGATAACGCTACATTCGAAGAGGTAGTTTACTTACTTTGGCATACACGTCTACCGAAAGAAGATGAACTAGCAGAGTTAACTAAACAATTAGCAGAAAATGCTGATGTACCTCAAGCGATTTTTGACCAATTTAAAACATACCCGTTAGACACAGTTCACCCAATGGCAGCTCTTCGTTCAGCTGTATCTTTATTAGGTGTATTTGACGAAGAAGCTGACGATATGTCTCCAGAAGCAAACTACCGTAAAGCAATTCGTCTACAAGCTAAAATTGCTACTGTAGTTACTGGTTTCTCTCGTATCCGTAGAGGTTTAGAACCAATTGCACCAAAACCTGAATTAGGATATGCAGCAAACTTCTTATATATGTTACACGGCAAAGAGCCAGAAGCAATTGAAATCGAAGCATTCAACAAAGCATTAGTTTTACATGCTGACCATGAATTAAACGCTTCTACTTTCACTGCTCGCGTATGTGTAGCAACACTTTCTGATGTTTATTCAGGTGTTACTGCAGCAATCGGAGCTCTTAAAGGACCACTTCACGGTGGAGCTAACGAGCAAGTAATGAAAATGTTATCTGAAATTGGTTCAATTGATAATGTTGAATCTTATATTCAAGGTAAATTAGATAACAAAGAAAAAATCATGGGCTTCGGTCACCGTGTATACCGTAAAGGCGACCCACGTGCTAAACATTTACGTGTAATGAGTGAGAAATTAACTAAATTAACTGGTAAACCAGAACTTTATGATATGTCAGTGAAAATCCACGACATGATCGTTGGCCAAAAAGGTCTTCCAGCAAACGTTGACTTCTTCTCAGCGTCTGTTTATGATTCATTAGGCATCGAACATGATTTATTTACTCCAATTTTTGCTGTATCTCGTACATCAGGTTGGGTAGCACACATCCTAGAACAATATGCTAATAATCGTTTAATTCGTCCTCGTGCAGAATATGTTGGACCTGGAATGCAAAAATATGTTCCAATTAATGAGCGATAATTTTTAAAAAATATGTTAGAATTGTCAAGGACTGTGTTTAATTAATAGCACAGTCCTAGACTTATGACTTTAGGAGGCAACTTAAATGACTAAAATTGTAGTAGAAAATGGCGTACTTCAAGTACCTAACAATCCAACAATTCCATTTATCGAAGGTGACGGAATTGGTCCAGATATTTGGGCTGCAGCATCTCGCGTAATTGATGCAGCTGTTGAAAAAGCTTACAACGGTGAAAAGAAAATTGAATGGTTAGAAGTACTTGCTGGTGAAAAAGCATTCAACCAAACTGGTGAATGGTTACCACAAGAAACTTTAGATAAAATCAACGAATATTTAATCGCAATCAAAGGTCCTCTTACTACTCCAATCGGTGGCGGTATCCGTTCCCTAAACGTTGCATTACGTCAAGAGCTTGACTTATATGTATGCTTACGTCCAGTTCGTCACTTCGATGGTGTTCCATCTCCAGTAAAACGTCCAGAAGATGTAGATATGGTAATCTTCCGTGAAAACACTGAAGATATTTATGCAGGTATCGAGTATGCTCAAGGTACTGATGAAGTTAAAAAATTAATTAACTTCTTAAAAGAAGAAATGGGCGTTAACAAAATTCGCTTCCCAGAAACTTCAGGTATCGGTATTAAACCAGTATCTGTAGAAGGTACTGAACGTTTAGTACGTTCTGCTATCGAATACGCTATTAAACATAACCGTCCATCAGTATCATTAGTTCACAAAGGTAACATTATGAAATTTACTGAAGGTGGATTCAAAAACTGGGGTTATGCATTAGCTGAACGTGAATACGGAGATAAAGTATTCACTTGGGATCAATATGACAGAATTAAAGAAGAACAAGGCGTTGAAGCTGCTAACAAAGCACAAGCTGATGCTGAAGCTGCTGGTAAAATCATCGTTAAAGATGTAATCGCTGATATCTTCTTACAACAAATTTTAACTCGTCCAAAAGAGTTCGATGTAGTAGCAACTATGAACTTAAATGGTGACTACATTTCTGATGCATTAGCTGCACAAGTTGGTGGTATTGGTATCGCTCCAGGAGCTAACATCAACTATGTAACTGGTCATGCTATTTTCGAAGCAACTCACGGTACTGCTCCAAAATATGCTGGACAAGATAAAGTTAACCCATCTTCAGTATTACTTTCAGGTGTGTTAATGCTTGAACATTTAGGTTGGCAAGAAGCTGCAGATTTAATTACTAAATCTGTAGAAAATACAATCTCATCTAAAGTTGTAACTTATGACTTCGCTCGTTTAATGGAAGGTGCAACTGAAGTTAAATGTTCTGAGTTCGCTAACGAGTTAATTAAAAACCTTTAATATTATAAATATTAAAATTTAATTAATTTTTATAAAAAATTTTGATTTACCACATATTAGTTGACTATCGTCAGTGAATAGGACAAAATAATATTGTCAAAAAAAGGAGAGGATTTTTGAATTCTCTCCTTTTTAGTTAAAAAAATTGATGATAGAAGGAGCTATTTATATGACATTGAAACGAAAAAAAATTTCAGTTATTGGTGCCGGCTTTACTGGTGCAACTGCAGCCTTTTTAGCAGCTCAAAAAGAACTTGGTGATGTTGTACTAGTCGACATTCCAGAAGCGGAAAATCCAACAAAAGGAAAAGCTCTAGATATGTGGGAAGCTGCTCCTGTTCAAGGTTTTGATTCGTATGTAAAAGGTACTTCAAATTATGAAGATACTGCTAATTCAGATGTAGTCATTATTACAGCTGGTGTTGCACGTAAACCTGGTATGAGCCGTGATGATTTAGTTCAAATCAACCAAAAAGTTATGAAATCTGTTTCTAGTCAAATAGCGAAATACTCTCCAAACTCTACGATTATTGTTTTAACAAATCCGGTAGATGCGATGACATACACGGTTTATAAAGAAACTGGTTTCCCAAAAAATCGTGTCATTGGTCAATCGGGGGTATTAGATACTGCTCGCTTCTGTGCATTTGTTGCAGAAGAATTAAATATTTCTGTGAAAGATATTAGAGGTTTTGTACTAGGTGGCCATGGTGATACAATGGTTCCTCTTACACGTTATTCATATGCAGGCGGAATTCCGCTTGAAAAATTAATTGCTCCAGAACGTTTAGAAGAAATTGTACAACGAACTCGTGTTGGTGGCGGTGAAATCGTAAACTTATTAGGAAATGGTTCTGCTTATTATGCTCCAGCAGCAGCTATTATCGAAATGGCCGAAGCAATTATCAAGGATCAAAAACGAGTATTACCTTCTATTGCTTATTTAGAAGGTGAATATGGCTACGACGGAATTTACCTAGGTGTTCCAACGCTACTTGGTGCTGATGGCGTTGAAAAAATCTTTGAGCTAGATTTAACAGAAAATGAAAAAGCAGCATTAGACGTTTCTGCACAAGCAGTACGTGATGTAATGACTGTTTTAGAATAGATGATAACAAAAATCGAGTGGGACTTAAACCTACTCGATTTTTTACTTTACTACTTTAACAATGAGGTCCTCAATGTCTAAGATTATTGTTATTTTCTGAAAAAATTGATACTATGAAAGTAATCTCAAAAATAAAGGGGTTGCAAAGTTGCTGCTTAGAAAGGGTATGAAAATTGGTAAGAAGATAAATGATATTGTAGTTGGCGAAAGGTTACAAATAACAGAAAAAATTGAAGATAAAGATCTATTATTATATTTAGGTTTAACAAACGATAGTAATCCACTTTACGTCCAGCACGATTATGCTGCTGAAACATCTTATAAAAAACCAATTGTCCCTACGATTATGTTAAATGGGATTATTACTTCTGCTATTTCCAAACATATGCCTGGACCTGGTTCTCATATTCGTGAACAACATTTAATCTACCTTGAACCAGTTTATCATTATGAAACAATTGAAATACTGTTCGAAGTACAACAAATAGATATGCATTTAAACATTGTTGAAATCTTAGTAAATGCTTATAAAAATAAAAATATCCCAGTAATTCAAGGAATCATTAAAGTTTTACCTCCCAACTAGGAAGTGGCAAACTGATTTGAAATGGGGGTTTCAAATCATCATTGGAGGTTTATTTATGTCAAAAACAATTTTAGTTGTGGAAGATGAAGTTTCAATCGCAACATTATTAAAATACAATCTAGAACGAGTAGGTTATGAAGTATTACTAGCCCATGATGGAAAACTTGGACTCGAAACTGCTATTGAACATACACCAGATTTAATTCTACTGGATTTAATGCTACCAACAATGGATGGTATGGAAGTTTGTAAGGAATTACGTAGTCAAAAATATAATATTCCAATTATTATGTTAACAGCTCGAGATGATGAGTTCGATAAAGTTCTTGGACTAGAACTGGGTGCCGATGACTATATGACAAAGCCGTTTAGTCCACGTGAAGTAATTGCAAGGGTTAAAGCAGTATTACGCCGATTCACATCCACTCCACCTATTGAAGCGGAACAAGATAAAACAGTTTATCAATATGGGAACTTACAAGTTTATCCGGAACGTTTTGAAGCTTTTTTAGATCAAGAACCATTGGAATTTACACCTAAAGAATTCGAATTGCTTGTTTATTTATTAGAGAACAAAAACCGCGTATTAACACGCGACCAGTTGTTAAGTGCAGTGTGGAACTATGACTTTGCTGGCGATACGCGAATTGTCGATGTTCATATAAGTCACTTAAGGGATAAAATTGAAGAGAATAGCCGCAAACCGAAATATATTAAAACGATTAGGGGAATCGGGTATAAATTCGAGGAGCCGAAAACGGTATGAAAGCATATAGTAACAGACTCTTTTTATTCTACATTATATTAACCGGCTCTATTTTAGCTGTCCTTGGCTTCGTCTTAGGCCAGCTTTTTCCTTTCTATATTGAAAATTACTTTTTAGAGAACAACATAAAAATAGATGAAGAACAATTAAACTTTTTCAAAAAACAATTTGCATTCATAATTAATTTACTACTGATTGTTGCATTTATTTTTATTTGTTTGATTACAAGTAGGTTAATAAAAAATTTATTGGACCCAATTGAAAATATTACGCAAACAGCACGGGAATTAACAAGGGGAAATTATCGTACTAGAGCTTATGCTGTAGGACCTGCAAGTATAGTTGACTTAAGAAACTCCATCAATTTGTTGGCAAGGAACTTACAGGAAATAGAAAAAATGCGAGAAATTGAAGATGAACGATTAAAAACTTTAATTGAGAATATGGGAAGCGCCCTTATAATGATTGACCGTGAAGCTACCGTATCAATTGTAAATCGTCAATTTTTAGAAGGATTTGAATTGCATTTAGATGAGGTACGAGGTAAAAATTTCTTAACCTTGGGATTGCCGGAAAAATTAGAGAAATTTATTGATCATGTTTTTTTAACAGAGCTACCTTATCGAAAACAAATTGAAATCATTGTGAATCACGAAATTCAATACAAACAAGTCTATGGTGCCCCTGTTGTTGGAGAGCATGGACGTTGGTTAGGTGTTGTGATTGTAATGCATGATATATCGGAATTAATCCGTCTAGAACAAATACGAAAAGACTTTGTTGCAAACGTATCCCATGAATTAAGAACACCAATTACATCAATTAAAGGATTTTCTGAGACTTTATTAGATGGTGCATTTAAAGACGAACAAATGCTTATTTCATTTTTAGATATTATTTATCTAGAAAGTAATCGACTTCAAATGTTGATTGAAGATTTACTTGAACTTTCCAGAATTGAACAACATGGTTTTTCGGTAAAAATTATGCCAACAAGTTTACAAGAAGTTTTAAATCGTGCAGTAGAGTTAACAATCCCTCGTTTAGCTGAGAAAAATATGCAGTTTCATGTAGATGTTGAACGTGATGTAATCGTTGCTGGTGACTTTAATCGCCTTATTCAAATATTTACAAATTTAATTACGAATGCAATTACGTATTCTCCTGAAAATACGACGATTACGTTACGAATACAAAAAAATGATCAATATGGCATTGTAGAAGTAGAAGATCAAGGAATCGGCATAGAAAAAAATGAAATTGCCCGGGTTTTTGAGCGTTTTTATCGTGTGGATAAAGCAAGAAGTCGTAATTCAGGTGGAACAGGTTTGGGTCTTGCGATCGTAAAGCATATTGTTGAAGCGCATCACGGTAAAATTCAAGTAGAAAGTACAGTGGGGATAGGGACTTGTATGAAAGTGTTAATTCCTCTACGGAAAAACGTGAATTAACAATTTCTTTACAATGTTGTTATGTAAACTTCATATTCTTCGATTAATCTTAAATCTAGAAACCCCCTGTTTCAGATTTAGTAATTTGCAAAAGAATGAGAATGTCTCACAATGAGTGAGGCATTTTCTTTTTACATAGGTTATGTTGTTAAGATAATAATATTTTTGTATTAAATGAAACTTTTTATTAATTTTTACGTAAATAAATTAATTAACAAGTCGAGGGGGATGAAGATGAGTGTAAAAAAGACATTGCTAATCGCAGGGATGTCGATTGTGGCTATATTTGCGTTAATAGCTGTTTTCACATCTTGGTACACTGTTGATGAATCGGAACAAGCAGTTGTGATTACATTTGGAAATGCAGATGAAACAATTACAGATTCAGGGTTACACTTTAAGTTACCATGGCCAATACAAAAAGTGGAAGTTCTATCAAAAGAGACGTACAGTTTACAATTTGGTTATGAACAAACTGAAGAAGGAGTCATAGAAACTTTTGATAATGAAACAAAGATGATTACAGGTGATGAAAATATTGTATTAACTGATCTTATAGTACAATGGAAAATAACAGACCCTGAAAAATATTTATTTAATGCAGAAAATCCTAAAGAGATTTTACATAACGCCACATCAAGTGCGATTCGTTCTATCATTGGTAGCTCAACCATTGATGAAGCTTTAACAGACGGAAAAGCTGAAATTGAAGCAAGTACTCGTGATTTACTTGTCAATTTAATTGAGAAATATGATATTGGAATAAGTATTTTAGGGGTTAAATTACAAGATGTTGAATTACCGAATGCTGAAGTTCGTGCAGCATTTACAGCAGTAACTGATGCTCGAGAAACGAAAAATACGAAAACGAATGAAGCGAGAAAATATGAAAACCAAAAATTAAGTGAAGCTCAAGGTGAAAAGGATGCAATTATTTCCCGTGCAGAGGGTGAAAAAGTAGCTCGTATTCAACAAGCAGAAGGGGAAGTTGCGGTATTTAAAAAGTTATATGAGCAATATGAGGGCAATAAAGAAATTACCCGCCAACGTTTAATTATTGAAACGTTAGAAACAGTTCTTCCAAATGCACAAATTTACATTATGAATGATGAAGGGGAAACGTTAAAATACTTACCTCTTCAACCGACAGCTAGTTCTTCTCCAAAACAAACTGAAGAATCTACTGAAGGGGGCAACAAACAATGAGTAACAATAACAATAACAATCAATTCGATGGTGATTTAGAGAAATTCATTAAAGCGCTTTTCGGGAACAAAAATAAAAAGGATAAAAATGTTGTTGATATTAAAGATGCAAAAGTTATAAAAGAAAAAAGTAAAAAGCCGATTAATGGTCGACAATTCGCGAAGTCTGCCATAATCTTTACTGCTATCTTTGCAGTGATTGTTATTCTTCTTGCAAATATTTATATTGTAAAAGAAAACGAATATCGTGTGGTACGTCAATTTGGGGAAGTGGTCAAATACGAAAATGAACCAGGGATTAACTTCAAAGTACCATTTATTCAAAGTGTTACAACATTACCGAAAAATTTGATGACGTATGATATGACTGAAGAAGAAATCAATACATTAGATAAAAAAAGAATCATTATTGATAATTATGCAGTTTGGCGTGTAACAGATCCAAAGGCACTAATTTCGAATGCTGGTACATTAGTTAATGCAGAGTCACGAATGGAAGAGTTTATTTATTCTGTAATCCGAACTGAGTTAGGTCAATTAAACTATGACGATATTATTAATGACGAAAATTCTTCACGTGGTAGTATTAATGACAAAGTAACCGAAAGAGTAAATGAATTATTAGGAGATGGGAATTTTGGTATCGAAGTAGTGGATGTGCGTATTCGTCGTACAGACTTACCAGAAGAAAATGAACAATCCGTATATACACGAATGATTTCTGAACGCGAATCGATTGCACAGAAATATTTATCTGAAGGGGATGCCGAGAAAAATCGTATCGAGGCACAAACCGATCGTAAAGTACAAGAATTAATTGCAACAGCTGAAAAAGAAGCTGCACTTATTCGAGCTGACGGGGAATCAGAAGCTGCGAAAATTTACAATCGAGAATTTTCCAAAGATCCAGAGTTTTATTCTTTATACCGTACTTTAGAATCTTATAAAAAGACAATTGGTGATGATACGATGATTATCCTTCCTTCTGATTCACCATACGCAAAAATATTATCAGGTTATCTTGAATAGCAATTTCATGACCATCTATCAGAGCGTTTTTAGTTCTGGTAGGTGGTTTTTATATAAGATAGAATTATGACATACAAGCTGCAAATCGAGGTTGCAGTTGTCTTTATTAGTGTGTGGCTTATAGTGGTAGTGTGCGATAACTCTACAAAATTGAATTTCACATAATTTACTACTTTCTATTATTATAATACTTGCTATAATAATATAGTAATTTTCTAATAGAAAAGAGGTAAAGCGATTGAATAACTTAAATAAATGGATTCAAAATGGACTTCTCGCTTTTATTATGACTTGTTCAATTACAGCTTTATTTACTCCAACTCCTTATACATGGACGAAATTTGAAATTTTTTATATACCAATCACATTTATTCCTTTATTCTTTTTAACACTTTTTGTCGCTGAAGAAGTACGCAATAGTTTTAAAAAAGTTTTTAAGTTTGATAAAAGGAAAGATCAACGCCCGATTTGGCAAGTCGGTGTAGGGATGATTTTTTATTTTGCACAAGTTGGATTTGTTGAAGTATTTGCACGTTCATTTATGACATATAATTTAGGTGGCATGCCATTATATTTAGTCATTTCCTTTTTAAATGCTTTTTTAATTACCGTTATTTATGAAGAAATATTTTATCCGAAAGAAAAACGTATTATAAAAAGGTAATAATATTGAATGAAAAACACGTATTGATCGTTTAACGATGGATACGTGTTTTATAATGGAAAAAAGTCGGTAATAAAGATAAAGTAAAATAGAGATTATTCGTTAAGTTTACGATTTACATAATAAAGGAGAATTTCAATGGCAAAAGAGAAATTATTATTATTAGATGGCAATAGTTTGGCCTATCGAGCATTTTTTGCATTGCCGCTACTGGCAAATGAGAGTGGCATTCATACAAATGCAGTATATGGGTTTACAACGATGCTTCAAAAAATATTAGAAGAAGAAAAACCGACAAAAATGCTCGTCGCGTTTGATGCGGGAAAAACAACATTCCGTCATGATACGTTTGATGAATACAAAGGTGGACGCCAAAAAACACCACCAGAATTGTCAGAGCAGTTCCCTTATTTGCGTAAATTAATTGATGCGTATCAAATTAAGCGATATGAAAAAGAACTTTACGAAGCAGACGATATTATTGGAACGTTAGCAAAACAAGCCCAAAGTCAACATATGGATGTTATTATCGTTTCAGGAGATAAAGACTTAACCCAATTAGCAACAGACCAAGTAAGTGTTTATATTACTAGAAAAGGTATGACAGATATCGAAAAATATACGCCTAGTCATATTGAAGAAAAGTATGGTTTAACACCAAATCAAATTATCGATATGAAAGGACTAATGGGCGATCCTTCTGATAATATTCCTGGCGTTCCGGGTGTAGGTGAAAAAACAGCGATTAAGCTACTTAAAGAATATGGCTCTGTAGAAGCGTTGTACGAACAAATTGATAGCATGAAGCAATCGAAAATGAAAGAGAAGCTTGTGGCGAATGAAGAACAAGCGAAAATGTCAAAAAAATTAGCAACAATTTTCACAGAAGCACCGATTGACATTACTTTGGAAGACTTAAATTATCCAGGGCCAAATGAAGATAACGTATTACAAGTGTGGCAGGAGCTTTCATTTAAATCATTAATTGAAAAAAGTGATTTCCAAGTAGAAGAGAAAGTTACGGCTGAATTAGCGTTTGAAATTGTACGTGACGTTACACCAGATATGTTAAAAGATGTAATGGCCATTCATGTTGAACTAGAAAACGAACATTATCATACTTGTCAAATTTTGGGCGTTGGATTTTCAGATGGTGAAACAAACTTTTATGTTTCCTTCGAAATATTTAGTAACAATGAAGTCATAAAAAACTGGCTTGAAGATGAAACGAAGAAAAAGTATATGTCTGATAGTAAAGCTGCACAAGCCATATTAAAACGTCTTGGAATTAATTTACGCGGAGTAGAGTTTGACATGTTGTTGGCATCATATATTGTAAACCCAGCTATTTCAGGAGATGATATTGCAACACTTGCAAGAGAATTTGGGTATGGTGATGTACAAGCAAATGAAACCATTTACGGAAAAGGTGCAAAGTGGACAGTTCCTGCAGAAAATGTATTAGCAGAACATGTAGCGAGAAAGGCATTTTCAATATGGTCGCTGCAACCAGTAGTAGAGGAAAAATTAAAAACAAATGAACAATTTGACCTTTATTATGATCTTGAACTTCCTCTTGCTGCGATTCTTGGCAGGATGGAAAGCGAAGGGATCAAAGTTAATATTGAAACTTTAGAAAAAATGGGTGAAGAGCTAGAGCAGAAAATCACTTCCTTAGAGAAAGAGATTTACGAATTAGCTGGCGAAAAGTTTAATATAAACTCACCAAAACAGCTCGGTGTCATTCTTTTTGAAAAATTAGGGTTGCCTACGATTAAGAAAACAAAAACAGGTTATTCCACTGCAGCTGATGTGCTAGAAAGACTACAATCCGAACATACCATCGTGAAGTATATTTTAGATTACCGTCAGTTGGCAAAGTTGAAGTCTACCTATATTGAAGGGTTAATCAAGGAAGTACATCGAGGTGATAGTAAAGTGCATACCCGCTTCCAACAAGCATTAACTGCAACGGGGCGTTTAAGTTCAACTGATCCTAACCTGCAAAACATTCCAATCCGATTGGAAGAAGGACGAAAAATACGTCAAGCTTTTGTACCATCGAATGAAGATTGGGTTTTATTTGCAGCAGACTATTCTCAAATTGAATTACGTGTTCTAGCCCATATGTCGAATGACGATAATTTAGTTGATGCATTTAAAAAAGGGATGGATATTCATACACGTACTGCAATGGATGTGTTCCATGTATCAGAAGATGAGGTAACGAGCAATATGCGTCGTGCTGCAAAAGCGGTAAACTTCGGAATTGTGTACGGTATAAGTGATTATGGATTATCTCAAAACTTAGATATTACTCGTAAAGAAGCGGGCGAGTTTATTGATAAATATTTACAAAGCTTCCCAGGTGTAAAAGACTATATGGATAATATTGTGCAGGAAGCGAAATTAAAAGGGTACGTAACAACTTTATTAAATCGTCGCAGATACTTACCTGATATCACAAGTAGAAACTTTAATCTACGTAGTTTTGCAGAACGTACTGCGATGAATACGCCTATTCAAGGAAGTGCTGCAGATATCATTAAACAAGCAATGATAAATATGGATGCTCGACTAAAAGAAGAAGGGCTCAAAACAAAATTATTATTACAAGTACACGATGAATTAATTTTTGAAGCACCACGAGATGAAATAGAAATTTTAGAACGAATTGTACCGGAAGTAATGGAAAACGCAATTAGCTTAAATGTTCCTTTAAAAGTGGATTTCTCATATGGTAGTACATGGTACGATGCAAAGTAAGGAAGTGGAGACATGCCTGAATTACCAGAAGTAGAAGGTGTTGTTCGGGCGTTAGTGCCTAAAGTAGAGGGAAAGACAATTGAAAAAGTTGAACTTTCCCAAACAATATATCATTCATGGGCTGAAGGAAAACAATGTATTGTTAAAACGATTGAACCGAATCTTTTTGAACAAGCCTTGCAAGGAATGACAATTTCTAAAATCACTCGCAGGTCCAAATACATTTATTTTCACCTTGAAAAAGATGATAATCAATATTTGTTTGTTAATCATTTAGGGATGACTGGTGCTTGGTTTGTTGTTCAAGACTTAAGTGAGATAACAGAAGAGAAATTCAGAAAGCATACCCATGGCGTGTTTTACTTAACATCTGGGGAACTGCTTGTTTATAGTGATATTCGTCGATTTGGAGAAATGCGGTTTATTGTGAAGGAAGAAGAACATCCACCGCTTATGCAAATGGCACCGGAACCTTTTGAACCGAATGCATGTTATTTTTTCCTCGAAAAGTGTGAACTTCCGAAATATCAAAACAAACCGATAAAAGAAGTGATTATGGACGGACAAGTCATTTCTGGCTGTGGAAACATTTACGCAACAGAATCTTTATTTAAAATGGGGATACATCCGGGGCGTAAAACAAATCGAATTAGTAAACAGAGAAAAATTGAATTGTTTGAAGTTATCCGCAATATTTTACAAGAAAGTATTGAGATGGGTGGGTCAACAATATCAGACTATCGGAACATTAACGGTGAAGCTGGTGGGATGCAGCACCGTCTAAAAATGTACGGAAAGAAAATTTGTCCTCAATGTGGAAATGATACAAAATCGATGGTCATTGGTGGACGTACTTCAGTGTATTGCCCTCAATGTCAACATTAAAAGGTGTGGGATTTTGGAATGATAATTGGATTAACTGGTAGTATCGCAAGTGGGAAGAGTACTGTAGCAAACATGTTAAAAGAATATGGTTTACCTATTGTTGATGCAGATTTAGTTGCCAGACAAGTAGTGGAACCAGGTACAGAAACATTACAAAAAATTGCGGATGCATTTGGTCAAGATGTTTTAACAGCTGACGGAGCAATGGATCGAGCAAAAGTTGGCTCCATCATTTTTCATGACGAATCTAAGCGAAAAGTGTTAAATGACATTATCCATCCAGCAATTAGATCCGAAATGTTGCGTCAACGTGATGAACATGTTGCAAACGGGGAAAAAACGGTCATTATGGATATCCCGTTGTTATTCGAAAGTAAACTACAGCATTACGTTGAAAAAATTCTTGTAGTGTCGGTTAGTGAAGAAACTCAATTGAAACGATTGATTGAACGAAATCAACTAAGTGATGAAGAAGCAAAAGCTCGAATAAGTTCGCAATTACCTCTATCAATAAAGGAACAAGGTGCAGATGCGGTAATTAATAATAATGGTTCCATAGAAGAAACTAAACAACAGCTTGATGACATCCTAAAAAATTGGAATGTACTATAACATTCCCCTTGAAATTACAAGGCATAACAAAAGTAATTTACCTCTACATTAAGCGTAGAGGTTTTTTCTTGTTGGAAAAATATAAAAATTCGTTTTTTAGATTACGCTTTTCACAGTACTGATGTATATTAGTATTTGTTGAATCGGAGCTTATCTAAGGTGTATTGCTCCTGACAGTAAAGATTATTTTCAGAAAATAAGAATTTTTATTTTGTCGAAAGAATATGTTCACCTTTTTCGTAAATGTGCTATACTATTTGGAGAGAACAGATAACATAATTAAAAGCATATACAGGAGGCTTTATAAATAATGACAGTTTCTATTGCAATAAATGGTTTTGGCCGAATTGGTCGCATGGTTTTCCGCCAAGCAATTGTTCAAGAGGATTTAAATATTGTAGCTATTAATGCAAGCTATCCAGCAGAAACTTTAGCTCATTTAATTAAGTATGACACAAATCACGGGAAATTTGATGGCACAGTTGAAACTACCGAAAACGCTTTAATTGTAAACGGTAAACGTGTCGAATTAATTAGCGAACGTGATCCACTTCAATTACCGTGGAAAGCATTAGGTGTAGACATCGTTATTGAAGCAACAGGTAAATTTAATGAACGTAGTAAGGCGGCAATGCACTTAGAAGCTGGTGCCAAAAAAGTAATTTTAACTGCCCCTGGTAAAAATGAAGATGTTACAGTTGTTATGGGTGTAAATGATGATTTACTAGATATTTCTAAGCACGAGGTTATTTCTAACGCATCTTGTACAACGAACTGTCTAGCTCCTGTAGCAAAAGTATTAAATGATTCATTTGGTATCGAAAATGGTTTAATGACAACAGTTCATGCCTATACAAATGACCAAAAAAATATTGATAACCCACATAAAGATTTACGCCGTGCTCGTGCATGTGCAGAGAGTATCATCCCAACATCAACTGGAGCTGCTAAAGCGTTATCATTAGTACTTCCAGAATTAAAAGGAAAACTACATGGTATGGCTTTACGTGTTCCAACTTCAAACGTATCTTTAGTTGACCTTGTAGTTGACTTACAAAAAGATGTGACTGTTGAGGAAGTAAATAATGCATTTAAAGCAGCGGCAGAAGGTCCTTTAAAAGGTATTTTAAACTTCTCAGTAGAACCATTAGTATCAACTGACTATAATACAACAACATATTCATCAACTATTGATGGATTACTAACAATGGTAATGGGTACAAGAAAAGTAAAAGTTTTAGCTTGGTATGACAATGAATGGGGTTACTCTGCACGCGTTGTAGATTTAACGAAGAAAATTGTTAAAGCTCTAGAAACTGTTACTGCATAACATTGTGAAATAGATATCAATTGTGTAAAAGGTAGGAGTAATTCCTGCCTTTTTTCTTATGGTTTTGAAGACCAGTGCAATCTGTAAGACCTATACTCTTTTCTTGTTTTGTAAATTGTATTAGAATGTTATTTTGCATAAAAAATAAGTGCCATTTTTATCGGGCAAATAGATTTGGTATAATGTGATTACGAAATTATGTTGAACGGAGAATATGTTATGAGATGTCCAGCTTGTCAATATAACGGTACACGTGTAGTTGACTCAAGACCAGTTGACGATAATAAAGAAATAAGAAGAAGAAGAGAATGTGAATCTTGCGCGTATCGTTTTACCACTTTCGAAAGAATTGAAGAAACCCCATTAATCGTCGTCAAAAAAGATGGCTCTAGAGAAGAGTTTAGCCGGGAGAAAGTGTTACGTGGGTTAATTCGTGCATGTGAGAAAAGACCTGTTCCATTGGAGACATTAGAAGCAATCGTACTTTCTATTGAAAAAAACTTAAGAAGAATCGGAAATTCAGAGGTACGTTCAGAAGACATCGGAGAAATGGTAATGGACTTGCTTGCAAAAGAGGATGAAGTAGCCTATGTTCGATTTGCTTCTGTTTACCGACAGTTTAAAGATATAAATGTCTTTATAGCTGAATTAAAAGAATTATTGCATCGTCAATCAGAAATAAAAAAATAATTTTTAGGAGGGGAAAAAATGGTTCATCTATATAAGGAATTACAGCCTGCGGATCATTTTGAAATAAGTCTCCCTCAATCACTTTCAACGCAGGAACGACAGCTTTTAACGCTGTTTTATCAACCTTTAACAGGACCTGAACCGATAAGTCTTTATTTAACTTTATGGGCAGAGGCTGAGGATGCTACGTCTAGCAGCATGAGTCATTATTATTTAATGAGTGTCTTAAATATGCCAATTGGCAAAATTTTTGAAGCTCGAATTGCACTTGAAGCAATCGGATTACTTCGAACTTTTCGCAAACAGGAAGAGGAGAACCGCTCATTTATTTATGAATTGATTCGACCACTGGATGCTTATACGTTTTTTCAAGATCCTTTATTATCAATGTTTTTATTTTCTAAAATTGGCGAACAAGCCTACCGTAAATTGCGTAAACGTTTTGTAAAATCAGTAACTACGAATGGATTTAAGGATGTGTCACGAACTTTTACCGATGTTTACAAGCCAGTTCATAGTAAAATAAACATGGAACAGATGGACAACCAGCCAACTTCGACGATTCCGTATCCATTTTATATGGAAGAATTTGATTTCAATCTATTGAAAAGTGGATTAAGCGAACAATTGGTGCCGTCCAAAACTTTAACTTTAGAAATACGTGAAGTAATAGCGAAGTTAGCATATCTTTATCGTTTTAACCCATTAGATATGCAACAGGTTGTCATTTTAGCGTTAGATGATGAAATGAATTTATCGAGAGAGCGACTAAAAAAAGCAGCAGCCGATGTTTATAAATTAACGATTTCGAATGAGCCGCCTCAATTGCAAAAATTCTTTTCTACTGAAATTGATGAAAACCGAATCGTTGAAAAAACAGTTAAATCTAAAGAAGAAGAAATGATCGAGTATTTCGAATCAACAAACCCAATTGAACATTTGCGTAATTTAAACAATGGTAAAGAACCAACAGATTATACAAAAGAACTTGTATCAAATCTGTTTATAAACCATGGAATGAATATCGGCGTTGTCAACGTGTTAATCGAATATGTTATGCTACAAACGGATAAAAAGCTGCCGAAAAATTTTGTGGAAACAATTGCTGATCACTGGAACCGTAAAAATATTAAAACTGCCAAGGAAGCAATGGCAATCGCGCGCTCAGAACACGATAAATTTAAGAAAATAAAGAATAAAGAATATATCCCTAAAGTTAGTGAAGTTGAACTAGAAAAACAAAATGTATCTAATACAAATACACGTACTGCAAAATATGAACGAACAATACCATATGAATTTTTAAAACAATTAAATAATGGTAGAGAACCTTTCCCTTATACTATCGAGTTAGCAGAAAGCCTAGTAAACAATTATTCAATGCCGATTGGGGTCGTAAATGTTTTAATGGAATATGCATTTGAGCAAACAGATGGGAAAGTGACACGAAGATTTGTTGAGACAATTGCTAGTAACTGGATGAAAATAGGGATTGATACAGCAGAAGACGCGTTAAATCAAATTGATAAAACAATTAAAAATAAAGAATTCTTACGGACGACAGGTTTTATCCCAACGATTACAAGGGAAACCATTAAAAAAGATATAACTGAAGTGGATGGAATTTATTATTTTTATGAAACGACACCACCATATGAATTTATGAAAGATTTGAATAATGGGAGCGAACCTTTTCCAACGAATGTTAAAATCGCAGAAGATCTCATCAATAAATTCGATTTGCCTCTAGGGGTTGTCAATGTGTTGAGTGAGTATGTGCTATCTAGACAAGGTGGAAAGTTTTCGAAACGCTATGTTGAAACGATTGCGAACACTTTGAGACAAGCAGGCATACAAACAGCAAAAGAAGCATTTGACTATTTATCAAAAACAAAAGAAGAACTAGAAATGAAGAGCAAGCTTGGATATGTTCCGCAAATAACACAGGAACAGATCCAATCTGCTGATAATGATGGAGAACATTATTATAGTGCTAAAACGCCTTATGAGTTTTTAAAACAGTTATCGAATGGTACCGAACCAAATGCCTCGAATGTGAAATTAGCAGAAAGCCTTGTGTTAAATAATGGCTTATCCATTGGGGTGGCAAACGTTTTAATTGAATATGTTTACAATATTAAATCAGGTCAATTGCCTAAAAAATATGTTGAAACGATTGCAAGTAACTGGATTCATCAAAATATCCGTACAGTACAACAAGCAAAAGCAGTTCTTCACAATAAAGAAGCGGCGAATGAAATGTTACGCAATGTTGGTTATGTTCCTACCATTACCGAAACTGAACTACAACAAATGATCGGTAATCGTGACATTGAAGAACAATTTAAGGAATACGAAATGACAACACCATACGAATTTTTGAAAAAGCTAAACCATGGTGTTGAACCATATGCGAACAATATTCAACTTGCAGAAAAGCTTGTACATCGTTATAAGCTTCCAGTTGGGGTTACCAATGTGTTGATAGAATATGTGTTAGAAATAAAAGATGGAAAATTACCAAGAGCATATGTTGAAACCATTGCTGATAGTTGGAGTCGTAAAAATTTCGTTACAGCAAAGGATGCTGCAGAACACGTGGCAATGGAAAAAGAAAACTATGCGAAACGTCAAGAGGAACAAGAAAACCGTCCTCGCAGTAAGTGGGGAAGGGTTGAACAAATACCAGATTGGTTTAAAGAACGAAATGAACAAATTCCATCTAATGATAGTAGCCAACAACCTGATTCCATTGATTTTGAAAAAGAACGGTTAAGAATCCTTGAAAAGCTTGGTAGAAAAGAATAGTAGGTGAGTACAATAGAACCAATAAAAAATGCATTAAATAAAGTGATCAATGTTCCTTCATTTCAACAACGTTATGAAGAAGTGAAAAAAAATATTTTATCTAATTCTGAAGTTCAAGATTTTCTGAAAGATCATCAAAACATCTTAACGGACGATGTAATCGAACGAAGTCTACCAGCATTGCAAGAATTCACAAGCCAAGCTCATCAATGTTGCGGTAGTGGTGGAACGGGTAGTTGCACAAACTATGTTAATGGATTTGTTCCTAAGTTACGTTTAGGAAACCAAATTATTGTCGTGGATTATGTACCATGCTCCCAAAGAGTAATCGAGGAAGAACAACGAGAAATTGAAAAAATGATCTCAAGCTTCCATATGCCAAAAGATGCGCTCACTGCAAGCATTTCTACTATGGATATTAATACACCTGGTCGAATCAAAATAGCCGATTTTGTAGCTGATTTTATTAACGAAATTAAGGAACAACAATCGGTCCCATCAAAAGGGTTATATATTCATGGGGGGTTTGGTGTAGGGAAATCTTTTATTCTGGGTGCAATTGCAAATGAATTAGCTTTAATGAAGGTACAAACAGTATTAATGTATGTTCCTGAATTTTTAAGAGAGCTAAAAGAATCGATTGATGACTCGACTATCAAACAGAAAATTGAGTATATTAAAAAAGCACCCGTACTAATGCTTGATGATTTTGGCGCAGAATCCATGACAAGCTGGGCACGTGATGAAATTTTCAGCACTATACTAAATTATCGAATGTCAGAAAAAAAGCCAATTTTCATTTCGTCTAACTTTAATTATGATCAATTGGAATATCATCTTGCTAATTCTCAGAAAGGTGATAATGAACCAATCAAAGCTGCGCGGATGATGGAACGCATAAAAAGTCTGACAATCCCTGTTCCCCTAGACGGTACAAATCGTCGTGGATAAATTTTTGTGTTCTTAGTTGCATTTAAAATCATTCGAGCGTATACTATCGTTATAATTTAAATACCATTGCTTTGATGAGGACAACAAGTTTGTGAAAACGACTTAAAGAGAAGGAAACCTTGGCTGGAAGTTTCCTAGTACGCACACAATCTTTACTACCTCGGAGCTTTAGCGGGGATAATCCGCTAACGTTAATCGGTACGTTAACCGACCTAGAGCTTCGTCTGAAAACTAGTGTTTCGGAAGGAAGAAGGGTGGAACCACGAGCATACGCGTCGTCCCTTTCATAGGGATGGCGCTTTTTATTTTGCTGTGATGCGAAATTTGACAATTTATGTGCGATTTTCGTGAGTTTATGTGCGGATTTCTGGAAGTTATGTGCGGTTTTCGCGAGTTTATGTGCGAATTTCGAGAAATTATGTGCGTTTCCATCTTCAAACCAAAGAAAAAGGAGAAATCATCATGTCAGAAGTAATTAAACTTTCATTTCCAGATGGCGCTGTAAAGGAGTTTCCACGTGGTACATCAACAGAAGATGTGGCAGCCTCCATTAGCCCAGGATTAAAAAAACAAGCTTTAGCTGGTAAATTAAACGGCGTACAAATTGACCTAAAAACACCAATCGAAGAAGACGGTGCGATCGAAATCATCACACCAAAATCTGATGAAGCATTAGAAATTTTACGTCACTCTACAGCTCACTTAACTGCTCAAGCTGTAAAACGTTTATTCCCAGATGTTAAATTAGGAATTGGTCCAGTAATCGAAGGCGGTTTCTACTACGATATCGATTCTCCAACACCAATTTCAGCAGATGACCTACCAAAGATTGAAAAAGAAATGAAAAAAATCATTTCTGAAAACATCGAAATTGAACGTAAAAATGTAAGCCGTCACGAAGCTCAAAAAATTTACGAGGAAATCGGTGACGAATATAAATTAGAATTACTTGAAGCAATTCCTGCTGATGAACAAGTGTCTATTTACTATCAAGGTGAATTTTTCGACCTTTGCCGTGGAATTCATGTACCATCTACAGGAAAACTAAAAGAATTCAAACTTTTATCGTTAGCAGGAGCATATTGGAGAGGAAACTCAGATAACAAAATGCTTCAACGTATTTACGGTACGGCTTTCTTCAATAAAGAAGAATTAAAACATCACCTTCAAATGTTAGAAGAAGCAAAAGAACGTGATCACCGTAAAATTGGGAAAGAGTTAGAGCTATTCACTTTATCTCAAACGGTTGGTCAAGGGTTACCACTTTGGTTACCAAATGGGGCAACAATTCGTCGTATTATTGAGCGCTACATTGTTGATAAAGAAGTGCGTCTTGGTTATAACCATGTGTATACTCCAGTGTTAGGTTCGAAAAAATTATACGAAACTTCTGGTCACTGGGATCACTACCAAGAAGATATGTTCCCACCAATGGAAATGGATAACGAAACATTAGTGCTTCGTCCAATGAACTGTCCACACCATATGATGGTTTATAAATCATCTATGCACTCTTATCGTCAATTACCAATCCGTATCGGTGAGTTAGGAACAATGCACCGTTATGAAAGTTCTGGTGGTTTATCTGGTTTACAACGTGTGCGCGGCATGACATTAAATGATGCTCACATTTTTGTTCGTCCAGATCAAATTAAAGATGAATTCAAACGTGTTGTTGAATTAATCCTTGATGTATATAAAGATTTCGACTTAAATGATTATAAATTCCGTTTATCCTATCGTGACCCACAAGATACAGAGAAATACTTTGATGATGATGCAATGTGGGAACGTGCACAAAGCATGTTAAAAGAAGCGATGGATGATTTAGGTTTAGACTACTATGAGGCTGAAGGTGAAGCTGCATTCTACGGTCCAAAACTTGACGTTCAAGTAAAAACAGCAATCGGTAAAGACGAGACATTATCAACTGTTCAACTTGACTTCTTATTACCAGAACGTTTTGACTTATCTTATGTAGGGGAAGACGGAAAACAACACCGACCAGTAGTTATTCACCGTGGTGTCGTATCTACAATGGAACGTTTCGTGGCGTTCTTAACTGAAGAATATAAAGGCGCCTTCCCAACTTGGTTAGCTCCAGTTCAAGTGGAAGTAATTCCTGTTTCAAATGAAGTTCATTACGAATACGCTCAAAAAGTGGTTGCTGAGCTTCGTGCTGCTGGCATTCGTGTTGAAATGGATGACCGTGAAGAAAAACTAGGTTACAAAATCCGTGAAGCACAAATGAAGAAAATTCCTTATATGCTTGTATTAGGTGATAAAGAATTAGAAGCTGAAGGTGTAAATGTACGCCGCTATGGATCTAAAGATTCAGAAACAGTTTCCCTTGCTGAATTTGTAGAAAAAATTACTGCTGAAGTTAGGAAATAAGTTGAAAAGCAAATAACTTTTCTACTTTGGCAAATAAGTTATAATATAAAGCAAATAGCATATACCCAAAGGCAAATAACTAACTCATAAGTGCAAATAAACAAAAAGTTAAAATGTTAGTTGACATTCATATTTTGTGGTGTTATGATTATTTAGGTTATGAATACAGTTTGTGGTTGAAGTAGAGGCTGCCCGCTTCTCACCTGAATTACGCATTTTGCAGTTAACAGGTATGACACGTTGAATTGACTACGCTGATTAGACGCGTATGTATATATAGCGGGCGGACATCTTCTGAATAATGTCCGTCCTTTTTTTATGGACATACTTAGAAAGTGTACCGTTCAACCGGGCTAGCTAAGCCTTAATCGTGTATTCGCGACAAATCTTGGAGGTGGATTCGTATTAGCAAAGACATGTATGTAAACGAAGGCATTCGCGCACGTGAACTTCGTGTAATCGACCATAATGGTGATCAGCTAGGAGTTAAATCTCGTAATGAAGCGTTAGAACTTGCCGCTCGTGCAAACTTGGATCTTGTCCTTGTGGCCCCTCAAGCTAAGCCACCAGTCGCTCGTGTTATGGACTATGGTAAGTTTAAGTTTGAACAGCAAAAGAAAGATCGTGAAATTCGCAAAAATCAAAAAGTCATCAACATGAAGGAAGTTCGTCTAAGTCCTACAATTGATGAACATGATTTCCAAACGAAATTACGTAATGCAATTAAATTCCTTGAAAAAGGCGATAAAGTTAAATGTTCTTTACGTTTTAAAGGACGTGCCATTACACATAAAGAAATTGGACAGCGCGTATTAGATCGTTTTGCTGAAGCTTGTGCTGAAGTATCTACGGTTGAACAAAAGCCAAAGATGGAAGGCAGAAGTATGTTCTTAGTTCTTCAACCAAAGAACGAGAAAAAGTAATATTGACGAATATTTAGGAGGAAATTCGAAATGCCAAAAATGAAAACTCACCGTGGCGCTGCGAAGCGTTTCAAAAAAACGGGCAAAGGAAAATTAAAATTTGACCGTGCTTACGGTAGCCACTTATTCGCTAACAAATCTACTAAACAAAAACGTCACTTACGTAAAGCAAAAGTTGCTACTTCAGGTGACTTCAAACGCATCAGATCTTTACTTACTTACATGAAATAATATTTTTTGTGTAATAGATGAACGTGATTAAATTAAACATTCGAAAGAATTGCAGGAGGTAATTGTTATGCCACGCGTAAAAGGCGGAACAGTAACGCGCAAGCGTCGTAAAAAAGTATTAAAATTAGCAAAAGGTTATTTTGGTTCAAAACATACATTATACAAAGTTGCTAACCAAGCAGTAATGAAATCAGGTCAATATGCATACCGTGACCGTCGTCAAAAGAAACGTGATTTCCGTAAATTATGGATCACTCGTATCAACGCTGCTGCTCGCATCAACGGTCTTTCTTACAGCCGTTTAATGCACGGTTTAAAAGTTGCTGGTATCGAAGTTAACCGTAAAATGTTAGCTGACTTAGCTGTAACTGACGCTCAAGCATTTGCTCAATTAGCAGATGCAGCAAAAAAAGCTGTCGCTAAATAATTAGTATACTTATACAAAGCTGGTAGGAGAACCTATCAGCTTTTTTGTCTATTATAGAGATATCATTTAGGGGGTTACTATGGATTTAGCTTTATTAGCCTATATTGCCGTAATGTCAATGATCTTATGTATATTCATGTACGTTGATAAATCACGAGCTAAAAATCATGAGTGGCGAATATCGGAAAAATCATTATTTACGTTAGCCATATTAGGTGGAGCTTGTGGTGGTGTTTTAGGAATGTACTTATTCCGTCACAAAACAAAACACAATTCATTTGCCTTTGGATTTCCGTTACTGGCTGCAATTCATATTTTTTTCATAGTGAGAATGTTATCGCAGTATTAACATGAAAAATGCGTGCTTTATAGGCACGCATCATGTTCCAATTATTAGGAATGTTTGTAAGTTGCTAAATTGTAATTAAGCTAAATGTTTTTTACCAGCCTCTATGGTTCCCACAACGCGAGCACTTACGTCTGTTCCCATTAAATCTGTCAGGACTAACAATTTCGATAGTACATTTGTGGCATCTACCACGTCTGTCATCTCTAGTGTCTCTTACACGATCGTGATCACGGTTTCTTCCTCTATCGAAATCACCCATTGCACGATTATTGTTGCATGAACGATGTCTTCTGTCGAAATCACCCATTACGCGATCATTGTCACGGCGATGTCCTCTGTCGAAATCACCCATTACGCGGTCATTGTCACGGCGATGTCCTCTGTCGAAATCACCCATTACGCGGTCATTGTCACGGCGATGTCTTCTGTCGAAATCACCCATCACGCGGTTATTGTCGCAACGTGAATCTCTTCTACAACCCATATTTCCCACCTCCTTTCTTTACTATTTATATGAACTCGATTCTTTGTTACTTGTACAAATAACCATTTTAATAAGAAAAACTATAAATTTTTCTATTAAGATTGCTAATAAAATAAAAAGGATTGTCTACAATGCATAGATCATGCAATGTTCGACAATCCTTAACTTGTTATTTCTCGTTTTTCATTAATTGTTCTATTGGATTTTTCCAGTTAATTTTAGCTGTTGGATAGTTCAATTGAATTTCCTTTTCTAAATATAAAAAGTCTTCTTTTGTAAGGCCGTGAAGCTTCATTGTATCGTGTACCCAAACAAAAATTGAAACTACTTCAAAAGCGTTTTCTGTTGTTCCTAAATATTTTTCGCCTTCAAATAGGGCACCTTTGTAAGAAATATAAAAGTTTTTTCGTACGTTTTTTACATCATCGTAAAAATAATATTCTCCTTTCTCATATGCTTCATCTAATTTTCGTTTAGGATCGGTTAAAAAACGTACACCTTTATAAAATAAATAAATGATAAGGGCAATGATAAGAAAGCGGATGATTAGAAGAGCCATAAAAGTCCCCCTTGTAAAGACATAGTACTTTCATTTACGATTAACTAGTAGATGAAGTTTCATTTTTTATGAAGAAATTGAGGGATTTACGATGGAATTTAAAGAACTTTTTGAAATGCAACGCCAACTCGATTCTTTTATCGAACAAACACAAAAGATTGATCGAGATGTGTTTAAAGAAAAAGGTCTGGCGTTAATGATTGAACTTGCGGAACTTGCTAATGAAACGAGATGTTTTAAATTTTGGAGCACGAAAGGCCCTTCTGAAAGGGAAGTTATTTTAGAAGAATTTGTTGATTCAATTCACTTTTTACTTTCTTTAGGAAATGAAAAAAGTTTATTTTTAGAATCTTGGCCTGAGATTAAAACAAAAGAAGATTTAACAAGTTGGTTTTTACAAACACAGGAAGTTATTATACAATTTATCCAACATCCAACAGAGGATACTTACCGTGGAGTTTGGAAATGTTATGGAGTGTTAGCTTACAACTTAGGTTTCACATTAGATGACATAATGGAAGCATATATTTCTAAGAACGAAAAAAACTATGAGCGTCAACGTTCTGGATATTAGGATTTGGGAGGGCAAGTAAATGGCTCAATTAGATGACACTTTAAAAATGTTAAAAGAATTAACAGATGCAAATGGTATTGCGGGAAATGAACGTGCACCTAGACAAGTCATGAAAAAATACATTGAACCTTTAGCAGACGAAATTGAGTACGATAACCTTGGTAGCTTAATTGCTAAAAAAGTTGGGGATGCAAACGGTCCAAAAATTATGATTGCAGGCCACCTTGATGAAATTGGGTTTATGGTCTCTCAAATCGATGAAAAAGGGTTTATTAAATTTCAAACAGTTGGTGGATGGTGGAGTCACGTTATGCTATCCCAACGCGTTACGATTACAACCCGTAAAGGTGAAGAAATTATTGGGGTAATCGGCTCTAAACCTCCTCACATATTGCCAGCAGAAGCTCGGAAAAAAGTTGTGGATATGAAGGAATTATTCATTGATATAGGAGCAACCTCAAAAGAAGAAGCAGCAGAATGGGGAATTCGCCCAGGGGATATGATTACACCGTATTTCGAATTTAATGTGATGAAAAATGAAAAACTGTTATTGGCGAAAGCATGGGATAACCGTATTGGGTGTGCAATTGCAATTGACGTGTTTAAAGAGTTAAAAAATAGCAAGCATCCAAATATTGTGTACGGCGTAGGAAATGTGCAGGAAGAAGTAGGCTTACGTGGTGCTAAAACGTCTACCTTTAAAATTCAACCAGATATCGGTTTTGCCCTAGATGTTGGAGTTGCAGGTGATACTCCAGGAATTACCCCAAAAGAATCCACATCAAAACTTGGAGACGGACCACAAATAATTATTTATGATGCGTCAATGGTTGGTCATAAAGGACTTCGAGACTTTGTTGTAGATATTGCAGAAGAACATAATATTCCATATCAATTCGATTCAACACCAGGTGGGGGAACTGACGCAGGTTCAATCCATTTAACAGCAAATGGAGTTCCCGCAATGGCAATTGGTCTAGCAACCCGTTATATCCATTCACATGCAGCCATCCTACATCGTGATGATTACGAAAATACAGTAAAGCTAATTGTAGAAGTCATCAAAAAGTTAGATCGCGAAACAGTAAATAAAATTGTGTTTGATTAATAATAGGATAAGGAAACATAAAAATTAACTAAAACATAATCAAGAATGCTGTTCGTTGCAACTATTCACATTTTCATCAGACGTGAACCTTTATAATCAGTGGGGGTTGAAGGCTTTCGTTGGATTAGTTCGTTAAGTATTCACCCCCACAATATATTTGTAGAGGTGTATAAATTGAAGAAAAAATATATAGGTGCCCTAGCAATAATGGTGGGGGTAGCAGGCTTTGTACAACCTATCCAAACTGAAGCGAATACAAGCAATAATATAAGCTTAACAAATAATAATAAGAAAGCTGACACAAAAGTAGTATCATCGGCATATACGGAAGCTGAACAAAGTGTCATAAATTTAAAAAACTTTCAATCTACATATTATGATGGATGGGTTTACTATTCAGCATATGAACCTGTAGCAGGTACGTTTAAACAAAGATTAGATGGATCTGAGAAAAAGAGATTATTTACTGCAACGGATTTTGTCATACATGATGGATGGATTTACTTCATACAAAAAACAAATTCAGGTAAAAGTTTAAATAGGATGAAGCTAGATGGAAAAGATATTGAACTTCTTGACTCTGGTAATGCTAGTAATTTAGTCTTAGATACTAAAGGAAATCTATTGTATTACAGTAATAAAGAGTCTAGTGGAGTAACTGTCAAAAAGTTAGATTTAAAGAATTTAAAAAAGAGCTATATCAATAAAAATATGTCAATTAATATCTATTCGATTCAATTAGTTGGAGATATATTATATTTTACAGATAATGCTGGATATGCTTATAAACTAAAGACGGACGGATCCGGATACGAGAAGCTTGTATTACCGGATGGAATAGTAGTTAAAAATGGTGGATTTTCAATGACTAAGGGAAGGACTTATAGATACCTTGCTGTCTATAATGGCTATATGTATTACTGTGGTGACGGAAATCTATATAAATATAATTATAGTACTAGAGAATTAAAACAAATATATATATCACCGACGAAAACTTATATTAATAAAAATGAGACTACTAGTGAAAAATTTTTAACAGATTTTATACTTAAAGGTGAAAAAATATATGCTGTCGTAGATTCCACTCATGTGAAAAATAACATCATTCAAAATAAGAATAAAGAAGTAATAGAAATGGATTTGAACGGAGAAAATCAAAAAATTATTAGTAAAGAAAAATATAAAGTTACATCAATGGTTAGTAGACATGGAATCACAATTTTGAATAATAGGTTATATTATAAGTTTGATGATAAGTTTTATGAACTTAAACGTTTTTAATTCGGAATGTATATATATGAAACTTTTGGGGAGAAAAAATTTTCTTCCTTTTTTTGTGTCTAAAACAGTCGAACGTGCATATAAGTAATAGTGGTGTATTTATCGATGCTCATTTTTAATCTTAATAACGAATATTTATAAGTATTTTTCATATTTTTCTCGATATTTAATGAATATTGTCTGTTTAGAAAAAGTTTAAATAAATCATAAAAATACACTTGATTTAATAAATATACATATGTATAATAAATTACATCATCAACGAAATAAGGGGCGTTAGTTAATGAAATTATTAGAAGAGGTTCAGTTAAAGCTAGTGTCAAGTTTGAAAGGAAAAGATCTACTGACACTGCTTGATTATACAAGTGAGGAAGTACAAGATTTAATTAAATTAGCAACACAATTAAAAACCATTACTAAAGCAGGTAGATGTCCTAGATTACTAGAAGGCAAAACTCTAGGAATGATCTTCGAAAAACATTCAACGCGTACACGTATTTCATTTGAAGTTGGAATGAATCAACTTGGTGGTAAAGCGATGTTTATGCATTCCCGAGATATGCAAATTGGCCGTGGTGAACCAATCTCAGATACAGGTCACGTTTTATCAGGATACTTAGATGCCATTATGATTCGTGCTAACTCTCATGAAATGGTTAAAGAATTAGCTGAACATGCTTCTATCCCAGTTATTAATGGTTTAACAGATATTTATCATCCGTGCCAAGCATTAGCTGACTTAGAAACTATCGCAGAAAATAAAGGCGAATTCAAAGGATTAAAAGTGGCTTACGTTGGTGATGGCAATAATGTGGCTCATTCATTAGTGGTAGCTTCTGCCCATGTTGGAATGGACATTGCAGTTGCAACTCCTGTAGGTTATGAAGCAAATCCAGAAATTATTGCGAAAGCCCAAGAAATCGCTAAAGCTAACGGAAGTATCGTGACAGTAACAACAGATCCAGTTGCAGCTGTGAAAAATGCCGATGTTGTTTATGCAGATGTCTGGACTAGTATGGGCCAAGAAGAAGAGTCTGCGAAGCGTTTAGAAGATTTCAAAGGTTATCAAATTAATGATGCTCTAGTAGCACATGCGAAATCTGACTACATGTTCTTACACTGTTTACCAGCTCACCGTGAAGAAGAAGTGGCAACATCAGTAATCGATGGACCAAATTCTTATATCTTCGAGCAGGCAGAGAACAGACTTCATGCACAAAAAGCGGTACTAATTTCTTTGCTTGCATAATTTAAGAAGAAAAATTTTTACCTCTGCACCGAAAGCTTCAGCGACAGGTGAAATTGAAATTTTTTATAAATGCACAAATAACTTCAGGGGAAGTAGATGTGTATTGCCGTGGAAAAGTATGCGGGTGGTGTACTTTTCCACTGGGATATAGATAGATCATGAACGGGGGACTCGCTGGGATTGATCTTGCGCGATGACAATTTCAAGATGGAAAGACTCATCGCTACATAGGAAAAGCAACCTGGGAGACGCTAGGTTGCTTTTTTAATGTTCATTATTAAGTTGTTTGTTTATCGCATATTTGTAAAAGTTTCTCAACTTTTTCTTCGATGATTTCTGGGGTTGTCTCTAATGAAAGGGCTAAATCTGCAAATAAAACTTTTTGAGTTGATAATAACAATTTACGATCGTACTCAGGAAATTTCTTTCCTTCTTGTTCAAGTTCGTATTTTTTTGTCATCAACGTATTAATAATTTTGGAAATTTCTTTACGGTTACCCTTTTTAATGATGCTTGAATAAATTTGTGTCCGTTGATTGTTTTTTTCAATCCATTCAATGCCAGGTAAAGTAAATAAGGTAAAGATTTCATTTGCTTGTTCCTTTGTCATCACTTCTAGCATTGAAATCGTTTTATTATCAATAGGGGCATTTATTTGTAGTTGAATATTATCGACAGGATGTAGGACATAATACGTTTTTGTCACACCAGAGAATGTCTTTTCTGTTATATCATCAATCTGGCATAAACCATGAGAAGAATAGATAATCGTATCACCAATCTTGAACATTTATTGTGCCTCCCAAACTGTATTTGTCAACTTAGTTGACTATTTTAATAGTACTCTATTTTCTGAAAAATGTCAACTTAGTTGACGTTATAATGCAATTTTTGTATACTAATTGACACATTTAAAACTTGGAGTGAAATTGATGAATTCACAATATGAATCTTTGGATTTATTTGATGTAATTAGCGAAAGACATAACATGATTCGAAAAGTTCTTGAGGAAAAGTGGAGTGAAATGAGCGACGTCTCCATATCGAATTCAGAATGGTATATTATGGCGAAGATTTATAAAAAACAACCAACCATTTCATCTATTACAAAAACTGTGCAAATTACACGTCAAGCTACTCATAAATTTATCAAAAAGCTTGAAGAAAAAGGATTAGTCAATGTTTTGAATGCAAATAACAAAAGAGATAAATGTATTGAGTTAACAGAACTTGGGGAAAGATGTGTAGAAAAATATAATTCAATCAAAAATGAATTATTAACTAAAATATCAAATCATATTGGAGAAAACGAGATCTCTATTCTGAAAGATTTAATGGCAAAAGATTGGGGATTGTAAAATGGCTGGCAATATGAATCGCATATTGCCAGTGTAAAGTTTTAGTTCATAAAGGTTTTAGATAGTTTTTCAGTAAAGGCTTGTTGTTCTTCGTCTGAAGATGCTTTCCACCATGCTTCTAAAAATACGCCTAATCCTGGGAGTAAATGTTCATCTCCACGGGAAATTGCGTCTTGCACAGTGTCGCGGAATTCTGTAGCACTATCACCCTGTACATTTTGTTTTATTGCGTCTCTAATTTGAAAGTTCATAAACAATCTCCTCCTCATTAAGTAGTTTGCCTGTACAAATGAAAACTATACGTAGTAAATAAATGAATAAAAAAAGGAGGGAACGTTCCCTCCAAACCAAATTATAATGACAGCATTCTATCTAAAGATAAAACTGCTTCTTTTGTAATTGCCTCATCTACTTTAATGACATTGCCTTCTTCACCATTTTCGATGATTTCTAATGCCCATAGAAGATGTGGGAGGTCGATTCGATTCATTGTTAAACAAGGACACATATTTTCATTTAATGAAATAATTGTTTTATCTGGATGTTCAGCAATGATTCGTTTCACTAAGTTCATCTCCGTACCGATTGCCCAGCTTGACCCAGCAGGAGCAGCATTAATCGTATCCACAATAAATTTTGTGGATCCATTCATATCTGATACTTCTACTACTTCGCGACAACATTCTGGGTGAACAATGATTGTCATCTCAGGATACTTTTCACGCACTTCACGCACATTTTCTACTGTAAAACCTTGGTGAACGGAGCAATGTCCTTTCCAAAGAATCACTTTAATATCTTCCACATTACCTTCAAACTCTAGCTTGCCAGTAATCGGGTTCCACACGGCCATTTGTTCTAGTGGAATACCTAACTCAAAAGCTGTATTACGTCCTAAATGTTGGTCGGGTAAGAAGAATAAACGTTCTTTTTGAGTAAATGCCCATTTCACCATTTTCTTTGCATTGGAAGATGTTACACAGGCACCACCATTACGCCCTGTGAAAGCTTTAATCGCTGCAGTTGAGTTTACATAAGTGAGTGGAATGATTGTATCGCCAAAGATTTCCTGTAGCTGAACCCAAGCTTCTTCCGTTTGATAAATGTCTGCCATGTCTGCCATTGAACAGCCTGCACGCATATCCGGTAAATATACGGTTTGTTTATCAGTTGTTAACATATCCGCAGTTTCGGCCATAAAATGAACGCCACAAAAAACGATATGTTCAGCTTTATTGTTTGCTGCAGCAACTTGTGCTAGTTGAAGAGAGTCCCCAATACTATCTGCAAACTGAACAACCTCATCTTTTTGATAATGATGACAAGGAATAAATAATTTTTCGCCTAATTTTCCTTTAATATCACGAATGCGGCTTTCCATTTCAGCAAGTTCCATTGTGCGGTATTTTTCTGGTAACATAACCTTATTATTTAATAGATTTGCAATCGCCACTTTACATTGCCCCCTTTAGTTTTACTAATGCACTAATATCCAAAGCTTTAACAGAGTGGGTAAGGGCCCCTAAAGAAATCCATTCAATACCAGTCTCTGCATAACTGCGTAAGTTTTCTAACGTGATTCCACCAGATGCTTCGGTTGTGATATGGGGTGGAACGAGTGATAACCATTCGGCAATTTCTAAAGGTGAGCGATTATCGAACATAATAATGTCTGCTCCAGCTTCTATTGCCATCAAAAGTTGTTGTTTCGTTTCAATTTCAACTTCTATTTTCACGGTATGACCAACTCTTGCTTTAGCAGTTTTTACTGCATTGGTAATACTACCGGCAAAGGAAATATGGTTATCTTTTAACATGATGCAATCATAAAGGCCGCTGCGATGGTTGAAAGCACCACCAGATCGAACGGCATATTTATCTAGCATTCGAAGACCTGGAATTGTTTTTCGAGTGTCACAAATCTTAGCGTTTGTTCCTTCTGTTAATTGGACGGCTCTAGAAGCATTTGTTGCAATTCCACTCATTCGTTGGATTAAATTTAAAACAACCCGTTCGCCAGTTAGTAAACTACGTAAATTTCCTTCGATAATTGCAATTTCATCACCTTTATTTAGTTTCTCGCCATCTTGTTTTAGAATCGTAGTTTTTAAAGATGAATCTAATAAAGAAAAACCAGTTTCAATAATTTCGGCTCCACAAAAAATTCCTTCTTCTTTTGCATAAAATGTGAAGGACCCCTGTTCAGTAGGTGAAAATAGCAATTCACTTGAAAGATCACCATCACCAATATCTTCATTAAAAAACTGCTTTAACATTGTTTGTAATTTGATTTTGTTCATAAAGCTCATCCTTCACATTTAATTTTCCTTTTTCAAATACTACCCATTTCTTTTTCCAATAGTCATCTTTCAGCGGGTAATCTTTGCGAATGTGGGCACCTCGAGATTCCTTTCGTGTTAGGGCAGAAGTCGCCACTAATGTTGAACTAATATGCATAAAGATTAGTTCAATTTTTTTTCGGGTTAACTTACTCAAATCAATGGTAAAGTACTGCTCATGAGTTGGTAATATCTTAACTAATCTATTTAAACCTTCACGATCTCTTAAGATTCCTGCATGCGCTAACATTTCATTTTGAACTGTATGAGCTGGTAGAAGTTCTAGAGAGTTTGTTCGTCTATTTGTTTGAATTTGTTGGAAGTTTTTTTGTTTCGTACCGTATTTTAAAAGGTTTTCGGCCATTAATCTTCCGAAAGTGATTCCTTCTAACAATGAGTTGCTTGCTAATCGGTTTGCTCCATGAACTCCGGTGCACGCTACTTCTCCAACTGCTAAAAGTCTTGGAATGCTTGTATGCCCGAAGCAATCTGCCACAACACCACCCATTAAAAAGTGGCTGCCAGGTGCGATGGGAATACGTTTATGACTAATTGAAATTCCATTTTCTTCACATAATTTTGTAATGGTCGGGAACTTTTTTTCAAAATCGACAATTTGTGAGATGTCGATGTATACTTCATTACCTTTTTCACGTTCTTTATACATTTCATAAGCTGTAATATGCCTTGGTGCTAAATCACCTAAAGGATGAACACCTTCCATAACTTTTCGGCCACTTTCATCAACAAAATAACCACCAGCTCCGCGCACTGCCTCCGAAACAAGACCCTTTGATTTGCCATCAATGTAAAGTAAACTAGGGTGGAACTGAACAAATTCCATATCGGCAATCTTTGCACCCGCTAAAAAGGCTAGAGCAATACCATCTCCATAACTATCTGAACAATTAGATGTACATGAATAGATAGCACCTGCACCACCAGTAGCTAAAATGACATACGAGGCAAAGTAGATTTTCTCATCTGCGTTAGCTTTTGTTTTAACGCCAATACATTCGCCTGAAGTGTTTAGTAACAGTTCGTAAGCAAGCTCATATTCATGAACAATAACATTTTGAGGTAGTTTTTCGATTAAATGATCGACTAACGCTTTTCCAGTTGCATCGCCGCCTGAGTGAATGATTCGTGGTTTACTATGTGCACCTTCAAGACCTAATGAAATACCGCCATCTTCTTTACGGTCAACAGAAAATTGATCATTGATAAGTTGTGTAATTGCATCTTTTCCTTTTTCAACTAACGCTTCTACATTTTCGGTTGAATGATGATGTTCTCCAGCATCTAATGTATCTTGTATGTGCAACGAGGTAAAGTCATCAGAACTTGTAACAGCTGCGATACCACCTTGCGCTTTGTAAGAACTACCATTTGTAATGTTTGCCTTTGTGACGATATGAACGTCAAATTTTTGTGATAAAACACGAGCTGCTTGAAGTGCGGCAATACCACTTCCAATAATGACGACATCAGTATCGATTTTCATAGAGTTCCCTTCTTTACAGTTGTCTTGACACTTATATTTACATAAAATGAAGTAGAAAACAAGCATTGATTTTACTACTATTCTTTTAAAAATTGCAGACTTTTCCTGCGATTTTTTATCGAAAATGAGGGATTATCACAATGATTTATTTAGATTATGCGGCAACAAGTCCAATGACAGAAGCTGCGATAGATGTCTATAGTCAAATGGCAAAAAAAGTGTATGGTAATACGTCTAGTTTGCACGATGCAGGAGGGAAAGCACATGTATTGTTAGAAGAAGCAAGGGCAATCGTTGCGGATAAAATGGGGGTAAATCGTGACGGGGTTGTTTTTACTGGCAGTGGAACAGAAGGCAACATATTAGCAATCCTTTCTCTTGCAAGGGGAGGAAAAGGAAAACATATTATCACTTCCGCTGCAGAACATACGAGTGTTCATGCTGCGATGAATACTTTGGAACGTGAAGGATTTGAAATTACAAAGCTATCATTTACTAGAGATGGTGTCATAGATTTAGCTGAATTGAGTCGCGCCATTCGTAAAGATACCGTGCTAATCTCGATTCAACATGTAAACTCAGAAATTGGATCGATTCAACCGGTTAAAGACATTGCAAATATCGCTAATGAACAAGGAATTCCATATCATGTAGATTGTGTTCAATCATTTTGTAAGCTTGATATTTCGCAGTTTTCACATAAAGTGGATAGTATTACAGTGTCTGCTCATAAAATTGGTGGACCAAAAGGATGCGGTGCTATTTATATAAATCCCCATAGAAGAATTGTACCTGTTTTTCCTGGGGTCACTCATGAAAAGGGAATTCGTGGTGGCACGGTGGATACCCCTGCAATCGTCGCGATGGCTACAGCTGTTGAACAGTACGCATATCATTTAGATAAGCATTGGAGATTACGTAAACAATTGAAGGAAGTAATTCGCGATTCGTCAGTTGAGTGGATTGAATCACATGATGCTCAGCAATTTCCTAGCATTTGTGGACTTTGCATCCCAAGAGTTGAAGGTCAATACGTCATGTTAAGTTTGAACGAAGAAAATATTTGCATTTCAACAGGGAGTGCATGTGACATCAATAGTGCATCAGGGACAAAAGCGATATTAGCGATGGGTAATAGTATATCGAAGGCACGTCAATTTTTCCGTATTTCTTTTGGAGAGGGAACTACTGAACAACATATTGAAAGGGTAGCAGTTCACCTTAAAAAATTAGCTTTGATATAAAATTTTTACATGGTTCCACTTTTCATGTAAAATTAGGCAAGAATGAAGTGAAAAGGCGGTAAACAAAGTTCATATGAAACGTATCGAATCAACTCAAAATTCATTAGTAAAGCATTGGAAAAAACTTGTTACAACTCGAAAAGAACGCGAAAAAACAGGAGAATTTCTTGTTGAAGGATTTCATTTAGTGGAAGAAGCGTTAAAAAATAAAGATCAAATTGTACAAATCATCGTACGTGAAGGTGTCGATTTACCATTATTATGGGATATCGACAATGTTATGATGGTGGAAGTAACGCAAACTGTTGCAAAGGAAATTGCTGAAACAGAAAACTCTCAAGGTGTATTTGCTCATTGTAAACAGCTAGAGATTTCTCATGAAGATCAGTTAAAATGGCGCAAATTATTACTTGTTGATGCAGTGCAAGACCCAGGTAATATTGGGACGATGATTCGTACAGCAGATGCTGCAGGTATTGATGCAGTGATTCTTGGAAAAGGCTGTGCAGACGCTTATAATCCAAAAACGTTACGCTCAAGTCAAGGCTCTCATTTCCACATTCCTGTTGTGCGCGGTGAGTTAGCAGATTGGATTGAAGACTTGCAGGATAATGGAGTGAAAGTTTATGGTACAGCACTTCAGGACGCAATTGAATATACTGAAATTGAGAAAACAGATAGCTTTGCATTAATCGTTGGCAATGAAGGTAGCGGAATTCATCCACAGTTACTAAGCCAAACAAATCAAAATGTTATCATTCCAATTCTAGGGCAAGCAGAGTCATTAAATGTTGCTGTTGCTACTGGAATACTTTTATACCAGCTAGTCCGTTCTTAAATTAGTTGAAAAAATTTGAGAGTTGACGTAAAATAATGAAGGATTTAGAAATTCATAATAAAAATGCGTTATGAGCGGGAAGAGTAGATTTTGTATAAGTGCATTTAGGGAGCATAAGCCATAGACTGCAAGCTTATGTATGTTACTTTAAATCGAAGTTCACCCCGCGAGCAGCTTCCGGGATCAGTTGTGAAAGGAAGGCCGGCTAAATTAGTCGTTATATTAATGAAGTGATTGCTTTTTGCAATAACTAGGGTGGTACCGCGATATATCCTCGTCCCTTTTTTAGGGGCGGGGTTTTTTGTTGTTTTATAAGATGAAGAGCAAATAACTTACTGCGAAAAGCAAATAGCCCCCGCTCAAAAGCAAATATCACACCTCGAAAAGCAAATATCTCTCTAAGGAGGAATAAAAGTGGAACAACAACTTAAGCAATTAGAACAAGAAGCATTAGCGAAAATTGAAGCTGCTTCCAATTTAAAAGAATTAAATGACGTTCGTGTTGCGTACTTAGGAAAAAAAGGTCCAATTACTGATTTATTAAAAGGCATGGGGAAATTATCTCCTGAAGAACGCCCTAAAATGGGGGCTTTAGTAAACACAGTTCGTGAAAACGTAACGAACCAACTTGAAGCGCGTATCACAATTTTGGAAGAACAAGCCATTCAAGAGCAACTTGAGAAAGAATCAATTGACGTAACATTGCCTGGTCGAAAAATTCGCACAGGAAACCGTCACCCATTAACTCGTGTTATTGAGGAAATTGAAGATTTATTCCTTTCGATGGGGTATGAAATCGCAGAAGGTCCTGAAGTAGAAAAAGACTATTATAACTTTGAAGCATTAAACCTTCCAAAGGGTCACCCTGCTCGTGATATGCAAGATACATTCTACATTACAGAAGAAACGCTTTTACGTACGCACACGTCACCAGTTCAAGCTCGTACAATGGAAGCAAAAAAAGGTGAACCAATTCGCATTATTTGTCCAGGGAAAGTATTCCGCCGTGACAATGATGATGCCACTCACTCACATCAATTTATGCAAATTGAAGGACTAGTAATTGGTGAAAACATTCGCATGAGTGATTTAAAAGGTACTCTTGATGCGTTAGCGAAAAGAATGTTTGGAGAAGAGCGTGAAATTCGTCTTCGCCCAAGTTTCTTCCCGTTTACAGAACCATCTGTAGAAGTGGACGTTTCTTGTCATAAATGTGGTGGTACAGGCTGTAACGTGTGTAAACAAACTGGCTGGATTGAAATTTTAGGAGCTGGTATGGTTCATCCAAACGTGCTTGAAATGGCTGGCTACGATTCGAAAAAACTATCTGGCTTTGCGTTTGGTATTGGTGCAGAACGTATTGCAATGTTGAAATATGGGGTGGATGATATTCGTCATTTCTATACAAATGACATTCGTTTCTTATCACAATTCCACCGAACAGAAGAGTAGGAGGGCCCAAAAATGTTAGTATCTTTAAATTGGTTAAAACAATATGTTGATATACATGGTTTCACAGCAGAAGAATTAGCTGAAAAAATTACACGCTCTGGGATTGAAGTGGATGCAGTAATTGACCGTTCTCAAGGCATGACAAATGTTGTGGTTGGTTACGTTGTTTCCAAAGAAAAACACCCAGATGCAGACAAATTAAACGTATGCCAGGTAGAAGTTGGTGAAGGGGATGTACGACAAATTATTTGTGGTGCCCCAAATGTTGATGCAGGACAAAAAGTAATCGTGGCTTTACCGGGTGCTCGTCTTCCAGGTGGCATTAAAATAAAAAAAGCGAAAATGCGTGGCCAAGAATCTAACGGGATGATTTGTTCGTTACAAGAATTAGGTGTTGAAGGTCGTGTAGTTCCAAAAGCATATGCAGATGGAATTTACGTGTTACCTGAAGATGCTGTTCCTGGTAGTGATGCACTAGAGCTTGTTGGCCTTCGTGATACAGTATTAGAACTTGGGTTAACGCCAAATCGTTCGGATGCATTATCGATGTTAGGTGTGGCATATGAAGTAGCTGCCATTTTATCTCGTGAAGTGAAGTTACCTGAAGTAAAATATGAAACAACTTATGAAAAAGCAGAAGATGTTTTAAACTTACGTGTAGAAGCGAAAGAAAATCCATTGTATGCTGCAAAAGTTGTGAAAAACGTGAAAATCGCACAATCACCACTTTGGTTACAACATTATTTAATGGCTGCAGGTGTTCGTCCACACAACAATGTAATCGATATTACAAACTATATTTTAATGGAATATGGTCAACCACTACATGCCTTTGATTATGACGCATTAAAAACGAAAGAAATTGTCGTTCGTCTAGCACATGAAGGAGAAAAAATTGTTACATTAGATGACCAAGAACGCAACTTAAAAGCACATAACCTTGTGATTACAAATGGCATAGAACCTGTTGCGATTGCCGGTGTAATGGGTGGTGCAAATTCAGAAGTAACGGAAAATACGACAACAGTTGTAATTGAATCTGCTTACTTCGAAGGATTGTCCGTTCGTCGTACATCAAAAGAGATTGGTTTACGTTCTGATGCATCTGCTCGTTTTGAAAAAGGAGTAGACCCGAACAGAGTCATTCCTGCTGCTGAACGTGCAGCTCAATTACTTGCAGAACTTGCAGGTGGCGAAGTATTAGAAGGAACAGTGTTAGTTGATGAGTTAGATAAAACTCCAGCACGTGTAGTGGTTTCACCAGATTTCATTAATGCACGACTTGGAATGAAAATTTCTTTAGAAGATATGTTATCGATTTTAAATCGTTTACAGTTTGATGTGGAAGCAGCAAATGGATTATTAATTATTGATGCGCCAACTCGTCGTCAAGATATTAAAATTGAAGAAGATATCGTTGAAGAAATTGCACGACTTTACGGATATGATGAAATTCCAATGACTTTACCAGAAGGAAATGATCAAGTTGGAGGATTAACACCTTACCAAGCGAAACGTCGAGTTGCACGTAACTTCTTAGAAGGTGCTGGTCTTTACCAAGCAGTTACTTACTCTTTAACATCAGAAGAGTTATCTCAAAAATATGCATTAAAAGCAGAGGAAACAACAAAATTACTAATGCCGATGAGTGAAGAACGTTCGACTTTACGTCAAAGCTTAGTTCCTCACTTATTAGAATCAGCAAGCTATAATGTAGCTCGTAATGCTGAATCTGTAGCACTTTACGAAATTGGCTCAGTATTTTTAGGCAAAACTGCTGAAGATCTTCCTTATGAAGAAGAACATGTTGCTGTTGTTGTTACTGGAAAATGGGTAGACAACGCATGGCTTGGTGAAAAAGTAAATGCTGATTTCTTCATTGTAAAAGGAATTTTAGAAGGCTTATTTGAAAAATTGGGATTACAAAATCGTATTTCTTATGCAAAGTCAACAGTTGATGGCTTACATCCTGGTCAAACAGCAGACATTTTCTTAGATGGAGAAAAGGTCGGTATTATTGGTGGGTTACATCCTGTGGAACGTAAAAATTTAGACTTGAAAGATACGTTTATTGCTGAATTAAACTTAAAAGCAATCTTAACTGCAACGGGTGAAGAGCTTGTTTACACTCCAGTTCCACGTTTCCCTGCTATGACTCGTGATATTGCATTAGAACTAGACCGCGCAGTACCAGCAGGAGAGATTATTGACATCATTCGTAAAGCTGGCACGAAACTGTTAAAAGGTGTAAATGTATTTGATGTATATGAAGGAGAGAAAATGGCTCCAGGTAAAAAATCTGTTGCCTTCTCATTAACATACTTTGATCCTGAACGTACATTAACAGATGAAGAAGTTGTAAATGCTCATGAAAAAGTGTTAAAAGCTCTAGTTGAAACTGGCGCAGAAGTACGATAATACAGTATCCACGTTCCTAAATTAGGGGCGTGGATTTTTTTGTCGTCTATTTCGGTAACATTTAGTTTAATATGAAACTATTTCCATATATAATCGTATAAGAAATAGAAAAGGAGGAATAGTATGAAGAAAAAAGTGTTATCTTCAGTTTTAGTAGCTTCACTCTTTGCGCTACCTTTATCCGCAGTTGCCAACACTTCTGCTAACTCGATAGATAAAGAGATTGCTACCGCGTCAACAAATCAAAGCTCTTGGGTTTCAACAAAGGCATTTCTTGAACAAGCTGTCACAAAACTAACATATCAGCACGGTTCAGATTTTATGCGAAAAGAAGTTCTTCGTAATTTAACTACAGGTATAGAGCTGCAAAATATTGATGGTGTTATTACGCAAGAACAAATTGCAGCGGTATTATTGAATAAATTAGGCAAGAAAAAAGAAGGCCAAAGTTTTAGAGCAACGGCTAATAAGTTAGGTCTTTTTGAAGGTGTACCAAATAATCGCATTACGGTGACGGAAAGTGAATTAGAGACGATTTTTAGTAATTACAGCAAGGTAGAAAATAAAAATGTAGATAATACAGGGGTGCAACAAATCTCTGTAGAAGACTTCATGAAAAATCCTGGTAACTTAGGCTATCAGTTATCTCCGGATGGAAACTATATTTCTTACGCTGCGGCCTGGGAAAATCGTTTAAATATTTTTGTAAAAGAAATGAATAGTGATTCAGAACCAGTACGTGTGACGAATTTAACAGATCGCGATATTGCTGGATTCATTTGGAAAGACGATACGATTTTATATTTAAAAGATAATGGTGGCGACGAAAACTACCATATCTATACAACAACGTTTAATGGTGGAGAAGAGAAAGACTTAACGCCTTATGAAAATGTTGTCGCTTATCCATTAGATATGTTAAAAGATGCAAAAGATGAAATTTTAATTATGATGAACAAAGAAGACGCTACAGTGTTCGATGTTTATAAATTAAATGTCAAAACTGGGGAAACAAAACTAGTTGCGAAAAATCCAGGGAATATTCAATCATGGTTATCTGATAGCAATGGACAAGTTCGTATGGCTGTTGCATCGGACGGTGTAGCAGGTGCTGTTCTATACCGCGATTCAGAAAAAGATGAGTTTAAACCATTCATCACAATTGAATCAGGTGATACGGTTACACCTATTGCTTTCTCTCAAGACAATCAATCTATTTATATGCTATCCAATAAAGGTCGCGACAAAATTGAGTTAGTTCAATACGATTTACAAGGTAAAGAGAAAGTCATTTTATCAAATCCAAATGTGGACATCAGTAACGCAATTTATAGCTCAGCAAAAGACAAAATTCTATTTGCGGTTTATTTAACGGATAAAGGTCATTACGAGTTTTTAGATAGCGATTTTGAAAAAGTATTTAAGAAAATTCAAAACAAACTCGGTGTAAGTGAAAGTGAATTCGGAATTGGTGACTACAACAAAGATATGACAAAATTCATCGTAAACGTAACGAGTGACAAAGTTTACGGTAAATATTATTACTATGACTCTACAACTGATAACTTAACGGAATTAGCAACATTAAGTTCTTGGTTAGATCCTAATGTCATGGCTGATATGCACTCTATTTCATATAAAGCTCGTGATGGACTAACAATTCATGGATATTTAACATTACCAAAAAATAAAGTGGCGGAGAATCTTCCATTAATCGTTATTCCTCATGGTGGACCATGGGCTAGGGATGCTTGGGGCTTTAACCCAGAAGTTCAGTTGCTAGCAAACCGTGGCTATGCTGTGTTACAAGTTAACTTCCGCTCATCTACAGGTTATGGACGAGCATTTTTAGAGGCTGGGAATAAACAATGGGGCTTAGCAATCCAAGACGATATTACAGATGGCGTACAATGGGCAATTGACCAAGGCATTGCAGATCCTGAGAAAATCGGTATTTATGGAGCATCATTTGGTGGTTATGCAACATTAGCTGGTATCACATTTACGCCAGATCTTTATGCTGCTGCAGTAGACTATGTTGGAGTTTCAAACATCTTTACATTACTTGATACAATTCCTCCTTACTGGGAAACAATGCGCCAACAGTTATATGAGCGCGTAGGACACCCAGAAGAAGATAAAGAATTATTAACAAAAGTATCACCAGTATTCCATGCAGATAAAATTAAAACACCATTGTTTGTTGCTCAAGGTGCAAATGACCCTCGTGTAAATAAACAAGAGTCAGACCAAATTGTAGAAGCATTACGTGCACGCGGTGTAGACGTTGAATATATGGTAAAAGACAATGAAGGTCACGGCTTCATGAACGAAGAAAACCGTATTGAATTTTACAATGCAATGGTTAACTTCTTTGATAAACATTTAAAATGATGACTAAACGCTAGGGATGTCCATTAAGGGCGTCCCTTTTTTCATTGATGAAAAACTAACAATCTTCGGAATATTCGTGATAACATAGTTATAAGAAGTTTAGGAGGTTATCATTATGAATATATTAGTTCAAGGTGCCGGTGCGCTAGGTGTATATTTTGGTGGTAGAATATTAGAAGCTGGAAATAATGTTTCCTACTTTGTGAGAGAACGACGCGCGGCTCAATTAGAAAAAGAGGGCATTGTCATTAAGAGTCCTGAGGGGGATTTTACGAGTAAGGATTTTCATATTTATACTTCTCCTGAAAGTGTCGAAAATATTGATTTAATTATTTTGGCAATAAAAGGCTATCATTTACAACAAGCAATCCCACAAATTCAAACGATTGTAGAAAAAACAGGCGCTTTCGTATTACCATTGCTAAACGGTGTTGAACAACTAGATTTACTACAAAACGCGGTTGGAAAAGAAAAAGTTATCGGCGGTTTTGCAGGGATTATTGCAACATTAAATGAACAAGGACATGTTATTCACTCCAATAATAGTAGTGCCGTTCGATTCGGAGCACTTCATGAAGCGCAACAAGACATTTGTGAAAAGCTAGAAGAAATCGGCCGTGCTGTCAAAACAAAAATTTTACGGGAACAAGACATTTTAAAGCATATGTGGAAAAAGTACATATTTATTACGTCTTTCTCCGGTATTACTTCAGCGACCCAACTTCCATCTGGCTATATTGCAGAAAATGTAGCGACATTAGCAGTTGCACAGAACATTGTTTATGAAATGAGTATGCTTGCTAAAAAAGAAGGGATTTCATTGGCAGATGAGGAAATTGAAACGATGGCAAATAATATCAAGATTTTGCATCCAGAAGCTACCTCGTCTATGCACCAAGATATGCGAAAAGGGTTGCCACTTGAAGTAGAGCATTTACAAGGTGGGGCGTTGAGATTTGCAGCCAAACATGGGGTGGAGGTACCTGTTATTCAAACAATCTATGGTATTTTAAAGCCTTATGAAAATGGTAAATTAAAATAAAGGAAAAAGAATGTATGACTAGCTTTAAGTCGTATGTTCTTTTTCTTTTTCAACTGAAATGAATCCCAATAATCCACCAAACCATCCTGCGCTAGTGTGAAGGAGTGCGAAGGTATAAAAATTTATATAAATGCTATAGGTTTGATTATTTATCTTAGGAAAATTCGTTGTGGGATTTAAATTATTTTTATAATCAACAAAATAATAGGCTAGAATTCCAATGAATAGAACACCACCAACTAAACTAAGTATTTTCGACAGCACTTTTGCTTTTCTAGACAATTCAAGGAAATAGCGGAATGTGATAAACATGCTGAGTAAGAGAAATGGAATGACAAATATAACACCTATAAACCCGAAATTTCCATCTGATTTTGCACTAAATAAATTACCTGTTATCAAAAATCCGAGTAACGATATTCCTAAACTTATGAGCCAACTAAGTCGTAGCATATGGATCTTCCTTTCACTTCAAACAATCGAACTCTACTAACTTTATTACAATTTTTCTATACAGTAAAATCTTTTATTTAATATAATAAGTGAATTTCTATATAATTTAAGGGTAAGTATTTCATAACAAAGGGGAAATGACGATGTTACAAAAAGAAGAAACAGTACTTGTCTTAATTGATATTCAGGGAAAGCTAGCTCAAATTGTCGACAATAGTGAAGCTGTTATTAGTAATATTGCAAAAATGACAGAAGGCGTCAAATTATTGGGATTACCGGTACTTTGGTTAGAGCAATATCCTAAAGGTCTTGGCCCAACTGTTGAACAAATTTCACAGCACTTAACAGATCAACAGCCAATCGAGAAAATTACTTTTAGTGCGTATGACACAGAGGAATTTGTGCAGCAATTAGAAGCAACGGGACGTAAAAAAGTATTGCTAGCAGGTATTGAAACCCATATTTGTGTATATCAAACGGCAGCACACTTACTTGCTAATGGCTATGAAGTTGAAGTATTAGCGGATTGTGTTTCTTCACGAACAGCAGAAAATTCTGCAATTGGTTTACAAAAAATGGTGCAACTTGGTGCGAAAGTGACAAATGTCGAAATGGCTCTATTTGAAATGCTTCAAATCGCAAAAGGGGATACATTTAAGGCGATTAGTAAACTTGTAAAATAAAATAATAGAATAGTAAAACCGTATTATCACTAGTTTCTGAGCCGATAGTACGGTTTTTTTATGTTTATATATTATGTTACTAATGCATAGACATAGATTACCAATAAAAAAGGGGGAATGAAATGTTAGCTACTTGGACCTGGGTGATTACGATTTTTCTAAGTCTTTTCTTTATTGGTATGTCATTGCGATTCCGCAAAAAGTCGAGTGAAAGTTTTTTACAGTTCGCCATTGCTGGGGGAACCTTGCCATTTTTCTTAATATTATTCACTGATATTGCAACAATTATGGGAGTAGGGAACTTCGTAGGACATTCATCAAAGGGATTCGAAGCAGGTGTTGCCAATATCCCATTTATTATTGGTGAGCAAGGGTCAAAAATATTATTTGCCCTTCTTTTTGCAGGATTTGCAGCAAGATTCACTTATAAAAGTATTGCAGAACTATTAAATGATCTTATTCTAAGGGATAAAGTTTCTCGAGCAATTGTAGGTATATTGACATCTGCCATTATGATTGCATGGATTGGTGGGCAAGCAAAGGGAATGGGAGCATTATTTTCCGTTTTTACTGGAGCCGACCCATTACCACTCATTTTCTTCTTCTCTACTGTATTTATTATTTATACAACGGTTGGTGGAATGTTATCAGTTGTATGGACCGATTTTGTTCAAGGGGTATTATTATTAGCGTTAGCCGTTTGGTTTTATATTAAGGTGTATGCAAAAGTCGATTTTAGCTATTCAAAGTTACAAACGATGTTAGCTGATGTGGGTGCAAGTCATTTGACGGAGCTAAGTATTTCAGGGTGGGAAGTATTAAATTTATTCATTACAGGATGTTTTGGTATTTTAGCAGCTCAAGTTTATTGGCAAAGAAGTTTTGCCGCAGAGAATCCAAAAGCAGCAAGCAGAGCAATGCTTTACAGTGGATTTGTAGCCATCATCTTTACAATTTTAGCCTCTGTTTCAGGAATGATTGTAAAAGCAATTAATCCAGATGTAGAAGCAGGAAACGCAATTTCTTGGCTCATCTTAAACGAAATGACACAGTTAGTTGCTCTATTATTCTTCATATTAATCTTCTTAGCAGCAATCTCAAGTGCCTCCTCTCAATTACATTCAGCAGCGATTGTTATTGTGAACGACCTCATCATTCCATTTTCTAAAGAGATAAAAGATCAAAAATTAATTGTCATTTCAAAATGGTTAGTCGTTTTAGTGGGGATTTTCTCCATTTTAGCTGCAATTTACTCTGAATCAATTATCAGCTTATTCTCCTTTGCATATACGATGACAGGTGGAGGGGTTGTACCTGTATTAATTATCGGGCTTTTATGGAAAAAACGAAAAACAGAAAAATTTGAAATGGGCTCGCAAAACAGTAAAGTCTCTGTTTGGGGAGGACGTATCGGACTTTTATCTGGTGCTATAGTTTCGGTAGTATTTGGGATTCTATGGGGTGTATTCGTCTCTGCCATATTAACAATCATTGTGTCTTTACTACTTCCAAATAGAACGAATCGTATTGAACATGCATAAGATAGGCTAAAACCCTGGTTTTGAATTTGGAGGTATTGGCGTTGAAGCAAAAGGTCATCGTCATTGGAGCAGGAATTATTGGAACTTCAGTCGCTTATTATTTATCCCAAAAAGATGTAAATGTGGTTCTTATCGATGCAAATGATATTGCTGCTGGTACGTCTGGAGCATGTGATAAAGCGATAATGCTTCAATCGAAAAAATCCGGACCAAATTTACAATTCGCGATGAAAAGTGCGGAAATGTACAAGGATTTAGAAGAAGAGTTGGAGCAAGATTTAGAGTATGAAAACGGTGGCGGAATGATATTAATCAATAACGAAGTGGAACTAAATGTACTTCGTGAACGTGTTGAAAATCAAAGAGAAGCTGGTTTGAACGTGACAATCATTTGTGGTGATGAGGCGAGGAAAATAAATCCTCAACTGTCGCCCAAAATAATAGCTGCTACATGGTGTGAACAAGATGCAGAAATCAATCCATTAAAAACATCCTTTGCATTTGCAAAAGCTGCTTCTAATAGAAGTATGACTATGCATTTGAATTGTAGGGTACTGAATTTGATTGAAGACAATGGTCGTGTTATTGGAGTAAAAACTACGAACGGCGACATTTATGCAGATAACGTTGTACTTTGTTGCGGTGTTTGGGTGAATAATTTGCTAAAGTCACTTCAATTAGAAGTACCAATTATACCGCGAAAAGGAGTTATTTTAGTTACCGAGAAAATACCAAAATTATTAAATTGTAATATTTTAGGTGGTTCATATATCGTATCTAAACTTCAAGAAGCAAGCGTTGAAAAAAACCCTTTTGGAATAGGTCTATCAATGGGTCAAACGAAAAGTGGAAATCTATTAATAGGTGGATCGAGAGAGTTTGCTAGTTTTGACACTTCCATTAGTAGCTTCGTTCTTACAGCAGTTGCTAATAAAGCAACCGAAGCTTTTCCATGTTTAAAAAATACGAATTTAATCCGTTCCTTTGTTGGATTCAGACCGTTTACTCCTGATAATTTACCAATTCTAGGTGAAGTTCCTACTGTTCGTGGGTTATATATTGCTGCGGGCCATGAAGGAGATGGCGTTGCACTAGCTCCTATCACTGGTCATATAATTGCTGAAGTAGTGACCGGCCAAACAGTGGATATGGACTTAACACCATTTCACATGAATCGTTTTTTACAGAGTTTTACCTATTAGGTTAAATTCAAAATTGTGAGGGGTCACGATGGTTAAAAACGTGAAGCAGAAAGAAATCCGGTTTAATTTTAATGGAAAAGAAATAAAGGGGCATGAAGGTCAGCCAATTGCAGCAGCATTATTTGATAATGGCATTCGGGCAATCCGGTATTGTGATGTTACAGGTGAACTAAGAGGAATCTATTGCGGAATTGGTCATTGTTTTGAATGTAGGGCAACGGTAAATGGCATTTCGGGTATACGCACATGTTTAACCCCTATAGAGGAAAATATGAATGTTGCAAGTAATCTTACAGGTGTGCAGTATGATGAAGAGTGATGTTGTTATCGTAGGTGCAGGACCCGCAGGATTAGTTGCCTCCATTGAACTTGCTTCAAAAGGTTTACAAGTAGTAGTCGTGGATGAGTATTATCGATCTGGTGGCCGATTGTTAGGTCAATTATATAAAGATAGAAGAAAAAAACAAGTTTGGGCTGGAAAAATTATTGCTAACGATCTAGTTGAAAAAGCAAAGTCATTGGGTGTGAAATTTCTATTTGAAACAGCAGTATGGAAGATTGAAAATAAAACGGTCTTTATTTCAAATGAAAAGATAAAACAGATTCATACAAAAACAATCCTACTTGCGACAGGAGCAATCGAAAAAGCATTGCCATTACCAGGGTGGCAAAAAGTGGGAGTGGTCACTGCAGGAGCTGCGCAAACCTTTACGAATCTACACAATGTGAAAATTGGTAAAAATGTAATTTTCGTTGGAATTGACCCACTCTCTATTTCGGTTGCGATTGAAATGAAACATGCAGGGGTAAATGTGCTAGGTTTATTTCTGCCAGCCCCTTCGATGTTAAATCAAAAAAGTAATCCAAAAGAGGTGCTAGAATCTATTGCATCAGCATCAGGGATGGCAACAAATCCAATTTACCGTTTTGGTGGAAAACTTGTTCATGGACTTTATACAAAACTATTACTAAAATTTTTGAAATTTAATCTATTAAAAATAAATGGGATACCAATCTATATTAGAAAAGCAGTAACGGAAATAAACGGCCGCGCTGAGGTTGAAAGTGTTAATGTAAAGAATATTTCCATTGATGGAGAACTAATCGGTGATGGAAAAAACTTACTAGTAGATACAGTTTGCCTTTCAGGAGGATTGTTACCACTTATTGATTTATCGCAATTAGCAAGTTGTGTCATTGTAGATATTCCTGAATTAGGTGGTTTTGTTCCATTGCATAGTCCATACTTGAAAACTACAGTAGAAGGAATTTATGTAGCAGGAAATATCACTGGAATTGAAGGGGCTCAAGTATCGATGGCTCAAGGAAAACTTGCTGCATGGAGTATTTTGAAAGAATTTAAACTTGTGAGCGAAAAAGATTTGTTACAAGCTATAAAGGATGTAGAACAAGCGAGAAGCCTTTCACCGATTACATTTCTTCCAAATATTCATAGAGGAAGACAAATTATGAATGAAAAGTGGGCGGATTATAAAAATACAATAGGTGAAAGTTTCGATGGATAACACATTAATTTGCCGTTGTGAAGGGGTATGTCTAGGTGCAATTCTAAAGGCGATAGATGAGTGTAGCACGAGTGTTCAAGGAATTAAAAAAAGGACCCGCGTAGGAATGGGTTATTGTCAAGGAAGAACATGCCAACCTATTTTGAGGGACATATTACGAGAATTAATTGGTCAAAGTGAGTTAGCGCAAACGCAAAAATCACAAGCCCCTGTACGACCGATACCATTGGGGAAACTATAGAAAAAGAGAATGGCGATTTTTCTGCTATTCTCTTTTTTCGTTGTTATTTTCTTTTTTTCTCAAGTAACTTGCGTGCTTTTTCAGTATTTGCGAAATGCCATTTTGTCATAGAACGTAGCGTATCTTCTCCGTGTTTTAACCAGATGTTAGCCGCCATTTCATCTACTTTTCCACTTGCGCCTTTTTGTAAATCAATCCCAACAATTTTCCCTAGTTGATTCATTTCTCTTAAAAAGGCATAACGAGCTAAAATGGAGGCAGCTGCAACTGCTGTATGTAGTTGTTCAGCCTTTGTTGAAAATAAAACATTTTCACGAACAATTTCTTTTTCATTTTTTATATGGTTATAGTAAATATTTCGTTCAGCAAATTGGTCGATTAATATATAGTCTGGCTTGTCAGGAGCAATTTTCGTTAACACATTCTTTAACGCCTGATTATGCAGCATTGCTTTTATTTTGCCTTGGGAATAACCTTTAGCTTGTAGTTGATTATATTTATCGTTACGTAATGTTAAAATGCTGTGGGTACAAACCGCCATAATATCCGGGGCCATTCTTGTCATAAGGGCATCATTTAACATTTTTGAATCTTTTACACCTAATTCATAAATTAATTCAATTTTATCTTTTGGTACATAAACTGCAGCAACAGTTACCGGACCAAAGTAATCCCCAGTACCAGTTTCATCCGATCCGATTACAGACATCGCTGCAAAGTTTTCTGGAAGTTTGTCTCCTTTTGCATTAATTCCATTTGGAGTGGTGTTTTGCACAGGATCTTTTGCTTTTACCTCACCCCATCGACTTGCTTCTCTTTTTGCCCCAATTCCTTGGAACATCACTTTACCCGATTTGTACATTGTAATTGCAGTATCTGGAAGTTTGGCTGCAAAAATTACCCCCGGTGCATTTCGTTCTACAATAGAGGTTGCGTAGTAAGCTTTTATTTCGTTTTGAATTTCTGGTGAAAGTTGTAACACAATATTCGACATAAGTTCGTCCCTTTCTACGTTGGATGTTCACATCAAAATAAGTTTCATGGTATGATATGTATTATAAATTTTCCAAATATATTCTAATTTGATAGAAATAATGTAAGATAACGATATAAAAAGTTTGTAAGCTCTATAAACTTGCTTTTAAAATAAGGAAGTTATACTTGTTACATACGTTTTCGGGAGGTATTATTTTGGTTGATCAGGAACAAGTGAAAAATCGAATAACCGTGGAAATTTACGGTCATTCTTATAAAATGGTAGGAACTGAATCGACTGGCCATATGAGATTAGTTGCATCCATAGTGGACGATAAAATGAAAGAAATACATATACATAATCCTTCTTTAGATAGTTCCAAGTTAGCAGTACTTACAGCTGTTAATACAGTTCACGAACTATTAAAATTAAAAGAGCAGGTTGAACAGCTTGAAGAACAATTGAAAAAATTAAAGGGTTGAAATCAATGTTAGATATTATCTTAATTATTATATTTGTTGCTAGTTTACTTGTTGGATTGAAACGCGGCTTTATTGTGCAGGCAATTCACTTATCAAGTTTTTTTATCGCGCTTCTAGTTGCCTATATCTATTATAAACCATTAGCAGAAAAATTTGTTTTATGGGTTCCTTACCCGGGATTTACAGAAGATCCTTCCATGACGTTAATTTTAGATACGTTAGATGTTGATCAAACGTTTTACCGTATTATTGCTTTTGCAGTAATTTTCTTTGTTGTAAAACTTGCCCTTCAAATTTTAGCTTCTGTTTTTGATTTTTTAAAGTATTTTCCTATACTAAACTCAGTGAATCGAGTTTTAGGTGCGGCCCTTTGCTTTGTAGAGTTTTATTTTATTTTGTTTATTGCCATGTATGTGTTAGCATTAATTCCAATTACATCTGTTCAAAATTTAATGGGCAGCTCAATCATTGCAAATCTGATGTTAGAACATACACCGATTCTAACTAAAATGGTACAAAATTGGTGGTATATCTATAAACAGTAGAGGTTAGGAAATGTCCCAAAAAGACTTTTGGGGCATTTCCTTTTTCGCGAATGGAAATGGAACGGAGGATTGTTATGAATAAAAAAATTGTTATAAAAACATTAGAAAAAATTGCACTTCTATTAGAACTTCAAGGTGAAAACCCGTTTAAAATATCAGCTTTTCGAAAAGCAGCCAATGCTCTTGAACTCGATGAACGAAGCTTAGCTGAAATTGAAGATATTACAGCGATTAAAGGTATTGGAAAAGGTACGGCTGCAGTGATTCATGAGCTAATTGAAAAAGGAGAATCCTCACAGTTACGTGAACTTGAAGAGGCAGTGCCTAAGGGGTTAATTCCTCTATTGAAGTTGCCTGGACTAGGTGGGAAGAAACTTGCCAAACTTTATAGCGAACTTGGCATTGATAGTGCTGAAAAATTGAAAGAAGCTTGTGAAACCCACGCTATTCAAAAACTTGCGGGGTTTGGTCCGAAATCGGAAGAAAAAATCCTAAAAGAACTAGAGCATTTCGGCGAACGCAAAGAACGTCTACCGATTTGGTATTTGCAAACGGTTGTCGTTGATATCCATAATACATTGTTAGAAATTACAGAAATTCAAAAATTTTCAGTAGCCGGTAGTTTCCGTCGAGTAAGTGAAATGAGTAAAGATATTGACTTTATTGTAGCCACTGCACAGCCTGATAAAGTGAAAGAACAATTACTTGAGAAGTTAACGATTAAAGAAGTAATTGCAGCAGGGGATACAAAAGTGTCTGTCATTATAGACGGGGAAGACCAGGTAAGTGTAGATTTCCGATTAGTTGCGGAAAAAGAATTTGCAACAGCTCTTCATCATTTCACGGGTTCAAAGGATCACAACGTTCGAATGCGTCAATTAGCAAAAGAACAAGGAAAGAAAATTAGTGAATACGGTGTTGAACAACCTGATGGAACAATTTTAACTTTTGATTCAGAGGAACAGTTCTTTGCTCACTTTGATTTGCCATTCATCCCGCCAACAGTAAGGGAATCCGGTAAAGAACTCGAAAGATTAAATGAACTAGATGATCTTGTTACTTTAGAATCAATTATCTCTGATTTACACATGCATACAACATGGTCTGATGGTGCCCATACTGTTCGTGAAATGGGTGAAGCTTTAATAAGTCGTGGTTACACACATGGCGTGATTACGGACCATTCTCAATATTTAAAAGTGGCAAATGGATTAACTCCTGAAAGATTGAGAAAACAGCGTCTAGAAATTTTCGAGTTTAATGAAACACACCCAAACTTTACCCTTTATGCAGGTACAGAAATGGACATTTTACCAGATGCAACGCTAGATTATGATGATGATGTGATGAAAGAACTGGATTTTGTTATAGCATCAATCCATTCAAGTTTCTCTCAACCACAAGAAAAGATTATGGAAAGATTGTATAATGCAATTCAAAATCCGTATGTGCACATGATTGCTCATCCAACAGGGCGCATTATTGGGCAACGTGAAGGTTATAATCCTGATATACCGCAATTAATCAAGTGGGCAAGTGAGTACGGAAAAATTTTAGAACTCAATGCGAACCCTTTCCGTTTAGATTTATGTATCGAACATCTTGTGATGGCAATGGAGCTAAATGTGCCAATTGCGATAAATACAGATGCTCATGCCATTGAACAACTTTTATTTATGGGCATTGGTACGAAATATGCACAAAAAGCATGGCTGTTGAAAGATTTAGTTGTAAATACATGGTCAAAAGAACAATTTGAAACTTTTATACGAAAAAACAAGTAAAGAATGATGTAAAGAAGAATGAGGAGGTGTTCGGGAGTGATCGCAGAACGAGCATTGAAAACATTAGAATATGATAAAGTACGGGAACAAGTAGCGGGTTTCTGTACATCTTCATTAGGTAAAAGTGCAATAGAACAATTAATTCCCGAAACAGAATTTGCAAAAGTTGTGGAGCTTTTAGAAGAAATGGATGAAGGACTTTCCATTTTACGCGTTAAAGGCAATGTACCAATGGGTGGGATTTTTGATGTACGTCCACATGCAAAACGTGCCCAAATTGGTGGGATGTTGAGTCCTATTGAATTAATGGAGATTGCAAGTACCATTCGTGCAAGCCGTATCCTACGCAATTTTATTGAAGATATTCAAGAAGAAGGGGACATTCAAATCCCTCATTTTATTGAAAGAAAAGAACAGTTACCAGTACTAACCGCATTGCAGCATGAAATAAACGATTGTATCGATGACAATGGGACAGTTTTAGATTCGGCTAGTACAACATTACGGTCCATTCGCCAATCATTACGTTCAGAAGAATCAAAGGTACGTCAAAAGTTAGAAAGTTTAACGCGCGGTTCCAATGCATCAAAAATGCTTTCGGATGCCATCGTTACGATTCGTAATGATCGTTTTGTAATTCCAGTAAAACAGGAATACCGCGCTCATTACGGTGGGATTGTCCATGATCAATCTTCTTCCGGACAGACCCTTTTTATTGAACCAGAATCTGTTGTGCAAGCAAATAATGAAATTGGCCGATTAAAAATTAAAGAAAAAGTTGAAATTGAACGAATCTTAACGGCACTATCTATAAAGGTGCAAGAGGTAAGTCACGATTTATTTATACTTGTACAAATTTTAGGTGATATTGATGTCATTTTAGCTAAAGGCAAATATGGGCAAGCAAATAAATGTACAAAACCTAATATAAATGAAAAAGGATATATAAGACTTGTTCGAGCAAGACATCCACTTATTTCAATTGAGGAAGCAGTTCCAAATACAATTGAATTCGGTAGGGATATTACTGCAATTGTTATTACTGGTCCAAATACTGGGGGTAAAACGGTTACATTAAAAACAGTGGGACTTTGTACATTAATGGCGCAGGCTGGTTTACCTGTTCCTGCACTAGATGGTTCAGAATTAGCTGTATTTGACCAATTATTTGCAGATATTGGAGACGAGCAATCGATTGAACAATCATTATCAACATTCTCGTCACATATGGTAAACATTGTTGATATTTTAAGTAAATTTGATTCCAAATCTCTTGTATTATTTGATGAGCTTGGAGCTGGTACCGATCCACAAGAAGGTGCAGCTTTAGCAATTTCAATTTTAGATGAAGTAGTAGGTCGTGGCGCTAGAGTGATGGCAACTACCCATTATCCTGAATTAAAAGCATATGGATATAATCGTCCTGGAGTTGTGAATGCCAGCGTAGAATTTGATGTGGAGACGTTAAGTCCAACTTACCGTTTACTAATAGGTGTTCCTGGTCGATCCAATGCATTTGAAATTTCAAAGCGCTTGGGATTAAAAGAATCGATTATTAATCAAGCAAAATCGTTCACTGGTTCTGACCGACATGAAGTTGAAGCAATGATTGCCTCCCTTGAAGAAAGTAGACGTCGTTCTGAACGAGAGGCAGAAGAAGCGCACCTATTACTTGAAGAAGCGCGTGATTTACATGAAGAACTGGCTGAACGACTAAAAACGTTTGATGATAAGAAAGAGAGTCTAGAGAAAAAAGCAAAAGACAAAGCTCGTAAGTTAGTGGATCAAGCAAAAGAAGAGGCAGCAAAGATTATTGCAGAACTACGCGAAATGCGTGAAAATGCAAACAAAGCCGTGAAAGAACATGAATTAATTGATGCGAAAAAACGACTTGAAGAAGCTGCACCAATCGAAAACCCAGTATTGAAAAAACAAGCCCAAATTAGAGAACGTGAGCAAAATTTAAAAGTTGGCGATGAAGTAAAAGTCATTAGCTATGGTCAAAAAGGTACGTTACTTGAGAAAGTATCAGATAAAGAATGGGTCGTACAGATCGGTATTTTAAAAATGAAATTAGAAGAATCAGATTTACAATACGTTAAACCTGAAAAAGAAAAACAAACTGTTGCTATGACAAATGTGAAAAATCGTAATTCTTATGTAAAATTAGAATTAGATTTACGTGGGGAACGCTATGAAGACGCCATCCTGCGAACAGAAAAATATATAGATGATGCACTACTTGCGAACTATCCTCGCGTTTCCATCATTCACGGAAAAGGAACAGGTGCATTAAGACAAGGCATTCAAAGCTACCTAAAAGGACATAAACGTGTGAAGTCATTCCGCTATGGTGAAGCCGGTGAAGGTGGATTTGGCGTCACTGTAGTTGATTTGAAATAAAGAACAACTTTAGGTGGAGGAAACCAACCTCCATCTAAAACTTAAAATTAGGGGATGACAATATGCTAGGTACGAGTTTTTGGCACCACCCTTTAGTAGAAACTGCCGGGTACTTTAGTGTTGTAGTACTATGTTTAGTTGTTTCAATGGTTTTATTTGAAATCGTTACAAAATATAAAAACTGGGATGAAATCAAAAAAGGAAACATTGCCGTGGCTCTTGCTACTGGAGGTAAAATACTAGGAATTTGTAATATATTTAGATATTCCATTGAACGTCATTCGAGCTTACTTGAAATGGTGGGTTGGGGATTCTTTGGATTTGTTTTACTAATCTTTGCGTATCTTTTATTTGAGTTTTTAACACCACGCTTCAACGTAGATGAGGAAATAGCAAAAGATAATCGCTCAGTTGGCTTTATTTCGTTTACTATTTCGCTCGGATTATCATTTGTCATTGGAGCTAGCATTTTGTAGGAGGACAAATGGAGAAATTAGCAAAAATATTAATAGTTGTCTGTATTTTATTTTTAATTGTAGGTATTTATTATTTGTTTACTATATAAATTGGTTGAGACTAGTAGATTCAAACGAAGGATCTACTAGTTTTTTTGTTGTGCAGAAAGTTAAGTTATTATCTTATTATAATATTTTTCGAAAAACTGCCCATGGAATTATTATTTTCAACTCTACAATAATACTATTAAAATGAGAAGATTGTTGCACTTTCTAGCAAATTATTGAATGTTTTATAAAAATAGTTTGAAAGAATTTTCTTTTTCAATTATAATAATTGTAAGAAAATTAAAAAATTTGAATAAAGAGGAGGATTTTCATGACTGATAAAGTGTGGCTTTCACAATATCCAGAAGAAATTCCTCATAGTTTAACCTATGAGGATATCCCGGTTCAGAGCTTATTGACAAGGGGATATGAGAAATACCCGAATAAAATTTCTGTTCATTTTATGGGGAGAGATTTAACTTTTAAGGAAGTGTATGAATCCTCATTAAAATTTGCAAATTATTTGAGGCGACTTGGCGTAGAAAAAGGTGATCGTGTTGCCATCATGTTACCGAACTGTCCGCAAGCAGTGATCGCATATTACGGTGTTTTATACGCTGGTGGCATTGTTGTTCAAACTAACCCACTTTATACGGAGCGAGAATTACAATATCAGATGGAAGATTCCGGTGCAAAGGTGATTTTAGCTTTAGATATTCTATATCCGAGAATAACAAAAGTGTTAAAAAGAACAAAAATTGAAAACGTTATCATTACGGCTGTTAAAGATTATTTACCTTTCCCTAAAAATTTAATTTATCCATTCATTCAAAAAAGGCAATATGGTTTTAGTGTAAAAGTAGAACATAAAGGTATAACGCATTTATTTACTGAAATAATGCGTACTCAAGAGGCAACACCAATTAACGTGCCTTTTAACTCCGAAGAAGATATCGCCTTGCTTCAATATACAGGAGGAACGACAGGATCGCCTAAAGGGGTTATGTTAACTCATAGAAATTTAGTTGCCAATACAAAAATGTGTGATGCATGGATGTATAAATGTAAAGATGGAGAAGAAGTCTTTTTAGGAGTGTTACCATTCTTCCATGTATATGGTATGACGACTGTTCTAATTTTATCTGTCATGAAATATGGCAAGATGGTGCTTTTACCAAAGTTCGATATTGAACAAACGTTAAAAACAATTGATAAACACAAACCAACATTATTCCCTGGTGCGCCGACAATGTACATTGGATTATTGAATCATCCGGACATTGGAAAGTATGACTTATCATCCATTAAAGCGTGTTTAAGTGGGTCTGCTCCATTACCAGTTGAAGTACAAGAAAAATTTGAGGCCATTACTGGCGGAAAGTTAGTTGAAGGTTATGGATTAACGGAAACTTCACCAGTAACACATGTTAACTTTATTTGGGGTAATCGCGTGAAAGGGTCAATTGGTGTACCTTGGCCAGATACTGATGCAGTTATTCTTCGTTCGAGTGATGGAACAATTTTACCTCCAGGGGAAATTGGGGAAATTGCAATTAAAGGTCCCCAAGTGATGAAAGGGTATTGGAATCGACCAGAAGATACAGCAATGACTTTTGTTGATGGTTGGTTCTTAACTGGCGATTTAGGTTATATGGATGACGATGGCTATTTCTATGTAGTAGATCGTAAAAAAGACATGATTATTGCTGGTGGTTTTAATATTTATCCGCGTGAAGTGGAAGAAGTATTATATGAACATGATGCAATACAAGAATGTGTTGTAGCAGGTATTCCCGATCCATATCGTGGGGAGACTGTAAAAGCTTATATTGTCTTAAAAGAAGGAAAATCAGTAACGGAAGCAGAATTAAATAAATATTGCCGTCAAAATTTAGCTGCCTTTAAGGTACCAAGATATTATGAATTCCGAAAAGAGTTACCAAAGACAGCTGTCGGAAAAATTTTAAGACGAACATTAGTTGAAGAAGAAAAACAAAAAAACTTAGAATTACAAGCGAAATAGGTTATGGAAATATTGACAGAAAGTTGAATAAATTATAATATGAAAACATGAATGAATCGTCATTCATGTTTTCATATTTTTTTGGTGGTGAGCAACATGAAGCGTGATAAACCGAAGTACAAACAAATTATTGATGCCGCCGTTATTGCGATTGCAGAAAATGGCTACCATCAAGCACAAGTTTCAAAAATAGCAAAACAAGCGGGAATCGCAGACGGTACAATCTATTTATATTTCAAAAATAAGGAAGATATATTAATCTCGGTTTTTGAAGAAAAAATGGGTGTATTTATTGAGAATTTACAAGAAATTATTAAAAATGGTGAATCCTCAACTGAAAAACTCTCACGTATGATTGAGAATCATTTTACAGTATTAGCAAATGACCGCCACCTTGCAACAGTTACACAATTAGAATTAAGACAATCAAGCAAAGAATTACGTTTAAAGATTAACTCCGTATTAAAAGAGTATTTAAAATTACTAGATGAAATATTAATTGAAGGCATGGTAAATGGGGAGTTCAATCCAAACATGGATGTCAGAATTGCTCGACAAATGGTATTCGGAACAATTGATGAAACCATTACTACTTGGGTAATGAATGAATATCGCTACGATCTAATTACCACTGCTCCAAAAGTAACGCAGTTGTTATTAAATGGAATAAAAAACTAAAGGGTGTGGGAGAATGGAATTTCTACGTTGGAAGGTGGAAGATGCAGTTGCAATTGCTACAATACAACGACCACCTGCAAATGCACTATCAAGGGGATTAATACTAGAAGTAAATGAATTGTTAAAGACGATAGAACACGACAATTCAGTTCGTGTTATTGTTCTACATGGTGAAGGGCGCTTCTTTTCTGCAGGAGCAGACATTAAAGAATTTACAGAAGTTGCTTCAGGAGTAGAATTTTCTAAACTAGCGAGCAGTGGACAACAGGTTTTTGAGCGATTAGAAACCTTTTCAAAGCCAGTTATCGCAGCAATCCATGGTGCCGCATTAGGCGGTGGATTGGAACTTGCGATGGGTTGTCATATGCGCTTTGTTGCAGAAGATGCAAAACTTGGTCTGCCTGAATTGCAGCTCGGTATCATACCTGGTTTTGCTGGAACACAACGTTTACCACGCTATGTTGGAATTGCAAAAGCTGCAGAAATGCTTTTCACAAGTGAACCAATTACTGGTATTGAAGCCGTACAATGGGGGTTAGCAAATAAAGCTTACCCTGTAGACGAATTGCTTCCAAAAACGATAGAGATTGCTAAAAAAATTGCTCTAAAGAGTCCAATTGCATTAAAAACGGCAATTCAAATGTTGCAATATAGTAAATCTGAATCGTTCCATGAAGGTGTAAAGGCTGAGGCACAAAGTTTTGGTACTGTGTTTGAGTCTGAAGATGCCAAAGAAGGAATTCAAGCATTTATTGAAAAAAGACAACCATCCTTTAAAGGGAATTAATTTGATAATTGGAGGTCAGTGATTATGAACATTTTTGTATTAGTGAAACGTACATTCGACACAGAAGAAAAAATCGTCATTCAAAATGGCAAAATTCAAGAAGATGGTGCTGAATTCATTATTAACCCATACGATGAGTATGCGATTGAAGAAGCTATTCAAGTACGCGATGCAAAGGGTGGCAAAGTAGTTGTTGTCACAATTGGCGGAGAAGATGCAGAGAAACAATTAAGAACTGCATTGGCAATGGGTGCTGACGAAGCAGTGCTAATTAATACAGAAGATGATTTAGACGAACTAGACCAAGGTGCAGCAGCTTACATTCTAGCAGAATATTTAAAAGATAAAGATGCTGATTTGATTTTAGCAGGAAACGTAGCAATAGATGGTGGAACAGGTCAAGTTGGCCCACGAGTTGCAGATCTACTAGGCATCAACTATGTTACAACAATCACAAAATTAGAAATCGATGGAACGAACGTGAAGATTGTCCGTGATATCGAAGGCGATTCAGAAATTATTGAAACGTCTCTACCATTACTAGTAACAGCTCAACAAGGATTAAATGAGCCACGTTACCCATCCTTACCAGGGATTATGAAGGCAAAGAAAAAGCCTTTAGCAGAGCTTGAACTAGACGATCTTGATATCGATGAAGATGATGTGGAGTTAAAAATCGAAACAGTAGAGATTTTCCTACCACCACAAAAGTCTGCTGGGCGTATTTTAGAAGGAGAATTATCTGCGCAAGTAAAAGAGCTTGTTAACTTACTTCATTCCGAAGCAAAAGTAGTCTAATAGGATAACGATTAAGGGTAACGGAGGGATTTATATATGGCAAAGAAAGTTTTAGTGTTAGGCGAAGTACGTGATGGGGCTTTACGAAATGTTTCTTTTGAAGCAATTGCAGCAGCAAAGAAAATTGCAGATGGCGGCGAAGTTGTAGGCGCTCTAATTGGCGATCAAGTCGCTCAACTTGCTGGGAACTTAATAGAATATGGGGCAGACCGTGTTGTCGTAGTACAACATCCTCATTTAAAATCATATACGTCTGATGGTTATAGCCAAGCAGTACTTGCAATTAATGATCAAGTGAAACCAGACGCGATTGTTCTTGGTCATACTTCTTTAGGAAAAGATTTATCACCAAAAATTGCTTCAAGACTACAAAGCGGATTAATTTCCGATGTAACAGAAATTGAATGTACTGGTGATGATGCATTATTCATCCGCCCAATCTATTCTGGTAAAGCATTTGAAAAAGTAAAAATTAAAGATGGAGTCGTTTTTGTAACGATTCGCCCAAATAACATCGCACCGATTGAACAAGATTCAAACCGTGCTGGTGAAGTTGTAGAATTATCAGTCGACATTCAAAATTTACGTACAATCATTAAAGAAGTAGTACGTAAAGCATCAACAGGTGTGGACTTATCAGAAGCAAAAGTAATTGTTGCAGGTGGACGTGGTGTGAAATCTGAAGACGGTTTTGAACCATTAAAAGAACTTGCAAACTTACTTGGTGGAGCAGTTGGTGCTTCACGTGGAGCTTGTGATGCAGAATACTGTGACTACTCACTTCAAATTGGTCAAACTGGGAAAGTAGTAACGCCTGACCTTTATATTGCAGCGGGGATTTCTGGAGCAATCCAACATTTAGCTGGTATGTCCAACTCAAAAGTAATCGTTGCAATTAATAAAGACCCAGAAGCAAATATTTTCAAAGTGGCTGACTATGGAATTGTTGGAGACTTATTCGAAGTTATACCATTATTGATTGAAGAATTTAAAGCTTTAAAAATAAATTCATAATGTATAAGAATCTGCAATTTTTTTAAGAATTGCAGATTTTTTCTATGGTTGTTATAAGTAATAAAGAATCCTAAAATCGCCATAATACATACAGTAAGCAAAATATTATTTCTTCTTTGGAAAATCATGCTATACTACATTTGATGTTAGATTAAGGAGGCTATTTATATGGCAATTACACACGCAACAGATCAAGATTTCGCTCAACAAATCGAAAAAGGTTTAGTTTTAGTAGACTTCTGGGCTACATGGTGTGGACCTTGTAAAATGATTGCACCAGTTTTAGAAGAACTTGATAGTGAAATGGGAGATCAAGTAAAAATCGTCAAATTAGACGTTGATAATAACCAAGCAACAGCTGCAGAATATCAAGTAATGTCAATTCCAACTTTATTATTATTTAAAGATGGTCAACAAGTTGGAAAAACTGTTGGATTCCAACCAAAAGAAGCATTAGCTGAGTTCATTAACAACTATAAATAATTCGACTTTTCAAACTGAGTACATATTGTGCTCAGTTTTTTTATTATTTGCTTTTGCGCTGGATTTATTTGCTTATAAGCGAAAGATATTTGCTTTTTACGCCAATTTATTTGCTTTATCTTTTATAATAAAGATATCGAAAAGTTAAAGGTGATATGTATGAATGAAAACATTCAAAATAAATTAGCAATATTACCAGATGAGCCTGGTTGTTATTTAATGAAAGATCGTCAAGGAACGATTATTTATGTTGGGAAGGCCAAAATATTAAAAAACCGTGTTCGTTCTTACTTTACCGGTACTCATGATGGCAAGACCCAACGATTAGTTAGTGAAATTGAGGACTTTGAATATATCGTCACTTCAAGTAATTTAGAGGCGTTAATTTTAGAATTAAACTTAATCAAACTGCATGACCCCAAATACAATATCATGCTTAAGGATGATAAAACGTATCCTTATATCAAAATAACAAATGAAAAGTATCCGCGCATCTTAACAACTCGGAAAGTGAAAAAGGATAAGGCGAAATATTTTGGTCCGTATCCAAATGCGTTTGCTGCTAATGAAACGAGAAAATTGTTAGATCGAATCTATCCTCTTCGTAAATGTGCAAAACTCCCTGACCGAGTATGTTTGTATTACCATCTCGGACAATGTTTAGCTCCTTGTGTAAAGGAAATAGAGCCAAAAGTTTATGATGAGATGATTGAAGAAATTTCTAAATTTTTAAGTGGCGGCTATGAAGAAGTTAAAGAAAATTTAGAAAAGAAAATGTTAGAAGCTGCTGAAAGTCTGGAATTTGAACGGGCAAAAGAATATCGTGATCAAATCGCTCATATCGAAACAATTATGCAAAAACAAAAAATCGTTTCAAAGGATTTATCAAACCGGGATGTGTTTGGTTTTGCTGTAGAAAAAGGCTGGATGTGTGTTCAAGTCTTCTTTGTCCGACAAGGGAAACTAATCGAAAGAGATGTTTCGATTTTCCCGATACACCAAGATCCAGATGAAGAGTTTTTAACTTTTATTGGACGTTTTTACGATATACCTGAACATATCAAACCTAAAGAAATGTTTATTCCAAATAATATTGACGAAACCATTTTAGAAAAATTGTTGGACATTAAAGTGGTCATTCCTAAACGTGGGCAGAAAAAGGATTTAGTTGATTTAGCTATGAAAAATGCACAAATTGCTCTACATGAAAAATTCCAACTAATTGAACGTCAAGAAGAGCGTACTGTCGGAGCATGTGAGGAACTGGGTGAGGCCATGAATATTGCATCACCACTTCGAATTGAAGCCTTTGATAATAGCCACATGCATGGAGCCGATGCAGTATCAGCCATGGTTGTATTTATTGACGGGAAACCTGCTAAAAAGGAATATAGAAAATATAAACTTCGAGAAGCGGCAAAACATGATGATTATGGTGCCATGCAGGAAGTGATTCGACGTAGATACACAAGAGTTCTAAAAGAAAATTTACCTTTACCTGATTTAATTATCATTGACGGTGGTAAAGGACAAATGGAAGTGGCTCGGGAGGTAGTAGAAGATGAACTCGGACTCTACATACCAATTGCTGGATTAGCGAAAGATGAAAAACATAATACATCCCAGTTATTATTCGGCGATCCACCTGTTCCGATTGAAATGAAACGAACTAGTGACGGCTTTTATTTACTACAAAGAATTCAGGATGAAGTGCATCGTTTTGCCATTACGTTTTTGCGTCAACAACATCAAACGAATGCAATTCAATCGGTCCTTGATCAAATAGAGGGTATTGGTCCAAAAAGAAAGCAACAATTATTAAAGCATTTTGGTTCAATTAAAAAAATAAAAGAATCCACGGTTGAAGAATTAATGGAAGCACAAATTCCGAGTAATACAGCGCAAGCAATCTACCAGTATTTCCATAAAGATACATTGCCAAAGGAATAATTGTATGATATTGTAAGCACATGAAAATTTAATAGAATGGTAGAGGTGCAAGGTTCAATAGTAACTTGTTGAAGGAAGAACAATTCCAATGAAGACTTGCGAAAGGGTAACTTGCCGAAGCGGTGAACAAATTGTTCGGTTTACTTGCTGGTTTTGCATTGAATAAATGTAAGATTGTCAGAATCAAACGTGATTCTGGAGGGCTATCTCAGTTCATATACTTTCTTGCATGATGTATGGTGGGGCAGCTTTTCACGATTCGTGAGAGGTTGCCCTTTTTTATAGATAACCTGGTAAAAAGGAGAGGGTAGAAATGGTCAGCATCGTAATAAAAATTGATAGCTCCTCACTATCATCAACTGAAAAAATTGAACAAATTGCAAAACGCATTATTGATGAAAAGAAAAGAGGGCGCAATGTTATCGTTGTCGTTCCAAATAGGGAGTTATTAGAAGATAAAAATCTTCAAATCGCAAGTCTCCTTTCAGACAAACCATCAAAACGAGAGTTGCATGTGATTGAATCGACTAACGCCCAAATTGCTAGTAGCCTTTTAGCCATCGCGATACAGAAAAAAGGATTTAAAGCCATTTCATTAACAGGTTGGCAGGCTGGTATTGAAACTATTGAAAACAATGAAAGCGTTCTTATAAACAATATCAATAAAGAACGAATCATTGATCGACTTAAAAAAGGAGAAATCGTCATTGTTGCTGGGTCACAAGGCGTTGATGAAAAGAATAATATTTTAACTCTTGGTGATGGCGGGGCTGATACAACTGCAGTAGCAATTGGAGTTGCCTTAAATGCCGAGCACATTGAAATTTTTACAGTACAAAACGGAATTTATACAGCGGATCCAACAGTAGTTGAAGGTGCAAGGAGACTAAAACAAATTACCTATGATGAGATGTTAGAATTAGCTCATTTAGGTTCACAGACTGTACATCCAAGAGCAGTTGAACTTGCAAAAATTTATGAATTACCATTAGTCGTTCGTTCAAGTACAGAAACTCAAGGTACATTGATAAAAGGAGAGGTTGACATGGAAAAAAACCTAGTTGTTCGTGGAGTTGCATATGAAGCAGAAATTATTCGTTTAACAGTGGGATACGATTCATATGAACATTCTTCTTTAGCGAGTATTTTTTCAACTCTTGCCAATAACAATATCGATGTCGACATTATTGTACAAGCAGTAATTGACGGTGTAAAACCAACTGTGTCCTTCTCTATCGATAAAGAAGATTTTGCAGAGGCAATTAAAGTACTTGAGAAAAATAAAGCAAATTTAGGATTTAGCTTTGCAGATTTTGAAGTAGGGCTATCAAAGGTATCCATTGTTGGGGCTGGTATGGTTTCGAATCCTGGAGTTGCCGCTCGCATGTTTGATCGCTTACGTAAGGAAAACATCTTAGTTAAAATGGTGAGCACTTCAGAGATTAAAGTATCTGTTGTAGTGCCACAGGATGATATGGTTAAAGCAGCAAATGCCTTACACGATGAGTTTAATTTAGTTGAGGAAATTGTAAAATAATGAACTTAAAAAAAGGTGTTTCCGATTTTGGAAACACCTTTTCTATATATAATGGAAGAAATTAATTATTGCCCTAGTTTTTCCTTATGGTCCCATTTTACAGTAAACATAATTTGGTGTTGTTTTTCTCTTTTTTCATCATAGCATTCTGTAATACAGCCTTGGATTGTTTGGATTTGTTCAGCTATAAATCCAGCTTCTAGACGAAATGTCCGATTTTCAATATTTAATAAATGTGCTTCGTTTGTTAAAGTAAGAATGTACCCATCTTTTTCTTCTTTCTCAACCATGAGAGTACCCCAACCAGCATCTTGAAAGAACGAAATAATGAGTTGAAGATCCGTACATGGAAACTTTCTAGCTAAATCTTTTCCAGCCCAGTAGAGGACATCTTTTTCATGTTTTCCCAAGATAGTAGGAAGTATGTAGTCTCTTATTAGTTCATATCCGAATGCAGGAACAGTTTTGTCGTGAAGTGATGTCATCTAAAATTCCTTCTTTCATGAATTTAATTATTTTTCTATGTGATATAGAAAATAAAGGTATTTTTCAGAAAATTAAGCTCCGTAATAGCAAATTTCTTCTTTTTTAGGTAGATTAAAAAATTCCAAGTAACCTTGACGGTGTTGGTTTCTGAGAGTACAATGGACATGTCATAATATTGTACCATGATGAAATACGCAGTCAATGTAAGAACGTTTACAAAATCGTGACTTTATTGGCTACAGTATTTAAAGTACTAAGGGGGGTAACAGTCTTGTCGAAAAATCGAGAGTTTTACTGGCGACGCTTACATTCTCTACTAGGTATTATTCCTGTAGGTCTGTTCTTAGTGTTCCACTTATCGCTGAACTTCACTGCTACTGCTGGTGAAGAATCTTACAACAATGCAACAGGAATGATGGAATTAGTTCCACATTGGCTATTGTTAATTGTTGAATGGGTAGTAATCTACATACCAATCTTATTCCATGGTCTGTATGGTATTTTTATCGCCTTTACTGCCACACATAACGTGAAACGCTTTGGTACATTCCGTAACTGGATGTTTGCAATTCAACGTTTCACAGGAGTATTCCTTGTAATTTTCATCGCTTGGCACATCTTCCAAACTCGTATTCAAAAAGCGCTTGGTGCTGAAGTTGAATTCAGTATGATGGAAGAAATCGTTGCTAATCCATGGATGTTAGCATTCTACATCGTGGGTATTTTATCAGCTACTTTCCACTTATCAAATGGTATTTGGTCATTCCTAGTAAGCTGGGGTATTACTCAATCATCAAAATCACAAAAAATCGCTTCATATGTTACAATGGTATTCTTCGTACTATTAAGTATCGTTGGAGTTGCTGCAATTCTAGCATTCGTGTAATTACAAAATAGAACATCAGATAGTTCTTAGCAAAAATGAGGAGTGAGGAATAATCATGGCGAAAAGCAAAATCATCGTCGTAGGTGGCGGTTTAGCCGGCTTAATGGCTACGATGAAAGCTGCTGAAGAAGGCACTGAAGTTGAATTATTCTCATTAGTACCCGTTAAACGTTCACACTCTGTATGTGCGCAAGGCGGTATTAATGGTGCTGTAAATACAAAAGGTGAAGGGGATTCTCCATGGATCCACTTTGATGATACTGTTTATGGTGGGGACTTCTTAGCGAACCAACCACCAGTAAAAGCAATGTGTGATGCCGCTCCTGGTATCATCCATTTATTTGACCGTATGGGAGTTATGTTCAACCGTACTCCAGAAGGTTTAATTGACTTCCGTCGTTTCGGTGGTACATTAATGCACCGTACAGCATTCTCTGGTGCAACAACTGGTCAACAATTACTATACGCACTTGATGAGCAAGTTCGTCGTTATGAAGTTGATGGTTTAGTAACGAAATACGAACACTGGGAGTTCCTTGGCGTTGTTTTAGACGACGAAGGTCACTGCCGTGGTATCGTAGCTCAAGATATGCAAACTGAAGAAATCCAATCTTTCCGTTCTGATGCTGTAATTATGGCAACAGGTGGTCCTGGTATTATCTTTGGTAAATCTACAAACTCAATTATTAACACTGGTTCTGCAGCATCTATTGTTTACCAACAAGGTGCTACATATTCAAACGGTGAAATGATTCAAATTCACCCAACAGCGATTCCTGGAGACGACAAAAACCGTCTAATGTCAGAATCTGCTCGTGGTGAAGGTGGACGAGTTTGGACTTATAAAGACGGTAAGCCATGGTACTTCTTAGAAGAAAAATACCCAGCTTACGGAAACTTAGTACCTCGTGACATCGCAACACGTGAAATTTTTGACGTTTGTGTAAATCAAAAATTAGGTGTTAACGGTGAGAACGTAGTATACCTTGACCTTTCTCATAAAGATCCACATGAATTAGATATTAAATTAGGTGGTATCATCGAAATCTATGAAAAATTCGTAGGTGATGACCCACGTAAATTACCAATGAAAATCTTCCCAGCAGTTCACTACTCAATGGGGGGATTATGGGTAGATTATGACCAAATGACAGAAATTCCTGGTCTATTTGCAGCTGGTGAATGTGATTACTCACAACATGGTGCAAACCGTCTTGGAGCTAACTCATTATTATCTGCAATCTACGGTGGTAGCGTAGCAGGTCCAAACGCAGTGAAATATGTAAAAGGCTTAAAGAAACGTGCTGAAGATCTTCCACAATCTCTATTCGATGCTCGCGTTAAAGAAGAGCAAGAAAAATGGGATGCAATTCTTAAAATGGATGGAACTGAAAACGCATACTTACTGCACAAAGAACTTGGTGAATTGATGACTGATAACGTAACAGTTGTACGTTACAACGATCGTCTTGAAGCTACTTATAACAAACTAACTGAAATGTTACAACGTTGGGAAAACATCAATATCAACGACACGCAAAAATGGAGTAACCAAGGTGCTCACTTTACTCGTCAGTTGAAAAATATGTTATACCTTGCACGTGTTATTACTAAGGGTGCACTTTTACGTAACGAATCTCGTGGAGCTCACTACAAACCGGATTTCCCTGAGCGTGACGATGAAAACTTCTTAAAAACAACAATGGCTAAATTCAACCCTGTAACAGGCGAACCTGAAATTAGCTACCAAGAAGTAGACGTTTCACTTATTCCTCCACGTAAACGTGACTACTCTTCAAATTAATAAGGAGGTCATTAATCATGACAACAGCCGTAGAAACTACTGGCAGAACGGTTAAACTCGAAATTCAACGTCAAGACAATGCAAACGGTTCTACACGTTGGGAAAAATTCGAAGTACCGTACCGTCCTGGTATGAACGTTATCTCAGCATTAATGTTTATTCAACAAAACCCTGTCACAGCTGAAGGTCAAAAAACTTCACCTGTAACTTGGGATATGAACTGTCTTGAAGAAGTATGTGGAGCTTGTTCAATGGTTATTAATGGTCGTCCACGTCAATCATGTTCTACATTAATCGATCAATTAGAACAACCAATTCGTCTTGAGCCAATGAGAACTTTCCCAGTGGTACGTGACTTACAAGTTGACCGTAGCCGTATGTTCAACGCACTTAAAAAAGTAAAAGCATGGGTTCCAATCGACGGAAGTTACGATTTAGGCGAAGGTCCACGTTTACCAGAGCGCAAACGTCAATGGGCTTACGAATTATCTAAATGTATGACTTGTGGTGTATGTATGGAAGCGTGTCCAAACGTGTCTGAAAAATCTTCATTCATCGGACCAGCACCATTATCACAAGTACGTCTATTCAACACACATCCAACAGGTGCTATGAATAAGGACGAGCGTTTAGAAGCAATTATGGGCGATGGTGGCCTTGCAAACTGTGGTAACTCTCAAAACTGTGTTGCTGCATGTCCAAAAGGTATTCCATTAACTACTTCAATTGCATCACTTAACCGTTCAACTACTGTACAAATGTTCCGTAACTTCTTCGGTTCAGATCATATGGTTGACTAATATATTGATATAATTTTAGTTCTTCAATATTTTAGGGTATCTAAGTCATTTAATAAGACTTTTAGATACCCTTTTTTTATTGTTTGCATAATATAGATAGAAGTCACAAAGGGATTATTACCAATCGAATTGATTATGTCCAAAAAGATGGGTCACATTGTCTTTGCTTTCGAAAACTATAACACTTCTGATATAATACAATGAACCATTATTCATTTTTAATGGGCTAAGGAGATTATTGGGAGGGGTTATTGAATGAGAGCAAATTATATTCAAGATTTGAAAACATGGGTAGAAGAATTTGAATTTTTTACTGAAGTAAAGGTTAGATTTTCTGAAACAGATATGTTTGGACATTTGAACAATACGGTACCATTTGCTTATTTTGAATTTGCCCGTATTGAATATTTAAAACATCTCGGTTTCATGACGAATTGGACGACAGAAGAAATAACGAAAATTCCAGTTGTGGCTAATTTACAATGTGATTATTTAAAACAAGTGTACTTCGATGAAACTCTTCGAATCTATGTAAAGGCGGCTCATATTGGAACTACCTCAATCGATCTTCACTATTTAGCAAAAAATGAAAATGACGAAATCTGTTTTACTGGTAGGGGAACAGTTGTTCAGATTGATAAACTTACTGGTAAAGCAACACCTTGGAATGAAAAAGAAAAACAGATATTGCATGGGAAATAGTGAAAATGCCCTCACAGCCTTTCATCTCTTGACATACTTTACATAGAAGAGGAGATAGGAGGGTGTTGCCTTATGAATAGCCCGCAGCATCGTTCACTTTTGACGAAAAGAGAACGGGAAATATTCCAGTTATTAATACTTGATTATTCCACGAAAGATATTTCGCAAAAGTTGGGCATAAGCGAAAAAACGGTGCGTAATCATATTTCAAACACGATTCAAAAACTGGGCGTATCCAGCAGATCACAAGCATTAATCGAATTATTAAGGCTAGATGAATTATCGCTACATTGAATGGATGCTTGCTATTTCATAAAAAACACTTCAAAATAGAATTAACACCAAAAAGCAGAAGTCTGTTATAATATATAATTCGGATTATGCTATACAAGGATTGATTCTTGAGGAGTGAATGCACTAAATGAGTGATATTGAAAAGCATAGCAATGAAACAGTAGCTTTTTTAGAAAAAGAACTTCGTTATACATCACATTTGATAAAACAAAAAGGACGAGAAATTTTAAGTGATTTTACGATTACACCTCCACAATTTATCGCGCTACAATGGTTACACGAATCGGGCGATATGACAATTGGGGAATTATCGAATAAAATGTATTTAGCTTTCAGTACGACAACAGATTTAGTTGATCGTATGGAAAAAAATGAATTAGTTGTGCGTATTCGGGATGAACAAGACCGTCGTGTGGTACACATTCATTTGTTAAAAGAAGGCGAACGAATAATTGAGGAAGTAATTAAAAAACGACAAAATTACCTCCACGAATTATTAGTGGATTTTGATAAAGAAGAAGTTGAAACATTATCAAAATTATTACACAAACTACATTTACAAATGGAAGAGGATTGAGGCGGTTTTAGTGAATGCCCCGATAGGCGTTATTGATTCAGGTGTTGGCGGATTAACAGTCGCTAAACAAATAATAAAAGTTTTACCAAAGGAAACTATTTATTATATTGGTGATACTGCAAGGTGTCCTTATGGGCCAAGAAATCGACAGGAAGTATTAAAATTTACATGGCAAATGGCGAACGCATTAGTGAAAATGAACATTAAAATGTTAGTCATCGCATGTAATACAGCAACGGCAGTAGCATTAGAAAGTTTACAAAAACACTTGTCGATTCCTGTTATCGGTGTAATCAATGCTGGTGCACGTGCTGCAGAGAAAAAAACAAAGAAAAACGAAATTGTTGTTCTTGCAACAGAAGGAACAATTAAAAGTGGAGCATATGAAAGTGCACTGCTTTCTTTAAGTACGAAGGCGAAAATAATTCCTCTTGCATGTCCAACATTCGTTCCATTAGTAGAGAGTGGAGAATATGAGGGACAATTTGCATTCGACCTTGTAGCAAAAGGATTAAAACCGCTCAAAGATAAAAAGTTTGATACAGTGATTTTAGGTTGTACACATTATCCAATCATCCAACATCATATTGAGAAGGTAGTAGGACCAGATGTTTTTGTCCTCTCTTCAGCTGAAGAAACAGCAAAAGAAGTGAAAGAGCTACTAGCCTATGAGCAAAAATTAAACACGAGTATGGATGAACCGCATCACATTTTCTATGCAACTGGTTCTGTTCCGATATTCCGAACAATTGCAAAAAACTGGCTATCAAAAAATGATTTGGATATTCGACGTATAAAACTATAATGTGCAGGTATTCAAACAAGAAAATCGTTTGAATACCTGTTTTTACATTTAAACTATTATGTGAATGCTAGAATCATGTAGTAAGTGACTTCAAAGCTGCTTTTCGAATGAACGTGGTACGAAAAAATTTTTTATGATAAGATTGACGCGAGTAACAAGGAGGACTTTTATGACAAGACATGATGGACGAGCGATCGAACAATTAAGACCAATACAACTGGAAACAAATTATTTAATGCATCCTGAAGGCTCTGTATTAATTGAAGTAGGGAATACAAAAGTAATTTGTACAGCAACAATCGAAGACAGAGTACCTGGCTTTTTAAGAGGGCAGGGAAAAGGATGGATTACAGCAGAGTATTCAATGCTACCTAGAGCAACGGCAGAACGTACTCAACGCGATGCATCACGTGGTAAAATTAACGGCCGTACAATGGAAATTCAGCGTTTAATTGGACGAGCTTTACGTGCAATAGTTGATTTAGAAGCATTAGGTGAAAAAACAGTTTGGATTGATTGTGACGTTATCCAAGCTGACGGTGGAACACGCACAGCATCAATTACAGGTGCCTTTGTTGCGTTAACACAAGCCTTAGCAAAATACAATGAAGTAAAACCTTTTGCAAAGTTCCCAATTGTAGACTTTTTAGCCGCAACGAGTGTTGGCATTCTCGAAGAAATTGGCGCAGTTGTCGATTTAAACTATGTAGAAGATGTGGCAGCGGCAGTTGATATGAACCTTGTCATGACAGGTGAGGGGCGTTTTGTAGAAATTCAAGGCACTGGGGAAGAAGCAACATTTTCACGTGATGAGTTAAACACATTGCTATCTTTAGGAGAGAACGGCATTCAGGAGCTTATTGCAATCCAAAAGGAAGTGCTTGGAGAAGCAGCAAATCTTGTCCGTTCTATGAAGGAGGAAGCTTAAATGAAACAAGTAGTAATTGCAACAAAAAACAAAGGAAAAGCAAAAGATTTTGAAGCATTATTTACTCCTCTAGGTTATGAAGTAGTAACAATGTTTGACGTTGCACCAGACATGGAAATTGAAGAAACAGGAACAACTTTTGAAGAAAATGCTGAATTAAAGGCAGAAACGTTAGCAAATGCACTTGGTACACTTGTTATTGCCGATGATAGTGGACTAGCGATTGATGCATTAGGAGGTAAACCTGGCGTTTATTCAGCCCGTTATGCAGGAGACCATGACGATGAAGCGAATATTGTAAAGGTACTCGAAAACATGCAAGATGTACCGGATGAAAAGCGTACAGCCCGTTTTTGTTGTGCTCTAGCCATTGCAGGACCAAATATGAAAACATATACTGTATTTGGAACATGTGAAGGCGTAATCCTACATGAGAAAAGAGGAACAAACGGATTTGGTTACGATCCAATTTTCTTCGTACCAGAGCTAGGTCGATCAATGGCAGAGTTATCTCCAGAAGAAAAAGGAGCGATTTCACACCGAGGCAATGCAATTCGTAAGTTAGCCGATCAGTTGCCAACTTTATTGAAATAATCACTTTTTGTAAATGTTTAAAAGGGGGGGATGGGTGTTGAAACTTTTAGTCATGAGTGATACCCATGGAGATGCAGAAGTAATCAAACGTGTGCGTGATCAGCATATGAATGTGGATGCAATCATACACTGTGGCGACAGTGAATTACCTTTTGATCATCCGTATTTAGCCGAAGTAAAAAAAGTACGCGGCAATTGCGATCGTGATTCAAGATTCCCAGAAGAAGAACTGTTTGAAATCAATGGATTAAACATTTTTGTAGCTCACGGGCATTTGCTAAACGTAAAATCAACAACAATGAATTTATTATATCGCTCAAAAGAACTCGGAGCAGATGCAGCCTTTTTCGGTCATTCACATGTCTTAGGTGCTGAGCTTGTCGATAATATTTTATTTGTGAATCCAGGTAGCCTACTGAAGCCCCGAGGAATTAGCGATAAAAGTTATGTGGTAGTAGGTTTTGAATCAGGAAAGTGGACCGTAACTGGGTATACAGATAGTGGTAATGAGTTATTTACAAAAGTGTTCGAACTTGAAGAATAAAAGCCTAAAAAACATAAGAAAATTTTTCTTAAAATGTTATTTAAGTTGTTGACATTTCATTTAGGTTTGATATAATTAATATTGTCCTTAAGGAAATCACTCCTTAAGTGATAATGTCTCAGTAGCTCAGCTGGATAGAGCATACGCCTTCTAAGCGTACGGTCGGGGGTTCGAATCCCTCCTGGGACGTAAATAAGGGAACTAATTTCCCGCGATTTTTCAACCTTTTATATCATAAAGTGAAACGGTCAGTATAACGGTCATGTAAGAAATTACACTGTTTTTTGACTTTAATCACTTATGGTATAGGAGGTTTTAGTCGTGACTAAAAGAAAAGGTGTTTTAGATATTGGTGTTGATGTAAGGAAAATGATTGAAGAACTTCCTTCCGCGCATTCTGTTTCCACTAAAGAGGAGATATTGCATTCGGAGGTAGTTTCTACTTCTCCTCTAATCTTAAATGCTTTAGACGTGATTACAAGGCAAATGAGGGTAAGTGGGTATAGAGAAAGAACTATCAATGACTATATGCACCATGTTCAACATTTTCAAAGTGTAACAGGTGTCCAGTTTGTTTCTGATATTACAACTAATACTATATACAAGTGGTTAGATGGTATGAATGTGAGTAATCAAACTAAACTTACACGCTTAAAATGTTTGAAGGCTTTTCTATCTCGTTGTTTCGATAATCGTTGGGTTGAAATAAAGTTTTGGAAAACAATAAATATTAAGGTAGATCAAATGGTAAAAGAAGGAGCAACAGAAAGGGAAATTAATACTCTGTTATCTGTGTTAGACTTAACTAATTTTGTTCAGTTAAGGGACGCTACAGCCATGCTTATGATGTTTAAAACTGGTATTAGGATTAATACACTGGTTCAGCTTGAAGAACGTCATATCGACTTTAAAAACAATGTTTTAAATCTTGAAGGTAGTCTAATGAAAAATCATCAGCAGATTAAATTACCTTTTGATGAAATGTTAAAGAAACTGTTAGAAGTACTAATTCAACAAAATGCAGTTATTCGTAGAGAGTATGGAAAAGAGAATAGTTTATTATTCATTACTAAATTCGGTGACATTATAGCAACTTCACAAACACATAACAACATTCAAAAACGCTTAAATATGTATTCCAAGATGTACGGTTTAAAAAATATAAATCCCCATGCACTAAGAAGAGGATTTGCTAAATCATTATTAGATAAAGGAGCAAATGTTGCGGTAATATCTAAAGCGTTGGGACATAGTGATATTTCAGTAACTACTAAGTACCTTCATTTAGACGTTGAAGAAGTTGCTAATAGTTTACGGTCTTTCTTATAACTAATAACTACGGAAAATTTTTAATCAGTTTTAGTCTTTGATTTATGGTTTGACTATAACTATCTTATACTTATTATTTTTATATTTACTTATGCGTAAATTTTACACTAGGGGTAGGGAATTTTTTTCTCTAGGTGTAGAGAATAATTTACCCTACTTCTCACTATTTGAAAAGTAGGGTACACTTTTATTAATTAACAGTTTTACCACCTAAACGGATTTTGGGTTTAGATTTAGAGGATGGAGCGCCATTCCATTCTCTATTACGTTTAAAGGTAACTGTATTTCTTTTATTTTCCGCTAATTTAGCGGATTTTTTCTTTTTGGGAATAAATCCTACTTCTATACCTAAAGTCTTTTCAAAGTGTATTGAAACCTCATTATAAGCTACGTGAAATGCTTTGGTTGAATCTTTACTTGCTTCATCTTTAATACATTCAATTAGAATTGAAGAAGTGTTTTCTTTGTTTAACGGTTTTACTAGCAACTCTACTGCTTTATCCGTTTTCACATTTTTTATACTGTTTTCAACCGTATATATTGCTTCACTTAGAATGAGAAAAGGATTTTTAGTTAAATCATTGAGAATATAAGTATTAAAGTCTTTTTCATTTCCTCGGATATTTACTTTTTTACGTATAAAACCTTTGACTACCAATTCATTGATAGCCTTATCGACAGTTTTTGTTGTAACTCTAGATTGTTTAGCTAAAACTGACCTTGAAACATCCCATTTCCCATTATCGCCAAACCATGTAAGTAAAATAGTGAAAACTGCATATACATTATTATTACTAAAGAATAGACAACGTGAAATCGGTTGAGGAATTGTTAGGAAGTAATGATTGTTTATAGAATTACAATTTTCGAAAAGTGCTCTAACTGGTTCAATGAATTTTTCATTGAACTGCTTTTTATTTACTTCTCTTTTTATCATCATAAAAGTTCCTTTCATTTTAGTATTTCCCTATATGAAAGGCTCTAAACTCTGCTATAATACAACTGCTTTATGTTCAGTAATAGGGAATATAAAACCGCTCATGCTGAGGTAAAGTGCTAATTTATGGAGCGGTGTATAGTAGTGATGCCGTACCTAAGAAAAAGTACCATACCGTTTTAAATGTGTAGGTAGGCTATGCTGATATTTTGGGGTGACTTAAAGAATTTAGCGTTATTGATCTATCTTTCCGTATATACACTTTAACTTTAGTACATATTGTTCTAATGCTTTCCGCACTAGTTCTCCCCTTGTAGTATCTAGTTCTTCCGCTACATAATCCAAGTAGTTGATGTCGTTTTGTGATAAGTATACGGAAAACTTCCGCTTATTGAACTGTTTCAAAGAAAAAGCCTTCCATATTGCCTACTAAATTAGTAAACTCTTTCACTACTCGAACAAGTTCTGTACTATCGTTATAATCCCTAGCTTGTTCTACCGCTAAAGCATAATCCTTTTTTATTTCCTTCTGCTCTAATTGTGAGAAGTGCTGAAACTCTTTTTCCGCTAATTTACTACCCCAGTTGTTTAAATTAGTGATTAAGACTTGTGTATTCATAATTCATTTCCTCCTTGTTTTTAGACTTTGTAAAAGTAACTATTTTCCGCGCGGTCATTTCTTTAGAGAGTTTTTCTCGAATTGCTAGTTCGACAAATTTACTCATTGACATTTTATGTTTTTCAGCAAATGCTCTTACTTCTTCTTTTGAACTTTTAGGGATACTAGAAGTAATTCTTGCGCGGTTTTTTGCATTTTTCATGTTAAGCACTTCCTTTCTTTTTATTAATTCTTTTACCTATTAACTTCGGTTTTGAAGGTGTACCATTTTCCGTTAAATAGTCTGTAATTAATAATCTAATAACGGCAGACATTGAAGCACCTTTTTTTTGCAACATTTGGTTAAAATCATCTTTTAGTTGTTTTGGTAGATTTATATACATACCTACCGTTTGCTCTTTATGCACCATATTTCACCCCTTTCTAATATAGAATTTAATATACTTATATATCGAAGTATTGCACATTCTTAAAAGGAAAACAAGGAATATAATGTTTGGGAAACCTTGATACAGCGCGGTTTTAGTTGGTAAAACGAGATGCTATAAGGGCAAATTTTTATACCATAAAACCTAAAAATTTTTCACGTAGAAAATAGCTAGGAAACAGGTATTTGAAGATTAAAAGGGGTTTAACGGTGGGGTAGGGAAATACAAAAGAGGATAGTAAACACTATCCCCTAAAATAATTATAAATCAAATACTTCTTGTTTATATCTCTTTCCATCCTTATAAATAATAATATCAAACGTATTTTCTTTTTCTAGAATCGCTTGTCCGCGTCCTTTTTGAGTGTATGCAATATGTGCTTCTGCAATTGTATTTTCTGATGTATAGGAATCAACATTCGGTAAGTAGAAATCTATAAATAGAGAATCATATTTATTATTTTCTAAATTTTCAAGTGTATGAAGTTCTTTAACAATATTCTTTAATGTTGACATATCTAAAAATTTCTCATCAATTTTAATTTTATATAAAATAGAATTATCATATATTGGTTCAGTGGTAATTACATCATAACGAATTAAATCCGCAATTAATTGTTCGTTTTTAATAGCTTTTTTACTTTCATAAGCTGTCCTATATTCTTCTGCTAATTTCTCTGCATTTTTAGGCATTTCTTCAACCCTACCATTTTTCAAGCTCCAGTAATCTCCTATTGAATTATAATCGTGTAAGAGTGCAGATACTGTAATTAAATCTCCCTTAGTATAACCGTTTTCCTCTAGGTAATCGGCAATATCAAATTCAAAATCTATAACTAATTCCGGTAGACCTTCTTCTTTTAATTTTAATTCATTAAATAAGCTATTAATAAGTGAGATTTCACCCGTCCATTTTATGTATTGACCTTTATGCTCTTCTAAAATTTTTTCATATTTAGAATCAAACTCTTCATCGTTTAATTCTAAGATAGACATATCAGTGTATGTAGTATCAATAAAATTTCTTTCTTCCTCTATTACTTTTTCTAAATCGGATTTACAACCGCTTAAAATAATTAAACAAATGGCTATTAAAGCGAGTAGAAAAGTTTTTTTCTTCATAAACATAACCCCTCATTCTGAAATGATATATATGTATATAAATTTTACCATAATTGGTGTGTAATTGTATTCTTTGTTTTAGTTGGTAAAAGCAATTAGATTTTGCTTTTTCTTTTAACTAATATCATATATAATTGTAAATAGCAGAAAACGGTCTAAGTTCTAAAAGTGACCGTTGTACTTATCGTAGACTAAACATTGATACGGTAGGGAAATGCGCGGTATATAAAGTATTAGTTCTAAGCGTACGGTCGGGGGTTCGAATCCCTCCTGGGACGTAATTAGGTTCAGATAGTACAAGTTTGAACCAGCTTAAAATCGCTTCAAACCCTTTAAAGTTAAGGGTTTGAAGCGATTTTCCTTTTTTTGAGAATTGTTAGAAAACGAAAAGTTTCTACACAAATTCTACACATACCATACATTGTAAATGCTGTGCGTGGCTTGAAAAAGCTGATTATGCCTGAGTTATGCATGCTTTTACACTTTTACTCTATTAGGGTATGACTTTGGAATAATTATTTTAATATTTGTTGAAACGCATAAGCAGACGGTCTAGAAGTGAAGTAATACAACTTTAATTGGCCATCTGCTTTTACTTTATCGTATGGATGAAACGAGCTAAAATCAATGGTGTAATTTTAGTTATCGCTTCATTATATTAAATTTTTTAAAAAAATTTTTTTAAATCCATTTCCTTTGGACGGAAGTTATCAGAGCAAGCAATATTCCATATTTATTTTGTTAACCACTAACGATTCCTCGCAACTACTGGAGGGCTCCCATGTTATTTTCAATGGATCATATAAAAATAGAATATTATTTGTGTGCCGACCTTCGTTTAAGATTAGTCCATAAAAGCGAACAATTACGCAAGCTCATCACGTATATCGAGCCCTGTAAATTGCTGAGTCTGAAGTGCAACCATTTGTAGCACCAATTATTCTATTATTCCATTACTGGCAACACTTGTAATAAGAAAAGGCGTTACATATATTGTAGGAACTTCAGCAGGGCGTGTAGTTAAAATAGCTTCTCATGCTGCAGACCAAGCTGTAGATCGTAAAATTACTGGAAAAATGATAGTTGACGCTTTGACTAAAGGTACGAAATATGTAGATGGGTGGAGTCGTGAACGTATTGCTTGGGATCAGAACGCTACAGTAGGTCAAAAAACTGCTGTATTATTGAGACCAAATACAGATTTAATCGATACAGTATACCCTGAAACCCATCAGAAAACTAAATGGATTAAAAGTACTTGGCAGTATGTTGGAGATATTGATTGATCATAAAAGTTCTTTTCGGGGAAATGTTTAATTAATATAGTCATTTTCCTGAAAATTCATAAAGTAATACAGCAATCCATGGTATTATTACTGTGGATTGTTGTATTTTATCTACTTACTCATAAAAAAGGGTGATTTATTAATGGCTAAATTAAAAGAGTACAGTTATCAACCTAATTGTGAAGTTGAAATAAATTTAAAATTAGTTAATGATCAGAGTGTAAAATTTCAAATTCATCTCCGATATGGTAAATCTTTCCCTGTTATTCATTCGGAAATAGCTTGTTTAAAAAGAGATTTTTTAAAATTATTAGATGATTTAAAACACATTGATAGTAATCATCTAAGTATGCTAGAGTTTCATGATCCGGGGTTGTATATTTATCATGTTCCACAATATGGCCCTTATTATTACCCTGGTTTCGGTTTTCTTCATATACCCGAAGAGGAAAGAGAGGAAAGAGATTCTTTTTTTAGATTAATTTTTGTGTTAGATGCAAGTTTGGTAAATGATAACAGTGCATCAGAATGCGGTCCTGCGTTATGCCTAAGAGTAAAAATGGAACAAATTAATGAATTTGTAGAAAGCTTAAAATTGGAGTTAAATAGTTTTTGAACTTATAAAGAATCACCCTTATTATTAAACACTCATGCAACTTTTTGGAAAAGATTAGTCTATCTTAATTACTTGTATATCAAGGGTTCTCTTTTTATTTTATCTAGAGCTAAGCTAAGATTAGTGATTGGGTCTTGTTTTTTCTTGGTTAAAAGAATCAAAGCCGGTGGAATTTTACAACGAGTAAAATATCACCGGCTTTTCATTTTCAGTGCTGAGTTTTGTTTTAGCTTCTTTAATTCTTGTGTACCATTGTATCAACAAGAGGAATTATTACCACCACAGCTACAACAGCTACAACTGTAAGGGCTTGTAAAATACCCACCGCAACTTGATCAAACATCATATCTCTCCTATTCTCTCTCTAATTTAATATTCCTTACATTCTATTAATTATCCATCATCCTATGGAAAAGTCAAATAGAAATAGTACAAATCAATCATTTTTGCACTTTCTTTTTGGTAAGGATAGCAAGAAATATATTTGAGATAGAAATGATGTGTGTTTATACAACTATAGTAAGACTTCTCTCATTTGTTATCATCCCGATTTGTTAAAATTCGGCTCCATTTCCCGTCCCTCTAAAAGCTATTTTCCTCTAGTATCAATTTTTCTATAGAACGTAATTCTCTTAATGTCCAATGGGCCAATGTTATTCGCTTTGATTTGTTTTAACCTTATACCTATAAAGTTGGGATCTTACATCAGGCCTTCATCTTTCAAAGTGTGCATTTTAATATAGTAAATAATTTTATAATTTTCATATAACCATGCCTCTTTTTGATAATCTTTAACCTGTATAAATTAACAATTATTTAATTAGGAAGTATTCAAAAATCACGCCATTATTACTTGAGAATTGATCTACTTTTCATATTGGAAGTATTAAGAAAAGGTTTGTTGATTCAGGATTTTTTTAATTCCAAAAAATTCATTCAAAAGTATGAATTTATTTCCAAATAATTTCAGTATAATGAAATCGTGACAAAATTAGATAAGGATGTGTTATGTGAGGAATGGACTTTATTTAGCATATATAGGTGCTATTACAAATGCATTAATTGTTGGCTTATCTTTTTTATTTACAAAAACAGCTGTGACTGAATCGAGCCCACTAGATACATTAGCGTTCCGTTTCACCATTGCTTTTTTGACAGTTTCTTTATTAATTTTACTAAAAGTTGTAAAAGTAGATATAAGGATAAAAGAGTATTATAAATTACTACCGTTAACCATCCTTTATCCGACGTTCTTTTTCAGTTTTCAAGCATTTGGATTACAATCTGTCCCTTCTTCAGAGGCGGGGATCCTTTTTGCAACGATACCGATTATTACGACCATTATGGCATCCGTTTTTTTAAAAGAGCGTACATCAATAGGACAGAAAATTTCTATTTTCATATCCGTTTTTGGTGTTATTTACATCTATATGATGAAAGGTAGTTCTGTTTCCTTTTCCAGTTGGTCAGGTATCTTATTACTATTGATTTCGTGTTTGTCATTGTCCGGGTATACAGTTCTAACACGGTCTTTAATAAAGTCGTTTAAGCCTTTAGAAATTACCTTTTTTATGCTAGGAATTGGGTTCATCTTTTTTAATGTTGCTTCACTAGTAACCCATATTTCAAATCAAACTTTACAATCTATGTTTACTCCTTGGACAAACTTAAATTTCGTATTTTCGATTTTATTTCTTGGAATTCTCGCTTCTTTTGTCACGTCATTGTTATCAAACTTTATATTATCGAAAATTTCAGCTTCACAAATGAGTGTGTTTTCCAATATGTCTACGGTAGTCTCGATTATTGCGGGGGCAATCATATTAAATGAGGAGATATTTATTTACCATATAATCGGATCTGCTCTTATTATTGCCGGGGTCATTGGAACGAACTTTTTAAAGGATGTCCGTTTTTTCCAAAAAGGGACTTCTGTAGATAAAAAACCTTTATGAAAAGTTTAAAAACAATTTTTGATGCTAAGGGAGAATAGTTTATGGTTCATTATATTTGTGAGACGTGTGGGGTACAGTATGAGCGTACAAATGAGGTACCTAGTTACTGTGTTATTTGTACAGAAGAAAGACAATATGTAAGTTCAATGGGTCAAAGTTGGACTACCTTAAGTCAAATGGTGGAATCAGGTATCTATAAAAATAGTATTAACTTAGAAGAAGAGGGGTTGCATAGTATTAATACGACCCCGAGTTTTGGTATTGGCCAGACAGCGTATCTTGTACAAGACAAAGGTTATAATGTGTTGTGGGATTGTATAACATTCCTAGACCCACATACGATTGAAAAAATCAAAGAATTAGGTGGAATCGATGCCATTGCGTTATCACATCCACATTATTATTCTAGTCAAGTTGAATGGGCAGAAGCTTTCAATGCGCCAATTTATATTCATGAAGATGATAAAGAATGGGTAACGAGACAAAGTGATAACATCATTTTCTGGTCTGGTGAGTCATTAGAATTACAAGAAGGTATCGTTCTTCATCGCTTGGGAGGCCATTATAAAGGCGCTACAATTTTAGAGTGGCAAAATGGTCATGCACAAAAAGGGATTTTACTTACTGGAGATATTGTTCGGGTTGTGGCAGATCGTCAATGGGTATCTTTTATGTATAGTTATGCTAATTTTATCCCTTTACCAAGTTCAACTGTCGAAAGAATCTTAAATGATATAAGGAATATTGAGTTTAGTCGATTGTATGATGCTTTTCATCGCATAATCAAAGAAGAGGCAAAACAAAGAGTCATAGAATCAGGAGAAAGATATATAAAAGCTCTTGATGGGACCTTATTTAATACGTAATAAATTAAATGGAGGCTTCAAATTTCTAGTTATTAGGATTTGAAGCTTTTTATTTTATGAAGGGAATTCTCCTAGTTTTATCAAATAATTAATTATCGCCACATAAAAAGGAGATATACGATGGAACCAATCTTGAATTATAAAGTACGTGAACTACATATTGATTTATTGTTTTTGGAAGAGTTTTACTCATCAGAAGTTTTTTATAAATGGTTTTTAACTAAAACTATAGGATTAAATCATTGTATTGGGAAAGTAGTACGCACAGACCATTCCGTATTTGAACTTGAGCGGGAATCGGATTTAGAAATCGCTTTTGAAGGTGAAAAGGGAGAAATGTTATTTTTAATTGAAAATAAAATAAATGCAAACTTCCAAAAAAAACAGGCAGAAGACTATACAAAACGTGCTGCAGAGTATGTTCGACGTGGAAAATGCGCGGAATGTTACACGGTTTTGTTTGCTCCTCAGGAATACATTGAGCGTTATCAGGCTATACATAAATTTCACTATTACATAACGTTTGAACAAGTAATCGAATTTTATAGCCAGCAAAGTGATTTAGGTCAACGTGCAGCTTATAAAATAAATGTGCTCCGTAAAGGTATAGAAAAATACAAATCCAGTGGTGTAAGAAGCGGTAATGGGGGAGAATATGTCCCAACAGAAGTCAATCAGGGAATTACGAACTTTTGGTTAAATTATTGGAAAGATGTGACGAGCCGGTACCCTGAGTTAACAATGCCGAAGCCAGGAGAAAAAGGGCCTGCCGCGACATTTATCGGCTTAGGAAAAAGTGCATTACCTAAAGACGTATTTATCTATCACAAGTTTGTTCATGGAGCGGTTGACATACAAGTTGAAAAGTTAAAGGAAAAAGCGGAAGACTTTATTTTAGCATTCAAAGATTATGTTGAGGAGGATATGGTCATTCAACGGGCAGGTAAAGCGGCTGTAGTCATTAGAATGCCAATTACTCCGATAAATCCGCATCTATTTTATGATGAAGTTCAACCAACTGTATTTGAGGCCCAAGACAAAGCAAAGAAATTGTTCGATTGGTTTCAAAAGCATCGAGTGATTTGGAATCAGTTTCAAAACCGCATGAATAGATGATTATTAATTGCACTCTCAACTGAGGGTGCTTTTTCAATTGCACTCATTAATGACATAAACGTTTTAGAAAATAATATTACCTAAACAAAAAACTCTTTTACAATAATTCTTAAGTTTGATAAACTATTCCCAACCATAATTGTATAAATTAGGTAAAAATAATACAAGGAGGATTATTAATTTGAAATTTAGTAAAGAAAAATCAAGTTTGTTCCTTTTCTTATCTCTCATTTTTATTTTTTTACTTACTCAGGAAAGTTTTTCAAAAAAAGTTTATGCAAGTGATTATATTGAAGCTACATTAATAGAAGATGTAAATGTATATGTAGATTTAAATACAAATAGTGAAGTAATAAAAACTTTGCCTAAGGGAATGAAGGTTCAAACGTGGGGATCTGGTAGTGAATGGACAAGAGTTAAACTTGACGATGTACCTCACTTTGCTTTTGGAAATGTGGAGACAAAATTTTTAAAGTTTCCTGTCACAACACCAGTAGAACAAACTCATACGAATGATTGGATAATGGATGAGGAGCAGGAAATAACTGGAAATGAAGAAGTCATTCAACCTGTACCACAAAAAGAACCAGCCAAAAAGTATCCAACCAAGTCTTCATATCGTATTGAATATACAACGAATGATTATACGGACACGTATGCCGAAGCCTATACAGCTAAAGTAGATACTAAAGTATATTCTGCACTCGATACGAAAAGCAAAGTAGTAGGGACCTTTAAAAAAGGGGAAACGCTGCATGCTGGTAGGGAGAATGATGATTTTGTGTATCATAAGGTCATTGCCTTCCAAAAGGATCCAAAGTTTATCCATTTAAGAAATGAAGATTGGGATGTTTACGGTTTTGTTCTTCGTAAAGATATAGCAACTCATTACGTTTTCAAAACGCCAAAAGGGAAAAATTACAACTACAACTATTCTCAAGCTTTTGCAAATTATAGAACGATTTATCCTCGATACCGTTCAGCAGATGCAAGTGGTGGTCTATTACATGATCCAATTTATGATTTACTCCCTGTCGGAACAAAAGTACTACCTTCTCCAGTAACGGCAGGTTCAATAGTGAAGCCGAAATATGGGTTAGGGGCAAGTACTATCAAACATATCCCATCGAAAGGCTCTGCAAAAGCGGATGGATGGGTTGGAGCGACCGTGAAAAGTAAATACAACTTAGATTGGAAGAAAACTGTAAATATTTTAACAAGAGAAGTAGGTTTTAGTGTAGATGATTATGATTGGCAAGTTTCGTACCCTGTTGCATCAAATCTAGGCATTCATTTTGTGGATCATGGTTCTAGCGGGCCTGAATACAAACATGGTCAAGAGTATCGAGCGCGTATTGGTTTGACGGCATATAGGACTAATTTAAAAGAAGAATATCGAAAAATACATAAGTTAAGGGAAATGTTGAAATATTTTGTTGGTTCTTACAAAGAAGCAGATAAAATCATAAATGTGTATAAGAAAAATGGTGAAAAAGAAAATTATGATGTAACAATTAAGGCAAATGGATATAAAGTATCGATTGGTTCAGATAGATTTATTAATTGGATAAAAATTTACCACAAATAAAAAACTGTATGGATAATTTTTATCAGTTAATAATAAACGGATAAATTCATTAAAGGAGTATTATCCATGTCCTTTTACCAATCCTTTGCATCCTACTATGATCGGATTTTTCCGTTAAATCCAGTTGCTTTGAACTTTGTTGCAAATCATTTTCAAAAAGGGGAATCAATCCTAGATATTGGGGCAGGAACAGGGAATATGGCCATCGCATTAGCAAACGAGGGGTATAATGTATCAGCATCCGAGCCAGATCAAGAAATGGTAGAATGGATTCGTTCAAAAGCAAAAGAGAGCCGTTTAGCTATCTACACTCAAACCATGCTAGAAATAAATCTAATCAACGGTTCTTTTGATGGCATCCTTTGTATTGGCAACACGTTACCTCATTTGCAAAATTTAAAGGAAATTGAAGACTTTTTAGAGAAGTGTATTAATAAACTAAATCCCGGTGGAAAATTGATTCTTCAACTTGTTAATTATGACCAAGTTTTATCAAATGATAACTTTTCGTTTCCTGTCATTGAAAAAGAAGATTTCACATTCACACGCAATTATATGAAAAAAGAGGATCATATTCTTTTTACTACAAAGTTAAAGGGTGAGGATTTGGAAACTGAAAATACGATTGCTCTATTTCCAGTTACATCAAAACAATTAATTACGATTATTAATAAACTACACTTTGAAAATGTAGAGATAATGGGAAGTTTTAAAGGTGAACAATATTCTGTGGATTCAAAGGCAATGATTATTGTAGCTAGGAAAGGTCAATAACGATTTAAGCTCAGAATTACTCTGAGCTTATTTTTATAATAATACCAAAAAGCACATCGGACTTAATTGTAAATAAGTGCGAATTATAGGTATTTTCACGGAAGTTTTCACATAATTTTGGTTAAGTCGTATATCGAGAGCGCAAATTTTAATGTTCTAACCTTTGTTCAAGTAGTTGTATACGCTTTTCGAGTTCTTCCATTTTTTCTTGTAAGAGTTTGTTTTGATTAATCAATAAATCGTAAGTAGTGTTGGAAGTTGAAACTGACTCTGTTTTACTTTTTCTCTCCGCATTCGCATTATCTCTATTCGTGATGATGATTTCAAATGGTTTACTGAAGATTTCTTCTGTAACATTACCAATCATTTCTTCATAATGTGTTTCTAACCAATCTCTCGCAAAAGAATTAGGGGCATAAATAGTCAAAGTATTAGAGTTGAGTTCAGCTACTGTAGGTTTGAACCATGTTTCGAAACTTGGCTTTGAAATTTTTTCGCTTATCTTTTGTAAGACGATCTCCCAAGAAAATTCCATCATAAAGCAACTCCTTAAATGTTATCCAACTCATTTTACAACATATCCATATTCATATTGCAACCAATCTAAATTCAAATATTTGTACCTCTATAAGGTTTTCTGTAAAATTAAACGAATTCCACTATTTGTAATGTTAACACTATCGTTAAATGGCTAATGATAGTTTAAGGAATTGTTTACGGGTATTCAAAATATCTTCGAGTAAAGGATGATACGATGAAATGGGATACTCCAGAAAAATTAAAATCATTACTATACGAGCTTGTACGTTGGGAAAGTCAAACATTAACAAAAGGTGAACAGGAATTTTCACAAAAGCTGTATGCAAAATTTCAATTATTGCCTTATTTCAATTCCAATCCTCACTATTTACAAACCGTTGATGTTGAAGGTGGAAGACAGGTACTTTCTGCCATGTATAAGCATCCGAACGCCAAAAAGACAGTTGTACTTATTAGCCATTTCGACACGGTCCAAATTGAAGAATATGGTGCTCTTATGCCGCTTGCGACGGAGCCTGAAATGATTACACAAGCATTTCAAGAAGCGAAATGGATGCTAAATGAGCAGGCACAAAACGATCTGAAAACGGGTGATTACTTGTTCGGTCGTGGAGTAATGGATATGAAAATTGGTCTTGCCCTTCATATGCAAGTTTTAGAACGAGCAATAGAAGAAGAGTGGGCGTTAAATTTACTGTTAGTTACCGTACCGGACGAAGAAGTAAGTTCAGCTGGTATGCGTGTTGCAGTAAAACATATTGGGGAAGTTGCAGAACAACACGATTTAGATATTTGTCTATTTTTGAATAGTGAACCATCCTTTTCTCAAGGGCCCTATGATACAAAGGAATATATTTATACAGGTTCAATAGGTAAGGTAATGCCGGCAGCGTTATTTTATGGAAAGGAAACCCATGTTGGTGAACCGTTAAAGGGCATCAGTGCACCCTTTATGAGCGCCTATTTGGAAATAGAAATGGAATGGAACGATACTTTCTGTGAAACAGTTTATGGTGAAACGACTCCGCTTCCTGTCGCTTTAAAATTACAGGATTTAAAAGATCAATATTCTACACAAACGCCATATCGAGCAGTAGCGATGTACAATGTCTTCTTAATGAAAAGAAGTGCATCTGAAATATTCAATATGTTTGAAAATGTAACGAAAAAGGCCATGGAGAAGTGCCAAGCGCGGTATGATGAAGTTTGTGCAAAAATGAAAATTAGTCCAATCGGTGAGATACGAACGATTCGATATAGTGAACTTCTAGAGTATGCGACAAAAAAATTAGGCAAATCCCACGTGGAGCAGCTAATTGAAGGAGTAATAGCTCTTCCAAATTTAGATGAGCGTGACCAATCGTTCTATATTGCAGATAAATTGATGATTCAATGTCAGGAGTTAGCTCCAGCAGTCGTGGTGTTATTTGTACCACCATTTTATCCAGCTGTGAATTCAAGTGATCATCCGCTAGCGAAAAAAGCGATTGAAGTAGTTTTAAAGGCTTCACAACAGTATGATATTCCATTACAACAAGTACATTATTTTAATGGAATATGTGATTTGAGTTATTGTCAGCTAATGGATAATAATGGTTGGAAAGCGTATGAAGAAAATACACCAGTATGGAACCGAACTTACGATATACCTTTTGAGCATATTGCAAAATTTAATGCACCCGTAATGAACTTAGGGCCATATGGTAAAGACGCACATCAAGTATCAGAGCGTTTGCATATAAAAAGCGGCTTTTATGAAATGCCAGATTTAATACATCAGTTACTACGTTTTGTTGAAATTGAATAAATTGGAAAAAGTATGAACCCTTTCCTCTTCTTATTCGTTTAATAGAGGTAAGAGGTGAGTATATGAAATTTTGGTTTGGCGGGGGAATCGTATTCCTTTTAATATTAGGAAGCGGATATTCTTGGCTCGGTGAAAAAATTGAGAATGGCAAAACACCAGTTGCAGATGGTTCTAATGATTATTTAATTATTTTAGGTGCTAAAATTAAGCCAAACGGAAATCCTTCACTTTCGTTACAAAACCGATTAGATGTTGCGGTGGAATATTTGCAAACTCATAAGCATGTTCAAGTTATTGTTTCAGGAGGACAGGGAATCGATGAACCAGCAACAGAAGCATCCGTTATGGCACAATATTTAATTGATGCGGGGATTGACCCATTAAGAATACAATTGGAAGAAAAATCAACTTCTACTTATGAGAATTTACTATTTTCAAAAGACTATTTACCAGAAGGAGTTAATCACATTACGATTGTTTCCAATGACTACCATTTAGCAAGGGCGAAATTTCTAGCCGATGTTGTTGGTTTAAAAGCAGATGTGTTAGCAGCAAAAACGCCTCGAAGCGTGGCTGCAAAATCCCATATCCGGGAACGTTTAGCTTTATTAAAAACTTATATTGTAGGCAAATAAAAAATCTTCCTTTTTCTTTATATAAGAATTAGGAAGATTTTATTCATTTATTTAGAAATTACATTCTTAACATCTTCAATTAGTTCAATGCAAGCCTCTTTTGTTGTTGCCCATGAAGTAACAAAACGGATGGCAATTTTATCTTCTACTTCTCCCCAAATTTCAAAATCATACAGTTCTTTTAATTCTTCAATTTCTTCTTTACTTAAAATAGGGAAGATTTGATTCGTTGGAGATTCGCTTAATAAAGGAACGCCTAATGATTTTAGTTCATGACTTAGAAAATGAGCTAGTTCGTTTTCATGTTTTCCCATCTCAAAATAAAGATTATCTTGAAACGCTCGTTCAAACTGTATTCCGATTGCAAAGCCTTTCGCAAGCATTGCTGTTCTATTTTTAATATGATAACGGAAATATGGTTTTAATTGCTCGTTAAACAGCACAATGGCTTCACCGCTCATCATTCCGATTTTCGTTCCACCGACATACATCACATCGCAAAGATCTTTTAACATATGGAACTCGACATCACTTGCGGCTAGTCCACTTGATAGACGCGCACCATCAATAAATAAGTAAAGGTTGTTTTCCTTACAGCATTCATATAAAGCTTTTAGTTCAGCAACACTATATACTGTTCCAACTTCAGTTGATTGGGATACATAAACGACTCCGATTTTCACCATATGCTCATCGGTGTGATATGTAAGTGCATTGATGATATCAGTAGGTGATAATTTTCCATCTTGCCCAGCAACCGTATATACTTTGTGTCCTGTTCCTTCGATAGCACCTGTTTCATGAACATTAATATGTCCAGATTCACAACTTAATACCGCTTCATAAGGACGTAAAATATGCGAGATGATTGTAGCATTTGCTTGCGTTCCACCTGTTACAAAGTGAATATCACAATTGTTGCTTTGTAACTTTTCTTGTATAAGTCGTTTCGCATTTTCAGTATGTATATCTAGACCGTACCCAATATTTTGTTCGTTTTGAGCAGCTATAAGGGCGGATAAAATTTCAGGATGGCATAACTCACTATAATCATTTCGAAAACTATATTTCATAATTTTTACCTCATTTTCTCTATATATGTATTTCATAGTATATCACCATAATTTTTAACTGAATACTCTTATGACCGTTTGATTTTAAAGAAACATAAATTTTTCTAAAGTAACCAAACTAACAGCAAAGAGGGAGGAATCCGCATTGGCACAAGCAAAATTAAATAGTAAAGTGATGTCTATTTTGGAAGAAAAAATTAAGCTGATTCACACAGAAGAAGGTGCCATCTATTTAGTAGGGCCGGTACAATTACCAGTTAATTTATACGGTGAAACAGTTACGTTTCATTGGTATTGTTGGTTAAATTGTGAAGAAGTAACGGAGGATTTTGAAAGGATTATTGATAAGCTATCATCAGTAAATTTAGCAGAAATGCAGCAATCGAGCGTACTTGCTTACGGCGACTTTGAAAATGGTGATGATGCAATTATTCGTATGCATTCTATTTGCCATACAGGTGATATTTTTGGTAGTAAACGTTGTGATTGTGGTTACCAATTAAAAGAATCGATGAAAATGATTGTAGAACATGGCACAGGTGCATTGTTCTATTTAGCAAATCATGAGGGAAGAGGGATTGGATTATTCAGTAAAGCATTGGCTTATATTTTGCAAGAAAACGGCTACGATACCGTAGATGCAAACCATATGCTTGGATTCGTCAACGATTCCAGAAATTATGATGATGCGATTCGTGTATTACATGCATTAAGAGAGAAACCAGTGACATTAATTACAAACAACCCAAAAAAGATAGAAGCATTGCAAGCATCCGGTTTACCTGTAGCTGGGAGAAAGCAGTTATGGGGAGATGTTTCTGAATACAATAAAAATTACTTGGAAACAAAAATTAACCGTTCAGGACATTTAAATGAAGATGGAACATGTTGTAATGATTAATTGAAAAAGCCCTTTCCAAATAAGAGAGGGCTTTATAAAGAGAATTATTAAAAAAAGAAATTCTTTAAATGAATGGCTCTCGAGAACACTCTTGCATCTCTCCCCATTTTGCTATAGGGGTTGATATATGGATATAAGCAATATTGAAAAAGTTCATCGCAATATTTTTTATCTCCATAGTATAAGTAACATTCATCATGGTACATGCAACAAGTATCTACTGGGTTCGTTGGTGCTCCAGGTCCACTGCAACCAGGCCCACAATAACGGTAACCAGGATAACAAAAACCTAACTTCAATCGGGCCATCTTAACACCTCTATTTACCGTAATTATTATTATAAAATATGTAAAAATAGAGAGAGGAAAAGGGCAAATAGATTAGTTGAAAGTTGAAAGTAGGATCTATTTATTTGATAGAATCGTAATGATTAGTCACATCCCCCTCCACCATCGCTTCCTCCACTGTCCGAACTGCTAGTGTCAAAAGACCAAAACGAATCGGATGAACCAGAATCAGCACTACTTTTTCTTCTCTTCTTACGTCTCCATTCTTTTTCACGTTCACGAGGTGTCATCTTCATCCATTTGAAAAAATAAATTACGTTACTAATGAAACGAACGATTAGTAAGATGACGAAGTAACTCATTAATATGAAAAATATAACTGCTATGAAGTTCCCGATTAGTTCACCCATACGTTCACCTCGATTTTTATTCTATTGTAACAATTTTCAATATATGGTTTCTAATGTTGAAGGAACTAAAAGAGTAAGAGGGAGAAAATGACTACTTTGGGGCAAAAAAAGAAGAGCACGAAAATGTGCTCTTCTAAACTAACGACGATGCTCGACAAGGTCAATTGCACCTAACACAATATGTGCTAAGCCGAATCCGAAAATGGTGTTTGCTAACATTTTGTTAGATCCACTTTTTTGTTTCATTGCGTATCCAGCGGCGGTAACAGCTGACCCTAATACAGTAGGGATTAAGCCTTCACGAAAATTATTCATTACAAATCCCTCCACATCGTTGTTATAGTGTTTTTAACACCGCTCTTATTATTTGTAAGAATGCTTTTAATATACAATGATAGTCTTTATAAAGGATTTGTTGTCTAATGCTTAAAAATCGAATATGATTTGTTTAATAAGAGGAGGATGATTATGGTAAATAATTATAAAAATATCGTCGTTGCGATTGATTTTTCGGAACAATCAATCAAGGCATTTGAACGTGCTGTTGAAATCGCTAAAAATAATGGGGCAACATTACAATTAGTAAATGTAATTGATACAAAATCATTTGGTTCCATTGCTGCCTATGATTTAAAATACGCGGATCAATTAAAAAGAGATAGAACTGAAAAGATTGAAGAATTAAAAAAGAAAGCACAATCTTTAGGTGTTGAAAATGTAGAAACAAAAGTAGAGTCAGGTTCACCAAAAGAAATTTTAACTCAATTACTAGATACTCAACTAATCATTTGTGGTGCTACGGGTGTGAACCAAGTTGAAAAGATGATTATTGGTTCAGTTGCGGAAAGAATTGTTCGTTTAGCGAAATGTGATGTATTAATTGTTCGATAAAAGTAAATTATCACCTTTTAATGTAGAGTTTGTTCTATCATTAGAAGGTGTTTTTATTTTGCAAAAAAGTATAATAATTATAATGATTGTAACGAAAAAGGGTAAGAAAGCAACTTTTTCAATATATTAATGAGTAGTAATTAATTGGTAATTAAATATAATTTTAAAACATTAATTTTATAATAAATATAAACATTAACTTTATTGTTTAATAATAAAGTAACTAAAAAATGTGCGTAATTTTCTTTGTTATGTAATTTTTTTCTCGTCAAATATCATTGTAGATAAAGTGTTGTTAATGTTTGTATAAGCTTAGAAATGTGAAATGATTTTATGATTATATTATTTTATAATAGTCGATTTTAATTTTCAGAATAATGAGTTTGAGATTGGTTTTTCCCTTTTAGATAATTATTTTCTGTTTCTTGTAGAAAAAATCTGCTTTATAAAAATAACTTTTTTCGTAAAAACTATTGATTTTCATATTTTCCAAATGTTATCTTAATAAAGTAGTTGTCACAACTTATTCACAGTTAGAAAGAAAGAGGGTAAAAGAGAAATTATGAAAAAAAATCGATGGTTAATTGCACTTTCGGCGATTGCAATCCACCTGTCGATTGGCGGGGCTTACGCTTATAGTGTATATAAACTGCCAATTGTTACTGAGATGGGTTGGAGTGAAACAAATGTAACTGTGGCATTCACGATTATGATGGGGCTAGCTGGTTTTGCAGCAGCGCTTTTTGGTAGTTTAGTAGAAAAATTAGGACCTAGAAAATCAGCAATGGTTGCAGCTGTTCTATTTGGAGCAGGACAAGCAGGTGCTGGAGTAGCAATTTTAATGGATTCTGTTGTACTTTATTGGTTAACATATGGACTTCTTAGTGGTTTAGGTATGGGTATCGGTTATATCGCACCTGTATCAACATTAGTTAAGTGGTTCCCGGATCGTCGTGGTTTAGCAACAGGTATGGCTGTTTTAGGATTTGGATCTGGAGCATTAATCACTGCACCAGTCGCAGCGAACTTAATGGAAGGTGTAGGAATTTCGACTACATACTTTATTTTAGGAGCTTCATACTTTGTTTTAATGATTTTAGGGGCATCATATATTGCGCCTCCTGTACAAGGTTATATGCCAGAAGGAATGAAAAATGCAGCTACAGCTGGTAAAACAAAAGTGAAACAAGATTTAGCGCAAATGACAGCTCGAGAAGCAGTGAAAACTAAGTACTTCTGGATGCTTTGGTCAATGCATTTAGTGAATGTTACAGCTGGTATTATGATGATTTCTGTTGCTTCACCAATGGCACAGGAAATTGTAGGATTATCGGTTGCAGGTGCTGCTGCGATGGTTGGATTAATGGGAATGTTTAATGGTGGGGGACGCCTTATTTGGGCAGCAGTTTCTGACTATATTGGTCGTCCAAATATTTTCGTTATCTTTTTCGTTATTCAAGTTATTACATTTGCAGTATTACCATTCACAACAAACGTATTATTATTCCAAGTTTTCATCTTCCTAGTAGTTAGTTGTTATGGTGGTGGTTTCTCGAATTTACCAGCCTATGCGAGTGATTTATTCGGTACGAAACAGCTTGGTGTAATTCATGGTTATTTATTAACAACATGGTCACTAGGTGGAATTTTTGGCCCAATCTTAGTAAACACAGTAAAAAATATGACAAATAGCTATATCCCTGTATTCTATATTTTTACAGGTCTAATTGCAGTATCTCTTTTAATTTCACTATTGCTTCGATCTGAAGTGAATAAAAAGAAAAAACAAATCGAAAAAGACAAAAAAGAAAAAGTTGGAGATCTCTCAACTACATATTAATAAGACAAAAAAGGACCGAATAGTAGTCATTGGCAGATGGCTATTATTCGGTTTTATAATGTTAAGAAAGAAATTAGTGTGGCTCATTGTTATATAACAATGGAATCGATTCTATTTAAATGTAATACAGATGTGATTGTTCGTCAACTTGAATGTATCAATTTTGCAAAAATTCATGTTAAAACAGAATTTTTGTGTATTAGAAAAAGTAAAAGAGAGTAAAAATCTATTCCTCATATATCATCTTCTTCGTCATACCACCATCTATAGTAAGATTAATCCCTGTTACGAAATCATTTCGTTCATCAGTTAAATAAAAGCATGCTTTCGCAATATCTATAGGCTTGCCTACTCGATTAGAAAAGTGTTGTTCATGATCGATGGGACGCAGATCTTCGTAATTCCCTGTTTCAATCCACCCCGGAGAAATACAATTAACTCGAATATGATCTTGGGAGAATGAGCTAGCTAAAGCGTGAGTAAGGGAAATGATACCTCCTTTAGTGGCAGCATATGTTTCTGTATTTGGTTCCGACATAAAAGCTCTCGTGGAAGCCATCGATACAATCGCCCCACCATTCTCATTTAACCGCATAAATTTAGCCGCTTCCCGTGAACATAAAAAAACACTTCGTAAATTCGTATTAATGACATCATCCCAGATAGTAATATCAAGATCATAAGGCGAGATAGGTGTAAAGACGCCAGCATTATTAATTAAAATATCTATTGTATTATAGTGCTCCACGGTTGTTTTCATAAGATTGTTAATGTCAGCTTCTTTACGAACATCCGTTTTTATAAAAGTAGTTGTGAATCCTTGTTCAACTAAATTAGCATTAACAACTTCTCCTAATTGTTCATTTAAGTCCGCTAATACAACTTTCGCCCCCGCTTTTGCATATTGGGTAGCCACCTCTTTTCCAATTCCTTGTGCTGCACCAGTGACAATGACCACTTTATTTTGAAACATATTTGACCTCCTAAGTTCATGCTTGGTAATAATTTATATAAAACTTTGTGAATTTACAAATTTAAGCATTTGTAATAAAAAGTACACATAAATTTTACATCTACTGTAAATTACTTCAATAAATTACCTTTATAATGATAAGTAAGTAATCCTAAAGGGGGTAATTAATTGAGAAATAAAGTGATTTTCTTTGAAGTGCAAGGTGGAAATGATAAAGGTGAAGACGGTTATCGCAAAGATACAATGCCAATGGTGAACGCACTAAAAGAACGGGGCGTGGAGGCAGAAGTAATATTTTATAACAAAGCTCGTGAAGAAGAGATTTATAACTATGTTTCAACGAATGGTATTGCCTATGTATCTCGTATTAATCCTGGTAACTTAAAAGAAGAAGAATGTTACTTTAATATGCTACGACGTCTTTGTGATGAAGGTGTTATCGGAATGCCTCACCCTGATGCAATGATTGGGTACGGGTCAAAGGATGTTCTTGTCAAATTGACATCAACAACATTAGTACCAGATGATACATATGCTTATTACAATATGAATGAGTTTAAACATCAATTTCCAAAATCTTTAGCATATGGAGAACGGGTATTAAAACAAAATCGTGGGTCAACAGGGGAAGGAATATGGCGTGTTCAGTTAGTGGATTCGTTAAATGGGGAAGAAGAAGCGCCATTAGATGCACATATTAAATGTACGGAAGCTAAAGACAACCATGTTGAGTTTTGGAGACTTGGTGAGTTCATCAATTATTGTGAACAATATATTGTCGGCGATAACGGTATGATTGTGGACATGCGATTCTTACCTCGAATTAAAGAGGGGGAAATACGTTTATTTATGCTACGAGATAAACCATTTTATGTTGTTCACAAAAAACCTGCTGAAACGGAAGATGCCTTTAGTGCGACACTTTTTTCAGGGGCAGAGTACCGTTACGATACGCCTGAGCAATGGTCAAATCTTGTTCAAAGTTTTTTAAATCAACTGCCAGAAGTGCGTACTTTACTAGGAAATTATGATCTTCCACTCATTTGGACGGCAGACTTTATACTAGATACAAATGAAGCTGGAGAAGATGAATATATTTTAGGTGAAATGAACTGTTCGTGTGTAGGGTTTACTTCTCAATTAGAACTTGCTCATGATGTTGCAGAAGAAATAATTGCAGCAATTAAAGAAAAAACACTTACGGTATCATAATAATCATTTTAGGGGAGGAAGTTTTAACTAAACTTTTTCCTTTTTTTATGATGACATTCTTTATAATATAGTAATATTGGTTTATTTCACAAATAGAGGTGTTTCATGAAGAATGGGAAAAGTGTACGACATTATGATTTCGATTGGATTAAAGTAATCGCAACGTTGGGGGTATTTTTGTATCACTGTTCTATGTTTTTTAATCCGTTTCCTTGGCATGTCAAAAATAATGTTATAGAAACAAGTGGAATATTCGTATTTTCATTGTTTTTAGGTGTATGGCTTATGCCTTTATTTTTTACTATCTCAGGGATTAGTACGACATATTCATTAAACAATCGAAGTACATCAAATTTTATAAAAGAGCGGCTTGTTCGATTAGGGATACCTTTGATTTTCGGGGTATTTATTTTATCTCCACCTCAAGTTTATATTGAACGTATTACAAATCATCAATTTACTGGGTCATTATTGGATTTTCTTCCCCATTACTTTGAAGGGTTGTATTTAGACATTGGTGGTAGTGGAAATTTTGCTTTTTCTGGTCTGCATCTTTGGTATTTACTTGTGTTGCTTGTTTTTTCATTTATTTCAATGCCGTTGTTTAAAGTATTTTCACGGGGACACAAGTTTAGAAAGTGTTATTTTTTTATACTTCCATCACTTCTATTTTTCTCAGGTGTTATTAACACGATGGGGCTAGGTGGCTGGGATATTGTATTTTATTTCATAATTTTCATATATGGATATTACTTTTTCTCGAGTTCAGAATTTAAACCTGCATTAAAGTCTGCGTATAAGTTATTTTTGCCATTAGCTATCATAACTTCAATTATTTATATTGTCTGGTTTATGATGGTTCTACCTAAACCAAATTCAATACAAGATATCATTTTTTATGGTGTGAAAACGATTAATTGTTGGAGCTGGTTATTAGTAATCTTTTATTTGGCAAATAAGTATCTATCATTTTCAAATAACTTTTTGAAGTATACAAGTGAAGCATCAATGCCTTTTTATGTTCTACACCAACCGATTATTGTTGCTATCGGTTATTTTATTTATGATCTGTCTTGGCCTATTGCGCTAAAAGCATTTGTTTTAATTACGACTTCTTTTGCAATGATTATGTTTATGTACCATTTTGTTATTAAAAATATTAAGATACTACGGATTTTATTTGGAATAAAGGGATAGAAAAAAGGATAGAAGACTTAAACCTGTCTCCTATCCTTTTGATTATCTTTCGTCTTGTGGACTTACATGTAATGGAGGAGGAACTAACCAACCTCTTGCTTTATTTAATCTTAATAACTTTGCACCAAGTTGAGCTTTTGCCATATGGAATTGACCATACATGTAGGCAATATCTTCTCGAGTTGACATCCCCATCGCAGTGCTACATGCAACTAGGCCAGCTGCTACATCTGCTGATAGTTTTGCACTAATTTCTGGGTCCATAAACTTTGCTCCAACTGGAATGTCGTCACGTCTTGCATTTGGGCGTTCAGGTGGTGCAGGAGGTAGGCCAACTCCATTCACTTTTAATATATCCTTCAATTTTTTATTTTCTTCTTCAATACCCGCCAAAGCCTCTTCTATTATTTTTGATAACTCCTGATCCCCAGTATGGTTATAAAGTGTCTGATAGGCAGCAATCATACCGTTGTTTGATAACACATGTGACCAAATTGCAAACACTTCGCCATAATGCATTGGCTCTTCTTTTGGATTTCTACTCAAAATACCCATCTAAATCACTCCTCGTTTTGTTTTAAATCACAAAACTAGCCTAGACAAGTTTTAAATTATTATACATTAGGTAGTAGTGACAATTCTTTGAAGGGAAATGAAGAGAAATAGAGAAAATATATATCATTGTCATAAATTTGGGAGGCTGTTATGAAAAAAATATTAGTGTTAGGTGGAACACGTTTTTTTGGTAAAAGGCTTGTCGAAGTTTTAATAGAAGAAGGATTTAATATTACCATTGCAACGCGCGGAATTACTCCGCATCTATTTGGTGACAGAGTGCAACAAATCATTGTAGATCGTACTGATACAGAAACATTTAAAGAGATATTTGAAAATACTTCTTGGGATATTGTCTTTGATAATATTTGTTATTCCCCAAATGAAGCGTTAGCTGCTTGTGAAGTTTTTAAAGGGAAAACAAAGAAGTACATATTCACTTCTACATTGAGTGTCTATGATGAAATATTAGGGAAAGAGCTAACAGAAGAAGATTTTAATCCTTATACCTATAATATTCGCTATGGTAATAGTCAAGATTTTTCATACGGCGAAGGAAAGAGGTTAGCTGAGGCAGTATTTTTCCAACAAGCATCTTTTCCTGTTGTAGCTGTTCGTTTTCCAATTGTTTTAGGATTGGATGATTATACAAGACGTTTACATGATCATATTGAACGTGTGATCAAAGGAGAGCCAATTCATTTTATAAGTATGAATGCACGAATGTCCTTTATTTCATCCGAGGATGCGGCGAAATTTTTAAAATTTGCCCTTCTTTCAGATATTGAAGGTCCATTTAATGTTACTTCATCGGGTACTGTATCGATGCAAGAGTTAATGGGACTAATCGAAAAGGCAGTTGGAAAACAAGCAAAAATAGTAGTGGGTAAGGATAATGAAAGAACTTCGCCATTCTCGTTACCGGATGATTGGTATATGTCGCAAGAGAAGTCGATTAAAGCAGGATTTACATGCGAACCATTAAACGATTGGTTGCCAACATTAATTAATGAGATTACTAAACAGTGTAAATAATTTACAAGGCTTGAAGACAAAAAATTCTTCAAGCCTTTTGTGTTTGAAATGATGTAACTTATTCTTCAGTATTTTAAAAAACCCCGATTAAAAATGCATTTTGAAGGAAAATACTTGGATATCTTAGTACATTATTGCAAGGGAAAGGCAAAAGTTTTAACATAAAGTGCTTAATGATTACCCAACTTTCGAAACAATAGTATTGTTCAGTTGTTCGATAACAGGTAAAATAAATAATACTATGGAAATATTTTGTAGACATCCGGGAGTGAGAAGTTTTGAAAAGAAAACTAAAAAAATATACAACATTCGATAATGTCGTAATATTTCCTGGGACGGTTGAAAGATTAATCAAAAAAGCACATGAATATGTTGAAAGTTATCAATATCATTTAGCGAATAATAGCTTTGAGGAAGCTTTAAAGTATAGTGAAGGGGACGAATTTACTTTAAGCGTATATGCATATTCATTATATGAAACAAAATCTTTTGAAAAAGCAAAGGAAATCTGTGAACGACTATTAAGTATAGGTCCTACAATGTATTTAGAAATAATGGAATTATATTTAACCGTTTGTATGCAGCTAAAACAATATAAACAAGTAGAACAAATTATATCTTCTCTTTTGGAAGAAGGCGCAATACCAAAGGCGCAAATTGAAAAATTCCAACGATTAAAAGACTTAAATGCAAATATCGCTGGAAATAAAGAAAAGCAAGATGACATTTCTACTGATGGGCAAAATGAAATAGATTCTGATGCATTTTCAATAGATAACTTTATGTCACTATTACCGAGTGAACAGCTAAATAAAGTGCATGAATTAACTACAACAAATATCCGTCCAATTGTATCGTATTTAAAATCGATTATTGAACATGAAAAAACCCATCCGTTTATTAAAAGTATCATCTTAATCTTACTAGTTGAACAAGAAGTAAATATAGAGCTAAATATAAGTAAGTTCAATTTAAAAAGAGTTGTAAATCCAAGTACATTAGAATTACCGACCAAATTACCACAATTTATCAATGTATCTAAAATGATTGGTGACAAATTGCAAAAGGAGCCGTCTACCCTTGAAATGGTGGAATATTTAATTGCGAAACATGCAATTGTAACCTACCCATTTGAATGGTTGGAGTATGAAGATGAAGATGTAGCACTGGCATATATAGACTTTGTGCGGACAATGTTTGGAAGTGTTCAAGAGATGGATTACGATCTTGTCGAATTTTTGCAAATGCTCGAAAAGCTTACAGAACTACAAGAAGTATGAAAAAAGTTGAAACTATTGGAGACTATGTTATACTAAAATGGTTGTCAAAATCGTATAAACGAGTAGTTTGTCTAACAATTGTAAACTATTTTTGGAGGTATTATAAATGTCAGCAAAATGGGAAAAACAAGAAGGTAACATTGGTACTTTAACAATTGAAGTACCAGCTGAAGAAGTAAATAAAGCATTAGATAAAGCTTTTGCTAAAGTTGTAAAAACAATTAACGTACCAGGTTTCCGTAAAGGGAAAATGCCTCGTCCATTATTTGAAAAACGTTTTGGCGTTGAAGCACTTTACCAAGATGCATTAGAAATTTTAGTTCCAGATGCGTACTCAAACGCAATCGACGAAGCTGGTATCACTCCAGTAGATTACCCAGAAATCGATGGAACTGAAAACTTTGCTAAAGGTCAAAACTTCACTTTTACTGCAAAAGTAACTGTTAAACCTGAACCGAAACTTGGTGAGTATAAAGGTTTAGAAGTGAAAAAAGCATCTGTTGAAGTAACTGATGAAGAAGTAGAAGCTCAAATTCAAGAGCAATTAGCTCGTAAAGCAGAATTAGAAATTAAAGAAGATGAAGCAATTGTTGAAGGCGACACTGCTGTAATCGACTTTGAAGGCTTCCAAGATGGAGTAGCATTTGAAGGTGGTAAGGGCGAAGATTATCCACTTGAAATAGGTTCAGGTTCATTTATCCCTGGATTTGAAGAGCAATTAGTAGGTGTTAAAGCTGGAGAATCTAAAGATGTAGTTGTAACATTCCCAGAAGAATACCATGCAGCAGAATTAGCGGGTAAAGAAGCTACTTTCAAAGTAACTGTTAAAGAAGTTAAAACAAAAGTATTACCAGAATTAAACGATGAATTCGCTAAAGAAATCGACCCAGAAGTTGAATCGTTAGAAGCATTACGTACAAAACTTAAAGAGCAAGCTGCAGAACAAAAGAAAGCTGATGCAGAGGCAGCATTACGTGATGAGTTAGTGGAAAAAGCTTCTGAAAATGCAGAAATTGATATTCCAGAATCAATGATCCATAACGAAATTCACCGTATGATCGATGAGTTTGCTCAACGTTTACAAATGCAAGGTATGTCTTTAGATCTTTACTACCAATTCTCTGGCCAAAATGAAGATGCTCTTCATGAACAAATGCGTCCAGAAGCTGAAAACCGCGTACGTGTTTCTTTAACTTTAGAAGCAATCGGTAAAGCAGAAAACATTGAAGTAACAGAAGAAGACGTAAATGCTGAACTAGAAAAAATGGCTGGTCAATTCGGTATGAATAAAGATCAAATCATTACAGCTCTAGGCGGAAACACTGAAATTCTTGAAAATGATATTCGTACACAAAAAACAGTAGAATTTTTAGTTGAAAACGCTAAAATTACTGAATAATCTCTAGTACAATAAAAATACTAGTAGAATTTTGAAATAATGTTACAATAATTTCATGTAAAACAAGGTACGGCGTTTTACCGTGCCTTGTTTTAACATACTAATACATAAAGATAAATTGCTTATAATAATTATATTATGAGCAAACTCGAAACAATCTATTTGATTAAGGCTTAAGAATCTTGTAAGATTGTTGCTTGAATAGGGGTGAAGCAAATTGTTCAAATTTAATGATGAAAAAGGCAATTTAAAGTGCTCTTTCTGTGGAAAACCGCAAGAACAAGTACGTAAATTAGTAGCTGGACCAGGTGTTTACATTTGTGACGAATGTATCGAGCTTTGTTCTGAAATCGTAGTTGAAGAACTTGGAGTTGAAGAAGAAATCGATTTCCAAGATATTCCGAAACCAAAAGAAATATTATCAATTTTAGATGAGTATGTTATTGGACAAGAGCGCGCCAAAAAAGCTTTAGCCGTTGCTGTGTACAATCACTATAAGCGTATTAATTCGAACAGTAAAATAGATGATGTAGAGTTAGCTAAATCAAATATCGTTTTAATTGGGCCAACAGGTAGTGGTAAAACATTACTAGCCCAAACATTAGCACGTATTTTGAATGTGCCATTTGCAATTGCCGATGCGACATCTCTAACAGAAGCTGGTTATGTTGGTGAAGATGTAGAGAACATCTTATTAAAACTAATTCAAGCAGCAGATTATGATATCGAACGTGCTGAAAAAGGGATTATCTACATTGATGAGATTGACAAAGTAGCACGTAAATCAGAAAATCCTTCAATCACTCGTGATGTATCAGGCGAAGGTGTACAACAAGCATTACTTAAAATTCTTGAAGGTACAGTAGCAAGCGTACCTCCACAAGGTGGCCGTAAGCACCCGCACCAAGAATTTTTACAAATCGATACAACGAATATCTTATTTATTGTTGGTGGAGCATTTGATGGCATTGAACAAATTATTAAACGTCGTCAAGGCCGAAAAGTAATCGGTTTCGGTTCAAACCCAGCAAAACAAGAAGATGACAATGTATCATTATTATCTCAATTAATACCTGAAGATTTACTAAAATTCGGTTTAATCCCAGAATTTATTGGCCGTTTACCAGTTTTAGCATCTTTAGAGCAATTAAATGAAGATGCATTAGTTCGAATTTTAACGGAACCTAAAAATGCTTTAGTAAAACAATACCAAAAAATGCTAGAGCTTGATAAAGTGGAGTTAGAATTTGAAGAAGATGCATTAAAAGCGATTGCAAAAGAAGCCATCGAACGAAAAACAGGTGCACGTGGTTTACGTTCAATCATTGAGTCTACGATGTTAGATATGATGTATGAACTACCTTCTCGCGACGATATTGTGAAATGTGTTGTAACAGAAGAAACAATCACTGAAAAAGCGACACCTAAATTAATTCTTTCAGATGGTACTGAATTGAATAAAAAAGGCAAAAAAACTTCAGCATAAATAGCTTAAGTTCAGCGTTGAATAAAACAGTAATGAGCTGACTTCGAACATGCGTTAATCCGCTAGGTCGTAAGTCAGTTTTTTTTCAAATTTCGTCATTACCAAGATTTACATACAAATATTATTTTTTTCTTTACATAATAAATAGTAGTACCATTATTTTTAATTCAATAATATTTACAAAATGAAATTTGCAAAAATTACTATGATTATGTAAGTGAAATGTTTTGTTTTTATCACATACTATAGACGCGGGTTAATACGGAAAATCTGGATGGAGGTGAACGCCCGCATGAGCAATACGAAAACAAATATCCCTTTGTTACCTTTACGTGGCTTATTAGTATACCCTTCAATGGTTTTACATATTGATGTTGGTAGAGCTCGATCTGTCGCTGCATTAGAGCACGCAATGATGAACGAAAATTTAATTTTTTTAGCAACACAAAAGGACTTACGTGTAGAACAACCTAAAAAAGATGAACTATATTCAATCGGTACGTTAGTGAATGTAAAACAAATGCTAAAATTACCGAATGGCACTTTACGAATTTTAGTTGAAGGTATTAGCCGAGCAAAAATTACGAAATATACGGAAGAAAAAGATTTCACAGTAGTAGATTTGGAACTACATGAAGATGAAACAGATAAAGATGTTGAAATTGAAGCTTTAATGCGTACACTAATAAGTTATTTTGAGAAGTATGCAAAGTCTTCAAATAAAATTACAACAGAAACAATTGATTCTGTTGTGGACATTGATGAACCAGGACGTTTAGCCGATATTATCGCTTCCCATTTACCTTTTAAAGTTGCTGAGAAACAAGAAGTATTAAGTATATTTAATATTAAAAAACGTTTAGATCATTTAATTATTCGACTTCATGATGAACAAGAAGTACTAAATCTTGAAAAGAAAATTAACTCCAAAGTGAAGCAAGCAATGGAGCGTACTCAAAAAGAGTATTATTTGCGTGAACAAATGAAAGCGATTCAAGCTGAGCTAGGGGATAGAGAAGGTAAAACTGGCGAAGTTGCTGATTTGCGTAAACGTATTGATGAAGCAGGAATGCCTGAATCAGTTCAAAAGGCAGCGTTGAAAGAGTTAGATCGCTATGAAAAGTTACCAGCAGCAAGTGCTGAAAGTGGTGTAATTCGAAATTATATAGAATGGCTGATTACCATTCCGTGGACAAAATCTACAACAGACCGACTTGATATTCACCATGCGGAGGAAATCTTAAATCGAGATCATGATGGTCTTGAAAAAGTGAAAGAACGTATTTTAGAATATCTATCTGTTCGTCAACTAATGAACTCAGTGCGCGGTCCAATTCTTTGCCTTGTTGGTCCTCCAGGTGTTGGTAAAACTTCATTAGCACGTTCAGTTGCTGAAAGTTTAGATCGTAACTTTGTTCGTGTTTCATTAGGTGGGGTTCGAGATGAATCCGAAATACGTGGTCACCGTCGTACGTATGTAGGAGCTATGCCTGGTCGTATTATTCAAGGAATGAAAAAGGCAGGCACAATTAATCCAGTATTCCTGTTAGATGAGATTGATAAAATGTCGAATGATTTCCGTGGGGATCCATCTGCTGCAATGTTAGAAGTATTAGACCCTGAACAAAACAATTCATTTAGTGATCACTATATCGAAGAACCTTACGACTTATCACAAGTGATGTTTTTAGCAACAGCTAATGATTTAAGCACTATTCCAGGACCGTTACTTGACCGTATGGAAGTTATCACAATTCCGGGTTATACAGAAATTGAAAAAACTTTAATTACAAAAAATCATTTAATTCCTAAGCAGATTGAAGAAAATGGATTAAAGAAATCTCAACTTGTCATTAAAGACGAAGCAATTATCGATTTAATTCGTTATTATACACGTGAAGCTGGGGTACGTAACTTACAACGTCAAATTGCTGCTTTATGTCGTAAAGCTGCAAAAATCATTGTTTCCGGTGAGAAAAAACGAGTTACGGTGAATACAAAAGTATTAGAAGAAATGCTTGGAAAACACCGTTACCATTACGGTCAAGCGGAAACAGAAAACCAAGTGGGTGTTGCAACTGGTTTAGCGTACACGACTGTAGGTGGAGATACATTACAAATTGAAGTGTCATTAACACCAGGTAAAGGAAAACTAATGCTTACAGGTAAACTTGGAGATGTTATGAAAGAATCTGCTCAAACTGCATTGTCATATGTACGTTCACTATCAGACAAATTAGCAATTGATTCTGATTTCTTTGAGCAAAACGATATTCATATTCACGTTCCAGAAGGTGCTGTACCGAAAGATGGTCCTTCAGCAGGGATTACGATGATGACAGCATTAGTGTCAGCAATTTCGAATAAACCAATTAAACGTGAAATTGGTATGACGGGTGAAATTACATTACGCGGAAGAGTGTTACCAATCGGTGGCTTAAAAGAAAAATCTTTAGGAGCTCACCGTGCAGGATTAACAACCATTATTATTCCGAAAGATAATGAAAAGGATATAGATGACATTCCAGAAAGTATTCGCGATCAGCTTACTTTCAAACCGGTGTCATCGGCAGAAGAAGTGCTAAAACTAGCACTTGTTGGAGGTTTTGAATAATGAAAGTCCACAACGTAGAAATGGTCATCAGTGCTGTCAGACCGGAACAATACCCAGAAGATGGGCTGCCTGAGTTTGCTTTAGCGGGAAGATCGAATGTAGGGAAATCATCATTTATTAATAAAATGATTGGTCGGAAATCGATGGCTAGAATTTCATCTAAACCAGGAAAAACACAAACATTGAATTTTTATAAAATTGAAGAACAATTATTTTTTGTGGACGTTCCGGGATATGGCTATGCAAAAGTGTCAAAAAGTGAACGCGAAGCTTGGGGTAAGATGATTGAAAAATATATAACAGCGCGTAAAGAGTTACGTGCTGTTATCCTTATTGTTGATTTGCGACACTCACCAACAAATGATGATATCATGATGTACGATTTCTTAAAGTACTATAATATCCCTAGTATTGTGATTGCAACGAAGGCAGATAAAATTCCAAAAGGTAAACTAGACAAGCATAAAAAAATTGTAAAAGAAACATTACAAATGGATAAAAATGACCCACTTGTTGTCTTTTCATCTGAAACGGGTCATGGCTTTGAGCAGGCTTGGGCTGAAATTGAAAAACGCATGTGATACATTTCTACATAATAAGTTCAAGAAAAGATGGTTTATTAATTCTTGCTTTTTTAGGCAGTTTTAATAAATCATCTTTTTTTGTTATACTTTAAGGGGTGGAAATTTTGGGTGAAATGTGGATTATGGTTAATTTCTTCCGATAATTACTTTAGGTGGATAATCTCTCATTAAATCTACCAAATATAATAGGAGGTTTATCATTTGGCAAAAAAGTCATTATACATACTAGTTGTACTCTTTAGTTTTATAATTGCTTCTTTACCTTATGCACAAAAGGCAGAGGCAGCGACTACATTCAAAGGAACGTTTGTGAATGTAACATATGATGAAACTGAGCTAAAAGACGGAACAGTTGAAAAGAAACTAAGTAAAATTACATTAAAAAATAGTGCAGGAAAAACGACAACTTTAAATATAGACGATCATACCTATTTATACATTAATAACACCGTTACAAAAATTGAAGGCTTCAAGAGAGGTATGAAGGTAGAGGCAAAAGTAAATTTAAGAAAAGTAACAGAACTACGCGGAACTTCAGAAGTTGAAGAGGGAGAAATTGTTCCTAAAAGTAAACAAAAATCAGGAATTGTAACGAAAATTGACCCAAATGGAATGTTCATTGTTGTAAAACTAGACCAAGGCAATGAAACAACTTTTACCGTAAATCGAAATACAGATTTTCGTAAAGGGAAAGATACTGTAGATTTGAGTACGCTTTATGAAGGGGATCGTGTTCACCTAAAATTTTCAACGGCAACAACATCAGTTTTAGCAGAAGTGGAAATCGTCGCAACGGGCATTATTATCGAAAATTTATATAAAGCAGAATTTCAAACTGTGAATGCTTCTGCAAATAAAATGACAGTTAAAAATGCACAACCTTTTGTAAACTGGTTATTTGGCACACGAAATAGTACAAGTCTTAGTACTTTTGAATTTGCTAAAAATGCACCAATTTATGCTGGCAATAAAAAAATAACAAAAAATGAGTTGAAAAACTATCGTACAAGCGATGTGTACTTTGTAACAGTTGAGAAGTTTGGAAAAGAAATTGTACAAAAAATTATGGTATTAGAAAACTATGAACGCACTTATTATGAACCGATGACAGCAGTGAATACAACATCGAAGTTTATACGCTTAAAAGATGCTGGGAAAATTAATTTCCATGAAGGGACAATTCTTGTACGCCACGGCCGTTTAGTAGAACCATCTACTTTAGTAGCATACGGCACTGCCTTTGTCGTAACAGATGGATTGACGAAAACGAACTTTGCTCAAGTTATCAATATTACAAATGATAGCTTCATGGCACCAAATTTAAATACACAGAACTTATATTTTGGACAATTATGGGATGTTGACGGGTACAATTTAGAATTAAGGAATTTGTATAATTTGAAAAACCATATTTGGACTGAAATAAAATCAACAGAATTCGCCTTTAGTAATAGTACACACGCGGAAGAAAACTATGGTGGTTCTACATTAAGAGTTATTCCAAATATGGATCTAGAATGGAAAATTCCAGACTACGGATATTTCTATGTAAAAGACGGTCATATTCAAGCAATTCACTTTATTACTTCAAAAGAGTGGGTTGGAGAAGTGGTTTCTACAGGACGAGTACAAAGTGTAGATACAACCACTGATAATGAGAAAGTCACATTGAAAAATGTTAGTCGCTGGATGAATAAAGCTTGGTCTGAAATGGGCTCGATGCCGAATGTAAGTATTAACAAAGCATTAATTATCCGGGATGGGAAAGTCATTGAACCAAAAGATATTAAAGCAAACGACAGAGCTGTATTGATTACAACAAACACTATCAATGGCCATGTTCTTTTACTGAACGAAGAATAATTTTGAGGGGCATGTGGAGAACAAGACAACCTTCACATGCTCTTTCCATAATGAAGGGAAGTTACAAATGCAAAAAAAAATAACGTTTATGACATTAATCACAATACTGATGCTTTCTATGATAAGTGTTCCTAATTTTGCACAAGCAAAGGCATTAGATGTAAACGGTGGTATACAAAACGAGTATACATATGAAGAACTTGTATTTATTACAGGAAAACCAATAAAATTTTCAGGTAATAGTAAAAACATAAAAATCGACGAAAAAGTTAATGAAAAAAAAGGCGAGCTAACAGAAAGCTATAAATTAACGTTAACAGGTCAAAATGGTGAGAAATTAACACGTAGTTACACGTATGTTTCAAAAGTAACGAATTATGATCAAATCGGGCAAAGTACAGCGAATGGTGAAGTAATTTCCAAAAGTGCAAAGGAAACAATCCAAGTTGGAGATGTAAAGTACGAATTATCAGACTACCAATTTACGAAAGGTACAGTAACTGATAAACGTCCAGCATCTGATTATTACTCAGGAAATGCATTAGCTCGAAAAACATATACAACAAAAGCTGATCCTAAAAAGGGAATAAAAGCCCAAACAATTACGGTTGAAGTGAATAATCAAAACGTTGGTTATGAAAACTTCTGGGGTGGAACAGATACACAAATTACGGAATACCAAATTACATATGATAATGGTTCTGTTGGCTATGTGAAAAATCGATTATCTTCAACAAAATCCCGTGTATTAAATTATGAAGAAAATCCAGCATCTTTAGGTAGCTTTTACGGTGGCTATTCTGTAATTAGCAATGCCAATTCTGTTTCTGAATATACTTACGATCTTCCAAGCTACGGAAAAGGAAAGATGAATCTAAACGCTGAACATACGCCAAGAATTGAAAGATTGATTGTACCAAAATTCCGAGATCTTTCTTCACACTGGGCAAAGGATGAAATCGAAAAGTTATATTCTTTAGGAATTTTAGATGAACAATCGAATTTCTTCTCACCGAATGCGAAAATGCAACGTTATGATTTTGCCATTGCGATTGGAAAAGCAGTAGATTTACGTGTATTAGAAGATAATAAAAGAAATAAAAAGACCCAAACAGCAAGTATCTTTAAAGACGTGAAACGAACTGCCAAAAACTATAATTATCTTGTTTCAGCGGTAGAAAAGGGCATTATTACAGGTACAACAAAAACAACTTTTGATCCAGAAGGGTATTTAACTCGCCAACAAGCAGCAGCAATTCTTATTCGTGCTCTTGGATTAGAAACGAAAGCACCAGACCCAAGTTATAAAACTAGTTATAGAGACGATGCGCAAATTTATGATTATGCTCGAGATGCTGTCTATGTAGTGACGGAATTAGGCTTAATGACAGGGGACACAACAACAGGAAGATTTAATCCGAAAAATCACTTAACTCGTGCTCAAGCAGCAGCGATTATTGTAAGATTCCTAGAATATTTAGAAAACGACCTGCAACAAAATTATCGTGATGACATACTCTTCTTCGACTAAGGGGTGATGGGTAAATGAAAAAACTTTTCGTCTTATTACTATGTGTTGTTCTATCGTGTTCAAGTCTTTTTCCAAGTGTTACAGAAGCAGCACAGGTGAGTGACGTGAAAACAACCGATTCAAAATATAAGGCTATTAAATGGGCAGTAGATAACAAGATTATTTCAACAAACGCGGGGAACAAGTTTTCTCCAAATGCCAATGTTACGGAATACCAATTATTACGTGCCATCGCAAAGCTAGATCCGAACTATTATTCTAGTTCATATTCAGAAGATGAGGTTTACTCCTACTATAGCGATCTAAATGTGCCTTTAAAATGGAATGGTAATGTTACACGCGGCCAATTTGCTAAATTGGTTGCAGCTTTAAATGGGATGGATTTATCAACGGTTGAGGCCGTTCAATATTTATATATGAACGAAATTACAAATGGTACGTCGGGAAAGAAAACATACGATGACTATAAACCGTACAATGACCTTACGCGCGGAGAACTAGCGGTATTTTTACATCGCATAGACAGTAATAACATACTATCTTATGAGGGTTTACAAAAAAGTGCAACAGGGCGAGACGATGACAAAGTAACACTACCACCGAATTTTGCTAGTAGTGGTACGGTGACACTTAAACCGCCATCAAATACAGGTGGAACAGCAACACAACCGCCTAGTAGCGGTAATCCATATACAAACACAGTATCTCAAAGTGAAGCTGTAACGATAAAAAGTGATTCAGTAATTATTGCAAATGGCTATGACTCTTCATTAATTACTATTGAATTGAAGGACAAATACGGAAATGAGATTCCTTATGAAGAAACATTGACGTATAAAGTGACTTCTAAACAGAATACAGATTTAGGAAAAAGTCCGATTAACCAACAAACTGGTTCAACATTCATAGTATCTGATGGTGGAGAACTTAATTTCTATGTTGAAGGGAAAAAAAGTACAACAACTTTAACTGATAAGATTACTTTAGAATTACAGAATAATAGCAATTCCAAATTTGATCATATTAGAAAAATTGAAATCCCAATTACGTATGAACCGAGACCTGAAGTTCGTATTGAATACGAATATTTCGATCCGAATCAAAAGGATTGGGATTGGGGGGATGCGGAAAAAGGACCTGAGCCTATTCAAGTAACACCGCCTAGTGAAAACCTATTTGGAGATTATAAAGTCGTTGGTATAGATAAAAATAAAAAAATATTTATCGGTCGTAACATAAGAACTTTTGAGTTAAAAGAAATTAGCTATAATATAGAAAATAATTTTCAATTAAATACATTTGTACATGTAAATATTAGTGATATATTTCCCCCATACTTAGAAATCCCAGGTTATTTTGAAACTGGTCATACTATAACAATGGAATTGTTTGAAAATACAATAGAGGGATATATTTATTCTGATTTTAATAGTTTGTACGTAAATTACTCGATATTAAGTAATAATAAACCAAATTTTATAGTTTCCCAACAATCTAATTACCTTACCGTTAGGATGGAGAATGTTCTTAAATTAATAGATGTGCTTCCTAATAATATAACAATTAATTCTTATGACAGTGTTAAAGTTGTTAAAGGTATTTATGATAATTTACCAAATTATGAAAAGCTTTTATTAATGAGTGATAAAACATATGCAGATAGAATGCAGAAATTAATTGATGCTAATTTCTTAGTAGATCAATTAAAACAAGAGCAAGAAAAAAATCCTCCTGTAGATCCTAATGCTAAACACTACTCAAAGATTACAATCTCGATGATTGAAAAAGGTGGGAGTACCGCCACATCTTTCTCAGGTGAAGCAGTTGTAGAATTTAATGGAGAAACGCGTACGGTTAAATTTACAAATGGGATAGCCACATTAGAATCAGATTCTAATCTCGCTTATGGGGAATCAGAAGTATCAATTCAGATTTTAAGTTCATCTGTTACTAATAGTAGCGATAAGAATACTTTTGCTAATCTTTTAGATAAACCAATTACTAAAACCGTTTTTACAAATCCTGTTTTTTCTGATAACCGATGTGAACGTGATGTAGAAGTTGGGTTTGTAGTGGATCAATCTGGTTCGATGTTAAAAGTTGATCCTGAAAACTATGTTGGTGCTAAAACGAAACAGCTAATCAAACAATTAAATGAGAACTCAAATGTTGCAGTACGTTTTAATACTTCAGGTACATTAGAAGATAGAGGCGATGCACCAACAGTAACTGATGAAAAACCACCAATATATCAAGATAAAACAATCCAAGGTGGAACAAGCATTGCAAAAGGTTTAGAAAAAACTTATATAAATTTCTCAGGGGATAATCTCCCAAGATATGTAGTATTATTATCGGATGGGAAATCTTCACAAAATCAAATTAACCAAATTATTAAAGATGCAAAAGATAAAAATGTTACTATTCATACTGTGTTAGTAGGAAAACAAAGTAAAAGTAGTATTACATTAATGCAACAAATTTCGGATGGTACTGGTGGACAATTCTTCTATATTGAAGACGTTTTAGACCTACATGGTATTTATCAAAAAATCATTGACGCTATTCTTTGTGGAACGACAGTATCTACAGATGTTTGTCCAATTGATAATGCCTTTGATGAAGCAGTTGTGAAAATACGTTATCCGGATTTGATGATGCATGCAACAACTAACCCGGTTTGTAGAAACGTTGATAAGGTTTCTGTTCGTTTCTCATCTAAGCATGGCCAGTATCAATATGATTTAATTGATCGAGGACAAGGTGTGTTCAGAGCGAATCATCCTGCACAAATGCACCAAACCTATGATTTAATTTTAGATGTTGAATTTTTGGCTTATGATGTAAATGGCAACTTAGTTGGTAAGAAAACTGTACAAGCTGATTACTTAAAGTAAAATCAGAAGGTGACTCAATAAGTCGTTAGAAAAGACTTATATCGAGACACCTTCTTTATTTTTGTATTCTTTAATGAAAGCTAAAATATTTCGAATTATAATGTCACTTTATAGTAAAAATAAATATTAATAGGTAGTTTATTTATGTCGCATCATGTATTACAATATAAATATGTATATGAAATACTACTTTAAATTCGACAACTAAGTGAATTCCATTGAAACTGATTTAAATATTTGTTAGACTTACTTTAGAATAATTCTAATTTAGAAATTCGTTATAACATATTCATATTTAAAGTTTGGTTTATGCATTCTTTGTGTTAGAATAGAATTTATGAAATAGAACGTGTGAGGTGTAAAGTTCATGCATACACTTGTAGTAGGCTTGAATTATAAAACTGCGCCAGTCGAAATTCGAGAAAAATTATCGTTTATTGAGAACGAACTACCGAATGCCATGGCGGCGTTGAAAAAAGAAAAAAGCATATTAGAGGATGTCATTGTATCAACATGTAATCGAACTGAAATATATGCTGTTGTAGATCAATTAAATACAGGTCGTTATTATATTAAGCAATTTTTATCTAAATGGTTTAATATTCCAGTCGATCAATTTGATACACATCTTTATATCCGTGAAGATGACGATTCTCTACATCATTTATTCCGTGTTACAGCGGGTATCGATTCGATGGTATTAGGTGAAACTCAAATACTTGGACAAGTAAAGAAAAGCTTTTTAGAAGCCCAAGAAGTTGGGACAACAGGTACAATTTATAACCAATTATTTAAACAAGCCGTTACTTTTGCAAAACGGGCACATAGTGAAACAACAATCAATGAAAACGCAGTATCCGTTTCCTATGCAGCAGTAGAATTAGCGAAAAAGATCTTTGGTTCTTTAAAACATAAACATGTTGCAATATTGGGCGCTGGAAAAATGGGAGAGCTTGCAATTCAAAACCTATACGGCAGTGGCGTAGGAAAAGTAACTGTTGTGAACCGTACTTTTGAAAAAGCAAAACATCTTGCATCGAAATTTAAAGGTGATGCAAAATCTATGCAGGAATTACAATGCGTATTACTTGAAGCAGATATTCTCATTAGTTCAACAGGTTCAACAGATTACGTAATTGACTTTGAGCTAATGCAATTTGTTGAACGTTTACGCAAAGGAAAACCATTATTTATGGTTGATATTGCCGTTCCACGTGACTTAGATCCACGCATTGGTGATTTACCGAATGTTTTCTTATATGACATTGATGATTTGCAAGGAATTGTAGAAGCAAATTTAGCTGAGCGTGAACAAGCTGCAAGACAAATTACCGATATGATTGGACAAGAAGTAATTCAATTTAAAGATTGGTTTGCTACATTAGGCGTTGTTCCGGTTATTTCTGCATTGCGCAAAAAAGCAAACAAAATTCAGCAAGAAACAATGACTAGTATTGAAAACAAAATGCCAAATTTAACTGAACGTGAACGTAAAATTTTAAACAAACATACGAAATCGATTATTAACCAATTATTAAAGGAACCGATTTTACAAGCTAAGGAATTGGCAAACTCACCAAAAGCAAGCCAACAGCTCCAATTGTTCCAACAAATATTTGGAATTGAAGAAGATGTACAAGTTGAGGTTCAACAACAAAACCAAGATATTGTACAAGCAGTAAGTTCCCAAAATGGGGCAATTTTAAATACAAAATTGTCATATTAGAAGAAAGAATGTGAGGCGTTTTCGTATCTGTATGGTAAACTATAGATACGTAAAACGCTTATTATTTTGGGATTTTACATAATTTTTACTAGTATTTTTAATATTTGGTATTACAGTAGTAAAAGTTGTTAAAGATAAAGAAGGGTTGCTACATGACACAAATAGTGATGGCTAGACTTTATGAAATAATGGTTGTCCTATATGCAATCGGGATTGTTTGTTATTTTGTCGATTTTTTCTATAAACAAGTCAAAGTACGTCGAATAGCCTTTTGGTTTATTTCCGTCGTTTGGATATTACAAACTTCTTTCTTCTTGTTAAACATTTTGGTAACAAGGCGATTTCCAATTCTTTCATTATCTGAGGGAATTTATTTTTATGCGTGGTTATTAGTAACGATTTCCATTATCTTACACTGTATTGTTCGAGTAGATTTACCTGTGTTTTTCATTAATGTTTTAGGGTTTATCTTTGTAACAATTCATTTATTTGCCCCAGATCGGGTAAGACATCCTTTAGTGGAATCGTTAGAATCAGAAATGCTCTTTATTCACATTTCTTTTGCTATTTTATCTTATGCAGCTTTCACCCTGTCCTTTGTTTTTTCTATATTGTATTTAATTTTGTACAATATTTTAAAAAAGAAAAAGTTTTCAAAAATGTGGTCACGATTACCAAACTTACATCAAATGAGTCAATGGATGACGTATTCTATATTAATTGGGATACCCATTATTTTTATCAGCTTACTGTTAGGGTTAGAGTGGGCTTTTTTAAAACTAGAAGGTCTATCCATATTTGATATGAAAATAGTAGGTTCTTTTGTCATTATGATTATTTACTTAATCGTTTTAGTACTACATCGAAGTGGCAAATTAACGGGATTGAATTTTGCATGGGCTCAAATATATACATTTTTACTCGTTGTTATTAATTTCTTCTTAGGAAGCAAACTTTCCAACTTCCACATTTGGTATTAGCAGAAAGGTAGGATTTACATTGCGTAAAATCATCGTAGGATCAAGAAAAAGTAAATTAGCATTAACACAAACAAATTGGTTTATTAACGAACTAAAAAATGCTGGTGCTCCTTTTGAATTTGAAGTAAAAGAGATTGTCACAAAAGGGGACCGTATTTTAGACGTTCAATTATCTAAAGTTGGTGGAAAAGGGTTATTCGTAAAAGAAATCGAACAAGCTCTTTACGATAAAGAAATCGACTTTGCTGTTCACTCTATGAAGGACATGCCTGCAGTACTTCCAGAAGGTTTAGTAATCGGTTGTATTCCACCACGTGAAGATGCTCGCGATGCATTTATCTCGAAAAATCATGTGAAGTTTGTAGACCTACCTAAAGGTGCAATTGTAGGGACAAGCTCTTTAAGACGTAGTGCGCAACTTTTACAAGCAAGACCTGATCTTGAAATTAAATGGATTCGTGGAAACGTTGATACACGTTTAGCAAAATTACAAGATGAAGATTTTGATGCGATTATTTTAGCGGCAGCAGGCTTAAAACGACTTGGTTGGAATGATGATGTTGTGACAGAATATTTAGATGTTGACCTTTGTTTACCAGCTGTAGCTCAAGGGACTTTAGGAATTGAATGCCGTGCTGATGATGAAGAATTATTAGCAGAGCTTGCAAAAATTACAGATCAAACAACTTGGAATGAAGCCCATGCAGAACGTGCATTTTTAGCTGCTATGGATGGAGGATGCCAAGTTCCGATTGCTGGGTACGCTACGACAAATGGGGAAGAACTCACATTAACAGGATTAGTAGCTGCACCTGATGCAACTGTTATTTATAAAGAAACAATTAAAGGAACAAACCCACAAGAAGTAGGGAAAGAGTTAGCGAAGATTTTAACAGAGCAAGGAGCCTTTGATTTAATTCAAAAAGTGAAGGCTGAGGAAAATGCGTAATCTCCCTTTAAGAGGAATTACGGTTGTTGTAACAGGTACTAAAATAACAACAACGATCCTTTCAAAAGTACAATCATTAGGTGGAGAGGCGCATGCTTGTCCACTTATTGATACGAAAGAAATTATTGAACCATATGATTATATTCAACTTCAAATGGCCAGAAACCTTGATTGGCTTATTTTTACTAGTCAAAATGCTGTGAAAGCTTTTTTGAATAAAACAAAGCAAAATAAGATGGAACCAATTGAGTTTAAAGGGAAGATTGCTGCTGTTGGTAAAAAAACCACACAATTACTTGAGCAAAATGGTTTTAATGTAGATTTCATGCCTTCTATATATAGTGCAGATGTTTTTGTAAAAGAATTCCCCGTTATATCAGGTGAGAACCCGCGATGTATGTTCATAAGGGGAAAAAAGGCAAAGGATACACTTAAAAAAGGATTACCTTTTCGTATTAAAGAATGGAATGTGTATGAGACAGTTGAAAACATTGCCATGGTGGAACCACTCATCCATCTAATTCAAACAGTTGAAAAGCCTATCGTTATTTTTGCAAGTCCATCCGCAGTAGATGTTTATGCAAAACACGTTGCACCGATTATCGAGTCGTCGAAAGTAGACCTTGCAGCAATTGGCCATATTACGGAGTCTGCGATACATCACTATGGAATGGACGTTACATATAAACCAAAAACTTATACAATGGAATCTGTTATTGAAGAAATAGTAAAGAAAGAGGATGCGAATTTATGACACAATTAAACTTTAAAAGACATCGCCGTTTACGCTCATCAGCAACAATGCGATCAATGGTAAAAGAAACTTACCTGCACAAAGAAGACTTAATTTACCCTATTTTCGTTATGGATGGGGAAAATATTAAAAACCCTGTAAAATCAATGCCAGGTGTATTCCAATTCTCTTTAGACAAATTAGGTGAAGAAATTGATGAAGTTGTTTCTTTAGGAATTCCTTCCGTTATCTTATTTGGTATTCCTGCCGAAAAAGATGCTGTTGGAACAGGTGCTTTCCACGATCACGGTATTGTACAAGAAGCAACACGATTCATTAAAGAACGTCACCCTGAGTTACTTGTGATTGCTGACACTTGTCTTTGCGAATTTACAGATCATGGCCATTGTGGTGTAGTTGAAGGAGAGAAAATTTTAAACGATCCTTCATTAGATGTTTTAGCGCGTACTGCAGTTTCTCAAGCAAAAGCTGGTGCTGATATTATCGCTCCATCAAATATGATGGATGGTTTCGTTGCAGCAATTCGTGTTGCACTAGATGAAGCAGGCTTTGAAGATGTTCCAATTATGTCATATGCAGTAAAATACGCTTCTGGCTACTATGGACCATTCCGTGAAGCTGCTGAAGGCGCTCCTAAGTTTGGTGACAGAAAAACATACCAAATGGATCCTGCTAACCGTCTAGAGGCATTCCGTGAAGCTGAGTCAGACATTGAAGAAGGAGCAGATTTCTTAATCGTGAAACCAGCTTTATCTTATTTAGATATCATCCGTGATGTTCGTAACAACTATCATTTACCTATCGTTGCTTATAACGTATCTGGTGAGTATGCGATGATTAAAGCTGCTGCACAAAATGGTTGGATTGAAGAAAAACCGGTTGTACTAGAAACTTTACTTGGTATGAAACGTGCAGGTGCAGATTTAATATTAACTTACCATGCAAAAGACGTTGCTCGTTGGTTGGAGGAAAAATAATATGAATCGTTATGACAAGTCCATTCAAGCATTTTCAGAAAGCATTCACTTAATGCCTGGTGGGGTGAATAGCCCTGTTCGTGCATTTAAATCTGTAAACGCAGACCCAATTTTTATGGAATCCGGTTCTGGTGCAATTATTAAAGATATTGACGGAAACGAATACATCGATTATGTATTAAGCTGGGGACCACTTATTTTAGGTCATTCTCATCCCGAAGTTGTAAAAGCCATTCAAGAACAAGTAGCAAAAGGCTCTTCATTTGGTGCACCAACTTTACTGGAAACGAAACTGGCACAAATCATTATTGATCGTGTCCCATCTATTGAAATGGTTCGTTTTGTTTCATCTGGTACAGAAGCAACGATGGCAGCGTTACGACTAGCACGCGGGGTTACTGGTCGAGATATTATTTTAAAATTTGAAGGTTCCTACCATGGTCATGGGGATTCTTTATTAATAAAAGCAGGTTCTGGTGTAGCCACACTTGGTTTACCTGATAGCCCAGGGGTTCCAGCAGATATAGCGAAAAATACAATGACCGTTGCATATAACGATTTAGAAGCTGTTCAAACGGTATTTGAGACATTTGGCGACAAAATCGCGGGTGTTATTGTTGAACCTGTTGCCGGAAATATGGGAGTTGTCCCACCAAAGCCAGGTTTCTTAGAAGGGTTACGTGCAGTTACAGAACAATATGGAGCGTTACTAATCTTTGATGAAGTAATGACAGGTTTCCGTGTTGATTATACTTGTGCTCAAGGATACTTCGGAATCAATCCAGACTTAACTTGCTTAGGTAAAGTTGTAGGTGGAGGCCTTCCTGTAGGTGCTTTTGCTGGTAAACGTGAAATTATGGAACATATCGCACCAGCTGGACCAGTGTATCAAGCAGGAACATTATCAGGAAACCCTCTTGCTATGACAGCTGGTATTGAAACTTTATCTCGTTTAACACCTGAAAGCTATGAATATTTCAAAAAGCTTGGGGATCAATTAGAAGCAGGTATTCGTGAAGCAGCAACGAAGTATAATATTCCTCATACTGTAAATCGTGCAGGTTCAATGATTGGTTTATTCTTAACGAATGAAGAGGTTGTTGATTTTGAAACTGCTAAAACATCAGATTTAACGCTTTTTGCGGAGTACTTTAAATTAATGGCAGAAGAAGGAGTATACTTACCACCATCTCAATTTGAAGGTTTATTCATTTCTACTGCTCATACAGAAGAGCATATTGCAAAAACAGTGGATGCTTTCCATAAAGTATTTGCGAAATTAGCTCGATAATTTAATATGTTAAGGGATCAACTAAAACAGTTGGTCCCTTTTTATTTTACTAAGCAGAACCGGGCGCCTCGTGCTTTTCTTGGTATACTTCAAAGTTTCGCGCATATGGTAGATACGGGAGGGATATCATATGCAAAATATTAATTGGGATATGATGACACAATTTGTTTTTCCAGAACAACTAGGCTTAGTTGAAGAAGTGATTTCGTGCAATATCATACCTCGTTGGCAGCAAATCGAAACAGAAGATTCTATTCAACTACATGGAATCTATCATATTACGGCAGTTGCTCGGTTTAACCCTAATGAAATACCACAATATAGTGAAGGTACGTTAATAGAAGAGTTAGAGTTTGACGGAAATAATGGGTATTTTGAATATGCACTGCCTTTAAATGTGGATTTACCCCGGGAGAAAGTTGCTCCAACTAACAAACCGGAATTAGAAATCGATAATATTCAATTTTTAGTTTATGATGGTTGCAGCTGTACTTTTAAGTGGGAGGTTAATTGCTCTTTTGAAGAACCAGTACAAGGGGCTTTATTTAATTATGAGCCGACAGAAGAGCCTCCAATTATTAATTATCGAACTGAGGAACCACAACAAGAAATAAAGGAAATCCGTTTTGGTCATGATGCCATTTTCCCTGAGGAGCCAAACTTTGGTGATTTCCCCGTACTTAATGTAACAGAGACGAATGAAGATGGACAGACTATAGAAGAAGTAGCTCCAGCAAGAAATGAAGAGTACGCTACACCACAGGAAGTAGTACCAGAAGAAACTTTAGCTCCAGAACAAAATATGGTGCCGCTTGAAGATATAGCTCCCGCACAACAAGTTGAACCAATAGAAGAAATTCCAGTACAACAAGTAACCCCAATACAAAATGTAGCCCCGGCAAGTCAAGAAGTTCCAGTGGATGAAGTGATACCAATACAACCTGTTGACATGCAGGATGATACACCAACCCTTGATAACAAAACTAGTAATACAGCTATCCGAGAAGTCCATTTGGAAACGTGGAATGATAGTAGTAGCAGTGGTTTAGATCTAGCAACAGATGTTGTAGTCAATCAAGGCACAATTATTCAAGATATTGATGAAAAGCAAAGTAATTCACAAATTGAAGAACCACAAAAGAAAGAGAAAATTATTCACTCCAATCAATATTTCCCTACAGATGCAGACGACTTTTATAATGAGCTCAAGGAATCTTACACAATCTTAAATATTTCAAATAAAATCCGTCACGAATAGATAACAAAGACCAGCAAGGATTAATAAAAAAATAATGTCACCTGTCGTTGGGATAATGATCGTTCGTAATGCTTGGAATACAGTAATCGGAATAATGATTTGCTTACAAAAAAATCTAGTTTTCCTTAGCCATGGAGGCAATAAATAGGGGTTATAGCTTCTACCTTTGAAGCTCTTTTTTTTCAATTTGTTCACACACCTTTCGTGATATTCGTTGTAACTTGAAAACAGTTGTTGTAATATTATACAATGTATACAGTACCGATTTGGTTCCCTATTCTATGTGTAGGGAAAGGCAATAAGGTTGAATCCTGTTACCAAGATAGCTTTTTCAAGTGCAATTGAATAGTTGATGCTATGAATAGGAAGAGTAAAATGAATTTTACATGCAATAGAGAGGAAACGGTAGCTGAAAAGTTTCTGCATGTAAACATTTGAAGGTAGCCTAGGAGCAGCTTTTGTGAACGATAGTAGCAAAATGCCGGTATAACCGTTACCCTAATAAGTGCCAAGTTCTCTTAAATAGTTCTTGTTTTATTTAAGTTAATTTGGAATAAAGGTGGTACCGCGAATTTAATACAAACTCCTTCGTCCTTTTTTGACGAAAGGAGTTTTTTTGTTTTTAAAATTGGAGAATATTCTCTGGAGTTAGAACAGTGTCTAGCTCCAGCGCCCAAACCCCTCGTGTCGCTTCAATCCCTTCCTACGTGTGCTAGCACACTTGTCAGGGCTTTCCAGCGCACTTCGGGGCTAAATGAGGGCGCTTTCGCTTTCAATTATAAGGAGGAAAACAATCATGTCAGAACAACAAAACATTTCGATGCCAACGAAATACGATCCACAAAATATTGAAGCTGGTCGTTATGAATGGTGGCTACAAGGCAAGTATTTTGAAGCACAACCTGAAAGTGGAAAACAACCATATTCCATCGTCATTCCACCGCCAAACGTTACAGGAAAATTACACCTAGGTCATGCTTGGGATACAACACTACAAGATATTCTTGTTCGTATGAAACGTATGCAAGGTTATGACGCACTCTGGCTACCTGGTATGGACCACGCTGGTATTGCAACACAAGCAAAAGTTGAAGCAAAACTTCGTGAAGAAGGTGTAACTCGTTATGACCTTGGCCGTGAAAAATTCCTAGAAAAAACTTGGGAATGGAAAGATGAATATGCAGGTCATATTCGTGAACAATGGGCTAAGTTAGGTTTAGGGCTAGACTATACTCGTGAGCGTTTCACTCTTGATGAAGGTTTATCTGACGCAGTAAAAGAAGTTTTCGTAAAATTATACGAAAAAGGTTTAATCTATCGTGGAGAACGTATTATTAACTGGGACCCTGCTGCAAAAACGGCTTTATCTGATATCGAAGTCATCCATAAAGAAGTAGAAGGTGCGTTCTACCATATGGAATATCCATTAGCTGATGGCTCTGGAAAATTACGTGTTGCCACGACACGTCCTGAAACAATGTTAGGTGACTCTGGGGTAGCAGTACACCCTGAAGATGAACGTTATAAACATTTGATTGGAAAAACAGTAATCCTGCCAATCGTAGGTCGCGAAATCCCAATCGTAGCAGATGATTATGTAGATATGGAATTCGGTACAGGTGTGGTAAAAATGACGCCAGCACATGACCCGAACGACTTTGAAGTTGGTAATCGTCACAACTTAGAACGCATCTTAGTTATGAACGAAGATGGGACGATGAATGACTTAGCAGGTAAATATGCTGGAATGGATCGTTTTGAATGCCGTAAACAAATTGTAAAAGACTTACAAGATGCTGGTGTTCTTGTTGAAATTGAACCACATACACATCAAGTAGGACATTCAGAGCGTTCTGGTGCAGTGGTAGAGCCTTATCTTTCAGCACAATGGTTCGTTAAAATGGGACCTTTAGCTGAAGCAGCATTAGATATACAAAAAAATGAAGACGAAAAAGTAAACTTTGTACCAAATCGTTTTGAAAACACGTACAAACGTTGGATGGAAAATATCCATGATTGGTGTATTTCTCGTCAATTATGGTGGGGTCATCAAATTCCGGCTTGGTACCATAACGAAACTGGCGAAATTTATGTTGGTAAAAATGCTCCAGAAGATAGCGAAAACTGGACACAAGATGAAGACGTTCTTGATACTTGGTTCTCATCTGCATTATGGCCATTTTCTACGATGGGCTGGCCTGACACTGCAAACGAAGAATTTAAACGTTACTACCCAACGAACACATTAGTAACAGGTTATGACATCATCTTCTTCTGGGTAAGCCGAATGATTTTCCAAGGTAAAGAATTCACAGGCGTACGTCCATTTAAAGATGTTTTAATCCACGGTTTAGTTCGTGACGGTGAAGGTCGTAAAATGAGTAAATCCCTTGGTAATGGGGTAGACCCAATGGAAGTTATTGCGCAATACGGAGCTGACTCTCTGCGCTACTTCTTAGCAACGGGTTCATCACCAGGGCAAGATTTACGTTATACAACAGAAAAAGTAGAAGCCGTTTGGAACTTTGCCAATAAAATTTGGAATGCATCCCGCTTTGCATTAATGAATATGGAAGGTTTAACATTTGATGAAATCGATTTAACAGGCAATTTAAATGTTGCGGATAAATGGATATTAACTCGTTTAAATGAAACAATCGCACGTGTAACAGACCTTGCAGAACGTTACGAATTTGGTGAAGTTGGTCGTGAATTATATAACTTCATCTGGGACGATTTCTGTTCATGGTACATTGAAATGGCGAAACTTCCTCTATATGGTGAAGATGATCGTGCAAAGAAAACGACGCGTTCAATATTAGCATATGTATTAGATCAAACAATGCGCCTATTACATCCATTCATGCCATTCATTACTGAAGAAATTTGGCAACACCTGCCACACGAAGGCGAGTCGATCACAGTTGCAGCATGGCCAACAGTGAAAGAAGAATTTAATTTTGCCGAGGAAGCTACAAGCATGAAACTACTCATGGACATTATACGTTCAGTGCGTAACATTCGTGCAGAAGTAAATACGCCAATGAGTAAAAAAGTTCCATTATTTATTGCAGCAAAGGACGCAGAAACAGCGAACATTTTAGAAGTGAACCGTGCGTACATTGAAAAATTCTGTAATCCAGAAAATTTAAGTATTGGAGTAAACTTAGAAGCTCCAAGCCAATCAATGTCAGCGGTAGTAACAGGAGCTGAGTTATTTTTACCATTAGCTGGATTAATCAACTTAGATGAAGAGATTGCTCGTCTTGAAAAAGAATTAGAAAAATGGGCAAAAGAAGTGAAGTTAGTATCTGGTAAGCTTTCAAATGAAAGATTCGTTTCAAAAGCACCAGAAGAACTTGTAGCTAAAGAGCGTGAAAAATTAGCGGACTATCAAGAAAAACATGAAGCAGTTGAAAAACGTTTAGCAGAGTTACGAAATATGTAATAAAATTTGAGGAGAAGTAATTAGAAACTCTAATTACTTTTCCTTATTTTCGTATTGGGAGGTGAATCGTTTGATTAAAAGGACAACGATAGAAAATGAAATGAATCAATTATTTGTCTATGAACAAAAGCAAAATTCTTTTACCTTTTCAAAAAGTTCTTATAAAGGTATAAAGGAAATTTTAATCATAGTTAAAGATACCCAAAATAAAGCAAGAGCAAAGTTTTGGGCGAAAAAGCTACATAAAATTTATAATGTGCATGTTTTAGCAGTTACCGTATTTCATTCTCAAAAAATTGAGTCTTATATTAAGAAAAACAACATTTCTTCCGTTATTGTAGTGGATATAGAAGCAATCAATAATGGGATTGTCATTTCTACAGAGAGTGATAGTTTGTTTTCTTTTTTATCACAATCGCTTTCAATCAATAATCAACAGCAATTTAGGTTAAATAAGGAAGATGTAAAAAAATATAGGACAAGCCGTTTCACATCCTTATTTAAAATTGGCGAAATAAAAAGTTTTCATCGTTTTTTTACCTTTTTCACTTCATATATTTACTTTCACTCTAAATTATCCTTAGATTACAAGGAAAGTAAGATATATAGTGTTAGTGAGAAAAGTGTAGGACAGAATATTCCTTATAATCGGGTTGAGCTGCATTCTTCGGTATTAGAACAATTGAATTTACAAGAGAATGATTATGTGATTATCAATAATCCATTGAATAGTAAATTTGCAATTGGGTGTGTTAAAAGCTCAATGAAACCAAAGCATGATGAAATTATTTTGAGTCTATCGATTAAGAATAAATTAGAATTATCTTTACCATCAACAATCGTTTTTCATCCATTAAAGAAAATTGTTAGTTCGAAAATTCAAATTCAAGCGGTAAAAATGATTGCGGATGGAAGTATTACCGTTTCTGATGATATTTTTCAATTGGTAAACGAAATGGGCACATCTCATTTTGAAATTGTGAACCGAGCAACTTCTGCATCAATCGATTTGGAGCGCTCCAAAATTATATTAGATAGTACTTTAGCTGATGGTACAATTAGAATGAGTTACTTGCAGCGGGAATTTTTAAATTTTGAACATCCACCTGATACGTTGCCAACTTATTATTACCAATCATTTCGCAGTACTCCTGGTTTAGAAAAGGAGCAATTGGAGTTTTTAGAAGAGCATTATAAAGATAATAAAGTGCACAAAATTGATACATATGAAGAGAAATTAAAAGTAAAAAACATTCTTCAAAAAGTGGGATACAATCGTGCGGTAATTTATCCACTGCCGGAGAAACGAAGAAAGAAGAAATTAAATCTTATTCAAAAAACGTTTCAGCTCTTCTTAAAGTGGGCAATTCGACCGTCAACGCTAAAATTAAAAGTCATCCGTCCTTACAGTACAGACGAATCGAGTAATATTGTTCGCGTGTCAAAAAGTGTTATGAGTGTATTGGGGATTGCTGAAAATGATTTAATAACATTACATTATCGAGGGCGTTCTATTACGGTCCCCGTCCTTGAGCTCGCTTCAACCCAATTAATTAAAGAAACAAATATCATTACAAATGAGAGTAGCATTAACATTTCCATTGGTATTCCCGCACATTTAAGAGATAAGTTAGGAATTAAACAAATTGGTAAGATTTGTGATGTTGAGAGGGATCTCTTCTTTTTATTTAGAAAAAGTTTACATACTCAATTTTTACCGATACTTGCAACGATTTTCGCAATTACCCAGCTTAAGATTGACTATTGGTGGATTAAAATTGCCATGATGCTAATTATTGTCCCTTTATCTAGTTATCTTACGTTATCAGCAGTGCGTGAAAAAATACCGAAACTTTAGGAGAGAACTATGGATCTCATTGAACAACTAAAACATATGGAAAAAGCATATAAAGAGGAAAATTTCCCAGAATCTTCTACATTTGAACTTATTAAAGGGGAGCTACCGGTTATTTTGTCTAGTCCTCACAGTGTCACACATTTTCGAGAGGGCAAGCTAAAACAAGGAGAATTTATGACGGGTGCCATCGTAAAAGTTTTACAAAAAAAGTTAAATTGTTTTGCGATTACGAAAACGAAAAATGATTTCTCTGATCCGAATTACGATGATATTCACCCTTATAAAGAAGCTGTTAAAGAAATCGTAACTGAACATCATCTACGGTTCTTGATGGATTTGCATATTATGTCTAGCAAACGACCGAACGCCATTGAAATCGGAACAGGTGTAGGTAAAAATGTTTTTCATAATACAAAATACGAGGGTATCATTAAAGAATCCTTTGAAAGCAAAAGTATCGCACCAGTGATTATAGACGAGCTCTTTACTGGTGGATTTAAAAATACAGTTTGTTCTGATGTCTCTAAATCTGTTGGGATACCTTGCATTCAAATAGAGATAAATTGGAGATTACTGGATTTAGCAACGGAGAATCATCAAGTTCAAAAAGTTTTAGATTCTCTTACAACTAGTATTATGAAAATCTTAAAAGAACAGTGAAATTAGAAGCTCATCAAAACCTAAAAATGGATTTGATGAGCTTTTACAATTTTTAAGTTCGCGTATTATTAATATACGAAATTAATAAATGGGGTAAATTCACATCATATAAATGATAAAACGACCTAGCGCCAACAGGGTCTTCCATTTCATTTAGATAGAAAACATTGTTGCTTTTAATAAAATCAATTCCAATATAGTCGCTTTTAAGTTCGTGGACAATTTTCTTAAGATAACATTTTAATTCTTCTGGTATATGAAAATGTTCAATGGTTCCCCCTAAAGTGTAATTGGATTTGAAACTTTCTTTACCAGTTCTTAAAACAGAGCCGAGAATTTGTTCACCCAGCATCCAAATTCGAATATCCTGATTATTTGAAGGCATAAAGGGTTGAATGATAGATGAATTTTTCCCAAATAAATTTATGTAATGGTTTACCTCTTGTAAGGAATGACAAAGAGCAACCTCTTGCCCACCATGCCCTTCTACGGATTTTACGACAACAGGAAAAGTTAAGGAATCAGGTAGTGTGTCCCAAGTTGGAATACATGGGATGTTCAACTTTTTCGCAAATTGATAAGTGAGCCATTTATTATTTGCTAATTTATTTACGTAGTGGTTATTAAAAACTTTAATGTTTTGTTGTTCAAAATAAAGGGCGAGTTCATCATTTCGTGTACGGTTCCAAACAAAATCTACATTGGTAAGGTCTTGTATATTAAACTCATGTTCAAATTTTAACGTTAAGTCAATACGTTGTGCACGAGCTTCATGGATTAGTTCATTGATAAATGTAAGATTTTTATTTGCATCTTCTTCGGTGTAAAACAGCCATCCAACCGTCATAGTGCAAGTTTCCTTAAAATATATTGTGTTAATTTCTCGCCAACATTTACACCCGTAACATTATAAATATTTCGAATATGAGCTGCTGCATTTACTTCACAAACAATTGGTTGTTCATTTTCGCCAAATAGTAAGTCTACACCGGCATATTCTGCTCCTAAGACCAAAGCAGCTTGTTTAGCAATTTTTATTTGTTCTTCCGTAAGTTCGATACGCTCTGCTTTACCGCCATTTGTTATATTTGCGCGGAAATCAGTTTCAGAGTGTCGATACATAGCAGCGACTACTTCATCCCCAACAATGTTTACCCGTATGTCACGTCCTGTGCTCGATGCGATAAATTCTTGGAACACAAAATCTACACCGCTTAGTTCTTTTACTTTCTCATAAAATTGTTGTTCTGTTTCAATTAAATAAACTTTCATTCCAAATGAGCCGTGTGCTTCTTTAATGATCATCGGCAATTTTAATTGCTCGATTACTTTCTCAAAATAACCTGTTTGTGTTATAGAGAAATTTCTATAAACTTTCGGTGCAATAATTGTTTTTGGGATTGGTATGTTTCCTTGAGATAATTTTAAATATTGCTTTGCCTTATTATCACAAATTTCGATAATGTCCGGGTCATTAAAAACAGGTATGCCTTGTTGTTTTAAAAATTGGCCTAATAAAATGTCTTTATCTAAAAAAATCACAAAATCAGGTCGGTTTACTAATTCTGTTTGCAAATCCATTAGAACATCACAATTTTTTAAAACAATCGGTTCCACATCATATTTTTTTACGGCTTCAGCCATTAAATTTGCTTGGTCAACAAATTTTTCTGATATAAGACTTCCATTATAAATAATCCAACAGTTTGTCATAAGAACCTCCTCGTGTTTAGTTTAACACTCTAATAAAGTATTTGATAATGTTATAATTGAACGAATCTTAATAAAAATTTAAAGGGTGTATTATGTTGATCGTTGGATTGGAAAAGTATAAAAATATATGGAATTTAAGTAGTAGTGATCAAATAAAACCTGGATTAGACGCTATTAAAGATGCATTAAAATTGTTAGGTAACCCACAAGATAAACTTTCTGTCGTACATATTGCAGGGACGAATGGAAAGGGCTCTACCTTAACTTTTATTGAACAAATCGCACGCTGCCATGGATTAACTGTTGGGAAGTTTATGTCACCTTGTATTGTTGACGTACATGACCAAATTCAAGCGAATGGTGAACAAATTATAGAGAGCGAATTAGATCAACTCTTTGAACAAATGAAGGGTGCTGGATTAAGTGGCAAACTAACAGATTTTGAGCTCTTAACATGCGCGGCTTTTCTTTATTTTGCTTATAAAAAAGTGGACCTAGTATTACTTGAAACGGGGATGGGTGGGCGAGATGATTGTACGAATGTCGTGACTCCAATCGTCTCTGTAATTACAAGTATTGCATTGGAGCATACCAAATTTTTAGGACCCGATATCTCGAGTATCGCTAGTCACAAGGCAGGTATTATTAAAGAACGAAAGCCAGTAGTGGTGGGCCCATTACCTGCTGAAGCTATGATAGTTATTGAAAAGGAAGCTAGTGATAAAAATGCTCGACTTGTTGTTTTAGGAGATCAAATTCACATAATTCCTTCAACTACAGGAGATTTCTATAAAAATGAAATGAATGGTCTTGAAATTTCTCACTTAGTTCGAACTCTACCGGGCAACCATCAAGCAGAAAACTTGGCTTTAGCAATAACAGCTTTCTTAGAAGTGGCAAAACATTTTGCGATTTCTATTGATGTTGAAAAAGTTAAGGAAGGCGTGCTTCATTCTACATTGCAGGGAAGGTTTGAGCAGGTTTTCCCAAATGTTTATTTTGATGGAGCTCATAATCCTGCCAGTGCCCAAATGTTAGTTAATACAATTAAACAGCAATTTCCAGATGAACAAATTCGTTTTGTTATTGGGATGTTAGCCGATAAAGACGTACGTACCGTATTAACCATTTTAGAGACAGTAAGTGATGAATTTTATTTTGTTGATTTTTCAAACTCCCGAGCAATGAATGCCGAGGAAATGATGAACCTATCAAAGGCTGCGTTGAAAACTGAGGTAAAAGATAGCAAATCATTTCTAAATCATTGTATTAATTTACCGGGTAAAACGATTGTTACAGGTTCCCTTTATTTATTAACGGATTTACGGCAGAGATTTTAGAAAATGAATGATTGAAAACAATTAAATATGCAAATAGTGATAAGGAATAATGTTGGAAAATATCGTTTATTAGAACTATTTGCGAAATATTTTTTAAGCGAGACGACATTAGTTTCGCTTTTTTTTGTTCTTTTTTTGATACGGTTAAAATGAGGTGAAGCGAATGAAATTTCCAAATGTTATAGGAAAAAGAGATCTAATTCATGCAGCAATTATCGGGTCGGTTTCAGGCTTAGCAGGTGTTTTGTTTTTTATATTATTGCTTAGTTCCATGGATCCTAAAGAACAACAACAAGTATCAAATCAACCTGAGGAAGAAGTAATACCTGTACAATCAACAGAAGAACCAATTGTAGACAAAACGGCAGTGGAATTTTTCGCAAACCAACATGGTGTATTCTCAAGTCATAAATCAGCTTTGGATTTTATCGCTGGTTACGCCTCATTAAATACGAGTGCTATCGTTGAAATAGATGGTAATTTTTATGTTTGGTCCACTGTTACGCCAGTAAAAGAGGAGCTCGTAATAACAGATGATCCGACATCATTTGCTAAATCTTTTACTTTATCTGCTTCAACATGTTCAAACCCAGCCCTACAATCGTTACCAACGCATTTACAAAGTAATAATCCTTCAAAATTTTATTTTGAAGATACGAAAAATTTAGATAACAAACCAACTGATTGGGATTCTATAACTTCAGCTCTATCAAGCATTTCAGGAGATTTAAGCGTGGTAAGATTGCACCTAATTGCCCATTATTTTAATGAAAACGACTGTATGAAAATTAAATTATGATAGGACAGTTTTGAGGCAAAATGAAATTTTTTGAGATTTACCGGAATTTTTCAAAATCCTTGTCCTCGGCTATTATATAGTTAGGAGGAATGGAAATGAAATTTACTACAGATGAACAATTTATTTTAGCTTCTGCATCCCCAAGAAGAAAAGAACTTTTTGAAAAACTCGGTATTCCTTTTGAGATTATGACAAGTGATGTTATTGAAACAACTGTTTCCGCTAGTACAATGGTCGATTATGTGCGGAAAGTAGCATTGCTAAAAACTCGAGATGTGGCAAAAAAAGTAGTAGGGAAAACGTTGATAGGGGCAGATACTATTGTTGTCTTCGAAGACACACTACTACATAAACCAAAAACGCGACAAGAGGCTGTTACGCACTTACAAAAGCTTTCAAACAACCGTCACCAAGTCATGACAGGTGTAGCTATTATACAAGCAGATGGTACAGAAACTACTTTTGTAGAAGTAACAGAGGTGTATTTTAAAAATCTTTCACAAAATTTAATTGAAGCTTATGTAGAAACTGGTGATCCCTTTGACAAAGCAGGGGGATATGGAATTCAAACAGATGGCGTCTTATTTGTCGACCGAATTGAAGGAGATTATAACAACGTCGTAGGACTCCCTTTAGCAAGTCTATTTGAAAAATTAGTGGCCCTAAATTTAATAAAAATATAAGGGAAGTGAAGATTAAATGACGGTTCCATTTCCGGAGTTGATGATTCGTGATGTACATGTAGACGATCGACCGAGGGAAAGGTTAATCAATCAAGGTGCTCAAAGTTTATCTAATCAAGAACTGATAGCTATTTTATTACGCACGGGGACAAAGCAAGAATCTGTATTAACTCTTGCCAATCGTGTTTTAAATTATTTTGAAAAATTGCACGGATTAAAACATGCAACGTTAGAGGAGATTGTCTCAATTAAAGGTATTGGTGAAGCAAAAGCAGTACAACTTTTAGCCGCCATTGAACTTGGCAGGAGACTCGCACAAAAACAAGTTGATTCGCGCTTCACCATCCGCTCTCCACAGGATGCTGCAACATTTTTAATGCCTGAAATGTCCTCTCTTCACCAAGAACATTTTGTAGTTCTTTTCTTAAACGTCAAAAATCAAGTTTTGCACAAACAAACTATATTTATTGGAAGTCTAAATTCAAGTATTGTTCACCCGCGCGAAATTTACCGTGAAGCAGTTAAACGTTCTGCTGCATCGATAATTTGTGCACATAACCACCCAAGCGGAGTGCGCCTGTAATGTATGTGAATTCAGTGTTTTTGCAAAAAACTAGAACTTCTCACAATGTTCTATGGTCAGCGTCTTACCTTGCAAGGGAAACTAGGCAAGGGAACATAGCATGACGTGAAAAGGAGAAAAGACAACGTAGCTATCAACGTTGATTCAGTTCTTCAGACCAAGTGATGTATGGTAAAAGCTAAACTGCCTGAATCCTAGACAAATGAGTGTTGGGTGCACCATTACCTACGATAGCTAATAGGTAATGAGGATAAAATGGATTGTTGGAAATTCCGCTTTCCTGTCCATAGTGAGATTTATCCTTCAATCCTTTGTATAAGGAAAATGTCGAAAGGGATACCTAACCATCACGCATCTGAATTTATATGTAATGCAGGGATTGCCTAAGTGTGAGTGCCGAAATTGGCTATAACAAATAGTTGTTTGAAAATCACATATGGCAACGGAGTCTCCATAGTACTCAACGTTTGCTTGTAATGAGTTTAGCATGGGAAAGGGAGACAGGTTGTTTTAACGTTTGCGGTGAAAGGAGTCATGAATATGGCATCAAATCCATTTCAACAGTTAAGCGTTTATCGGAATATTTCTCGTAAAAATCAAAAGATAAAAGATTGTTATCGTTTACTTTATCATAAGGATCTTTGGTTAAAAGCATATACCAATCTATGCTCAGATACTATGAATGTAACAAATGGGACAAGTTTTAAAATGATTGACGAGATGATTGAGCAGCTACAACAAAATACATTTCGTTTCTCACCTATGCACCGAAAACCGGATTCAAGTCAGATAGTTTTTAATTTTAAAGATAAGTTAGTGCTTGAGGTAATGAGTATTATTCTTAGCCATATATATGAACCGATTTTCAGTAAACATTCACATGGTTTTATAGGAAATCGTTCTTACCAATCGGCACTTTTGGAAATTAAAAATAGTTGGAATGGGGTAACGTGGTGTATCCAAGGCGTACTGGATGGGGAAAGCAACCGTGAACATCAAAAAAACTTATTGAAATGGATTAGCAAAAAAATAGATGACAGACGTTTTTTACTACTTATTCACAATGCCTTAAGTTGTGGTGTAATGACTAAATGGCATTTAGAAAAAACAGATGACGGTGCACAACAGCCACGCCAGTTCTCTATGCTACTTCTTAATATATATCTTCATGAATTAGATACCTTTATAGAACATGTGATAAAACAGAAATCCAATTACTGTAAAATGAAATACGTTCGTTTTGCTCATGTGTTTATTATTGGGGTTTCTAGTCCAAAAGAAGATGCACAGAAGCTAAAATCACTAATAGAATGCTTTATTAATAATAATTTACAGTTAAGAATTGCGAGGGGAACAACAAACATTCGGCATATCGGAAAAGGCATACCATTTTTAGGCTATCAAATATCTAAATGTAAAAGAAATTATATTCAATTAAATATCCCAGCAAGAGCTTTACACTCATTCGCGTTAAAGAACGGTTATGGTAATTTAGATGATTTAACGATTAAACATAGAAAGAAACTAGTTAATCTTTGTGAACTAGAAATACTTTCAATATATAATTTAGAACTAAAAAAGTTTGGGAATTATTACAAATTAGCCGATAACTTTCATCTATTAAATAAATTACTTTATATAGCAGAACACAGTTTCATTAAAACCATTGCTATAAAAAGAAGAAGCTCGTCAAAAAAGGTTGCTATCAGCATGCGAAAACATCGACAAGGTCATTTAAGCTTAGTTCAGCAAAATAAAACTGGAGAACAAATCATACATACGTTTCTAAAACTTAAAGATTTTCATAATTACTCTTATAAGTAACGATAACAAATTTTCGGATTTTCTGAATAAACAACCGGCGAGCCGTATACATTGAAAGGTGTATGTACGGTTCTGAGTGGGGAATTGTGAAACCGATTATGGTAACATAGCACGGCGCATAATTTCTACACTACAATGCTACACCAAGTCCAGAAGACATTGATGTAACAAAACGTTTACAAGAAGCGGGGTATATTATAGGGATTGATTTAATTGATCATGTTATTATCGGTGATCATCAATTTATTAGCCTAAAGGAAAAAGGATATATGTGATTTAGTTTTATTATATTTGGCTAATCACTCGTAAATTTTGGTGTTTATACGTATACTTATATCATCATAAGTTTTTGTTTAAACAAAAAATGGACGCCTCAAAACTTTGAGACGTCCATTTTTGATGGAAATTACCTAACCTTTTAACGTTACGGATTTTCCCCTTAAATTTGGGCAAATTAAAGTAAAATTAACGTAACAAATAGATGTCAATTAAATTACTAACATTTTGTTTAAAGAGTTAAACTATGATTTAAGGCTTTATTATTATTACATGATTATTTCATCGAACCATTTCGAATAAATTTCGTCATTTAAATGGTGTAGTTGTTACACGATTGTAAAATCTTACATAATTATTTTATTTGTTTCAAGGGAACAATCGAAATACAATGAAAAATGTCGATTAAAATTGATTGTCAACAGACAAATATGGTAGAACAGTACATGTGATACTATAATTTTTCGAGCTTTTCAGCTATAATAAATTTTATGATTTTAGGCATTGATACGAGAATGGCTTAAAGAGAAAGGGAGTACAAAATTGTTTGGATTAGGAAATAAAGATGTCGGGATCGATCTTGGCACCGCAAATACACTAGTATTTATTAAAGGAAAAGGTATTGTGTTACGCGAGCCTTCTGTTGTGGCGAAAAATACAAAAACTGGTGACATCGTTGCAGTTGGTAATGATGCGAAAAATATGATCGGACGTACACCAGGTTCTATTGTAGCGATTCGCCCAATGAAGGATGGTGTAATTGCAGATTTCGATATTACAACTGCGATGATTCAATACTACTTAAAACAAGCATTAAAAAATTCAGGTTCTAATTGGAAAAAACCAAATGTCATGATTTGTGTACCTTATGGCATTACATCTGTGGAACAGCGAGCAGTAATTGATGCTTCAAGACAAGCTGGAGCAAAAGAGGCATTTACAATTGAAGAGCCTTTTGCAGCAGCAATTGGAGCGGACTTACCTGTTTGGGATCCTACAGGTTCGATGGTTGTTGATATCGGTGGAGGAACAACTGAAGTTGCCGTCATTTCACTTGGTGGTATCGTTACAAGTGAATCAGTCCGTATTGGTGGCGATGCTATGGATCAATCAATCATTAGCTATATCAGAAAAACTTATAACTTAACAATTGGTGAACGTACAGCCGAAAAGGTTAAGATTGAAATCGGTACAGCAAGAGTTGATGATAGTAACGAAAAAATGGAAATCCGCGGACGTGACTTACTAACAGGACTACCTAAAACAATTGAGATCACAGCAGAAGAAATTTCTGAATCTCTTCGTGAAGCAATCGCAGCCATTATCGATGGAGTGAAAAAGACTTTGGAGCAAACACCTCCTGAGCTTTCTGCTGACGTTATGGAAAGAGGAATTGTCTTAACTGGTGGTGGAGCTCTGTTACGTAATCTTGACAAAGTAATAAGTGACGAAACAAATATGCCTGTATTTATCGCAGAAAATCCGTTAGATTGTGTTGCGATTGGAACAGGTAAAGCTTTAGAACATATTGATTTAGTTCGTTCACAGCAGATGAAAAAATAGGGGGGATAGCAATGCCACAGTTTTTTTCAAACAAGAAATTAATACTGCTACTAGTTAGTATAATTTTCCTTGTGGCATTGATTAGCTTCTCATTACGTGATCGACAAAATGCTAATCTTCCCGAACAATTTATTAAAGACACTGTTGGCTTTGCACAATCCCTTGTTGCTAAGCCAGCTAATTACATAACTGGTATTTTTAATAATATTAATTCTTTATTAAATACGTACGAAGAAAATAAACGTTTGAAAATGCGTTTGGAAGATTTTGCCGTGCTTCAAGCAGAAGTTAATACATTGCAATCTGAAAATGAATCTTTAAAAGAGCTAGTGAAAAAAGAAAGTAGTTTAAAAGATTTTAATCCACTTAAGGCAACTGTAATTGCGAGAAACCCGGACCAATGGGAAGAAAAAATTATCCTCAACAAAGGGTCATCACATGGTGTTAAGTTAAACATGGCTGTTATGACAGCTAAAGGGCTAATAGGTAAAATTAGTCTTGTTACCCCATTTACTTCTGAAGTGGAGTTATTACAAACGAACAATCCTAATTTCCGTGTATCTGCAATTGTTCAAGGAAAGAAAAAGGATATTTTTGGTTTGTTAGAAGGATATGACGCTGAACGTAATGAATTAATATTAAAACGTATTGATTCTAGCTTAGATGTAAATGTAGGTGAGCAAGTTGTTTCCTCAGGATTAGGGGGGATTTTCCCGAAAGGTATTCTAATTGGAGAGGTAACAGAAGTAACGACAGATGATTTTGGATTAACAAAAATGGCCTATATTAAACCTGCAGCAGACTTTTCAATGCTGGAGGATGTTATTATTGCTAAAAGAAATGCAAATGAAGTGGACGGATCTGATGGAAACGGAACGAATGCGGACTTAACAAATGAAGTTGAAGAGTCTACTGGTGAAGGGGAAGAATAAAATGATTCGTTTTTTAATTCCTTTTGTAGCCGTTGTTCTATTTTTATTGGAACCAGAGTTTGCGCTGTTTTCTCCAATACAATGGGGAGAAGAAATATTATATTTAGTCCCTCGTTTTGTCATTTTGTATTTAATTTTTATATCGATCTACTATAGTCGCAAACGAGCATGTTTGTACGGTTTGTTTTTTGGACTCTTGTATGATGTGTTTTACATTGATATTATTGGATTATATTCCTTTTTATATCCACTTGTTTGCTTCGTTGCTGGGTCTTCGATTCGATTTATTCATCAACATTTAAGTGTAACAACAATATTATCTATATTTCTAGTCGGACTTATGGAAATCGTTTTATATTATTTTTTCTCATTTATTAATTTAACGACGATTCCTTTAGCAAGTTTTTTAAGTAATCGTTTACTTCCAACAATTATTGCAAACTTATTGTTTTTAAGTATGCTTGGGTGGGCTTTTAAATATTTAATCAATGCTCGTGTTTTACAGCATACCCGAGATGCTTCTTAATTTGATGGCGTGAGGTGTCGCTTTTTATGAAAAAACAGCTTGTCCATATTAAAGGGACAAAAGAAGGTTTAGTACTTCGGCTTGATGATCAGTGCGCCTACGCAGAATTAGTAGAGGAACTTAGTCGTAAAGTTTCAGAAGGTAGTATTGATGGGATAGTAGATGTACAACTTCATTTAGGGAATCGATATCTCTCTAATGAACAGCAAGACGAACTAGTTAATATTGTACAAAAATCTGGTAATATGCATGTTGCTAAAATGCAGAGTGATGTTATACCTATACGAGAGAGTAATGAAAAACTAATAACAGAACAATACGAAACATATGTAGGGATTGTTCGCTCAGGCCAAGTGTTAAAATCAACAGGCGATATTATTGTTATTGGCGATGTTAATCCAAATGGTCAAGTTGAAGCAGTCGGAAATATTTATGTGTTAGGAAATTTAAGAGGAATTGTACACGCAGGAATAGAAGGAAACCGTGATGCAATTGTTGCTGCATCACATTTTAAACCTACCCACGTTTTAATTGCCGATTCTATTGAAATTATGTCAAATGAAAGTCCAGCTGTGCAAAATAGCTCGGAACAATTGTTTGCGTATCTTAATAGGGACGGCATCATCTCATATGAACGTTTACAAGAAGTAAGAAAAATACGTCCATTTTTAAATAAGGTCAAAGGAGGAAGCTAATGTGGGTGAAGCAATCGTAATAACTTCAGGTAAAGGCGGGGTAGGTAAAACAACAACTACTGCCAATCTGGGAACTGCATTGGCTCTTCAGGGGAAGAAAGTATGTTTAGTTGATACTGATATCGGCTTAAGGAACTTAGACTTAATATTAGGATTAGATAATCGAATTATCTATGATTTAGTTGACGTTATAAATGGCCGCTGTAAAGTACATCAAGCGCTCGTTCGGGACAAGCGTGTAGATGAAAAACTATTTTTATTACCGGCTGCTCAAACAACGGATAAAAACGCTGTAACGCCAGAGCAAATGAAGAGTTTAATAGATGAATTGAAACGTGAATATGATTATGTGTTAATCGATTGTCCTGCAGGGATAGAACAAGGGTATAAAAATGCAGTAGCTGGTGCAGATCGCGCTATCGTTGTAACAACTCCAGAAATCTCTGCTGTTCGAGATGCTGATCGAATTATTGGATTGTTGGAAAGAGAACCAATCGAACCACCGAAATTAATCATTAACCGCATTCGAAAAGATTTAATGAAGAATGGGGATACAATGGACATTACAGAAATAACAACTCATTTATCTATTGATTTATTAGGTATTATCATAGATAGCGAAGAGGTTATTAGTTCATCCAATAAAGGGGAACCAATTGTAATGGATCCAAACAATAAAGCTTCTTTGGGATATCGTAATATTGCTAGAAGAATTTTAGGAGAATCGGTCCCTCTTATGACATTAGAAGATGAACAAAAAGGGATGTTTAAAAAATTAATTTCTATTTTTTCAAAGTAGAAAGTGAAGATGAAGAGCAAGGAGGTGCCTTAATGATTTGCGAGGCATCTCTTTTTAATTGAAATCAAATAAATTTTTAATGTGGGCGATATTGATATTTTTCTAAATCTCATTGAATCGTATTTTCATATTTTTCATATACTATGAAAAATGCAGAATGGATGAGGTAGTGAACAAAAAGTGGAAATGGATTGCAGCCTTTCTTCTGTGTACACTTGTCTTAATTGGGAATGGGATGCAGGAACGCGGACAAATAAATATCGACGTAAAAAAAATTGTTTATAGTTCAGAGGATTTGACGATGATGCGAAATGTTCTAAGAGAAGTTTTTGGTGAAGAGACGGGTACAAAAATTACAGTGTCTTCGGATCCTGTGAATCAAGAACTGCTTTCATTTGTTGCGATAAAACCTTATGATAATGGATATTTATTAAGTTTTGAAGAGACCATTCCGATTCTTGCTATTGAAAATGGTCTTGTCGTTTATACCGGACATTCTAAAACAACAGGTAAAACAATTTCGGTTTATTATGAAGATGATACGACGGTGACTTATGGTAATGTAGACTCCTTTTCCCTTTTACCTTATACATCAATTGAAAGAGGGAGTACGATTGCCAATAAAGAACCTGGGGATCTTTACTTGAAAATTGAACAAGGTGGGGAAGTGTTAAACCTTGAAGAAACATTACAATGGATGAAAGAGCATACGCAACCATGATGCGGATGACAATTCATCCATTATTTTTGCCGATTTTGTTTACAATGGTTATGTCTGGGAACGTTTCGTATTATGCACTTATTTTAACTTCATTAATTATTCATGAGCTAGGGCATATTGTTGCCGCTTTTTTATGTAAAGTAAAGGTAGAGCGTTGTGTGATTATGCCGTATGGTGGTGAAATTGAGTTGCAGGGCGGCTTCTCCATTCCACCAAAAAAACAACTCATCATTGCTCTCGGAGGACCTATTGCTACCTTTACTTTTCTTGGAATCACCCCTTTTTTAGATCCATTACTGTCAGATCCTTTATTTAAAATTCAACTAGTTTTACTAGGGATTAATATGATTCCGGTGTGGCCACTTGATGGAGGGAGAATCATTTTATCGTTAATTTTGGTGTTTTACCCAAAGGCACGATTTTACGAAATGTATATATCCATATCCCTCATTTTGACAATATTAACAATCATTATTACTTTTATTTTGTTGCCAAAAACGTTATTTTTATTAGTGTTATCAATTTTCATTTTTATTAAATTGGTAGGTGAATGGCGATATCGGAAGTATCGTCTTGCTTTTGAGAAATATGTAATGAAACGATTGACTTAAAAAAATATTTATGTTAGTATTTTAATGTTGTTTGTAGCACCCGTGCTACAACCGCTCTGGGAAGGTTATGAAGAATCGAATCGTTCGATCACCTTTCATTACAGGCGAGTCTGAGTCTAAGAGGAGGTGCAGGTAAATGTACGCAATTATCGAAACTGGTGGAAAACAAATCAAAGTTGAAGCTGGACAAGAAATCTATGTTGAAAAACTAGGAGTTCAAGCTGACGAGGTAGTAACATTTGATAAAGTTTTATTCGTAGGTGGCGAAACAGTAAAAGTAGGTGCTCCTACTGTTGAAGGTGCTACTGTAACAGCGAAAGTTGTTAAAGAAGGTCGCGCTAAAAAAATCACTGTATTCAAATACAAAGCGAAGAAAAACTACCGTCGTAAACAAGGTCACCGTCAACCATACACTAAATTAGTTGTTGAATCAATCAACGCTTAATAATGGGGTGAACCGATATGATTACGGTTACGATTCATCACGATGAAAATAGACATGTATCTGCGTTTGAATTTTCAGGTCATGCTGAATACGATCAAACAGGGAAAGATTTAGTTTGTGCTGGTGCATCTACCATTGCTATAGGTACGGTAAATGCCATTTATGCACTTTTAAATATTGAACCGAAAATTGATCAAGCAACTGAAGGTGGAGGTTACTTACGAGTAGACTTTCCGACAGAATTAGATGCTGATATTGATGCAAAATTACAGCTTATTGTCCAAGTTATGACTGCTCAAGTTTACTCGATGGTTCAAAACTATGGACAATATATTCGAATCAACTACAATCAAGTAGGAGGTGGAACGAAATGAAATTGTTATTATCTTTAGACCTTCAATTTTTCGCTTCGAAAAAAGGGGTAGGTTCTACAAAAAACGGACGTGACTCTGAATCAAAACGTTTAGGTGCTAAACGTGCTGATGGTCAATTCGTAACTGGTGGTTCAATTCTTTACCGTCAACGCGGTACAAAAATTTACCCTGGTACAAACGTAGGCCGCGGTGGAGATGACACACTTTTCGCTAAAGTTGACGGCGTTGTTAAATTCGAACGTTTAGGCCGTGACAAGAAAAAAGTAAGTGTTTACCCAGTAGCTCAAGAAGCTTAATTTTATACAAATGTAAAAGGACTGCTAGCCAGCAGTCCTTTTTTATGATTTTATATCGTAATAAAATACACTTTAGATTGGAAATTTCTCATGGATAATTGAAATTTTCTCATAGTATTAATTCTTTATGGCGTTAGAGAGGAAAATATAAGAAAAACTGTTATACTAAGAGAGATAAAAGTAGTAGTTTTTTAGTTAGTTTGGAGGTTCAAAATGAAAATTCATACTCTCTCTAATAGTGAAGTAATAAGATTTGCTAATCATGATTTTATGAACCATCTACAATTGATCAAAATGTATTTAGAATTAGACAAGGTTGAAGACGCGAAAAAAGCGATTGAAAATATATCCGAAAGCTGTAAAACCTTATCGAATATAAATAAACTAAAATTACCAAAAACGGTAGAGTGGCTACAAACATTTCAATGGAGATTTCCTTCGATTGAATATACATTAAAAAGTCTTGTAGAACATCCTGTTAATATGAAAAAAGATGAGCAAATAGTAGAATACTTAGAAAAGACAGTTATTCATGTATATGACCATTTAGATCCATATACAGAACAACAACTATTAATTGAAATCGAATCCAATGAAAATGATTTCAAATTAATGTTTGATTTAAGAGGAAATTGGGAAGCCCAACTTTTTACACAGCAAGAACTACCGAATATGAAAGTTCAAACGTATGAACAAACGAATCAACATTGGAAATATGTATTGAGCTTGGAACAGGAGTGAAAGTATGAGTATGTTTGTCGATCACGTAAAGGTTTATGTGAAAGGCGGAGATGGTGGCGATGGAATGGTCGCTTTCCGCAGAGAAAAATATGTACCGAATGGTGGTCCCGCAGGTGGTGATGGAGGCCATGGAGGAAATGTTGTCTTCGAGGTAGAAGAAGGTTTAAGAACGTTAATGGATTTCCGTTATAAACGTCACTTTAAAGCTGAACGTGGTGAACACGGAATGAGTAAGGGAATGCACGGAAGAAATGCGGAAGATACAGTGATTAAAGTACCTCCTGGAACAGTTGTTATAAATGAAGAAACAAAAGCAGTTATTGCAGATTTAGTCGAACATGGACAAACAGCAATCATTGCTCGAGGCGGCCGAGGCGGTCGTGGTAATACACGTTTTGCAACACCTTCTAATCCTGCTCCAGAACTTGCAGAAAAAGGGGAGCCAGGACAAGAACTAAATGTTATATTAGAATTAAAAGTACTTGCCGACGTAGGTTTAGTAGGATACCCAAGTGTAGGGAAATCCACTTTGTTGTCAGTGGTATCAGCAGCAAAACCAAAGATTGGTGCTTATCACTTTACGACAATTGTTCCAAATTTAGGGATGGTTGAAACGGAAGACGGAAGAAGTTTTGCAATGGCAGATTTACCGGGGTTGATTGAAGGAGCTCACCAAGGTGTTGGTTTAGGTATGCAGTTCTTGCGCCATATCGAACGAACAAGAGTTATTGTACATGTCGTGGATATGTCCGGAATGGAAGGCCGTGACCCATATGAAGACTACGTTAAGATTAATGAAGAGCTAAAACAATATAATCTTCGTCTTACAGAGCGTCCACAAATCGTAGTGGCTAACAAAATGGATATGCCTGATGCAGAGGAAAACTTAGTTGAGTTTAAGGAAAAGGTTGGGGATACGGTAAAGGTCTTCCCAGTGTCAGCGATTTCACGCCAAGGGTTAAAGCCTGTGTTATTTGAAATAGCTGATTTATTAGAAGTTACACCACATTTCGAGTTGCATGAAGTGATTGAAGAAGAAAGTGATACAACTGTACTTTATAAGCACGAGAAAAAAGGAGAAGATTTCGAAATTACTCGTGATGACGATGGTGCTTATGTTTTATCTGGTTATAGCATTGAACGATTGTTCAAAATGACTGATTTTAGCCGTGAAGATGGAATTCGTCGTTTTGCACGACAACTACGTGCAATGGGAGTAGATGATGCATTACGCGAGCGTGGTGCAACGGATGGAGACATCGTGCGCTTAATGGAATTTGAATTTGAATTTATTGAATAGATATTGGTTTTAGGGATTTTGGGGGGAGAGTATGAAAAACGTTGCAAATCAACGGTATTATTTAGTTCGTGAAGATGTATTAACAGATGCTATGCAAAAAACTTTACAAGCAAAGCATCTATTGCAAAGTGGTGCTGTATCTTCTATATGGGATGCAGTAAAAGAAGTTGATTTATCACGGAGCGCATTTTATAAATATCGAGATGCCGTTTTTCCTTTCCACTCCATTGTGAGAGAAAGAATTTTAACGATTTTTATTCAGTTACAAGATGAAAAAGGTGCATTGGCAAAGCTATTAGAAATTATTACTGAGGCACATTGTAACGTTTTAACAATTCATCAAACAATACCAATTCAAGGTCGTGCAAACGTTACACTATCTCTAGATGTTACAAGCATGATTATGGAATTAGATCAGTTAATTCAATTGTTAAAAAAGTTAGAGTTTGTAGAATCAGCAGAAGTAATTAGTTCTGGCGCGTTATAAGAATGGACAGAGAGCAAAGTAATTTGCTCTTTTGTTTTACTAAATACCGAGTAAGCTTGTCTATATGATTGGACTCTTTTTATGTTAAAATTACTGAAAACTTAAAAAATTAGGGGGCTTATACGTGAAACAACAACAGTGGGAGAAACGAATTGCCTATTTAGGGCCGGAAGCTTCTTTTACCTATTTAGCAACAAAAGGTCTTTTTCCAAATGAATGGCTAATGCCTTATACTACTATACCTGATTGTATTGAAGCCGTTACGAATGAACGGGTTGATTTTGCAGTTGTTCCTGTAGAAAACGCTTTGGAAGGAACAGTTACGCTTACAATCGACTATTTATATCATGAAGCAGATTTATATGTTGTAGGTGAAGTGCTATCAAAAATCCAACAGCATCTTATGGTGAACAAAGCACAAGTAAACAATTGGCACAACATTGAAGGGGTTTATTCTCATTCCCATGCATTAGCTCAATGTCATAAATATTTATTTTACCGTTTTAGTTCGGTTCCATTAAATCAAACAACATCAACAGCAGCTGCAGCAAAGTATGTAGCTGAAAATCCGGATCAATGTATAGCTGCAATTGGAAATGCTTCTTCGGCTGAAAAATATGGTTTAGAAATTGTGGAGAGAAACATTCATGATTTTCATTTTAATCATACCCGTTTCTTTGTGTTATCAAAAAAGAATACTAGACTACCAATTGAGACATCAGAAGGTAAATCAAAAACGACATTTATGCTAACGCTACCAACGAACGTGTCAGGTGCCTTACATCAAGTACTTTCCGTTTTTGCTTGGCGACGGATTGATTTAAGTAAAATAGAATCGAGGCCATTAAAAACTGGTTTAGGTGAGTATTTCTTCATTATAGATGTTTTAGCAGATGAAAATGAGCCAATGGTAAAAGGGGCGGTAGAGGAACTTGGGGCACTTGGTTGTACAGTGAAGTCGCTCGGAACTTATTATACATATTTAACACCTGAGTGAGGAGAGGTCTTATATGAAGGTCATTCTGTTTGATGGTGAGTGTAGTTTCTGCAATCGTAGCGTTCAGTTTATTATAAAACGAGATAAGAAGAAACAATTTAAATTTGCTTCACTTCAAAGTGCTAGTGGAAGGGAAATTGTAGAAGATTATGGCATTCCAGAATCGATAGATAGTGTCGTACTAATAGAAAATAATCGAGCATTTACTAAATCATCTGCAGTGTTAAGAATTGCGTTAGGACTTGATCACTTTTGGAAAATATTTTCAGCCTTTTTACTCGTACCAGCACCTTTGCGTAATATCATTTACGATTTCATTGCAAAAAATCGTCACAAATTGTTAAAACAAAATCAATGTATAATTCCTTCAAAAGAAGATTTAGAACGTTTTATATAACAAAAAAATGTGAGCGGATTAGTACAAACAAAAACCTTTACAACGGGTGTTTGTACTTATGTAGAATCCGCCCACATAGTATATTGTATGCCCCAAATTTTTATTGCACTGCTAAGGGATTGTTCGTAAGTGAAAATTTTTATCCTTCCACTAAATATCCTTTATCTCGAAGCTTTTCTTCCACTATATCTAATTGTTTGATTGTTGGAGCCGAAATGACATGTAGATGAGTGCCATTTGTTAAAGCCGATAAATAATTTGCATTGGTTTCGCTTACTCGCTGAATAAAATTTTGAACATCATTTCGATTTGATAACATCATAGATGCAGTAATCTCGCCATACACAGGATGTTCTACAATAACAGACTTTAACGTTACACCACAATCTACAATGGTTAACATTTCATCTTCGGCTTGCTCCGCTGTATGTAAACAAACAATTTTACGTTCATAGTTTGTTGCCGTGTCTTCCTTATACATATAAAAATAACCTTGACTAGTGGCAATGATTGGTTCATTACGTGCTTTCAATAAATTCATATCATTGACAATTACTTGCCGAGATACATTTGAATGTTTTGCAAGATCTGTTCCTGTAATCGGTCTTCTCGCTTCTTTTAATAATGATAATAATTCATTACGACGTTCTTCACCTAATAATTTCTTCATATTCACACCTCTTTCAAAGTGAATTTCATGTATATCCATTACTCTCTAATTCATAGTTTATCACGAAGGAACTAAATCCTAGAATTTTTTTGTGTCCTTTTCATTTGCTTATCATATTATAAAACGAGAAAAGGAGGATGTTTGTGCGAATTCATATTGTACAAAAAGGTGAGACACTCTGGAGAATTGCTAAACAATATGGGATTGGTCTTGATGAATTAAAAGCTTTAAATGCACATTTAGCTAACCCCGATTATATTGTTCCTGGAATGGAAATTATTTTACCTGATTCTGCTACACCAACATCAACAAAAAATATGATGACAAAGGAACAGCGTACTGCACCGATGTCGACGAAGGAAATGCAAACAGCACCTAAGCCAATGCAAACAGCACCTAAGCCAATGCAAACAGCACCTAAAGAAATGGTAACACAAGAAATGCCACAAATGGAGCTTCCACCATCACCAAAAGAAAAAATGACACAAGAAATGCCAGCGCCAATGCCAGCACCTGTTCAACCAATGATGCCCGAACCAACACCAATGCCACAACCTGTAATGCCACAATTTGACATGACACCACAATTCCATTTGGATTTTGCGCCACAAATGCATTTCCAACAACCACAACCACAGCCAATGCCTATGCCGCAGCCACAACCAATCTATATTGAGATGCCTGATATTCATATGCAACATACACATATGCAACCCGTAATGGATAAGGAAAAGGAAATTGAGTATGTGCCAGTGCCACAGCCACAAATCATTTATGTACCTGTAATGCCGCATTTTTATCATCATCCATCACCATGTGGATGCCATGAGCAACAACATTATTATGAACAATCGCCATGCGGTTGCCACGAACAAAAACATTATCATCAACAATCGCCATGCGGATGTGGATGTCAAGAACAATACATGCCACATGAACAACCATATATGCAAGCACCTTCGCCATGTGGATGTCAAGGAAGTCCATCTGTAGAAATGATGCCTTATGGTGTACCTTATTTCGAACCGAATTATGATATTTCCCCTGTAATGGATGAGGACTACCCACACCAACAAGAGCATGATGGTTTACCGGATTGGTTAAAAGATTCTTCTGAAATGAAAATGGCTGATCATGTACAAGGAACATACGATGTAGAGAGTGCTGCCCTATATAATCAGCCGTGTGACGATTCAAATGTAGCTGATGATTATCATGAGATGTATGAACTTGATAGCGGCTTCTTGCCAAAATCTCAAGCTTATGATGGCCATTATGACAGTCCACATCATATGATGCCGCAAATGCCACACCATATGATGCCAATGCAGCAACAACAAATGTATAACATGATGCCTCAACAAATGTATCCTAACTGTCAAAGCTATCCATATATGAACCCTTATTCACCACATTACTCTCCTTGGAAATATTAAAATGCAAATAAAGAACAATATATGGAAGCATGAAACAACAAAAGGAACTTTATTTATAAAAAAATATGAAAATCATACGGTTTTTGAAAAAGTAAAACTAATTCACAGAAAATTAGAAGCAATCCAGTTTCCATATGTTATACCATTAAAAAAGAGTAATGAGCCAAATTTGTTCGTTCAAGTTTGGCAAAAAAATAGCTTGAGTGCAGACTTCTCTAATGAACATCAGCGAAAACAAGCGTTAACCATATTAAATGCATTACATGATACAAGTAATATGATTGATTGGAAAAATGATTATCGCATTCCGAGGCAACATCTATATCAAAAATGGAATGCACGTCTAGAACGCTTTATTTTAAGTGAAAAAGAACTTTTACCATATTTAAATGAAGGTTTTTATGATATCGTCCTTTACGCAAGCAGGGTTTTAAAACAAATGCGTAAGAAACGGCAAAAAGTGAGTGGGAAATTAACGTTACTTCATGGAGATGTTGTACATCATAACTTTTTAATTTGTGAAGATCACTCCATGAAATTGATAGATTTTGATTTAGCAGTTGTTGGTGATTCAGCAGAAGAAATGATTCTTTGGATGCACCGTGCATTACCAACAATGAATTATAATCTAAAACAATTGTTTACCGAACATCCATTTTTATATGACCTTTGTAAACAAAAGTTGTTTTACCTATTATATCCGAATGAATTATTAAGGGAATGGCTTTATGTTTTACAATTAGGCGACTATGAAAAAGAAGCTTTCTTAGACTATTTAATGCCTTTTACAGAAAAAGCGTTAAGTCATTGGCCTCAATTAGTTGTAGAAACTGAAAAATTACAATCAAAATAAAACTATGTTACTATTAATTTATAACACTCAAAGTGACCGTCTACATTCTAGGCGGTCTTTCTTTTGTTAAAAGGAATGTTTAGTACGAGGTCGGATTATCTTATGCTATAATTTTAAAAGTGAAATGTGAGGGAGATTAATGTACGATTATATTTTAGGCAAAATTACTAGAGTTACACCAGAATACGTAGTTTTGGAGCAACAAGGAATAGGTTGGCAAATTTTCACTCCTAATCCATTTGCTTTTCGAATAAAAGAAGAGATAAAACAAATTTTTGTACATATGCATGTTCGAGAAGACGCCCAATTAATTTTTGGTTTTAAGACATTAGAAGAACGTGAACTGTTCCGGAAATTAATTCAAGTTTCAGGTATTGGTCCTAAAGGCGCATTAGCAATTTTAGCAAGTGGGAATCCAAATCAAGTAATTTCTGCAATCGAATTGGAAGATGAAGCGTTTTTAGTGAAGTTTCCAGGTGTAGGTAAAAAAACAGCGCGTCAAATGATTCTGGATTTAAAAGGAAAATTAGGTTCTTTACTAGAGCAAGTTGAATTGCCAAGTGCAGAAGATGAACTGCCGTTATTTGGGGTAAATCCAAATAAACAGGAATTAGAGGAGTCTCTTCTTGCTTTAATGGCTTTAGGATATTCGGATAAAGAACTGTCAAAAATTAAGCCGCAACTAGAAGAAAATGAACAATTAACAACAACAGAAAGCTATATGAAACATGCACTTCAGTTATTGTTAAAAACGAAATAAGGAGGGAGAGAAATGACAGAGCGAATCATTTCAAGTGAAGCAAATGAATTTGATGAACAATTTGAACTTTCACTCCGACCATCAAAAATCTCGCAATATATTGGGCAGCAAAAGGTTAAGGATAATCTAACTATATTTATTGAAGCGGCCAAACTTCGTCAAGAAAGCCTTGACCATGTTTTGCTCTATGGGCCACCAGGGTTAGGAAAAACGACGTTAGCAGCAGTTATCGCAAATGAAATGGATGTTAATATACGCCTAACAAGTGGCCCTGCAATCGAAAGACCAGGGGATTTGGCAGCAATCGTCAGTTCTCTTCAGCCGGGAGATGTCCTGTTTATTGATGAAATTCACAGACTACCCCGCGCTATAGAAGAGGTGCTATATCCTGCGATGGAGGACTTTTGCCTTGATATTGTGGTAGGAAAAGGTCCTGAAGCTCGTTCCATTCGCCTTGATTTACCACCATTTACGCTTGTTGGTGCTACGACGCGAGCAGGGTCATTATCTGCACCGTTGAGAGACCGCTTTGGTGTATTACTGCGTCTCGAATATTATGATGAAAACTCTTTAGTAGAAATCGTTATACGTAGTAGTAAACTATTTGGTGTAGAAATTAACCATCTTGCAGCTAGGGAAATTGCGAAACGATCCCGTGGGACACCTCGTATTGCAAATCGGTTATTAAAGCGCGTACGAGATTATGCGCAAGTAATTGGAGATGGTTCAATTACATTACCTTTAGCAAGCCAAGCACTAGAACTTCTTCAAGTTGACCCTCAAGGACTTGACCATATTGATCATAAATTAATGATAAGTATGATTGAATCGTTTAGAGGGGGTCCGGTGGGGCTTGATACATTGGCTGCATCGATTGGCGAAGAACGGATTACGATTGAAGATGTATATGAGCCTTATTTATTACAAATTGGCTTTATTCAGCGTACACCAAGAGGCCGTGTAGCAACAAAAATAGCATACGAACATTTTGGTTATACTTATCCAGAACAAACATAAAAAAGGAAGAAAACGATGAAAGTAGAAGATTTTGATTTCCATTTACCAGAAGAATTAATTGCACAAACACCACTAGAAGATCGCACTTCAAGTCGGTTAATGATTGTTGATCGAAAAACTGGGGAAGTGGATCATAGTAACTTTAAACATATTGTAGATGAATTACACGGTGGAGATTGCCTTGTATTAAATGATACACGCGTAATGCCAGCACGTCTTATGGGTGTTAAAGAGGAAACAGGGGCCCATATTGAGTTGCTGTTATTAAAACAAGGTGAAGAAGATATATGGGAAACATTAGCGAAACCAGCAAAGCGAGTAAAAGTGGGTACGGTGATTTCGTTTGGGGAAGGTTTACTAAAAGCAACTTGTATTGGTGAACTTGATCATGGTGGAAGATTATTTAAATTTTCTTATGATGGAATTTTTTATGAAATTTTGGATAAATTAGGAGAAATGCCACTTCCACCATATATTCATGAAAAATTAGACGACCGCGAACGCTATCAAACGGTTTACTCAAAAGAAATTGGTTCTGCAGCTGCTCCTACAGCAGGGTTACATTTTACCAATGAAATTTTAGAGCAAATCAAACAAAAAGGTGTGGAAATTGTCTTTATTACACTACATGTTGGCCTAGGTACATTCCGCCCTGTTAGTGTGGATTCCATTGAAAACCATGATATGCATTCTGAATTTTATAGCGTATCAGACGTAGCAGCAGAAACGATTAATCGAACAAAGGCAAATGGTGGGAAAGTAATAGCAGTAGGAACAACATCAACGCGTACCCTTGAAACAATTGCACAGAAATACGATGGAGAAATACGTGCCGAACAAGGATGGACAAACATTTTTATTTATCCAGGGTTTGTTTACAAAGCAATTGACGGACTTATTACAAACTTCCATTTACCAAAATCAACATTAGTTATGTTAGTGAGTGCACTAACTTCTAGAGAAATTATTCTAAATGCGTATAATAAAGCAGTAGAGGAAAAATATAGATTCTTTAGTTTTGGTGATGCAATGTTTATTCGCCCAATTCGATAATTCAAAGGATTTTTTTCAGAGAGGATTTTATTTTTTATGACAAAACCAGCAGTAACTTATGAATTAATTAAAACATGTAAACAAACAGGTGCTAGACTTGGGATTGTCCATACACCCCATGGATCATTTGAAACGCCTGCATTTATGCCTGTTGGAACACAAGCAACAGTTAAAACGCTGTCACCAGAAGAGTTAAAAGAAATGAATGCAGGAATTATTTTATCGAACACATATCATTTATGGCTACGACCAGGAAACGATATTGTAAAAGAAGCTGGCGGTCTGCATAAATTTATGAACTGGGATCGTCCAATTTTAACTGATTCTGGTGGATTCCAGGTATTTTCCCTTAGTGAATTTCGTAAAATTGAAGAAGAAGGTGTTCACTTCCGAAATCATTTAAATGGAGACAAGCTTTTCTTAAGTCCAGAAAAAGCGATGGAAATTCAAAACGATTTAGGATCAGACATTATGATGGCCTTTGATGAATGTCCACCATACCCAGCAACATACGATTATATGTTAGCATCTGTTGATCGTACGACACGTTGGGCAAAGCGTTGTAAAGAAGCACATCAACGTCCAGAAGATCAAGCGTTATTTGGCATCGTTCAAGGTGGAGAATTTGAAGAGTTGCGTAAACGTTCAGCAGAGGCATTAGTTGAACTTGACTTCCCGGGATATGCGATTGGTGGTCTTTCTGTAGGAGAACCAAAAGATATTATGAACCGTATGCTAGAGTATACAACACCTTTATTACCTGCCAATAAGCCACGTTATTTAATGGGGGTAGGTTCACCAGACTCATTAATTGACGGTGCTATTCGTGGAGTCGATATGTTTGATTGCGTATTACCAACGCGTATTGCGCGGAATGGTACATTAATGACATCAGAAGGCCGTTTAGTTGTAAAAAATGCAAAATATGCTCGTGATTTTGGTCCAATTGATCCGAATTGTGATTGTTATACATGTAAAAATTATTCACGTGCTTATGTTCGTCATTTAATTCGAACTGAAGAAACATTCGGTATTCGTTTAACAACTTATCATAATTTACATTTCTTATTAAATTTAATGGAACAAGTGAGACAAGCAATCCGTGAAGATCGACTAGGTGACTTCCGAGAAGAATTCTTTGAAAAATATGGATTTAATAAACCAGATGCTAAGAATTTCTAAATTGAAAATATTGGTTCATTTATAAAAATTATTATTTCTTTCATAAAAATAGTATTTTGAAATCGCTTTTTATACTGATTTTATACTATACTTATCTAAGTGAGATTTAGAAAGGGGGATTTATACATGGGCGATACGCTAACAGGCTTACTACCAATCCTAATTATGTTCGTTGCGATGTGGTTTATTTTAATTCGACCTGCACAAAAAAGGCAAAAAGCCACTACTCAAATGCAAAGCAGTTTAAAACGAGGAGATCGTGTTGTAACAATTGGTGGTCTTCATGGTGAAGTTGAAGCGATTGAAGATACAACGGTTGTTATTATTGTAGATGGAAACACACGTTTAAAATTTGAGCGTCAAGCAATTGGCCGCGTTATTACTGAATAATAAAAAACCACTAATTTTCGGACAAGCTCCGTAATTAGTGGTTTTTTTTGATAATAAGGCATTATCAAAATTATAACTGATATTTTGCCTACAACTTGCACGACTCATCGGTAACGGAACCAATTAGTTGTAATGTGTTCAATTGTTGCTTAGTTGCACCATAAGCATGATTAGCATTTTTCGTTTGTTAGTTCTGCTGACTTAGTTATGGCAAAAAGTGGAAATTTAAAATAGTATATTGTTATTTCAAATAAAATTGATATGAATTATCTAATGGATTCAAAAAGATGGGTAGACTTAAGAATTAATTTTGTTATTTATTGAATATTTGAATGTGTATTTTTCTATTATTTTTAATATAAATTAATTATGATTTTCTAGGTTGCATAAATAGTAAATACAAATAAAAAATCTGCACTATCATTCAAAAAGAAAGAAGGCAGATTTTTTCTTATTCTAATTAAAAAATAACAAACAATCTCGAAAGCTTTTTTTTTTGAATAGTCCTTTTTTGTTGTGCCTAGAATGATGAAAGATAGGGAGGTTATATCAACATGGAAATTTATTGGGAACTTCTTTTACGTACCATTTTTCTATATATATTTATTTTAATCGTCTTCCGTTTAATGGGTAAACGGGAAGTGGGCGAACTTAGTATTATGGATTTAGTCGTTTTTGTATTAATTGCAGAATGTGTTGCCTTTGCAATTGAAGACGTTGATAAACCTGTTTTTCAAAATGTATTTCCCATTGTTATTCTTTTAGCGATTCAATATTTAAATTCTCTTATCACGTTGAAAAGTAAAAAAGTTCGCGATCTTATTGATGGAGACCCTTCTGTTATTGTGCATAATGGCGTTATTAATCAAGAAGAGATGAGAAAACAAAGATACAATCTCGATGACTTATTCCAACAAATGCGTGAAGAGAGAATTCCATCTGTACAACAAATTGCTTATGCTTTTCTTGAACCTTCAGGGAAATTATCAATTTTTTTAAAAAGTGATGATCCACTCATTTTTCCACTAATAGTTGATGGTTACATCGTTGAAAATCATTTAAATTATATACAGCAGGATAAAGATTGGCTCTTACAACAATTAGCTGAAAAGGGATATAACGATATCGAACAAATTTTTTATTGCTGTTACGAAAATAACGAACTACACGTGCAATTACGATCGTCTGGAAATAATGGACTTTAAATAGCTGAAGTCGCGCCATTTAAGTTGATTAGTTAATAAAAGCATGATAGTTAATAAAATTAATGTAATTGCACTATTTGTCCAAAAATCAAAGGAAAAATAAGGCTTTGCAAAGGTTTGTACAACGCAAATTAATATAAAGATCCCATACGGAATAGCAAAAAACCTAAATCCAGCTGCAATCATTTTATGTTGGCGTAGAGTAGCGATGTGTAAAAATGAAGTAATTAGTACGCCAAATCCAATTGCAATAATTGCCCCAAATTCTTGGATAAAAGTTTGGGAGGCTAGTACAAACATAACAAACAATTTTCCAAGTCCCCCGTAAATTGAGTTCATCATAGCAGGTCGAGCCTCATCCACTGCTTGTAAAATGGAATGTAGCGGACTTTGGATATAATAAAAATAAAAAATGGGAGCTAATATTCTCATAAATCCACGATTCTCTTCCAAATGGAATAGTCTCATTGCAAGCTCATCCCCGTGTAAAAAGAAGAAGGTAGCAGCATAACAACCGACAATTGATGACAAACGTAATGAAACACCAATGCGTTCATTTAATAATTGATGATTGCTTCTTGCAACAGCATCACTAACAGCTGGTATTAATACAATCGCTAGAGCATTCGGAATAAATGAAGGGAATAATAACAACGGAATATGTACACCTGAAATGATTCCGTATAAAGTTGTCGCTCCAGCTGCTGTTAACCCCGAAACAGTTAAAGCTTTTAAAAATACAATTGGTTCTAAAAACCAAGTGAAAGTACCAAACAATCGAGACCCTGCTGAAGGAACGGCAATACGCATCATTGGCATGGCAGGATAAGGTTTTACTTTTTCCGATTGTTTCGGTCTTTTTTTCTTGATTGAATAATGGATATATAAATAGATAAAAGAGATTAATTCCCCGGCAGCTGTAATGGCCATTGCATACGCTGCAGTTAGAGCAGGGTTTTCAGGCGTTGCAAATAATGGTAATAAAATCGTAATTAATCCGATGCGTACTAATTGTTCTAACATTTGAGACCATGCAGTGGCAGAAATAATGGCAATCCCTTGTAGGTAACCTCTAATCAATCCCGAGAAAACAACGATTGGAACAGCACCTAATGCGATATATAACGTTAATTTAGTTGCTTCGTTATGTAACAGTGTACCTGCTAAAAATGGAATAAAGAAGTAAAGTACTGGTGCGAATAAAATAATTGAAACAATCGACCATCTCGTTGCTGTTTGCATGACGGATTTTAATTGGCCATCTCGCCTTTTCGCATGAAGCTCGGCCACAATTTTGGCTAGTGCAATAGGAATGCCTAGTTGTAAGAGGGAAATAAAAAAAACAAAAGCTGGATAGGAGGTCATGTAAATCCCTACAGCTTCTTCTCCTGCAACACGCATGAATTGCATCCTATATATAAAGCCAAAAAGCTTCGATAAGAAGATGACAAACGTTAGAAAAATTGTACCTTTAACGAACGATCCCATTCATTCAATCCCTTCTCATTTCAAGAAATATCAGCTACAATAACTGTATGCAAAGGGGACGAGAGTTAAAACTACTGGTGGGGTGAATGTTATGATTCAATACGAAGAGCTTTACAAAAAAGTGTTACCAGTATTAGAAAGTAAGTTAGAAGAAATCAAATATTACGAGTATGATAGCATTACAAAAGAAGATATTTGGAACTTTTGTATTAAAAAAAAATGGCGGAAACAAATAATTGAAGAGATTCATTTACATGAAATCGTTGCAACGATTTTTACAATAAAAGCGTCAGATATTGTGAGTCATTTTCAAATTCAGCAATTTCAAGCTGTCGATTGGTTTAGTGAAATTAATAATGATGAATTGAAGGATTTACTCAATCCAAAGGCTTCGGAAACTGAGAAATAATTCCATGCGGATTCAGTTTGACAGGTTTGCTTTCGTAACTCATAATTAGTGTGTTACATAAATAATCGATTTGGTTCCAACACCAAATCAAATTGGGTTTTATCATATTTTTGGCGCAAATCGCTTTATGCGTGTTTGTGTATACATGGGGTATGTATACACACATTGAGGAGGATTTTTAAGATGAAATTAAAGAGCCGGATTTTTACTTTTGTCCTCGTTGCTGTCGTCTTATTTGCGGCAATGGGTACAACGGTACAGGGAGTTTTAAAAGACGTAAAACTCGGGCTTGATTTGCAAGGTGGATTTGAGGTTTTATATGAAGTTTCACCTCTAAAAGATGGTCAAAAAATAACTCAGGATGTCATGACGGATACGACAACGGCCCTTTCCAATCGTATCAACCAGTTTGGTGTAAGCGAACCAAGTATTCAGGTTGAAGGTGAAGATCGAATCCGTGTTCAACTTGCAGGGATTGACGATCAATCATCTGCTAGGGAATTGCTATCTAGTACGGCAAATTTAACGTTCCGTGATGTTAACGACAAAGTGTTATTAGATGGTACAGATTTAAAAGAAGGTGGAGCAAAAGCTTCCTTTGACCAACAAAACCGTCCAATCGTAACGTTAACATTGAAAGATGCTTCTAAATTTGCAGATGTTACGAGCAAAGTATCACAAATGCCAGCTGGACAAAACTTTCTAGTAGTTTGGCTTGATTTCCAAGAAGGCGTCGATTCGTATGCAGCTGAATCACAAAAACCAGATCCAAAATTTATTTCTGCTGCATCTGTTAACCAAGTTTTAAATACAACAGATGTAATGATTAGCGGTAACTTTACCGTTCAAGAAACAAAAGACTTTGCAAGTGTTTTAAATGCAGGTGCCTTACCTGTTAAGCTAACAGAAATTTATTCAACTTCTGTAGGTGCTCAATTTGGTGAACAAGCATTAAAAAGTACTGTATTTGCAAGTGTAATTGGTGTTCTTGTTATTTTCTTATTCATGGTATTGTATTATCGTTTGCCAGGTTTTATTTCGATTATTACATTATCGGTATTTACTTACTTAGTATTATTAATATTTAACGGCATTAATGCTGTGTTAACATTACCAGGTATTGCAGCTCTTGTTCTTGGTATTGGTATGGCAGTGGATGCAAACATTTTAACTGCTGAGCGTATTAGAGAAGAATTGCGAGTAGGGAAAACTGTAAAAGAGGCATTCCATCTTGGTTCGAAACAATCGTTATCGGCAATTGTTGATGCGCAACTAACTACATTACTTGCTGCAGCCGTTCTATTCTTCTTTGGAACAAGCTCAGTTAAAGGGTTTGCAACAACATTAATGATTTCAATTGTACTAAGTTTCGTAACTGCTGTATGGTTATCACGTATACTAATGAGTCTACTTGTAAAAAGTGGTTACTTTGATAATCCATTCCTTTATGGAGTTCGTAAGTCTAAAATTCACGATGCTTCTGAAGGCTTAGAATCATTAGATTTATCAACGAATTTCGATCGATTCGATTTCGTTCATAACCGTAAGAAATTTTACTCGTTCTCAATTATTATTCTACTAGTTGGGGCAATTATCCTTGGAGTGTTTAAATTAAACTTAGGTATTGACTTCTCTAGTGGTACTCGTGTAGAAATTTTAGCAGATGAAAAAATTACTCAAGATGAGATAACAGATTATATAGATAAAATAGGCTTCCCTTCAGAAAATGTAGTCATTTCTGGCGAGGAACAAAACAATGCAAGTATTCGATATAAAAAAGATTTGAGTCAAAAAGAAATATTAGATTTAAAAGCTGCTGTACTTAAAGACTACGGTCACGAACCTAGTGTTAGCACTGTTTCACCAACTGTAGGTCAAGAATTAGTGAAAAATGCAATAAAAGCTCTTGCAATTGCCGCTTTAGGCATTATTATTTACGTTGCCTTCCGATTCGAATGGCGAATGGGTGTTGGGGCAATTATCTCATTAATACATGACGTATTCTTCATGGTAGCGATATTCAGTCTTTTCCGTTTAGAAGTAGATATTACTTTTATTGCGGCCATTTTAACGATTGTAGGTTACTCAATCAATGATACAATTGTTACCTTTGACCGTATTCGTGAAAATATTGATCGAAAAGGTAAAATCACCTCTAAGGAAGAACTTGCTGATATCGTAAATAAATCCCTTCGTCAAACGATGGGACGTTCAATTAATACCGTTTTAACAGTTATCATCGTAGTAGTTGCATTATTAATTTTCGGTGCTCCTGCGATTCGTAACTTCTCGATTGCATTACTGATTGGTTTAGTTACTGGGATGTATTCATCAATCTGTATTGCGGCTCAAGTCTGGTTCACTTTAAAATCTCGTGAAATGGGTAAAAAAGGTGCCGTTGTTGAGAAAAAAGAAAAACAACAATGGGGTTCAGACGAGCCAGTTGTGTAAACATCGTGTAAAAGAGACAAAGTGTTTTAGTGCACTTTGTCTTTTTTTAGTGTCAATTCTATTTGCGAAAAAGATTTCTAATATTTTAAATGATTTATAAGTTAGTAGAGACCGATATTTTTTTGTATAATTAGTCATTGAGGAAGTGACAAAATGATCGAATCAAAAAAACAGTGGATTGTTCATCAACCACAAGAAGCGACAGTTACACAACTACAAAATGAATTAAATATATCTTCCATAGCGGCAAAGATTTTAATATCAAGAGGTTACGAAACTCCATCTAAAGCAAAATCCATACTTCATATCGATGAAAACCAGTTACATGACCCTTATTTATTACACGGAATGGCAGAAGCAGTAGAACGCATTGAAAAAGCATTAAATAATGGTGAAAAAATATTAGTTTACGGCGATTATGATGCAGATGGAATTACAAGTACAACAATCATGATGAATGTGCTTCGTGATTTAGGTGCAGATGTAGATTTTTGTATACCAAATCGTTTTACGCACGGTTATGGTCCTAATGAAGAGCTTTTTCGAAAAGCCCATGAAGATGGTGTGCAATTAATCATTACAGTGGATAATGGTATTAGTGGTATTGAACCAATTCGTATTGCAAAAGAACTTGGAATGGATGTCATTGTAACAGACCACCATGAAGCAGGAGATATATTACCTGATGCAGATGTCATTATTCATCCACGCGTTCCAGATAAGCATTATCCTTTTGGGGAATTAGCAGGGGTAGGGGTTGCCTTTAAATTAGCCCATGCATTATATGGTGAAGTACCTGAACATTTATATGAGTTTGCAGCTATAGGGACGATAGCCGATCTCGTACCGCTTGTAGGTGAAAATCGTTATATCGTTCAACAGGGGATTAAACAATTGAAAATCTCTCCTAATCCTTGGGTAAAAACATTATGTAGCATAACAAGTGTAAAGCAAAATGAGATCAATGAAGAAGTCATCGGTTTTTATTTTGGTCCACGATTAAATGCAATTGGACGATTGGGAACGGCTGCCCCGGGAGTTACCTTTTTAATGAGCGAAAGTGAATTAGAAGCAACAGAAGGTGCCAAACTCTTAAATACAAAAAATACTGAACGAAAAGAAATCGTCAATGAAATTACAGAACAAGCAATTGAAATGATTGAAAATAATGAGGATATCTCTAATTCTCTTGTAATCGTTGTTGCAAAAGAAGGTTGGAATCCAGGTGTCATAGGAATCGTGGCTTCAAGACTTGTAGAAAAATATTATAAACCTACGATCGTGTTATCACTCGATTTCGATAAAGGGACAGCAAAGGGTTCTGGTCGTAGTATTGAAGGATTTCATTTGTATAATGAACTTGCGAAAAATCGAGAATTACTACCACACTTTGGCGGACATCCAATGGCAGCTGGTATGACATTTCCATTAGAATATGTTGATGAAATACGTAGACGACTTCATAAACAAGCTGTAGAATGCCTTACAGAAGAAATGCTTGTACCAAAACTGTTAATTGATGTTCCGGTAGAAATAGATGAAATAACAGTTGAATCGATTGAAGAAATCAAAAAACTCGGACCGTTTGGAACAGGGTTTGCTAAGCCAATTTTTGCCTTACAAGATGTTCAAGTACGTTCCATGCGTAAAATTGGTGCAGGCGAAAACCATTTGAAAATGGAATTAGAAGACAAATTTGGTACAATCGATGCCATTGGGTTTAATAAAGGCTATTTACACGAAGAAATTTCATATGGGGTAAATTTATCGATTGTAGGAGATTTACAAATTAATGAATGGCAAGGGAAGAAAAAGCCACAATTTATGATAGAAGATGTTCAAACAAATGATTGGCAATTATACGATTATCGCGGAAAAAGCCAAATTTCAAAATGGATTCATTCTATTCCATTAGACAAATGTTCAGTAGTAGCGTTCCATGAAAAGACAATTGAATTGTATAAACCAATTATAAATTCCTCTATCAATTTAGTGAAAAATGGGGATACTGAAGAAATTAATTCTCAATACATTGCTATCCTTGATTTACCTGATACTTTAGAACAGTTAGAAAAAATTTTATACCATGTGCAGCCACAGCGTGTGTATGCAATATTCCATGCACAGGATTCTAAGTTTTTTAATGGTATGCCAACGAGAGAACATTTTGCATGGTATTATTCATTCTTAAAAAAACGACCAGCATTTAACTTACGACAACATATCGATCAACTTTCGAAACATATTGGACTAAATCCAGAAGTAATAATATTCATGACAAACGTGTTTTTTGAGTTAGGATTTGTTAAAATAGATAATGGTCTGACAACTGTAGATAATAGTGCACCAAAACGGGCATTAACTGAAGCGCAGTGCTATAAAAAAAGAGAGCAACAAATTGAAATTGAACAAACCCTTTTATATGCACCATACTTAGAATTAAAACAATGGTTTAACGATCGAATGAAGGAATATAATTATTCCTAAGGAGGACAAATAGATAATGGATTTAAAACAATATGTCACAACAGTAGAAAACTGGCCGAAAGAAGGTATTAGCTTCAAAGATATTACAACAATTATGGATAACGGCCCAGCTTTCAAATATGCAGCAGACGAAATCGTAAAATTTGCGAAAGAAGTAGGAGCAGATATTATTGTAGGTCCTGAAGCACGTGGGTTTATCATAGGTTGCCCTGTTGCTTATGCGTTAGAAATTGGTTTTGTACCTGTTCGTAAAGAAGGAAAACTACCTCGTGAAGTTGTGAAAGTAGAATATGGACTAGAGTACGGAACAGATGTATTAACAATGCACCAAGATGCAATTAAACCAGGTCAAAAAGCGTTAATTGTTGATGATTTATTAGCAACAGGTGGTACAGTTGATGCGACAATTCAGCTTATTGAAAAATTAGGCGGTGTTGTTGCAGGGTGTGCATTTATTATTGAGCTTAAAGATTTACAAGGTCGAGATAAAATTGGCGACTACCCTGTAAAAACGTTAATTGAATATTAATTACAGCAACCTCTTTCATGATTTTTATCACTTTGAAAGAGGTTTTTCATAAACTAAAGAGAAAAAAGTTCGAAAATTGTTCTAATTTGTCGAAATCGCAAAATGATTTTATGACTTATCTTTACTTTTTATACATACTTTTTATACAATTAAATTTATATATCAATTTTGAAAAATTTTTAACAAGGTGGACAACTAATGGCGAAAGAGCAAATTTTGACGCCCGAAGATGTATTCGCGCAGGTCAAAACTTATATGAATGATGAACATGTCGCCTTCGTAAAAAAGGCATACGAAGTTGCGAATGAAGCACATAAAGAACAGCTCCGTAGTTCTGGTGAACCGTATATTATCCATCCAATCCAAGTAGCGGGGATTTTAGCAGAACTACAAATGGATCCTGAAACTGTATCAGCAGGATTTCTTCACGATGTTGTAGAGGATACAATCGTAACTCGTGAGGACTTAGTACGTGAATTTAGTGAAGAAGTTGCAATGTTAGTTGATGGGGTTACAAAGCTAGGAAAAATTAAATATTTATCGAAAAAAGAACAACAGGCTGAGAATCACCGAAAAATGTTCGTTGCAATGGCGCAAGATATTCGAGTTATCTTAATTAAACTTGCAGACCGCCTTCACAATATGCGTACATTAAAACATTTATCTGCTGAGAAACAGCGCCGGATTTCAAATGAAACTTTAGAAATCTTTGCACCGCTCGCCCATCGCCTTGGTATCTCTAAAGTTAAATGGGAGCTTGAAGATACAGCACTACGATATTTAAATCCACAACAATACTATCGAATCGTCAGCCTTATGAAACGTAAGAGAGTTGAGCGAGAAGCTTATTTGGATAATGTAATGGATGAAATAAAATCTCAATTAAAAGATGTAGAAATCGATGCTGAAATATATGGTCGACCAAAACATATTTATAGCATTTATCGAAAAATGGTTTTACAAAATAAACAATTTAATGAAATTTATGACTTGCTTGCTGTCCGCATTTTAGTAGATAGCATTAAAGATTGTTATGCTGTATTAGGAATTGTCCATACTCTTTGGAAGCCAATGCCCGGTCGCTTTAAAGACTACATTGCTATGCCAAAACAAAATTTATATCAATCCCTACATACAACAGTGATTGGACCATATGGCGATCCGTTAGAAGTTCAAATCCGTACAAAAGATATGCACCAAATAGCTGAGTACGGGATTGCTGCTCACTGGGCATATAAAGAAGGAAAAAATATAAATAATAACAAGGAAAGCATTGACCAAAAATTAACTTGGTTCCGTGAAATTTTAGAATTCCAAAATGAATCGTCTAACGCGGAAGAATTTATGGAATCATTAAAATTCGATTTATTTTCGGATATGGTTTATGTCTTCACGCCTAAAGGGGAAGTGATTGAACTTCCAGCGGGTTCTGTCCCAATCGATTTTGCCTACAGAGTACACTCAGAGGTTGGAAATCGAACAATTGGTGCAAAGGTAAATGGAAAAATGGTACCCCTTGATACGCCTTTAAAAACGGGGGATATAATTGAAATTTTAACTTCAAAACAATCTTTCGGGCCAAGTCGTGATTGGTTAAAGTTAGCCCAAAGTTCCCAAGCCAAAAATAAAATTAAACAATTTTTCAAAAAGCATTTACGTGAAGAACATATAGTTAAAGGGAAAGAACTTGTAGAGAAAGAAATAAAAGCACAAGACTATGATTTAAAGGAAGTTCTATCGTCTGAAAACATTAAGCGTGTTTTAGATAAATTAAATTATACAAATGAAGATGATTTATATGCAGCTGTTGGTGTTGGGGGAATTACTCCTTTACAAATTGTTAATCGTTTGGCTGAGAAAAAACGTCGTGAGCGTGAACAAGAAGAAGCTCTTGAAAAAATCGTAAAAGAAATGCAAAATGCCTCTTCTAAAAGACGTAGAACAGAGTCTGGGGTTATTGTAAAAGGAATTGAAAATCTCTTAATTCGCTTATCTCGTTGTTGTACCCCAGTACCGGGTGATGAAATTGTTGGTTTCATTACAAAAGGTCGTGGTGTTTCAGTACACCGTGCCGATTGTCCGAATATACAAGAGGGAGACCATGCAGATCGCCTTATTGAAGTAGAATGGGAACATAGTGAAGCACCAAGTCGAAAAGAATACCCTGTGGATATAGAGGTATCTGCTTTTGATCGCCCAGGTATTTTGAATGATGTGATGCATGCAGTAACAGAAGCAAAAACGAATATCCTTGCTGTAACTGGTAGAGCAGATCACGATAAAATTGCAACAATTCACTTAACAATAAGTATTTCAAACATTACAGGATTGCATAAAGTTGTTGAACGGATAAAACAATTGCCAGATATTTATTCTGTTCAACGTGTTATCAATTAGATTTAGAGGTAATAAACATGAGAGTCGTTATCCAACGTAGTAAAAAAGCATCAGTAACAGTTGAAGAAAAAGTTGCTGGTGCCATTGAATATGGTTACGTTTTACTTGTAGGTTTAACTCATACTGACACATTAGAAGATGTAAAGTATGTTGCAAAAAAAGTTGCGGAAATCCGTCTTTTTGAAGATGAAGAAGGCAAAATGAATAAATCGATTTTAGAACACGGGGGAGACATACTCTCGGTGTCGCAATTTACGCTTTATGGGGATACTCGTAAAGGAAGAAGACCGAGTTTTATCGAAGCAGCACGTCCTGAAGTGGCATATCCTTTATGGGATTCCTTTAATGAAGAGCTTAGAAAGTTAGGGTTAAAGGTAGAAACGGGTATCTTTGGTGCAATGATGGATGTGGCGCTCGTCAATGATGGTCCTGTTACGGTTATTGTAGAATCAAAAAGTAAATAAAAGGAGGCTGACTCGATAAAAACAATCGAAGTCAGCCTGTTTTTCTTATTCTAATTGACTATCAAAGTAGTTTAAGATACCTTGGTAAATACCTAATGTTGCCTGTTCACGATAAACATCTGTCGTCACGATTCTTTCTTCATTTGGATTACTTAAATAGCCTAATTCTATTAAAATCGCATTTTGTTTGTTTTCTCGTAAAACTAAATAATTGCCAGGTTGTACACCACGATCTCGCAAGCTTACTTTTTCGGCAAGACCTTCATGGACGTATTGAGCTAAGTTTTGTTGATAATCATTAATATAATAAGTTGTAAATCCAGATATTGAACTATCTTCTGTTGCATCATAATGAATACTAATAAAGGCATCAGCGGCATATTGATGTGATATCGATACGCGTTTACGTAAATCCACGTAAATATCAGATTCACGAGTTAGAATCACTTCTGCACCACTAGCTCTTAGTTTAGATGTTAATAATTCTGCAGTTTTAATATTAATATCTTTTTCTTCAGTGCCTCGAACACCTGTAGTTCCCATATCATTACCACCATGTCCCGGGTCGATAACGATTGTGACTCCTTTTAATGTTCCTTCTTTACGTTCTTCTTTTTTACTTTTTTCTGATTCTTTTTCAATCTTAGCATTTTCTTCATTCAAAGAAACAACCCAATTTGCAACAAATGCAGTCGTATCCCGGTTAATTTCTACTTCAAACCAATCGCCGTCTGCCCCTACTATTTTGTACTTTTCCCCAGCATTAGCATGGACAACTACATTCGACGACGTTGATGGTGCTTCTCGAAGGTTTGTCCCATTATATATAACTGTCACAAAATTAATAGAAGCGGGATTTTCACTTTGTTCTTTCTCATTTGTGATAGTTTCGGTTTGATTTACATTAAATGTTCCATAAAAACTATAAACCCACCCTTTTTTATTACCAATTTTGATTTTTACCCAATTGTTATCCCGCTCCAACACTTCATATTGTTCGCCTTTTTTTCCAATACCTATTTTTTTTGAGGATAGATTAGGTTTTTTTCGAATATTCACTGCATCAACTGTAATTGTAAAAGCGTTAGGATCAATTTCAACCTGCGCCTCTGAAGGTGATTTTTCCATTTCAACATTTTTAGGCTCTTGTTCTTCTAAATCGTCATTGTTTTTAATAGACACATATTGTGTAGCCACCCAGCCAGTTGTTCCGTTGAAAACGACTTGAAACCAGTTATCTTGTTGTTGAATTACTGTCGCCTCATTGCCCATGTTTAATTGATTAATAACAGGTGATGTTATACTTGGTTCTGCCCGTAAATTCAAATGGTCTACTTGAGAAATGATTGTTTTATTCGTAGATGCTGATTCATCTTCTTTATCCATTGAAGAGGTAAGCCAAGATGCGACCCACCCTTCATAATCTTGAAATTTCACATGATACCAATCACTTTGTTTTTCGATAAACTGTAATTTCTGACCTTCTGTTAATGTAGTCAAAATCGGATAAGATAGTCCTGGTCCTTCTCTTAAATATAATTTTTCTGCTGAAACGATTAAATCCGCTTTTGCATCATTATTTGCATATACTAGATTGGAGTGAAGAGAATAATAGGAAAGTGAAGTAAATGAAAGTGTAATCGTTAGAATAAAGGGTAATATTTTCTTTTTCATATTTTACCTACCTTTATTGTACTGGTTAAATAATGTGAGTTTAACATATACTTCTTATTGTAAAATCAATTATGAGCTAAAACCACCCTTAATTTGCACTATTGTATCTAGGTATTATGAATTAGAAGGGGAAGCTAGCCAAAAGTAGTTGACAACAATGATTTACTTGACTAATATAAGTTTAATGTGAAAAATTTTAATTACCAATGATCAAGAAAGTAGCAATTACCAATGCTGACAAGAGAGGGAAAGACTTGGCTGAAATCTTTCCTACAGTAAGTAGATGTGAACAACACTTGGGAGGTTTTTTCTCGAAAAGTACCATACTTAGTAGGGAAAAACGGAAACGGCCGTTATCCGTAATGAAGAGGGTGTACGTCTTTTGTACATCAACTAGGGTGGAACCGCGGAAGAATTCAAGCTTTCGTCCCTTGCATAATGCATGGGATGAAAGCTTTTTTATTTTGACATTTTGTTTTCTATCTGCATTCTAATATGACAATTGTATAGAAGGGAGTAATCATAATATGGCTTTTAAAGTACCTAGAGGAACGCAAGATATATTGCCTGAACAAACACCAAAATGGCAAAAAGTTGAATCGGTTCTACGTGAATTAAGTCGGGTATACCGTTATAAAGAAATTCGTACACCAATTTTTGAACAAACGGAACTATTCCAACGTGGAGTTGGCGATACAACGGATATTGTTCAAAAAGAGATGTATACGTTTGATGATCGTGGAGGGCGTTCACTTACACTTAGACCAGAAGGAACAGCTGCTGCAGTACGCGCTTATGTTGAACATAAAATGTTTGGATATCCAGACCAACCAGTAAAACTATCTTATATGGGCCCTATGTTCCGTTACGAACGCCAACAAGCAGGTCGCTATCGTCAATTCGTTCAGTACGGTGTTGAAGCCATTGGAAGTGCGGATCCTGCCATTGATGCAGAAGTCATTTCGTTGGCAATGGATATTTATCAAACAGTTGGATTAAAAGATTTAAAATTAGTGCTTAATTCATTAGGCGATAAAGAAACGAGAGATGCGCATCGCACGGCTCTAATCAAACACTTTGAACCGAGTATTGGAGAATTCTGTTCAGATTGTCAAAATCGTTTAGAAAAAAATCCTTTACGTATTTTAGATTGTAAAAAAGACCACGAACATCCATTAATGAGTACAGCACCTGCACTAACAGACTATTTAACTGAATCTTCAGCACAATATTTCAATCAGGTGAAAAATTATTTAGACGTATTAGGGATTCAATATGAAGTGGATCCAAACTTAGTACGTGGATTAGATTATTACAATCATACAGCCTTTGAAATTATGAGCACAGCGCAGGGATTCGGTGCAATTACAACGCTATGTGGTGGCGGTCGCTACAATGGCCTAGTAGAAGATATTGGCGGACCAGATGTACCAGGAATCGGATTTGCAATGTCGATTGAACGACTTCTGTTAGCACTGGAAGCTGAAGGTGTTGAACTTGAAGTTGGAGATGCACTAGATATTTATGTCGTAGCAATTGGCGAAGAAGCAAAATTAAAATCAGCTGAATTAATTAGTTCATTCCGAACAAAAGGAATCGCCGCTGACATGGATTACGTTGATCGTAAAATGAAAGCGCAAATGAAGTCTGCTGATCGATTAGGCGCGAAATTTGTCATCGTCATTGGTGAATCTGAACTTGAAGAAAACGCAGTAAACGTAAAAGAAATGGAATCGGGTAACCAGGAAAAGATAGAATTCCATAATTTAGTGAACTATTTACTAGAACATAAATAAATTTTTGTCGTAAAAATTGGAGGAAATGAAAAATGGCTCAAAGAACGCATGCTTGCGGTGAAATTTCAGAACAACATCAGGAGCAACAAGTTGTCTTAAAAGGATGGGTACAAAGACGTCGTGACTTAGGTGGATTAATTTTCGTCGATGTTCGTGATCGTACTGGTATCGTTCAGGTTGTATTTGGCGATGAAGCAAAAGATGCTTTAGCAATTGCGGATAAAATCCGAAATGAATACGTTATTGAAGTAGAAGGGAAAGTCGTACTTCGTGATGAAAGCCAAGTAAACCCAAACCTAAAAACAGGTAAAATTGAAGTTGTGGCTTCATCCATTACAATCATTAACGAAGCAAAAAACCCTCCATTTGCAATTGATGACAAAGTGGAAATTGGGGAAGATCTCCGTTTAAAATATCGTTATCTAGATTTACGTCGACCTGTAATGTACAACACGTTTAAATTGCGTTCAGACATTACGCGTTCTATCCGAAACTTCTTACAAACTGAAGGGTTCTTAGAAGTGGAAACACCAATTTTAACAAAATCAACTCCAGAAGGCGCTCGTGACTATTTAGTGCCATCTCGTGTACATGATGGTGAATTTTATGCATTACCACAATCACCTCAATTATTTAAACAATTATTAATGGTATCTGGATTTGAAAAGTACTTCCAAATTGCACGTTGTTTCCGTGATGAAGATTTACGTGCAGATCGTCAACCAGAATTTACACAAGTGGATATTGAAACTTCATTTATGTCGATGGACGAAATTATTGAGATGAACGAACGCTTAATTCAAACTGTAATGCGTGAAGCAAAAGGGGTAGAAGTTCAACTTCCATTCCCACGTATGCCTTATAAAGAAGCGATGGATCGTTACGGTTCAGATAAACCGGATGTACGTTTCGGACTTGAACTTGTACAACTTTCTGAAATTGTAAAAGATTCTTCATTTAAAGTATTCGCTTCAACTGTAGAAAACGGTGGAGAAGTCAAAGCAATTAACGTAAAAGGAAATGCAGACAAATATTCTCGTAAAGATATTGATGCATTAACTGAATTTGTTGCAATTTATGGAGCAAAAGGTTTGGCGTGGTTAAAAGTAACAGAAGAAGGATTAAATGGTCCTATCGCGAAGTTCTTTGAAGGTGAAATTGCGGAAAACTTAATGAATGCAACAAATGCAGAAGCGGGAGATCTACTTTTATTTGTAGCGGATCAACCATCTGTAGTAGCAGCTTCATTAGGTGCATTACGTAATAAATTAGGGAAAGAGTTAAACTTAATCGACGAATCTAAATATGCTTTCCTTTGGGTTACGGATTGGCCATTACTTGAGTATGATGAAGAAGCTGGTCGCTACACAGCAGCTCACCATCCATTTACACGTCCATTTGATGAAGATATTGAAAAAATGGATACAGATCCTGCAAGTGTACGTGCACAAGCTTACGATATCGTATTAAATGGTTATGAGCTTGGTGGTGGTTCTTTACGTATTTTTGAACGTGACCTACAAGAGAAAATGTTTAAGCTTCTTGGTTTCACTCAAGAAGAAGCACAAGAACAATTTGGCTTCTTACTTGAAGCATTTGAATATGGTGTTCCGCCACATGGAGGACTCGCATTTGGTCTAGATCGTTTCGTTATGTTACTTGCTGGACGTACGAATTTACGTGATACAATTGCATTCCCTAAAACGGCAACGGCAAGCTGTCTATTAACTTCAGCACCAAGTGAAGTATCTGATGCACAATTACAAGAATTAAATTTAACTGTAAATAAGAAAAAAGAAGATTAATTACTAAATTTAGGGCTGTTCCAATAATATGGAATGGCCTTTTTTGTTTGCGAAACTTAGGAAAAAGAACATAAAGTAAAAAATATATTATCGAATCTTTTACTCTATTACGTAGAAAACGGTATAATAAAAAACTATCTTCTTTTGTATAATTATTGTTAAACTAAAGTTATAAAATATTAATTTAATAGAATAATTATCAAATTAAGGTATAATATAAAAAATTTTTAATATTTTTTCTTATTTGTATTGAAAATTCAGATAATTGATGATAAGATAATAACAACACGAATCCTGAATTACACGTAATGACTCTAAACATTACAGTTTTGACCGAACAACAATCGAATGGGAGTTCGAATTTTAACTTGGCAAACAAGCCCTTCAACGCACAAGGGAAGTTTAAAAAGTTATTGAGAGCACCCACCTGCAAGGGTAGTGGGTTCAAAACAACAAGAGTTACGGTACAATCGGGATTCGTAATATGCAAAACTCTTCTGTAAAATCGCAGGAGAGTTTTATTTTTTCGGTAACGATATCATCTATTTGAACCTTTTGCACATTCTAATTGTGTCATGTTTGGGTCGTCTTATAAGTAAATTTACTTCATTATTTTGATATGTTATAATTCCGATTAGTAAAATATAGATTGAGAGGCATAAAACATGTTACATCAGTTTTCTAGAAACGAACTCGCAATTGGTAAAGAAGGTTTAGAAAAGCTAAAAAATACAACAGTTGCTATTCTAGGTGTGGGTGGAGTTGGCTCTTTTGCTGCAGAAGCCTGTGCTAGAAGTGGTGTTGGTCGGATCATTTTAGTTGATAAAGATAATGTAGATATTACAAATGTTAACCGTCAATTAGTTGCTTATTTATCGACAGTAGGAAAATCAAAATCTGCAGTAATGAAAGAACGAATTGCGGATATAAATCGTGATTGTGAAGTAATTGATATGCATATGTTCTATACGGAAGAAACATATGAGAAATTTTTTGAATTAGGTATCGATTATGTAATCGACGCTTCGGATACAGTCATGTATAAAATTCATCTAATGAAAGAATGTTTAAAACGAAATATCCCAATTATTTCAAGTATGGGAGCTGCAAACAAAATGGATCCAACAAAGTTCCAAATTGCAGATATTTCTAAAACACATACAGACCCACTTGCAAAAGTAATCCGTACGAAACTACGTAAAGAAGGAATACGAAAAGGAGTCACAGTTGTGTTCTCAGATGAGTCGCCAATTATTGCTCGACCAGAAGTTGTTGAACAAGTAGGAAACCCTGATGCTCAAATTCGTAAAGCAAAAATGCCACCTTCTTCAAATGCATTTTGTCCTTCTGTTGCCGGATTAATAGCAGCTAGTTGGGTGATTAATGAAATTTTAAAAGATATAAAAATAACAAGAGTAAATCAATAAATGGTAAAGGTGCGACCAGAATAATTCGGGCGCACCTTTCTTACATTTTATTTTCGAATATTGGTCGTTTCTTTATATGTTTCCTCGACGAATTTAGTTATTTGTTGATGTTCCTTATTGACTTCATTAAGAATGCCGTTAAGTTGGTCAATTGCAGACGAGCTTTGTTCTATGATAGCTGCAAATTCGTTAGTGCTGTCTTGTATTTCTTTACTATTATTCTCGATGATATTTACAGCGTATGTGAAGTCTGTAATTTCTTTTTGCAATTGTGCCATCGCATGAAATAGTTGCGTAAATGTCTCGTTTGATTGTTCTGCTGTTTCAATTTGTGAGGAAATACGTTCTAAACCGTTCGTCAAATTCTGAAGTGTATCTTTATTATAACTATTAACTTGGTCTAAATTTTCATCAATTTTCACTAACGTCTGATCTGTTATACTGGCCAATTTTCTTATTTCATCTGCAACAACTGCAAATCCTTTCCCGTGATCTCCAGCTCTTGCAGCTTCAATTGATGCATTTAAAGCAAGCAGATTTGTTTGGGTTGTAATTTTTTGTATGTCTGAAGTAAATTGATTTGTCTCGTCGATTTTCTTTGAAAGATGCAAAAACGTCTCATTAAGTTGGTAAAAAAATGATTTAAATGAGTCAATTTCAATTTTAAGTTGATGAATCACATCGTTGCCAATGGTTGCACTCTGACTAGCATTATCAACACTTTTTACAATTTGGTTTAGCTGACTTAACATCGACGTTATTTCTGACGATGTGGCTTCGATACTTTGAACAATTTTACCAACATAATTGGATTGACTACTGGACCCAGCACTTACTTCTTGAATTGATGCGAGCATTTCATTTTGTGCCGTTGAAGCTTTTGTCATGCTAGTAGTAATAGTTTGGAGTTTTGTATTAATATTTTCTACGGCAATTTCCAGATGACGGTGTAAGTTTTGTTCTTTTAACGCCATCTCACTAGTTTCTACTATTAACGACTCAATATTATTAAGTAGTCTCTTGTTTTGTCGGACTTGTAGAAGGATTCCGACACTCATTAAAATATGAACAACAAACACATTCGCTGGTTCTAACATAAACCCTGTAGAATCAAGGGTAACATTTAGAATTAAACAAAAGAATGAACCGATAAAACCGAATATAAATACAGATATCTTATTGTGAATACTACTTAAAAATAAAACGAAAAAGCTTAAAACAATCGTTGCTAAAGTTACTTTATAACTAAAAATAATACCGAAGACAGTAATTACGCCAAAAATTAATACAACGTAAGGAAAGATAGGACGAATCGTTTCTATTTTCCGTTGCAAGAAATAAGTAGCTAGCGTAATAAAAACAGGAATAAATAATGACAGTGCAATACCGATTGGACGTCCAATGATAAATTGGGCAAGCCCTCCTAAAGTAGCAGCAAGTCCATATACAATCATTAATATCGTGTTTTTCTTCATTAAATCATTCTTTTTTAGCAATTCAACATTCATAAAAATCCTCCCTCCAAAAATTATTTAGAGAAAATGTTATTTTTCTAGTTATATATTCTTTTTCCACTATATTTATGAGTGTAATAGTTGAGGATTTTTAAAGTGTTGTAGTAATTTGATATATTAAAAAAGTAAATACGAAAATTAAGGAGCAAAATGATGACAGGTGTTTTTGAAATAGAGTATCGAGGGTTAAATATTTTTGATGAGATTGGTGTAGTAGAAGTGGCTGTAGATAAAGCATCTAGTACAATGCACCTTTATGACCAAAATCAAGTTATACACCCTGAGTATGACTTTTCTACTAGAAAGTACGTTGTGAATGATTCATTTATTAATATGACAAAAGTATTGTATGACAAATATTTTTTAAGAAATTTTGACGAAAAAAATTTTGAGGAATGGGTGAATGGATTTAGCTGGATTTTTTATTTTCCTCAAGCAGTCGTTTATAAATTTCATAATGGGGAATTGACCAAATTGTCTGATCTACATCATACCAAATTTTTATATAATAAATATGTAGTCAGAATATTATAAAAGGGATATTATTTTATTTTCATAAAATAGTATATTTCGACAAATTTTGCATCACAAAAATGGATGTATTCCAACTTGAATTTTCTTAAAAATGAAGGTTTTTCACATTTGTATCACACTTTTTTCGTCAGTTTTTATTTTCTGAAAAATTATTTGGATATTATTGTTATAGTAATATTACAAATTATTTAAGGGGAGCAAAGTAAAGGGAGGATTAGTAATGAGAACAAAGGTTCCGATGACGAATAAAGATGTGAACTTACTTCGATTGAAAGAAAGTATGGATGAAATAATCTTTAATAATATTGATACATCGCAAAATTGGGAAAAAGCTTATTCGAGTCTGAGTGAACTTTTAGATCAATTTGTAGAGTATTATATAAGTGCTACTCAGGTGGCAAATGGAGAGACTCCTAAAGTAAACACATTTTGGATGATGTTCTTAGATATAATCTCTAAACTAATTTATTTCCAAAGTCTCTCGTATTATAAAATGCAATCTGAAAAATCTGCTAAAGTGATTGAAGAAACGAAAGATTTATTCACACTTGCTGCAAATTGCATACCCAATGTTCAGAAGATTGTAAATGCTGAATTTTTAAATGAAATTGCAAATAGCTTTGAAGAAATAGAGCAATCTAATGGAGTTTCATTTGAGCGAATGATTCTACAAAAAGACAATCAACCTCAAGAGTGTTTAAAGCATTTTGCAAACTTTGTTGAGAAGTACAAAATATAAGTGTTTTTAAGATGGAATCGAGAAATCGATTTCATCTTTTTTGTGTTACATTTTATTACACAATTATGTAGTTATAAAGAAAAATTATTAATGTATTAGAATGCCTATTTTTATCAATTCCTACTCGCTGAAAAGAATCTATTATATCATTACATAACTATGTTCGGCGTTGAAATAACCTATGAATTTCATGTAAACTATTATTACATAATGCAGTTATGAAAGTTTAAATTGCGTTTGATATGGGGGTTTGTCTATGGGAGTATTTGGCTGGCTTAATTTTAAGAAAGGCTTACCATTATGGTGGTCATATAAATTAAATAAAGGAACAGTACAACAAAAGGAAGAAATTTTTGAAAGTATTGCTAGGACACGTGTGAATTTGTTACAGGGTTGGGCGAAGGATCGTTGGGTTTCATTAGAATCTAGAGCGGATGAAATCTTATATATCGCACCAGACAACTGGAATCAATACTTAGCACAATCAAAAAATAAAAGCACATATTTTACTGAACTATTCTTGCTTAATAAAGATGTGGAAGTGTTTGCTTCAAGTTTTCCAAGTCATATAGGGGCTAGTTATAAAAATGCTCAAGTTTATGAAAAAGCTGTAAAACAAGTTTGGCAGACAGAAAAACCACTTCTATATGGACCATTTATTGACCCTATAACCTTAAAAATTGGCCCAAGAACATCAAAGTTTCATGATGAAGTAACACTATTGTTTTTACAACCAGTTTTTCGTGAAGGTATTTTGCTTTTTGTACTAGCGGCAAGAGTTCCAAATGATGTTATTTCAGATTTGATACAACGGGAAGCAGGACATATATATGAAGAATCTGGTGATAATTATTTATTTATGACAAAATCAATTTTAGACCCTACAATACAACTAGGTACTGCATTATCTCGTAGCCGTTTTGAAGATGAAACCTTTACATTAGGTGATAACTTAAAATCAGGTGTTAACACAAAACAATGGGGAACCGTCAAAATTAAACGTCATACAGAATTTGAAATACGATTTACAGACCCTGCAACAAAGGAATTGCATCCTGGAGTTGCCAATACAATTCAAAAGGGCTCAAATATATTTGTAGAATTTCCTGGGTATTCAGATTATCGTCATATACCTGTAATTGGGAAGGGAATTACTTTTCAAATGCCGCATAGTCCGGACGTTTGGGGCATGATGTGTGAGGCAGATTTAGAAGAGGTGTACAGAACACGTTCTATTGGTTTTCAATTAGGAATTAGTTTCATTTCTTTTATGATGATGAACATTTTATTATTTCAACTATTAAATGCATTCCATTTCCTTCACCCTCTCATTATTTTTGCAATTAATATCATTTATGGGGTTATAGGAACGTTTTATTTTACAAAGAAACGATTAAAACCAATAATTGATCGAATCAATAAAGTGACAAGTATGATCCAGACCATTGCTGAGGGGGAAGGGGACTTAACCATTCGAATTGACAAGTCTCTTCTTTCCAATGATGAAACTGGAGAGATGGGGCGTTGGATTAATAACTTTGTAGATTCCCAAGCATCCCTTATTCAAAAAGTCCAAAAATCTACTTCAGATGTTCAATTAACAAACAACCATTTACAACAACAAACCAAAAATGTTGAACATGGATCTAATAAGTTAATTGCTCAAATGGAAGAAATGTTTTTAACGATTCAACATCAGCTAGAGGATGTTCGAAATGCGATGCTGCAAGTTGACCAAATTAGTAGAACGATGGAACAGATGGAACAGCAATCAACTGAACAATTATGTGCGGCACAAGAGCAAGTGGTGGGCATTGATGACAAAATGAATGACATTGTTGAAAAAGTTCGGGAAACGTTACAATTAACAGAGACATTCATGGAATCTTCTACGAGTATTGGTAAAGTAGTAGTAACAATTAATGCAATTGCGGAACAAACGAACTTGCTTGCCTTAAATGCATCGATTGAAGCGGCAAGAGCAGGGGAGCATGGGAAAGGGTTTGCTGTAGTGGCAGAAGAAATTCGTAAACTTGCATTGCAAACAAAACATGCAACAGAAGAAATTGATCATACTTTAAACTTAATAGAAAGTAACTCTAAGTTAATTCAAAATGCAATTGAAAATAATAGTTTAGAAGTTGAAAAGGGTTCTGAGTATATAGGGGTTGTGAAAGATGTATTATCCTCAATGACGAATGCGCCATCAAATCAAATTAATGTCACAGAACAAATGAGAGATATTATCCAAAATATTGCTGCAGGAAGCGAACAAAATGTAAGAGTAGTGGAAATTGTAGAAGAATCGATGAGAAATATGGTTGAATTAATCAGAAGTGCTCATCATGACACAGAAAGAAGCTCTTTATTAGTCGGAACTTTGTCGCAAACCGTATCGAAATTTCATATTAATCAAAGGTGAAAAAACTGGTGGAGAGTGATAACTTCTCTTCACCAGTTTTCCCTTATTTTTTAAAGGTTTTTAATTTATCATAAATCGCGGCCATCCGTTTTTCTTCCCCGGCTATAACAGGCTTATAAAATTCAAGATTCACACTATCAGGTAAATATTGCTGATCTACCCAACCGCCAAATGTACCGATTGGATAGTCATGGGGATATTTATAACCAACATGGCCTAACGTTTTTGCTCCTGCGTAATGAGCATCTTTTAAATGGGGTGGGATATCCCCTGTTTTTCCGTCGTGTATTGCAGAAATTGCTGCATCAAGGGCGGAGTAGGCAGAATTCGATTTAGGTGATAAACACATTTCGATTACTGCAGTAGCTAAAGGAATGCGAGCTTCTGGCAGCCCTAAAGTTTTAGCAGATTCACAAGCAGCATAAACATGGGCACCGACAGAAGGATTGGCTAGTCCAATATCTTCATAGGCCATAACTAATAACCGTCTACAAACTGCAATCAAATCACCGTTTTCAAGTAAATGTGCTAAGTAATAAAGAGCGGCATTTGCATCACTTCCACGTACAGACTTTTGCAAGGCAGAAAGTAAATTGTAGAAATGGGACCCTCCTTTATCCCCATAAACCCCAATCCTTTTTGAAAGGTGTTCAATCGTTGAATCTTCTACAACAGTTTCTCCATCAACTTCATCTGATGCATAATATATTGATTCTAGCAATGTTAAAGCTTTTCTTGCATCACCATTTGAGGCTAATGCGATGTTTTCTATTTGATCAGCAGAAATTTTAATATTATATTTTCCAAGTCCTCTTTCTTCATCATGCAATGCTACGGTGATGAGTTGGACGATATCTTCTTGTGCGTGGCGTTTCAATTGTAGAATTTCTCCACAACGGGAGCGTATAGCTGGGTTCACATCATGAAAAGGGTTTTCAGTAGTTGCTCCGATTAACACAATCGATCCATTTTCCACATGAGGAAGCAACGTATCTTGTTGTAGCTTATTGAAACGATGAATTTCATCTAGGAATAATAGAACTTTTCCTGAAATTCTTGCTTCTGTGACAATTTGTTCTACATCTTTTTTTCCTGCATGAGTAGCGTTTAGGGCGAAAAATGGTAGGTTAGAGCTTCCTGCAATCGCGTAGGCAATAGAAGTTTTTCCTATCCCAGGCTCCCCGTATAAAAGTATTGAAGGAACATGACCATTGTGAATCATTTTATATAAAGTTGTTTGTTCTCCGATAATGTGCTGTTGTCCAATGACTTCTTTAATGTTGCGCGGACGCATTCGGAATGCTAACGGTTCATTTTGCATTGTTGCAATCCTCCAAAAATATACTTTTTATTATTTAATATTAGCCCTTTTCCGAGTGGAATAAAAGGTGTTATGGTATACTTAAGCTAAATAATGGACAAAGAAACTTGAGGTGTTATAATGAAAATTTCTACAAAGGGTAGATATGGACTAACAATTATGATTGAATTAGCGAAGCATTACGGAGAAGGGCCTATTCCATTAAGACAAATTGCAGCGGAAAAAGATTTATCAGAAGCTTATTTAGAGCAGTTAGTATCTCCACTTCGAATTGCTGGGTTAGTAAAAAGTGTTCGAGGCGCATATGGAGGTTATTTGTTAGCAGTACCACCAAGTAAGATTTCAGCAGCTGATGTAATTAAAGTTCTAGAAGGGCCAATTCAACCAGTAGAAGGAATCGAAAATGAAGAAGCACCGCAACAACAATTGTGGATTCGTATTCGTGATGCAGTTAAAAATGTCCTTGATACAACGACGATTGAAGATTTAGCAAAATACAATGATCCATCAGAAGTTGATGGTTACATGTTTTATATTTAACTTTTCTTTCCTAATTAAAACGATTCAACTTAAAGGAGTAATATTTTCATGGAATCAATTTATCTAGACCATGCAGCGACCTCACCAATGCATCCCGAAGTAATAAAAGAGATGATGAAGGCTTTTGAAACAGTTTATGGAAACCCTTCAAGCATCCATACAGCAGGAAGACACGCGCGAAAGGTTTTAGATGATGCTCGAACGATTTTAGCTCGTGCAATTGGGGCAAAAGATACAGAAATTATTTTTACAAGTGGTGGTACCGAAGCCGATAATTCCGCTATTTTCGGCGTAAGTCAAGCTCTTAAGTCAAAGGGAAAACATATTATCACAACTCAAATCGAGCATCATGCCGTAATGAATGCTTGTGAAAAACTTGAAAAAGATGGCTTTGAAGTGACCTACTTACCTGTTGATAAAAGTGGACGGATTTCAATCGATACATTTAAAAATTCTTTACGTGAAGATACAATTCTTGTAACAATTATGTACGGTAATAACGAAGTAGGGACAATCCAACCAATCGCTGAAATTGGTGAAATCCTACAAGACCATCAAGCGGTTTTTCATTCAGATGCTGTTCAAGCTTTTGGAATTGAACGTTTAAATGTAGACGAATTAAAAGTTGATTTATTAAGTGTATCTAGTCATAAATTGAACGGTCCTAAAGGAATTGGCTTCTTATATCAGCGAACAGGGACGCCTCTTAATGCTCTCTTTTTAGGTGGTTCCCAAGAAAAGAAAAGACGTGCTGGTACAGAAAATGTCCCTACAGCAGTTGGGTTCGCAAAAGCGGTAGAAATTGCTCAGCAAGAAATGAAGGTCAAACAAGAAAGTTACCAACACTACCGTAATGAATTTTTATCAATCTTAGATCAAGAAAATATTAAGTACCATATAAACGGTAGTCCAGATTATTCTTTACAGCACGTATTAAATATTAGCTTTAAAGGAATGGATGTTGAATCATTCTTAGTAAATTTAGACATGGAAAAAGTATATGCTTCGAGTGGATCCGCGTGTACTGCAGGTTCAATTGATCCATCCCACGTATTAGTTGCGATGTTTGGATCAGGAGCAGAGGAACTACGCAATTCAATTCGTTTTAGTTTCGGCCTCGGCTTAACAGAAGAATTAATTATAAAAGCAGCAAAACGTACTGCTAAAATTGTACAAAGACTTACGAATTAAAGTTAGAAAAGGTGAACGAGAATGGTAGAAACAAAAGACCCATCACAAATTCGTGTAGTTGTCGGAATGTCTGGTGGGGTCGATTCGTCAGTTGCTGCCTATTTGTTAAAACAACAAGGTTATGACGTAATCGGAATATTTATGAAAAACTGGGATGACACAGATGAATTTGGTGTATGTACAGCAACGGAAGATTATGACGATGTAATCAAAGTTTGTAATCAAATTGGCATCCCCTATTATGCAGTAAACTTCGAAAAACAATATTGGGATAAAGTATTTACTTATTTCCTTGAAGAATATAAAGCTGGCCGCACGCCAAACCCTGATGTTATGTGTAATAAAGAAATTAAATTTAAAGCATTTTTAGATCATGCCATGAAATTAGGGGCAGATTATTTAGCAACAGGCCATTATGCTCGTGTAGAAGAACGTGATGGGGAAGTATTAATGCTTCGTGGACTTGATAATAATAAAGACCAAACTTACTTTTTAAATCAATTATCACAAGAGCAGTTAAAGCACGTTATGTTCCCAATTGGTCATATTGCTAAACCGGAAGTTCGTAAAATTGCGGAAGAAGCGGGGCTTGCAACGGCGAAGAAAAAAGATTCTACAGGGATTTGCTTCATTGGGGAGCGTAATTTTAAAGAATTTTTAAGTCAATATTTACCTGCTCAACCCGGCAAAATGGAAACATTTGATGGTCGTGTAATGGGTACTCATGATGGGTTAATGTATTATACAATTGGTCAACGTCACGGCTTAGGTATTGGTGGCGATGGTGATCCTTGGTTTGTACTTGGAAAAGATTTAGAGCGTAATGTGTTATATGTTGGTCAAGGCTTCCATCACGATGCATTGTACTCAACTTCCCTAAAAGCAGTGAAAATGAGCTTCACATCGAGCCAACCTAAACCATTCAAATTTAGCTGTACGGCAAAATTCCGTTACCGCCAAGAAGATTCACCTGTTGAAGTGGAGCTTTTGGAAGATGGAACTGCCCATATTACGTTTGCTGAACCTGTACGAGCGATTACTCCTGGTCAAGCAGTTGTATTATATGATGGAGAAGTTTGCCTTGGTGGCGGAACAATTGATCAAGTATTTAAAGAGAATGAAAAATTAACGTATGTAGGATAATTTATAGGCGGCCAAATTGGTCGTCTATCATTTTGAGGTGAAAGGTTTAATGAACTATAATGAAATTGGAATTAAAGCATTCCAAGAAAAACGTTATGAAGATGCTGCCAAAGCCTTCACGGAAGCAATTGAAAACAATCCAAATGAAGCAATTGGCTATGTGAATTTTGGAAATTTACTTGCGGCAATGAATGATGTCGAAAGAGCAGAACGATTCTTTCAAAAAGCGATTACGATTGATGAGCGTGTAGCTACTGCGTATTACGGTTTAGCTAATTTATATTACAATGCTGAACGGTATGTAGAGGCGGCAAAACTTTATCAAAAATCAATTGAGCATGGAATTCAAGGTGCTGATGCGTATTATATGTTGGCGAAATCTTTTGAAAGAGATGAGAAACAAAAGTTAGCATTACCATACATGCAACGAGCAGCAGAGCTAGCACCAGAGGATATACAAATACGCCTTTCTTATGGAATTTTACTTTGTACGTTAGAAATGTTTGATATTGCGAAAAATGAGCTTGATTTTGTAATAGAAAAAGATCCTAAAAATGCAGATGCACACTATAATTTAGGTGTTTTATATGCCGTTTCAACTGAAAACTCTGAAGCCGCAATGCACCATTTGAAAGAAGCTTTTACGATTGAACCAAAATTTGATCAAGCAAAATATATTTACGATATGGTGAGCCAACGTTTTAATTAAGTCGATCTTTATGATCGGCTTTTTTCTTTTTTTTGCATGAATGTTTGAAATAGAAGGAAAATAAGATTGAAAAGTAGGTGATACGTTTTGGATGTTTTATGGGGAGTACTCGGAATCCTCGTCATTCTGTTAATTGCAATGCTCTTTACATCTAGTTTTAAAAAGATACAATGGAGAGTTGTAATTTCGGGCTTAATCGTCCAATTTACTTTTGCTCTAATCGTGTTAAAATGGGAGTTTGGACGAGAAAAACTAGAGCAGCTCTCTAATGTAGTTTCCAATCTTATTTCTTATGCTAGTGAAGGAATTAATTTTTTATTTGGTCCACTGGCAAATAGTGAAACAATGGGGACTATTTTTGCTATTCACGTTCTCACAATTATTATTTTCTTTTCCTCAATGATATCCGTTCTGTATTATTTAGGAATCATGCAATTTGTCATTCGAATTATTGGTGGCGGACTTTCGAAACTTTTAGGAACGAGTAAAGCAGAATCAGTTAATGCTGCTGCAAATATTTTCGTTGGACAAACTGAAGCTCCCTTAGTTATTAGACCATTTTTAGGAACAATGACGAAATCAGAACTATTTGCCGTTATGACGGGTGGTTTAGCATCGGTTTCTGGATCGGTGTTAGTGGGCTATTCATTATTAGGAGTGCCTTTGGAATATTTGTTAGCTGCTAGTTTCATGGCTGCGCCTGCCGGATTAGTAATGGCCAAAATCATATTACCTGAAACTGAAAAAGTCAATAATTCAAAGTTTACTCTGGATAAGGATTCTGACTCTGTTAATGTTATTGATGCTGCAGCACGAGGAGCAGGGGATGGGTTGAGACTTGCGGTAAATGTAGGTGCAATGTTATTAGCATTCATTGGGTTAATTGCTTTAATTAATGGGTTATTAAAGTGGGTAACTGGAATTTTTGGTTTAAAAGGGATAACATTAGAATTACTTTTAGGTTATGTTTTCTCACCGTTAGCATTTGCAATTGGAGTACCATTTGACGAAGCAGTTAAAGCGGGGTCTTTTATCGGTCAAAAATTAATTTTAAACGAATTTGTTGCGTATTCAAACTTTGGACCGGAAATGCCAACATTGTCAGATAAAACGGTAATGATCATCAGTTTTGCATTATGTGGATTTGCCAATTTAAGTTCCATGGCAATATTAATTGGGGGCTTGGGTTCACTTGCTCCAAGTAGAAGGCCTGTAATTGCAAAGTTAGCAGTAAAGGCAGTTATAGCAGGGACATTAGCCTCCCTTTTAAGTGCCTCTATTGCGGGAATGCTCTTTTAACACAAGGCGTACAACCATATTAAGGTATATACGCCTTGGCTTTTTATTTGCCCTTACAATAGGTAACTACTTCTTGATACGGAAGATCCCCACCGAAAATATCTAGGGCACTTCCAATTGTTACATGAAGTTTCCCATTTGAGATTTTCTCGAATTTTTCTAAATCCTCTAATGACCTAACTCCACCCGCATAAGTTGTCGGAATTGATGTCCAGTTAGCTAAATCACGCACCAATTCCTCTTGCATGCCGCTGCGCTTTCCTTCAACATCTACTGCATGGATTAATAATTCATCGCAAAATTGTTCTATGTAAGAAATAGACTTTTCATTTACTTCAAAATCACTAAATTTCGTCCATTTATCTGTAACAACATACCATTTTCCATCACGCTTGCGACAGCTTAAATCAATGACGATATGTTCTTTCCCAACTGCCTCTATTAATTTTTGTAATCTTTCCATATCTAATTGACCATCATGGAAAATATAAGATGTAACAATAACATGGGTTGCTCCTGCATCTATGTACTTTCTAGCATTTTCGGCATGGATCCCGCCACCTATTTGTAATCCATTTGGGTATGTTTGTAATGCTAGCAATGCTGCATCCTCATTTCCAGCACCAAGCATTATAACGTGCCCACCAGTTAAACCATCTTCTTTAAACATATTTGCATAATAGGATGAATCTTTTTCAGAAATAAAATTTTCAACCACAGTTTGGTCGTCATGTCCCAATGTGCTGCCCACAATTTGTTTTACTTTTCCATCGTGTAAATCAATGCAAGGTCTAAATTCCATTATAATCACGAATCCCTTCTACTAACAATAAACGCTATAACTATCATATCATTGGACATAAAAAAATTCGAGTTTCCAAGGGTTTCGATTATGTAAGACAGTGTTTTATACATATGGTAAAATCAAATATAGGAAAAACGGTTGAAAAGGAGTTTATAGGATGGCAGAAAATTTTAATTTATTCGAAGTTAATAAGTTATTCATACTTGGCCGTCCAATTGTTTCTATTTTTCATAATGCAACGAATATGTACTCAATTGTTCGAGTAAAAATACAGGAAACAAATTTACAATATGATGATAAAGAAATGATTGTTGTTGGATACTTTCCACCTTTAAATGAAGATGAGTTATACCGTTTTACTGGAAATATAAAAAATCATCCAAAGTACGGGCAGCAATTTCAAGTGGAAACCTTTGTGAAAGAGGTACCCGCAACTGAACAAGGGATAATCCACTACTTATCGAGTGATTTGTTTCCAGGTGTTGGACGAAAAACTGCTGAAACAATTGTTCAGAAATTAGGGATTGATACGCTTAAAAAAATATTGGAAGACCCTTCTGCGCTCGATTGTGTACCTCGATTATCTGACGAGAAGAAAGATCTTATTCGTCAAAATTTAGAACAAAATTTAGGTCTAGAAAGAATTATGATTCAACTAAATGAGTGGGGTTTTGGTCCACAGTTGGCAATGAAAATTTATCAAACCTATCAAGAAGACACTATCCAGTTACTTACGGAAAATCCATATCGTTTAATTGAAGATGTGGAAGGGGTAGGGTTTGGTCGCGCGGACGAGTTAGGCAGTAAACTTGGTATTACAGGTGCTCACCCTGATCGAATCAAAGCGGCAGTTTTACATATTTTAACGAATGCGGCCCTTTCAGATGGTCATGTTTACCTTGATGCTGAACATGTATTGCCGCTTGCTAAATCGATGCTTGAACAAAGTCAACGTGTAGAAATCCCTTACGATAAAATTTCTACGGCCATTATTGAAATGCAGGAAGAAAGTAAAATTTGCGGGGAAGAAACACGGCTTTATATACCTTCCCTTTATTTTAGTGAAATTGGAATTGCTTCGAAAATTATAGAATTACTTCAACAAAATGATAAACAACAAAGGTTTACGAAAGATGATATCCGGAAAGCAATTGGTGAAGTAGAAGAACGGCTAGAGGTTACTTATGCAGAAACACAAGCAGAAGCTATAGAATGTGCACTTAATTCTTCCATAATGATTTTAACTGGAGGGCCGGGTACAGGAAAGACTACCGTAATACGCGGGTTAGTAGAGGCTTATGCGGAGTTACACGGGCTATCATTAAATCCAAAAACATACGCTCAAAAAGAAGAACCGTTCCCAATTGTACTTGCTGCACCAACCGGAAGAGCTGCCAAACGTCTCGCAGAATCAACAGAACTACCAGCAATGACGATTCATCGATTACTAGGGTTTAATGGTCAAGAGAAAGATGAAGAGACAGATCGTGAAGTACAGGGAAGACTTATTATCATTGATGAAATGTCGATGGTTGATACGTGGTTAGCACATCAATTGTTAAAAAGTTTAAAGGAAGATGTACAAGTTGTTTTAGTTGGAGACCAAGATCAATTGCCTCCAGTTGGTCCAGGTCAAGTTTTAAAAGACTTGTTATCGTCTAAGCAAGTGCCAACCGTTGAACTAAAAGATGTTTATCGCCAAGCAGAAGGTTCTACAATTATTGAACTAGCCCATCAAATAAAAAAAGGGACTATTCCAAATACAATTGCAGAGAAGACAACAGACCGTTCTTTTATTAAAGCTTCCGCTGAACAAGTTGCAAGTGTTGTTACGCAAGTAGTGAAAAGTGCAATCTCTAAAGGTCAATCGATACGCGATATTCAAGTATTGGCTCCGATGTATAGAGGACCTGCTGGAATTGATATGTTAAATAAAAAAATTCAAGAACTCGTCAATCCTAATGTAGATGGGACTCGGAAAGAATTAGTGTTTGGCGATGTTGTGTACCGTATAGGCGATAAAGTGTTGCAGCTTGTCAACCAACCCGAAAGCAATATATTTAATGGGGACATGGGTGAAGTAATCGCTATTATTAAAGCAAACGAAAATATCGAGAAACAAGATTTGCTCGTTGTTTCTTATGACGGAAATGAAGTCACATACAATCGCGGAGACTTAAATCAAATTACATTAGCCTATTGTTGCTCTATTCATAAATCACAAGGCAGTGAGTTTCAAACTGTAATCATGCCAATTGTCCGAAGTTATTCGAAAATGTTACGACGAAACCTTCTTTATACAGGAATTACTCGTGCCAAGAACTTTTTAATTTTATGTGGGGACCCCGATGAATTTGCAAATGGACTAGCAAAAACGGACGACTTGCAACGCTTCACAAGTTTAAAAGCGCGCCTTAATCCAATGCAAGCAGAACAAGAGGAAGTAAAAGTCGTTCAAACAACAGAAAAAGAAGTATCCATAACTTCTTCAACAGAGGTTCAACAAGAGTCATTATTCGTTGGTGATCAAGTAATGGAGCCTATATTAAATGTTGAAACGGCGCCATATATTCATCCGTTGATTGGTATGAATGGAGTTTCTCCCTATGATTTTTTGGATGATTAATCGAATAAATCCTGTGACAAATATATTACTTTTCGTGCATATAGTTAGTAGATGAACAAAACGAAAGGTGGAAAAATTGGATTATTCTAATGCCCATCATGGTTCACATCGATTTAGGACAATGACGGTTACGGGAAATGGGAAGTTGGAGACAAAGCCAGATTACGCAGAACTGCAAATTGAAGTCAGAACAGAATCTAAAGATGTCACGGAGGCACAAAGACAAAATGCTGTAAAGATGAATGGAGTAATTCAATCACTTTTAGCTTTAAATATTGATCGTAGCGATATACAAACCTCCTTTTACAATGTGTTTCCGGTCTATGATTTTGTCGAAGGAAAACAAATTTTTAGAGGTTATGAAGTCACTAATGCCATTACTGTTAAAATCCGAAATATAGCTGAAGTTGGGCTCGTGATTGATACAGCGATAAAAAATGGGGCAAATGCAATTTCTCGACTTACTTTTAAACTTGAAAATGAAGAGAATTATTATAGGGGTGCTCTCCAATTAGCACTTCAAAACGCGAACGAAAAGGCTCAAGCTCTTGCAGTCTCTTTACGATTATCTCATTTACCAGTGCCAATAGAGATTGTGGAGGAAAGTAAAGGGGGACCAATTTTGTATAAAACTGTAGCATTGTCAGCAGAAACAGTTTCGACTCCGATAGAACAAGGAACGATTACAATTGAGGCTACCATTAGGGTGAAATATCAATACTAAACTTAACATTTTGCTCCTCATGAAGGTGAATGGAAAGTAATTGACGAAGGAACATGTAAGGATGAAAGGAGTAATTAGCGTGGCAAAGTACGAACAAAAAACAAAAGAAACCGATGCAAGTGTCATCGAATTTATTGAATCTGTTGATAGTCCGAAAAAACGAGAAGATGCGTATAAATTATTGCAAATTTTTGAGGAGACTTCAGGTTTTGAGGCGAAAATGTGGGGTCCTAGTATTATTGGTTTTGGGTCATACCATTACAAATATGCAACAGGTCATGAAGGTGATGCACCTCTTGTAGGATTTTCCCCTCGAAAAGCAAAAATAAGCCTTTATTTTGCAACGGGTGATACTGAACGAGAAAAGCTACTAGAGAAGTTTGGGAAACATACAACTGGGAAAGCATGTGTGTATATTAACAAGTTAGCGGATGTAGATGAAGAAGTGCTAAAAACGTTAATTACCCAATCCATTTCTTTTTTACAAAAAATATATCCAAAAAATTGAAACTTTTATTAGTCATTACACGTAATTATTACCATACAATTGTTAAGGGGTGTTGAATGTGTCTTTTTTCAATAAAATGTTAGCGAGCATCGGTGTAGGTTCAGCAAAAGTGGATACAAAACTAGAAAAATCGAGTTATACAGCAGGGGAATTACTACGTGGCGAAGTTGAAATTTACGGTGGTAATGTGGAACAACAGATCGATGCAATTTACTTAACGCTTTATACAACGTACATTAAAGAAGTGGATGATAATAAATACACTTCAAAAGCAGCCATTGAAAAATTTAGAGTAAGTGAACCATTTTCAATTAGTGCAAATGAAACCAAAATCATTCCATTTTCATTCAATTTACCTGTTGATGTACCAATTACTGTCGGCAGAACTCAAGTATGGGTTGCAACAGAGTTAGATATTCGAAGTGGTGTTGACTCAACGGATAAAGATTATATCGAAATTCGCCCATCAAAAATCGCTTCTAGAATTTTCGATGAAATCCAAGCGCTTGGATTTAGACTTCGAGAAGCTGAATGTGAGCAAGCATCTTATAAATATCGTAGCAAATACCCATTCATTCAAGAATTCGAATTTGTTCCGGTTGGCGGTGCGTTTAGAGGCAGATTAGATGAGTTGGAAATTGTCTTTGTCTCTCAATCAGAATCTTCAGTAGACCTAATCATGCAAGTGGACCGTAAAGCGCGCGGATTCGGAGGCTTTTTAGCAGAAGCGTTAGATGCAGATGAAACTCACCTACGTATGACGATTTCTCAATCGGATCTACATAATTTGGGAGAAATCTTAAGACAAACGATTGCAAGATATGCTTAAAATGTTACAGCTAGTTTTTGGGTTCAAAACCAAGAACTAGTTTTTTTAATTATTTTCAGTTAAGATAAAATAATTGTTATTTTGGGATTGAGTATGTATTAAATATGAAAAAGAAGAAAAGAAATAAACTTAAAAATAAAATTAATGAATTAGAATATGGGCTTTATGGCGACTTTGCTTTTATTGCGGGTTTTACAGAATCAGGGTTTCCGTTTGGTGTGTTGAAAGATGAACTAGAAGAGGAAGACGAAGCAGATATTGATTTTGACGAGATTCCCTTTTAGCACAGTACTTAACAACAATTTTTGCATTAATTGGAGGATTATCAATAGTATGAACAACCAACGCTGGCTTTCGCAAAGCTACTTTATCTTTTTCTTCACATGGGGCGTGTATTTACAATATTGGTCAGGTTGGCTCAGTGAAGCAAAAGGATTAACAGCATCACAAGTGGGATATATTATGGGAATTGGTTTAATTGCGAGGGCAATTGCTACGATGTTTGCTTTTCCCTTTGCAACAAGGTACTTAAGCGAGAAAAAGTTAATATTCGTTTTAGTTGTTTCCTCCCTCGTTGTCACACTATTTTACTTCCCGGCAAACACTTTTGAAACATTATTAGTTATTACGTTTATTTTTAGTTTGATTTATCCGTCACTTTTACCTGCAATTGAAAATAGTGCAACAACGCTTATGCAAACTGGTCAAATTAATTATGGAAAAAGTAGATCTTATGGTTCGATTGGTTTTGTTATTGCGGTATTAATTATTAGCTTCATTGTTGGTATAGCTGGAGAAAGAGCGATTTTATGGTGCATGATTGCCTTTCTTTTCATTATGCTTTTGATGCAAACACTACCAACACCAAATGTATTATTAGTAAAGCCGACAGCAGAGGATCGTGGACAGTCTTCCTCTATGATAGGCTTATTTAAAATTAAAGGATTTTCTATTATTCTTCTCGTAGTTGTTTTGCTACAAGGTTCTATGGCATCATATTATAATTATAGTTACTTGTATTTACAATATTTGGATGTAAACCCCTTGTATATTGGAATTATTCTTAATATTGCTGTTGTTTCAGAAATTATTTATTTATTGAAAGCTGACAGAATTGGGCATTGGAATACATCTAAATTATTAATAATTGCAGGGATTGCTTCAACAGTGCGATGGATCATCATTTACCTGTTCCCGAATGTATGGGCTTTTATCATTTCTCAAACCTTACACTCATTATCCTTTGCAATGGCCCATTTTGCGTTTATCCAATATATCTCAAAAACATTACCGAAACAACAGTTATCAAATGCGCAAGGTGTTTATTCTGCATTAGGAATGAGTTTAAGTGCTGCACTACTAACTTTGTTTGGTGGATTTTTATACGAAATTCAACCTGGTCTTTCGTTTTTAGGAATGATTGTATTCACAATACCTGCTGTCATATTAATTTATGCCACAAGAAAAAAGTATCAATATTAAAAGGAGTCGCTTCATTATTTGGAAGCGACTTCTGTTTGTTTTTTACGATGGATGAAATTTTTCACGATTAACCCGATTGTAATAATAACAGTTACCACAATTGCTTCAAATTTAAAAATGTCAGCCTGTGTTTGAAAGAATTGATCAACATAAGCATCCTTGACAATCATTTTGGCTGCTGTCAATGCAAGTACTGCTGCACCCAAAACAATAATAATCGGAAATCTTTCCATTAAACGGGTAACCATTGTACTCCCCCATACAACGATAGGAATCGAAATAATTAATCCGATTGCAACAAGTAACATATTTCCTTGAGCAGCACCCGCTACCGCAATAATATTATCCATTCCCATTAACAAGTCTGCTAACAGAATTGTTCCAATTGCTCCTAAAAAAGACTTCTTTTTTGGTTGAACATCTACTTCTTCTTCAGTTAATAGTAATTTATATGAGATGTACATTAATAAAATCCCGCCTACTAGTAGGAGACCATCATATTGAAGCAATTGTACTGCAACTAATGTTAAGGCGATTCTAATTGCAATTGCTCCACCTGTACCCCAAAAAATGATTGCTTTTTGTTGATGACGTGGTAAGTTTTTCGCAACAAGACCTATCAATAATGCATTATCTCCAGCGAGTACTAAATCAATAAAAATAATCGACATCAGTGCAGTGAAAAATTCAACGGATAGAATCTCCAATAGTATCACTCCAATTCTATTTTTATACTGTTAGATGTGACATTATATGTTGTCCAAATGATTTTAGAAGCTAGTTATAATTGACACACTTGATGCATTCTCATATAATTTACAACAGAATAGATAAAAACGATGATGGAACAAGTAAGTTTGAACATGCGTTGAAGAAAGAGATTCCACAGGCTGAAAGAATCTTACGTTAAGTTTTTACTGAATGCTACTCCAGAGTGCAGCTAATCCCTGCCGTTCACTTACGTTACAGTGCTTGAGATATAAGTTGGTTTATGCCAATTTATAAATTAGGGTGGTACCGCGAGATTACGTCCTCGTCCCTTTATGGGATGGGGGCTTTTTTATTTTGTTTACTCGATTGGCGGATAAATCTAGCATTTTGGCGGATGTTTTCGTGAAAATGACGGATATCTCCTCTATTTTGGCGGATACATTCAACTTAAACTAAACTTACACATCATCAAACGAATTTTAGGAGGAAAAATGTAATGAAGGCATCAGAAATACGCCAAAAGTATTTAGAATTTTTCATTGAAAAAGGACATGCGCAAGAACCATCAGCACCACTTGTTCCAATTAATGACCCATCTCTATTATGGATTAACTCAGGTGTTGCAACTTTAAAGAAATATTTTGACGGACGTGTCATTCCGGATAATCCACGAATTACGAATGCACAAAAATCAATTCGTACAAACGATATTGAAAACGTAGGAAAAACAGCTCGTCACCATACATTCTTTGAAATGCTTGGGAACTTCTCAATTGGTGATTATTTCAAAAAAGAAGCGATTCATTTTGCGTGGGAATTTTTAACAGATTCAAAATGGATGGGCTTTGATCCAGAAAAACTATCAATTACACTTCATCCAGAAGATCAAGAAGCATATGACGTTTGGAAAAATGAAATTGGGATTCCGGAAGATCGTTTAATTCGCATTGAAGGGAACTTCTGGGATATTGGAGAAGGTCCATCTGGTCCAAACTCAGAAATCTTCTACGATCGTGGCCCTGAATATGGAAACGATGAAAATGATCCAGAATTATATCCGGGTGGAGAAAACGAACGTTATTTAGAAGTGTGGAACTTAGTATTTTCTCAATTTAACCATAACCCTGATGGAACGTATACGCCACTACCAAAACAAAACATTGATACAGGTATGGGACTAGAGCGTATGGCATCAGTTGTACAAAATGTTCCAACTAACTTTGATACAGACCTATTTATGCCGATCATTGAAAAAATTGAGGAATTTGCAAGCCGTAAATATATGCGTCCTGGTGAAATCGATTTAAAAGAAATTTTCGGTAGTGAAGAAGATGTGAACACGCCTTTTAAAGTAATTGCAGACCATATTCGTACAGTTGCTTTTGCCATTGGAGATGGAGCACTTCCTTCAAATGAAGGACGTGGCTATGTGTTACGCCGTTTACTGCGCCGCGCAGTTCGTTATGCAAAACAAATCGGTATTGAAAAGCCATTTATGTTTGAGTTAGTTCCAACTGTAGGGGAGATTATGAAAGACTTCTACCCAGAAGTGAAAGAAAAAACAGAATTTATCCAACGCGTTATTAAAAATGAGGAAAATCGCTTCCATGAAACTTTAGATGGTGGATTAGCAATTCTTTCTGAAGTAATCGAAAAAGAAAAAGCTGCTGGACTTAACACAATTCCTGGTAGCGACGCATTCCGTTTGTATGACACATATGGCTTCCCAGTAGAACTAACGGAAGAATATGCTGCAGAAGCTGGTATGACAGTAGATCTTGAAGGATTCGAAGTTGCAATGGAAGAACAACGTGAGCGTGCTCGTAATGCTCGTGCGGACGTAGATTCTATGCAAGTGCAATCTGAAGTGTTAGCGAACATTACTGTTGAATCGAATTTTGTTGGTTATGATACTTTACAAACTGAAACAAAAGTAGTTGCAATGGTTGCAAATGGTCAAAATGCGGAAGTTGCTTCAGAAGGTGATGAAGTACTTGTTATTTTAGCTGATACACCGTTCTATGCAGAAATGGGTGGACAAGTAGCAGACCATGGAACTCTTGAAAATGATACTTGCAAAGTCTTTGTAAAAGATGTTCAAAAAGCGCCAAATGGACAATCTCTTCATACGGTAATCGTCGAATCAGGTGAATTGCATTTAAATGATTATGTAAAGGCAACAGTTGATCGTGATGAACGTAACCTAATTGTGAAAAACCATACAGCAACGCACATTATGCAACGTGCTCTAAAAGATGTTTTAGGTGAACACGTAAATCAGGCAGGTTCATACGTTGGTCCAGATCGTCTTCGTTTTGACTTCTCTCACTTCGGTCCTGCAACTAAAGAAGAATTAGAGAAAATTGAACGTATTGTAAATGAGAAAATTTGGGAAGATATTGAAGTAGTCATTGAAGAAATGCCAATTGCAAAAGCGAAAGAAATGGGCGCTATGGCATTATTCGGTGAAAAATATGGAGATATTGTACGTGTAGTTCAAGTAAGTGATTATTCAGTTGAACTTTGTGGTGGTATCCACGTAGGAAGTACTTCTGAAATTGGTTTATTTAAAATTGTTTCTGAAGGCGGTATTGGAGCAGGTACTCGCCGTATCGAAGCCGTTACTGGTAAAGCTGCTTATGAAGCTGTAAGAGAAGAACAACGCATTTTAGAAGAAACAGCGGCTCTATTAAAAGCAAACCCTAAAGATGTAGTTGCTCGTGTTGAAAATCTACAACACGAATTAAAAGAACAACAACGTGAAAATGCTTCATTATCGCAAAAAATTGCCAATGCCCAAAGCGGTGCAGTATTAGATTCTGCTCAAAAAATTGGTGATGTAACAGTACTTTCAACACGTGTTGATGCAAAAGACAACAACCAACTTCGCCAAATGATGGACGATTTAAAAGAAAAACTAGATAATGCTGTCATCGTTCTTGGTGCAGTAGATGGCGATAAAGTAATGTTATGTGCAGGCGTGACAAAAGATTTAGTTGGCGGAAACTTCCATGCGGGTAATATCGTCAAAACGGTTGCAGAAGCTTGCGGCGGTAAAGGTGGCGGTCGACCAGATATGGCGATGGCTGGCGCGAAAGATGCATCAAAACTTGAAGAAGCTCTTACTTCTGTGTATGATTACGTTAAATCAATTTAATAATATTTGAAATTATTGGTTAGAAATAACTGTTGAATATTTGATTGAAACTTATAATCGGTTATAATAAAGAAAATGGAGAAGAGAGATTCAACTCTATATTTCTGAAAGCGAGGTGCTGGTCTTGAGTTCGTTTGATAAAACAATGAAATTCAGTTTTCCCGAAGAATCAATGGAACAAGAAGTAAAGCAAGTGATGTTGAAGGTGTACTCTTCACTAGAAGAGAAAGGGTATAACCCTACAAACCAAATTGTTGGTTATCTTTTATCTGGTGATCCGGCATACATCCCTCGCCATCAGGATGCACGAAACTTAATACGAAAGCTCGAACGTGACGAAATTCTTGAAGAGCTCGTAAAATTTTATATTAGGAAGAATAACGAGGCATAATATTAACATGAGAGTAATGGGATTAGACGTTGGTTCAAAAACAGTCGGTGTGGCAATTAGTGATGCATTAGGCTGGACAGCGCAAGGTATCGAAACCGTAAAAATCAATGAAGAAACAGGCGATTTTGGTATCGAACGTATAAAAGAACTAGTTAAGGAATACTCTATTACAGAATTTGTAGTAGGGTATCCTAAAAATATGAATAATACTGTCGGACCTCGTGGTGAAGCTTCTGAGAATTATAAAAAATTATTAGAAGAAACATTTAACCTACCTGTAAAACTGTGGGACGAACGTTTAACGACAATGGCGGCGGAACGAATGCTAATAGAAGCAGATGTAAGCCGAAAAAAACGCAAAAAAGTCATTGATAAAATGGCTGCTGTCATGATTCTACAAGGGTATTTAGATAGTAAGAATTAATGCATGCGAAACAAACGTTACAAGTATGAAAATTTATTAATGAGGTGACCAACTATGGGACATGAACACGAACACGAAGAACGACACATTACAATTGTAGACGAAAACGGTAATGAACAACTATGTGAGGTTATCGACACATTCTATTCAGAACAATTCGGTAAATCTTATGTTTTATATTCATTAGTTGGTGCAGAAGAAGATGAAGATGGTCAAATTGAAATTTTCGCATCTTCCTTTGTCCCTTCTGAAAACGGTGAAGATGGAGAATTAGAGCCAATCGAAACGGAAGAAGAATGGGATATTATTGAAGATTTCTTAAATTCTCTTGAAGATGAATATGATGAAGAAGAAGAGTAAAAATTAATTTTAAACATATTTAAGGTAGGCACAAGCATTGCCTACCTTTTATTTTGGAGGTGCTAATTTGGACGAGCAATATTTTTCAGTACAATTAGAAGATGGCTCTGAACAAAAATGTAAAGTGCTATTTACGTTTGATTCAGACGAAAATTCATATGTCCTTTATTCATTAGTTGATGGGAACAATGAAGAAAGTGGAGAAATTTCTGCATTAAAATATGAACTTGATGAGAACGGGGAAATGACAAATTTCACATCCATTGAGACAGATGAAGAGTGGGATATGGTGGATGAAGTAATGAATACTTTAATTGCCGAGTTTGATGGACAAGAAGATTTCTTTACCATTTCTTCAGAAGATGATGAAGAGATTGTTTGTGAAGTCTTACATCGATTTAAAAGTGAGAAATTTAATAAATCTTATATTCTGTATGCTTATGCGGATCTTGACCAAATTAATGAAATATTCGCAGCAGCTTACATTCCTGGAGAAAAGGGTGAAGTGTTAGAACTTCTACCAATAGAAGAGGAAGAAGAGTGGCAATATGTTGAAAATGAGTTAGCTTCATTAAACAAAGAATAAAGTATCGTTGTGCTATGGCCCTATGTCATAGCATTTTTATTTGAAATAAATGATTTTGGGGTAAAGCTAATATTGTAAAAATTAGTACTGTACCTTTTACTGAACTTTCGGCGCAGATACAACACGCCTCTTACCCGGAAGAGGCGTGTTGTATTGTCACTTTTTGTGTTTTCTTGTATCATATTAAAAGATACAAGGGGGTAAGTCGGTGGATAATGAAGCAAAAAAACTAGAGATGATTGAAAAAATGAAGCAGCGTAAAAAAGAAGGAAAAATTGTACGTCGCATTGTTGCTATTGTGACACTTGTAATTTTATTGATTGTAAGCGTAGTTGGGATAAGTGGCTATTTTTATGTAAAATCAGCACTAAAGCCGATTGATCCGGAATCTAAAACGGAAATACCAGTGGAGATTCCAATGGGTTCTGGTATAAGTGCCATTGCATCTATCCTAGAAGAAAACGGTGTTATTAAAGATGCACGTATCTTTAAATATTATACAAAATTTAAAAATGAAACGAGCTTTCAGGCTGGTAACTACTCAATGACACAATCTATGACTTTTGATGAAATCATCGAAAGCTTAAAAACCGGTAAAGTGTACCGTGAACCACTCTTTGCATTAACGATCCCAGAAGGACTAACACTGGAGCAAATTTCAAAGATAGTTGAAAAAAATACTGAATTTACTGCAGAGCAATTTATGGAAAAAGTAGTTGATCCTGAGTTTATAAAAAATATGATGTCTTCATTCCCGGATTTAATTACCGAGGAAGTAATGGATGGAAATATTCGTTATGCACTTGAAGGCTATTTGTATCCGGCAACCTATTCATTTTATGAAGAAAATCCAACACTTGAAGACATTATTACAACAATGATCTCACAAGCAAATGAAATACTAGTTGAATACAAACCTTTGCTTGAAGAAAAGCAAATGACCGTTCACCAATTGCTAACTTTTGCCTCTCTTTTAGAAGAAGAAGCAACTGCACAAACAGATCGAGAAACGATTGCAAGTGTTTTCTACAACCGTCTTGAAATTGATATGCCATTACAAACAGACCCAACAGTGTTATATGCATTAGGGTCCCATAAAGAACGGGTACTTTATGAAGATTTAGAAGTGGACAATCCATATAATACTTATGTAAACCAAGGACTACCACCAGGGCCTATTGCAAATGCTGGGAAAACATCAATTGAAGCAGCTCTTAGTCCAACAGATACTGAGTATTTATATTTCTTAGCTGATTCTGAAGGCAACAACCACTTTGCAAAAACATATGATGAACACCTTGTAAACGTGGATAAATATATACGTTAATTGTGGGATAGAAGGACTGTGCAATTTATTATTAATAGCTCAAACTTCGCACATAAATAATTAGGTTCAATAGTTGATGCTATTTGGTTCTTCTCGATTTCAATAAGAACCTTGACATACTTTTTTTAGATAC
>NZ_OBMQ01000018.1 GCF_900217795.1 Ureibacillus xyleni | reverse complement strand
CAAAAATTAATCAAAAGTCAACTACAGCAGTGGATTAACGGTCTGCCTAACTATATCAAGGCTTATTTGTCGATTTCAGTCTGCGAAGTTTGAGTAAATTATATAAATCTTATATAACTTATATATTATACTTAAATGATATATGGGAGTTATCCATATATTCGTATATCCATTTCGCCGATAAAAAACAGTGCATAGAAATTCCTTATGCACTGTTTATATATAATAATCGTTACTTTTCTTCAGTAAAATGACTTATTTTTTGAAAGCTGTTCATGATCATGTCGAGTTCTTGACTGTATTTGATCGTTTCAGGATGTGTGAGACCTTTTGAAAGCCCAATATGTATCATGCGTGTTTGCAGTTTATGATATTGATCTTTAAAGTCTAAATCCGTGATATATTCTACCTCCATACTTTTTCCTCCAACTTAATAAACTTAGACTATTATAGTATAGAGTGACAATTAATGGAATAATTTCTTTCACTAAATCACTAAATTATTCTTTAAGAGCAGGCAGCTTCACATGAAAGGTCGTTCCTTTTCCAACTTCACTTTGAACGGAAATATCGCCACCCTGATCATAAATAGTTGTATACACTTGGGTAAGGCCTAAACCCGTCCCATGGTCTTTTGTCGTGAAAAAGGGTGTCCCAAGCATTTTCAGCTGTTCTTGCGATACACCTACTCCACTATCCGACACTTTGACATGGACCCACCCGTTCTGGTAGTAGTGCTCAACTTTAATTGTCCCTTCTTCTGAAATTGCCTCAATCGCATTTTTAATCAGGTTAAAAATTGCTTTTAACAAAGAATTTCTTTTTCCAACTACTTTTTTATTTGAATCCCTGATTTGTATGACCAGTTTCACGTTCTCCAGCTTTTCTTGAAATAAAGATAACGTTGATTCTATTTCCTTAGATAACTCGATGGAAACAAAAGGCTCGTCGGTTAAATCCGGTTTTGATACAAACAATAAGCTGTGTAAAATGGTGAGCGCCTTTTCTAATTCTGAGTCCATTGTATCTAAAAAATTGTGGGGTTGGTCTTGTTTTAATAATTGTAAAAACCCTTTAACTCTTGTAAGTGGATTTTTCACTTCATGAACAATACTCGCAGCTATTTGGCCAAGTGAAGCTAATTTCTCTCTCTCGCTAAAAAGCTTCACCGCCAACTTCCGATCCGTAATGTCTTGAATCACAACTTGTGCAAACACCTCGTTCCCCAGTTTTAAAGGGGCGGTTTTCACTTCAACATCAATGATCTCCCCATCTTTTCGAATCATTTGTGCTTCGATGCAATCAATGGCTTGTTGGTTGAGTAGTACATTATTTAACCGTTCTTTACATACCCCATGGATATATGTCGGAATAAAGTTGTACAAACTGTTATGTAAGATTTCTTCAATGGAAGTTAGCTTTAGTAATCGTAGAACTGCTTTATTACAATAATGAATCTTGCCTTCTTCCCCGAGAATAAAAATCGCATTCAGAGAATTTTCGATTAACTTATGAAAGTCTATATCAATGGAGTCTATTGTCTCAATCATTAAAATCACCTGTTCTTCCTTGTAATTATATATTCTAGCAGTATTCATATTTCTTACAAGTAAGATAGTTTTAAAGGTGTTATTCATGGTAGAAATAATGTATATTAGTAAAGTACTTGTCACTTAAGAGCAAGAAAAGCCGAGGCGATTTGGTTTGCTTCGGCTTTTCCTATATAATTTTATATAAAAGTTATATAAGAACTATATAAATCTATTTTAAGGAGGGGGCTAAATGATTGAACCTCTTTCACAAAAAGAAAGAAATGAATTGTTAAAACTTGTTTCGGATGAGCAAAAAGAGTTTCTTCTGAATCAGTTAAAACGTAGCCGGGAAACAATTTTTGGCAACTTTATGTTATCCGAAAAAGTTCATGCGATTCAATCCGCAGATGAAATTGAATTGCTTGATGATGAACAAGATGTGGTCGATTGGATGATTGTCGAATACGTTGATCACGGTTTAGGGAATCGCCACGGAAAGTGTGCATGTGGCCGTTCTTTACGATACGAATTTACTGTGCAACATACGAAAACGAAAAAGACCATTATCTATGGGAAAGATCATCTAGCGGAATTTTTAAATTTAAATGTTCGTGATATTGATGGTGTGATCTACGAATTAAATACAATCGATTTTGAACTAGATGAACTGTTAATCAAAATAAAAGAAGCGGATTATGGCTACGAACTTTTAAACGGGCTATCCCAATACCCAAAAGATATTCAAAACCATGTAGAGCATCACATTCCTCTATTGAATCGCCAAATGAAACGACTATTTAAAATGATTGAAGAGATAAAGATAGTAGAACAATTAGAAGCTTATAAGAAAGCAAATACGCAAATTATGAAGCGGTTTGAAAAAGAGAAGAAGGTAAAACAATCCCGAGAACAAGAAATCATGGAAATTGTCCATGCCAGGCTCCCTACAAACGCATCATTAGGCGAGATTGCTTTTCGCTTTGTACAAAATGGCCTCTCTAGCGCAACTGAAATTAGTCACCACATCCGAAATCATTTTCATGTGGAGAAAAGAATGTCTACTGGAGTCATGGAAAGACCTTATATTTACATCGATGTGGTCTCGTCTTTAATGGAGTATGTGAAGCAAGATTATTTACTATTTGATGAGGAATCTTCTGGATTAGAGGATTGTTTATTTTTCATCAATCCCCACGCACAGCTAGAGAACTGTACTGAAATTCAAGAAACCCTTTTTTAGAAAATAAAAGTTATATAATTCTTATGTAAAAATTATATAACTTTTAACTATTAATATTCAGTATCTAAATCTTCTCGTTTTAGCTTTTCGCGAGCTGCTTGGGAGAAGAAGGATGCTTTTGAAATGCCCGTTTTCTCGCAATAATCATTAATTGCACGAAGAAGTGGGGTTGGAACAGAAATGGACGTAACGGTTTTTCGTTTTTCCTCTTTGAAACGATCTGTGACATTGCGTCGTTTCTTCTCAAGTTTAGCCTCCGTATGTTCTACTTGATCTAATGCATCTAACGCATTTAAGTCAATTTTTTTACTCATTTTCTTACACCCCTACTTTACTTAAAACTGCATCAATTTCCGTTGCGACTTGTTTAAAATCGCCCATAATTTTTTTGGCATATTTATTTTCTTTGTAGTCCGATAACAAAGTTTTTTCATTTTTTGAGCTCGAAATTACATCCGAATAGCGGATTGTTGATAAAAACTTTTCTTCCGGAATTCCTTCTTCTTCTAATTCTTTTAAAAAGTTTTTCAATTGTCTTTTCAGTTTGAAGTTCGTTTGAGAAACTTTGTTTGGCACAATGCCGTAATCCAGTTCTTGCAGGTCCATAAATTCTTTTATAATTTCGACGCTGCGTTTTGTTCCGAGTACAGAATCGAGATCTGTCTCTAGTGGGATTAAACAATAGTTGCTCGCTGCAATGGCATAGGACACCAAATCACTATTTTCAGATGGATGGGTATCAAAAATGATGACATCAAACATTTGTTTTAGTGGGATGACTTTTTCTTTAATGGCATTTAATCTTTTCGCTGCGGTGAATTTCTTTTCCGCATATCGTTCAAAGTCATCGATTGTTTCATTACTTGGGATATAGTAAATACCCGATTCCTCAAATTGTTGAATAACTTCAGAGGGTTTACAAGCGCCTGTTAACCAATCGTATGTTGTATGTTCAAAGGAATCACGGTCTCTTAAAAAACCTGTTGAAACACTTCCATTTTGGCATAAGTCAATCACACACACACTTTTGCCCATTTCTTCAAAGGTAATCGCTAAAAACTTCGATACGGTGGACTTCCCCACACCGCCTTTTGTACTCATGATGGAAATGATATAACTCATTCTCATTCCTCCTTGGTTGTAAACTCTCTATTTTATATATAAAATCTATATATTTATTATATAACTTTTATATTTTTTGGACAACATTGTTAGACTTTCCAATAAAAAAAGGCTTCCTACATGAGTTTGTAGAAAGGCCACTAGTCTAGCAATATTAATCTTCCGGATAAAAATATTCCTTACGCAAACAAACATCACGATGGGTGAGCGTTTCTCCTTTAAAGCGAAGCCAAATTTCATCATCCGCCATAACGCCATGGGTTTTGCGGACAATGCCCCATCTGTTATACGCATTTAGTCCTAGTGAATCAAGTAACTCATCTGCATTTACACGGGTAGAAGGAAATACGCGCCATTTCAGCCAAGCTTCAAGTTCTTCTAACGTAATATGACCCTCCATATTCGGTGAAAACTGTTTATTAAACCCCGTAATATAGTTTTTCACATAAGGAGTACCGCCATTTTCAGGTTTTAGATCAACCGTTGCAATGACTTCATCAAACAACATTACATCAAATTGCATATAATCAATCATGGTTTGTACCTCGTATCAAAATTTTTTCATACATTGGATCATTAAGCTGCAGTTCTAAAAGTTCTGGAATCCGACCTAATGGATATGGGGATGAGAGAATGTCTTGTTTAAGGGACTCTACTTTGATAAAAGGAGGTCCATCATATACTGCAAGTTGTTTTTTAAAACTTGAATTAAATGGTTTCGCTTTAATTTTTCGTTTCAGAATCTGTAAGTCCATGTTCATCGGATAATCTTTCACATCAGATAATAGGCTTAGGCCATGGTCGAACAATGGAGCGAGTTTCCATGAATTTTCCCTTATATCATAAAGAAATACAATATTATTTGTATGGCGATCTTCATTTAAAATGAATGCATCAAATGCTAACATTCTCTTAAGTGGTATGGCGATATCAAGATTTGTGAACTCATACACTTTTTCAATAATATGTGTTACTTTTTCTGATGTAGACAACTTAGCATTATTTATAATACTACTTGTTAATGTAAAATTTTTCTCAAATAACCGTTCAAGAGAGATTTCCTGCTCGTACTTCCCTCGAAAGTCAGATGATATACAACCATCTTCAATTTTCCCATTGCTAAGACCAATTTTACAAGGTGTGTATGTCACATATTCTGTTAATGGTAGAGTAGAATTGACTAAAATCAAAGAAGCTACATATTCAGCGATTCCCTCATAACCTCTTGCGTTTTGTTTTACCCATTTGTTTCCGATCTGCCACTTTGATTGATCGCCTTTACTAGAGGTACTAATAATACGTTCGGCTCCATTTGGAATATTAACTATTTCCATCTCATCACATCCATTTATACAGTTTTTTCCATCCGTCGCACAGAAAGTCGTACATTCTTCTTCACAGTACATTTTTTAATAGACTCTGAGATTTCTTTTATATTGTTTTCAGCGTCACGTGGTTTAATTGTAAGTTTAACTCTTTCCCCTTCTTCTATTATTGTTCATTTAAAACATTAAATTAGAGTTTCTACTTATTATATTGTACTATCCATTAAGTGTTTTTTCACTTCTCCTGTTATTTTGCCAACGTTTTCCCCCGCCCTTATTTCCAATATGAACCATAGTTTGTTCCTATTTTATCTTCAATTGGCTACTGATTCAAAAGTCATACTACTTTTAAAAATATACATTGAACTTGAAGATGATAATCGTTATCATATGAATATAAAACTATTCGGAAGTAGGTAAAGATTTTGAAAAACGCATCACTATACGCTGCATTAATCGCTGGAGGCATCCTATTAACTGGGTGTGGAAATACAGAGAAAGTCAAAAATGAGGAGTCCCCTGCAACAGAACAAAATGAAGCACCAGAAGTGGATTTAACTACTGAACTATCAAGCTATCAACAATTTGCATTAGCGCAAATGGACCAATTTTTAATTGAAACGGAAAATTTTGTCAACCTCTTCAAAGCAGGCGACATTGAAGGAGCAAAAGCCGCTTATGCACCTGCTCGTATGTACTTTGAGCGTTCAGAACCAATCGCAGAAAGCTTTGGAGACCTTGATCCACGTATTGACGGACGTTTAGCAGATATTCAAGAAGAAGGTAAAGGCGAAGAAGAATGGACGGGCTATCATAAGCTTGAATACGCATTATGGGTAGAAAATAAAACAGAGGGCTACGAAGCAATTGCAGATCAACTACTAGCAGATGCGAAAGAATTGCACGCACTAGTTCAAACCGTTGAAGTAACACCGGACTTAATGATTACGGGTGCTGTTGACTTATTAAATGAAGTTTCAACATCGAAAATTGCGGGTGAAGAAGAAATCTATTCTCACACAGACCTTTATGACTTTAAAGCAAATATTGAAGGGGCCGAAAAAATCTTTGAAATTCTACGTTCAAAATTAGAAGCAAAAGATAAAGACCTCGTAGCAACAATCGATGAAAAATTCAAAGCAGTAGACGATTTATTAGCACAGCACGAAACAGCTAATGGTGGATACATTTCATATGAGGAATTAACAGAAGACAACACGAAAGCACTAGCAGCAGCTGTAAACCAACTAGGCGAACCATTAAGTCGACTAGGCATTATTTTGGAGTGAGCATAGATGAAAACACCAAATGATGAAAAATGGACGAACAAAAAAATTTCTAGACGTGATCTTTTAAAGTATACAGGAATTGGAGCTGCAGGTGTCGCCATTGGTACATCTGGCTTAGGTGGTGTTATGAAAGCAATGGGTTATGATGTTTTTGAACCTTTTGCAGATAACAACATAGCGAACAAAGTTAATTTCTATGGCAACCACCAATCTGGGATTACTACCCCCGTACAAACCAATATATATTTTGCTTCCTTGGATGTTTTATTCTCATCTAAGGAAGAACTTCAAGAGTTGCTTCAGCTTTGGACACCTCTTGTTGTGCGTTTGATGAATGGTGAATTAATGGTTAATTCTTCAACGAATACTCGAATTCCAACAGGCGATACTGGTGAAGCAGAGGGATTAGGTGCTTCTAATTTATCAATTACGATTGGTGTAGGACCTTCTTTATTTGAAAAATTAGGGATGGAGCACCTAAAGCCTGCAGAGTTAAAGGACTTACCACATTTCCCGAAAGACCAGCTTCAAAAGGAATTTACAGGTGGCGATTTATGCATTCAAGCTTGTGCGGATGATCCACAAGTCGCGTTCCATGCTGTGCGCAATTTAGTACGTGCAGCATCTGGTAAAGTAGCAATCAAATGGTCTCAAGCTGGGTTTAACTCGTTCCCTGTTGACGGAGGAACACCACGTAATTTATTTTCGTTCAAGGATGGTACAGTAAACCCATCCATAACGGATGAAGAGGATTTAAATAAGGTTGTTTGGGTGGATAAAGGTTGGTTAAAGGGTGGCACTTACTTAGTTGTTCGCAAAATTCAAATGCATCTTGAAACATGGGATCGTACATCTTTAAAGGATCAAGAAGCTACGTTTGGACGTTACCGGGATAGTGGCGCGCCATTTGGGAAAACAAAGGAATTTGACGATTTCGATGTCGAAGTAAAAGATAGTAACGGCGAATACATCATGCCAGATACGTCACATGTTCATTTGGCACGCAAATCAGGTGCTCGTATGTTGCGTCGCTCTTATTCTTACGCGTCAGGTGTGATGTCAAATACTGGCGTACATGACGCGGGGTTAATTTTCATCTCGTTTCAAAAGGACCCTTTACAATTTACAACGGTTCAAAACAGTTTAGGACGTATGGATAAAATGAATGAATACATTACACATCGAGGCAGTGCAGTGTTTGCTTGTTTCCCTGGTGTACAAAAGGGGAGTTATTTAGGTGAAGCACTTTTTAAGGCGCTGTAGCATCATTTTTTGTTTAATCCTTACACTTGCGATACCAGTGCAGGCATCGCAATCTTATAGTCACTTATATATTTCAATTAGTGATGCTTTAATCAATACAAAGCAGGATAACGTCGATGCGGCAGAGCTAGCACTTGAACAGTTTGCGAAGGATTGGGCAACTGTTTCATCCGAACAACAGGAAGCAAAAGAACATGTGGATAAAATTCTTGCTCAAGCAATGGAAACATCGTCTAAAGAAGAACGGTTACAAGCACTTTCTGACTTATCCAATGCATTACGAGCATTAGAAAAGTTAGAAAACCCTGTGGATGAAGCGGCACAGAGAACTGAATTTGGTAAACAATTTACCCCTACTATGAAAGCTTTTGAAGATGCTTTAGAAACAGGAGACATTGCGAAAATTGATTTAGCCTATAAAGACCTCAATACCAAATGGACGAAAACCGAACGTCCAGTACGGGAACAGAGTATTGCCATGTATGGACAAATTGAAACGCAAATGGCATTTATACGGATAACCCTTTCGTCTGAAGAGCCTGATGTTAGCGTCATGAAAACTCAATACGCAGACTTAAAACAAACGATTGATGATTTCTTAGCAGGAAATGATACGGCTGCGGTGGTTGAGGGTGAATATTCTTTATCGACATTAATCACTTATATCGATGAAGCAAATGATTTTATCGAAGCAGGAGACTACCAAGCAGCATCTGATAAAATAAAGGATTTTATTAAAATATGGCCAAGTGTTGAGAGTGATATTTCCACACGGAATGGTAGTCTGTATACAAGAATTGAAAGTGACATGCCGATCATTGTCAGCGATTTATTGAAATCGAACGTAGACGGTGAAGCGATTCGTAATGAGTTAAATACATTCCGTAACGAAATTGAATTAATTCAAAGTAATACAGACTATACACTGTGGGATTCAGCGCTTATATTATTACGTGAAGGTTTAGAGGCATTACTCATCATCTTAGCATTAGTGTCGTTTTTAGATAAATCAGGACAGAAATCTATGCGTAAATGGATTTATCTTGGCGCATTGGTCGGAGTATTTCTATCGGCACTTGCAGCGATTTTAATGTCTACTATATTTAACACGGCATCGGTTGATTCGAATCGAGAGCTCATGGAAGGATATGTTGGCTTAATAGCGGCTGCGATGATGATTGGGATCGGCATCTGGCTACATAGTAAGTCAAATGTGAAGAGTTGGAATCGCTATATCTCCAAACAAATGGGTAATGCGATTTCAAGTGGTTCGGTATTTACAATGGCAGCGATTAGCTTCTTATCTGTTTTTCGTGAAGGAGCAGAAACGATTGTTTTTTACTCAGGGATTGCACCAAAAATGGAGACTTCTCAATTTGTGCTTGGGATCGTTGTGGCACTTCTAATTTTAGTGATCTTTGCTTTTGTGTTATTTAAAGCAAGTGGAAAAATTCCGATTCACAAATTCTTTGCAGTGGCAACCGTATTGATTTATGTACTGGCCTTTAAAATTATTGGCGTGAGTCTACATACGCTACAACTAAGAGATTCCGTTTCAACTACGATTGTCGACGGCTTGCCAATCCTAAGTATTATTGGTTTCTATCCAACAATCGAAACCATGATAGGCCAACTCGTATTACTGGCACTCGTTGCAGCAACAGTTGTTTATAAAAGGAAACAAAAAGAAGTATTAGGTTAATCCCAAAAGCCCCTTTCTACTAAAGAGAGGGGCTTTTTCTTACCTACTATCAAGAGTTTCTTCCTATTATATAGTGTTTTCTTCATCGGTTGCACGGAAAGTCGTCCAGCCTACTGATTGCGTTGCTTCTTTAAATTTCTCTACTAATTCTTGACCACTAAATCCTTTTTCAACTAAGCTCTGTAATATTTGTTCCACAAAACCATCTGGTAGTTTATGAATGGGTTTGATTAGTATCCCACCTTCAACCAGTTCCACCGTTACTTCATCTTGCATTTGTAGTGCATCAAAAAATTCTTTTGGAATCGTCATTTGACGTTGCTTCGATACTTTTATTTTTTTCGGTGTGTCCATCGCTCAACCCTCACTTCTTTATCTTGTAATTTTATTATAAATTACCAATTTTAAAGAAAAAAGAAATTTATTATTAATATAAAGAAAACATCCAACATTTCTAACATATCATTTTTAATTACTAAAGAGCGTAATTTTTTAATTTTGTTTTTGTTAAATTTAATCTGAAAAATGTTAAATTAGATGAAAATGAATGCTCCTTCAAAGACAAAAAATCTTCCTTTTTAGACGTATAAAATGCTAGAATGAGAAAGACAAATATTTCTAATTAAGTGAAGTATGAAAAGGGAAATATTGTATGACAATAGTGAAGGATACCAAAAAATGCAAAATGAAAATATCATACCATTAAATAATATAAAGACAGACAAAAAATTGGAAGCTACTATCCAAAGTGTCTTACAACATAAAATTGATATGTATCAGCCTGACTTTTCGAAATTTCTAAGATTTTGTCAGGAAGAATATCGAGAGCCTGATTTTGATGCAATGGAAAAGTATTTGCATAATTCAATCGTCGATCAAAGAATCAAACTATCTACATTTAATAGAAGAGTAGCTGGCGTTCAATTTTACTTAACCCATATCTTGAATCTATCGCAAACTGAGGAACAAAAGAAACGGATCAAGTTAATTCGTGAATTGTACAATACAGAAGAATATATTCGACTTAAAGCAATGCGAGGGGTTCGTGCTGAACGGCAAGAAGAAGTGCTTCAACTCATTAATAAATACGATACCCCTAAAAAAGTGGACATACGTAAACGAGCAATTTGTTTTGTGAATTTGATTACGGCCAATCGTCCATCCGAAATGGTGCGCTTGAAAGTATCTGACTTTGACTTGGAACACCGAACAGTTTTAGTTATGTTGAAGAAACAAGGGGAAATGAAGGAGAAGCGTCTTACCCTTGAATGTGTAAAAGTAGTTGAAAAATACATTAAAACGTGTGAACTGCAACCAACTGATTATTTTGTTGGTGGAGCGGATCGGTGGGGGAACTATCGAAATCACATGATTACTGAACGTAGCTACAATCGATTAATCCATGAATGGTTAGGATTTGCGCCCTATACCTTACGGAAAACACAAATTACGCATATGCATCGGAAACATGCGGATCTACCAACAATCGCGAAACAATCTGGTCATAAATCGCTGCAGACCATTTCTCAGCATTATCTCGAAGTGGATTATAGTGAAGTGGATGAGTTTTTATAGCTAGGGAGAAACATAGCGAACCATGCTCAGTTAAGGTGAAGGAACAATAGTCAAGAAATGAATTGTATAAAGTCAATGTTAGATGAGCACAACCTTTATCTAGGGGTTGAAAATAACAACTATATACATTATAAAAGACGTATTTATAGCTATCTAGCAGGTAAATACGTCTATTCTTTAATGTTTATTAAAGAAAATAAGTTAACTTCCAAGAGTTAAATTAAATGGAATTTTGATAAGCACTGATTATACGTTTTGAATTATATAGTTGATTAAGATTTTGTTTTTGTTCATCTAAATTTTGGATAACTGTTTTTGTTAGTATGGATTGTTGTTCTTCATACTTTTTAACTAAATGGATTTTAGATAACTCATCTGGTAAAATAAGAGAGTTATTCTTAGTCATCATGCCAAGTTCGTAGCATTGATTAATAATGTCTAAAATTTTTTGGCTTTTAATTATATCGCTTTGTTCATTTTCATAAGTCGCTAATCTCAAGCGATCTTCCCAATATGCATTTTCATAGTTAATATTATTACTTCTTGTATTTTCGGCACTAATTACTTCGCCTCTCTCAAGCATAGAACAAAATTCATAGAAATGAATGGATGTTGTACCTGCTGGAACAGCGGCAGTCCCGAAGCCCTCAGTTGCTACAATACCAAAGGCAAGAAAAGTCGGATGCAAATCTTTAATATAGCTATCCCAACGTTCAACATCCTCAGAGTTATACTCAATCCCATTTATCACTACGTTTTTTGTTTGTTCATCATTCTCATTAACTTCAAGATTGTTTTGAAAAACCACTTCAGATGTCTTTTTAGTGCCTTGTGCTTGGAAGCTCCTTGAATTATCAGACGAATTTATAGCTTGAAGCATTTCCATCATCCTTTAAAAGTATTCATAATCTTATTCTACATCAAAATTAATTGTATTTCCGTAAACAAACTTACCTAATTGATCAATACCTACAATTGTTATAGAGTTTGCAGTTAAATTAGATAAATCTGTTTTGATGTAATAATCCCAACCTACAACAATCCCACCTGATACAACTGGAACTGTACTATATTTAGTTGAAGAAATATTGACACCATTACTATATGCTAAATAAGTTTGAGGATATCCTGTAAATCTTACCTTTAAGTAAACCGTATCAGAAGTAATTGGGTTATTTGCCTTAACTTGATTTACACCAATACTTTCCCAAGTAGAACCATCTCCTGAAATGGCGGTAATTGTAACCTTCGTTAGATTTGGTGCTGGACCTGCTGACGCTTTATCTGTTCCTAAAAATGCTAAAGAAATAAATAAAACTACTACTGATAAAATTGATAGAATCTTTTTCATATTAATCCTAAATAATTATTAAATTATGATTTAAAGTGAATGTATAAATCAATAACCATTATATTAATAATATGTAAATATAATGGTTATTTTACTTTTATTTACATTAAATTACATAGTTATTATCGTCTGTATAAACCTTCTTTTTAGTATTTTTGATAAAAAATAATTGAGTGATTTTATTTCAAATGAGAAACACTATCTTTCTACCATTTGATTTAACGATATTAATTGAATAATGCTAATTTAAAATCACAGGTGTTACTCAAATTATGTAGAATTTTTGAATATCACCATACAAATAATCTATCTTTTTTACTATCAATCATATTCAAATGCCGGTAGAATTCAAACATTTAATAGATGTTATTAAAAGTTAATATTGCTTAAAGTCCATTTTATAAACTACAAAAAATCTTTACCAAAAAAGTGGTAAAGTTTTAAGATGTAACATTATAGCTTTCATACCAAGCTTCCATTTTCTCCATGCTCGATTTGTTATGGCATTTTAACTCATTCTTAAAGTAGCGTGATAAGGTATTATGAGAAATCCCCATTTCCGAAGCGGCACCCCGAATACTTAATTTTTTGTTATCAATGATTTCCGATAAGGTTTCGGGTGATAAAGGTTGTTTTGGTGAAGGTATTTTTCTTTTGGTTGCATGTCAGTAACTGCTTCTATTCCTTTAAAGCCGATGCGTGGGGTTAGAGCTGAGAAACAAGAAGAAGTTCTTTCTATTATAAATAAGTACGATACGAATAAAAAAGCGGATATTCGTAAGCGTGCCATTTGCCTCGTTAATCTTATTACGGCTAATCGGCCATCTGAAATGGTGAGGTTAAAGGTATCAGATTTGGATTTAGAAAGCCGTACCATATTGGTAATGTTAAAGAAGCAGGGCGAGATGAAGGAAAAGCGTTTGACGTTAGAATGCGTAAAATCAGTGCAGAAATACATTCAGTCCTCGGGGCTAAGTGGTGATGATTACTTTGTAGGTGCAGCAGATCGCTGGGGCAACTATAAAAACCGAATGATTACAGAACGCAGCTACAACAGGCTTATTCACGAATGGCTCGGCTTCGCACCATATACTTTGCGTAAAACACAGATTACACACATGCATCGAAAAAAAGCAGACTTAGCCACAATTGCTAAGCAACAATAACCTGCAAAATATTTATAGCCTCTTTTTCCATACCAAGAACCTGTGTTAATGATGGAACAGGATTTTTGCTTTTTCATTTGTCTCGCAGCGTATTTTGAACCAAGGAATACCCCTTTAAAGTTCACATCCATCACAAAATTAACGACCTCTAAAGGAAGTTCCGTGATGGCTTGCATACTTTGAATCACCCCTGCATTATTCACCATAATGTCGAGTCTTCCTAATCTTTCAACGGTTTGATTCACGAGGTTCTCCACTTCCGATTCTTGCGTAAGGTCAAGCGTTACCGCAAAGCCTTTATTTTCAGGGTACTTCGTTTTAAAATTTTCATAGATTAGTTCTAAGTTCGGTGATTTATCCGCCATTACGACATGGATCCCTTGTCCTGCAAGAACGTCACAAATTTCTTCCCCGATGCCCCCAGCTGCACCTGTTACAATGGCAATTTTATTTTCAAATTCACTCATCTTAATCACTCCCATTTCGTTATGATTAAACACTTCTCCATCTAACACTAGTTCAATGCAAAAACTATGCCAAAATGGAACCCCTTCAATTGTATACATCTTAAACAGTTATCGAATGGAAGAAATTTCGTTGATGTTGTACTCGGTTAATTTTTTATATAAGGTTTTCCGTGTGATGCCTAACGCTTTTGCCGAACGTGATATATTTCCGTTAAAGGTATCTAACGTTTTCACAATGGTGTCTTTTTCTACTTTTTCTAATGGGGATAAGACAGAAAGCGTTGTCGTGACAATGCTGTTTAAAATATGCTTTGGAAAATGTTCGAGCTTTATTAGTTTTCCTTGAGAAAGGACCACTACCCTTTCAACATAGTTCTCCATTTCTCGGATATTTCTAGGCCAATCGTATTGAAGGAGAACGGGGATGATTTCTTCTTCGTATTCGATTTTGTTGTGTCCCATTTTTTCACAATATTTTTCTAGCAAATGTTCAAAGAGTAAAAGGATGTCTTCCTGACGCTCTCTCAGTGGCGGTAAAGATAGTTCAAACACGCTTAAACGATAATATAAGTCTTCTCGAAACTTTTGTTCTTGCACGAGTTTTTTTAAAGGGACGTTTGCCGCTGCGATAACTCTTACATCAATTGGAATACTTTTATTACTTCCAATTGGCACCACCTCGTTTTGTTGTAAAACACGCAAAAGTTTAATTTGCATTTCGATCGGCATACTATTAATTTCATCTAAAAATAATGTCCCTTTATCGGCAAGAACGAACTTTCCGACAGCTCCACCTTTTTTCGCCCCAGTAAAAGCACCCTCTGCATAGCCAAACAGTTCACTTTCGATTAAATTTGCTGGAACTGAGCCACAATTAATCGCAATAAACGGATATATTTTTCGACTACTATGATTATGGATGGATTGGACGATGAGCTCTTTTCCGGTGCCACTTTCTCCTTCCACAATGACTCTTACATCAGAATTGGCGATGATTTTTGCTGTCTCAATTACTTCAGTTAAAGATGAACTTTTTCCGATAATATCATCAAAGGTGAATGTGTTTTTGTTAAATTGATGGGTATTCTTTTGGATGTCTTCTTTTAGTGCTTCTTTATACACCTTTTCAATATCTTTTGCTAACGAAGTAATTAACGGCAATGTATGGAAATGGCTGTTTTCCGAAAGGGTTGTAAATGTTGCAACACCTACCACTTTCTGATTGATATCAACAATTGGGGCACTTGAGCATGTCCACTGATGGAAATTTTGATTATAATGCTCTGCCCCCACTACCTCTACTGGTTTTCCTTCTTTTAATGCGAGCGAAATTGAATTTGTGCCGACAACACTTTCCGAATAAATACTGCCCACTACAAAAATTTTCCGATTATGCACTTTACTTAACGTATCCACGTCGCCCCGAACATCAATTAACACACCATCCGCATTTGCGATGCTAAAAATATAGTTTTTCCCGAGGGTGTATTCCATAATTTGCTTTCTAAATTGGTATACAGAGTCTAGCAAAATACGATTTTCTTTTGATTAGCCTCTGTATATTAATTGACGGATCAATCGGTGGAATTAAAGTGTAATCAAGGTTTTTATTTTTACATCTCTTCCAAGACTCTAAAATGATTGGATGAATATCTCCTTCTTTAGAATCCAATATAAAATCCTTCCATACCTTTTCATTGCTATAATTCCCCATTCCCTCTTTCGCCTCCCAAACGTGTTATATCAGTTCTTTTAGTTCAAAGAAGTGCGCTTTAATTAAGTCACAAGCTAATTGCTTATCATTTGCTTCGATTGCCTCTACGATTGGGTAGTGTCGGGGAACCAAATCTTCTTTTTGACTATTAAAGAGTTGCGTTCCAAGATAGGTCCAAAACGGAATACACATCGTTTCCCACACACGAATTAATGCATCCTTTTTACAAGCATAAACAATTTTCCGATGAAACTCGTTATCTAGTTCAATTTGATTTTTTATATTATTGGAATACCCTGCATCAAGCATGTTTAAATAAATTCCTTTTAATTCATCAATGTCTTCTTGTGTCATGTTGTCCACGGAAACGACATTGCTAACCCTTTAATTTCTGCCCGAATCGCATACATAATCGCTAAATCATCTTCATTTAGCTTTTTTAAAAATACCCCCTTAAAAGGAATGTATTCCACGATCCCTGCTTGCTCTAATTCTCGTAGTGCTTCACGAACGGAACCTTGACTAATGGAGAGGAACTTAGAAATCTGTGTCTCAATTATGCGATCTCCTGGCACGTACTCCTGTTCATAGATTTTTTGTATTAAATGTTCATGTACAGTATCTCTTGAAATTTTTCGCTTCAACATTATCACCCAATTCATTTTTATGAATATTAAGGTAAATAATAGTTTACTGTTTAGAAAATTACAATTATTGGCCCGTTTTTGATTCTTTCTTGTATAAAAAGTAAACAATTTTCTAATGAGTGTTTACCCATATATACAAAATAAAAACTATGAAGTTAGTATTTTATGTGTTTTTATTGTTGGCACGGATTTTGCATTTAAAAATACTGAATATTAAAAGTTATTAAAAAAGGGAGTGTTAATTTATGAAGTATGGACTTATGGGAGTAGATTTTGAAGATCGCGTGAATTACGAGCGTTTACGTAAAGATCGTTTAGAAAAAGCAAGAACGCAAATGATTAAAGACGGCTTAGGGGCTGACTTCGATAACATTCGCTACATTACTGGTACAACAATTGGAGAATGGGCTCGTAACAAAATGGCGCGTTATGTCATTTTAACAGCTGAAGGAGACCCACAATTATTCGACCCAGCAACTCCATCCAAACGTATTACGAGCCCGTGGATTTCCGATAGCGTGCATCCTTCTGTAGGTTCGATGCGTGGCGCGATTCCACCAGAAGAAGGAAATGTGGAAACGGTTGCAAGTGAAATTAAAAAGGTATTAGAAAAGTACGGTGCTGAAAAGATGCCAGTAGGTGTAGATATTATGGACGTACCCCTTATCCGTGCATTAGAAGCTGAAAATATTGAAGTAGTCGATGGCCAACAAACAATGCTCGATGCCCGAATGATTAAAACACCTGATGAAATTGAACTATTAAAAACAGCCGCTGCAATGGTTGATGCAACGTACAGTGAAATTGTTCGCGCAATTCGTCCAGGGATGCGTGAAAACGATCTTGTTGCGATTGCGAATAAATGCTTATATTCCATGGGTTCTGATTTAGTAGAATGTGTCAATAGTGTATCTGGTTCACGATCTCAACCACATCCACACGTGTTCTCAGATCGTATGATTCGTCCAGGAGATATGGTTTACCTTGATATCATGCACTCATTTAACGGCTATCGTACGTGTTATTATCGAACTTTCGTATGTGGTCACCCAACAAAAGCGCAAGAAGAAGCGTACAATAAAGCGTACCAATGGCTTCAAGCTTCCATTAAAGCGGTAAAACCTGGTGCAACAACTGCTGATATAGCCGCATGTTGGCCAACAGCTCAAGAAATTGGGTTAAAAGATGAAAAAGAAGCGTACTTATTACAATTTGGTCATGGTATTGGCATGAGTATTTGGGAAAAACCAGTTGTTTCAAGATTATTTATGGACAAACCATTCGAACTAAAAGAAGGCATGGTATTCGCCCTTGAAACATATTGCCCTTCTGCAGATGGAAAAGGCGGCGCACGTATTGAAGATGAAGTCGTCGTGACAAAAGACGGCTGTGAAGTCATTACAAAATTCCCTGCTGAAGAATTAATTTCTTGTGGCTTACCGGGAACAAAAGCATTTATTTAATCGAACAAAAGTCAAAATCCCCCGTAACTATTAGGGCACTGAAAAAGTCGATTTTAATAAATTTTTATAATAAAAATACGCTCAGATCTTTTAGGAAGTGGGATTCACGAAGACTCCTACGGGAACAGCTTGAGCTGAAGACCCCGCAGGAGCTTGCGACGAGGAGGCTGAAGCCAAGCCATGGAAAGCGAAGTGAATCCCACCTTCTATTTAGAAGCAAATAATTACTATAAATTTTTATCGGTATTTAGTTTTTCAGTGGCTTCCGTAACTATCGGGGGTTTTTTTAAAATAATTTTCGTGATTGGTGGGAGATTTATGTCAGAGTCATTTATTAAAGTATCTGCCCTTGGGAATTTTGTGAACTGTGAGATTGTTCATGATAAGGACAGCACAAGAAGCAGTGATGAAATCTATTTAAATGCGAGAGCTTCTAAAATGTTGCTCAATCGTTTAGAAGAAGCGTTACTCCATCTTGAAGGCGCAGTGTGTGATTGTCATAAACATTAATGATACGGTCTAAGATTCTAGATAATCTTAGGCCGTATTTTTTTGAATGTCTTCATAATTCTTTCCTTTTGGTAGAGGATGGGATTTGTAACTCTTCGCGATATTTGGTTATCGTTCGTCGTGAAATATCTAAATTTTCATTCAAGCGTATTAATTCTGATAATTTTTGATCTGATAAGGGTTGTAACTTATCTTCATTATCGATTAACTCTTTCACCAAATGCTTAATTCTTTCTTTTGAAAGATTCTCCCCATCTGAGGTTGCGATTTTGGAGGAGAACAGTTCTTTCATAGAAAATACGCCCCACGGAGTTTGGATATATTTATTCATCGTTGCGCGACTTACGGTAGATTCATGGCGATTCACAACAGCACATATATCCTTTAACGTAAGCGGCTTTACATAGTTCAAGCCATTTAACAAAGCTTCATATTGATAATCAATTAGAAATTCCATAATCTCCATCATGGTTGCTTTTCTTTGTTCGATGGCAGAGATAAGCCATTTCGCCTCTTGAGCCCAATCTGTCACCTGTTTATTTTCTTGATGAGATAAGGTAAACCCATTCATATTCTGGATCGCAATGTTTGGCGCAAACCAATCACTTAAGGAATAAGAAATTTGTTTATTTTCAATTTCGAGAACGATATCTGGTTGGATGATCTCCGTTTTTAGTGTTGATGTATGAAACGGACGGGGATTAAGCGTTTTAATCTTTTCAATGGCTTGTTTTAAATGCACGTCTGAAATTTGATATTGTTTCATCAGCTTGTTCCATTTGCGCTCGGCAATTAGCTCTAGGTTTTCGATTAACTCTAGCAGTAAAGGTTCATTAGGGTAATAATACTTGGCTTGAAGGATTAAAGAATGTTTTAAATTTATTGCCCCTACCCCAACATAGTCATTACTTTCTAAAATCTTCAATATCCGATCATAGTCATCCTCTGACATGAGTTGTAGTGCATTGGGCAAATACCCAAATTCATTTAAATTCAAGATGAGTTTATATAGTAGCTGTAAATCATAGGCATTTCGGATCGATAAACGAATGTGGTGAAGCAACTTTTCAACTGGGAAGGTTTCGCTTTTGATGTTTAGGTTGCTGAAGTCGATACTAGTTGTTGTTTGTTTAAAAATACGTTCTTTATATGTATGCTGTTCGGGTACTTCAATTAATGGATTTGAGTGTTGCATTTCCTCTAAGTAACGTTCCAATTCATCTGAAGACATTTCCATAATCTTAATTGCTTGACCCAGTTGTGGAGTCATCGCTAATTTCATTTCAAGACTATGGTTCATCGAAAGCCACAAAAATAATCCCCCCTTAAAACAAGTTTAGTAATATTATAGCGTAGTGACAGTAAATGGTATACTGCTTAAGAAATATTTGTTATACGATCTCTCTTATTTTTTTCTATCTTATTACCTAAAAAAGTAGCAGAGGCCATTCAATTAAGAATGTCTCTGCTACCTTCGCTAAATTACATCATATGCTTTAATAATCCAATGTAATTGAGAAATCCAAACGAATGCAGAGAATTAGCACGTTTAATAAAAGGAAAAACGCTACATCCTAACGTAGACTTCCTAATCACAACAAATCAACTCGTCTATGCACAAGCTGAAGATGAAGGCCTGATTGAAAAAATTGAACAGTTCGGTGCCCGTTTTAGCACAGATATTTGTTTATGTATGTTAAATGAAAGCATGTTCCCTGAAAGCACGAAAACTGTTATGACAAATTCCGGGAAATTTGCCCACTACGGACCTGGACTTATCAATAAAGGTGTTTACTTTGGTTCAATGGAAGATTGCGTTCACTCAGCAGTATTAGGTGAGCCAACCATTCAAAAGCCTCATTGGTTAGCAAGTGGTGTAACGACTTCTAACGGAATCTGAGGTCCTTATAAATAGTATAACCCCCCATTGATACTATATAAGAACGAGACAGATTCTATTGAAATGGTCTGTCTCCTTTTTTATTAGTAATTTCACCAAAACTTCCCTCGTTTAAAAATCCATGATTAAAGAATAATATAAATACACTGATAGCAATTATCAGTGATTACTCAGAAGAAGAAGGAGGCAATTTATTATGGCAAGCAACAGCAGTAACAACAACAAGTTATTAGTACAAGGTGCCGAAACTGCTTTGGATCAAATGAAGTATGAAATTGCATCTGAATTTGGAGTACAACTTGGTGCAGAAGCATCCTCTCGCGCAAACGGTTCAGTTGGTGGCGAAATTACAAAACGCCTTGTTTCAATGGCCGAAAGTCAATTAAGAGGTCGTAATTCACAATAAAAAATATAGTGACAAATATAAAAAGCCGACGCGATTTGCCTCGGCTTTTTATATTGAAACGATACATATATTCCAATCAAATACTTACCCCAATTACTACCATTATTATTCCAACTTTACCTTGCAGCGTGTAAAAGTAAAAATAGAAAATAGGTCTTTACAATTTCCATTAAATAGAATAAATTTAAATTGACATTCGTGTTAGTCAAAAAATTTAAAGGAGAATTAATTTTGTCACCTCGAAATTCAGAACAAAATGAACAAATTCGCAATGAAAGAATACATCAAATTTTATATGCTGCTGTAGGTGTTTACGTTGAAAAAGGCTATAAAGGAACCGAAATGGGAGAAATTGCAGAAAAGGCCGGGATTGCAAGAGGACTCATATACTACTATTTCAAAAATAAAAAGATTTTTTTTCGCGAGTTTTTTAAATTTTTCATGGAAATGGCAGCTGATTCGATCCAATCAAGATTAGCAGAGGATATTGAAGCATTAGAAAAACTGAAAATGAACACACGATTTTATCTAGAAATGGCTCTTAATCAGCCGACTTTCCTAAAGTTCTATGTGAAGTTGGAGCAGGATTTAGAGCTCGTATTTGAAGAGGATACACCAGGAGTCCGAAGTGAATATTACAAACATGCGAAACAACCTTTAGTTGATGTATTTAAACAGGCAATGTATGAAGGTAAAATCAAACAAAGTGATCCGAAAGTCATCGTTAACGTTTATATGGGCGCCCTAACCGGTACGCTTGATTTGTTTGCTGATGGAAGAATACCTAAAGAAGCATCTGAACAGGCGACGGAACAGATTATTAATCTGATATTTACCGGTATTCAAAATAAAGAAAGGTGAGGTTAATGGATAGCCGAATTTTTTATCATGTAACCTGTGGCAGCTGTAAAAATACATTCCGACTTTACGAGGATACAAGTGACTACCTACGTTATAAAAAAAGTAACTTTCGCTTTTTTACTTGTGAGGATTGCCAGCATAAAATCCGTTATGAAGCAATAAGGAAATTTATAAAATAAAGGAGGACGGTTATGATCGAGAAAAAGTCCGCTTTACTTGTGATTGATATGCAGTTGGGACCAATATGGAACACGTATAAACAAGAGGAAGTGTTTAAGGTTGTGCAAAAAATGATCGCAAAAGCTGAAGCTGATGGTGTTCATATTTTTTATATTCAATTTGAGGATCTTGACATGTTGAAAAAAGGTACACCGTTTTGGCAATTTGCACCTGGTATTGCACCACGCGAGCAGGACGTTATCATACAAAAACAAGCTGCAGATTCCTTTTATCAGACGAAACTCCACGAAGAATTACAAAAACAGTGCATTACGGATCTATCCATCGTTGGCGTTCGAACTGAGTACTGCATCGATACGACTTGTCGCTCTGCATTGTCTTTAGGTTACCAGGTGACTTTAATTGAGGACGGCCATACGACAGTAGATGATGTGCTACGAGCTGAACAAATTATTAAACATCATAATGTGAATTTAAGTAAATTGTCTACGCCAGATGCTAAAATACGAGTAATTCCTTTATCTGAGCACATTTATTAAGACCCGTCATTAATGAGTACAATTTACTCGTGCGCTATTCTTGAGTAAGTGGCGCTCTTTTTTCATTTTGACCATACTATATTTACCAATTATGAAATACCACGCTTTATTATTACATTTTTTGTAATACCTCACTATTCCCCTTTAAGTAAACCTTCTTTAGTCAAAAGACGATCTCATTTATATAGTGTATTATTGTATGGAAAAAGGAGGTTCGTTCTGATGAGGATATTCATTTTAGGTGGAACTGGACGAGTTGGAAGCCAAATCGTCACTCACGCCCTTCAAGACAGACACCATGTTACGGTACTCGTTCGCACACCAGAGAAGATACAAATAAAAGATAATAATTTAACGATAATACAAGGCAATGTTTTAAATAAAGACGATATCAACTACACAATGCAGGGGATGGATGTCGTAATAAGTGCGTTAAATACGGATGGGACAACCACTTTATCTGAAAGTATGCCACACCTTATCAAAGCGACGGAAAACGAAGGGATAAAACGAATAATAACTATCGGAACTGCAGGGATCCTACAAAGCAGAACCAATCCAAACTTATTGCGATATCAAACAAGTGAATCGAAGCAAAAAATTACCCGTGCTGCAGAGGAACATCATAAAGTTTACGAGATGCTCAAACAATCCACACTTGAATGGACGATTGTCTGTCCGACGTATTTACCGGATGGAGAACGTTTATGTACATATCGTGTAGAACGTGATTTTTTGCCAGTGGATGGCGTTAAGATAAACGTACCGGATACAGCAGCGTTTACATATAAGCAGGTTACAAGCACCCAGTATATAAAATCACGTGTTGGGATCGCCTACTAATAATTTTAGTATTTATTCTACTTTTTGATTAAGAAGAGATTTAACTTTAATGGCCCCACAAAAACAGAACCGTCCTCATGTGCATTTCGTCAATACTAGCTGAGGTGGTAGAGAATGTCGATAAAAGGGATTAATCATTTATTATTTTCAGTGTCTAATTTAGAAATCTCGATTCAGTTTTATGAAAATGTATTGGATGCTAAGTTGCTAGTGAAAGGGAGAAATACAGCCTATTTTGATTTGAATGGGCTATGGCTCGCACTTAATGTAGAGAAAGATATACCCCGTAATGAGATCCATCAATCCTATACCCATATAGCATTTTCAATTGAAGAAGAACAGTTTGATGAAATGTACAAAAAGTTGAAAAAGTTAAATGTAAACATCTTATCAAGTCGTAAAAGAGACGAAAGAGATAAAAAATCCATTTATTTTACAGATCCAGATGGTCATAAATTTGAATTCCATACAGGGACGTTACAAGATCGATTGGATTATTATAAACAAGAGAAACCACATATGGAGTTTTTTGACTAGAGATATTGTTTCTTCAACCATTCCATTGCCGTAATGTGCAAATGTTATTTTGGAGGGGTGTTAATGATATTAGTAAGTTCTTGTTTAGCAGGATTCGAGGTAAGATATAACGGCACACATTGTTTAAATCATCAAATTATGAAACTAATAGAAGAGAAAAAGGCAATACCCGTATGCCCCGAAATCCTTGGTGGCTTTTCGACTCCTAGAGAACCTGCAGAAATCATAGGTGGTAACGGTGAAGACGTATTAGATGGAAAAGCGAAAGTAATCGAAAAATCAGGTAGAGACGTTACAGAATTATACATCAAGGGAGCTTATATGGCGCTAAACAAAGCGATTGATGTTCACGCAACAATCGTTGTACTGAAGGAGTATAGCCCGTCTTGCGGAAGTTCAATGATTTTTAATGGCGAATTTAAAGATAAGAAAATTGCTGGGAATGGCGTTACAGCTGCTTTATTAAAAAGAAATGGGATACAAGTACTTTCAGAAAAACAGTTTGCGGATCATTTATATAGATAATTTCTTCAGTTAAGAGGCGCGTTTCATTAGGAAATGCGCCTTCTTTTATTGATGAGACCCTTTGCAAATGCCCTTTCAACTGGATTTTCCATTTTCTATAATACCCTACTATTACATCTTTATATTACATTTTTTGTAATACCCCTATTATTACATCTCCATATTACATTTTTTGTAATACCCCCACCCTAGCGATTTTCTTTAAATTTTCAATATTTGCAAAAATATGATGAAAAATAACATCATATGATGTCATTTTTCACATTTTTCATAGGAAATATGGAGAATTTAGCGTTAAAAAGTTGGCATATTTTTTGCTCTTATAAAAATGACTAACGGAAACTGAATATTTTGTCTAAATTTCTTCAATGATCAAGGTACAACTTTTCAACTATGAATCTACAGAAATTTGCTGCTAAGACAAAATGCCGTTAATAAAAAAGATATCTGCTTGTACAAAATCTCACACAAAGGAGGAAGGAAGAATGAGCCAAGGGAAAGTCGTTGGATTTATTCATAGTGGCATCACAGTAAAAGATTTAGAGATATCTTTAGACTTTTATGTCAACAAATTAGGATTCGAATTGTTATCAAAACAAGTTTCCAAGCAAGAGTATATTTCGAGAATCGTCAATTTCAACGATTTAGAAGAAGTAAAAATTGCTTTCCTTCAAATACCAGGTGGAAGCCAAATTGAATTGTTGGAGTATGTTGGAGTTGAACGACTTCCTGGAAATGTACGACCTTGCGATTATGGTTCTGGCCATATTTGTATACAAGTCGAAGGAATCGAATATCTATACGAACATCTGAAGGAACAAGGCGTTCAATTCCGTTCTCCTCAAATAGTCGACATTACAGCAGGTGCAAATAAAGGCTCAAAAGCAATTTATATGTATGATCCAGACTATTACATTATTGAGCTCATGCAAAAATCCACGCTTTAATGAAAGCGAATTCAAGGAGGAATGTTTGTGCAAAGTCTTCAAGGTAAAAAAGCCATCTTAACTGGTGGTGCACAAGGGTTAGGTTTAGCTTTAGTACGTGGTTTATGTAAGAACGGTGTGGAAGTTTGCATCATTGATTATTCTGACCAAGTTCACACGACAGTAAAAGACTTAGAAAATATGGGATACATTGCCTCTGCCGTTCAAGCAGATTTATCCCAACTAAAGAATATCCCTGAAATCTTCCATCAAGCATTAGAAAACCTAAATGGAGAGGTGGATATTCTTGTCAACAATGCAGGAATACATAAACCGATGCCTGCAACGGAACTTCCTATTGCCGATTTTCAAAAAATCATTGATGTCAATGTGACTGCCATTTTTGAATTAAGCCGTCTCTCCTATGCGGAAATGAAGAAAAAAGGCAGAGGGAAGATTGTAAACATTGCTTCTGTTCTTTCGGTACAAGGTGGCTATAATGCGTCAGCGTATTCTGCAAGTAAAGGTGCAGTTAGTCAACTTACAAAATCTTTATCGAATGAATGGGCAAAAGATGGGGTCAATGTGAACGCGATCGCACCAGGATATTATACAACTGCTTTAAATCAATTTATTTTTGATGATCCTGAAAGAAGTCGCTCCCTACTAGATAGAATCCCGGCCGGACGATTTGGTGACCCAGAAGAATTAGCAGGTGCTCTACTATTTTTATCTTCAGATCTATCAAACTATGTAAATGGCATTCTCCTTCCAGTAGATGGAGGATTTTTAGGAAGATAAATTAGGAGGTTGAACAATATGCCCTACGTAAAAATGAAGTTAGTTGAAGGCAGAACATTGGATATGAAAAGAATGTTAGTTGAAGAAGTAACCACAGCAATTACAAATGTATTAGGTGTTTCAAAAGATGACGTTCGCATTGAATTAATTGAATTGAATAAGGAGCTCTTTAGTATTGGTGGTCAATTGGTTACGGATAAACGCCAAGCTAAAGGGGGGGAATAGACAACAATGGATTTACATCTAGAAAAGAAGAATGTTTTAATTACAGGCGGATCAAAAGGGATTGGATTAGAAATTGCCAAACGATTCGTTGAGGAAAAAGCAAATGTTTCGATTGTTGGTCGAGATATTGAATACCTAAACAAAGCAAAAGATCTTTTGGGGAATATCACCATCTACCAATCAGATATTACGAACCATTATGAACGCTCAGGCTTAATTGATAAGTACTTGTTAGATCATGGACATATCGACATTCTTGTCAATAATGCTGGGGGTAGTAATGGTGGCGAAATACTCGAAACTCCAATGGAAAAATTTTATGAGGCCTTTGAGTTAAATTATTTTTCAGTTGTCGACCTTTCGAAACAAGTCATTAAAAGTATGAAAAAGCAAAAGTCTGGAAGCATACTGAACATTTCTTCTATTTACGGAAGAGAAAGTGGAGGAAAAGTGACGTATAACAACTCAAAAGCTGCCTTAATTAGTTTTACCAAAGCCTTATCGTCAGAAGTCATCCAGTACGGGATACGTGTCAACAGTATCGCCCCTGGAAGCATCATCCATGAAAGCAGTATTTGGGAAAAGTTAAGCCAAGAAAAACAAATGGAAATTGAAACTTTCTTAGATACCCAAATACCAGCAAAGCGCTTTGGTACACCAGAAGAAATTGCCAATGTAGCAGTATTTTTAGCATCCGATCAAGCTTCATGGATTGTAGGCGCTACGATCAATGTCGATGGTGGTCAATCAAAAATGAATTTCTAAAAAACGGAGGAAACTTATATGAAGAAAAACCTAAAGAAAATCGTGTTCTCATTAATGGCTTTATCATTAATCTTCCTAGCTGCATGTTCATCTGACAACTCAGGTGAAGCGGATGCCACTGGAGGTTCGGGTTCAAGTGGCGACAAACTAACAATTAAAATGGCCAATCAAGTAGATGCCAACAACTTCTTAAACTTAGGCTATGAACACTTCAAGAAAACAATTGAAGAAAAAACAGATAATGTAGCAGTCGAAATCTATAACGGTGGTACGCTAGCAACTTCAGATGAATCAGTAGTAGATTTACTGAAAAACGGTACAATCCAACTTTCTACATCATCTGCATATGGTATTGCCAATTCTCTTGATATTAAAGCATTTAACCTATTCGATGTACCTTTCTTATTCGATAGCCGTGATCAATATTATGAATTCTTAAATGGCGAGTATGGTGATTTACTGAAGAAAGAAGTATCAGAAAAATCAAACCTTTATCTTTTAGGCTTTATTGACTTAGGATACTACAGCCTTTTAAACGGTAAAAAAGCAGTTGAAGAGCCAAGCGACTTATCAGGTTTAAAAATTCGTAGTTCTTCAGCAGACCTACATTTAAGTGCATTAAAAGCAATGCAAGCAAATCCAACTCCAATGGCTTATAGTGAAGTATTTACAGGGTTACAACAAGGAACAATCGATGGTGTATCCACAACAACTCCTTTAATTTATGGCGACCGTTTCTATGAAGTAAATAAATATTTCACAGCAACAAACCACGTTTTATTATTACACGGAATTCTTGTAGACAAAAAGCTTTATGACGGATTAGACGAAGCAACAAAAACAGCTTTAGATGAATCCATTGCTTCTTACGTGGAAGAAGCGAAAAAATTAGTAACTGACGCTGAGTCAAAAGCAATCCAAGGGTTCAAAGATGCAGGTGTTGAAGTTGTGGAATTATCTGAAGAACAACGCGAAATCTTTAAAGAAGCAACAAATAAAGTTGCCGAAGAAAACATGGATGCAATCGGTCAAGAAAACTACGATTTAGCAATTAAACTACTAAGCGAAATGAAATAGTACTAGTTTTTGAGCTAACTTAATGTGGAGCAGCAGGGACGATTTTTAAAATCGTTTCCTGTTGTTTTTCCCAATCAATCTTACATCACGCCACATCCCCTAGGAGGTATTTTCTATGGCAAAAATCACAAAACGACCGATAGAAGCTTACGCATGTTTTGCCATTCTCATAGTAATGACTGTAGTTATGTTTGCAGGGGTTATTTGGAGATATGTTTTTAATTCTTCATTAGTTTGGGCAGAAGAATTAGCAAGATATTTATTTGTTTGGTTTGTATTTATAAGTGCAAGTTATGCGGTGATTTCTAAGGCACATATTCGAGTAGAAGCTTTAAATGGGCTAATCCCGTTAAAAATTCGCCCATATATTAACCTTATTGGTAGTGTTGTCTGGTTATTATTCAGTCTTTATATTGCGTATTTAGGTTTTCAATATTCATTTGATTTATGGAGTCAAAATACAAATTCAGCAGCTTTAAAATTACCGATGGGCCTTATTTATATGGGGATTCCCCTTGGTTATCTTTTAATGGCCATTCGTGTAGTTGTTGTGGAAATTTATCAAACACTTGCTAGTAGAAAAGAAGGTGAGGCATAGTGGGCAGTACTCTATTAATATTAACTTTAGTTTTTGTCGTTTGTTTGATTATCAACGTTCCGATTGCCATTTCCCTAGCAATCGCCGCATTAACAGTTGTCTTAATTGAAGGAACTATACCTGTCTCCTTTCTTATCCAAGCTACGTTCACATCGAATGACTCATTTGCCTTACTAGCCGTTCCATTCTTTATTCTAGCCGGTGAATTAATGAGTACGGGTGGGATTTCAAAGAGATTAATTGATTTCTTTAGATCGTTAGTTGGATCTTGGACAGGCAGTTTAGGATTAATCACGATCCTTGCAAGTTTAATTTTCGCAGCCATCTCTGGTTCAGGTGCTGCAACCGTGGCGAGTATCGGTGGGATTATGATTCCTCACATGCTTAAAGGCGGATACAAAGCGCCATACGCAGCTGCCTTATCTGCGAGTGCAGGAGCTTTAGGACCAATCATTCCACCAAGTCTTGTGTTCATTTTCTACGGAATTATGGCTGGCGTATCCATTAGTGACATGTTTATCGCTGGGATTGTCCCAGGGTTATTAATTGCCGTGACGTTAATCATTATTAACTACATTGTTTGTAAAAAAGAAGGCATTGTAGACGTTCAATCTGCAGAAGACAAGAAAAGCTTCTGGAAAGCACTGAATGAAGCAAAGTTTGCTTTATTAACTCCCGTGATTATTTTAGGTGGGATTTACGGTGGGATTGTGACACCAACAGAAGCAGCAGTACTTGCCGTAGTGTACAGCTTAATTGTAAGTTTATTTATCTATAAAGAATTAAAATTCAGTGATTTAATGGATGTATTTTTACGAACAACGATTACATCTGGTACCGTAATGATTTTCGTTGGAACAGCTACGTTCTTTGGACGAGTGTTAACACTTGAACAAATTCCGCAATTTGTTGCGAATTCCATTTCTGAACTCACAACGAGCCCAATCATGGTTTTACTGTTAATTAACTTGTTCTTACTCGTTGTAGGGATGTTCATTGAAACAGTTGCCGCAATTTTAATTTTCATTCCAATCCTTTTACCAATCGTCATTCCATTAGGTATTGACCCATTACATTTCGGTATGGTTGTATGTTTCAACTTAACGATTGGATTATTAACACCGCCATTAGGATTAAACCTATTTATCGGTGCCAAAGTAGCCAATGTAAAATTTGAATCCACATTTAAATACTTAACGCCGATGTTAATCGCATTGTTAATCCTACTAGGCATTATCACATATGTACCTGAGATTACACTGTTCTTACCTGAATTATTAGCGAAATAATAGAGGAGTGAATCCATTGATAACTGGACACTGGCATACAGCTTTTACAGTAAGCGATATCGAAAAATCGGTTAAATTTTATACAGAGCTATTAAACTTTGAGATCGTTCATAGACAAAGGCAATCGAATGAATATACACGCAAATTTGTTGGCTATGAAGATGCGGATTTAGAGGCAGTGATGTTAAAAATTAAGGATGACCCTATCGTTGGTGTTTCCGGTCATTTATTAGAATTAAACCAATATTATCGTCCGAAAAGTGAAAAATTGGAAGTTCAAACAAAGAATATCGGTGCAGCTCACTTAGCACTCGTAACGGATGATATCCATACGACCTATGAATTTTTAAAAGAACATGGGGTGACGTTTAAATCGAGCCCCGTTTCGATTCAAGAAGGTCGCAATAAAGGCGGCTACACGTGTTACTTTTTAGACCCCGACAATATCACATTAGAGCTTTTCCAACCCCCTATTTATAAATAAAAGGCAGAAGCATTCAGTTGCTTCTGCCCCTTTTTTATTTCGCTTTTTCTGTCCCTTCAATATTATACTTTTGCAATTTCCTTACTAACGTCGATTGATCAATTTTTAAAGCAACCGCAGCTTTTCGAATACTAGGGTAATTTTTAATCACATCCCGGATTAGCTCTTCTTCAAACGATTCTACTTGTTCCTTCAAGGAAGTTTGAACATTCGAAACCTCTTTCGTATCACTAACCAATGGGATATTACTCATATTAAGCTCTTTATGTAAGTCTTCAATCGTAACGACCGAACTTCGGCTCATTAGTACAACTCGTTCTACTATGTTTTGTAGTTCCCTTACATTTCCAGGCCAATTATAATTAACAAAACGATCTAATACTTCTCGAGAAAAGCTTTTATTTAACCCGTATTTTACATTTAAACCATGGATAAAGTGGTAAATTAACGGAATGATATCATCTTTTCGTTGTTCTAGTGGCGGAATTTCAATCGGTACAATATTTAAGCGATAATATAAATCCTCTCTAAATGTACCGTTTTCAATCATTTCAAGTAAATTTTTATTCGTTGCGGCCACAACCCGAACATCTACTTGAATTGGCTTTTTCCCACCGATTCGAACTACTTCTCTTTCTTGAAGTATTCGTAGTAACTTTACTTGTAATTGCAGCGGCATTTCCCCGATTTCATCTAAAAAAATCGTTCCTTTATCCGCCACTTCAAAGAGGCCGGCTTTCCCACTTTTAACAGCACCCGTAAAGGAACCAGACTCATATCCAAATAATTCTGACTCTAATAAAGACTCTGGGATTGCGCCACAATTAATTTTAATAAGTGGACCGTCTTTACGAATGCTATATCGATGAATTAAATCTAAAATCTTTTCTTTCCCTACCCCTGAAGGACCTTGGATGAGTACACCTGAATCAATTTGTGCAATTCTCAGTGCCCTATCTAAGACCTCTTTCATTTGAGAGGAATGGGCAATGATTGAGTATTTTGGATCTTTATTTTGTTTTAATTGTTGTAACTCTTCACTAATTTTTTTGTTTTCAATTTCTAATTCATGAATTTCAACTTCAAGTTTACTCAATTGCGTTAAATCACGGACATTATTCACGATTTTTGTGATTTCCCCTTGTTTATTGGTGATTGGCACTGCAGTAACTAGAACATTCCTACCAGTCTCAATTTTCTGACTTATTGTGACAGAGCGTTTTTCTTTAATGGCTTTTAAAGAAGCAGAAATGTCAATGACCCCGATATCCACTAATTCTTGTAAACTTTTACCTATACAAAATTCCGTTGAAAGTCCCGTAATCCGTTCATAAGCAGGATTTTGGTATAAAATGATCCCTTCCGCATCCGCAATAACAATCCCATCAAAAGATGAATTAATCACTTCTTCTAATTCTTCTGCAAATTCTTCTTTTAAACTATTATCAATTGGTAAGATGAAAATCGTGTAATGGTTAGGGTTTTCTTGTGAAATGATGACATTGACTTCGATTGATGCATTTATGAAACAAAAATAATAATACCCCTGATTGATGTGATTCTTAATTTCATCAAGTAAATCGCTGTATTCCTCTGCAGTTTGATTACATCTTGTTCGTTCTTTTTCCTTGTCCCACTCTACAACTCCGATTAACTTCACTTGTTCGACAAACATTGTATACCCCCCTTATCGAAAATGATGTAATACAACATCATTATTTAAATAATACATCATTTTTTTATATAAAACGCGAAAATATTGCAATTTTTTAAGCAATAAAAGTTGGCATGGTTTTTGCTTTATATAGGATGAACAGATTTTTAAGGAGGTCTAGAGTATGTCAAATCAATTAAAAGGTGTATCCAACCAATTAATCAACGAATTAAATCTAGAAAAACATGATCTTACAAAAATGATGTATGACATGATTCTTATTCGAAAATTTGAAGAAAACTTAAAGCAACTATATCAACAAGGTAAAATACACGGCACCATGCATCTTTGCATCGGCCAAGAAGCAACAGCAGTTGGAGCGTGTTTCCCACTAACGAAGGAAGACAAAATCACAAGTACACACCGTGGCCACGGACACAGTATTGCAAAAGGTACAGACGTTAATAAAATGGTCGCTGAACTTTTAGGGAAAGTAACGGGCTACTGTAAAGGAAAAGGTGGCAGTATGCATATTGCCGATATGGAAGTTGGTAATCTTGGGGCAAATGGGATTGTGGCAGCTGGTCTACCATTAGGCACAGGTGCAGCACTAACATCCCAAATGAAAAAGTTAGGCTATGTGGTTCTTTGTTTCTTTGGAGATGGTGCGACAAATGAAGGCGCATTCCATGAATCTCTTAACCTCGCATCTGTTTGGAATTTACCAATTGTATTCTTCTGTGAAAACAATCTCTACGGTATGTCAGGCTCTATTAAAGAGATGACAAATATTGAATCCATTGCCGTTCGTGGAGCTAGCTATGGTATTCCAAGTGAAACAATCGATGGCAACGATATTTTAGAAGTCATTAAAGCAACGACTGCAGCAGTAGAGCGTGCTCGTCACAACAATGGGCCAACATTGATTGAGGCCAACACGTATCGTTGGGAAGGTCATTCTCGAAGTGATGCCCGTAAATATCGTACGCGCGAAGAAGAAAAAGAGTGGAAAAAATCAAACGATCCAATTGAACGCTTTAAAACGGTTTTACTTGAAAATGGCATCATCACAGAAGATGACTTTGCCGAGCTAAATGAAAAAGCAATCAAACAAATTCAAGACGCGGTGGAATTTGCGGAAAGCAGCGAAAGCCCAAGTTTAGATACATTAATGACAGATATTTATGTCTAGAAAGGAAGAAGGCAAATGAGAGAAATTAGTTATTCAGAAGCAGTAAGAGAATCTATGTCGCAAATGATGCGTGAAGATGAAGACGTATACATTTTAGGAGAAGATATCGGCGTTTATGGCGGTGCATTTGGTGTAACAAGCGGGATGATCGATGAATTTGGCCCTGAACGCGTTCGCATTACCCCCATTTCAGAAGCGGCAATCAGTGGCTGTGCTGTTGGTTCTGCCATGACAGGGATGCGCCCAATTTTAGAAATCCAGTTTTCTGATTTTGTTGTGATCGCGATGGACAACATCGTTAACCAAGCAGCGAAAATGCGTTATATGTTTGGTGGAAAAGCGAAAGTGCCAATGGTCGTCCGTTTACCAAGTGGCTCAGGCGCTGGCTTTGCGGCTCAACACTCACAAAGTTTAGAAGCATGGATGACGCATATTCCTGGATTAAAAGTAGTTCAACCTTCGAACGCTTATGATGCGAAAGGGTTATTAGCTGCAGCCATTAAAGACGATAACCCAGTAATGTTTTATGAACACAAAATGCTTTATAACGTAAAAAGCGAAGTACCCGAAGAACTATACGAAATTCCATTAGGTGTCGCAGATATTAAGCGTGAAGGAAAAGATGTCACAATTATCGCGACAGGCTTAATGGTAAATAGAGCCCTTGAAGCAGCAGAACAATTAGCAGCTGAAGGGATTGATGTGGAAGTGATTGATCCACGTACATTAGTGCCACTCGATGAAAAAGCAATCTTACAATCTGTTAAAAAGACTGGTAGAGTGTTAGTCGCATACGAAGCGGTAAAACGTAATGGATTTGGTACGGAAATCGTGAGCTTAATCGCAGAAAGTGATGCGTTTGATTATTTAGATGCCCCAATTTTACGATTAGGTGGCGCAGAAGCACCAATTCCTTATAACCCAGAACTTGAGAAAGCGGCAATCCCTCAAGTACACGACATTTACCAAAAATGTTTAGAACTCTTAAATCGATGAGAGGTGAAAAATAATGGCGACAGAAGTACTGATGCCAAAATTAGGCGCAACGATGGAAGAAGGAATTATTGTTAGTTGGATGGCAAACGAGGGCGACTTAATTGAAGAGGGTGACCCAATTGCGGAAATTCAAACCGATAAAATTGTCCTTGAAGTAGAAGCAGAAACAACAGGTTATTTACTAAAAACATTATTCGAACCTGGCACAACCGTTAATGTACACGAAGTAATCGCTTACATGGGGGATGAAAACGAACCTGTTGAAATCTCTAGCACGGCGGTAAGTGAAGCACCAGCACCACAAGTAGTACTAGAAAATGATGCTAAGCCAAGAAAAACGCCAGCTGCTAATAAATTAGCGAAGGAAAACAAGATTTCCCTCTCCTCCATTCAAGGAACAGGACCGAACAATCGTATCCAACGTAAAGATGTAGAGGACTATTTAAAACAACAATCATCTTCTATTACACCGTTAGCGAAGAAAATGGCAGAAGATTTACACGTTTCACCAAACGAAATCACGGGCACAGGGCACAATGGCAAAATCACAAAACAAGATGTGCTTGCTTCTACACAAGTACCAACAATTGTAAAAGAAGAAACACAATCAAACGTGACAAAAACACCTTTAAAAGGCATGCGAAAAGTGATCGCAGAACGAATGGCGGAAAGTTATTATACTGCCCCACACGTGACGTTAAGCGTAGAAATCAATATGTCCGAATGTGTGGCTTTACGCAAACAGTTAATCCCAATCATTGAAAAAGAAACAGGTCATCGCCTTTCCTATAATGATTTGATGATTAAAGCGGTTGCGCATACATTATCAAAAAATAAATCGTTAAACATCTCCTTACAAAAGGATGAAATTTACCAATATGAAGATGTGAATGTTGGATTTGCGGTCGCTTTAGACGAAGGGCTAGTTGTTCCAGTGATAAAGAATGCCGACAAAATTGGGCTATCAGGCATTGTGAACTCTAGTAAACAACTAGTCTCGAATATTAAAAGCGGCAAACTACATCCAGAGTATTTCGAACAAGGCACGTTTACGATTAGTAATTTAGGAATGTATGCAGTGGATACATTTAACCCAATTATTAATCAACCGCAATCCGCCATTTTAGGCGTTGGTCGAATTGTTGAGAAACCGGTTGTGAAACATGGCGAGATTGCGATTGACCCAACGATGCAACTGTCTCTATCTTTTGACCACCGCATCATTGACGGAGCACCAGCAGCACAATTCTTAACGGATTTAAAAGATTACCTCGAGAATCCAATGAAAATGTTAGTTTAAAGGGGTGAAAAGATTGACGACTTATGATGTAACCATTATTGGTGGCGGACCGGGTGGCTATGTGGCTGCGTTGCGGGCTGCTAGTGAAGGTCTAAAAGTGGCACTAATTGAAGCGGACCATTTAGGAGGGACATGCCTAAATAAAGGCTGTATCCCTTCTAAAACGTATTTAAAAAACGCAGAACTCCTTGAAGACATGAAACATAGTGAATCAAGAGGAATTTTCGTAAAACATGTGGAGTTATCACTAGACGGCTTAGTTGGCTTTAAAAACAACGTCCTGAACAATTTAAGAGGGGGAATCAGCTCCTTACTTAAGGCAAAAAAAGTAGATGTCTTCAATGGATTCGGGACAATTAAAACCCCTACTGAAGTTGAAATCCAACAAGCTGATACAGTAAATTCCATCTCCACAAAACATATCATTGTGGCAACCGGCAGTAAACCTTCCATTCCTAAGATTGAAGGATTAGAAAATGTTCCGTATCACACTACCGATACCATTTTTGAACTCACACAAATCCCATCTTCCCTTGTGATTGTTGGGGGTGGTGTGATTGGTGTTGAATTGGCCAATGCATTTAACAGTTTCGGCTCAAACGTAACGATTGTGGAATATAGTGACCGAATTATCCCAATGGAAGACCCGGAAACTTCCAAATTACTTCAAAAACATCTGAAAAAAAGCGGAATCAAGATTTTAACGAACGCACTACTGAAAAAAGTAGAAAACAATGGCGCTACAACCTCTTTAACAATCGAGGAAAATGGCACCAAACAACAAGTGCTCGAAACGGAAGAGTTACTTGTCGCAGTAGGTAGAACTCCAAATCTATCTGCTACACAAAACGTAAATATAGAGCAAAATGGCCCGTTCTTAAAAGTAAACGACCACTTACAAACAAATATCGATACTATCTATGCGATTGGCGACGTGATTGGTGGTTATCAACTTGCCCATGTGGCGAGTGCAGAAGGCTTAAATTGTATTGAAAACATCCTGGGTAAGCCAAAAAAGATGGATTATAGCATCATCCCACGCTGTATTTATACCAATTTACAGATTGCAAGTGTCGGCTACTCGGAACAAGACTTAAAAAACCAAAACATCGATTATAACGTGTTTAAATATTCGTTCCAAGGAATCGGAAAAGCGCAAACATTAGGTAAAACAGATGGCTTTGTCAAACTATTTACGGATCCGAAATATGGAGAAATATTGGGTATGTGCATGATAGGTCCGAATGTAACAGAATTAATAAGCCAAGGTTCTGCTTTTATGCACCTTGAGGGAACTGCCTTTGAAATGGCGGAAATGATCCAACCCCACCCTTCCCTATCAGAGATTTTTATGGAAGTGGCGAACTTAAGTATTGGGAAAGGGGTGCATTAACATGAGCCAACATTTATTCGATTTACAAAATCAAAACATGATTATTACAGGCGGCGCTCAAGGCATTGGATTTGAGTTTGTTAAAGCATTTAAAGAAGCTGGTGCCAACATTGTCGTTCTTGATATTTCAGACAAAGTGGAGAATCTACAAGAGCTAAACGTTGACTATATTCAATGCGACTTAATGGAAATCGAAAAAATCGAAGCAACGTTCCAACAAGCCGCTAAAAAGCTAAATGGAAAAGTTGATATTTTAATCAACTGTGCAGGCATTATTAAACGTAGCCCAGCAGTAGATGTTCCGTTAGATACATGGCAAAGAATCTTTAATTTAAATGTTACATCCTTGTTTGAATTAAGCCGATTAGCTGCACGTGTAATGAAAGAACACGGTCGAGGGAAAATCATTAATTTAAGCTCGATTGTATCCGTAATTGGGGCTTATCATTCATCCCCATATTCTGCGAGTAAAGGCGCCGTCCTGCAATTAACAAAGTCTTTATCCAATGAATGGGCATCTTACGGAATCCAAGTAAACGCCATCGCTCCAGGATACATTTTAACCGATATGAATACAGACATTTTAAACAATCCAACGAGAAAAGCAGAATTTGAAAAACGCATCCCTGCGAATCGTTGGGGAAGTCCTCAAGATATCGTTGGTACAGCACTATTCTTAGCAAGTCCAGCGTCTGACTATGTGACAGGCGTCTTAATTCCAGTGGATGGAGGGGTATTATCACGATGAGAAAAAACCTATATATTAATGGCCATTGGGAAGAGGGAGAAAACTATAGCGAATTAAAATCTCCGTATTCTCGTGAAGTCATTGCAGAAATCGCTCAAGCAAGTACAGTACAAGTGAATAAAGCCGTGGATTCAGCTCAAGAAGCATTTAGCAAAATGAAACGTCTCTCTTCTTTTGAACGCTCCACAATATTAGATCAACTAGTCAATCTATTAACGGCAAATAAAGACAAAGCTGCTGAAATCATTTCACTAGAATCGGCGAAACCTTTAAAGTTCTCGATAGCTGAAGTAGACCGAACAATTGAAACATATAAATTTGCGGCTGAAGAAGCAAAACGCATTTCGGGTGAAGTGTTACCGATTGATGCGGCGAAAAATGGGGTCAATAAAATTGGCTTTACCATCCATGAACCAATTGGCGTGATTGCGGCCATTACACCGTTTAACTTCCCAATGAACTTGGTGGCACATAAAGTAGGTCCGGCGATTGCGGCTGGAAATACAATCGTATTAAAACCTGCATCCCAAACACCACTATCTGCTATCTTTTTAGCGGAATTACTTGCTCAAACAGATCTGCCAAAAGGTGCTTTTAACTTAGTCACTGGTAGTGGAAGAGTGGTTGGGGATGCATTAGTTGAACATGAAAAAGTGAAAATGGTGACCTTCACAGGAAGCCCTGAAGTGGGGAAAAACATTAAAACGAAAGCTGGACTAAAACGCGTTTCACTAGAACTTGGGTCAAATGCTGGACTTATTATCGATAAAGAGGTGGATATAGATTCCATCATTGATAAATGTGTCAACGCAGCTTTCTCAAACCAAGGGCAAGTTTGTATTTCACTACAACGCATTTATGTTCACGAACAAATTATCGAAGAGTTTACTCGTAAATTTAAAGAAAGAACGGACCAATTAGTGCTTGGTGATCCACTTGATATCAACACAGATATTTCCGCATTAATTAGTGAAGGCGATTTATCTCGTGCAAAAACGTGGATTGATGAAGCGATTACGGAAGGTGCCGTTTTAACAACAGGTGGAGTCATTGAAAATCAAGTGTTAAGACCAACGATTCTATCAAACGTTGGCAACACGTCAAAAGTATCTTGCCAAGAAGCATTTGCGCCGGTTGTAACGGTCAACAAAATTTCAAGCGTTGATGAAGCCATCCAACAAATCAATGATTCCATTTTTGGCTTACAAGCGGGTATCTTCACAAACAACATTGCCAATGCCTCTCAAGCGATCAAACATTTAGAAGTAGGTGGTGTCATCATTAATGATGTACCAACATTCCGAGTAGATCACATGCCTTATGGTGGCGTAAAAGAAAGTGGCAACTGCCGTGAAGGGATTAAGTACGCAATCGAGGAAATGACAGAGCTTAAGCTTGTTGTTTGGAATCATAATTAAAAGTAGGTGATTAATATTAACATCTATGGCATTTTGGGTAACCCTTTAGAACATTCATTATCACCATTATTGCAAAATGATACGTATAAAAAGAATTTCATAGATGCCGAGTTTCAGAAATTCCAAATCCAAGAAGAACATTTCGAGCAAGAAATGGTAAAGTTAAAAGCTCAAAATGTAAAAGGGTTAATCGTCACAATACCATATAAAGAAAAAATTCTTCCTTACCTCGATGAATTAGATAATACTGCGAAAAACACGGGTGTTGTCAATATCGTTCACAACATCAATGGCAAATTCGTTGGGTTTAACTTCGATGGGAAGGCGTGGTTATCTGGGTTACTGCAATACTTCCATTTAGAAACCATAGATCACAAGAATGTACTTATAATTGGGTTTGGTGGAGCCGCAAAATCCATCTATTTCGAGCTATTGCAGTTTAACAATCTCACTATTGATATTGCAAATAGATCAATTGACAAAGTGAAAAATAGCATCAGCACATACCGTCAGATTTTCACCTTAGAAGAAGCAGAAAATCATATGGCAGATTACGATCTGGTCATTCAAACAACACCTATTGGGATGTGGCCAAATATTGACGAATCCCCCGTCCATTTTTCTAAAATCAAACAAGGCGCGATATTCTCAGATATCATTTACAACCCGCCTCTTACTACTTTTTTAAAAAACGCAGCCCAATTAGGTGGTCACGTACAAAACGGATTAAGTATGTTGGTCCAACAAAATCATAAAGCCATAAAGATGTGGTTTCAAAAAGAAGTCAACTACGATGAAATGCTAAGTTTAGTTAAAAAATTAGATTAATGCCTTCACTCCCCCTAATGTGAAATAGATAATCTAAAAAATATTGATAAATCGCTTACTGTCATAAAAAATTACCCTATGAATATAGAAGAAATCCCCATCGCAAAGGTAGATCCCCCTACTTTTGCGATATCTTTTTTATGCAATATGTAAACGTAATACTGAACAGTAATACTTAAATGTAATACTTAGATGTAATACTTAAACGTAATACTTAAATGTAATACTAGATTGAAATACTTACCTAAAGTGACTATGGAATTAACCTCCAATCCTTTTCTATTTTCAGTAACTTTTTTTGGTCATTCACTCATTTTAAGAATTCTTCATGATGAAAAGGAAGGGATTTTGATGGAGAAAAATCATGGAAAAATATGGACAGGCCCATTTTTTGTAGCACTATTTAACAACTTCTTTTTATTTATTGTTTATTATGCCCTACTAACCATTCTACCGATCTATATTCTGAACGACTTAAACGGCACAGAAGGACAAGCTGGGCTAGCCATGACCATTTTTATGCTTTCTGCGATTATTGTCAGACCTTTTTCAGGTAGAATCATTGAGGTTTTTGGAAAACGAAAAACGCTTCTCATTTCCGAGTTACTATTTTGTCTATCAACGATTTTATATGTTTTTATCGATTCTCTCTCTTTACTTCTTGCCCTTCGATTTTTTCATGGTATTTGGTTTAGCATTGTCACAACAGTGTTAATTACCGTTGTAAATGATATTATTCCAGATAGCCGTAAAGGTACCGGACTTGGTTATTTTGCGTTGTCTATGAATTTAGCGGTAGTATTTGGCCCACTGATTGCACTGACGATTTTCCAGCTATATTCGTATAAAGTATTAATTCTCGGTTTAGCTACTGTTATTGTCATTGGCTACCTATCTGCCTTTACCTTAAAAGTTTCGGAGTATTCAATAGAAACCTCAACTGCGAAGTGGTATCGAATGTCCTTACATGATCTCTTTGAAAAAAAGGTTATTCCATCTGGGGTTGTAGGGTTTCTAACCGCCTTTGCTTATGCGAGTATTATGTCCTATATTTCTGTGTATGCAGAGACAAGAGGTGTATTTGAATCTGTTAGTTTATTCTTTATCGCCTTTGCGATTGCAATGATGGCGGTTCGTCCTTTTACAGGGAAAATGTATGATACGAGGGGTCCTAATGCGGTCGTTTATCCTTCCTTTATCTTTTATGCGGCCGGATTAATTCTATTAAGTACCATGCATACGGTTTCGACCTTACTAATCGCAGGCGTACTCATTGGCATCGGTTACGGTTCGGTAGTTCCTTGTTTACAAGCATTAGCCATTCAATCGGCACCAAAACACCGAAGCGGTCATGCAACGTCAACGTTCTTCACCATTTTTGATTCAGGGATTGCCATAGGTGCCTTTGTGTTAGGGATTGTTTCCGCAAAATGGAGCTATTCCTTGTTGTATATTGTATGCGGTGTGATCATCTTCTTCACTATTCCAGTGTATTGGAGATTAATAGGTGGAAAAAAAGGGATACGATATAGCGAATCTGTTTGTAATCATCAGGAGTAAAGTTTATGGGACTTCAGTTTAAAGTTTCTCGCTTTATAAGATAGTTTACATAGAAAGGTATTCCTTCAAACTTATAATCTATACAAAAGGGGGCTGTCTTGTAAGTCCTAAAAAAATAGGTTCTAGGGTGCGGCACCTATCGGACAGTCCCTTTCTTTTTTAAAATTCCTTATTTAAACAGTTAGGAATCGACTTACCATTCTTATACATCAAAAATATAATCCATAAAACGATCATTTAATTCATATGTTTTTGGTCTTTGTTTGACTAACGTTACAATCCCTTGCTCTTTATATAGTTCCATCGCTTTATTAATCTTATGGTCAGAGAAATTAGTAATTTCCTTGATTTCTATATACACTGACACTTTTCGCTCGAAAGTATTGTCCATCAGGTTGCTTATCTTTTGGAATTTCATCAGCTACCAAATCATCATACAACTTTCGGAAATCCTCTACTTTTGTGAATGGCTCCAATTGGTCTATATACTTGTATAGCTTCATCATTCCAATAAAACGTTTCTTTGAAGCTGTTTTAGACTCCCTAATATGCTCAAGTACATTCGTTAATTCTTCTTTCGTACTACGTATACCCTCAATCTCATTATTACTTTGTGCTTCATTGACAATTAACTTTTGGAAGTATGGTTCTACCGCAAAGGGTGGTAATTGGCTAATATAACGTTGGATTTCGCCACTATTCATTAATACTTTTTCGTATAATTGCAAACGGAGGTATATTGACAAAAAATAACGTTTCTTCTTGATTCATGACATTCCCTTTTCGGAATGGCCTAATCGTTAAATCCGTTACATAACTTCCATAATCGTCAATACGTTTTTTATATTCTTCCAAAAATTTTTCTTTTCCGTATTTATAAAAAAACTTCGATAATTTCTCATAAGCCACGTTAAATACCCCCCTTAATCAAAAAATCCACCTTTTTTTGATTTAATATTAACAATAAGGATGAATTATAATTTTTTAAGGAAGGCCACTCCTATCAATTTAGGAATTGATTGATTAATTGATTTAGTGCATTCACATCAGGATTTTCCACTTTCTCATTATTCACGCCATATTGCTTTTTCAGCGCCATAATTCGTTCAACACTTTGATTTACTTTTTGTTGTGAAATTTCGCCATTCTCAACAGCGGTTTTTAAAGAGGTGAACACTTTTTCCACATTTCGATAATCATGCCCTACTAAAATGATGTCGCTTCCTGCCTTTACTGATTGTACTGCAGCCTTGCCAATATCATAATGATTGGTAATAGCGCCCATCGTCATATCGTCCGTGATAATGACACCCGTGAACCCAAGCTCTTTTCGCAGAACATCCGTCATAACCGCTTGTGACATCGACGCTGGTTGACTTTTATCTAACTCAGGCAATAAAATATGAGCCACCATCACCACATCTGCCCCTTCACGAATTGCACGTTCAAAAGGAATTAACTCTAGTTCTCTAAGTTCCTCTAAGCTTTTATTCACAATCGGGAGTTCGAGATGAGAATCCACCGATGTATCGCCATGGCCCGGAAAATGTTTAATGGTAGGGATGACATTTTGCGACGCTATGCCCTTCATCGTTTGAATGCCGAGGTTACTAACGATTTCCGCATTGTCCCAAAAGGAGCGATCCCCGATAACTGGGTTGTTTGGGTTGCTGTTAATGTCAAGAACAGGGGCAAAATTAAGATTTAAGCCAAATTCTTTTAGTTCATGTCCTAAAAATGTTCCTATTTTATAAGAAAACTCAGGATTATTTATCTTCCCAATCTGTTTATTTGTAGGAAAATGAACAAGTCCCCCCGGCAATCTTGTGACCCGTCCTCCCTCTTGGTCCGTACTTAATAACAGCGGTAAATTCGATTGGTTTTCCGTTTTTATTTGATTCACCAGTTGAACAGTTTGTGTTGGTGTTTCGAAATTATTTTCGTAAAAAATAATTCCCCCAACATGGAATTTACCTATTAAGCTTTTTGTATTGGTGTCCATTGTGGTACCAGAAATGCCTGCAAGAATCATCTGCCCAATTTTTTCTTCTACGCTCATTTTAGAAATGGCTTCTGAAAATTCCGACCGTGTATAGAGTGAGATATGGTCAACTTTCGGATTTGGTTGTTGCTCGGTTACTATTGGCAAAACCCACAACAATTCCGTGGATGCCGTTACTTGATAGACAAGTATCATTTGGTCATGTGTTGAATCTTTATAATAACGAATTTGGTCAGGCTCTCCGCCAATTTTCTTCACATCCATGAAAGAGATTGTTTGCAAGTTTGCATCATAAGACCGTATATCATTCACAATGTCACCTGCATAGCCGATTGTTGAAGAATGGCTTTTGTATTCCTCATACCTACCTTTATCCGTTTCTGAAATATTTTGTGCTGTTCCCCACGCTTCATTTACTTCCATCCAGCTGGTTTTGCCTGAAACAAAGGGAATGTTCGGAACCTTACCTTCCTTAGATAGGAAGAACGTTTCCTGAACGAATTTTTCCGGATTGTGATCCAACGTTTCTTTATCAGATGGAGATGTGATACTTGGATTTTCTACCTTCCCGCTACTGTTTTCTTTCAATAGATAAACGCCAATGAGCAAGACTAGAACGATCAGTAGCATTATAAAAAGAAGGAACTTATTACAGGGTGTGGTTTGTTTTTTCATTTTCGAGTTCCCTCTTTCCTTTATTATCTAGTCTTACTATAATACAACCGATTTAAATGTAATACTTAACATCGGAACGTTTCAAAGTTTTTTTGGCGACGTAATTTCCACCTAAAAAAACCGATTCCTTAAAAAAGGAACCCACTTTTTTCTTTTATTATCAGCTGAATTTAATTAGTGATTTCTAATCAGCTCAACAAAATATTGCATAATCGTAACATCCTTCGTTAACTCAGGATGAAACGAACAACCTAAAAAATTCCGGTCCCGTGCTAGCACAATTCGCTCTTCATACTTCGCTAGTATTTCTACATGTTCGTCTACAGAAATAATATGTGGAGCCCGAATAAAAACTGCTGGAACCACCTTTTGTAACTTCGGAAGGGTTATGTCACATTCAAAACTATCCACTTGTCGACCAAATGAATTACGTTCAACCACAACATTCATTACCCCAAGATGTGGATCCTCATACCCAACAATCTCACGTGCTAGTAAAATAAGGCCTGCACAAGTCCCGAACATCGGTAACCCTTGTTTAGCTAAGTTTTGGATAGGCTCTAGTAAATGAAAACGATCTAATAATTTTCTTATTGTTGTACTTTCTCCACCAGGTAATATGAGTCCATCAATACCTTCTAAATCGCTCGGTTTTTTGATGGCAATCGCTTCACAACCAACTGCTTCAATCTGATAAATATGTTCTCTTATCGCACCTTGTAATGCAAGGACGCCAATCTTTTTCATCTTACCAACCTCGCTCTTGCATACGTTCTTCAGCCGGAAGTGTTGCAATCTCAATCCCTTTCATCGGAGTGCCGAGTTCTTTGGAAATTTCAGCGATTAGCTTATAATCCTTGTAGTGTGTTGTGGCTTCGACAATTGCACGTGCAAATTTTTCAGGGTTTTCGGATTTAAAAATACCTGAACCAACGAATACCCCATCTGCTCCAAGCTCCATCATTAAAGCAGCATCTGCTGGTGTTGCCACTCCCCCTGCCGCAAAGTTCACAACCGGTAAACGTCCTAATCTCTTAATCTCACCTAATAATTCGTAAGGTGCTCCTAATACTTTGGCTTCTGTCATTAATTCATCTGTACTCATACCAACCACTCTTCGGACTTGTGCATTCACTTTTCGAATATGACGAACGGCTTCTACAATATTTCCTGTACCCGGTTCGCCTTTTGTCCGAAGCATCGATGCCCCTTCTCCTATACGGCGAGCCGCTTCCCCTAAGTCACGGCAACCACAGACAAATGGAACCGTATAATCACTTTTTAATAAATGGAACTCTTCATCTGCCGGTGTTAATACTTCACTTTCATCTATGTAATCTACACCCATTGCCTCTAACACGCGCGCTTCGACAATATGACCAATCCGTGCTTTGGCCATTACTGGAATGGACACTGCATTCATTACTTCTTCAACAATTCGGGGATCTGCCATACGCGCTACGCCGCCAGCTTTCCGAATATCTGACGGAACCCGCTCTAGCGCCATTACTGCTACAGCACCAGCTGCTTCTGCAATCTTTGCTTGTTCTGCGTTCACAACATCCATGATAACGCCGCCTTTTTGCATTTCTGCCATCCCACGTTTTACTCTTTCAGTACCTAGTTGTTTCATAAAATTTACCTCCCTTGTAATATTTCCTAGTATATGGAATGTTGACTATATTAAAATAGTCAATTTTTTAAAAAATAACATGGTCAGTTTTAAAAAATAAGGGCACTTCGAGGGTTTTCTAGCAATTTAAAATTGCATTCCCTTTACTCGCAAAAGTAGAGTTTTGAAAGGTAGAAATATGCGAAGTAGAACTTTGTTATTTCTACCTTTGCAAAGAAGTGACCTGGGACCTAAAAAATGAGCCATTTTCTTATTGATTTATACAGTTCGACTTTATATAATCAAACTATATAGTTGAACTGTATAAATATTTTGGAGTGATTCATAATGGAGTTAACTAAATATTTACCATTAACAGAAACTACGTACTACATTTTATTATCCTTACTCGAGCCTGCCCACGGTTATATTATGATGCAGAAGGTTGAACAACTAAGTAATCAAAAAGTGAAGATTGCGGCTGGTACCATGTATGGCGCAATTGAAAATTTACTGAAGCAGCAACTCATTCAAGCCGTAGAAAGCACAGATAAACGACGAAAAACCTATGTCATCACTGAAAAAGGAAAAGATGTATTGCAACTCGATTGTGAACGAATGAAACATATCGTCAATGTGACTGAAAAATTGCTTTCGCCAATTGGAGGGATTGAAGATGTATAGGTTAAAATTTTTCATCGACTTTGAAAAAGAGGAACAATGGCTCAATCAAATGGCAAAAAATGGTTACCATCTACAAAGCACCTCTTTTGGATACCACTTTCAACGAGGGAAAGCTGAAAATGCCATTATTAAAATCGATTTTAGGAAATTCAAGAAGAAAGAGGATTTTATTGATTATTGTACATTGTTTGAAGATAGTGGTTGGAAACATCTCGCAGGTACAAAAAATTCAGGGATCCAGTACTTTCAAAAAGTTGATTCCTCCTATGAGGATGATATTTTTTCTGATGCTTATTCGAAAGCTAGTCGCTATAAACGCTATGCCAATACGTTTTTTGAATTGGCGATCAGTTTTATTCCGCTGTTAATTGTATTTTATTTGACTGATATCATTGATCCTAAGGCACTCATAAATCCAAAAGAGCTGTATTTAACGCCTGGTCTATGGGCGAAAACCGGAACCTCTTTTTGGTTCTCCTTCCTATTTGAAACACCCTTTGCCTTAATGAGAGGGATCGCCTGGTCATTTATACCGGTGACCATTATTTTATATTTATTCTTTGGCTATAAATCAAACAAACTTTATTTACAAAATAGAGAATAGTGACATGATTAAACGAGATAACAATCCTCCTGTTATCTTGTTTTTTTTAGATTCCGCATAATTTTAATCGCCCCCCCCCCGGAATTCTCTAAAACCAAGTATAGGTTATATCACACGAACCAATAATTTTATCGATTGAGTAATCTCAAACTTTTTTTCGCAAATTTCGATAAAAAGTGGCATAATGAACAGATTAAACATATGAAGGATGACTAAATGAAACAGTTAAGAAAAGTACAATTACAATCCAAATCCATTAAAGATATTACAAACGGCTATCCATTAATTTTAAAAGATGCCATTGAAACGCCAGACATTCCGTTAGAAGAAGGAAACTTATTGCATTTGGTCGATAAAAGTGGCGGCTATATTGCAACAGGGTATTATGGTACACAAAATAAAGGCATTGGCTGGGTGTTAACACGTAAAGAAAAAGAACAAATCGACAAGAAGTTTTTTGCGAAAAAAATTAGAGAAGCTGTAGAAAAACGGGCCAATCTGTTTGCATCAGAAGATACAACGGCTTTTCGAGTATTTAATGGGGAAGGCGATGGAATTGGGGGGTTAACCATCGATTTCTTCAACGGCTTTTATATGGTGAGTTGGTATAGTGAAGGGATTTATTCATTCCAGGAAGACATCTATCATGCACTAGATGAAGTCGTACAGACACGAGGAGTTTATGAAAAATTACGCTTTAATACCAATGGCCAATATGTAAAGCAAGATGATTACGTATCGGGGGAAAAAGGCGAATTCCCGTTAATCGTGTTGGAAAACAAGATGAAATTTGCGGTGGACTTAAATGACGACGCGATGACAGGTATATTCTTGGATCAACGAAATGTTCGAAAAGCATTACGCGATAAATATTCTGAAGGAAAAACGGTGCTCAATACGTTTTCTTATACAGGCGCATTTTCGGTCGCTGCCGTTCTTGGTGGCTCTACCGGAACAACAAGTGTTGACTTAGCGAAAAGAAGCTTACCGAAAACGATTCAACAATTTGAAGTAAATGACATTGACTATCATACCCAAGACATTAAGGTTATGAATGTTTTTGATTACTTTAGTTATGCAGCACGTCATGAGTTAAAATTTGATGTTGTTGTATTGGATCCACCAAGCTTTGCACGCACGAAAAAAATGACATTCAGTACAGCGAAAGACTATCCAAAGTTATTAAAAGATGCCCTCAAAATCACCAATGAAGGTGGATTAATTATTGCATCCACAAATAATGCGAGCTTTAACATGAAAAAGTTCAAAACATTTATTGATAAAGCCTTTAAAGAAACAAATACACGTTACAAAATTGTAGAAGAGCATCAGTTACCTGAAGATTTTACGGTCCCACACAACTTTCCTGAATTTAATTATTTAAAAGTTGTGTTTATCAAAGTAATGGATGTGAACCTATGAAATATAGTAAAAAAACAATGACGAAATTAATTAATGAGCACCGTGAACTGCATGATGAGTTAAAGAAAATAAAAAAAGAAATGGGCTTAGAGAAAAATTTAGCGATTAAAGCACTCTATCACTCAGCCGTTGCGAATAGTGGTCCATTTATGCAAGAATATCAAGACCTCGAGCGCTTGCAATAATACGTGTCCCCACCTAAGAGGCGCTATCCTAGAAAATGGGTTAGCGTCTTTATTTATGGGGAAAGCATTATCACCCGCAATTTGAAAAAATAATGCCGCAAAGGATGAGTAAAATGAAAATTTCAAGAAATCCAGCAGACAATTCATAATCCAGTAGCTCCCTATGTACACCAAATAGAAGTAACAGGTCCAAATCGATGGCTGAATTTATCGGGACAAATCGGCATGCGACTAGACGGCACTGTACCAGAAAACCCTTTAGAGCAACTACAATTGGCATTAGAAAACATCAAGAAAAATCTTGAGACGGCTGAGATGGAAATTGAAGATTTAACTAAAATGGTCTTCTACTTAGTTGGTGACTTTGAAGCCGAACAACGAAGAAAACTAATTGGCGATTTTCTTGGGAACCATCTCCCATGTACAACAATGATTTATGTAGTCGCACTAGCAGCTCCAACATTTAAAGTAGAAATTGATGCATGGGCTTGTAAGGAGATCGGATTGGACGTGAATCAAGGTAATATCGATAAATTTAGCCCAAAAATCACTTAATTCCCCATCTCCACTAACGTAATAGTTAAATGTAATACTTAGCTGTAACACTAATACGTAATACTGAATTGTAATATTTGGATGTAATACTAATACGTAATATTGAATTGTAATACTTAGATGTAATACTAATATGTAATATTAAATTGTAATATTTGGATGTAATACTAATACGTAATATTGAATTGTAATACTTAGATGTAATACTAATATGTAATATTAAATTGTAATATTTGGATGTAATACTAATACGTAATATTGAATTGTAATACTTAGATGTAATACTAATATGTAATATTAAATTGTAATATTTGGATGTAATACTAATACGTAATATTGAATTGTAATACTTAGATGTAATACTAATATGTAATATTGAATTGTAATATTTGGATATAATACTAATACGTAATACTGAATTGTAATACTTAGATGTAATACATTACCAAGTCCTTTATATTGCAATCAAGCGCTTTTCTGAAATAATAAAAGTGTCTTTTCTAAAGGAAGAATCCCTTTCGATACAGAATTCTTCTTTATGAATTATTATTAAAAAATAACGAGGTAAACTATGCCGAAAGTGGAATTTGATAACGTCCAAATACATTATGAAGTAAGGGGGCACGGGGTTCCAATTTTGTTTCTCCATGGATTAGGAGCCAGTTGGAAGATGTGGGCACCGCAAATAGACTTTTTTTCCCCCAAATATAAAATGATTATGTTGGATTTGCGGGGACACGGAAGTTCTACAAAAACCTTCCCTGACAATAAATTTACCGCAAGAGTCATGGCTGAAGATGTAAAAAATGTTTTAGACGCACTCAAGATAACGAAAACTCATCTTGTTGGATTATCTTATGGTTCCGTAACAGCTCAACTTTTCGCGTCAAAGTACCCTGAATATATTGATAAATTAGTGTTATCAAATGGTTACAGCGAAGTCCCGACAAAGATATCCGGCTGGGTATTGAAGGCGTCCAATATAATTTTCAAAATGATGTCCTATGATACAATTATTAACTTGATGCTGAAAGTCTATGGTAAAGATGAATTCACGAAGAAGATATTACGAGATTCGTTTACCTTTGATAAAGAAATGTTGATCCTAGCTAAGAACTCTGAATTTCCGACTCATACAAACGAATTAAAACAGATCACTGTCCCAACTTTGGTCATGGGTGGCGATCGAAAAGTGATGGGTGTAGATGAACGAATAGGTTCGCAAATTCTCTTTAACCATCTACCCAATGCCACGCTTGCTTTAGTTAAAGATGCGTTTGATCCAATAAGCGCGATGGAAAAGGATATATTTAATGAGATGATTCTTGATTTTTTTGAGGGACACCCCATTAAATCATATGAAGGCGTATCGCTATTTGAGAAGCAAATAAATTGAATGATTATTCGGGGGCTATTCTTCAATGGAGAATAGCTTTTTTAATTTACCATAATTTTTTCTGTTGCTGTAAACTTTTTTAAGGTAAAGAACTCTATATTATTGAAGACGTTAGAAAGGAGGAGCTATGGATTCAAAGCTTTTATTGGAAATATACAATAAACAAGCCAAAATGATTTATTTTTACTTGAAGAAGAACGGCTGTACCCATGAAGATGCAGAAGATATTGTGCAAGAAAGTTATACAAAATTCATCGCTTATAGTAGCGGCGTTTCTTCAGATAAAGCTCTTGCTTACATATTCTCCATTTCAATGAATGAATTTAAAAAAATGTTAAAGAAAAAAGGAAAAGAACAAGCAATCCAAGTTGATGATGATCGCTTCTGGGGAAATTTTGCAAATGACCAGGATACCGAACTAAGTGTATTACATATCGAAATGAACCATGAAATTGCAATGACTTTAGAGCGTATTCAAGAAATCTATAAGCAGCTTTTACTATTAAAATATGAACTTGAACTTAGTTATAAAGAAATCGCACTATTACTAGGAATGAAGGAAGAAACCATTCGAACGTATTTATTTCGAGCAAGAAAAGAGTTTCAAAAGAAGTGGAGGGATCTTCATGAATGAATTTCCAGATGAAATGTTTGATGAGAAAAAAATTAAAAAGGCGATAAAAAAAGGGAAAATAAAAACGCTCATTACCATTATCCTAGTATCTTTAGTGGTCTTTATTGTGTTAAGCTTAGCCAATTTCGCCATTTCTGCACATTATAGCGAAAAGGCCTTTAAAAAGTGGGATGCCTATGTGCGTCTTAGCACCCCGAATGGCTATATTAGTGAAACCGTCGATTCAAGAGGACTACTCGGAGGAACAAGCAACTATAAAATTTCAAAAGACTTTAAATACAAATCCATCGTCATCGAACAAAAACAATATTCATTTGGTCTACTTCCATCAGTTTTGATATCAAGAGGTTCAGGTGGCGGCATCGGAATTACCGGAGAGGATTGGCAATTCTCTTATAAAGAAAATGGTTGGCGAGAAATGATGTTTTTCCATCCAAATGTTCAATATAAAAAATACAAAAACGATGAGGAACTGTTGAAAAATATGCAAGGAGATAACCTATATGAAGTCGCACTCTCCTTTGATAAACCCTACAAACTAAATGATTTGCCTTTGTTTAAGCTACCAGAAATGACCTGGTTTTGGTTAAACACCTACAGCAAGAGCCAATTAAACACGTTCCAACAAGAAGCAAAAGAAAACGATTGGTCTTCAACATTTATTCGGGAACATCATGCGTTAGGCTTTTCAATCAATTCTCCATATTTATCTAACACTGATTTGGAATTTGAATATGAGAATTTCTTAAAGTTACTACAAACCAGTCTTTCTGAAGATCACCAGAACGCTTACAACACGATGAAAAATAAAAAAATAGAGGATGTAGAGATTTTAGGGATAGTCGTTTATGGAACGAGGGATGAACTTTTAGACATCATGAAAAACCCTATTATAAAAGCTTCCTCATTAGGAGGAGTTATTGACAATTATTAAGGTCGGAAGCTACTATCACGAATTTTGTCATGGCTTCCTCTTTAAATGGTTAACCTTTTCTAAATGGATGTGAAGTTATTTCTATACTTTTCTCCCCTTTTCTTCGCCAAACTTTTTTAATCTATTCTAGTCTTTTCTGTTCTACTCGCCCCCGAAATACTCATAGATGGAAGAATCGTTTCAAACGATCTTCCGAAACTCTCAGGTTACTATGTTAAGTAGAATATAATTCCTAAAGCTAAGAAAGTCTGAACTCGGTAATATACAGCGTTCAGGCATTTTAGTTTTATTTGATAGATAATTTTATACACTCCAATAGTTACAATTCTATCTTTTTGTTAGGGATTTAATATAATTAGTTGAAGGAATACGCAGAGAAAAAGGAGTGACATGATGTTTATCCCAAAGTATTTTCAAGTAACCGACTTTGATGAAATTAGCGAATTTATTCGAATGAACTCTTTTGGAACCATTGTAACAACAGAAAATGGAAAGCCGATTGCTACGCATATACCGATGGACTTAATTAAAAACGGGGATGATGATTACATAGCTGGACATATGGCTTATGCCAATCCTCAATGGAAAACGTTTGGTGCGGGACAAGATTCGACCCTTGTCATGTTTCAAGGCCCACACGCTTACATTTCCTCCTCCTGGTATAACCATGAAAACGTCCCAACTTGGAATTACCAATCCGTTCATGTCTACGGAACGGCAAGTGTTATGAGTGAGCAAGAGTTAGAGGATTACCTTACTTTGTTATTAAAAAAATACGAAAGCCATCGTGAAAATCCAGTATTATGGGAAAAGCTCTCATCAGAAACGAAAAAGCAAATCAAAGGCACTATTGGATTTAAAATTAAAATAGAAGAAGTTCAAGCATCCTATAAATTAAGTCAAAATCGAAATGAAGAAGATTATCACAATATTATTAAGAAGTTGAATGAGGAAGAAGATTTAAATTCGATTCAACTAGCGGTAGTAATGAAAAATAGAAAGCCGTTTAGTTAATACAAACAATCGAAGAGCAAGTTTCCTATTATATTCTCCCCTTTTTTTCTCACTTTTCTTTTCTACTCAACAGATTTAGGATTAGATAAAGAATCAAGAAAGAACCCCCATCAAATGTTGCAATAAAGTGTACCCTTTGTAAAGGACATTTTAAAAAAGACTCTTAAGCCACTTGAAGAAGATGATGTCTGTATTGTGCAGGCGTCATCTTATTTAATTCCATTGACCGCGATAATGATTATAGTAGGTCATATAACTCTTAATCTCTTGTTTTACATCTTCTAATGTTTCGCATGATTTCAAATCTGATTCATCTTTAAAATGTCCAAAAAAGGATTCTTGTGGGGCATTATCCCAACAGTTCCCGCGGCGTGACATTGACTGACCTATTCCTATTTTCTTCACAAGTTTTTGGAATTGGGGACTGGTATAATGAACTCCTTGATCTGAGTGGATGAATGCACCCTCAGCTAGTTTTCTACCATTCTTCTTTAATTTCTTTACTGTGTTTAGAGCGATATCTAGTGTTATTTTGTCAGACACTTCGTATGCTAGAATTTCATTGGTTTGGGCATCTTTTATGGTAGATAAATAGGCACGTTTCCCTTTTCCGTAACTTAAATAAGTGATGTCTGTTAATAATACTTTTCCAGCGATTCCTTGCTTGAATTCACGATTTAATAGGTTAGGTAATGTTCTATGTTCTTTCGTTGCTTTCGCCATTCTTCGATAAGGATTTGCTTTACGAATAGGGCAAACAATATTAAATTTTTTCATAATGCGACGAATTCGTTTTAAGTTATATGTAATCTGATACTGGTTTTCTAACGTCATTTTAATTTGACGTGCACCTTTCTTACGACGACGGAAATTGTACGCTTTTAATATAATTTCCTTTACTTCTTCATCTGCTTGATTACGGGCTTGTCTATTAAGGTGTCCTTCTTCTGAAAAATAACGATAATAACCTGATCGAGAGACCCCAACTAATTCACAAAGATAACTCACCATGCGATTTAAGCTGTGCTTTTCAATGACATAATGAATTAAGAGAAATTTCTGTTCTGATGTTAATGTTTCTTTTTCTTCACCAACAACCTTTCTGCTAAATCTATCTTTTTTAATAATTCATTTTCAGCACGTAATAAAGCGTTTTGTGCTTCTAATCTTGCATACTTTTCTTCTATGCTTAGTTCACGTTCAAGGGGACGTCCAGAATGATATTTACGTGAATCTTCAAGCCCTTCTAACCCATTTTCTTGATAGGCTGCACGCCATCTTTTTAAAGCTGATTTAGCACGCTCTATCCCAACGATTTCAATATCAAATCCTGCATCTTCAAAAATTTGACGTGGAAATTTTCCTTCTTTATATTCTTTAATCGCCAACGCTTTAAATTCATCTGTATAAGTAATTGCTTTATCACTAACCGCTTTGACATAAGGGTGTTTCTTGAGTAAATTCTGTTCGTGATCAGTAAATAATATTTTTGACATAAGTTATGCTCCATTTAGTTGTAGTTGTTTTCATTATAAATAAAAGTACCCCATAAGAGAGACTTTTTTTAAGTGTCTATCTTATAGGGTACATTTTACAATTTGATGGGGGTTTGTTTTCTATCGATTATTCAATAAATTACACCTTTGATAATTACTTCTTCTCCATCTCTTCCAATAACGCCTCGATTGCTTTATTCATAAACATCGTTTTGAAGCCTCTTTTATTTTTAGCGAGCATGTCCAATCTGTTCGCTAAGTCTTTTTTAAATAAAAAGGTCGTTCGTATATGCGTATCTTCCACTTTTTCCTTGTTTGTTTTTTCTTCATACATGCTTAGCAGATCTTGTTTGATCCCTTCAATTGTTGGCGTGTTAAGTGTCACTTCTTCTTGTTCAACTTGAGTTTCATTTGCAATATTACTTTCTAGTGCATTACTTCCCTCTTCTACTTTATGATTTTCATTAAATTTATCAAACACATTACTAAGACTTTTGCTTTGTCTTGCCATATTCAAACACCTCATCCATTAATTCAAAATAAGCTTTCACAATTGGGTTACTAGAAGGAGTTAACGTTGCGGGTTTCCCGTCATAGGCCGTACTGTTCGCAAATCGAATGGAACGTGGAATAATCGTTTCGAACATTTGAAGTTCATTTTCTAGACAAAATCGTCGTGCTTGTTGCAGCATTTCAGAATGAAGAATCGTCCTGCTATCGACCATCATCCCGACAACCCCCAAAATTTCTAAATTCGGGTTTTCACGATGTTTCAGATCATTGATTGCACCGATAATTCGAATCAACCCTTTCACACCAAATGTTTCCGGGACAAACGGAATAATGACCTTGTCTGCGGTTGCTAAGACATTTCCGACAACTAACCCCATACTTGGTGGTGTATCGATAAAGACGTAATCATAGTTATTTATAATCCCTTGTATGGAACGCTTTAATAATGTAAACGGTTTGTCGTAATGTTGAATGTCTGGCAAAATATCAAATTCTAAGAAATTCATATCTTCGTTAGCTGGGATAATATCAATAGATTCATTTACATTGACGATCACTTGCTCCACTTCAATATGACCTAAGAGCACATCATAAATGGTGTTTTCGAATTCACTTGGATTTAACCCAAAAGCAATGGACGAATTCCCTTGCCCATCCGTATCAATAATAAGAATTTTCTTTCCTTCTTTTATGGAAATCGCCCCTGCGAGATTTGAAACAAGCGATGTCTTCCCCACCCCACCTTTATTCATGGCAACTGCATAAACTTCCGTCAAAACTATTGCACCACCTTTTTAAATGATATGTAAAAATTAAATGCATCATATTAGTATGTATGTTTAAGTGTTATGTAATAGTACAAAGGAATATTTAAACGTAATACATTTATGTAATACTGAATTGGAATATTTGTATGTAATACTCTTATGTAATACTGAATTGGAATATTTATATGTAATACCCTTATGTAATACTGAATTGGAATATTTATATGTAATACCCTTATGTAATACTGAATTGGAATATTTATATGTAATACTCTTATGTAATACTGAATTGGAATATTTACATGTAATATTCTTATGTAATATTCTTACGTAATACTGAAGAAATGGTTGGCATTAATTCAACGCCAACCATTCAATGCGGTTGCTCTTTTATTAATTATTGATTATGACGATTTTCATTGACGATAGAAAGAAATCTAGACCATGAAATATTTCTACCAGTTACTACGATCGCTACTTTTCGCCCCTTTAATTCATCTCCACATTGACTTAATGTTGCAATACCTGCTACTCCTGAAGGTTCAATAATGTATTGGGAATCTAGCATTGATTTCATTGCATTTACAATCTCCTCTTCTGTCACGGTTAAAATCCGATCAATATATTGATGAATGATTGGGAAAGTAATTGTATTAGGATCAATTGGACCACTTAGACCTTCAGCTATCGAACTTTTTAAATTAACTTCTGACACCTTTCCTTCACTATGCCAAGTAGCGATGGACGGGCTATTTTTAGGTTCCACAGCCCAAACTTCAATTTTGGGATTAATAGATTTTAAGGCTATACAAATACCAGCAGTAAGGCCTCCGCCACCTAAACAAGTTATCACCACATCGACGTCAGCCAAATCTTGTATAATTTCTAGAGCAACTGTGCCACCCGCTGAAATGATGGCAGGATCATTGTAAGCAGAAAGAAACGTTTTACCAGTTTCATGTGCTGTATTGATGGCGGCGATTCTAGCATCCTCAATTGTTTCAAAAAACGATAATTGCGCCCCATAGTTACTTAAAGCTCGAATTTTACTTTGGTCTGCATCTTTTGGTAAATAAACATGAGCAGGTACATTCAATTTCCTTGCTGCATAGGCTAAGCCGATTCCATGATTTCCTGCAGAAGGAGCGATTACACCAAGTTGACGTTCAGTTTCATTTAATGTTAACAACTTGTTGAGAGATCCTCTTGCTTTAAAACTTCCCGTTACTTGAAGGCTTTCTAATTTTAAAAAGATGTCCGATTTATATAGCTGAGTAAACCTTTCACTATACTCTAATGGTGTGTGGTGAATATAAGGCTGAATTCTTTTTTGAGCTTGGATAATATCTTGTAACGTAATCGAAAATGGTTTCAAATAAACATCTCCTCTATATTAAGTCTCCTGTTAATTTTATGATTTTCCCATATTTTGAGATAATACCAACTTGTCATAATGTTATAATCTGAAGTTATAAGGGGGGATGAATTTGAATCTTCAGCAAATGAATTACGTGAAAGTAATAGCCGAAACGAAAAGTATCAATAAAGCTTCAAAATCACTCCATATTTCACAGCCAGCTTTAACGAAGCAGTTAAAATTATTAGAAAAGGAGTTAGGTACAACTTTATTTAAGAGGAGTAAAAGTGGAGTATTGTTAACTTCTGATGGAGACATTTTTCTGAGAGAAGCGGAAATAATATTGGATCATGTTACAAGATTAAAACAAAGATTCACAAAAAAAGATGTGAAGAAAACGATAAAAATTGCAGCCCTACCTAGTATTGCGAATAATTTATTACCAGAAATCATACAAAAGTTCAATTCCTTAGAATATAAAGTAGTTCTTCATGTTGTAGGAACAAGTCAGGAGATCGAAAACTTATTACTAGCAAAAGAAATAGATGTTGGATTTGGACAGGATGTTAAAGAGAAGGATTATGTCTATACTTTTTTAAATGAACCATACTTTGTGATTGCCTTGGCTTCAAGTGAGTTTTCAAAAGTTCCTTCCATTTCATTAGCTCAACTAACGGAACAAAATTTAATTTTGCCAACCTCTCCTTGTGATATTCGGAATTCGTTAGATCAATATTTGAGACAAGAAGACATTGTATTAAACAACACGATGGAAATTGGAGAAAATGATGTAATTTTAAAACTGGTCAAAAATGGTGTTGGCGTAACCATTCTCCCTGAAATGAGTATTAGACGCTTAGAACAAGGTTTAAAAGCAATCCCATTAATAGATAATGAATTTAGTAGAAAAATTTCTTTATTAACCTATTCAACTAACATCTTCACTCTAGTAAATGAAAGTTTGCGTTGAGATACACTGTAGTTGAAGGTAAAGATATTTAGACTATGAGCGCATTTTCAAAAGATGAATTTGCGCTTTTTTACATGGATGGCTACTTAGGGTTTTCACAAATTTTAAACACGAACGCAACTTGTTTAAGTATTATGTAATACTGAATTGGAATATTTAGATGTAATACTCTTATGTAATACTGAATTGGAATACTTTAATGTAATACTTTTTCGTAATACTGAATTGGAATACTTTGATGTAACACGTATACGTAATACTGAATTGGAATATTTGGATGTAACACGTATACGTAATACTGAATTGGAATATTTGGATGTAACACGTATACGTAATACTGAATTGGAATATTTGGATGTAACACGTATACGTAATACTGAATTGGAATATTTGGATGTAACACGTATACGTAATACTGAATTGGAATATTTGGATGTAACACGTATACGTAATACTGAATTGGAATATTTGGATGTAACACGTATACGTAATACTGAATTGGAATACCTAAATATAATACCGAATTGGAATGACCACCTAGAGCATGTATTTCTTTAATTTGTCGAACTGGCACATGAAAGTAATGGAAATTTTACCTATCTGACAATTGTCAAAATAATATTAAACTTTCAAAAATACTCGTTGACACGTATTTTTGAAGCGTTTACAATCAAGTTAGCTATTAGACATTAGAAAATTCAACTTGTTGTGCTACTTAGAAAATGGAAAGAGTTGTTTAAATGGCATTAAGTAACGATCGTCGTATAGGTAAACACGCTATCTTACTTTTGCTTTCTGATGAACCTACTGAATATCTTGCAACACTCGAGCAGTTGAACTGGAAGAGTTGCACGGGAAAAGTTGGGTCGATGGATGCACATAAGGTAGTTGCTGCGATTGAAACCGCCGCTAAGAAAAACGGGGTTATTCACTCAGATATCTATCGCGAATCACACGCATTGTACCACGCAATTATCGAAGCGTTAAATGGCATAACACGAGGCCAAGTGCAAATTGGGTCTGTCTTAAGAACAGTTGGTTTGTCCTTTGCTGTTTTACGAGGGAACCCCTATGAAGATGAGCGCGAGGGAGATTGGATTGCGGTTTCCTTATACGGGACCATTGGCGCTCCAGTTAAAGGTTCTGAACATGAAACGATTGGTTTAGGCATTAATCATATATAAATTGCCCATAGTATTTTAGATAATAGGGGGCTATATCAAGAAATCACTTTTTTAGTGATTCTCTTTGGTATAGCCTCCTTTTCTATTGTCATAAGAATTTTGAAGGAGGACATACAGATGGTTACATTAGATGGTCAAACACTTACTTTTTCAGATGTACGAAAAGTTTTATTCGATGGAGAAAAAGTTATTTACTCTGAGGAAAGTATGAAAAAAGTTCAAGAAAGTCGGAAAGCGGTAGAAAAAATCGTTTCCGAGGGGCGTATTGTTTACGGTATTACAACAGGTTTTGGAAAATTTAGTGATGTGTTTATCGGTAAAGACGATGTGGAGGCGCTACAACTCAATTTAATTCGTTCTCATGCTTGCGGCGTTGGAGAGCCCTTTCCAGAGGTTGTATCCCGTGCGATGATTCTCCTACGTGCAAACGCATTATTAAAGGGCTTCTCAGGGGTACGCCCTGTAGTTATTGAAAGATTGCTAGAGTTATTGAATGCTGGCATTCATCCGGTTATCCCTCAGCAAGGATCACTCGGTGCTAGCGGTGATTTAGCGCCACTTTCTCATTTAGCCCTTGTGTTGATTGGTGAAGGGGAGGTCTTTTATAAAGGGGAAAGAACCTCTGCCAAAGATGCTTTAAAGAAGGAATCCATTTTCCCAATCACCTTAACCGCAAAAGAAGGGTTAGCACTTATTAATGGAACGCAGGCAATGACCGCAATGGGCGTTATTGCATACCTTGAGGCAGAAAAATTAGCTTATCAAACAGAACTTATTGCATCCGTAACGATAGAAGGACTACGTGGAATTATTGATGCATTTGATGAAGACATTCAACTTGCCCGTGGTTATAAAGAACAAGTAGACGTAGCAGAACGCATACGTTGTTACTTATCAGATAGCTCTTTAACAACAAAGCAAGGCGAACTTCGTGTGCAAGATGCCTATTCCATTCGTTGTATCCCACAAGTTCATGGCGCTACTTGGCAAACATTAAATTACGTAAAAGAAAAATTGGAAATTGAGATGAACGCTGCAACAGATAATCCATTAATTTTTGACAACGGGGAAAAAGTTTTATCAGGTGGGAATTTCCACGGGCAACCGATTGCATTCGCGATGGATTTCCTAGCGATTGCGGTAGCAGAACTAGCTAACATTTCTGAACGACGAATTGAACGCCTTGTCAACCCACAACTAAATGATTTGCCTCCGTTTTTAAGTCCTGAACCCGGCTTACAATCAGGAGCGATGATTATGCAATATGTGGCGGCATCCCTTGTATCGGAAAACAAAACGTTAGCACACCCAGCAAGTGTCGATTCCATTCCGTCATCAGCGAACCAAGAAGACCACGTTAGCATGGGAACAATCGGATCAAGACACGCATATCAAGTTATCACGAATACACGTCGAGTGTTAGCGATTGAGGCAATCTGTGGGCTACAAGCGGCACAATACCGTGGAGTTGATAAAATGGCGTCACACACGCGAAGTTTTTTAGAAAATGCAAGAAATATTGTTCCATCAATTCATGCCGATCGCGTATTTTCAAAAGATATTGAAGCGATGAATGCTTGGTTAAAAATTGAATCGTTCGAGTTTGGAAAAAAAGTATCTCAATTAGGAGGAAATGAAAATGAAAACAACAACTAACCAAAAAGTAGTACGTTATGTAGGGACAAATCTTAATACAAAAGGCTGGCAACAAGAAGCCGTTCTTCGGATGTTAATGAATAATTTAGATCCAGACGTTGCAGAAAGACCAGAAGACTTAGTCGTTTATGGTGGAATCGGAAAAGCTGCTCGTAACTGGGAGTCTTTCGATGCAATCGTGAAATCACTGAAAGAACTAGAAAACGATGAAACTTTACTTGTGCAATCAGGAAAGCCTGTCGCGATTTTCAGAACACATACGGATGCACCACGCGTTCTTCTTGCAAATTCCAACATTGTACCAGCTTATGCAAATTGGGAAACATTCCACGAACTCGATAAAAAAGGGCTAATGATGTACGGGCAAATGACAGCAGGTAGCTGGATTTATATTGGTTCACAAGGAATTGTACAAGGCACGTATGAAACCTTTGCGGAGTTAGCGAAACAGCATTTTAACAGTACACTCAAAGGCACAATCACTGTAACAGCTGGATTAGGTGGAATGGGTGGTGCACAACCACTTGCGGTAACGATGAACGGAGGCGTATGTATCGCCATTGAGGTGGATGAAACAAGAATCGACCGCCGAATCGAAACGCGTTACACCGATGTAAAAGCGTATACGTTAGAGGAAGCCATTCAATTAGCTGAAGCGGCAAAGAAAGAAGGCAAAGCGTTATCGATTGGTTTATTAGGGAACGCAGCAGCCATTCTTCCTGAAATGATTGCAAGAAACTTCATTCCTGATGCATTAACTGACCAAACATCAGCTCATGATCCACTAAACGGTTATATTCCTTCAGGGATGACGCTTGAAGAAGCAGCGAAGTTACGAAGCGAAAACCCTACAGAATATGTGAAACGTTCAAAAGCATCGATGGCCACACATGTAAACGCAATGCTTACGATGATGGAAAAAGGATCCATTACTTTTGACTATGGGAACAACATTCGTCAAGTTGCGAAAGATGAAGGCGTAGAAAATGCCTTTGACTTCCCTGGATTTGTTCCAGCTTATATTCGCCCACAATTTTGTGAAGGAAAAGGACCTTTCCGTTGGGTAGCCCTATCAGGAGATCCTGAAGATATTTATAAGACAGACGAAGCCATTTTACGTGAATTTAGTGACAACGAACATTTATGCAACTGGATTCGTATGGCACAAGACAAAATTCAATTCCAAGGTCTTCCTTCTCGAATTTGTTGGTTAGGCTATGGCGAACGCGCTCGATTCGGAAAAATCATCAATGATATGGTGGCAAGCGGCGAACTAAAAGCGCCAATTGTCATCGGTCGTGACCACTTAGATTCAGGTTCCGTTGCTTCACCAAACCGTGAAACAGAAGCGATGAAAGACGGTTCAGATGTTGTAGCAGATTGGCCGATTTTAAATGCGATGGTCAACGCAGTTGGAGGTGCCACTTGGGTTTCTGTACACCACGGTGGTGGCGTCGGAATGGGTTACTCCTTACATGCAGGAGTCGTGATTGTGGCGGATGGAACGAAAGAAGCCGAAGCACGTATCGAGCGAGTATTAACAACAGATCCAGGAATGGGAGTTGTGCGCCACGCTGATGCAGGATATGAACTTGCCAAGAAAACGGCTCGGGAAAAAGGAATCAAGATGCCAATGCTTGATCAAGGAGTGGATCAGTGATGACAAAACCGATTTGGATTAAACATGCGGCCCAATTAGCAACACTTGCTTCTAATGAATTAGGTCCACGCACCAAAGAAGCAATGTCCAATCTTGGTTTAATTGAAGACGGCAGCTTATGGATTGAAGATGGCATAATTCAAGCTGTCGGAACAACAACAGAGCTTGAAAAAAAGTATTCAGATAAGCCTCATGAAGCAGAAATTGTCGATGCGACAAATCATTTAGTCACGCCAGGATTAGTGGACCCCCATACGCATGTAGTTTATGGGGGAAGCCGGGAGCATGAATTTGAAATGCGCCTAGAAGGGGCAACGTACATGGACATTATGAATGCAGGTGGCGGCATTCATGCGACAACCCGTATGACAAGAGAAGCAACAGAACAGGAGCTTTTTGAGCAAACAACACGGCGATTGGATTCCTTTCTAGCTCACGGAGTCACAACAATTGAAGGGAAAAGCGGTTACGGCATGAATCTTGAAACCGAGCTGAAGCAGTTACGCGTCATGAAAAGACTACAAGAACAACATCCAATTGATATCGTGCCAACGTTTATGGGTGCCCATGCCGTCCCACCAGAATATAAGGGGCGGGAAGATGAATTTGTCGATTATTTAATTAACGACATGTTACCAATCATCGCTGCGGAGAAACTCGCAGAATTTAATGATGTGTTCTGTGAAAAGGGCGTTTATACACCAGAACAAGCAGAGCGGATTTTAGAAGCGGGAAAACGATTTGGGTTGATTCCAAAAATCCATGCCGATGAAATTGAGCCCTATGGTGGAGCAGAATTAGCCGCAAAAATCGGGGCCATTTCAGCTGAACATCTGTTAAAAGCATCCGATGAGGGGATTAAGGCTATGGCTAAAGCAGGAACAATCGCTTGTTTACTACCAGCGACCGCCTTGTATTTACGGGAAGAAGCCGCTGCAGGAAGAAAAATGATTGATGCAGGTGTGGCTGTCGCGATTTCCACCGATTGCAATCCCGGCTCTTCACCCACAACATCCATGCCACTTGTGATGAATTTGGCTTGTATCTCGATGCGTTTGACTCCTGCTGAAAGCTTAATCGCCGCAACCTATAATGCCGCTTGCGCAATCAATCGTCAAGATCAAGTGGGGTCACTTGAAGTCGGGAAACAAGCCGATATCGTGATATGGAAAACGAAAAGTTATCAAGAACTACAATATTTATTTGGTGTCAACCATGTGAAATCTGTATGGAAAAAAGGCATAAAGGTGGTGTGATATGGGGAAACTGTATCTTCAAATTCCGGAATGGTCTTGGAATCTTCCAGAAGAAAATCAACCAACTTATGTGCATCATTGGGTGCAACCACTTCAAAACAGCAAAAGTACACCCGACTTAATTCTTTACGGTGCACCCATCTCGAGGTCTTCCATAAGTGTCTCAGGCGCTTCCCTATACCCAACAGAATTTCGCCGATCATGGAAAAGTTTTGCGACCTATAATTTGGATGAAAATGTTGATTTAGTTCAATATACTGTAGCTGATGCTGGGGATGTGACCATGCACACAACCGATATTCTTTTATCACATCAACGGATTCAAGAGTCCACGGCATATTTAGTAGAAAACTATCCTAACGCAACAACGTGTATGATAGGCGGTGACCATTCCACAACGGCATGTGCAGTTCGTGGAATTAAAGAAGCTTATTCAAATGAAACGATTGGAATCCTACAGCTTGATACACATCTCGATGTAAGAGACCCGAAAGAATTAGGACCGGCAAACGGAACACCCATTAGGCAATTAATTGATGGGAATATCGTCAAGGGTGAGCATGTGATTAATATTGGTTTGCATGGCTACTTTAATGCAAAACCACTCATTGACTATGCGAACAAACACAAAATACAAATGGTGACATTAAAGCAAGCCCGTAACCAAGGATTAATTAGGACAATTCAAAAATCACTAAACCAATTATCATCTAAAGTTGATCGGATCTACGTCACAGTCGATATGGATGTTCTGGATATATCTGTTGCACCAGGCGTACCTGCCTCTACTCCAGGAGGGATGACGACGATTGAACTGTTTGAGTGTTTACTTGAAATCGGACGCCACCCCGTTGTCAATCATATCGATTTTGTTTGCCTTGACCCCAGTAAAGATTCCATTGTGGCTGAAACCGTAAAAACCGGGGTGTACGCATGGTTACAATTTGTGACAGGGCGTATTTTACAAACCTAAACACTAACTCAACGACGCTTTTCTAAATAAAGAAAAGCGTTTTTCTTTTTGAAAAGGAGCGTTATGGTACAATAATAGTAGGAGGATACAACCTTGAAATTTATTACTTTACTTATAGTCCTTGGTTTTACAATCTTATTTGCATATGATTATTTTCCAAATGCCCCCCATGTTGTTCACCTTCCAAAATCCTTCATCGCCTTTTTAATTCTCGGATTAATTTTGATTGGTTTGCTTTTTAAACGGAATAGAAAGGTTGATGATAAAGCTGTTTTTAAGTGGAAAGTATTTATCACAGTTTATATCATTTTTCTAATGGTCGTCTTTACTCTTTTGGGAGGAAATTCAGCTTCGGGAATCTCTTTTAAAAATAGCTTTTTTTGGGTCGTACTGCTACTTGCTGTGGTGGATATCTTTTCTCATTTCAGGAAGATTAAGAATTCCCAGTAAGTATTAATTGTTATGTAATACTTAAATGTAATACTGTTACGTAATACTATAAAACATAAAAAAAACCCGGATTAACTCCGGGTCTGATTACACTTACTTTTCATCCTCCATGACACCCTGCCTCGCTTTTCGCATTTAGACTTAAGATCTCCCTAAGACAATCGTGCTTTAGCGTACTCAGTTTCGATGGGTTTTCTTGAGCTAACGATAATTCGCACTCATCGGGTTAACCCTCCTAGTCACTTGGATTGGAAGTGAAATCTTTTATAGTATAGATGGATTTCACTTTTTTATACACATTTTATAGCATCGTTTCAATTCTTTTAGTTAAATGTAATACTTAAACGTAATACTTAAATGTAATAGTTAAATGTAATAGTTAAATGTAATCCTTAAACGTAATACTCAAATGTAACACTTAAACGTAACACTTAAACGTAATACTCAAACGTAATACTCAAACGTAATACTCAAATGTAACACTTAAACGTAATCCTTAAACGTAATCCTTAAACGTAATCCTTAAACGTAATCCTTAAACGTAATCCTTAACATGGTATAAAGAGTGTGATTTTCGCCAAAATAAAAACCCGGATTAACTCCGGGTCTGATTACACTTACTTTTCATCCTCCATGACACCCTGCCTCGCTTTTCGCATTTAATCTTAAGATTTCCTTAAGACAACCGTGCTTTAGCTTACTCAGTTTCGATGGGTCATCCTGAGCTAACGATCAATCGCACTCATCGGGTTAACCCTCCTAGTCATTTGGATTGGAAGTGAAATCTTTTATAGTATAGATCAATTTCACTTTTTCATACACATTATCTTAAAAGGCTATTCTAAAGGTCTAATCGTTTCAAGTTTTCCTTCGTTAGGGTTCCGTTTATTCCAAAGAAAATTAATGAGGTACTGTTGATTTTCTTCAACTAATTGAAATTCATTTTGAGAAACTCTCACCATTTTGTCATTGATTATCAAGTAAAATTTCCCGTTCTCATTTCGTTTCTGTTCCACTATAAATACGCCACCTGTCGAAACTTCTTGGAATTGATGCTCTGTAATAGTCATGATAACGGCTATAGAAGTTATGATGACAATGGCTTTAGCAATCGTTTTTAATTTTAACGGTTTTATTCCTCTTTTTCTTACATATTTCGTAAAGAGGAAGAGATAAATCAGGAACAAAACAGGTACGACAACTATCGCAATGTTAAAAGGTAAATACATCATTTCGTGGAGATTGTAATTATAATCTGCAATGGATTGAATTCTGCCGAGCTGTAATCCTACAAAAGCTAAATAAAGAAGTGCTAACAACGAATACAACACCATTTGTTGAGCTTCATATAATTTTTTAATTTCTTCTTTATTATTTTGCTCCATTGTCCCACCTCCCAAAAAGATTCTTCCTTAAAAGTATATTATACTATCGCTCAAAACTACCCGAAGCAAATCTATTTCGTTCTTATATAACAATTATATAACTTTCAACCACACTATAGCGTCTTTAGGAGGTATTTTCCAAAATGAATAGAATAGTAGAATATAGAGAAGATTTCCGCAGTAAAAGTCATTTGAAAGGATTGAAGCAGCATGGAATTACGACATTTAGAATATTTTCTAATGCTTAGTAAAGAACTCCACTTCACGAAAGCAGCTGAAAAATTAGGAATCTCCCAGCCTACTTTAAGCCATCAAATTAAGATGCTTGAAAAAGAAATCGGTTATTCCCTTTTTAATCGTGTTGGCAAGAGAGTAGAACTGACAAAGGTTGGGGAAATTGTACAACAGGAAACATTAAATATTCGAGATTCTATCCAAAGTATGTCTTCTCAAATTACAGCTTTATCCAAAGTAGAAATCGGTGAATTAAAAATTGCGGTGTTGCCGGGTGAAATAACAGATTTGGTTTCCACTTTGTGCATTCAATTTAACCAGCTCTACCCAAACATTAAAGTCATCATAGAAACAACAGATCAAGTTGAAAAGTCCGTTTTACAAAATAAAGCTGACTTCGGAATTGATTTCCAGTTAAATCCAAATGATTTATTAGAAGTGACCAAATTGTATGATGAAGAGTTTTATCTCATTAGCAATGAAAAAAGTGATACACAAAACATATCATTTTCTTCCGCTTTAGATGGCCCACTTATTTTATTTCCAAGCATTCATCAATGTAGGAAATTACTGAATAAGACGAGCTGTGAGATTGGGAAGCCATTTGAGCCGATTGTTGAAACGTCTAGCATCCGATCTATTTTAAATTTAGTTCGCAATGGTGTTGGTCGGAGTATTGTTTCCCGTACGTTATATGAATTTTATGAAACAGAAGATTTGTTTTTCCAACATATTGATAAACCGTCTTTAAATCGGGCCGTCTACCTCGTCATGAAAAGGAACTGTTTTATCAATTATGCTGCACGAGAATATATTAAATTACTAGTAAGTGAAATTGAAAAGCTCCATTTTCACATAGAGAAGGAGGCAATTGATTCCTTGCATAGTGTTGTATTATAGATTTTTTCTATTATTATCATAGAAATCATATGATAGACGAACGCTTAAGTCATCTTTACAATTATATACAAGAAACTCATCCAAAAATATGTAATGAGAGTTTTGATTGGCAGTAATGTTTTGAATTTTTACCCTAAAGATTTTACAAAGTAAGACAGTTTTACAAAACTACTACGAGGTGATTGTTAATGGGAAAAGATTTAAGCCAATTCATCAGAAATGAGGCGTTTTTAAACAAGGTTGTTTCAGCAGAGGAAGCAGCTTCTTGGATTGAAGACGGAATGAACCTTGGAATGAGTGGATTTACACTATTTGGTGAGCCAAAAGAATTTCCACTTGCCCTTTCTAAGCGTGGAGAGAAAGAAAACTTCAAAGTCAACTTATATACTGGTGCTTCATTAGGGCCAACTGCTGACCAATCAATGGCTGAGGCGGGTATTATTAATTTACGTGTTCCTTACCAAGGCAACGCTACAATGCGTGGGAAAATTAATGCTGGTGAAATGTATTATATCGATCAACACTTATCACATGTAGCTGAAGAGGTTCGTAAAGGAACATTAGGAAAAATCGATTATGCGATTATTGAAGCAGCTGCAATTACAGAGGATGGTTGCATTATTCCAACAGGTTCAGTAGGTAACTCGCCTATTTTTGTGGAAAAAGCTGAAAACGTTATCATTGAGCTAAATACAACTGCTCCAAGTGCATATGAAGGCCTACACGATATTTATGTTTTACCTGAACAAGGGGATCGTCGAGAAATTCCATTGTACAAAACTGGAGATCGTATCGGTGAAATTGGGATTAAAGTCGATCCTGCCAAAGTAAAAGGGATTGTGTTATCTGAACAGCCAGACATTCCTTCACCATTATTTGAGCCAAATGAAGAAACACAACAAATTGCGAATAATTTATTAGATTTCTTCGCGAAAGAAGTAGAGGCTGGCAAATTACCTTCATCCTTAGCTCCTTTACAATCCGGTGTAGGTTCAGTTGCAAATGCCGTATTAAATGGTATGAAGACATCTCAATTTAAAGATATTGAAGTTTACTCTGAAGTATTGCAAGATGGTGTGTTTGATTTAATTGATGCAGGTGTCGTGAAGTTTGCGTCAGCTACTGCGTTCTCACTATCGAAAAAGCGTGTAGATTCATTAGCAGACGACTTAGAAAAATATAAAGATAAAATTGTATTTAGACCACAAGAAATTTCGAACCATCCAGAACTGATTCGTCGCTTAGGTATTATTTCATTTAACACGGCGCTGGAAGTAGATATTTATGGTAACGTAAACTCTACACATGTAAGTGGTACAAAAGTGATGAATGGTATCGGTGGTTCTGGCGACTTTGCACGTAACGCCCGTATTACTATTTTCGTAACGCCGTCTTTAGCGAAAAATGGCGCCATTTCAGCGATTGTTCCATTCGTATCACATATTGACCATACAGAGCATGATGTGGATGTGATCGTAACAGAGCAAGGATATGCGGATCTTCGTGGACTTCCACCAGTGAAGAGAGCAGAAAAGCTAATCGAAATCGCACATCCAACATACCGACCACAATTACGTGCTTACTTTGAAGAAGCAAAAGAAAAAGTCGGCGGTCAAACACCACATATTCTTGAAAAGGCGTTTTCTTTCCACACTAGCTTAAAAGAAAAAGGGACAATGTTATTTCAAGAAAATGAAGTAACAAATTAATTTTTGATACGATAAAAGGGTTACATTTTTAGTGTGTAGCCCTTTTTATTATAGTTTAATAGGGGGATTTAGAAATGGATGTACGATACCCAATTGGCCAACTAGAAGTACCTGAAACGGTAACACGTGAGACCATACAAGAATGGCTAAAGCAAATCGAAACGTACACAACTCGATTACGCGAAACGGTCAGCGCCTTAACCGAAGAAGAATTCACGAGAACGTATCGGGAAGGCAGCTGGAACGTCCGTCAACTCGTTCACCACATTGCTGATTCGCAGTTAAATATGTATCAACGTTTGAAGCTCGCTTTAACGGATGACAATCCAACCGTCCCAGCGTTTAACGAAGAAAAATGGGCTGTTCAACCTGATACGAACCTTCCAGTAGAAACGTCCATTAAAATGCTAGATGGGATCAATGAACGCATTGTATCTTTAGGACATACGTTAACGGACGAGCAATTAGAGCGATTCTTCACGCACGAAACAAACGGGAAAATTACCGTGGCAAAAAAGATCGCCAAACTAGCTTGGCACGAAGAACATCACTTAGCTCATATCAAAATCGCTTTGGCACAATAATGTCCAAACCGGCTTATCGAACCTTGATAAGCCGGTTTTCACTTTATTTTATCATCTCGATTAAACTTTCTAATTGATTTATTTCATAAGTAGGTGTTAGAGATGTTTCATTTTCCTTGCGCTTTGGATTAAACCAACAAGTATCAATCCCGTAGTTCATCCCACCTTGAATATCCGAAGTCAACGAGTCCCCCACCATTAATACGTTTGATTTATCGTATATCTGTAACTTATCAAAGGCATAATCAAAAATACCGGTTTGTGGCTTTTGAAATCCAGTAGATTCAGAGATAATCAAATGTTCAAAAGCTCCATTAAACGGGGAATTGCGAATTCTAGCTGTTTGTACAGCCGTATAACCATTCGTAATCACGGCGAGGCGTTTATGCGAAAGGGCGCGAATGACGTTTTTGGCTCCTTGAACGAGGTGTGATTGTTCGCCCAGAAAGTTCAAATACTCTTGATTGAATACGACTGCATCTAGTTCAAGGTCGTGTGCTAAAAATAATCTCCTAAATCTTTCAGAACCAAGCTCTAGAATGCTCAGTTTGCCGTTTTCTAAATCTCTCCACAATTGTTTATTAATTTCTTCGTAACTCTTTTTGTACAGCTCTAAGTTACTTACAAGCTGATATTTTTCAAAAACCTGATGAAAAGCTAATGGCTCTGATTTAGTAAAGTCAAAAAGCGTGTCATCTATATCAAAAAATATAATTTCATAATTCTTCAAGTTCCTCACTACTTTCTACTGCTTTATGATTCAATAAATTGGAATATATGGAATATAACTGTTACAATTTCACCTATTAATCTATAAAATGGTGGAGTGTCATGAATTTATTTAAAGAATAGGAGATGTCTGATGAAGAAATTCCTTAAAGTTCTTCTAATTAGCTTGATTTCTATCGTACTAATCGCCATTATACTACTATTATTACTAGGGCGAGACAGTCATAAAGACCTTAAAGGGACAATGCCTGAACAATTAGATCAATATCTTAAAAACCAAGGATTCCAAGGAGTAGTATTAATCTTAAAAGATAATAAGGAAATATTCAAAAAAGGCTACGGGATGGCTGGATCGAATATTCAAAATACCCCAAGTACTCCATACCAAATTGCGTCTTTATCGAAAACATTTACTGCAATTGCCATTCTGCAGTTAGTTGAGAAGAAATTGTTGTCCATTGATGAGCCAATCGATACATTTTTCCCTGAATACCCGAATGCAGAACAAATTACGGTAGGTCACCTACTTAGTCATAGTTCAGGAATTCCAGATTACCTGAATCCAGAGTTTAATTTTGACTATAGTAAAGAATGGAAACCTGAAGACATTATAAACGTTACAAAAGATGCCAAGTTGCAGTTTACCCCAGGAGAAAGCTTTCAATATAGCAATACGGGTTATGTGATGTTAGGAATGATTATCGAAAACGTTAGCGGATTACCCTATGCCGAATATATTGAAGAGCACATCTTTAAACCAAGTGGAATGGAAAATTCAACGTTCTCTTTAGAAGATGGAAATCTTGCAGCCATTGGACATGTGGAGGGTGTAGAGGGACCAACCATGAATAACACAGCTGCATTTGCTGCGGGGGATATAATCTCTACTGTTGAGGATCTCGCTCGTTTTGATCAAGCAATCCGAAACCATGTGATTATTTCAGCTGAATCAGATGATTTGATGGGTACTACTCAGGTCAAAAAGTTTCCCTATCAATATGGTTACGGGTGGTATACACAGAACGTCATGGGGCATGATGCGGTAGGACACTCTGGTGGATACCCTAGTGGTTTCCGCCACTATATTGCTCGTTTACTCGATGAAGGAATTACCGTTATCGTATTAAGCAACGAAATGACCACGAATTCAAAGAAAATCAACCGTAACCTAACGTCAATTATGTTACAAGAGCCCATTTGGATTTGGGAAGAACTATTATAATACTAAACTCGCTTAAACCACCTAAAATGTCGATAATATCACGTTTAGGTGGTTTAAACATTTAACCCTTCATCAAGACCATACGCGAGTTATATTAATTTAAAGCCCATCTGCATAATCAAAAAGAACATGATCGTCATTAATAATCCTTTGGCCATTTTCATCGGCACTTTAGGCAAAACAAGTAAGCCTAGTTGTGAGCCTAAAATAGAACCAAAAGCCATCCCTAACGCATATGACCATTGAATGAATCCACTTTGATAAAAAATGATAAAGGCGCCTGAGCAACTGCCAAAAATTAATACCCGTGTTAGTTGAACGGCTTTTAAATACGTTTCCTGTTTTTTCATGTAATACAAAATGCCAAATGTAGATGAGCCGGGACCAAATCCTCCGTCATACGCTGCGATTGAAAAAAGAACAAAAGACGTCCTTCTTCCATGAATCGACTTTTGAGGATCCCCTTGAGTCTTCTCAATCCATCCCTTATTTTTTACCGACACCACAAAGGCGAAAAATAGAAGTAGCATGGCAATCACATTCATGGTCTTTTCCGAAAGATGTGTTGTCACTAACGCTCCTGCAACCCCTCCTAAAATGGCGATTACTACGTTTTGACTTATTGTTTTTAAACTAAGCTGCTTCTGATGTAGTAGATAAAATACACTCGAAAATGCAGCCACCCCGGAGGAAAATTTATTGGTCGCAATACTTGTTTGGATCGGAATGCCCGTTAACATCATCGCCGGAAGTGTAATCAATCCTCCGCCACCAGCTAATGTGCCAATAAAGGATGAAATGATTCCGATGAAAACGATGATGATTAGGTGAACGTTTAAAGCGACAACACTCATCGAAAGTAGGCCTATACTTAGTACCACCGAAATGATGATGATTATTTTTTCTTTCATCCTGTTCTTCCTTTCGTACATTGATGATGAAAGAATATATTATAATCATTAATAAAACTAATATATCTTTTTAGCAAATTCATAAATCTATTTTATGAAAGGAACCTGATGATGAATCTTCATGCCTTGCGTATTTTTATCAAAGTAGCTGAACTAAATAGTGTCACAAAAGCAGCAGATGCCCTATCAATTAGCCAGCCTGCCGTAACCATTCAAATTCGAAATTTAGAAAAAGAAACCGGATTAAAACTAATCGAAACAGCGGGAAGAGGAATAAAGCTGACAAAAGAGGGAGAGTTTTTAGTTGAACGTGCCGAAAGTTTATTTGATATGGAAAAGGACATTGAAACGAAACTTCTTCAAATAAAAAATGGGGAATTACAAGAACTTCGAATCGCCTCTACCTATTTTCCAGCCAATTTTTTATTACCTGTGTGGCTCGCAAAGTTCAAAACGGATTTCCCTTTCGTTCATGTGAACCTTTATAGTGGCAATTCCAACCAAGTAGTAGAACACTTACTTCACTACAAATCCGATATTGCTTTTATTGTGAAAGAACAGTGGGATCATCCGGATTTACAGATTAAGCATTTAATGGATATCGACTTTTGGTTTATTGTTCCACAAGGCCATAAATACGATGGGCAAGAAGTTCCGTTAAGTGATTTAATGATGGAACCCTTTTTATTTCGGGAAAAAGGGAGCTCAACAAGGGACATCCTATTTTCCCTTTGTAAAATTCATAGTGTCCTTCCCCCGAAAATTGGCTTGCAGTTTCATGGACTAAATGAATCCATTCGTTCTGTCGTTGCAGGATATGGCACGATGCTCGCTCCGGCACTTGCCGTTAAAGACTACCTAGAACGGGGAGAAATCGGGCGAGTGATGGTAAAAGGAATTGAGATCAAACGCCCTGTTTATATGTGCACACGGAAAAATGAAAAGGATTTTACCAGAAATTTAACTAGTTTTCTTCACTATGTAAAAAAAACATGACCTCGAAAAGATATGCCACTTTCGAGGTCACCTTCTTTTAGGAATCTCTAAAAAAATAATCAGACCGTTTTCCCGGTGTCTCAACACTCTTGTAAAGGAGAGGGAGGCAATATAAAGAGGTGCCCAGAAGTTTTTTTCTAAGACACCCTTTATGAACGTGTTATTTTAAAAAGGACTCTGTTGTTTTCACCGTTGCATACATTCCATTTAATGCAGCCATGAATGCATAATGAACGTGCTCAGCAGGAATGACCTTATCTTCAATTTGCAATGTGGTTGTTGCACAAGCATCTTCCATCACTTGACATATATAGCCGTGTTCTGCTGCTGAACGAACGGTTGCATCAATACACATATGCGACATCATACCGCAAATGATCAATTCTTTCACGCCTTGTTCTTGTAATTGATCATGTAAATCTGTATTGAAAAAGCTATTGGGGTAATGTTTGACAATCACTTTCTCACCTTCTAATGGGCGTACGTACTCATGAATTTCGACACCTTCTGTATTTGGATGAAAAAATGGAATATTTTCACCTGTTGCAATATGCTGTACATGAAAAATTGGTTTTCCTGTCTGTCTGAAGTGTGCTAACAATTTTGCTGCATTCTGTGCCGCTTTCTCGGGATTCGTTAACCTCATCTTCCCATTTGGAAAATAATCATTTTGAATATCAACTAATAATAAAGCTGTTGCCACTTTCCTCACCTCTTGAAATTTAATAACATAAGTGTAAAGAAAGTTCTCTTAAATTTCGATGGTCTCATGAAACACTTTCCGCCAAAACAATTTCACAGTGAAAGGAATTACTATGCAAATTGATTCAATTGATTTTCAAATTCTCCAATTATTAAATAAAAACGCTCGCATCCAATGGAAAGAAATCGGTGAAAAGATCCATATGACAGGACAAGCTGTAGGCAATCGCATCAAAAAAATGGAGGATCAAGGCATCATTCAAGCTTATTCCATTGTGATTGACGAATTAAAGTTAGGACTTCCTTATACAGCCTTTGTCATTTTCTTTATGAATGCAGATAAGCATGATCGTTTATTAAAGTTTATTGATTCACGTAATGAAGTTTACGAAGCTCACCGTGTTTCAGGAAATGCATGCTATCTCCTAAAGATAAAAGTTCATTCACAAGAAATCTTAAATGAATTTTTAAATGATTTATTGCAGTATGGAAACTACCAGCTTTACTTATCGATTAAGGAAGTGAAAAAGAGTTTTAATATGTCATTGAGTTAAAGTTATATAATTATTATATAACTTTCATATGATAATTGATGTCGAAGCATAATCAATTAAGTACATTAAAAACTAGAGTTTTTCTTGTTTTTAATGTACTTTTTTAACGTTGATAATTCTGATTAGATTTTTTGCACTAATTGCGTCCGGTTTACCTAACTATTTTTAAACACAAATTCTTTTACTACTCCAATTAAAACATAATTTCTCTTTAGTTATTCTCCTTCTTCATACACCATTCAAATAACTATACCTGATATAAGTGTTATAACGCCTGTAACATCACTCTATCCAAATATATCACCGCCTGGCAGGGGCCGAGATGTTCCCCAGGGGGGGGGCTGGGCTAAAGCCCTTCAGCCCCTCTTAACAGTAATATTTATTTAAATTAAAATAATTATTTATTCATAACATATACCAAGCATATCGTCAGACTACAGCACGATATACTGTTCAAACCTATGCTGTGCTGTATGTTTATAAGATTCTTAGAGATGATATAACTGTTATAACACCCATAGCCAGAACAGCTCCCTCAATCTAGAAAACTACGTAACTAGAAATATGTAAGGCAGAGTGGAGTATTTAATTAGCCTATGTCCCTTTCGATAAGTTCGTGGGTGGTTGATGGCGGGCTGACGTTTAATTTGTGTAAGTACTCGAGTAATAACTCGTAACCTGCGATGGGTTCTAATTCGTTGATCCATTCGTTTACAACTTCTTGTAAGCCTAGACGGTATAGGCCTCTATTTTGGGCAAATTCTTTTGCCTTTTTTAGGGCGTACTGAATAAACAGGCTGATGGTTGTCCAACCCGTTTTGGCGTTGCGGCCTTTGCCTTTTGTTGTTTTTAAGAGTCTTGTTGATCTTTTTAATACGACGTTTAGTGTGCTTTGGGGAATGCCGATTGCTTCGCAAAGCTCTTTTTGGGAACGCCAAAGAAACATTTCGGAAGCTGATTTTTCAGCCGAAATGTACTGGATGATGTCTTTTTCCCATTCTTCATAATGACTGCGAACGCGATCTTTGCGTTCTTTTTTGAATTTGTACCAAACCCCTTTGTAGCCTAAGCGCACTGGAATGGATGACCCACCAGGTACATATTGCGCTAATAATTCCTCGATGTATTGTTTGCTTGCCCCATTGTATTTTCCTGAGTAAGCAGAGTCTAAGATTGTTTCGATTTCTGTCATGGATAGCGGGAAGCGTAAGTTTGTATTGTATTCGTCAAGGAAGTTGAACGTACGCTCTTTCTCCCACCCTTCTGAAAAGCATATTAAAGCAAGGGTAAACATGGCGTTATTTCGCCCAAGTTGACCCTTTTCGCCTTTGATATCTACTGCGTGAATAAGCTTTGTAAACCATTCGGATTGTACGACAGAAGTTTTTGTGAGTTTCGTAGGCACCACAAATAAAGGTCGCTCTAAGTCGTCATCTTGACGACGGGACCACTCAATGAATTGTGCCATTGTATATGTTTGATCTAGTTGATGCCAAACGATGTTGTCTTGCTTTGGAAGACGGAAGAAACCAAAGTCGTTACAGAAGATATCTGCATCGACCGATTGTAAGCTACGTTTTAAGTTATCGGCAATGCGTTTTGCCACGGTTAACCCACGATAGTTTTGTTTGTTTGAAATAAATAAAGGCTCTGAAAGTACGAAATACACTTGATAGCCACGGTCGGATTCCACGATGAATGTAGGCGTACCAATGCTTTCATCCATGCATGTTAAAAGGATGTCTTGGACGCTGTGGCGTTTTGTATCGATATCAACAACGAATGTATTGATTTGAAGCAGGTTCTTTTCTTCAAAACCACGGATTTTCGTGCGTTTGTCGTCTGTGTAGCCGAATTCACGATAAACGTTTGGTGTGAAGTGAGAAAGCCCCGCTGCGTCCTCTAGAAGCGTTTCTTTTGATGTGATGATGTAGCCCTTCACACCGTTCGAAGTGAAGTCGGCTTTTGAGCGCACGACAAAGACAGCTCCTTTTTTATGGCGCTGATCCGCCTTTTCAGCCTCTACACGTGCTGGGAGAGTCGCTTTGGAGTGTTTCGCTTTATATGTAGTTAATCCTTCATGAAGGATTATATTGTATATATCTAGTAATTGATTAGTAGACACAAAAATAGCCACTGGTATCACCTCTACAATTCTTTTGGTGAATGTCAGTCGCTTAAAAAGTAGATATTTTGAATAATAAAAGCATCCATATTTTAATTTTCAGCATAAAATATTGAAAATTAAAATTTGAATTGTTATAATCTATTCATTCAATATCATATATGATATATATAGCCATTTGTGTTGCAAGCACTATGGTTATAAATAGCTGACATTCACTTGTTTATTCATTCACTTGATTATTCATTTGATTGTTAAGCAAACTTCTTTAAGTCATTCCAGTCCGGCCAAAGACTAGGGGAATGGCTTTTTTATATTCCTTAAAACGAAGCTATTATAATAAAATCCTGAAAAATTCTTAGCCTTACTCATTAAGGTATTTTAGAGAGTTTGTTATCTTCTAAATTAGTAGATTCAAACTTTAGCGCCATTGCCTAATTAAACCAATTCCTACAAATAAGTATAATACATGGACAATTTTGAAATCACTCTCTTCTAGAGGAAAATGCACCACTTTGAAAGGGCCACTCCGCCTTACAGCCACAAGACTTTGAAAATTTTTTAAAAAATTTTTTCTATATGGGTTGGGAAAATTAAATGCACCATTTTTTATAAAATGCACCACTCAATCGGGCTTTAAAATTCCCAACAAACCCTTGGTATATCTGGGTTTGTTTTAATTCTATAAAAAAAGTTACTACACGGGTTGGGACGGATTATTTGCTACCTTGGTGCATTTTTTGTACACGGGTTGGGACAATGCACTAAAATGCACCACTTTAAAATGCACCACTTTTCATGAAAACCTTTTAAAATAAGGGATTTTTACTACACGGGTTGGGATAATCTACACTATTTGATACATTTCGACACCTGTTTGTACACGGGTTGGTCCTGTTCATATTTGTACATGCGTTGGTCTAGTCGTGTAAATGCACCACGTATTATCCAAACTACTAAAACGAAATTCATCATTTGCTAGTTAAATTTCGTATCTCTATTTATACACGGGTTCGTCTTAGTAAAATTAAAAAGCAACATCTCTCATATTCAGAGCGCAAAATGCACCATTTAATAAAATAGTGGTGCATTTTTTGTTATAATAGATAAAAAACCATCGCAAGGTGATGCATTATATGGATTATAAAAAAATATCTGACACCATATTGCTAGATTACAAGACTTTAAAAATTTCATTGTACGAAGAGTGTAAGCCTTTGTTCAAAAACTACCCGACACTCCTTGACCTATGGGAACGTGATGCCTATACGACGTCGAATCTAGAAGCAGAACGTCAAGCACCAGATCATCTATTAAGTGACAGTTTCACAGCACTCTACAAGCTGTTTACAGAATCACTATTTCATAACTACAAATTGACCAAACGCCTGATAAAATTTGCCGTTGAAAATTATCGAGATACCATTATTGAAAGTCAAATGGAGCATATAGAATCGCTTATCATTTCAAGTGATGAAGGAAATCACCTGAAGATTCTTGAGGCAACAGACCGAGAATTTATCTATACAAATACTGGAACTGAATATCATTTAATGCGAGATATCGTGACAAAGAAGACGGATTTTAGTGAAAAAGGGACAGGTTATCTTGGTGCAGATTTAATCGATAATCAAGGGTTATTACACGGATTTGCCGAATTACGACCAGTTCCGTTAATTCCATCAGAAGAAACTAATGAACAAGCGTATTGGCTAGATTTAGTCGAAAACACGCTCAGTTCATTAGATGAATTAACCGCTGATATTTTTGATTTAATTTCTTATCTATGGATGTCTTCGGAAAAAGACGATGAAGGATTCATTGAGTTTCATAGTGATGATGCCCTCATGCTTCGTTATTTTGATAAATCGATTGCCCCTAAAGAAATCAAGTTTAAAGAACGTGAACGGTTTAATATCATGCGCCGAGTAGCTGCACTTACAAGCGTTTGGGTTGCATTAACGGAAGGGTCAGAACGAGTAAAACTAATTAATACGAAAGATTTTGAGAAAGATAAGCTATACAACTTTCAAGACTTTAAACGGATGTTTGAAGTAGGGAGTGTTCGTATTGCATTTGATAAAAAAACCAACCAACCTAAAGGAATCTATTCGCTTCAAATAAAGCCGTCTTCACTACTTCAACCATATCTTGATGGAACGAGGTCTTCATTAGGTGTGTTAGATTTAAAAGTATTTCAATACAACCACTTTAAACAACGGGAACATAAGCGACTAACTCGATATCTTAGTAGGCAATTTAAAATACGTTCCATTCGAAATACTCTGCAACAACCCTTTAAAATTTCTACCCTATTAAAAGAGATGAATTTTGCGAGTCGTTTAAATGGGATCCAAATACGTGATCGATTTGAGGAAGTTTTGGATGATTTAATGCGCGATGATGTCATTGAGAGATGGTACTACAATGAAGATATTGATGAATCGAGAGTAGGTACACGTGGGTGGGTGAAAAATTACTGGGGGAATATTACGGTTACGATTATGCCACCTTCAGAAGTCATTGATGAAAACAAACGTTTACGAATCGGAAAATCTTTACCAAGACCTATACCATCGATGACGAATCATAAAATGGACGAACCAATTGTACAAGATGCTGATTTTATTGATATTAAAGAGGTACCTGTTTCTGCTGGGAATTCCAAACAAGAGACCTTTGTATTTGACATTCCTGTTGAAACAACAATCGAATTGTCTCCTGAAATCATGAAACAACGAATTGATTATTTAGGATATTCCGTTCGAAAAGCTGCTGATGAAATCGGAATATCCCATAGTACCTTATCTCGTTACATAAACAAACAAACGAAACGTCAAAACAAGGACAACGATCATAAAATGACACACTGGTTGATGATGAAAAGTTAAAAGATGTGGTGCATTTTACTCTCATTTTGTACACGGGTTGGTCCAGTTAGAAACAAAATGCACCATCTCCTGATGAAACAAAGTCTAATATGCACCACTTCATAAATTTTTGGTTTGGGAAACTATATAATTCTTATATAACTTTAATATGAAATTTAGTTGTATTTATATCGCTACAAAATTGTAAAAGAAACGCTTGTATATTAATGGACATGCGTTTCTTTTTATAATACAGCTTCTACGATTTCGATCATTGTTTTATTTTCTAGTACCGCAACTGATTTTAATCTTCTAACCGAGTAAATCCTATGTACTGATTAATCCACAAAGTAATTTATACATCACTTACTTAGGAATTAGCAAAATGATAGAGGAACTATTCGTCGTTCCTATGGATTAAAAGCAACGAATAGGTTAAGAAGTTAATTATCTTATTCGTAGAGTAAATTATTCTCATGTTATAATAAGACAAACAATTATACATGAACGGAGGGATGAGATGCGTTGGCAAGAAGTACAAAAACGCTTTCCAAATGAATGGGTTGTTTTAGAAGTTATAGTGGCGCACTCAGACGACGGGTATAGGTATATTGATGAAGTAGTAGTTGTAGATAAATTTGAAAATTCTTTAGATGCAATGGAACGCTATGAAAAGTTACGAAAAGGTCAACCGCAACGTGAATATTGTTTTTTCCATACTTCACGGCAAGAATTAGTTGCTCGTGAAAGATATATGGGGATTCGAGGTCCAAGATGAAAATTAATATTAAGTATGGGCTACCTTTCATAGAACTTGAAGTAACGTTTCGTGGAAATAAGCTATTGTTAGAGAACGTGTTATTAGACACAGGATCTGCAGGAACGGTTTTTAATGCAAACATAGTCGAAAAAATAGGTGTTGTGCCCGAAGAAAATGACACAGTCGATACGATTAGAGGGGTCGGCGGTGTGGAGTATGTCTACGTAAAAAAATTCGAAGCAATACAATTTGGAGAAAGTAGGCAAGAAAATTTTGAGGTTGAAATTGGTAATATGGATTATGGAATGGAGATTGCTGGTATACTAGGATTTGACTTTATCAGTGCAGCAAAGCTTGTTATTGATATGGAAAATATGATGGTCTATTCAGCAAAGTAACGCTCAATGGGTGATTAAAATGTATCTCCTTCCTATCTGACTATTGGTACTAACAGAAGCTTTTTGAACTTGGATTAGGAATAGGAATTCTCCCATACTCAGATGTGAAAAGTGAAATTTTAAGTGGGGAATTTGAAGAGATTAGGATAGATGAGATTGAGTTACCACCAAGACCAATATATATGGCTACTTATCATGACCATAGAAAATCGGATATTATAAAAAAGTTTGGCCAATTGATGGTTGAAAATTTAAATAAAGAACAGTTCCATACAAGAGTCACCTAATTGGTAACCCATCCATATTAGGGTGAAGTGAAAAACAATAAAATTATATAACTTATAAACTCAAACTTCGCACATAAATAATTAGGTTCAATAGTTGATGCTATTTGGTTCTTCTCGATTTCAATAAGAACCTTGACATACTTTTTTTAGATAC
>NZ_OBMQ01000027.1 GCF_900217795.1 Ureibacillus xyleni | reverse complement strand
ATGGCAAAGAGGTCACACCCGTTCCCATACCGAACACGGAAGTTAAGCTCTTTAGCGCCGATGGTAGTTGGGGGCTTCCCCCTGTGAGAGTAGGACGTTGCTAGGCAAAAAACACCACTAAATTTTAGTGGTGTTTTTTATTTTGTTTAAAAAGATATAAAGTATTACATAAATGTATAGTTTTTGAGATTTAGAGTGGTATACATCTCAAAATGCGTTAAAGGGTCATATAACATCAAAAGCTTTTAGACGAGGGTAACTGGGTAAAATCAAAATTAAGGCTATCAGGTATAGCTTGTGTGACTTTATAGCCTATATAGAGAATACGGTTAGCATATAGCACAAGCATATCATGTATTTTATCGTGCTATAGCCTATAAATATGCTTACTATATGTTATGACATATTTATTTTTCATATGTTTGAAATAGAGGATTGATCTTTATTAAGAGTCATTTGTGTAAGAAACAACATAATAAAATAAAAATATATAATTTAAATATATTTATTAATAAATATTAATTATATTAATTATATTTAACGGCTCCACGAGCCTTAGAGCCACAATGAATTGTGGAGTTTATTGAAACTTTTTTATCCCTTTATTGAAACTTTTTTATCCCTTTATTGAAACTTTTTTATCCCTTTAATTGTAACTTGATAATATTATAGTTATAATAATAATATATAAAAATAACCAATTTATGCACAAAGTTATAAATAGGGATAAAAAAGTTTCAATAAAGAAGGTGTTCATCATAGTACGAAAAAATGAAAAAAGGCAAATAATCAATTATGGAAACAGTATTTTAAAAAGTAACGAAATATCAATGGCGAAACTCAACAAAGGTTTAACACTTAATCAAATGCAATTATTGGCCTATGCTATTTATTCCACACAACAAAGCGGAAATACGGAGTTTCATAAAGCAAATTTTGAAAAGAAATTTAACATTGAAAAATATCAAACTGTTCACGCTAAAGAAGATGCTCAAAAGTTATTAGCACTTCAATTTTCGATCGAGGATTTAGAGAATGATTATTTTGAGTATTGGAATGTGTTCGGTTCAATTAAATATAAAGAGGGATTATTTACCTTTAGATGGAATGCAGATTTTGTACCACATATCTTAGAACTAAAAGAAAAGTACATCACAACGGATTTAACAATTACATCACAATTCAAAAGTGGTTTTAGCTGGATATTATACGATTATTTAAAAGCACACTATGGATATTGGCATAAACCAATTAGCAAGGATGCGCTTATGCGATTATTTGGTGTAGAAAATGTGAAGAGTTATACTAACAATACGGGATTATTTAAAAAGAAAGTGTTAGATGTAGCAATAGCGGAAATTAATCAATACACAGAACTGCAAGTAACCTATAAAGAATTAAAACAGGGTAGATCAATTATAGGTTTTGATTTGTATTGGTCAAATGGATCAACATCTATTAGTGCTACTCAAAAACAGATAAACGAACTAAAGATAATTATTGATGCAGTATTTGTCGATGCGCTTAAGTATATAGACATAAACAATCAACAATCACGAGAAAGAGCAATTGAGTTAGTTAGGGAATTAGAAGGATATAGACAATATACAGGTGAACCGATTTGTATTACCAAGGAAAGAGCCGACTTTTTATTAATAAAATCTAATTCAATTCTAAATGAATTGGAAAACTTAAAAGAGCAAGATAATAATAAGCCTCCCCTCTATAATTGGCTAGAGGAAAGGGATTAATAAATGACAAGGGAATTATCTACTGTTTATCCATCATCTATTCGATTGATAAAAAAGGCTAATTATTGAATATTTGATATAGCAATTAAGAGGTTTAATATTACTAAGTAAAGGAAATAAAAAATATAATAATTTTTATTGACGAAATGTTTTTATAATGCTATTATTATATAGCCGTCGCAATATGGCGTGAATTGTAAAAAGTTTTTATATATAAAAGTATTGACAAAATATTAGTATTTTTATATAATATAATTCCTGTCGAGAAAATGACAGGGAAATGAATGAACTTTGAAAACTGAACAACAAAACGTTAATGAATATAATTTCTCATTAATTTGAGAAACATTTTGACATCAATTTTGATGCCAGCAAATTTGAGCTTTATCAAATTCTTTTATGGAGAGTTTGATCCTGGCTCAGGACGAACGCTGGCGGCGTGCCTAATACATGCAA
>NZ_OBMQ01000012.1 GCF_900217795.1 Ureibacillus xyleni | reverse complement strand
AATGTTTGTCAAGAGCGATTGTCCCCTCGTTCGGAGAGTACTTATCGCCCAATACCTTGTGTTTTTCAATTTTTCATAGAAGTTTTGACACTACCTCGATTTTGGATGCAATCAATTCTGTTTTGTTCAGTAACAATTAGATTAACTGGTAGATCATGTGGATCTCTTGGTACCATATCAACCAATTGATTATGAAACGCTAGAGAAATAACATTCCCTTTAAATTTTTCTAAATAACGGTCGTAATATCCTCCGCCATAACCAATTCTGTATCCGCTTTTGTCAAAGACGATTCCTGGCACGATCATACAATCTATTTGTTCAGCAGAAACAAGCTCTGTTATTTGTGGAATTGGTTCTCGCAAATCCATATATACGATTTCAAGTTGATTAAAATTCTCAATTTTATAAAATTGCATCGTTCGATTTATAGAATTACATTTTGGAACCACTACTCTTTTTCCCTGTTTCCATAGAGATTCAATGATACCAGTCGTATCAACTTCTCTATTATTTGAGATCGTAATAGCAATCGTATCTCCTTCTATAATAGAAGGCTCTTTTAATAATTTATCTTTGATTGTTAAAGAAGACTGCTGATACAGATTTTCTGACATATTTTCAAGTTGTTGTTTAATTTTTCGACGTAATTCGCGTTTATTCAAGGATATTCACCATTCCCTCTTCAATAAGTAAAAAGCCAAAACCACAAGTGGTTTTGGCAAAAATGCTTATTACTTTGTTTCACGGTGAAGAGTGTATTTCTTCTCGCGAGAGCAATATTTTTTAAGTTCTAAACGCTCAGGATTGTTACGTTTGTTCTTTTTAGAGATGTAGTTACGTTCGCCACAATCTGTGCAAGCTAATGTAATGTTTACGCGCATTATTAACCCTCCCACTCTATATGTGTACTTTTATTCTTGAGCATGATTTATACGACTAAATCATTATAACATAAATCAAAAAAAAAAATCTAGCATGATTTATTAATAACTTTCCATATGATAAAATAAGTAAAAATGTTTTTTATGAAAGGAACGACAAAGTGGAACTATCAACTATTTTAATGATAATCGGAATAATTTGTATTTTTCTGTCCTTTTTTCTAAAAGACTCTGCCAAAAAAGTGGAACAGGAACTAGAAGATCTTTCTATTAGCATTTATCAAGAAACAAATGCACTAAAAAAACGTTTAAAAGTCGTTGAAGAAGAACTTCTATTAGAACCTAATTTTAACGTTAAATCCCCTGTTTCGACAAAAAAACAGATGGACACCTATAAGCAACAAGTTCCAACTAAATCTTTTAAAACAAGTCAAACAAAACAGACGCAAATAAATGAAATTCTTGTCGCACAAGTTATTGCACTAAATAAACAAGGCTATCCAATTGACGAAATAAGTAAAATGTCAACACTGTCAAACGAGCAAATTCAAAGCATTTTACAAAATGGAGGCAACAGATGAAGAGATCTTCCGTACGCGCTTTTGGTATTGCCTGCTTTTTAATAGGAGCGATATTGACAATAACCAATCAATACAATATTCCTTTTATCTCTTCCAAAGAAGATAATATCCAACAATATAAAAAACAAATTGCCGAACTTGAAGTGCAGTTAGAACAGGCAAATGAAAAGTTAAGACAAGCTAAGCAAACAAAACAAAATTCAGAAACTGTTCAAACAAAAGAAACAACAGCTGATACAAAAAATGAAGCAAAGGAGCCACAACAAGAAAGTCCTACTACCGAAAAAAGTGATGAAATCATAACGGAAACACTTTATATTTATTCAGGTCTTACATCCGCAGAGGTTGCTCAAAAGTTGAAAGATTTAGGAATAATAAACAATAGTGTTGAAATGGAACTTTTTTTAGCTCAACCTGAATATGCGAAGTCCATTCAGAAAGGGCAATTCAAGTTAAACTCGACAATGACCGTAGAAGAGATAGCTAATATTATTACCGGCAAACCTCAGGGAGTAAATGATTGACGCAAGAATGCTTTTTACAGTATCCTTGCGTTTTTAATTTATTAAACATTACCATTATTTTTAAAGTAATCTCGGATAAACATCGTAAACTGCTCCGTAGCTGAACTTTTAAATCGATTTTTCATATAAGCTAAACCAATTTCTCTTTTACAATTATCTAGATCTACTTTTATAATATGAAGCTTATACTGCTCAAGCCCCTTTATATGTGGAATTAATGACACGCCTAATCCACTTTCGACTAAACCAGCAACTGTATGTATTTCTTCCCCTTCAAAAGCAATGTTTAGCTGAAACCCTTCCCTTTTAAATAAATCGTCAACCGTCCGACGTAGGGAGTTTCCTTTTTTTATTGAAATAAAAGGGTCCTGTGCGAAATCTTTTATTTTCACTTGTTTTTTTGTCGCTAATGGATGGGACTTTGAAATAATTAGAAATAATTCTTCTTCCCACAATTTTTCCCAAACAACTTCACTATTTTTATCAATAGAAGATATTAAACATAAGTCGAGTTCTCCTAATTCTAGTTTTTTCATGATGGCACTAGAATTGCTTTGAGTAAGTTGAAATTTCATGTTTGGATAAACCTTCTTCACATCCATCATTAAAGAAGGAATAACTTCAAGTCCGAGCGTATGCATAAAACCAATCGATACCTCCCCTTGTCCAGGTGAAACAAGATTCGCTAAATCTTCTTTTGCTCGATCATATTCTTTTAAAATATTCTCAACACGTTCTAAAAAAAATTTTCCATATCGATTTAATTTAATCGAGCGTCCATTACGATCAAATAATTCCACCCCAACACTAGTTTCTAACACAGAAATGGATTTACTCAATGCCGGTTGTGAAATATGCAATTCCTCCGCAGCCCTGGACATATTTTCGTATTTTGCAACTTTGGTAAAGTAGTAGAGTGAATTGAACTCCATAACAGACCCCTTTTTATAACTTTTATTTATAAGACAGATAAAAACAATGAATTTCTATTATAGAACACCATTCATTATAATGAAATTACTGATAAAGTTCAAAAAAATGTCATAAATAAAAAGAGGCGATCCCCATGAATTATTTACAAAAGGGAACAAAACAGTTTACATTAGCAAATCTAGCACTGTTTGCAGCGGGATTTATTATTTTTGCAAACTTATATTTAACACAACCATTACTACCACAATTTTCAGAGGAATTTCATGTTTCTCCAGCGGTCGCTAGTTTATCCCTTTCATTATCAACGGCTGTCTTATCCATCAGTTTAATTTTGTTCGGATCTTTTTCTGAAGCATTAGGACGAAAACGATTAATGACGTTTTCAATTTTTGCTGCAGCAATTTTAACGATTGCCCTTGCGTTTTCACCAACTTTTGAGGTGCTCTTATTATTACGGATACTTCAAGGTTTTGTGTTTGCAGGAGTTCCAGCAATTGCGATGGCCTATTTAGGAGAAGAAGTTGAACCTTCTAGTTTAGGAACTGCCATGGGTCTTTATATTAGTGGGAATTCTGTTGGAGGTCTTGCTGGTCGAGTGATCATGGGGACAATGACCGACCTATTTAGCTGGCAAATTGGTATGATTGTTTTAGGTCTTTTGAGTTTACTAGTTAGTGCTTATTTTGTGTGGGCATTACCAGCATCAAAGCATTTTACACCAAGACCTCTAAAATTTAAAGCATTAACAAAATCATTATTTTATCATCTCAAAGATCCGGGGTTAATTTGTTTATTTGGTATTGCTTTTACTTTAATGGGTGGATTCGTTACATTATATAATTATATCGGCTATAAATTAATCGGCCCTCCATATAATTTAAGTGCAGGAGTTGTTGGTTGGATCTTCGTCGTTTATTTAGTCGGAACTTTTAGCTCAGCTTGGTTTGGAAGTTTATCTGATAAATTCGGAAGACAAAAGGTATTAATGATTGGCATATTATTAATGTTGTCTGGTGCCTTACTAACATTACCTGTAAGCTTGTTTGTGAAAATTATCGGGATAGTTTTATTTACATTTGGATTTTTTGGTGCACATTCTATTGCCAGTGGTTGGGTTAGTTTCCGAGCGAAAAAAGATAAAGCACAAGCCTCTTCTCTCTACTTATTTGGTTATTATTTTGGCTCAAGTGTCGGTGGTACAACAGGAGGAATCTTCTGGGTAAGCTGGGGCTGGAATGGGGTTATTGCATTTATTAGTGCTTTTTTGATTACTTCTTTTACATTGTCGCTTATACTTTTAGTAATGAGTAGAAAAACTAAAAACTTTGAAAGCCCAACTTCTATACTAAATATAAAAGAGGGATAATAATGAACATCTACGAATTTGAAGTAAAAACTGAAAATGGTGAACCTTATTCTTTAGAACAATACAAAGGCAAAGTGTTATTAGTTGTGAACACGGCAACAAAGTGTGGCTTAACAGGTCAATTCGAGGACTTAGAGGAATTATATAAAAAATATAAAGATCAAGGCTTTGAAATACTTGGCTTCCCATCTAATCAGTTTAAACAAGAGCTACCAAATGCTACAGATGCTGCGGAAGCGTGTCGTCTAACTTATGGTGTGACATTCCCAATGCACGAACTTGTAAAAGTAAACGGAGAAGATGCACACCCATTGTTCAAATATTTAACAGAGCAAACTAAAGGTATATTAGGGAAAAATGTAAAATGGAACTTTACAAAATTTCTAATTGATCGTCAAGGTAATGTGGTGAAACGCTTTGCACCAACAGATAAACCTTCAAAATTCGAAAATGAAATAGTTCAGTACTTATAAAATGGGCTAACTCAAAACAAATTTCGTTTTGGGTTAGCCTTTTTTTACCAAAGTGGTTCATCTTCTTTTGAATAAGATATTGTAAATTTAGTAATGTATAAATTAAATAGAAAACTAATCACAAGGAACGATAACATAATAAAAGGAAACGGGATTTGAAAGAATGATAATGTAAAGAAGGTTAATAACGGAACCGTAATCATAGCAGAATTGCTCTTTTTAGCAGCAGTACTATGGTAAATTCTCTCATTGCAATATTCACATTTTGTACGATAAGAATTCCAAGACATTGAAAAGATTTTTTTGCTTGTAAAGCGATTTCCACAGTGAGGACACGCTGCTTGTTTTCGATGTCTAATACACCATAATAAATAAATACAATTCAGTGCCGTAATAATTAGGACAACCCATAGCTTTAAAAATAGAATTTGAAGGATATCTACTATTAAATAAGTAGGAACTGATATAAGGATATAGGTAAATATGAACCAGGGTAAAAATTTTATTTGTGCGTATTTTTTCAAATTTCTCCAACGAGTTGTATTTAATATAGTAAATATTAGTGCCGTGATTGCAAAACCCGTTAAACCGTAAATAATTAAAAACCAGAATAATGTTGGTGAAAATGCCACATTCGTTAGTTGTACCGAATCAGCTACTGTTGTCATGTCTGAATAGGAACGATGATTATAAATTGTAACCAATAAAAGAAATGCCCCAATAATCGCAAAGCCACCTAAAACAAAGGGATACGCCCAGTTTCGATTATGTATTTTATTATTTTGTTTTTGCCCTGTCATGACGTTTTTTAATATTTGAGATTTTTCTTCTTGCGAAAATTGAAAGTTTGAATCAAGTTCCTTTTTCCACTTTTCTTTAAAGTCATTCATTTCCATTTAATAACACCTCCAAATCACTTTGTTGTAAAATGTCTTTCAACATATTTCTTGCCCTTTGAATACGAGACTTTATTGTAGATTTTGGCGCATTGAGTAGCCCTGCAATTTCCTCTATTGAATAATCTGCATAATAGTATAGTAAAATGACTTCGCGATATTTTACCTTCAACTTCAAAACAGCTTTTGTAATTTCCATTCTTTCTTCCAATTCCAAAAGGAGATTTTCGGAGTTTTTTGATGTTCCTTTGATACCCACTCTTTCAAAAAGCACTTCTTTTTTACTTTTCCAACTCCGCAAATAATCATAACTACGATTCACTGTCATTTTTGTTAAATATGTTTTTACACTTGAATGCTCACGAAACTGATCTCGTTTTTTATAAAAATTCATAAAAACATCTTGTACAATTTCTTCTGCATACCGTCTATCTTTCACATAGATATATGCAACTCGGAGTAAGTAATCACTATATGTCTCGACGATTTGTTCGATTGATTGTCGCACAACATACCTCCTCTCATTAGATTTCAACTTATAGACGGATATTTTTCATGTTAGGACGCAAAAAAAGGAACATCTTAAAAATATTTTTAAGACGCTCCCCTTGTGGTCATATTATACTTTTTCTAAAAAAGCTTCAACCATTTTCGTCCCTGTTTCAGTACCAATTGATTCTGGGTGGAACTGTAAACCAAAAACAGGGTATTGTTTATGTTGAATTGCCATAATTTCCCCGTCATCCGATGAAGTGGCTAATATTTCAAAATCTTCGTGGATTGTGGAAGGCTCAATAACAAGAGAATGATAGCGCATTACTTCTAACTCGCCATCGATATGTTCAAATATTCCTTTTTGCTCGTAATTTAAAGTCGATAGCTTACCGTGCATAATATTTCTAGCACGAATAATTAAACCTCCAAAGGCTTCTCCAATGGATTGATGTCCTAAACAAATTCCTAAAATAGGATATTCCTTATATAATTCCTTTACAACTTCAACTGTAATTCCTGCTTCACTTGGAGTTCCAGGTCCCGGCGATAAGACGATTGCTTCTGGATGCAGATTGCGAATATCTTCTATGGATAATGCATCGTTTCGAACAACCTTTACTTCTTTACCTAATCCAGCAATTTGTTGATATAAGTTATACGTAAATGAATCATAATTATCGATTAATAAAATCATCGTTGCACCTCCAAAAGAGCTTTTGCTTTATTTAACGTTTCTTCGTATTCGGATTGTGCAACGGAATCATAAACTACGCCAGCTCCTGCCTGAACATATGCTTGTTGATCTTTTACAATCATTGTTCGAATTGCGAGTGCTAAGTCCATATTTCCATTCATTGAAATATACCCGATTGCTCCCGCGTAAACACCACGTTTGGTTTGCTCTAAATAATTAATGATTTGCATTGCTCGAATTTTCGGTGCACCCGATACAGTTCCTGCAGGTAAACATGATGTTAAAACATCTAATACGTGAACATCATCATGCAACTCACCCGTAACTTCTGAGACAATATGCATTACATGTTTATAGCGTTCAATTGTCATATATTTACTTACTTGAACAGACCCAATTTTACTAACTCGACCGATATCATTACGCCCTAAATCAACTAGCATCCGATGTTCTGCTATTTCTTTTTCGTCATTTAATAGCATTTGTTCAATTTGGATATCTTCTTCTTTTGTTTTTCCTCGAGGTTTTGTTCCAGCGATTGGATTTGTCGTAACCTTTCGATCATGAACCTTCACTAAACTTTCCGGTGAAGTCCCTAGAATCGTATAGTCACCAAACTCTAGATAAAACATATAGGGTGATGGATTGGACGTTCTCAATTTTCGATATAAACTAAATGGATTTCCATTAAAGCCAGCTTTAAATCGTTGAGACAATACTACTTGAAAGATGTCACCTTTTTCAATATGCTCTTTTGCCTTTTCTACCATTTCGATAAACTGATGTCTATCGATTGTTGGCTGAAATTCAATTGCTGTTATTGACTCTTCAGTAAAAGGGATGCTTTGAGTGAGCTCTTTTTCAATTTGCTGCACAGTACTACGCATCTCTTCTTCAGTTCGACCATTATTGAATAAATCAATAGCCACGATTGCTATCTTTTGTAATAAGTGATCAAACACTATAAACGTATCATAAAAGAACACATGAACGTCTGGCATTGTTAATTCATCTTTTAACGCTTCACCAATATTTTCGTTGTAGAAAGCAGTATCATAACCAAAATAACCAATCGCGCCACCAAAAAAAGAAAAAGGATAGTGTACATTTTGAATTGGCATCATTTCTCTTAACTTTTGTAAAACTGACCCTTTTTCCGTTTGTGGATTTTCGTTTGCAAATTGAGATGTATATTCCTTATTGCCCCCTTTTAATTCAGCAATAGGGTTTACAGCAATAAATGAATATCTACCACTCTCTTCATGTTTTGCAGAGGATTCGAATAACACCTTTTGTTTCCCTTTTAAGCTAGTGAAAATGGAAATTGGCGTCATCATATCCCCTTGTACTTCGTGAATGACGTACTGCTTAACTTTAACTACCATCTCATCTCTCTCCTTCTCTACTCTACTCATCTATGCACATGCTGACCTTTTAATCAGCATAAAAAGGCCCTTCCATCACAAAAAAGGACGGAAAGAGCCGTGGTGCCACCTTTATTGACTATATACTAATTTTGAAATGCATATAGTCCACTCAACTGTTGTAACGCAAGTCATGCGCTAGTACCTACTAAAAAGTTCAATACTAGGAGCTAGAAAGCCCATTCATATTATGACGTGCACTAGCTTTCACCAACCGCTAGCTCTCTAAAGCAATCCATAATACTACTATTTTTCATCATTGCTCATTATTTATCTATAAATAGTTTATTATAAATTTTTAAACTATTCAAATAAAATTGCAAAAAAATTTAATTGTTTAAATCAATATGCTGACCTTTTTTCAAATATAAAAGATGTTCTGCAATATTTGTTGCATGGTCAGCACAGCGTTCAATATAGCGACAAATAAAAGATAAATACGTAATTTGTGATACGCTTTCTGGAGCTACTGCACTTAATCTCATTAAATGTTTAATCATATTACCATACATTTCGTCAATTTGGTCATCCAATTCGGCCACTTCTTTTGCCTTAGCGGTATTTTCTTCAACAAATGCTTCGACAATTTGACGTAACATTAGAGTTGTTTTGAAGTACATATCTTCAATGAGCTCCACCGAAGTAATAAAGCGAGTTTTCCCGATGTGCAATGTTTCTTTCGCAATATTTACTGCATAATCACCAATTCGTTCCATATCACTAGCAGCTTTTAATAATACAATTAATCTTCTTAAATCAGTTGCTACTGGTTGTTGTCTCGTTAATAATTTAATAACACGATCGTTAATAGCTTCTTCTAAGCGATTAATTTTAACATCTTTATCAATTACCTCTTGTGCTTTGATTAAATCTTTTTCAATAAATGCAGTAAATGAAGCTTCTAATGTTAAAATACTACGATCACATAGATGTAATAAATCTTGTTGTACTTCATTCATTTCATGATCATATCGTCCACGAACACTACTCATTTCTCTTTTCTCTCCTTATTAACCGAAACGGCCTGAAATATAATCTTCTGTACGTCCGTCACGAGGGGTCGAGAAAATTTTATCTGTATAATCGAATTCTACTACCTCTCCATTTAAGAAGAAGGCTGTTTTGTCAGATATACGAGCTGCTTGTTGCATGTTATGAGTCACAATAATAATCGAATAATTATCTTTTAGTTCTTGCACTAGCTCCTCCACTTTCAATGTAGAAATTGGATCAAGAGCAGATGTTGGTTCATCCATTAAAATAACATCTGGTTCAATGGCAAGGCATCGAGCGATACAAATACGTTGCTGCTGACCTCCGGATAACCCATAAGCATTTTGATTTAAACGGTCCTTTACTTCATCCCAAATTGCTGCTCCACGCAAAGATTTCTCAACAATCTCATCAAGAATTTTTTTATTCTTAATTCCGTGAATTCGTGGACCATAAGCGATATTATCATAAATTGATTTAGGAAATGGATTCGGTTTTTGGAACACCATTCCTACTTTAGTGCGTAGTTCTTCTACTTCATAAGAAGATTCGAAAATATTACGACCACGATAATTAATTTCACCACTTGTTTTTACAATTGGTACAAGTTCTACCATGCGATTTAATGCTTTTATATACGTAGATTTTCCGCATCCAGAAGGGCCGATAATTGCTGTTACATCATTTTCTTTAATATCAAGTTGAATATCTTTTAATGCATGGTGACTTCCATACCAAAGATTAAAATTTTTCGTACCAAAAACTGTTTTTTTTTCAATCGTATTTTTTAATTTACTAACAGCTTGTTTTGGGGATTTCACCTTTGTTTCATCACTATTTTTTATCATAAGATCTACCACTTTTCACACATCCTTAATATCGTTTTTGGAACTTATTGCGAATAAAAATTGCAATGGAGTTCATAATCACAAGAAGTGCCATTAAAACAATAATCCCTGCAGCTGCAACATACTGGAATTCCTCTTGCGGTCGTTTTGCCCAATCGTAAATTTGCAATGGTAATGTCGTAAATTCACTTAATAAACTATCAGGTAAGAACTGTAAAATTACCGGGATACCTAATACAACAAGTGGAGCAGTTTCACCGACCGCACGAGATAAAGCCAAAATACTACCTGTTAAGATTCCTGGAATTGCGGCTGGTAATACAACGCGAGTAATCGTTTGCCATTTCGTCGCCCCCATACCATATGATGCTTCACGTTGCTCTTTTGGAACAGCACGAATGGCTTCTTGAGCAGCAACAATGATTACTGGTAAAATTAACAAACTCATTGTTAATCCTGCAGCTAAAATACTTTTTCCTAAAAATAACATTCGTGCAAAGATTGTTAACCCTAATAATCCAAATACAATGGAAGGAACACCCGCTAAGTTTGAAATGTTCATTTGAATGAAATCTGTAAACTTATTTTTCTTTGCATATTCTTCTAAATAAATAGCCGTTCCAACACCTAAAATCATCGAAACAGGTGCAATAACAAGCATTAAATAAATCGATCCTATTAATGCTGCTTTTATTCCTGCTTTTTCGGCAAATCGAGATCCAAAATTACTGAAAAAATCCCAGTTCAGATATCCTGTTCCTTGTGACAAAATACGTACTAAAAGAATGACTAAAGCGAATAAAGCTAAGCTTGTCGCGATAAAGAAGATCGCTTTCCAAAACTTATTTATCTGTAACCGAGACTTCATACGCTTCATTACAACAGTATCATCAATATATTTCATACTTTAATACTCCTCTCTGAAGCGTTTTGAAATGTATTGTGCTAATAAATTCATTAATAAAGTAAAGATAAATAACGTAAAACCAACTGCATAAATTGAATAGTAAATTGTTGTACCATAACCTGCATCACCGGATGATACTTGAACAATATAAGCTGTCATGGTTTGAATTGACCCTGTTACATTGAATTCGAATGTTGGCGTGGCTCCCCCTGCTAGTGAAACGATCATTGTCTCCCCTATTGCACGAGATACCGCTAATACGACAGATGAAACGATACCAGATAATGCTGCCGGTAATACAACTTTTAATGAAACTTCTAATTTTGTTGCCCCTAACGCTAACGCACCTTCACGAATTGAATTAGGAACAGAGCTCATGGCGTCCTCAGATAATGATGCTATCATCGGTAATATCATAATTCCGACAACAATTCCTGGACTTAATGCATTGAATATTTTCAGCGATGGTATCAATTGTTGTAATAATGGTGTAACAAATGTTAATGCAAAAAAACCATATACAATTGTTGGGACACCAGCTAGAACCTCTAAGATTGGTTTAACGATTCGACGAGTTTTATCTGATGCGTATTCACTTAAGTAGATAGCAGCAGCGATTCCTAGTGGTACTGCTACACAGGCTGCAATTACTGATACTTTTAAAGTTCCTAGTACTAATGGTAAGACACCATATAATGGCTCACTTCCTGAGAAGGGCAACCATTCCGTTCCGAATAAGTAATCGGTAATTGATACTCTCTGAAAAAATTCAAAGGTTTCAAAAATAAGTGTAAAAACGATCCCAATTGTTGTTAAGACTGAAATTAATGCTGTAATTATTAAAATGAGAGGCATTAATTTTTCAACTATTTTTTTGCCTTTTTTGTTTCGAGATTGAGCAATTAACTGTTGAACACTTTGCTCTTTCTCAAGACCTTGAGAAGCCATAATGTAAACTCCCTTCAACTATGTAAAAAAACAAATCTCTTAAGATTATTTAGAGATTTTATAAATGTGTGAGGAATCTCTACTAACTTGGTAGTGAGAACCCCACACACTTTATTGAGAATGTTTATTTTAAACCTTCTAAAGCTGTTAAACCTTCAGTATATTTTTCATCTGGTAATTTTACATAACCAACAGCTTCTGCCATTTCACCAGCATGTTCTAAAGTAAATTTCATGAAATCATAAAATGCTTCGTTCTCTTTTAATGCACTGTTTTTCGCATAAACAAATAGTGGGCGTGATAAAGGAGTATATTCTCCAGATTCAATAGATTCATTTGTTGGTTTTACACCATCAACACTTACTGCAGTTAACTTATCTTCATTTTCTAAGTAGTAAGCATAACCGAAGAATCCAATCGCATTTTTATCTGCCGATACACCTTGTACTAATACGTTATCGTCTTCTGATAATGTTGCAGCTTTCACAAGGTCTGCACCTTCTAAAATTACTTCATCGAAATAATCGTACGTTCCTGAGTCAGTACCTGGTGAATAGAATACGATTTCTTCATCTGGCCATGATGGATCGATATCCGACCATTTTTTAGTTGTACCATCTTCAACCCAAAGTTGTTTTAACTGATCTACTGTTAATTCAGTAGCCCAATCGTTTTCGGGGTTAATCACAACTGTTAAACCGTCAAATGCAACTTGAAATTCTGTATAGTCTATTCCAGCTTTTTCTAATTCAGCTTTTTCTTCATCTTTAATTGGACGGGATGCATTAGAAAAGTCAGTTTCCCCAGCGATGAATTTTTCAAAACCACCGCCTGTACCTGATACACCAACCGATACTTTTACATCTGGTTGAACTGCTCCATATTCTTCAACAAGACCTTCTGTAATTGGTGCTACAGTCGACGAACCGTCACCTGAAACTGAACCTGTTAATTGTGCATCACCAGAATCTGTAGTTTCAGCTGCATTACTTCCAGTTGTTGCTGCATCTTCAGTTTCTGTTTCAGAACCACATGCCCCTAATAGTAATGCTGATCCTAGTACGGCTGTCATCGTTAAGTACTTCCACTTTTTCATCTCTTATTTCCTCCATCAATTCATAGTAAGTTTGTCTTACAGGTAAAACTATAATGGTAGTTTGTTGATTTCATATAAATGAAGTGTAAAGAGATTGTAAACGTTGTAGTATTTTGTAAATGTAATAATTGTGACTTGAAATAAAAAAATCTCGCCTATTCATAGATAGACGAGATTTTTACGCTATTCATTAATTTTTTGTTCTTCCGTGTCTTCATCAATTTTATCATCTGTTGTTGGTGGCATTATTTGCTGCTTCACGGAACTAGATGTAAGACCTTCTTTTTCATATTTTTTCTTTAGTTCAAAATAAACATCTAAAACTTCACGTGCAATTTGGTTACCGTGACCTAAATGAATATTGAAATTCGTTGTTGCCCATGGAATTACTACAGCATAGGCAACTTCAGGATTTTCCAACGGTGCAAAACCAACATGGGCTAGATTTACAGTAAATGTTCCATATTCTTCACGTAATGGACCATAATAAACTACTTCCGCTGTTCCTGTCTTCCCTGCAGCTGTATAAGGCGTATCGTTAAATGCTGAATAGGCAGACCCTTGTGATCCAACATAAACTTGTCGAAGTCCTTTTTTAACATGATTAATTTCATCGATACTGTTCGAAATACGATTCAATATTTTTGGTGTTACTTCTTCCACAACAGGTCCTAAAGTTTCCCCATCTTCTGAAGGATTGCGAATCTCCTTTAGCATTCTTGGTTGAATTCTGTATCCACCATTAGCAATCGTAGAAATATACTGTGCTAGTTGCATCGGTGTATATGTATCGAACTGACCAATTGCTAAGTTTAAAATTTTACCTGTATCTGTTAGTTCACCTTTTATACCTGATGTTTCATTTGGTAAATCAACCCCTGTATTTACACCGAGTCCAAATTGGGCATAGCCATTACGCATCGTTTGAAGTGTATCGTTTTTAATTCTAAATACCATATTTGGCGAATAATTCGATCCAGCAATTCTAATTGCTGTTTGGAACATATAGGAGTTGGATGAACGTTCTAAAGCTTTCAAATCATTCATCGCAACGGCACCACTACGGTTAAAGATGGAACTTTTTGGCTTCGTTCCATATAATCTAATTGGCTGGTCAATTAATACTGTACCCGGTTCAATAGCATTTTCTGAGTAACCCATTAAAACGGTTGCAGCCTTGACCGTTGAACCTGCTTCATAAGCTGTTGTAAACGTACCATATGAATAATCAACAATATATGATTTGCCGGTTTCCGGATCTTTTTCAATTTTCTTCCCTACTACAGATAGGATTTCACCAGTATTAGGATTCATCATCACAAAGAAAGCACGATCGAGTAATTTAGATTGACCCATGGATTTTAATTCAAGCAATTTTTGTTCAACAATTTTTTCTGCTTCAGTTTGAAGTTCGATATCAATCGTTGAAACTAAATCTTTACCTGGTTCACCTGCATACGTCGTTACTGTATCAATGACTTCCCCTTGTTTATTCGTAATATTTTTCACAACCGATTTTTGTCCTTGAAGTAACTCTTCATATTGCGCTTCAAAATAACTTTCCCCAACTCGGTCATTTCGGGAATAATCTCTTGCTAAATAAAAATCGAGTTTTGCTTTTGGTATCCCTTTACTCGGTACAGTGGTTCTTCCGAGTACAGCAACAGAAGAAAGTTTCACTCGTTTCCAATCTGTTGTTGTATTGACTCCAGGTAAATCTGGTAGTCTTTCAGAAACACGGGCAAATTCTGCATCTGTTACATTTTCATTTTTGATGATCTGTGGAGAAAGGTTATAACCTGATGCCATTTCACGATAGATGGCCAACACTTCCAACTCGAATGGTGTGAATCCATTTAGTTCTTCATCCGTTATTCTTTCTCGTACTAAGCGATCAATCTCTTGTTGCTTTTCTTTTTCTTCTAAATCTTCGTTTGCTTGTATTTTTAGCTTTTCTTCTTCAGTTACCTTTTCATAAGCAATTTCTCTATTTTTTAGAATCCAAAAATCTAGGCGATCTCGCAATGTAATACGGTCAATTGGTTGTTCAATTAACATCGCCAATTGTTCTGCAATATTTATCATTTCTTCAGTTGTCGTTGTTTGCATTTTCGTATATGTAATGGCATTTTCAGGCTCATTATCAACTAAAATTCTTCCATAGCGATCATAAATTCGCCCACGAGGCACACTAGTATTCACGGCAATTTCTTCTGTTCTTTCTATCGCACGTACATAATCTTCACCTTTTACAATTTGCAAATACCCTAGCCGGAAAATAAGTGCAGAAAATAATAGAAAGATGGAAAAGAAAAGGATATTCATACGAAATGAAAGACTCGCGCGGTATTTTGCTTTTACACTGGAAGCACGGTTATTTTTTGGCTTTTTTCGCATTATTATTCCCCTTTCTTAAAGTTTAGCATTCTTCATTTTATAAAATACATACATTCTAGTATAACATTAAAAACCTTTACAAAAAAGTATCATTCAGAAAGAAAAACTTTCTAAAGATGTGACGGATAATTCGTTAAAACGGTTGCATATAGAGGGAAAACATTCTTAATTAAAAAAGAGGACCCGAAACGGAATCCTCAGTAATCCACTATTTAACTAATATTTCAATTTCATTTGTTTCTAACGACATTCTCTCTCTCAGTTCGTCTGAAATTGTTAATGAGATTTTAGAGCCGCCTACCAGATTGGCAAATTTATATCCTTGAGCAGTAACATTCGCTCCATCAGCATAAATAACTTCCGCATTTTCTGGTTGTATTTTTTCAATATGAGAAAAATAATCTCCACTAATCATTCCCTTTTGGTACCATTCTTCAGTTAAGACATTGTAATGGGGTGCCATATAGAATGTTAGCATCACATTTACTTCTCCTGGTTCAACTTCCATGACCCCTGATGTTGGTAACGGTTTATGATTGACGGATAGTTCATACTTAAAGTGACTCTTTGCAAGTTGCAGCATTTCATCATCCGTTAAACTTGGCATGATTTGTTGAATGACTTCATGATAATATTCCCTTTCATCCTCAAAGGTACTTACTTGATATTCTAACTCTGCAATTTTCTCATTGTCATTACTTATTGCTGGATGTTCTTCTAAGTTTGGAGCCTCTAGTTCCGTATTTGCTTGTTGTGATGTCTTAGGCAAAATGCTTGAAATCCAAATACCTGAACCTAAAAGTAAACAAATTGTTACCGCTATTGGCATAAATACAACATTTCTCTTCTTCTGAGGTGGCTTTACCATATTATTGATTAATCTTCGTTTTGTACCTTGATCATATACTTGATTCTCTGTAAAAATATACTGGATACTTTTCTTTATTTGATTTTCACTCATCTAGTTTCCCTCCTAATCGTTCTTTTAACATATTTCTTGCACGACTAAGTCTCGTTTTTACAGTATTGATTGAACAATCAAGGATACTTGCAATTTCCTCTATTTTTAATTCTTTAAAATAAAACAAAATGACTACTTCACGATATTTCGGTTTTAATTTTAGTACTTCATTTCCAATCATAGCCCGTTCATCTTCTAATACGAGAAAATCATCCAGTGAATTTTGAACTCCGAACAAATTAGAAAATGTATTTGTTAATAGATAATTACGGTACGACCAACTTCTTAAATAATCGTAGCTTCGATTAATGGTCATTTTATACAAATACGTTTTATATGAAGAATCTCCGCGGAACTGGGATTTCTTTTCGAATGCTTTAATAAAAACATCCTGTACAATATCTTCAGCCATCTGTTTATTTTTCACATATGAATATGCCACTTGAATTAAACTTTCAGCATAAGTTTCAACAAGTTCTTCAAACAGTTCTGAAACATTGTCTTCTTCAGACAATAAATCAGTTGCAAACACAACGATACACCCCCATATTTAATTACACACCTTAGACGGACCTCGCTCGTAAACAGTTTCAAAAATTTCATAATCCTTCTTTAAATTTACATAATTAAAATTTTAACGCGGCTTACAATCGTAAGCCGCGCATGTCAAATTTTGTACAATTGGTTTGTTAAGAATGACCCTTTTTTTCTAAAACGTTAATTCCAATGCCCATTAAGATAACAGCCATGAGAAGTAACATTCCAAGAGGTTGAAAGAGTTCATTAATTGTAGCTCCATGAATTGTTACCCCATTTAGTATTTGCATGCCATAAGTAATCGGTGAAATATACGAAAGAGTTAAGATAACTTTGGAAGTAACGATCTCAATTGGCCAATAAGCTCCTCCAAGCATTGCAAAGGGAACAGCTAACACAACGATAAATGCATTAAACTTACCAGGAGTTTCGGCGATGGATGCTACAAAAATCGTTAATGCTACAATACAGAATAAATATGGTATGATTGCAATTAATGTTTTGAAAAATCCACCATAAAAGTCCACACCTACTCCAAAGTGGAAAATTGACAGTACTAGCACTACTTGTAAATAACCTAACAAAAAGCTATAAGCCAGATTCGCGATATATATTTGGGTCTTTCCAATGGAGGAAACTGTTAATCTCGACCAAATATGATTTCTTCGTTCCATTACAAGATGGTTAACACCGTTAGCAATTGTATAGATTACCATAAATAGAGTGAATCCAAAGAGGCTATGAAGTTTAGAATCGTAAATAAAATCACCATCATTGGAAAAGTTAGTATATTCAACATTAAAACTAGCATTGGATTCTACTTCATTAAGAATAGATTGTATATTCTTTTGTTGCTCTACGGGATAAGCCGTAACAATCGTTTCGTTTTGCATGACTTCACGATAAATCGTTGAAATCTCGTTTTGAAATAACGGTGCATTTAAAAAGTTAGGAGATGAAATTAATTCAAAACTACTTGCTTGTAAATGTACGGCTAATTCTACGTCCCCTTCTTCCACTAATTTTAATGCCTCTTCTTCATCATAAAGTTGATATTCAACATCTGGCATTTTTTTTAATTCCTGAAGCATCGTTTCTGTCAAATTTTTATCTAAATTTGAATAAACAGCAATTGGTAATTTTGCTTGTTGACCAAGTCCTAAAATATAGGCAAATAAACAAATAATGATTGTTATTACAATAAAACTTAATGGTTCCCGCTTTAATAATATTAACTTTGTTTTTAAAATATTTATCATTCAAGACCTCCTCTTTTCGGGAAGAGCAGAAAGGCCAAAACAATTAATGCAATCAGTAAGATAGCTAAATTTGTAATGTTAGGTAAAAGATCCGATAGCGATACTTGTTGTGCTAACTTTAAATAACCGTCTAAAGCAGCACCATTTGGAGTCCACATACCGATTTTAGCCATACCTGGAGATAAACTACTTATATTAAAGAAACTACCCCCGAGTAATGCTAAAATTGCAACGAGTGCATTTGAAAAAACATTCGAAGCACTTGCCGAGTTATAGCGGTAATTCAAGGATGAAAGTACTGCAGCGATACCTCCGATTACCATAGCCAATAGGAAAGTTAAAAGTAGATACAGATCAAAATGGTTAAAAGTAATATCAAATATAAAATAAGCAAAGGTAAACAAAATCATTGTTTGTAACATTGCGAGAATAACAGTAGATACGATAATACTAGATAAATATGTGATAGGATGAATGCGTGCAAGTAAAATGCGGTCAAAAATATGCGTATCCTTTTCTAAAAATGATTGGCTTGCTATAGTCCCTGCAATAAATAAAATAAACATTACCGCCATACTAAAGGTATAATAAATTTTCGATGTAATCTCACCTTGGGATTGAATGGTTTTAATCGTTGATGAGATTTCCGGTGTTGGAACAATCATTCCTTGTGACAATAATCCATTTTCACTTAAAACTTTATTTAGCGTATATTGATGCTGGAAATCATCAATAATCGTTTGAACGATACTCGCTGTAATTTGTTCACCTTCGTTTAAGTAAACAGAAAATGATGGTTTCTCACCATTTAAAAATTGGTAGGATAAAAAATCAAATGTAAAGTTTTCTGGAATTTCAATAATTGCTGAAAACTCTTTTTCATTGCGAGTTTCATCAATCTTACTTTCACTAACTTTTGTAATATGGACAAATTCCTTTAACTCTTCATTTTCCATGATTTGTTCTTCTAGTAACTTTACTGGTAGCATCCCTGTAATTTGTCCCTTTAGTTCATCAGTAATCGGGAAGAAATCTTTTGCCATCTGAATAAATGCTTCTACTTGCTCTTCTTGATTTCCATGTTGTACGAGGGCAATTTCAACCTTAGATATTTCTGTATCGCCCTCCATTAAAGGACCAAGCGCATAACTTAATATAAAAATTAATCCAATAGGCATTACTAGTAAAATTAACAATTCGGAAGGACTTCGCAGCAATAATTTAATTTGTTTTTGTATCAGTGCTAAGAACACTTTAATCCCCCCTAATTACGTAATGCACGACCCGTTAAATGTAGAAATACATCTTCTAATGTTGGTTCTTCTACTTGAAAACTTTTTAATAGTACTCGATGATGTTCACATAATGAAAATAAAGTAGGTAAGAAATTCATTCCTTTTGCAACGGTAAATGCAACTTCCCCTTCGCTTGAATTGATATTCGAAAGGAATGGTTGCTTCAACAAGTCATTCATAAAATCATTTGAATAATTTTCAACTTTGACGACAATCGTATTTTCTGAAGAAAGAATTGCTTTTATCTCCTCTTTAGTACCTGATGCTATAATTCGCCCTTGATCCATAATATAGATACGATCACACAAATACTCCACTTCTTCCATATAGTGACTTGTATAAATAATTGCTGTATTTGAATGTTCATTTAATTTCTTAACAGTCTCGAGAATATGGTTCCGTGATTGAGGGTCGATACCTACTGTTGGTTCATCCATAATTAAATATTGAGGTTCGTGCAAAAGAGCAACCCCAATATTAAGCCGTCTTTTCATTCCCCCAGAATAATGTTTTACAAGTTTCTTCGATTCCTGCTCCAACCCAATTTGTTGAAGAACAACTTCAACACGATTCTTAAGTTGAGTTTTTGGCATCTTGTATAGGTTTCCGAAAAAATTAAGATTTTCTTTTGCTGTAAGATCTCCATATAATGCAATTTCTTGAGGAACAACCCCTAGCACTTTTCGTAAAGAGGACGGGTCTTTCAATACGCTTTTTTGTTGTAACAATACATCACCATCTGTAGGCGGTATTAACGTTGACAGCATTGCAATCGTTGTAGATTTTCCAGCGCCATTTGGTCCGAGTAATCCTACAATTTCACCCGGTTCAATATAAAAATTTATATGATCTACTGCAGTTCCTTTTTTATAAGCTTTCGTTAAATTGACAACTTCTATCATGTACTTCCCCTTCCTTTCAACTATACTTTACCAATTTTACAAACCCTTTCTAAGTAGCTGACGTCATAATCCAAAGTGACTCAGGTCATAAGAAAAATGAAAAAACCTGGACAGATGGAATTCTGTTAGCCAGAATCCATCTAACCAGGCAACTTAAACTAAATGATTTTTCACTGCATAAATGGCTAGTTGAGTGCGGTCACGTAAATCTAACTGCTGTAAAATGTGTGTAATATGATTTTTCACCGTTCCAACTGATAAAAATAGTGCTGTAGCGATTTCTTTATTTGTCTTTCCTTCCCCAACCAACTTGACAATATCTAATTCACGTTGAGTTAAATCTATTGTGATTTCATTTTCTTTTGGAACATGTTGTTGTAAAAGTTTTGGCATTAATTTTGCCGCAACATCTTCTTGTATTACAAGGCCGCCATTTACTACACTATGGATAGATGAAAGTAATTTATTTGGTTCTGAGGACTTTAGTAAAAATCCACTTGCTCCATCTTTTAACGTTTGATATGCATATTCTTCGTCGTCGAAGGTAGTTAAAATGAGAATTTTCATTTCTGGGTATAGATTTCGAATACGCTTCGTTGCTTCAATTCCATTCATCTCCGGCATTCGAACATCCATCAATATGAGATCAATATGAAACCTTTCTAGTGCTTTGAGTGCCTCAAGACCATTACTTGCCTCAGCGACGATTTGAAATTGTTCATCTTGCTCAACAATCATTTTTAATCCATTTCTAACAATGGTTTGATCCTCCACGAGTAATATATGAACTTTCATTTCAACCCCCCTACCGTTTTAAAGGAAATGATCCTCTAACTATAAAATTTTTTCCATCTCTCAAAACTCGTAATTGACCATGAATTTCTTGTAATCTTCCTTCCATATTCGTTAATCCGAATCCTTTAACAAGAGGTAAGTCTGAAACTAATTTATTTTTCACTTCAAAAAGGATATGGTGTAATGAATCAACTGTTAGAGTTACTTCTACTTCCTTTGATTGACTATGTTTCATGGCATTTGTTAAACATTCCTGTAATACTCTATAAAGAACGACACTCTGCTCATTTGAAATCGGAATGGAGAGCACCCCTTTTTCAATTGTAAATCGAATATGGAGATGACTTTCCATTTCAAGCTTTCTTATTAACAAAATAACAGATTGTAAACCTGTTGTTTCAGTGGATTTTAACTGCCGTACAGCAAATCTGGTTTCTTCCAAACTTTCTCTTGCCAACTGTTTTAATTCTATTAAATTATGCGTTTGATTTTCTATAGATAGCATTTCCAACTGCATTAATAACGATGTCAATTTGTGGCCAACAGAATCATGCATATCTCTTGCTATTTTTGTTCTCTCTTCTGATCGCACTAATTCCTCCTGTTCAACCGAATCCCTTTTTATTTTCCGAAACTGAGATAAAAGCTGTTCGTAAAGGGTGGTTTTCATCTCTACTTGCGATAAATATTGATGAAGGAAGAAGCAACAAACAGTGATTGCAATCATTAATAAAAAGCTATAAAGAGCAATCATGTTGAAAACAAAGAAAGAAAAACATAGTGTTGAGGCAATTGCAATAAATAAGGGATATTTTCGTTCCTTTAATCGAAATGCGCTTTCAATCAAAATAAATGCTAGTAGTGGTAAAATAAAGGTTAAATCACTTGAAATGAAAATAGTTAATGCAATTAATAATAGTATTAATAGATAGTTTAATAATGCAATCTTCACAAGCGGCATAACGAAATATAGCAACAACACACCTGTTATGATAAAAATTGCTAGAGTGATATTACCTTTTTGTGTAACAGTATGTATAATAATTAACCCTGAACTAACCATTAAGCAACATATTCGGAATAGAAACGATTTCAATCCATTCACCTCAAGTCTATAAACAATCCCTAATTCTATTATTATATGGGAAAGTTTCCTATAGATGAAATAAAAAAAGAGGAAGAATAACTTCCCCTTTACTAACTTACGAATTATATTTGTTGTAAGCATCGATAAAACGTTGTGAATCATCGAATTTAATTGCCACTTTTTCGTATTGTTTTTTTATCCCAAAAGCTAATGTAGCATCTGTCGGTTTTTTTAACTTTAATATTACATTTGGCTTAACTTCATCAAAATCCCTAGCTAAAAAATCAAGTGTATCTTTAGTTAGCTTTTGCTTTAATATGTTTTGGTCTGTAATAACTTCTTCAATATCAGCCCAATTTATTTCCATTCTTTTCATTAATCCAAGAGAAATGAACATTTTTTCGTTCGTAAATAAAACAGGGTTTAGTTGGACTACTCTTATATCTGCTAAGAAGAAAATAACTGTGTATATGTTTAACACTAATAATATAATTGAAAGAATCATAGATTTCTCATGAATGAACCAATGAATACCTAATGTTTCTATGACAACTGCATGTATGAGCATAATTTGAAAAGCAATATAACTCGATTTTTTGTGTAATGTAACGGTGTTAGCATTTAATAATGGCTTTTTTCTCCAACTAGCAAACGCATAATAGAACATTAACATTTCAGAACAAACGATATGAATTAATTGATGCTTTTGTACATAACGATCTACTGCAGAAGAAAATGAAAATAATATTGGTAGATTGCTCTCTTTTGTGTCTTTAATGATTTTTGGTAAGTAGCGAACTAATGTTACAAGTAATAACAGTTCTATCGCCAATAATCCTAGTTCAACTGCAATACCAACCCATGTAAATGCTACATATGGTTTTAAATATTCTATAGGTATTAAGATTCTAGATAGTACTAAGCCGCTAGCACTTAATAGAAGGAATAGTTTAATGCTCTTTTGTCTTTTCCAAGCCAATACTAAAATAGGGGCAACAATGACTAAATCAATTAATGAGCCTAACGCAACACTACTTGTTCCAATTTCAAGTATATCTTTTCCGAAATTTGTACGATATAACATTAAATTACTACACAGAACTAATAACAATAAACCTAACCAAAGATTTTGCCTTTTTTGCACATCCACCTTCATTGTGAACACTCCTTGATTCCCTTCTATTCCTAAAAGGGAAGTTTCAAATCACCTTAATTATAACTTGTTTTATTGCAGGAAACATTTACAACATTTCGAACGTTGCGAGTATATTACGACTTGTTCACTATATTTTTAGTAATATGAAGAGCCTGGTTATAGTCAATCACTTTCCAGACACCATCTTTATATTGGATTTGACTTAGACTTCCATTGGTTAATCTTGTTTTTCCTGTCCCTATTTCACCTTTAGATAGAATTGATAATATTAAGTTTATGACGCCACCATGGGCAACAACTATAATATTTTGATCAGGGAAGTCTTGATGTAATTGATTAATCCCGTTAAAAATCCGTTCCTTCACTTCCTCTACACTTTCCTGATTTGGACATTCTAAATTAGGATATAAAGACGCTCTCTCACTTATCGTTAATCCTTCGATGTCTCCATAATTTCTTTCAATAAATTCATCCATTGTATGTATATTTAAATTTAATGATTCATTAATAATTTTAGCTGTTTGCGAAGCACGTTTTAGTGGACTTGTAACTAACACATCCCATTGGTTAGTTTTAAAATACTTTTTACAATCTTCAGCTTGTTTCGTTCCATTGCTGTTTAAAGGAATATCTGCTCTACCTTGAATTTTCTTTAGTGCATTCCAATCTGTTTCACCATGACGAACAAAGCAAATTAAAGTCATTTTCTTATCATTCCTTTCTTTTTTTCTATTTCATCATTCCTATTTACAATCATATTCATATTAAAGTAGATTCATTTTATTGTATAATAGCTAAAGATTTTGTAAAGGAGTTTTCTATTTGGAAGCAATTATTCATGGTATTATTTTAGCATTTGGGTTAATTTTACCTTTAGGTGTGCAAAATGTCTTTGTGTTTTCACAAGGTGCAACACAACCCTCAATCTTACATGCGTTCCCTGCTGCAATTACTGCTGCAATCTGCGACACTCTTCTTATTATTCTTGCAGTATTTGGACTGTCTATTATCGTTTTACAGTTTGAAAGTCTTCGGATTGGTTTAATGATTGTTGGTGTCGTATTCCTATTGTATATGGGTTATTCGATTTGGAAGGCAAAACCCGCATCTGTTGAGACAGGTAAAAACTTAACACGTTCAAAGCAAATTTTGTTTGCCTTATCCGTTTCACTTTTAAATCCTCATGCGATTCTTGATACGGTTGGGGTTATCGGTACGAGTGCATTAAAATACGATGGTAGTAACCAAATTTTATTCACAAGTGCATGTGTAGTAGTATCCTGGATTTGGTTTATCGGGTTAACAGTTGCTGGATCTACGATGAAAAAACTTGATGGTTCAGGCAAAATAATGTTCATTTTTAATAAGTTCTCAAGTATTTTTATTTGGTGTACTGCCATTTATTTAGTATATGGTTTACTAAAGTAAAACGAAAATAAAAACGACGAGGTTGACTCGTCGTTTACCCATTAAATATACGATTCTTTCACTAATTTAAAGTTCGGATGAAAGGCGAACTTTAGATTATGTAAATACAACTCTTGTAAATCTTGTTTTTTAGCTGACTCTTTTTCTAATTGGTCATTAGAATCTTGTTGGTTTTCTTGTATTCCTTCTATTAAGTTAATGGAAGCCGTGTCAATATCACCTTTTGCGACAATATTTTGAATAACCTCTGTTTGTTTTTTGGTAACGGTAGAATCTGAAACCGAGTCTTCAATTATTGAAGTTGGAGTTTTAATTTCTTCACTTGTTGCAACTAAAGATGATGAATTCGTCATAGAATCTTTCGGTACATTTTCAGAAACTAATGCTGCAACATGATCTTTTAGTTCTTTATTTTCTGCAAAGTAAGTATTGTCGTACCACATATTTTGTTCAAATTTCCCTTGTGTAGCTACTAGTTGTGAATTGTACTTGCTATCAAAGAAGCTTTTATCTGCCATCGCAACACCATACTGTGCCGCAAGATCTTCTCGATGATTTAATCCTACAACATAAGGAACGATTCCTGGAGCTTGGTTGAATTTATTAATCATTTGTTGTAAATTATTCTCCCAAATAGCCGCTAACTCTTTATCTCCATCTAATTTTGCTTCCTGAACAGCATTCATATTCGCTTCAATTAATGAACTATAATACATTTTATTTGGTACATATTGTCCGTTTACTTGTTCATACCATGCAGGTTGTTGTTTTGCCTCAAATGCATAGTATTTTGACCAATCATTTGTTTCGATAGCATCGTATATTAAATTATTACGTGAATTATTAACATCGTGGAGTGGATTAATTTTTCTTGCTTCATCTCCAAAAACAGCTTTGAAGGAAGTCGTACCATTATTATTTTTTACACTTGTTGTAATTCCAAAATCCCGATTTCCATTTACTTGTTGAGTGGCGAAAATATTCATCTATACCCTCCTTTTCCCATATCTATATAATTGTAGCATAAATTAAAATGTTGCAACATAGTCTAATAAAATCATAAAAAAAATGCCCAATTAAGAGCATTTTTTTAGAGTACTATCCCCAAACTTCCTCTGCTATTTCTTTAATTAAAGTAAGCTTTTGCCATTGGTTTTCTTCTTCTAAAATATTTCCTTCTTCTGTCGATGAAAAACCACATTGGGGACTTAAACATAATTGATCTAATGATACGTATTTTGCTGCTTCATGTATTCTAGCTTTTATTGCTTCTTTGTCTTCTAATTCCCCAAATTTAGAAGTAATTAACCCTAATACAATCTTTAAATCTGGACGATTTACGTGTTTTAGAACTTCAAAACCTCCTGAACGTTCATCATCAAACTCTAATAAAAGACCATCAACATTTAAACCACCGAAGATGACTTCTGCCGCGTAATGATAACCGCCACTTGAATGGAAAGTAGATTTAAAGTTGCCGCGACAAATGTGCATTGTAATCGTCATGTCATGAGGCTTATTTTTGATTGATTCATTAATGACATATTGTAATGTTTTTAAGTATTCCTGAGGGTTTTTTCCTTCTGCAACTAGTTTTTCACGTGTTTCTTCAGAGAAAAGACTTGCCCATGATGTATCATCTAATTGCAAATAACGACAACCTTCATTGTAAAATGCTTGAATTGCTTTTTGATATGCTTTAATTGTATCTTCAATAAGTTCATTTTCATTAGTGTATATTTCTGTATTTTTGTCTGCGCGTGCATGAAGCATATTTGGACTTGGAATTGTAAATTTAACTGTAGAATCCCCAACGTGTTCTCGGATGAATTTAAAATGGTCTAAAAAAGGGTGATTTTCAAAATCTATTTTTCCAACAACACGAATACCTTTCTTACTTGTTTCAACATTATGAAATTGTAAACCATGACTTTTTTCATAATATTCCATTCCAACAAGAGCACCTAAAAAATCGAAGTGCCACCAGCTACGACGAAATTCACCATCAGTAATTGCTAATATGCCAATTTCTTTTTCTTTATTAATCAAATCGATAATCGCTTCATCTTCTACCTTTTTTAACTCATCATATGTAATTTCGTTATTTTGGTATTGTGTGCGGGCTTCTTTTAATTTTTTTGGTCTTAAAAAACTACCAACATGGTCATATCTAAATGGTGCTTTAAGTTCTGTCATAATTTTACTACTCCCTTAGTAAAAGGTAAGTGATAGATCTTACCTTTTTATTTTTTAATATAATAATTCTACCATAAGTTTTTTCGATAATCGAAGTATTCGGAATACAATATTCTTTCATTATTGCATTTTTCTCTTATTTTTAATATAATTTCATTTTTATTGTTTTAATCCTACTATTTTTTAACTGCATACAATAATTAAAAAAACTAGCATTACAACAACGTAATGCTAGCGTGCAAACTATAATTCTTTTTTCTTTAAATGGTATGCCAAAATAAACGGGACAATAGGTAATAGTGCGAAGGCGATAAACAACTTATCGACCATTGCAAAATAGAGCATTGGAAGAAGGAATGCAAAGCCACTAACAACTAGTGATTGCCATGATTTTTTCCATAATCCATGGATTAAAAGAAGTAGTGACAAAATTACAAGTGACCAGAACGTTAATGCAACTAAGAAGAAATCCATTTTGCTCACCACCTATCTATAGATATGTATCACCAATTGTCAATAGGTAAATTATATCGTTTCTATTTTACTATATTATATTCGTGCCTATCTGCTTTTGTTCGGATTTTTCATTTCTATCCAGAGAAATTTACATATTATTTCTTCATTAATTATAGTTTTTATGAATTATTTTCTTGTCTACTTTAAAAAATGTTTGGTAAACACAAAAAATGCCCGACTCAAAATAGTCAGGCATTGCATGTATTTTTTATTCTTCTTTTTTTGTGTATTCGGCTACTGTATTTATTCTTTCAAGCATTGGTGGATGGGTATAACGGAAAACTTTCACAATAAATGGAGGATTTACTTCACTTAACCCTGTCTTTGAAAGTTTTTGGAAGCTACTAACTGCTGCTTCTGGATTATTCGTTAACTCCATTGCATATTCATCTGCGCGGCTCTCTTGGTAACGCGATACAAAATTCGAAATTGGATTTGACATGAATAACATGAATGAAAGAAGAAGTAAAAATAATGGTAACGAGTTTATCTCTTTCATATCTTTTATTTTTAGTACATGTCCAAACCGTTCGATGAGCCACGGCATTATTTTTGAAATTAACCATAATCCGATTAACGTTGAAAGTATATATGCAGCCATTCCAATGTAAATATGTTTTTCCACATAATGTCCCATCTCATGTGCCATAATGAACAAAATTTCACTTTCCGTTAGTTGATTCAGCGTAGTATCCCAGAGCACGATTCTTGAATTATCTCCAATACCCGTTACATAGGCATTCATTGCATTTGTTTTTTCCGCCATATTCACTTCAAAAACATGTTCTGACGGTATATTTGCTTGATCTGCAAGGGCTAATATCTTTTCTTCTAATACTTTATCTTTTAATGGATAAAACTCATTGTACAGTGGATCAATAATGACTGGTTGAATGTACATCATAAAGATGGCAAACGGTATTGTAAGTAACCATGCATACAACCACCATCTTTTTTTACTAATTTGGATTAGCCAATAAAGAACTACTACAATAATTAAGGTTGTAATAAAACCTACCCAAAAATCAATCACATAGTCGCGCATCCATGAAGAAAAGTGTTGCGTACTTATTCCATTCTTCTTACTTAAACTATAACGATAATAATCAACCGGGTAAAAAAGAAGTGTTGTAAATAAGTATAAGAAGAATACATATGCACCATTTTTTATGACTCTCCATTTTAGACCTATATCTGACCATTTTTCAAAAATATGCGATAGGCCTGTCCCTAAAATAAATAAATAAACGAGCCATTCTAGAGGGGTAAGAATAAAGAAAATAAAATTTTTCACTTTCGAATATTCTTCACTTAAGAGTAATTCACGTTCTGTCATAAATGTCGCTGGATCAGCAACTGTCCCCTTTAAGACATCCGGTATTCCATTTGTGCTCCAATGGAAAATATAAAAGTACATTAAAACACTATAAATCATAAATAAAACAATTGCCGATATTCCCCACTTCTTCAAATTCCACACCTCGATTCATTTCCTATATTCTAGTTTAAAGATAAAAAGGACAAGATAGAACTAAATTACAAATGTTTTCTTTCGTTTTTCAATTAAAAAAGTTGCCCTTTTAGGACAACTTAATTCAATCTTTAATTAACAATGATAGCCGACAAATTTTAAAACTCCACAAGTTTCGGGTCTTCCCCTTTTGTGTTCATTAATCGAATTTGCGATGGTGTTACCTTTAACACAACCATTTTCGGATCATCTGGACCGCTAAACCAAGGTTTTAACATCTTATTCCAAACTTTCTCCCGCATACTATCTTCAGAAGAAATTTCTACTTTCCCTTCAATTTCTAAAAATTCATCACCAAAACCTTTCCCATCATAACCAATTAAAATGTGGGTATATGGATTTTTTGATAGCTCTTCTACTTTATGTGTGTGATCACTTGTGACAGTATATAGAGTGAAATTATTATTAAAGAAAGTCATATATCGAGTATGAGGCTTATCTCCTTCGATTGTTGCCATTGTTCCAACCAAATTATCGTCTAATATTTTCTCCGCTATTTCTCTTGGTGTTTTTGCCACTGTCCTCTACTCCTTTACATATTTTCATGATTAGTATTTCGATATATGCTGTATTTATCCATAAAACAAACTAACTACAATCCCAAGTTTCTAGAAATTTCATTGTTTTCTTTCTACCAATATCGATTAATTGTTGTTTCATTTCTTCATCAATATCAAACTGTGTAGAACTAACATTTTCTACCGGTATAAAAACGATACTTTTTTCATGTTTTCTCGATATATATCGTTCATCATGTGCAGTTTTCATCGTTTTAAATAAGGCATCAAACAAATCTAAACCATTCGCAATTTTCCTAGGCTCCATTTCTTCACCTGGATGACTAAGCTTAAATCCAAGGATTGGCCGTTCCTTATTTTGATGAAAAACCCAGAGTGGAAAATTACTTAGGACGCCTCCATCCACAAAAACACATTCGCCTTTATTATCATGTAGCTTGATTGGTTCAAAGAAAAAAGGGATTCCGCAACTCATCCTTAATGCTTTTGATACTGGAAATTTTCGCCATTCAAAACCATACTTTTGTAAATCATCCGGAATGACTACCATTTTCCCATTTGTTAAGTCAGACGCAATTAGCTTTAAAGATCCGCGGGGTAAATCATTGAAGGTAACGACCCCTTTTGCTGCTAATTTTCTATAAAACAACTTTTCTAAAGCTTTTCCTTTGTATAAACCCATCCGGAAATACAAATTGATCCATTTTAAAAAAGGGAGTGTACGGGCAGGCTTTGGAGGATCTAAGAGTGATTTTAAATTAAGGTCATCCAGCATTTCTTCAACTTCTGAAGCACTGTAACCAGCTGCAATTAAACAAGCAAAAATTGCTCCTGCACTCGTCCCGGCAACACGTTTAAAGGTAAAATTCTTTTCTTCTAAAACTTGTAAAGCACCGACATATGCAAAGCCTTTGATACCACCACCAGAGAACACGCCATCAATTTGCATCGTTTCTCCCCTTTATTGTATCTCGTTATACTTTAAGAAAAAGGGGAGTAAAATAGAACATATGTCGAAAAAACTTTCGCCAAACAAAAAACTGTATATGAAAAAAAGTATTTGGAAAATTAACCCTCCAAATACTTTCTGTTGGTTACTGATTTAATCTAGATGGATTATGCTTGTTATCAGGTTTGTCTTTGTTTTCATTTTTATTTTGTTTTTTCGCCAAATTATTTTGTCCAATCACATCAAAATCATCTGGGCTTAAATCGTATCCATGACCATATTCTTCACGATCTAATTTATTACCTTTTTTATCATTCATGTTGGTCACCTCCATTCATAATTTGCACAAAAAATGCGATTTTATAGCAAGGGATATTTTCCAAATTCCTAAACAAATTAATAATAGTTAGTGTGAATAAATAACAATGCTATTTGACACATTACTTATAGGAGGTGGATGACAATGTCTAAAATTATTGGTGTTGAAGAATCTTTATCAAATGTTGAGGCAGCTTTACAAGCAAAAGGATATGAAGTAAAGACGCTTCGTAGTGAAGAAGACGCTAAAAATTGTGATTGCTGTGTAATCTCTGGACAAGACCACAATGTGATGGGGATTAGTAATGTAGTCACTGAAGGTTCAGTAATCGATGCACGTGGCCTTTCTGCAGATGAGGTATGTGAACGCGTGGAAAAAATGTTTCATTAAAAAAATGCTGGCCAAAGTTTCATAACTTTCGCCAGCATTTTTTGTTCCTAATAAAAGAGACAAAACCCTTTGATTAAAGTTTTGCCTCTTGAATCTTATTTATTATTTCGCAGCAGCAAATTTTTCTGCTACAACATCCCAGTTTACTACATTCCAGAAAGCAGAGATGTAGTCAGGACGACGGTTTTGATAGTTTAAGTAGTAAGCATGCTCCCAAACATCTAATCCTAAGATTGGTGTTTTCCCTTCCATTACTGGAGAGTCTTGGTTTGGAGTTGATGTGATAGAAAGTGCTCCACCATCTACTACTAACCATGCCCAACCTGAACCGAAACGACCAGTTGCAGCTTTTGCAAATTCATCTTTGAATGCATCAAGACTACCGAATTTTGATTCGATTGCAGAAGCTAATTCACCAGTTGGTGCGTTTGATCCACCTGGAGCAAGAATTTCCCAGAATAATGTGTGGTTAGCATGTCCACCACCGTTATTACGAACTGCTGTTTGTTTTTCAGCAGGAAGCGCATCAATATTAGAAATTAAGTCTAGTAAATCTTTACTAGCAAATTCAGTTCCTTCAACTGCTGCGTTTAAGTTCGTTACATATGTGTTGTGATGTTTTGAATGGTGAATCTCCATCGTTTTAGCATCGATATGTGGTTCTAATGCATCGTATGCGTAAGGTAATTGTGGTAATTCAAAAGCCATAATATATTTCCTCCCTTAAAAAGTTCAATGTTGATTACCTTTCTAGGTTATCAAACTTTGGTAATCCATTCAATTATTTTACACCGTACATTTACAAATCAGCCTTTTGACGGAAAACATGGTGTCTATTAACTGTGTGGCGCCAATGAATGATATATCCCTACATAATTTAGGCACATTTCACTAAACTTAAACCTTTTTTACTCGTTAAATTGCAATAAAGAATATGACAATCATAATTACTTGTATAATTCCCTTTGTCACAACCGAAGTTAGAAAACCAACAAGGGATCCTACTCCTGATTTTAGAGCAGATTTGAACTCAGATTTTGTGACAAATAATTCCCCGATCACTGCACCTAAAAAAGGGCCAATTAAAATACCTACAACTGGGATGATAAACGGCCCCACTAACAATCCTATTGTACTTCCCCACATCCCAGCTTTTGTTCCACCAAATTTTTTAACTCCAATTAAATTGGAAATAGAATCTGCTGCAAATAAAAGAATTACAAATAATAATTCAATTGACCAAAATAACCAGCCAAGCTCTGTAAATGAGAAAAACAATCCGTATACGATAAATCCTAATAAAATAAATAACACTGAAGGTATAATCGGGTATATTAACCCAACAAAAGCGATTACGAAACTAACAATAATTAAACTCCATGCTAAAATCTCCAAAAGAACATCCCCTATTATAATTTTCCACTTATTTACGGAAACAAATATGAAAAGTTTCATTAATTAATAATTATTTAACCATCGCACAAGTTCATGTTACACTTCTCTTTGGAGGAGAATTTATGGTTAAACATTCACAACTTTTCATTGATAGTCTACTACATCCAAAAAAGTTAGCAGGCTACCGTTTACTGTCTATAGGTAAAACCATTCAATATGTTTTTCTATTAGTTGCACTTGTTACACTATTTTCGTTTATTCAGTTTTTAACAGGTGTTTCAGAAGTTTCTTATAATATAGAAGGTTTAACAGAATATATAGAAGATATTCAATGGTTACTCTATCCTTTTGCTTTGTTACTATTAATATTAACTACTACCATCCTATTATTTGTTCGAATTAGTATATACGCGTTAGTTGGGGTAGTCATATTAAAAGTAACGAATAAACGAGGAGAATATCGTCATATGTGGCGAACAGCTACTTTCGCTGTCACTTGGTCTACATTATTATCAATTGTATTTACAACATTACAATTCACCGGTGCAATCCCAACTTTAATTGGAATTGTAATTACAGTTTTTCTACTAATAATTGCTGCTACCAAATATCCTAAAATACCAAAAAAATAGTATGCATGAATCCCCCTTCTCTTCATATAGTGAGAGAAAGGAGGGATTTTATGAGATTTCTAATATTTACAGTTGTTTTCTTTCTAGTAGCAGCTGTGATTAAAATAGATTTGACTGAAGGAACTGTTCCTCTTGCAGCCTTTAATGATTCAGAGGAGCTTATATGTAATGACCAAATATCCGTTCAATCCATTTCAGTAATGACTACTGAAGGTGATTCCGTACAAGGGTTATTTGCTGCTTATCCAACAGAAGTGAAAATTTCACTTCCTGAACGAATGGCACATTTTTACAAATTAAATCCACATCTTAAAAAGCAAGCGATGGTACCAGGTGAACTAGTTAAAATTCCAATTTATCAACAAACTGTGCAACATTGCTCGAAATGACGAAACTTTCATTAACAAATGCCGTCACCATCTTAAATTTTGGCTTTATAAGTAGTTATAAAGTGAAGTGTAATTTCGATTACTTCCCCTTCATCGAGAAAAAAAAGCGTTTCTTCCTTGTCCTTGTTTACCTACACTGATAAAATAACTAGAGTGTGGTACGAAATATTTTTAACATACGTACCTTTATAAAAGGAGAGAATCTTCATGAGTGAACTAATTCACCGTTCAAAAACGCGTCCTGTGCGTGTAGGTAATTTAACGATTGGTGGTAGTAATGAACTATTCATCCAAAGTATGTGTACGACAAAAACACATGACGTTGAAGCAACGGTAGCTGAAATTCTTCGATTAGAAGAAGCTGGTTGTCAAATTGTACGCGTAGCTGTTCCTGATGAACGTGCTGCAAATGCGATAGCTGATATTAAAAAACGTATCCATATTCCGTTAGTAGCGGATATTCATTTTGACTATAAGTTAGCTTTAAAAGCGATTGAAAACGGCATTGACAAAGTACGTATTAACCCAGGAAATATCGGTCGCCGTGAAAAAGTTGAAGCAGTAGTAAATGCTGCTAAAGCAAAAAATATTCCAATACGAATTGGTGTTAACGCTGGTTCATTAGAGCGTCACATTTTAGAAAAGTATGGTTACCCTACTGCTGATGGAATGGTAGAATCGGCACTACACCATATTAAAATATTAGAAGACTTAGATTTCCACGATATTATAGTATCAATGAAAGCTTCCGATGTTAACTTAGCAATTGAAGCTTATGAAAAAGCAGCTCAAGCGTTTGATTATCCTCTACACTTAGGAATTACTGAATCAGGAACATTATTCGCGGGTACTGTTAAATCTGCTGCTGGACTTGGTGCTATTTTATCTAAAGGGATTGGTAATACTTTACGTATTTCACTATCAGCAGATCCAGTGGAAGAAGTAAAAGTTGCACGTGAACTGTTAAAATCATTTGGTCTAGCTTCAAATATGGCAACTTTGATTTCTTGCCCTACTTGTGGTCGTATTGAAATTGACTTAATTTCAATCGCTAATGAAGTAGAAGAGTATATTTCAAAACTTAATGTACCATTAAAAGTTGCTGTACTTGGTTGTGCAGTAAACGGACCAGGTGAAGCTCGTGAAGCGGATATCGGTATTGCTGGTGCACGCGGAGAAGGGCTATTATTTATGAAAGGTAAAACCGTTCGTAAAGTTCCTGAAGCAACAATGGTAGAAGAATTGAAAAAAGAAATTGATAAATTAGCTGCAGAAATGGCTGAAAAATAGATGAAGAAGAAAAATCTCTGAACAAGGAGGTTTTAATATGTCTCAAGTTAAAACACGGTTTGGCATCGATATTGATGGAACTGTAACTACACCGGATACACTTATTCCACATATTAACAAACAATATAATACAAATATTGTGTTAGACGATGTGATTGAATATGATTTTTTAAGTGCTTTTCCTCATCCTGTTGACCGAAAAGAATTTGCAAAATGGTTTAAGGAAAATGAAGGATATATGTACTCTGTAAGTCATATCGCAAAAGATGCTAAAGCTATTCTAGAACAATGGCAACATCAATATGAACTTATTTATATTTCAGCCCGTGATACAAGTGTTTATGGGATTACACATAAATGGTTTGAAGAAAACCAGGTACCCTTCCATCACATTGACTTAATTGGTAGTCACGACAAATTAGAAGCAGCTAAAAATCATGGAGTCGAAGTTTTTTTTGAAGACAAACATGATAATGCTGTAATGTTAGCAGAAGAGTTAAAAATACCTGTCATCTTATTTGATACACCATATAATCGAAAAGCTGTTCCGAAAAGTGTCGTACGAGTTAATAATTGGCTTGAAGCGAACAGATGGATCAAACAACATTTCTAAAAAAAGGCAACATGTCCAAAGTGAACATGTTGCCTTTTCTATACCTCTAAATACTCTCCCAAAATCCCTTTCTTCCATCGTTCTACAAACGTTTCAAATGGAATGCCATAAAGGTTGTAAATATCAAAATAGACAAAATAAACACCTAGTCTTTCTAAAACATCATCATCAATTTTCATTTTATCTTCCCCCCAAAACCATTCCAGAAATCATTGAAGCTTGTCCAAATTGCTGTTACAAAAAATTCATAATCATTGTAAATTCGCTTCTTTTTAATAAGGACATTTCCGATAAGATAAAATTAACTAGAGATACATTGGAGGTTTTAGTTATGCAAAAATTACCATTACTACTTTTAGCATCTATTTTTTTATTTTTACTAACAGGCTGTACCGACCAACTAACCGACATTAAGAAAGCGGTTTCAGAAATAGATTCTTCTGCAAGTAAGGCTGCTAATGCAATTTCAAAGGATGCACATACAATTCGTGCGATAGAAATTGAATATAATAATGAAGTATTTTCAATCAATGATTTATTTGAATCTATTTTACGCGACATACAGTGGGAATATGAAAATTTTGATGAACTACAAAAATTAAAAGTAAAAGGCACGTGGAAAGAAGGCCTTTTTGAAAGTTATCATTTTTCAGAAGCTCAAAAATCTAAACTAATTACTAATGGCAAAGTTACAGTTGAATTTGAAATAGTTGATCAGCAAATTTCATCGGATTCAGCTGTTGTAAAGTTAATATTAGAAAAAGAACTATTAGTGGATGAAAAAGGGATAAAAGCACTAGAATTATTATATGACTCTTATTTATCAAAATAATAAAATTTAACTGTTTTATATTTCTATTTTTTATAAAAATTTAAATTATTTTCAAATAATTCTCCTCTCTAATTAACATTTCTGATATACTTACTGTACAATAGTTTAACCTGTTTTTCGGGAGGGGAAGAATAATGGGTAATTCAGATATGCCCTTAAAAAAGGAACAATTATTTGCATTCCTCTGTAACATTAGTGAACAATATCATATTGGTATAGCTATTGTTGATATAAATGAACCAAACAACCCATTCGTTTTTCTTAACGATGCATTTTTGCACTTAACTGGTTATGAAAAGGATGAATTGATCGGAAGGAATATAACTATATTAGAGGGTCTAAGAACTAATAAAGAAACACAAGAGGAATTTGAATACCATTTAATACATAAAACACCCTTCCGTCTAAATTTATTGCATTACCGAAAAGATCAAGTTGCCTTTTGGAATCATATTTCCTGCGAACCAATTAAAGATGACAATGGTCAAATACAATACGCAATGCTTCATTGTAGCGATATTACAGAACTAATGTTAGGAAAAATGCTTTCAAAACTAGAACATGAAGTATATTCAGAACTTGAAAAAGGTGTAGAGTTAGTTGATATTTGTAACCTAATTACAAAACAAGTAGAACGCTATTATATACGTGATATTTACTGTTCCATACATTTTGTCAAAAGTATAAGTGAAATTGTACCAATCGCAAGTGGTTCACTCTCGTTAGAATCGATAAAGGCCATTCATAAAATGGACATTAATTCGACAAAAGGATGCAATGAACGAGCCATATATATTGAACAGCTATCACATGAATCTTGTCAAAAGATTAATGCAACTATTAAAAGTTGTTGGACAAAGCCAATATTTAATAACGATCAACAACTAATAGGTTATGTTTCAATTTATTTAAAAAATAATGCTGAACCTAGGCAACCTGATATTCATTTTTTAAATAAGCTTTCACCAATTATAGGATTATCAATAAAATATGCTGAACAAAAACAACAACTTCAAAGGTTAGCCTATTTTGATTTGTCTTCTGGCATCCCTAATTACAACTATTTTTATACAAATTTAAAACAGTGGGCAGAACAAGATATTAAAGGATATATTTTATTAACCCAACCAAGTGAATATGCAAGTATTGTTGATTTATTTGGTAGAAAAATTGGCGATAAGTTAATTGGTCAGTTAATTGAACGTTTAGAAAGTATTTACGATCTCAATACCGACATCATTTATGGACGCTTTTCAAATTCAACATTCATCCTTGCAACGAAATTACCATCTCTTGAGATTGATAACTTAATTAAAAAACTATTTGAAATTACAAACACACCCTTTTCAATTGCTGAGAGAGAAATTTTTATTTCATTAAAAATCGGTATTGCAAATTTTGATGAAACAATTTCAATCGATGAAAGTATTCGTAGATCGGATATTGCTCTTACAAAATCAAGTAATCAAAAAGGTGCTGTTGTTTCTTACTTTGAAGCAGAAACAGATGAGAAAATTCAACGAGAACTTGAAATTGTTAACCAATTAACACATGGACTTCAAAATGATGAATTCACCATTCATTTGCAACCAAAAGTAAACCTGCTTACTGCTGCCATAGAGGGATTTGAGGCTCTAGCAAGATGGTATTCTCCTGTTCTTGGTCCGATTTCTCCTGCTGAGTTCATCCCGATCGCTGAACAAACAGGGAAAATTAGCCAGGTAGATAATGTCGTTCTACAGAAAGTCCTAAAATTCCAAAATGAACGGAAAAGTAAAGGTTTAAAATTGGTGCCAATATCGGTTAATATTTCACCTGTTCACTTTTACCGTGAATCATTTGTTGATGATTTCATTTCTCTTGTAAACAAATATGAAATAAGCCCGGAATTTATAAAAATTGAAGTAACAGAAAGCGTTGAATTATTCGATCATCGGAAAGCAAAAGAAATCTTAATTGAGCTAAAAAAATATGGGTATGAAAGTTCAATTGATGATTTTGGAGTAGGATTTTCAAGTTTAAGCTATTTACAGCAACTTCCCTTCTCAGAAATAAAAATTGATCGAAGTTTTATAAACGGCATCGAGGATAATGGAATGCATGCTGTGGTTCAGACAATTGTTCAACTAGCTTCCAACTTAAAAATGCATGCAGTTGCTGAAGGAATTGAAACAGCGGAGCAATATAAGTTATTGCAAAAAATGGGATGTCGTACAGGACAAGGTTATTATTTCCATAAACCTATGCCAATTGAAGAGGCTGAGAAACTATTAGATGCTTAATATGTTTAAAACCGTAGTGAGAAGACAAGCCCACTACGGTTTCTTTGTGAATTAATATAAATCTTCCGCAATAAACGATACTAAGTCTTGAATATTATCCGGTGTAACACCATGTCCGTCCGGATACGTTTTATATGTAACTGCCGCTTTCTGTTCTTCAAAAAAGTTTTTGCTATCTTCTCCCCAAGCTATTGGATAGACATAATCATATTCTCCGTGAGAAATGAATATTTTTGATTGATCTATCGGCATTTTTACATAATCAGACTTTACAAAATCAGGGATGAAGCCACTAAGTGCAACTGTTCCACGAATATGATTTCCCATAACTACAGATAAAGTTTCCGCAACAACGGCTCCTTGGTTAAATCCTACTAAGTAGATTTTGTCTTTATTTAAATTAAACTCCTTTATCGCTTCTAAAATAAAATCTCTTGTAAAAACGATCATTTGATCAAACACTTTTCTTTCTGGTTTTCCTTCCTCAGCAAATGTATAAAATGCATAACCAGGAGAATGTGTAATCGGTCCTCTTAAACTGAATATATGACAATGCCCCTTAAATTGTCCTACTAATTGGAGCAAATCTTCCTCATTGCTTCCTAATCCATGAAGTAAAAAAATAGCAGGTCTATTTCCATCATTATTTTCAGGTAGTAAATGTTTAAATGTATACGGTGAATTCATTGTCGAACTTTCCTTTCACTTATTACTTGACCAATAATTATTGTAACAAAATTACTCATTTAGCGCGACGCAAAAGATACTAGTTTAAATTATGAATAAAAAGCAATGAATTCCTCAATATAAAAAGGAATAATTAGTTGAGAGATCATCCCTTACCATAATCCAATTAATTATAAATTGATTTTAGGGGGAAAAGATATTGATTACTATTATTAATGTAATTATTTTACTTATTTTATTAGTATTTTTACGCTATTTAAATAAAAAGCATGTAAAATTCTCCAACCGAGTTTTTATTGGTTTACTATTGGGAATCGTTTTAGGTCTAGTTCTCCAACTTATTTATGGTGCCACTTCCGAAGAGATTACTAATACTGTTGCATGGTATAACATCATAGGAACAGGATATGTAAAACTGCTTCAAATGGTGGCCATGCCTTTAGTATTTATTTCAATTTTATCAGCTTTTACGAAATTAACATTAGGAAATAATTTAGGGAAAATCGCTGGCCTTATCTTACTAATTTTAGTTGGTACAACAGCGATTTCAGCAGGAGTTGGAATAACCTCTGCAACACTCTTTAACTTAAATGCATCACAATTAGTACAAGGAGAAGCGGAGAAAGAACGCGGTGCATCTTTAGAAGAAAAAACAACTGAAGTCACAAGTTTACCTGAACAAATAATTGAACTATTCCCTGCAAACCCATTTTTAGATTTAACAGGTGCTCGGTCTACTTCCACAATTGCGGTCGTAATTTTTGCTGCATTTTTAGGTTTCTCTTATTTACGTGTTGTACGTAAAGATGAAGAAACATCTAAAATGATAAAAAAAGGAATTGAGGCAATCTACTCTCTCGTAATGGGGATAGTCACAATTGTTTTACGATTAACACCTTATGGAATTTTAGCAATTATGGCACGCACAGTTGGAACAAGTGATTTTGGTGCAATTTATAATTTAGGAAAATTTGTTATAGCTTCGTATGTAGCACTAATCGTTGTCTTTATTATACATCTTTTAATTATTCTACTATCTGGTTTAAGTCCAATAATTTATATGAAAAAGGCTGGTGAAACATTATTATTTGCTTTCACATCACGCTCAAGTGCAGGTAGTTTACCATTAAATTTGAAAACACAAGTGGATCGTTTCGGAGTGCCCGATGGAATTGCAAACTTTGCAGGTTCATTTGGTTTATCAATTGGACAAAATGGTTGTGCTGGGGTATATCCTGCAATGTTAGCGATAATGATTGCACCAACAGTCGGTATAAATCCACTAAATCCTACATTTATCATTACAGTAATTTTTATTGTTGCTATCAGTTCTTTCGGTGTTGCAGGTGTAGGTGGAGGGGCTACTTTTGCTGCAATTATCGTACTATCTGCCCTCGATTTACCTGTTGCTCTCGCTGGTGTGTTAATTTCTGTTGAACCTTTAATCGATATGGGCCGAACTGCGTTAAATGTAAGTGGTTCTATGGTTGCTGGTATCACAACGTCTCGAATTACTGGCGAAATAAATAAAGAAGTTTATCATGATCCAATCTTAAAGGACCTTGGAGAAACATAAATTACTTAAGCTGCATCAAACGTCATTACTTAAATGGCTTTGAGCAGCTCTTTTTTATTACCTATTCTTATTGGAAAAGGGTTGAATGTGCATTTTTTTACTAAGGATTATTACACTTTATAAAAAAATATTATCTATAACCCTTCACATAGTTATATTTAACTAATTTTAATACATTTTACATCGTTCATAATTTCAAACTAGTTATTTTGTCTATATTTTGTTTTTTTTGATTGTCAACCATAGTCTAGTTTAGGTAAACTGTTTAGTAGATACTAAAATATTACATTTTTATAGATATATTACTAATTACTTAAAGGGGTGTTTATGATGTATCACGTTATTACTGTTGATAGAAGTCTATTTTATATTGAACAACATCATGTTGACACTTTCCTATCAATAGCGGAGAAATTAAAAGACTACTCTTATATCGTAAAGGACGGAGGAATGACTCAAGAGGATGCATGGGTTGTTGCCTTTAATGCTTGGTTATTATTGCTTCCTGACGATCACATTATTATTCAATCTGTCGAAAAATCTCTTTATTATAGTTCAAACTATATTATTTACAACGCGTTAAGAAAAGATAATCATTTTCAAAACTTAAAACAACGAAAAGTGGCTTCACCTGAATTTTTCTACATAGCGTCTCTATTTTTTGCATCTGGTTTAAATGATTGGATTTTATCTGTGATGAATAAATATGATTTATCCTACATGGTAGAGAAGAACAAAGAATTGAAGTACTTTGATGCTCTAGAAGGAACAGAAAGCGAAATTCAAGACTTCTTAAAGGACCAATCACTTTTTGTAAAAGCAGCGATTTTAGAATTGAAAACGGATTCTTTCTCACAAATGCTTAAGAAATGCTGTGATGATGCTTATTTCTTTTTTTTAGAAAATTTCGCAAAACAAAAAATTTAAATGTAAAAAGTCGCCTCAAATTATATTGAGACGACCTTTTTAATTGTCCTTACTTTGAAATAGCAGAAGCAATTTCTGCTACAATAACTTGACTACTGATAACTGGACTATTTGGGTTTGGCTCATCTGACGGACGCTTATGTGCTTGTTTAAATGCATCACTGTTTTTCCAAGCTTCAAAACCTTCCAAATTTTCCCAAAACATCATAACACTCAATTCATCATATTCTTCAAATTGCGTACTTACATGAACCTCTACTTTAATAAATCCATCAAACTGTTGTAATGGACCAGGTTTTGTGAAGTTCGGTGCCATTTTATGAGCCATTCCTTTTTTCACATTGATACGGTTTGTAACTGAATACATAATATTCTCTCCCTTTAACTATTTAATAATTAGTTGTTCAACTGGTACGGAAACAATTTCGTAAAATTGCTCCAACTGTTCTCGATCAACTGCAACAATTACACAAGTTGAAGGACCACCTGATTTTTCTAACGGTAGTGCACATTCTATTTCATTATTTTTAAAGATTTTCTTACATTCTGCCTTAATTCCTTTAGAACCAACAGGCCATACATGTTTAACAACACCTAATTTTATAAGGAGAATGAGTTCATTTAACTTTGCCACATCATTTAGGTTGTTCACAACTTCTTCCCCTACTAACGGTTTTCCAACAATAAACCAATCACAATTTTCCTCATTTACTTCAAAAGCAATTTTCCCTACTACTGTTAAGCTTAAACCTGATTGCATAGATGTAAAGTTAGATTCTGTTGAGCCGTTAAGTGGTGGCATTTTTTCTCCTATTTCTTCAAAGACCTTTGCAAAGCCTTTTTCATAATCCCCCCATGCTTCCTCACTTGTAAAGTTAGCTAAAAATAAATGAGTTGGCTGTGCTCCCGCGCACCACTGCTCTAATATTGACACACGTGCAGAGTAGTATGCTGCTACTTCATTTGAAACTTTAACATAGTCATGTTCTTTTTCACCAATACATCCCGAATTATCGATGGTTATAATTGTATCTTTATCAATTTTAATTGCATTTCTCATATATGTTTTACCTTTCCACTATTCAAAATTTTAACTAAAATTGGCATAATCATTAAACCAATTATAACATTAATAACCGTTGCAACAAGTAAACTTGGTAGTGCTGAAAAATAAAATGCTGGAGAAATGATAAAATAAAATGGCAATGGAGATAGTATTCCATTTGCAATAATTAAAAAGAACCATTTCAGTATGGTTAAGCCTTTTTTATGTAAAACATTAAATAAAGTAACAATGATAAACATTTCAAAAGCAATTAAAATATGTAATGGCCCAAATGGAAAACCTGATGTGTAAGCTGTTGCGAGATGCCCTAACCCTCCTGCAAAACCAGAGTAAATTGGTGGTAAAAACGCTACACTCAAAAAAGCTGGAGCAGAGTCCAAGGCGGCTGTTGTTATAAAACCAGGTACTTTTATAAAGCTACCAATTACACAAAGAGCTGCGATTAAAGCAGTAAATGTCATTAATTTTAATTTAGAATTGATCATTGTCTACGTCCCCCTTTAATATTTGCGGAATGCCGTACCATATACGAACAACTAGACTACTTTCTTCAAATAATTTTTGGTATAGCCTTCCACACGTATCTCTTAATTTACGTTGTTCTTTATCCATTGGTACAATGCCTCGCCCGAGATCATTGCAAATACAAATAACGTTTGTTTGAGTATCTAACCTCTTGATTGTCTCTGCTAGTTCGTTTGCAATTTTATCCTCATCAACTTCGAGTTTTTTCATAATCATTTTTTCAAAGTTACTTAAAATCACATAGTCTTTTTTCGAAAAATTGCTTAATGGTAGTTCTCCTTCGAAAAAGTGAATGTACTTTTGATTTACATGTAACAACGATTTTTTTACATATTCTCTTTTTCCATTATAGGCTCCACCAATAATGACTCGCATCGTAGCCCCCCTTTTATCGATGTAGTATCTGGCCATTTTAATGTATAAATTGTGCGGTGATTGACAGCTATTTCTTGAAATGATTTTTCAGAAGGTCCAAATAAGGATAATAGGAGTCGAATTACACCACCATGTACGACAAAAGTGTAAGTAGTAGGTTTAACAACAATTTGACGAAAACATTGTGTTACTCGATATGTAAAATGGCGGAAGTTTTCACCATTTGGTGGTGTGATTTCTTCCGGATAATCGATCCACTCACGATATATGGGTAGATTTTTTAACTGTTCATACGTTTTCATTTCAAATTCACCGAAATTAAGCTCCCGTAATGGAAAAAGCGCTTTAAATTGCGCATTGGGAAAGTACAGTTTTGCAGTTTCTGCACATCTATTTAAATCACTGCCATACACAATGTTTGGTTGAAAAGGTAGTTGTAATGGCTGTGAATTTTTTATAATGGGTTCATCCGTCCACCCAACATATTTTTTTAATCTATTTGCTTCAGTTTTCTCATGGCGAATTAAATGAACAATAACAGAATCCCCCATAGCACTAACTCCACTCCTTCATACAATGCACCCATTAAATCACCCGTCATTCCGCCAAAGTTTTTCAATGTCCAATAGCGATAAAAGAAAACAACAACAATCATCGAAAAAAATAACAGAAAGATATTTGACATTGACGTAGATGTAAAAACTAAAAAGATCGAATATAAACAAATTCCAAACCATACTTGTTTATGGTTTACTTGTGATTTAAAATAAGCAGCTAACCCAGTTTGTTTTACATTCTTCATTGTTAAGAAATAAATCAAAATAGATAGTCGACTTATAAAAGGAATCACTACAAAATAGATTAGATGATTTTCAACTGCTCTTAAAAAAAATTCATATAAAAAGGCTACTTTAAGCAGTAATAACACGACTAAACAAATTGCTCCAAAAGCCCCTACTCGTGAATCGTCTAAAATTTCCAATCTCCGTTTTTGATCTTGGTAAGAGAAAAAGGCGTCACCAAGGTCAATCCAGCCATCTAAATGCAAACCGCCTGTCATGACAATGTTGGCAACTACAAGAATAATTGCTAAAAAAAGTCCTGAAAATTGAAAATAACTTTCATTTAAAATCACTATCAGGACACTAGTACCCCCCATCAAAACACCAATTACAGGCATTAAGAAATACATCGAAGTTACTGTTTGGCGATTCATCGGTAATTGCTTGCGAACAGGGATGGAAGTGAAAAATTGAAATGCAAGTAGTAGACCTATCAAACTATTTTTCATTGAGGACACCACCTTATTTCCAACGTTTAGTAATACTATAATCCATTTCATAGGCTTCATCACATACTGATACTAACCACTGATGAAGTTCTCCAAGAATTTTACGGAACAAATCCACTTCTTCAAAATTAGATTTTGGTTCATCTAATACTTCATTAGATACAATGATGATGATCGAATGTTTGTCATTCCATTGTGTGATGAAAGATTTAAATCGATTAAGATAATCCACAATTTTTGTTTGACGTTCTTGTATATTATACTGCTCTGTTTTATATAAGACATTTGTCACCCAAGTTGTAATGCAATCCCAAACGACCACATCACATTGATTAAAATCCAACATTTCAACTGGAAAATCATCTTGGACTTCAATAGTTTTCCACTGAACATTAGACTTGGAGCGATCCTCTTTGTGACGTTCAATCCGTTTTAACATTTCTTCATCAAATGCTACTCCTGATGCTAAATAGTATAAAGACGAACGTTGGTATTTTTTGTAAAGTTCTATTGCATATTTTTCTGCATAGGCACTTTTTCCACTTCTAACTCCACCCGTTATAAAAATAATTGTCATTGTATTCTCCTAAAAAAAGCAAATTCCCTTTGGAAGAATTTGCTTCAAACGTTATTATTTAAATAAATCCGGATAAATGGATGTTGCTATAAGTTCAACTGCTTCACCAATACGAGGACCTGGACGATCTAAAATATCGGCATTCAAATGGTACACTTCTTTATTTTGCACTGCTGTTAATACACCCCAACCTGGTCGAGATAACATTTCAGCAATCGGATCTTCCGAGTTAACTGTTGTAATAATAGCTTCTGGATTACGTTGTAGTAAATCTTCTTCACTTACAGCAAACCATCCTTGTTGATCAATATATAAGTTTTCAACGCCGGCACTATATATTAATTCTTGTTGGAATGTGCCTGAACCAACAGACCAAATATCTGGAGCTGGTGAAATTTCAAAATAAACTTTTTTCTGTTTTTCTAATGAAGCAATTTTTTCCTGAACAGATGTAATTTGTGATTGGATGTTTGCTACTACTTTTTGTCCTTCCTTCTCTACACCCATTACTTCAGCAATTTGTTTAATATCTCCGTAAACATCTTCTATAGAAGCTGCAGATTTAATGACAAATACTTTAATGCCAGCACTTTCTAATTGCTCTACTTGTGTTTCATCGCCCATCGTAAAGGCAAAAACAACATCTGGATTTAATTCTATAACACGTTCATTATTAACTGTGATTGTATCTGACACGCGTTCAATCTTTTTTGCTTCTTCAGGATATGTATCATATTCTGTTGCACCAATTAGTTTATCTCCAACACCTAGTTCAAATAATATTTCTGTATTGCTCGGTTGTAATGAAATAACAGATTGTGGAATAGCCTCAAACGTTACTTCAACACCACGGTCATCTTCTACAGTATAGGTAGCTTCGTTTGGTGTGTCATTTTTTGCTTTATTCGAGTCCTCACTATTACATCCTACTAATAAAATTGTAAAAACGAATGCCGCTAACCACTTTTTATAAATTTTCATTATAATTCCTCTTTCTTCTAGTAAAATTGAATAATAAAAAAGCCACCCAAGAATGGATGGCAATAACTTATGGAATATTTAAATAGTATTTTATATTCAAAAATTTGCCGTACATTCTCTTTATTTCCGAAGAGGTGTGTTACGATAAGAAAAAGATTGGTCTTCTGGCTCATGTTTATCATTTTGAGACCTTCTACACCCCTATCGACAGTGGCATCTCCCAAATTAAAACACATACAGTTGCGGACACAGCTTCGGCATCGCACCGAATTCCCCATTAAGCATCATTTTGCATCTTTTCCCTGCAAGAATATTCAATTATAAAGTAATGTAACATACGAATTTTTAAAATAATATACTTTTATCACAACTAATCGTATTTAGGTTGTTTCGAGTATTTATTGGCAGTTTGGGCATTTTCCGTAAATTTCAAATTTATGGGATTCAATGGTATAGTCCGGCAATTTTTCGCTCATCATTTCCATAGGGCAAACTGGTATTTCTTTTACATTCCCACAATCCATACAAATAAAATGATGATGATGATGCTCTGATTCACATTGCATACGGAAGTTTTTTTCACCGTTTAACTCTGTTTCTTCTAAAATCCCTAGTTCAACAAATGTCGTTAGATTTCGATAAATCGTATCAAAACTCATGCCAGGATAGTCTTTTTTTAATACAGTTAACAAATCGCGTGCCGTTAAATACTTTTCGGACTCGTCAAACATATTTAATATTAGTTCTCTTTTGTCGGTTTTCTTATACCCGCTATTTTTTAATATCTCCCACGCCCGTGTAATATTCACAGTAAATTAGACCCTTTCTGCTTTTATTTTTAATGCTAATTTCTTGCCAAGTATCACAATTAATAAAATAACAATCGATGTTACGACAATTGTTCCTCCTGGTGCAAGATTTAAGTAGAATGCACTTACTAACCCAATTAACACTGCAGCCTCACCAAAAAGGATGGAAAAAAGGATGGTTTGTTTAAATCCCTTTGCAACACGCATACTAGCTGCTACTGGTAAAGTGATTAAGGAAGAAACGAGCAAAATCCCTACAATACGCATACTTGCTGCAATAACTAGTGCTACAACGACCATAAATAAGAGATGGATCGATTTTGCTGGCAAACCACTTGCCTTTGCAAATTCTTCATCAAAGGATAAAACGAACATCTCTTTAAAAAAGGTAAAAAGAAAAAGAAAAACAACGAAAGCAATCGCTACAACAACCCATAAATCCTGCCTTGAGACTGCCGAAACCGATCCAAATAAATAACTCATAATATCGGTATTAAATCCACTTGCTAATGAAATGAAGATTGCACTTAATCCGATTCCGCCCGACATAATAATCGGGATTGCAAGCTCTTCATAATGTTTATAAAGAGTTCGAAGTCTTTCAATTAAAATTGATCCACTTACGGATGCTACAATTCCTAGGTAAATTGGATTTAGAAGAGAAAACATTGTAAACGTTTGACTCAAATATAAGCTTCCTGCAATACCTGCTAATGTTACATGAGATAGTGCATCCGCTATGAGTGACATTCTACGAACAACAATGAACACTCCTAAAAGTGGTGCAATGACCCCAATAATAAGCCCTGAGAAAAAGGCATTTTGTAAAAATTCATATTGTAATATTGCTTCAATCATTTTTACCTTCTCCTCTTTAATGAATCTTTCTTACTGCATGACCTTGCCACTTGTCTAGCTGTTCTTGAGAAATTTCATCAAACTCTTGTTTATACCCATGGAAGTGAATTGTCTGATTAAGACAGGCAACATGACTAATTCGATTAGAAACTGTATCTACATCATGGGTAACTAAAATAATTGTAATATTTTGTTCCTTGTTTAATGAAACCAACATATCATAAAACGATTGGACATTTTCATGGTCAATTCCTACTGTCGGTTCATCCAATACTAATACTTTCGGCTTCGCAATTAGGGCTCTTGCTATAAACACACGCTGTTGCTGACCACCTGATAGCTCTCCAATATTTTTTCCACGGAAACTTTCCATGCCAACAGCTTTTAATGCATCTTGTACTTGTTTCGCAGCATCATTCGGCATACGTTTAAACAACCCAACTTTTTTGGCTAGGCCACTTTTAACAACTTCTTCAACGGTAGCAGGAAAACCAGAATTAAATGCATTGGATTTTTGTGAAACATAACCAATCCATTCTCTATGACGGAACGTATCGTTTGGTTGACCAAAAAGTTTAATTTCGCCTGCAAGTGGTTTTAATAATCCTAGTAAAATTTTTAATAGTGTTGATTTTCCTGAACCATTTGGCCCTAAAATGGCAAGAAAATCCCCTTCATTCACCTTGAAAGAAATATTGTTTAAAACTTGCGTATATTCATATTGAAAAGATACATTTTTCATTTCAATAATTGTTTTGCTCATGTGATCTCTTCTTTCTAATTCATAATCATTACGATTTACATTTTGATAGTATAGTTGATTATAGAGTAAAAGTAAAGAGTAGAACCTTGGAATTGTTGTGACTATTGCTAATTTTGAAAGGATGAAAGTGTGAAGCAATTTGAATTAATTGAAGCTTTTTTATCAATGTCTGATAAAGAGATTGTAAAGTTTGCTAGGCAATATGATGTAGAATTGACGATTGAAGAAGTTGTTAGATTACGTCCATTAGTAAATAAAGCAAACATTACCTGGATTATTACAGGAATTCCAAAAGCCTTTTTAAAAGAAGTTGAGAAAATTATCGGAAAGAAAAAATTAAAAAAACTTCTGCAATATTATGACCTTTACAAACAAAATTGAGGTTTACCTAAATTGGTAAACCTCAACTTTGTTTAATAGAGTTGGTAGATCTTCCTTACTACTGCATCAATCTCGTCTATTTGATTTGAAGATTGATTTTGAGTCATAACAGCAAAGGCAAATGTACGTCCACTTTTTGCAGTAATATATCCAGCTAAAGTATAGACGCCTGTAAGACTACCTGTTTTGGCATGAACTTGATTCAGATAAGGTGCTTGCGTAAAACGTTTTCGTAAAGTACCTCCAACTAAACGATCCTTTTGTCCACCCACAGGTAATGCATTGTAGAGTAAATTATAGTTTTGTTCATTACGAACATTGAGTAACAATAACGATAATTCATTCGTTGAAATACGATTTTGATGGGACATGCCGGAGCCGTCTTCAAATTTCCAATTATTCATATTTAAGCCAATCGAACTTCCGTAGTCATTTAATACTTTTAAGCCAAAGCTTATATGACCTTTCCCATATACTTCATTCCCCATTGTTTTCACTAAGATATCAGCAATACTGTTATTACTTAGCTTCAAAAATGGATTCATTAACGTTTTTAGTGGAATAGAACTTTTCGTATAAAGTAAAGTAGCACTTTCCGGAACTGCCTTTCTCGTTACTTTACTAGTCTTTGAAAATTTTAATCCCGTACTTTCTAAAGTAATTTTTGTTGCGTGAAGTGTATTAATGGTTGGATCTTGTAGTGTAATCCATTCTTTTGTAGAGCTAGCAACAGGAAGATTACCAGTAATAACGATTTGGTTTGTTCGATATTTGCGAATAACTTTTACCGTATTTCTTTGACCTTTTCTTACAGTTTTTGCTTTATTTAAAATTTGCATCCCACTTAGATTTGGCTCTGCTGTAACGTTTGGAGCACGGCCAACACTAGATGGTTTTACGTTAACAATGATTGTACCAGAATCATAATCGCTATTTGGAGACATTGTTAAAGCTGATGTACGAGCTCCATAATAATATGTTTCATCTTCAGGTACAACACCTGGAGTAAGTTGAGATCCTGAAAATAGTGTGTCATCTCCATAAACGTTACCATTTATCGTTCGAATACCTTGGCGTTTAAGGGCAACCGCAAAACTTGAGAAATCTTTTTTATTTAAGGTAGGGTCGCCTCCACCTTTTATGTATACATCACCATTTAGAACGTTATTTTTTACTTCACCATCAATATAGAGTTCCGTTTTAAACCGAAAATCGGGTCCCAATGTATGAAGTGCAGCTGAGGCAGTTAAAAGCTTCATTGTGGATGCGGGCTTTCGACCAATTTCTCCATTTCTTTCATACAACACTTTCCCTGTTTGCAATGAACGTAAAGAAACACTAATATTTGAGTTTCCTAACGAGTTTTGAACGGTAGCGTCTAAACTAGATGCGGCTTTCGCATTATTGACGAATAATACGTTACTTAAAAAGAGCGCGAAAATTAGTATGTATATGGTAAGTTTCTTTTTCATAGTTACCTCCAATCAATTAATAGTAGAATCCTGACAAATTCTTAAACAATTTCTCTTCTATTAATAAGAACGATCCCATTATTTTTATAGCATAATATTAACATAATTAATAGACTATAAATTCCCATTGCAAAAAAGGTATAAAAAAGGACCTAAAAGATTGCATTTTAGACAATCTTTAGGCCTATTAGTATTTAGAAATGATATTTTTAACAACTTCATCAATAGAGTTAAGTGCAGGGATAGATTGATTTTGCGTCATGATAGTAAAAGCGTATGTTTTCCCACTATTTGATTTCACATATCCGGCTAATGTATAAACACCAGATATGCTGCCAGTTTTTGCAACAACATGATTTTTATATGGCTCGACTTGGAATCTCTTTCTTAAAGAACCACCAATTAAACGGTCCTTTCTCCCTCCTATAGGTAAGCTTTCATAAAAGATTTTAAAATTCGGTTCATACTTTACTTTTATTAGTAAGTGTGAAAGTTCATTAGCTGTTACCCTATTTTCATGAGATATTCCGGAGCCATCTTCTAAGTTCCATTGATCCATTTTAAGTCCAATCGCCGTACCGTATGATGTTAAAGCCTTTACACCATAATCTGTTCGTCCTTTTCCATATGTTTCTTTACCAATTGTTTTTACAAGTATATCTGCAATGCTATTATTACTAAGCTTAAGAAATGGTACAATTAAGTTTTTTAATGGTACCGAGTGTTTCGCATAAATCATTTGAGCGTCTATGGGTACTTTTTTCCTTTTTATTTCACTCTTAGTAGCAAAAGATATTCCAGAATCTTCAAAGGTTTCTTTAACCGCATGTAGCGTGTTGATTGTTGGGTCATATAACGTTACCCAATCTTTAAAAGGTTCTCCTACTGGGACATTGCCTGTGATAACAATTGTATCTGATCGATGTTGCCTTTCAATTTCGATTGTCGTCTCTTCACGTGCTGCTACAGTTTTGGCTTGATTTATAACCGTCATTCCACTTAAACTTGGGTCAGCCTGAATTATTGGTGCTTTCCCAATGGAAGATGGAGTGACATGAATAATTATTGAACCAGCATCATAGTCGTTATCGGGAGACATCGTTAAGGCAGTAGTCCGCGCTGCATAATAATAACTTTCATCTGAGGTTGCAACCCCTGGAGTTAATTGAGACCCAGTAAAGACCGTATCATCACCATAAAGGTTTCCTGTTACACTTTGAATACCATAATGTTTTAGTGCATCTGCAAAGGCTTCAAAATTGCGTTTTTGTAGGGTTGGATCTCCTTCACCCTTAATGTAAATATCCCCATCTAAAATTTGTCCTTCAATATCTCCATCAATATAAAGCTTTGTATGAAAACGAAAATTTGAACCGAGAATGTCTAACGCTGCTGCAGCAGTAAGTAGCTTTAAGGTGGATGCAGGCTTCATTGCTATTTCTCCATTTTTTTCGTAAAGAATTTCACCTGTTACCACGTCTCGTACTGAAACACTTATATTGTCATTTCCTAATCGATTTTGAACAACATTTTCTAGATTAAGTGATGCACGTGGCTGACTTATCGGTACAGTCATAAATAGTAAAAAGAAAAATATGATAATGTTCTTTTTCATCTATACCTCCAATGTCCAACTAAAAAAATTGAAAATAAAAAATGCACTAAGCTTAATGTGCTCAGTGCATTTGGTTATTAATCATTTAAGCTTTGAATTTCTTCTGGTTTATATTGGCCAGTTCGCAGCATTTCGATTTCATATTTATATGGTGCTTTTTTATTTTTTGCATCAGACCCGACCCATGGTGTTTCTAATATCTTTGGAATATCTATCAGTACTTCATGGTGAACGATACTGTGCAGAGCTTCAAATCCGATATGGCCAAATCCGATGTTTTCGTGACGGTCTTTTCCTGCGCCACAAACATTTTTACTATCATTGACATGTACGACTTTAATGCGGTCTAACCCGATAATTTTATCGAATTGCTCTAAAACTCCATCAAAATCGTTAACAATATCATAACCTGCATCATGAGTATGACACGTATCGAAACAAACGGATAAACGTTCATTATGTGTAACACCATGAATAATTTGAGCAAGTTCTTCAAAAGTTCTACCAATTTCAGTGCCTTTTCCAGCCATTGTTTCTAACGCAATTTGAACTGGATGCTCCGTCGTTAACACTTCATTTAATCCTTCGATAATTTTGGCAATTCCAGCTTCTACTCCTGCACCGACATGAGCACCGGGATGTAACACGATCTGCGTAGCTCCAATGCTTGCAGTACGTTCAATTTCTTTTTGTAAGAACTCTACACCTAAAGCGAAAGTTTCAGGCTTTGTTGTGTTTGCAATATTAATAATATATGGAGCATGTACCACTATATTTGATAAACCATTTTCCTTCATATGAGATAGACCAGCTTCGATATTAAGGTCTTCTATTGGTTTACGGCGAGTGTTTTGAGGTGCACCAGTATAAATCATAAAAGTGGATGCACCATAGGAAGTTGCTTCTTTACTTGAACCAAGAAGCATTTCTTTCCCACTCATCGAAACGTGTGAACCAATCAACATTCTCTTTTCCCCCTATTACTTCGTGCGATTACGTTTTCTGCGTTCTTTCTTTTTAATTTTTTCCATTTCCCATTTCATCGCTCGTTTATAGCCAGGTTTTACTTTTTTCGGTTTATGAACACGGACTTTTGCGATTTTGTCAATTTCATTTTCGTGCTTTACTCGTTTTTGGCGGGCATGACGTTCTTTTAGTTCGATCCATTCGCCTTTTTTTACATCTTTTTGTTCAAAAGGAATGCCCATCTTTTCAATACGAACAATTGCATCTTCATCTTCTGGTTCAAATAAAGTGATTGCTACTCCTTTATTTCCCGCGCGTGCAGTACGACCTACACGGTGAATGAAAAATTCAAGGTCTTCAGGAATTTCATAGTTAATTACATGGGAAATTCCTTGAATATCAATACCACGTGCAGCTAAATCAGTTGCAACGATATATTGGAATTCTAAATCGCGAATTTGTTTCATCATTTTTTTACGATCTCGTGGGCTAAGGTCGCCATGAATTTGACCAGCACGAATTCCTTCTTCTGCTAAAAATGCAGCAACGGCCTCTGCATTTTTTCTTGTGTTACAAAAAATAACAGCTAAAAATGGATTAATCGCTTCAATCACTTCTAATAGTCGTTTATTACGCGATTTTGAACGTACTGGCACTAAAACAAACTCAATATTTTCTGCCACTGGACGTTTATCATTCATTTGAATATGGATTGGCGATTCCATATATTTTTTTAGAAACGGTTGTAGTTTTACTGGAATAGTTGCTGAGAACACATACATTTCTAGATTTTCTGGCATAACCGAAGCAAATCCATCTATATCTTCAATAAATCCCATATCAAAAGCTAAATCTGCCTCATCAACAACTAAAATGGATGCAGTATGGACTAGTAATGCCCCTTCTTTCACTAGATCACGAATACGTCCTGGCGTTCCAACAACAATTTGTGGTTGAGTTTTTAATTTATCTATTGTACGTTGCTTATCTGTCCCCCCGATAAATAATTTCGATTGAATAGAAGTTTCTTCAATAAGCTGGTTTAATGCATCAAAAATTTGTTGAGCTAATTCACGTGTTGGTGAAGTGATCACTGCTTGAACTTCTTGTTTCTCTTCAACGATTCTTTGCACAATTGGTAATAAAAAACTATGCGTTTTCCCTGTACCCGTATGTGCTTGTCCAATCGCACTTTTACCTTTCAAAATTAAAGGAATCATTTCCTTTTGAATAGGTGTTGGTTCAACAAAGCCAAGTTTTTCAACTGCCTGTCTTAAAAATGGCTTAAAATCATAATCCGTATACTTCGACATATTTCGTACCTCCTAATATGTTTCATATTGTACCATTATGGAAATATAAAGCACAACAATCCACCTGAATGGCCCACTTATATCAAGGGTTTTAGAAAATTCACAAAACAATACATCAATAGTTGAAAAAGTTAAAAAGTTCTTCATTAAAATAATGTGTCATGGACAGTTATCCCCTTTTTAAAGAAAAGAAAAAAACCAGGATAAAATTCATCCTGGTAAATTTTAAATTGATTAAAATGGTAATATTTTTTCAACAGGCTTCGGTTCTTTAATTTTAGGTAAAATTTTATCCAAAGTAACTGTTCGGTTAATTTCATGAGTAGACGGATCTTTAGGATTAAATTTTTCTAAAAACGTAATAACTTCCTTCACAATTGGCGTTGGCGTAGAAGCACCCGCAGTAACAGCTACAGTATTAATTCCATCTAACCATTCGATTTTCAGCTCAGATAAATCGGCAATTCGATATGATGGCGTGCCAGCAATTTCCTCCGACACTTGTGTTAATCGATTGGAATTGTTCGAGCGTGGGTCACCTACTACAATCAATAAATCGGCTTGCCCAGCTTGGTCAGCAACCGCTTCTTGACGTACTTGTGTTGCTTGGCAAATTTCCTCATGAACTTCTATGTGTGGAAATTTGTCTTTTAGTAAATCCATTAAATGTTTTACATCCCATTGACTCATCGTCGTTTGGTTTGTAACTAATAATTTTTCATTCTTTAAATCTAGCACATGAACATCTTCAACATTTTGAACTAAGTGAACATGGTCAGGTGCAACTCCGATAGCTCCTTCAGGTTCGGGATGCCCTTTTTTACCAATGTAGATAATATCATAGCCTTCAGCAGACTTTTCACGAATTAAATCGTGGGTTACCGTAACGTCAGGACAAGTTGCGTCAATTGCAACAAGGCCTTTCTTTCTAGCAATTTCACGAATTTCTGGAGAAACACCGTGAGCCGTAAAAATAACCGTCCCCTGTTCAACTTGTTCAATAATATCTTTGCGATTGTCACCATCTAATGTGATTATACCTTCTTTTTCAAAAGCATCTGTTACATGTTTATTATGAACGATCATTCCTAGTATATATATTGGTCTCGGTAGTGTTTTATCTAATGAGGCATTACGTGCGATCACCATAGCATCGACAACACCATAGCAATAGCCTCGTGGATTTATTTTAATGACTTGCATCATGCCAACTCCTTTTGTTGTTACATAGATTTATTATAACGGAGTGACACGTTGAATACAAAACATCATTCTATTTTTCTAATCAAAATGGTAGGGAGGTTGGAATATACGTGGCATAGATGGTTGTGAAGTTATAGGTTTCGGTTTTGGCTTATGCTTTTGTTCTGTTTGTTCGGAACGCACACGCTGAGACGGTCGTTCTCTTCTTCTTTTCGGTTTTTCAGGTTCAGGTTCGTAGTATGGCTCATCGTCTAATTCATCATCAAAAATCTCTTCTTCTGTATTTTTCGGTGTGGATTGGAACCCTTTATATAATTTCCACAATGCAGGTAAATTTTGTAGCATCGGTGTCGCTTGTTGTATTAATGGTTGAAAACTTTGTGCTGTTGCTAACCATTTATTTGCTGTATTCATAAAAGAGTCTAGTTTAGGCGATTGAGAAGGTGGTTGTTGTGGACCTTGTTGAAACCCTTGCTGAAAACCAGGCCCAGACCTTGGTTGAAATCCTGGTGGTGGCATCATTCCTGGCTGAAAATGTCCTGGTGGTCGATATCCGAAGTTTGGCATCGGTCCACGTGGCATTGGTGCTGGTCCTTGTCTAGGGAATGGAGGAAAATTATGACCACGTGGCATATTATGGTTAAAACTAGAAGGACGCATACATATCTCCTTTCTTGCAACTTAAACGTAGTTGTTCTAAAAGCTATCATATGCAAGCAGGCTGATAAATGTACGGATTTCTCAGGTGGAGATGAATTAAATGCTAGTCAAAAAAAGTATTCGCAACCACTTAACTAATGGTACGAATACTTTTATCGCGTAGTATTGAAAATTTTAAACAAAGTAATGATTAATTGGCCGTCCAACACCACCGTAATGAACATCTACTTTAATAAAGTTTTGTTTTTCAAGGAAGTCTAAATATCTTCTAGCAGTTACCCTCGCTACACCAATTGCTGCTGCAACATCATCTGCAGAAGCACCTTCCTTTGAATCCTTAATAAATTTTAAAACTTTGTTTAAGGTAGAACGATTAAAACCCTTTGGTAGTTCCATCATCATATTTAATTCATTATCATTGGTATCTTCTACATCACGATATGGATGTATCATCTCATCCAGTTCTTTTTGAGTAACATCGTGTGCACCAGTTGTTAGCCGTTTGAAGTTTTTATAATTTAAAAGTGTTTGTTGCATTCTTTCAAAAGTAAAAGGTTTCATTATGTAATCATACACGCCTAGATGCAAAATCTGTTGAATGGTTTGCATATCATTTGCTGCCGTAACGGTTATCACATCAACTGGAAAATTATCTGTACGAATTTTTCGTAAGGTAATTAATCCATCTTGTTCAGGCATAAAAATATCCATAATGACGAGGTCTGGCTTTAACTCTACTATTTTGTTATAGCCATCAACTCCATTGCTACACATAGCAATCACTTTAAAATCTTCAACCCGTTCAATAAATTGACGATTCACTTCTCTCACCATTGGATCGTCTTCTACTAGCAAAACATTAATCATAGCATTCCCTCCTTCCTAGAGTTCAAATGTAATTAAGAATGTTGTACCTTTATTTAGCTCACTAATGACTTCAATCGTCCCATTTCCTTTATTGACGATTTCATTCACCAAGTATAAACCGATACCTCGATTTTCTTTCGCTTTAGTTGAAAACCATTTTTCAAATAGTTTCAACTTTACTTCATCGGGCATACCCGTACCATTATCGCTTACTAATATCGCTAATAACCCATCGTTATCATCGATGGAGATTGTTATTTCTTTATCCTCTTTGTCCACCAAAACTAAAGAATCAAAGGCATTTTCTATTAGATTCCCAAAGAGTATAACAAAATCATGGTGATCTAGCTTTTCTGGGAACTTTGTAAATCTGCTCTCTTTATCAATAGTTACTGTTATCCCTAATTCTTTTCCTCTGCTTATTTTACTTAATAATAAGCCGGATATATTTTCGTTATAAATTCTTTCATTTAAGAATTTTGTAACATTTTCATGCTCTTCTTTTACTTGTGAAAGGTACTCTAAAGCTTGTTTTGTATGACCTAAATGAAGTAAACCTGCAATTGTGTGAAGTTTGTTTTTATATTCATGAGTTTGCACTCGCAAAGCTTGTACAAATGCTTTAACACCCGTTAACTCCTCTGCAAGTAGTTTAACAGCCGTTAACTCCTCTGCAAGTAGTTTAACAGCCGTTAAATCCTTAAATACTGCAACTGCTCCTACTTTTTTCCCATTAACTAAAATGGGGACACGGTTACTCAAAATACTATGTTCATTAACATAGAGTTCTTGGTCATATACAGGTTTTCCTGAAAAAAAGATTTCTGGTAATCTTGTATCAGGTAAAACATCGTATATATTTTTCCCGATATTATCAGTAGGGTCTCCCGTAACGCCTAATATTTCACTCGCTTTTTTATTAAAGACAGTGATATTTAAATCTTTATCCACTGCTATAATCCCATCATGCATTGCGTTAAAGGTTTCAGCACGTTCTACATATAACCTTGAAATTTCATGTGGTTCTAATCCGAACATTTGCGTTTTTATATGCCTACCTAATGTATGAGCTCCCCAAATACTAAATACAATCGTCAATGCAATTGTAATAAGTAATTCATTTTGGAATTGTAAAATAAATTTTGTAAAAGATGGGATTGTGAAACCAACTAATGCTACTCCTATTTGGACATTTTTTTCGTTCATTATTGGCACAAAAGCTCGTAATGTTGTCCCTTCTTCACCTTTAGCTTTTGAAATGTAATAGTGTTCTGCAAAGGCCGCGTCAAGATCGGTTGATTTGCTTATTTTACCAATTTCACTTTTTGATGGATGTGAAAATTTCTTCCGCTCCATATTCATGATAACAATATAATCAGCTCGATTAATAAAACGTATATCTTCAACTACTTCATTAATTTTTGTTGATGCAGTTTTAAAGTTGTCATGTGCTAAACTGCTCTTAACTTCTGGTAAATTTGCAACTGTACGAGCAATTAACATTGCTTCTTGGCCGATATTTTCCTCCTGTTTTTTTAGCACACTTCCAATGACAAAAGTTCCAGCGATCAAAAAGGAAAAAGCAATAATGAAAAACGTTAACAACATAATTTTTCCATTCATCGATAGTTTACGTTTATTCATTTTACTCCTCCTCGTATTTTTATCTGTCTCTATCTTTCTTTTTTTGTTTATAATAAATAAATACAAAAAAAATTTAGTGGTGAAACATTATGAAATATTTTTTATCTGGTTCTTTCGTTACCATCATAATATTAATCGTACTATTTGGATATCGTCAAAATATTTTTTCATCTACTAGCTTGCCCTATGATGATGAACAGCAAGGATTGGATGACCAAATTACTATTCACTTTAGTCATGTAGTGGCAGAAAACACGCCAAAGGGAATGGCGGCAGAGAAATTTGCTCAGCTAGTTGAAGAAAAGAGCAATGGTCGTGTTATTGTAAAAATTTATCCAAACGGTATGCTTTACAACGATGAAACCGAACTCGAAGCACTTCAGGCAAATGAAATTCAAATGATTGCTCCAACTTTTTCGAAATTGACTGCTTCATTGCCAAATTGGCAAGTACTCGATCTTCCTTTTATTATTGATAATAATGAACAACTAAAAACAGTTTTAAATGGCTCTTTAAGTGACAAATTATTACAAGAATTAGATAATATTGAAATTAAAGGATTAACATTTTGGAATAATGGTTTTAAACAAGTTGCTTCCACTTCCCCGATATTAAATGTAGAGGATTTTAACGAAAAACGTGTTCGTATGATGCCAAGTAATATACTAAAACAGCAATTTAAACTTTTAGGTGCAGACCCTATCCCCACATCCTTTGGTAATGTTTATTATGATTTGCAAAATAAACATATAGACGCACAGGAAAATACAATCTCGAATATTTATTCGAAACGTTTTTACACGATGGAAAACCATATTACTCTCTCAAATCACGGTATACTTTGCTATGCTGTTATGATGAATGAAAGTTTTTGGAATAGTTTAGATGAGAATACACAAACAATCATTATAGAATCTTTAAAAGAAATTCAAGATTGGCAATTTGATCAGGCTCAACTAATGAATGAGAAAGATTTAAACGATCTAAAACAAATGAATAATGTTAAAATTTACGAATTACAAGAATCCGATAGAAATCAATGGAAGAAAAAAATCAAACCTATATATGAAATTTATGAAAATCAAGTCAATAAACAATATCTACATGAACTTTTACAAGAACTAAATAAAGAACATATTATCAAAAAATGAACAAAACGAACAAAAAGGAGTTATCTATGAAAATAGGTAGCTCCTTTTCACTTGTTCTATAACAACTAAAAGAATTGCTAGAACAGTAATATAACAGTAAAAACATTGATGTTATCTTCTTTGTGATGTTAATCACAAGTAAATGAACAAAATGAACGATATATTCTTTAAAAACTAAACAGCAATTTCAGAAAACTTTTCGTTATGATAGGTTCAAGTGAAAGCGATAACATAGATTGCTTACATTATATAAAAAGAGGATGTGAGAATATGAAGTTATTAAAAAATTTAACATTTCAAGTTATTGTAGCAATTATTTTAGGTATTATTGTTGGGGCTATTTGGCCAGAGTTTGGAGCAGGTTTAAAAGTATTAGCGGATTTATTTATTAAATTAATTAAAATGTTGATTGCACCTATTATCTTCTTAACAGTTGTAATTGGTATCGGTGGCATGGGTGACATGAAAAAAGTCGGTAAAATCGGTGGTAAGGCTTTACTATACTTTGAAATCGTATCTACTATCGCACTTGCAATTGGTATTGCAGTTGCATTAATTGTAAATGCTGGTGATGGTTTAGATACATCATCTGCTGGAGATGCAGATATTTCTAAATACACAACTGCAGCTACTGAAACAGACCATAGCATTGGTGCTTTCATAGCTAGTATTATTCCTGATAATTTTGTAGGTGCCCTCGCAAATGGACAACTATTACCTACATTATTTGCAGCAGTATTATTCGGTATGGCAGCAGCAGCACTAGGTGAAAAGTCTAGACCAGTCATTACATTCTTTGAACAGGTCTCTGAAATTTTCTTCAAAATCGTTGGAATGGTTATGAAATTCTCTCCAATCGGTGCTTTCGGAGCGATGGCATATACAATTGGTAACTTCGGTTTAAAATCTTTAGGTAACCTTGGTCTATTAATGGCGGCAGTATATACTACAATGTTCTTATTTATCGTGTTCGTTTTAGGTTCAATTGCAAAATATTACGGTGTCAATATTTTCAAATTTATCGCTTATATTAAAGATGAAATTTTCCTAGTTGTAGGAACATCTTCATCTGAATCAGCATTACCATCTTTAATGCGTAAATTAGAACGCTTCGGATGTTCGAAACAAACAGTTGGTCTAGTCGTTCCAACCGGTTATTCATTCAACCTTGATGGAACAGCTATTTACTTATCAATGGCAGCACTTTTCATTGCACAAGCGTATGATGTTGAATTAACTTGGATACAAATTTTAACGCTTTTAGGGATTTTAATGATTACATCTAAAGGGGCAGCAGGTGTAACAGGTTCAGGTTTCATCACGTTAGCAGCAACTTTAGCAGCATTCCCAATGATTCCGGTTGAAGGTATCGCACTATTAATCGGTGTTGACCGCTTCATGTCAGAGGCTCGTGCTGTCACAAACTTAATCGGTAACGGTCTTGCAACAGTTGTTGTATCAAAATCAGAAAAAGAATTTGATCAAGCGCAATATGATTCATTAAAAGCAGAACGCGCACATTAATATAAAAACAGAGTTCGCACAGCTTTCGAGAAGATAAAAAGCAACTTGTCATTTTAGAGGATGACAAGTTGCTTTTATTATTTATTACATTTAAATTCATAGGATGTTGTAATGATGAAGCCGTTTTTTTCAACAACTGCTTCCCCTCCATCATTTTCACACTCTTTAATAAGTTGATCAATTTGTTTTTCTGAAACAATGGAGAAGAAAATTTGAAATCCAATTCCAACAATCACCATTATAACACCAATCATAACCCAAACTTTTCCGTTATTTCCCACTTTATCACTTCCTAAACAATCCCGATTTATATGAAAATAAACGGCTCTGTATTAATTTCAGATTGAATAAATTGCACTGCAAGTTTCCTTTCACTGCATAATTGCCCCATCTTTTCGGCAACACCTTTTATCATTACCTTTTCCACATGATGACCTGGATCAATTATATTTAATCCAATACTCTGTGCATCTTGAGCAACGTGGAAGTACATATCTCCTGTTACGAAAACATCAGCACCTGCTCTTTTTGCAGCGTGTATATATTTATTGCCGTCTCCTCCGACAACCGCTACTTTCGAAACAGTTTCTTCTGTATTTCCAACAACACGCACGCATGGTACATTTAATCTATTTTTAACATGCTCAGCAAATGCTGCCAATGACATTGGTTGTTTTAAGTATCCAATACGACCTAGGCCCATTATATTCGTCTCAACGGCTAACGTATAAATGTCGTATGCTGGTTCTTCGTATGGATGGGCATTTAACATCGCTTTCAATACCTTATTTTTTATTGAATGTGGAAAAACAACTTCAATTTTTTCCTCATCCGTTGTCTCCATTTCACCAATATTCCCAATAAAAGGATCTGCCCCCTCTAACGCTCTAAAACGACCTTGTCCATTCGTAGAAAAGCTACACGAATCATAATTTCCGATTTTTCCTGCTCCAGCTTTTGATAATGCAATACGAACCTTGTCAGCATAGTCATCTGGAACAAACACTGCAAGTTTCATTAAGTGTTCATGATATGTTTTCTCTAAAATTTCACGGTTTTCAAGTTCAAGAGCATCTGCTAATAAATCATTTACTCCTCCCTCTGCAACATCTAGATTCGTATGTGCTGCATATACAGCGATATCATTTTTTATCAACTTTTCATATAACTTACCAGAAGGCGTATCAGTACGTAAATTTGAAAGTTTGCGAAAGATTGGCGGATGATGTGCAATGATTAATTGACACCCCTTTTCAATCGCTTCATCTGCTACTTTCTCATTGACATCCAATGTAACAAGAACTTTAGTAATTTCTTTGTTTAACGTACCGATTGCAAGGCCAATTGGATCATTCTCCATGCATGCAATTTTTTTCGGAGACCAACTTTCAAACAGTTGGATAATCTCACTTCCATTTGGCTTTTTCATTACTTTATCGCCTCCTCTACTAGTTGTATTAGATGGTGTAGCTCTTTACGTTTTTCTGCTATTTCTGCTGTTTGTTCTGCTTGTTCGATAGATTGTAAAACCCGTTTCCAGTTTTCAATTTCTCTTATCCATTTTTTAAGAAATGTTTCATTTTTTTCAGCAAGTAAATGTTGTCCAAGGAGAATCTGCTGTTCATTTAATGTCATTTCGCCCCGTTGTAATACTAATACTTCATATATCTTCTCATCTTCTTCTAAGATTACTTCGTCTAAAATAGCCCACCCATTGCGTATTGCCCATTCTCTAATCACTTTCGCATGTATATTAGGCTGCAAAATGAGTCGTGTTACGGAATTTAATGCATCAGGATTTTTTTCTAAAATTGATACGATTAATGGTCCGCCCATTCCAGCTATTGTAATCGTATCAACATGATCATTTTTTTGTATTGCTTCTAATCCATCTGCTAAACGGACTACTACTTTGTCCTCTAATCCTTCAAGTTTAACTTGTCTAAATGCCGATTCATACGGACCCTTTACTACTTCACCCGCAATAGCTTTACTGACGATTTTTTGATGTACTAAATAACATGGTAAATAAGCATGGTCACTCCCGATATCAGCAACAACTGCGCCAGTTGGTACAAAAGAAGCCACCTTCTCTAATCGTTTTGATAATTTCTGTGCGTTCATAACTTACCGCCTTTTTCTAAATTTGACCAATTCTATTATATAAAAAAACAAATCCTTAGTCGTTTTTAAACTAAGGATTTGTGGAAAAATATTATTGTAATGAAGAAATGTAATCAGCGATTGCTTGCGCTTCAGCACCAGTTTTTAAACCTGGAGTCATTGGAGTACCTTCAATACCGTTTTCTAATACATCAACGATATGTTCAGCATCTAAACCAACAAGGCTTGGCCCCATACCACCAGTTAAATCACCACCGTGACAACCGATACAAGCGCTTACTAATGCTTCACCATCAGCACCACCAGCTGTTTCGCCGCCTTCTTCTGCTGCAGCACCTTCGTGACCACCAGCGATTTCTTCTTTGTTTCCTACACCTTCTAATGACATGAAGAAGATAAGTCCGATACCGAATACCATGATTAGAATATAAGGAATAATTGGATTGTTTTTCATTGGTTACCCTCCCTTTTATTATCAATTTTTCTACATCTATTAATATAGAATCTAGTCAACAATCATTATTGTACTGCATATTTCCAAAAACGAAAAGACCTAAACGACAACTTTTACAGGGTTTGACACAAAATCGACAATTATAAGTCAAAGTTGTAAAATTTGCCTCGCGATGACCAACTTTTGCACTTCAGATGTTCCCTCACCAATCTCCGTTAATTTTGCATCCCTTAAATATCTTTCCACTTCATACTCTTTAATATACCCATAACCACCATGTATTTGTATTGCTTCATCACAAACTTCCATCGCAATCTCAGAAGCATAATACTTAGCAATTGAAGCTTCCTTACTATATGGTCTTCCTTGGTCCTTTAACCAAGAAGCTTTATACACCATATTGCGAGCTAATTCTATTTTAACCGCCATATCAGCTAGTTTAAACTGTGTTGCTTGAAATTGTGCTAATGACTTACCAAATTGTTTTCTTTGCTTTGAATAGTTTATCGCCTTATCAAATGCTGCCTGTGCAATTCCTACAGCCATGGCAGCGATTCCAATTCTCCCACCATCTAACGTTTTTAAAAACTGTTTAAAGCCGTCTCCTCTTTTTCCTAAAAGGTTTTCTTTTGGGACTTTAACATTTTCAAATATTAATTCGGTTGTATTTGATGCGTTTAGTCCCATTTTTTCATAATCACTTTTAATTGTAAATCCTTCTGAATCAGTTGGTACAATAATCGCACTAATTTCTTTCTTGCCGTTATCTTTGCCTGTAATTGCAGTAATCGCCACGTGTTTGGCGAAACTTGCATTCGTGATAAAAACTTTGGATCCATTAATGACAAAGTGATCACCTTTATCTTCAGCTTTTGTTTCCGTACCCCCTGCATCTGACCCTGCGTTCGGTTCTGTTAATCCAAAAGCACCAAAAGATTCTCCTGTACAAATTGGGACTAAATATTTTTCTTTTTGTTCTTTCGTACCAAAAAGAGCAATTGGCACACCACCAAGTGATATATGGGCAGAGTAAGTAATTCCAGTTGAAGCGCAAGCACGGCTTAACTGCTCTGTAACAATTGCAAAACTAATAGTATCTGCACCTGCACCGCCAAACTCTTCTGGAAAAGGTAACCCCATTATTCCCATTTCAGCTAATTGTTTAAAAACATCAATTGGAAATGTTTTCGTCCGATCTCTTTCAGCCGCACCTGGAGCAACGACTTGGTCTGCAAATTCTCGGATCATTTTATATAACATGGTTTGCTCTTCTGTTAAATCGAAGTTCAAATTAGTCACCCCTAGTCAAGAATTTTTTCAACATCATAATAGATATATTCTTACAACTGTTGAAAAATTAGCTTAACTATTTGGCACTTCAAAATTAAATACTTATATAAATTTGATATCCGATTATAATGACGAGTCCTAGTACACCTGATAATGTAAAATAGGTTAATTTCAATTTAATGCCCGAAACAAGCCACATAATGCAATTTGCAATAAGCAGTATAAATAAAATGATTGTTTGATCTGCAAAATATGTAAGACTTACCTTTACGGAAAGACCAAAAATGAGCAAGGCCGATATAACTTGTAAAATTGGTGTAATGAGTGCATTTTTTTTTGCAAGTATGTATGCACTAATCATCATGACACAAGCAATAACCCCAGTTAATAAAGCAATTATCCAAACATAATGATGAATAACTAGTAAAAGTATGAGTAGTAACACTGCTATAAAACCTACTGAAAGTGTTAATATAACATTTTTACGTTTCTCTTGTGCTTTTACCGCTTTTTTATGGCTTATATCCTCTTCTACTTCGATTTCATTCCCTTCCGAATAGAGGGTCATTAAAAAATCACAATAGTGTTCAGGTAAAAGTTTATTCTGTTTCCAAAAAAGTATTTCATTTAAAATTATTTTCTTCCGATTATTTGGCATAAGCTTTTTCTCCAAATATGTTTAATTATGTATGCTCTTTATTTTATCTTAATTTTCCCATCAATACATGCATATAAAGTCGTGGTCTGGTCTTTTTTTACAGTATGTTTTCCTATTTCTATTATCACAAACGTAAAAAGGCACCCAGTTCGTTGGATGCCTTTTCAATCTTATTCTAAGAAATCTTTTAAACGTTTACTTCTTGATGGGTGACGTAGTTTTCTTAATGCTTTTGCCTCTATTTGACGAATACGTTCACGTGTTACACCAAACACTTTCCCTACCTCTTCTAAAGTGCGCGTACGACCATCATCTAATCCAAAGCGAAGTCGTAATACATTTTCTTCACGATCTGTTAATGTATCTAATACGTCTTCAAGCTGTTCTTTTAATAATTCATAAGCAGCATGATCTGAAGGTGATTGTGCTTCATGATCTTCGATAAAGTCTCCTAAGTGAGAGTCGTCTTCTTCCCCAATTGGCGTTTCTAATGAAACAGGTTCTTGGGCAATTTTTAAGATTTCGCGCACTTTTTCAGGAGTTAAGTCCATCTCTTCCCCGATTTCCTCAGGGGATGGTTCGCGGCCTAAGTCCTGTAATAATTGACGTTGCACACGGATTAATTTATTGATTGTTTCAACCATGTGTACAGGAATACGAATTGTACGAGCTTGGTCTGCTATAGCACGAGTAATCGCCTGACGAATCCACCATGTGGCATACGTAGAAAATTTGAATCCTTTACGGTAATCAAATTTTTCGACCGCCTTAATGAGACCCATATTCCCTTCTTGGATTAAATCAAGGAATAGCATACCTCTACCAACATAACGTTTTGCAATCGATACAACCAGTCGTAAGTTTGCTTCTGCCAAACGTTTACGCGCCTCTTCATCGCCATTTTCAATACGTTCTGCGAGACTGATTTCTTCTTCAGCAGATAATAAATCAACTCGACCTATTTCTTTTAAATACATACGTACCGGGTCATTAATTTTTACACCAGGAGGAACACTTAAGTCATTTAAATCAAATGCTTCTTCACTTTCTTCGTGTTTTGCAAGCACTTCATCTTCAAATTCTTCTTTTCCTTCAACTTGAATGCCGTAGCTTTTTTCTATATCTTCAGCAAAGTGGAAAATCTCCTCATTTTCCAGCTCATATTGTGCAAGATTGTTTGAAATTTCCTTCATTGAAATTTCATTATTCTTTTTTGCTTTTTCTTGAAGAATTGATTTTACTTCTTCAACTGTAAGTCCATTAACAACTTCTTTTGATTGTTCTGACTTGTCCGCCATAAACCTTCCTCCTTAAACAAAACGAATCGGTTTAAATTGCCGATAGTGATTTCTTTAATTGAATAATTTGCATTGCGATTTCAAGAGCGCGTCTATGCTCGTGCATTTTTTCCGCTTCCTGTGATTCATGAAGTAATGTTTTTATTTGCATTTCAATTTTATGTTTTCTTAACTGTTTTAGACAATCTACAATTTCAGCTTCTGCATGTTCTGGGTCTCTTTCAACAAGGGCTGCTTCCATTGCGATTTTCCTTAAAGCAGGGTCTTCAAGAATTTCTAAAAATCTTTGATAGTCTGCAGCTGAATGTTCTTCATAAAACCCCACGAGCCGTACGAATACTGCTGCATATTCGTCTTTTGCAAAGGGCTGTGGATCATCGCTTTTTAAGATTTTATCTACAACCTCATTATTACTTAACATGTGAGATAATAATAATCGTTCAGCGCGGTCTGTAGCAGATAACGTTTTTTTCTGCTGTATTTCAAATGGTTTTAATTGATTTCTTTGTTCAGCTCGTTTAAAATTCTTTTCATTATCAGCTGTAAATTTTCGAAATTGTGCATTTATTGCTTCTTCAGAAATATTAGTTTCACTTGATAACTGTTTTATATACAAATCTCGTTCAATAGGGGAAGATCGCCCCACAAGTTGCTCTAGTACTTCTTGAATATATTGCAGAACATCATTTTCAAACTGAAAATTTTTATTACGCCTTGCATACATCATCATAAAAGAAATATATGCATGAGGTTTTTCTAAAATTTGTTTTGCGAAAGATTCTGGTCCAAATTTTCGAATATATTCGTCTGGATCTAACTCTTGCGGTAATACAGCGACTTCTACTTTAAAGTTATCCGTATAGAGCATCTCTGCAGCTCTTTTTGCCGCATCCCAACCTGCATTGTCACCATCATAACAAATAATAATTTGCTCACTTAAGCGCTTTAGCTTTGTGACATGTTGCCCGGTTAAAGATGTACCCATAGTTGCTACTGCGTTGTATACACCAGCTTGATTTGCTGCCAGTACGTCCATAAAACCTTCCATCAAGATAGTTTGACGCTTTTTACGAATATAAGTTCTTGCCTTATCTAAATTAAAAAGAACTTGGCTTTTATGAAAAATTGGTGATTCTGGACTATTTAAATACTTAGCATCATCTGAAGAATCAATTATTCGGCCTGAAAATGCAATTACCTTACCATTTTCATCCCGAATAGGAAACATGACTCGGTTTCTAAATCTATCAAAGTAAGTATGGTCACTTTCCTTCTGGATGATGAGTCCGCACTCAGCCATTTCTTCTAAGTCATAGCCATTTCTTTTTAACAAAACTGACAATGTATCCCACGATGGCATTGACCAACCTATACCATTCGTTTCGATAAGTTCCTTAGTAAATCCTCTTTTTAGAAGATAATTTAGCGCTTTTTCACCATCTTCCGTATTCATCAACAAATGATGATAAAATTGCGCAGCAAATTCATGTGCCTCAATCATTTTTTCTTCTTTTTTGGAATAACTTTGGTTATCTTTGTTCATACTATCATTTTGGATATCTAAATAAATCCCGACCCGTTCTCCTAGTTTCGCAACGGCATTAGGAAACGGAATATGCTCAATATCCATGACAAAAGTAATAGCATTTCCACCCGCACTACATCCAAAGCAATGGAAAATTTGTTTATCTTGTGACACAGAAAATGAAGGTGTATTTTCACCGTGAAATGGGCATAATCCAAACCAGTTACGTCCTCTTTTTGTTAATTGCATGTAATCACTTATTACATCAATAATATCTACTTGAGAACGAATTTGCTCTATCATTTCCTCAGGTATTTTCCCGTTCACTTGATCACCAACTTCATTTGCTAAATAACAATATTCGCGATAAATTTTAATAATCCTCTATTTTCCGACAAAAAATAGTGAATTTATAAATCATGAATTCTTAGTAATATTTTTACCACAATTCTCTTATTATAAAACAATTTCTGCATATTTTCCACTTTTTTATGAAAAAAATTAGATAACTCCACAATAAAAACCCCCTCTTACTTAAAAGAGGTGGCTTTAATTATTTATTTTGTTCTATTCTTTCAATAATATCATTTGCAGTTTCTTCTACTGCTTTATTTGTCACATCTAATACAGAACACCCAATCCGTTCTACAACTTTATAGAAATGTGCAATTTCTTGTTTAATTCGCTCTTGTTTTGCGTAGATAGCATCGTCGTTTAAACCTAATGCAATTAAACGTTCTTTCCGAATAATATTTAATTTTTCAGGTGATATAACTAAACCAAAACATTTTTTCGGGTCTACTAAAAAAAGTTCTTCAGGAGGATTTATTTCAGGAACAAGCGGAACGTTAGCAACTTTATAACGTTTATGTGCTAAATATTGAGAAAGTGGTGTTTTAGACGTTCTTGACACACCAACTAACACAACATCTGCTAATAATAAACCTCTTGGATCTCGACCGTCATCATATTTTACAGCAAATTCAACTGCCTCGATTTTTCTAAAATAATCATCATCTAACTTGTGAACAAGTCCTGCCTCTTCTAATGGTGGCTCATCAATCTTCTCTTGAAATAATTGAATGATCGGACCTAACAAATCAATTGATAAAATATTTTCCTGTTGGCAACTGTGATGTATTTTTTGTCTCATTTTTTCTTCAGCTAATGTATAGACAATTAGTGCATCTTGAGCTTTAGCAATTTCGACAATATTTTTAATATGATCATCGTTTTCTATATGAGGAAATCTCCGTATAACGGTGTTTTCAAAATTTGGTCTAAATTGGGCTATAACAGCTTTTACAACTTGCTCTCCTGTTTCACCTACAGAATCCGAAACAACAAATACTTTTAAACTCTTCAAATTAGCACTCCTTATAAGTCATGGGTTTCAGCTAAAGAAATAAATGCTTTCGTTATATTGGTTTTTGTAAGTCGCCCTACAATTTCAAATCCTTTATCCGTTTCATGAACAACCGGTAAGGAGTCGACTTGTCTTTCAATTAATTTTTTGGCAGCAACAATTAATGAATCTGTTTTTTTACAATAAACAATGTTTGGCATTCTAGTCATAATAATATGAACGGGTATTGTATTTAAGTCTTGGCTTCCTATACTTGTTCTTAACAAATCTTTTCTAGATAATACACCTTGGAGCAGTGTATTTTCATCTACAACAAACAAAGTACCGACATCTTCTAAAAACATATGTACAATCGCGTCGTACACAGTCATATTTTCAGAAACAACTACTGGCAATGACTGAAAATCCTTTACTTTCAAATTCATCATCGACTCTGTAACTGAAGTCATCGTTTTTTTACCAGAGTAAAAATAGCCGACACGTGGCCTTGCGTCTAAAAAACCTGCCATTGTTAATATCGCTAAATCTGGTCTAAGAGTAGCCCGAGTCAAATTGAGGCGCTCTGCTATTTGCTCACCTGTTATTGGACCGTTCTCCTTGACGATTTGCAGAATTGTATCCTGCCGTTTATTGAGTTCTATTGGACTCACCCACTTCGAATAGTGTTATACTGATTACTTAATTATTATATACTATTCTGCTTAACTTTGCGAAAAAAAGTGTTCGTGCTACAATATTGACACAGTTATATCACTTAACATAAAATATCATATAGAACTTAATATTAGGCAATGATAGGAAAAATAAGTACCTTTTCAACAATAGCGAGTAGGAGCTGGTGAAAGCCTACAAGAAAAGCGAAACGGCACCCTTGAGCCATTTTTATAAAAGAGGATTGTTCGAATATATACGTTATTCGCAAGCATTTAACTTCAATTAAGTAAGATTGAAAAGAATGCGAGCGCTTGACTTCAACCGAGAGAGGTTGAAAAGAAAGCGTTTGTCATTCGAGGAACGAGGAAAAAATTAACCGCAGTGATAATATAGATGTTTGCGGACTAAAAACGCCACGTCCTGTGGCAACGTCCGCATGACAAACATCGTGTTTGCCTAGGATTAATTTTTGACGAGTGACGATGAATGCGAGCGCTTAACTTCAAACGAGAGAGGTTGAAAAGAAAGCGTTTGTCATTCGAGGAACGAGGAAAAAATTAACCGCAGTGATAATATAGATGTTTGCGGACTAAAAACGCCACGTCCTGTGGCAACGTCCGCATGACAAACATCGTGTTTGCCTAGGATTAATTTTTGACGAGTGACGATGAATGCGAGCGCTTGACTTCAACCGAACAATCAAGCGGGGTGGAACCGCGGGTGTATATACGCACTCGTCCCCGGGCATTAAACGCCCGGAGACGGGTGCTTTTAATTTATAAAAATATGGAGGAATTATTCATGGCACAAAAATCAATGGAAACAATCGTTAGCTTAGCAAAACATCGCGGATTTGTCTTCCCAGGCTCTGAAATTTACGGAGGTCTTGCTAACACTTGGGATTACGGTCCACTAGGTGTTGAATTAAAAAACAACATTAAAAAAGCTTGGTGGCAAAAATTTGTTCAAGAATCTGAGTATAACGTAGGACTAGATGCTGCAATTCTTATGAACCCACGCACATGGGTTGCTTCTGGCCATGTTGGAAACTTTAATGACCCGATGATCGATTGTAAATCATGTAAGGCTCGTCACCGCGCGGATAAATTAATCGAAGAAGCGTCATTAGAAAAAACAGGAAAAGAAATTATCGTTGATGGTATGAGCTTTGACCAAATGAAAGCGAAAATGGAAGAATTATCTGTAACATGTCCGGAATGTGGGAAAAATGATTTTACAGATATTCGTCAGTTCAATTTAATGTTTAAAACATTCCAAGGTGTAACAGAAAGCTCTTCAAATGAAATCTACCTTCGTCCAGAAACAGCACAAGGTATATTTGTAAACTTCAAAAACGTACAACGCTCAATGCGTAAACGAACACCTTTTGGAATTGCTCAAATTGGGAAATCATTCCGTAACGAAATTACACCAGGTAACTTTACATTCCGTACTCGTGAATTCGAGCAAATGGAATTAGAGTTCTTCTGTAAACCTGGTGAAGATTTACAATGGCAAGAGTATTGGAAAGAATTCTGTAAAAACTGGCTATTAAATTTAGGCATGAAAGAAGATAGTATGCGTCTTCGCGATCATGAAGAAGATGAGTTATCACACTACTCAAATGCGACAACGGATATCGAATTCCGCTTCCCATTCGGTTGGGGTGAACTATGGGGCATTGCAGACCGCACAGATTATGACTTAAAACAACATATGGAACATTCAGGCGAAGATTTCACTTATATTGATCCTATTTCAAATGAACGTTATGTACCATATTGTATCGAACCATCATTAGGTGCGGACCGTGTTACTTTAGCATTCCTATGCGACGCTTATGATGAAGAGGAATTAGAAGGTGGCGATTCTCGTACCGTTTTACGTTTCCATCCCGCGCTTGCACCATTTAAAGCTGCAGTTCTACCGTTATCGAAAAAACTAGGTGATGAAGCAGAACAAGTTTGGGCAGAGCTTCGTAAGTCATTCCCAGTTGATTATGATGAGTCACAATCAATTGGAAAACGATACCGCCGTCAAGATGAGATTGGTACACCATTCTGTATTACTTATGATTTTGATTCAAAAGAAGACGGTCAAGTAACGGTACGCCACCGTGATTCTATGGAACAAACTCGTATGCCTATTTCAGATGTTAAAGCTTACATTGAAAAACATTTACAATTTTAATAAAGCCTAAAAATAAGGCACTGAACATACAAACATGTATGCGCAGTGCCTTTTTGTATGGTCTCACTCAGTAACCAAATTTTATTCATTTTAGTATATTTTGTTCATTTTGTTCGTGATTTGTTAGAAAATTTAGATTATAATGAAAACAAAAAAAGAGAGGTGAAGATTGATGTTCATTCAAACTTTATTTAAACAAGAACGAAAAACAACTAATCTTGAAAAAACTCCTGCAGACAAATTATTAGAAATAATCTTAACCTTACTTAGCAAAGAGCTACCTCAGCATCAATCTCAGCACCATATTTTATTTACTGCTAATACTAATTTAGAGTATTTAAACAATCTATTAAACTATCACCGCAAACAAATACAACCGGGGTTCCATACGGGGCAATATCATCAAAAAGTTTATGAGCAATTACAAAAACAAATTAGCCAATTACAAATGTTAGTTGACGGTTATATGGAACTTAGTATTGATATTCAACAAATGAACCATCGCTTACATTTCCACCACGATTCGATTGATTATCTATATAACAACTTTAAACAGACGAAAGAGCAAAACTTTTATAAAGAAACAGAGGCAATGTTTTGGCAATGCTTAAAAGAAGATGTGTTAGAAATCATTAGAAAGGTTCTTTAGACTTCATGATCCTCACTAGGCTTACGGGTAAGTAGTGGGGTTCTTTCTAATTGTTCAATAAAGGAACGGGATTTTAATCTCATTCCCGTTTGTTCTTCGTATATTGTCGTTACGATTTTTTTAATAAATTGTTTTGTTTCGCGTTTTAACTCTAACTTCCCTACCTGGTCAATAGGTACACTATAAAACATACGTATTAACTTTAACTGCCTTGGAGATAGACGAATAATATATGGGTCTACGTGAAAACAGCGATGGCACAAAAAACCTCCTTGTGAAAAAGAAAAAGCAAATTCGCCAGCTACTTCACCACAAACTGCACATGCATGTAAAATTGGTTGCACCCCTGTATATGGTAGTAACTTCCAATCTACAAAAAGGGCAATTGCTTCTGGATCATACCCCTCCTCTATTGCATGAAGAGCTTGGTGAAGAACATCATATGCAAAAGGTTCAGGTCTTCCTTCTTCTACAAGTCGATCTATAAGTTCAACGATATAACTGGCATATGCTGTAGACACAATATCCGTTTGCAAGTTACGCATTGAGCTAATATGCTCTCCTTGCTGAAGAGTACCCATTCCTGAAGTTCTTTGTACCATGTACATGGCATGCATAAAAGTTTGTGTAACCCCAGCTAATCTACTTGTTGGTTTTTTTGCACCACGAGCCATGACCGCCACTTTACCCACTTCTCTAGTCATCAAAGTTACAATTTTATTGGATTCTCCATAAGAACGAGATTTTATAACAATGCCTTCCCATTTATTTAACATTGGCGGCACTTCCTTTTCATTATTTCCTGTCTTAATTATACATTAGATAACCTAACACATTATCATTTTTGGTTGCTCAGATACAAAAAAAGAATACCTACGCTTCGCAAGTATTCTTTCGTTAAATTTAATATTCGTCTTCGCGGTAACCAAAATCCCGCAGTTGAGACATTTTATTGCGCCAATCTTTTTGTACTTTTACCCATAATTCAAGGTAGACTTTTGATCCTAAAAGCATTTCAATATCTTTTCTAGCAAGAGTTCCAACTTCTTTTAGTAAAGCACCGCGTTTACCGATAACAATCCCTTTTTGTGAATCACGCTCCACCATAATCGTAGCTTGAACACGAATCATATTTTCGTTATCTTCATCACGTTTTATTTTATCAATAACAACAGCTATTGAATGAGGTATTTCTTCTCTTGTTAAATGAAGAACTTTTTCTCGAATCAATTCCGAAATAATAAAACGTTCAGGATGGTCTGTAACTTGATCAGCCGGGTAATATTGTGGCCCTTCAGGTAAATAATTTTCGATTGTTGCTAAAAGGTTATCAATATTGTTTCCTTCAAGCGCCGAAATAGGAATAATTTCTGAAAAATTGAATTTCCCTTTATAAGATTCTATTATGCCGATTAATTCATCAGGATGTATTTGGTCAATTTTGTTAATGACTAAAAATACAGGCGTTTTCGTACCTTCTAGAAGTTCTAGAATGAATTCATCTCCTTTTCCAATCGCTTGCTCTGCATTCACCATAAACATAATAACGTCGACTTCTCGTAACGTATTTTTTGATACTTTTATCATAAATTCGCCAAGTTTATGCTTTGGTTTATGAATTCCAGGTGTGTCGATAAAAACCATTTGGGATTGTTCGCGAGTTAATACGCCTTGTATTTTATTTCTAGTTGTTTGTGGTTTATCCGACATAATCGCAATTTTTTGACCGATTACTCTATTTAAAAAAGTCGATTTTCCTACATTTGGTCGTCCAATAATTGAGATAAAGCCTGACTTGTAGTTATTGAAGTTTTCCTGCATTATTTAAATCCTCCGGTGTAAAGGCGCCTGGTAAAAGATCGCCTACTGTAGTTTGTTGAATATCGCCTTTTAAATTGGTTAAGTAGACAGGCATGTCGGGTGCACAAAACTCAGAAATTACTTGTCTACAAGCACCACATGGGGAACAAGGACCCACAGTATCTGCAACTACAGCAATTGCTGAGAATTTTTTAACACCTTCTGACACTGCTTTAAAAATGGCAGTACGCTCCGCACAATTCGCTAGACCATAACTAGAATTTTCAATATTACACCCTTGATAAATCGTACCGTCTTCTGCTAAAAGAGCAGCGCCCACTTTAAATTTTGAGTATGGAACATATGCTTTTTCTCGTGCAATTTTTGATTGAGCTATCAAATTACTGATTTCCATTTTCATATAATCCCCCACTCCTTCTACTCTTTATAATTAAAACCATTTCGGTATAAAAATAAGTAAACCGATTATAACGCTTGCAATCGCAAATACAAGTACTGCCCCAGCAGCAACATCCTTAGCTTTTTTTGCAAGTGGATGAAAGTCAGGGGAAACTAAATTTACTACGGTTTCAATTGCAGTATTGACCATTTCTGTACTTATTACTATTGCGATTAAAAGGATGAGCACTAACCATTCACTGTTACTCAAACCTGTAAAAAAACCTGCTGCTATGGCAATTACTGCACTAATAATATGGATTCTCATATTTTGTTCAGATAGTGCAGTATACATCCCGTAAAAAGCATATCGAAAGGATCTAACTAATTTACGAAAGTCCACTTAATCACGACCTAAACCATAAGATGAAAGAATTTCGTCTTGCTTTCCAAACATAGTTTTTTCATCATCTGGCGTCATATGATCGTAGCCTAAAAGGTGTAAAAAGCCATGGACAGCTAAAAATCCTAATTCGCGTTCAAAGGTATGTCCATATTCTTGCGCCTGTTCACGTGTCCGGTCAATCGAGATGATAATATCCCCCAATATTCTTGGCAAATCCTCTCCTACAATCTCAATCTCACCTTCACCCAATTCCTCTAACGCAAAGGAAATAACATCAGTAGGCTGATCCTTTTGGCGATATTCCCGGTTAATTTCATGAATTGCTTCGTTTGTCACAAACGTAATTGAAACTTCACTACCATCTTCAATATTTAACACTGTTGCTGCATGTTGAAGCAATTTTTCAACAAGTTCGATATGCTCTTTTTGTACTTGGCTTGTTTCATCTAAAAAATCGATATTAAGCATTTTTACCTCCTACTTGTCGTCTTTCGGATATTCAATTCTTGAGTGGAATATTCCATTCAACGTTTCACATAAAACTTCTTCTATTTTCTTTAACTCTCTTAACGATACATCACATTCATCAAATTGATGTTCTTGAACTCTTCCTTGAATAATGGAATGCACAAGCTTCTGTATTTTTTCAGCATTAGGTTGTTTCATGGAACGAACTGCTGCCTCTACACTATCCGCTATACTAATCACTGCCGACTCTTTTGTTTGTGGTTTTGGTCCTGGATAAGAAAATACACTCTCATCAATCTCTTTACCTTCTTCTTTTGCTTTATGTAAGAAGTATTTCAACGTACTCGTTCCGTGATGTTGCAAGGCAATATCAATAATTTCCTTAGGCATTTTATATTGCTGCAGTAGCTCTGCACCATCCGTTGTGTGAGCAATAATAATTTCTGCACTTCTTTCAGGCGGTAACGAATCATGAGGATTGATGCCTGACATTTGATTTTCTATGAAGAATGCAGGTCGCCTTGTTTTCCCTAAATCATGGTAATAACAACCAACCCTTGCAAGCAATCCATCAGCCCCAATTGCTTCACATGCAGCTTCAGCTAAGTTCGCAACCATAACACTATGATGGTAAGTACCCGGTGTTTCTGTTAATAGCTTTTTCAATAATGGATGATTCGGATTTGATAATTCAATTAACTTCATTGTCGACAAAATTCCGAATGCTGATTCAAGGAACGGTAATAATCCCATTGTTAATGCACCAGAAAGCATGCCGGAAGTAATACCTGCAACCGCATAGAACACTAACTCAGATAGACCGTAATCAGATTGAGACATTAATAAGTAAAAAGCAATAAATACGATATTAATGATTGAAACGACTCCACAAGCTTTTAGTAAATCGGACCGTTTCTCAATATTGCGCATAAAGAAAATGCTCGCTAATCCACCAAAAATAATATATAAAGCAATATCCATTTGAAGAACTGCAGCGTACCCTTCATGGAACATAATCCCAGCTGAAGCAGCAGTTAAAACGGTTACCAGTGTTGCTGCCCTTTCATTAGCTAAAAGTCGTACAAGCATTGTAGCTAAAGCAGTTGGATAAAGGAATGTAATCGTTTCATCAAATTGGTGTATTAATTGACTTAATATTTTCATTACAATAATTGACATTGAGTAAACTATGGCTGTTACAAAAACAATATTTCTTCTTTTTTCCAACTCAATTTTTGAACGTTCAAACAAAATAAACATAAAGGACATTTGCAAAATAATTAAAATAGCAAGCCCAATAACAGGTTTTAGCGTTGTATCATTATTTAACAATCCAAGTAGTTCAAGCTGTCTATAAACTTCCCGATTAACCAGTTCACCTTCCGAGACAATAATTTGTCCTTGTAATATACGAGTAGGCTCCACTTCTTCACGAGCTTGATGTATTAATTCTTCCGTTTTCTCCTCGTCTAAAGTTTCCGTCTCAATGATTGCAGCTCTTGCGATTACAATAATGGCATTTAATATACTTTCATCCACATTTGTAGATTGTCGAATTTTTGTTTCAATTTCATTCCGTTTTGATGTAACTTCTTCTACTCGAATAGGTTCACTTAGTATTGTTTCAATTAAATCCGCAATCAATTTCGTTGCACTGTATATTGAAGAATCTTGTACTGTTAATAATGATTGTAACTGACTATTTGTAAAAACAAGTTGAGATTGACTCTCCGTAATTTCTTTTAGTTTACTACGTAATTGATTTACTTGGTTCTCAGTAACAACTTCATTTTTGGATTTTAATTCTTTACGAAAGTCTGACACAATTTCAAATATAGAATTCGATAAAGCTACACGATGTTCTGCAGTTTCCTTATTAAAGACATATACAGGATCTACGTTATTTTCAGCATTATCTCGATCTTGCTCAGTTTTCATCGTATCCTCGACGGTTTTAACCGAGCGAATTGTTTCCGGTGCTAATTGAAAAGCCTGAATATCATAGGTTGTACCACGAACATTGCCTAGCATTAAAAAGAATTGAAGCAATCCTGTCACTAGTAGTACAACTATTAATAAAGTTCGAAAACTAATTATATTCACAATTTTTTTATAGTGCCTACTCATTATGCACCCCCAAAAAATTCTTTCTATAATAGTTTACCAATTTATTAGTATAATTTCATGAAATGTTACAAGAAAAAGAAAAAATGTGTACGATTTTCGCACACATTTCTTTTTTATTTGATTTAAAAATAGGTAATATTCTACATCCACCATTTTGAATTAAGTATAATTTAGGGCAAAAAGTGTACTTCCGATTATCTCTTTTGTTACAGCGAGCATTCTTTTTATGTTCTATAATTCTTGATCAGTATAAGCTTGTATAATTTTCGCTACTAGCGGGTGACGCACAACATCTCCAGCCTCTAAAATTTGGAAATTAATATCTTTCACATATTTCAGTGTTCGTTCTGCAACGATTAACCCGGATTCTGTATTTTTTGGCAAGTCGATTTGAGATTTATCTCCAGTAATGACCATTTTCGATCCAAATCCTAATCGTGTTAAAAACATTTTCATTTGTGCGTGAGTTGTATTTTGCGCTTCATCAAGAATAACAAAGGCATCGTCAAGTGTACGACCGCGCATATAGGCTAAAGGTGCAATTTCTATTGTTCCACGTTCGATTAATCTTTGAGTTTGTTCAGGCCCATAAATATCATGTAACGCATCATAAAGTGGGCGAAGGTATGGATCTACCTTTTCTTTTAAATCACCTGGTAAAAATCCAAGTGATTCCCCAGCTTCTACTGCTGGACGTGTTAAAATGATTCGTTTAACGTGACCATTTTTTAGGCTCTGTGTTGCCATTACAACAGCTAAATAGGTTTTACCAGTACCAGCAGGACCAATTCCGAATACAAGGTCGTTATGACGAATCGCTTTTATGTATTCGCGCTGACCAATTGTTTTTGCACGGATTGGCTTACCTTTATAGTTCCTAGCAATTTCTTCTTGATACAATTCAGCAAAATATTCGATTGTCCCTTTGTTTACCATTTCTATTGCAGTAGAAACATCACGTAAATCAATATTAATTCCTTTACGAATTACTTTAAGTAATGCTTGTAGAAGGCTTGTCACTTGTATTTTCTTTTCTTCTTCCCCAGCAATTTGAATTACTTCGCCACGGGTAATAATTTGAACTTGAAATGTTTCTTCAATTAACTTTAAGTTGGCATCACTCATTCCAAGTAACATTACTGCTTCATTTGGGTTCTCAACTTGTAATTCTGATAATTGTTCTGACATAATCAATCTCCTTGGACAATAGGGTAGTTTTTAGCAATATTTTCATTTACCAAAAATAGGACTTTCCCTTTAACTTTATCATCATCGAATGTAACGTGCAAAATGTTTTCTTTTTTTATGATCGTTTTCGGTGGTAAAGATTTTAAAATTTTTTCGTGCAATAGCGGCAAAATGAACGATTCTAGTCGTTCTTCGGTAATCTCTTCCGTTACTGTAGTGTACTTTTGAGTCTTTTTGATTTCGATAAATTTTGAAAGCCACTTTGGCAAATCGACTTTTTGAAACGATTTTCCTTGCTCCTTTTCATTATTTATTTTGAAATCAAATATCCACTCTCGATTACTTGCTGAAACATATTTAACTTCCCGTGGAATCGTAAATTCCGTTTCTAGCCAGTAATCAGCATAAACATCACCTGAAGCCCCTATTACAATCGATTTGTCTCCAACTGTAATAACGCCTGATACCAGTGTATCCCCTTCATATACAGTTGTATTCGGTAAAACACGACGTTCTCCACTTGCAATTTCAAAATGCGTGACAACACCACTTTTAGATGCAACTAAATGATGTTTCCCCTTTGTTTTATTTTCCTTATTATCTGTTATAGGTGCAAGCTGTGGAACAATCGTGATGCTACTACCTGATTTTATGATATGCACCCACGACAAGTCTCTTAGCTGTTCCATAATTGTTTGACGTATTTCAAAATCTGATTTTACTTGTCCTTTAATTGTTGGATGATCAAAAGCAAGCTTTTCCTTTATTACTTTTTCAACCGCAACTCTTAGTTCAGGTGTTTCCGCTTCAACTTTAACATCCCAAATAAATTGAGAGAAAAGTATTGGAATGCAAATTAAAAATAATATTCCTAAAGCTGTCCAACTATTTTTTTGTAAAATTCGTGATACTTGTAAATAGCGAATTTTAACTTTCAAACGGTATTTCTTTCTTGATGACCGGATAATGGGTATATCTTTCCTCGTTATTTCAAAGCGGATTTCCTGATCAAGATGTGTTAAATTTTTTATTTTCACTTTCTTAACATGTAGATGCTGAATAAAGGCATGTGCACCACTTCCTTTATTGATGCGTATTTCAACAGGTCGATTATCGTATTTTTTCATAGTCATTCACCTGTCTTTTCATTTCAATACTTTGCAATTCTTCTACATGTATTATGAATTCTTCCTCTTTTAACACATCTATATGTACTTCCTCCGCTTTTATTAATATAGAAAAGTTTTCATATAAAAATGCACAATGTTTTTCGGATGCTTCTAAAAATTTATATGTACCAATCAATCTTAATTGGCGACAATTTATCATTTCAATTAATGGATCACTATGGAATAATTTTTTCAAATTAAAAATGCCCCCTTTCGCAAAGTATATGCTTGTGCAAAAAGGGACATGATTTGAATTTCGTGATTCTCTATTTAATTACACAATTTACATCGTTGTAAACTATCGTTGTTTTGCTTTAGGTGTCCCTAATATTTCTGATGTAATAATTGCCTGGACAAGCGCATCTCTGTCTTTTGGAATAAAACTTCCAATTTCTTTACTTTTTATTACATCATGTTGTTGATTTTCCGTCACTTTTGCTAATTGTTTACTAGAACGATTAACATCAAAAGTAGGCCGCGAATTTTGTGATTTCTCATTAACAACTGTTGGCTTTTCCATTTTTACTTCTGGTTGAACTGTTGGATTTGCTTTTTCATTTAATTGTTGAAAAATTTCACTAGCAAAATCTTCTAGCGTTCTTGCTTTTTTAGGTTGTTGTTGTCTCTTTTGTTCAAAAACGGGTGCATTTTTATTACTAAATGGCGGCATTGGCTTTTGTTCTTTTTGCTTTTTATTTCCACTTAATAAAGAACTAATAATAAACAGTACCACCATCATAATTATGCCTTCCAAATTAATACACTCCCTTCATCAGGTGTGTGAAACATCTATTTTTTTGGTGTATCATTTTTATCGTTTGTTACTTTTGCAATAGAGTCACGCATTGAAGTGTCTGCTTGAATATTTTTATAGTTCATATAATCCATAATACCGAAGTTTCCAGAACGTAATGCTTCAGCCATTGCCATTGGTACTTCTGCCTCAGCTTCAACTACTTTTGCTTTCATTTCTTGAACTTTTGCAACCATCTCTTGTTCTTTTGCTACAGCCATTGCACGACGTTCTTCCGCTTTTGCTTGTGCAATATTTTTATCCGCTTGTGCTTGCTCAATTTGTAATTCTGCACCGATATTTTTCCCAACATCTACGTCTGCAATATCGATTGAGAGGATTTCAAAGGCCGTACCTGAATCTAAACCTTTAGAAAGTACTGTTTGAGAAATTAAATCTGGATTTTCTAAAACTTTTGAATGACTTTCACTAGAACCGATAGTTGATACTATCCCCTCACCAACACGAGCGATAATCGTGTCTTCTCCAGCACCACCAACTAGACGATCTAAGTTTGCGCGCACTGTAATACGAGCTTTTGCCTTAACTTCAATACCGTTAATGGCAACCCCAGCGATAAATGGCGTTTCAATAACTTTTGGATTAACGGACATTTGCACAGCTTCTAATACATCACGACCTGCTAAGTCAATCGCTGCACAACGTTCAAAGGATAATTCAATATTTGCGCGTTGAGCGGCAATTAAAGCATTGATTACTCGGTCTACATTTCCGCCTGCTAAGTAATGGGATTCCAATTGATTAATTGTTACATCAATACCAGCTTTATGCGCCTTAATTAAAGGGTTGACTACTCTTGCCGGAATTACTCGACGTAATCTCATCCCAATTAAAGTAAAAATACTAACTCTTACACCTGCTGCAATTGCACTAATCCATAGTGCTACCGGTACAAAAGTAAAGAAAACACCTAATACAAAAATAACTACAACAATGCCTATAATTAAACTAATGGCTGCTGCATCTAAAATCATACTTCTTCCACTCCTTTTTTCAATTCTCTCACAACTATTCTTGACCCTTCAACTTGAATTATTTCAACTTTCTTATTGGAATCAACATAACTGCCCTCTGACACAACGTCGATTCTCTCGTTTTCAATTAGAACTGTTCCCGCAGGCCGAAGAGGTGTTATTGTATGACCAATTTTACCTAATAAATCAATTCGGTTTACATTGGATACATAGCCTTCTTCCGTTGTCGTGGCATCTCTTAAAATAAGCTTGTTGAAAACATGAAGATTTTTTCCAAAGAATTTCATTAATACCACCATTCCTATAACAGAAATAATCAGTGCAATTAATATTGAATACGCCATATGAACCACACTCTCTCCTGCAAATAATAAACTAATGATCATTAATGCACCACCAATAATGCCGACAATACCGCCTGGCACAAAAAGTTCTGCAATTAATAATACAAAGCCTATTGCAAAAATTAAAATTGTTTCATATCCTGCAAATCCGGCAACTGTATGACCAAAGAAAAATGCTGCAAAAGATGTAAGCCCGACAAGTCCAGGTACTCCAAACCCTGGTGAAAATAATTCCATAACTAAGCCTAAACTCGCAATCGATAGTAATAACGTTACGACAATCGGATTTGTAATGAATCGCGCAACTTTTTCAGCTAGTGTTGGTTCAATCGTGATAACTTTACTATCAGATAGTCCATTAAAAGAAAGAACTTCACTTAAATTAGCTACTGTCCCATCAGAATACCCTACCTCATACGCTTCATCTGCTGATAATGTAAGCAATTTCCCAGATGGTGCACGATATTTCGGTAAATCAATTGTTTTATCAGCCATTGCTTCTGCATAGCGCGGGTCTCTCCCGGAAGATTCAGCAGCTGCTCTCATTTCTGCAATCCAAGCACTATTTGCTTTTTCTTCTGCAGCATTCCCTGCACTATCAATAATTGCTGCAGCGCCAATCGTTCCATTTGGGACCATATAAATTTTATCGGCATGTAAACTTAAATATGCTCCAGCTGAATGCGCTTTCGAATTAATAAAAGCAATAATTTCAAAAGGTGCATTATCCATTAATTTTGCTATATTTTCTGCAGCCTCTGTGAATCCTCCAGGTGTATGTATTTCTAAAATGACAGTTTTAGCTCCTTCTTCACTTGCTTCATTAAATGCACGCTCTAAATAGGCTTGTAACCCCTTTTCTACCTCATTTTCAAGAAGAACATGATATACTCGTTCACTTGCATGCACAGTTAAAGTAGGAAATAGTAAACTAAATGATAGTAGTAATAATAGAATCCAACTCAAGCTTCTTACCTTTCTCACTTTTCCACCTCCCATTGCAAAAACGACTAATACCTTATTTACGACTAAGTCTATAAAAAGTTTCAAATTATATGTGAATTACATATCAAAAATTTAATGTAAATTTGGAATATCTTTTTTTATTTATTCTGAATCTTTTTTCGGGAACATCTTATAAAATCATCGAAAATGCATATAATACAAATTGTAAAAAGGACATAAAAGTAAAATACCCCAGTATCTGTATAATTACAAATACTAGGGTATATCATTTTTTGTCCTCAGTGAATCATAAAATTGCGTGTTATGAACGTAGGGATTGTTAGGAAATTACCACTTACGTTTACGTGCAGCTTCTGATTTCTTTTTACGTTTTACGCTCGGTTTTTCATAAAATTCGCGTTTTCTAACCTCTTGAATTGTACCACTTTTAGATACAGTACGTTTGAAGCGGCGAAGAGCATCTTCAAGCGATTCGTTTTTTCTAACGACAGTTTTTGACATCTCTCTTTCCCTCCCTCCGAACACACGTCAATACACATTTAACTTACCGTTACTTGTGTACTAAAGAATTATATCGTATAGTTTTTATTCAGTCAATAGAAAGAATTATTTTTAATAGTTCGAATCGGAAATTAGTCCTTGCATAATAGCAACACCGGAACTAGCTCCAATTCTTGTTGCTCCTGCTTCAATCATTTTTTGCATATCTTCTAATGATCTAACGCCTCCGGAAGCTTTAACACCAATCGTTGGTCCAACCGTTTTTCTCATCAGTGCAACATCTTCTACCAAAGCGCCACCTGTTGAAAAACCTGTAGAAGTTTTTACAAAATCAGCACCAGCTTCTACTGAAAGTTCACAAGCTTTAATTTTTTCTTCATCTGTTAATAAAGATGTTTCAATAATAACTTTCACTAAAGTGCCATTCGCAGCTTCCACAACCGCTTTAATATCGTCACCAACTAATTGATACTGACCTTCTTTTAACGCGCCAATGTTGATAACCATATCAATTTCTTGTGCGCCATTTTCAATTGCATTTTTTGTTTCAAAAGCTTTTACATCTGAAGTTGTTGCACCTAATGGGAATCCGATGACGGTACAAACTTTTACATTGGTACCTTTTAGTAATTGAGCACTTACACTAACCCATGTTGGATTGACGCAAACCGATGCAAATTCATATTTTTTTGCTTCATCACATAATTTTTCAATTTGACTTTTCGTTGCTTCTGGTTTTAGTAAAGTATGATCAATTAATGATGCATAATTTTTTGTCATGAATATTACTCCTTTAACAATTTAAGTTGTCCGTTCATCTTAATAATACCATTAAATAAAAAATTATCGAATTTACAGATTGTTTGTTTTTATATATTGCCCATTCTCGAATAAATAAAAAGCGACAAAACCTGTAATTCGTTTTGTCGCTAAAAATTTATAGTACTTGTTCTTCTAATACCCGTACAAATTGTCCTTCATTATAAGGATAACCCGCTTTTGTAATTTTTACTTTAATCAATTTTCCAATAAGCTCTTCTGAACCTTCAAATACAACACGTAAATAGTTGTCAGAATAACCTACATAAAGATTTGGATTTTCACTTTCTTTATAGTGCTCTTCTGGAATAATTTCTAAAACTTCACCTTCAAAACGAGATGCATACTCTTTTGCAAGTTGATCGTTTAAAGTTAGTAAACGATGTACTCGCTCATTTTTAATATCTTCATCCACTTGATCTTCCATTCGTGCTGCTGGTGTTCCCGTACGTTTTGAGAATGGGAATACGTGAAGTTCAGCAAATTTATGTTTTGCAATAAAATTGTACGTCTCCATAAATTCTTCTTCTGTTTCACCTGGGAACCCAACAATAACATCGGATGTAATGGCTAAATCAGGTAAAGCTTCATTTAAACGTTCAAGACGTTCTGCGAAGAAATCCATTGTATATTTACGACGCATACGTTTTAACACAGTATCCGAACCAGATTGGATTGGAATGTGTAAATGGCGTACAACAATATTTGAATTTTTTAATACTTCAATGACTTCATCTGTTAATTGAGATGCTTCAATGGATGAAATACGTAATCGTTTTAACCCTTTTACGTTCGCTTCTAAATCACGTAGAAGTTGAGCTAAATTATAATCTTTAAAGTCTTGACCATATCCACCTGTGTGAATACCTGTCAGAACTATTTCAAGATAACCTGCATCCACAAGTTGTTGTGCTTGTTTAATCACTTCTTGAGGATCACGTGAACGCATTAAACCACGTGCCCATGGAATAATACAAAACGTACAGAAGTTATTGCATCCTTCTTGAATTTTTAAAGATGCTCGCGTACGGTCTGTGAAATACGGCACATCTAGTTCTTCATATACCCGGTTTTTCATAATGTTGCGAACTGCATTAATCGGTTGGCGTTCTTGTCTGTATTGATCTATGTACCCGAGCATTTTCTGACGATCTTGAGTACCAACGACAATATCAACACCAGGAATTGCCATAATTTCTGCTGGCGAAGTTTGTGCATAACAACCCGTAACACAAATTACTGCATCTGGATTTTGGCGTACTGCACGACGAATTACTTGGCGTGATTTTTTATCACCAGTATTTGTTACAGTACATGTATTAATAACATAAACGTCTGCTTGATGTTCAAAATCAGTACGTTCATAGCCTTGCTCTTTAAAAAGTTGCCAAATTGCTTCTGTTTCGTAATGGTTTACTTTACAGCCTAATGTATGAAAAGCCACCGTTGACATTTGTCTACACCTCTATCATTCAAATTCATATGAAATAGCTGAAAGCGCATATAATGGCGCAGTTTCTGCTCGTAATATCCGAGGTCCCAGAGACATGGTTTCACTACCCGCTTCTATTAAGCTTTTTGCCTCATTGCGAGATATTCCACCTTCAGGACCGAAAATTAATAAAATAGACTTCGATTCATTATCATACACTTTTTTTAGTTTATCCGCAAATCTTGTACGCTTTTCTTGTTTAGCATCTTCTTCATCTGCAATAAATACAGCATCATATCTAGGAACCATTTCCAGTAATTGTTTAAAAGAAATAGGACTTACAATTTCAGGTACGTGTGTTCGATGGGATTGTTCGGCAGCTTCTTTTGCAATTTTTTGTAAGCGTTCTGTCTTTTTTTCTCCCTTTTTGTCGTCCCATTTCACGATGGAACGTTCCGCTGCGAATGGGATAAGTGCATACATACCAAGTTCTGTTCCCTTTTGAGTAATTAAATCAAGTTTATCACCCTTTGGTAAACCACATACAATCGTTACTTGTACAGGCATTTCTGGTGATTTAATTGTTTCTCCCGTTTGTTTGACCACGACATTTTGTCCTGAATTAACAATTTCACAAATAAAGGCAATATTGTTTTGTACAACAATGAGTGAATCACCTACTTCCATTCGCATCACTTTTAATATGTGTTTCGCATTTTCCCCCGTGATGATCACTTCATTTTGGTCGTTAAATTGTTCGTCTATAAAATAACGCTGCATTTTGCACCTCAATCAAAAGTAATATGTAATAAAAAGAAGGAGTTGACCCACGGGTTTGGGACAACTCCTGTAAATTATGGTCGTCTTGCAATAATTGCAACCCAATCTTCCATCATTAATACTTCCTCAATTATAAATCCTGATTTCTCAAGAGCTGATTTTACATCTTCTTTCTTTGCACCGATAATACCTGATGTTACATAAAGCCCACCAGGTTTTACAATTGAGAAGGCATCATCTGTGAAAGTCATGATAATTTCAGCTAGGATATTTGCTACTACAACATCGGCTGGTTCTGAAACAGTATCTAATAAATTGCCATGAAACACTTCAGCAATTTCTTGCACTTTGTTCAGTTCAATATTTTCTCGAGCTGATTTTACGGCAACTTCATCTAAATCTAGGGCATGAACTTTTTTTGCACCTAACATCGCCGCAGCAATAGCTAAGACACCTGATCCAGTACCGACATCGATGACAATATCATCAGGCTTTACGACTTTTTCTAACGCTTGTAAACACATAATAGTCGTTGGATGTGTACCAGTTCCAAAAGCCATACCAGGGTCTAGTTCAATAATTAATTCGTCAGTGTTCACTGGAGTATAGTCTTCCCAAGTTGGAACAATTGTAAAACGCTCTGATATTTTTACGGGATGATAGTACTGTTTCCAAGCTGTAGCCCAATCTTCCTCATTCACTTCTGTTGTTGTAAAGTTATTTTCCCCGAGATTTATATCAAAATTACTAAGATTCGCGATTGCAAGCTTAATTTCTTCGACTGTTTCGGCTAAAAAACTAGATGCTGGTAAATAAGCCTTCACCACTACCCCACTTATAGGGTAATCATTTGGATTTAGCGCATAAATTTCACCAAATTGATCTACTCTCTCTTTCCCTAATTCAGTTGAATCTTCAATGACAACACCACTCGCGCCTGCTTCATGGAGAATATTTGAAATCGCCTCAACCGCTTCGTTTGTTGTTAATATAGACAGTTCTGTCCATGTCACTTGCAATCAGCTCCTCCTAAAAATTTTTAATTCTTTTCAAATACTATTCACCTTTGAAAGTTTTTTTTATTTTATCAAATAGTGAACTGCTATGTTCTTCCGGGATATCTCCACTAATTTCTGCAAAGTCACGTAATAATTGCTTTTGCTTTTCAGTTAGTTTTGTAGGTGTTACAACTTTTACGATGACATATTGATGTCCTGTGCCATAACCGTGTACATTTTTTACACCTTTATCCTTAATTCGGAATTGTGCACCCGATTGTGTACCAGCTGGAATTTTCAACTTAACTTTCCCATGAACTGTAGGGACTTCAATTTCATCACCAAGAGAAGCTTGTGGGAATGTTAATTTTAATTCGTAGTAAATGTCATCTCCGTCGCGTTCAAAATAAGGATGTTCCTTTACATTGAAAACGATATATAAATCACCTGCTGGCCCACCGTTTATACCAGGCTCACCTTGGCCAGATACACGTAATTGTTGACCATCATCTACACCCGCTGGAATTGTAACTTTAATTTTCTTACGTTTCTGTACTGTTCCAGCTCCATGACATGTAGAACATTTTTCCACAATAATTTTTCCAGTTCCGCGGCATGTATTACATGCACGTCGATTCACCATACGTCCAAATGGTGTCTCCACTGTTTGATTGATTTGACCTGAACCACTACATGTTGTACATGTTTTTGGACTTGTTCCTGGTTTTGCACCTGACCCTTTACATGTATCACATGTTTCATCTTTTGGAATTTCAATTTCGGTTTGTTTACCGAACACAGCATCCTCAAATGATATATTCATCCGATATTGTAAATCATCACCTTTTCTTGGTGCGTTAGGGTCTTGTCGGCGAGTTCCACCACCAAAAAATGAGCTAAAAATATCTTCGAATCCACCAAAGCCAGAACCACCGAAGCCTCCAAAACCACCTTGGTTAGGACCTTCATGGCCAAATTGATCATACTGGGCACGTTTAGTGTCATCACTTAACACTTCATAAGCTTCTGCTATTTCTTTAAATTTTTCATCCGCCCCAGGCTCTTTATTGATATCAGGATGATACTGTTTTGATAGCTTCCGATATGCCTTTTTGATTTCATCTTGGCTCGCACTTTTGCTGACGCCAAGTACTTCATAATAATCCCGTTTACTCATACCTCACACTCCGCTCTATTACATAACCAATATTGTATCATAGAATGTACTTCATCTGTGCAATGAAAAAGTCAAAGACAAATTCGGTCTTTGACTTTTTACTTCCTTGATTTATACAAACATTTACTAGCTAGACTAACTCCTATGTCACCTAAACTACTACTTCACGTTTAAGTACTTTTTGAGACTTTCAGAGCAAACGCCCGCTAACTAAATTACTTATCGTCTTTTACTTCTTCAAAGTCAGCATCTACAACGCCGTCATCTTTTTTCCCTGCTTCAGCACCAGCTTCTGCTCCACCTTGTGTTGCTTGTGCAGCTGCTGCAGCTTGTTCGTATACTTTCATTACTAGTGGCTGAAGAACACCTTCTAATTTTTCTTTAGAAGATTTAATTCCTTCAATTTCACCTGCTTCTAATGCTTTTTTCAACTCTTCTTTTGCATCTTCAACAGATTTTTTCTCATCTTCAGAAATTTGTTCCCCTAGATCAGAAATTGTTTTATCCACTTGGAATACTAATTGATCTGCTTCGTTACGTAATTCTGCTTCTTCTTTACGTTTCGCATCTGCTTCTGCGTTTGCCTCAGCATCTTTTACCATACGTTCGATTTCTTCATCTGTTAAACCTGAATCTGATTGAATAACGATTGTTTGCTCTTTTTGAGTACCTAAATCTTTTGCTTTTACAGATACGATACCATTTTTATCAATATCAAATGTTACTTCGATTTGAGGAATTCCACGTGGAGCTGGTGGAATGTCTGCTAATTGGAAACGACCTAATGTTTTGTTGTCTGCAGCCATTGGACGCTCACCTTGTAATACGTGAATATCTACTGCTGGTTGGTTGTCAGCTGCTGTAGAGAATACTTGTGATTTTGAAGTTGGGATTGTTGTATTTCGATCGATTAATTTTGTGAATACTCCACCCATTGTTTCAATACCAAGTGAAAGTGGTGTTACGTCAAGTAAAACGATATCTTTAACGTCACCTGTTAAAACTCCACCTTGAACTGCAGCACCCATTGCTACTACTTCGTCAGGGTTTACACCTCTATGTGGCTCTTGGTTCGTTTCTTTCTTCACAGCTTCTTGAACAGCAGGAATACGAGTAGATCCACCTACTAAAATAACTTTATCTAAATCTGAAGCTGAAAGACCAGCATCAGATAATGCTTGACGAGTTGGGATAATTGTACGTTCTACTAAATCGCGAGTAATTTCATCAAATTTTGCACGAGTTAAGTTTAACTCTAAGTGTAATGGACCATCAGCGCCTGCTGTAATGAATGGTAATGAAATTTGTGTTGATGTTACACCTGATAAATCTTTTTTCGCTTTTTCAGCAGCATCTTTTAAACGTTGCATTGCCATTTTATCTTTTGATAAATCAACGCCATTTTCTTTTTTGAATTCTTGAACTAAATAATCCATTACTTTTTGGTCGAAGTCGTCCCCACCAAGTTTGTTATCACCAGCTGTTGCTAATACTTCAAATACGCCTTCACCTAGTTCAAGAATAGATACGTCAAACGTACCACCACCAAGGTCAAATACTAATATTTTTTGGTCAACGTCTTGCTTATCTAACCCATATGCAAGTGCTGCCGCTGTTGGTTCGTTAATAATACGTTCTACTTCAAGACCTGCAATTTTACCAGCGTCTTTAGTTGCTTGACGTTGTGCATCGTTAAAATAAGCAGGAACAGTAATAACCGCTTTCGTTACTTTTTCACCTAAGTAGTCTTCTGCATAACCTTTTAAGTATTGAAGAATCATTGCTGAAACTTCTTGCGGTGTATAATCTTTATCTTCTATTGTTACTTTTTCAGAAGTACCCATTTTTGATTTAATAGACAAAATAGTATTTGGGTTCGTAATTGATTGACGTTTTGCTACTTCACCAACTTGGCGTTCGCCATTTTTAAATGAAACAGCAGAAGGAGTAGTACGGTTCCCTTCTGGATTTGGAATTACTTTTGGTTCGCCGCCTTCTAAGACAGCCACACAAGAGTTTGTTGTTCCTAAGTCAATACCAATAATTTTGCTCATATTAAATTTTTCCTCCTATTATTTAAACCAACTAAATAAGTTAATTTCTAAAAGTAGTATTATTCATTTACTGAAACCATTGAAGGTCGTAATACGCGATCTTTTAATTTATAACCTTTTTGAAGCTCGCGTAATACAATTCCAGATTCTTTATCTGAATCTGCCTCTTGCATAACAGCTTGGTGTACTGTTGGATCAAAAATTTGTCCCTCAGCCGGAATAACTTCTAAGCCTTCCTGTTTTGTAGCTTCAATAAATGTTTTATAAACCATTTCAATCCCTTTATATAATGCTAGGGCATCTTCCGAATTCACTTCAACTTGTAGTGCACGTTCGAAGTTATCAATTACTGGCAATAGATCCGATAAAAGCTTTTGTGCACGGTACTTTTCCGCTGCTTCACGATCTAATTGTGTTCTTCGACGTAAGTTATCAAAATCTGCTCTTAGGCGAAGGAATCGATTTTCTTCCTCTTCCAATTTTGCTTTCAATTCTGCAACTTCTGCACTAAGCTTTTCTTCAGCAGTTAACTCAACATTATCTGCTTGCTCTTCTTGTACATTGATCTCTTCAGTTATTTCTGTTTCTGTAGTTTGAGTAACTTGCTCTTGTTGTTCTTTGTTTTCTGTCGTTTCAGACACCTTAAATCCTCCTTATAACCCATCAGTATGTTTATTAGAAAGCACACGAGAAAGTCCGTTGCGCATAATATCTAATAATGAAATAACACGCTGATAATCCATTCGTGTTGGACCAATGATAGCAATTGACCCCTCTAGTTCATTACCAACTGAATAGCTTGCTGTAATTACACTTAAATCATCCATTGCTAGGTGATTGTTTTCAGATCCAATACGAATATGAATTCCTGTATCACCAGGGTGGAAAAGTGAAATCACTTGGCTTTCTTTATCCATTAATTCCATTAATGCACGAACTTTGTTTAAATCGTGAAACTCCGGTTGATTTAACATATTTGTTTTACCGCCAAAGTAAATTTTATTTTCATTTTGAACGGCTGTAACATTTTTTAATGATTGAAAGATTGCATCTGCAGTATGAACATGTTGTCTTAATACTTCAAATGTCTCTAATTGTAACCTTGATTGTAGTTCTAATAATGGAACACCGACTAATCGTTCGTTTAAGATATTAACTGTTTTTTCAATATCTGATGGATTAAAGCCCTGTGGTAACGTGATAGTCCGATTTTCAACGTGTCCATTATCTGTGATAATAATTGCAACAGCTGTATCAGTGGATAAAGGAACAATTTGAAACCTTTTCACACGATGCTTTCCAACATTTGGTCCAAGTAAGATCGTTGTATATGAAGTTAAATCAGATAAAATGTTAGCAGATTCACGAATTACTTGTTCCATTTCTACAATTTGATTTTTAAAAATTGATTGAATTAAACCAATATCTTCAAAGGACATTGATTTTGGTTGTAACAAGTGGTCAACATAAAAACGATATCCTTTTTCTGACGGGACACGACCAGAAGAGGTATGGGTTTTTTCTAAATAACCTAACTCCTCTAAATCTGCCATTTCATTGCGAATTGTCGCAGGACTAAAAGGAATCCATTCTTTTTTTGAAATTTGACGTGACCCTACTGGCTGAGCTGAAATAACAAAATCATCAACGATTACCTGCAAAATTTGTAATTGTCGATTTGTTAACATGTCTTCACCTCTGTTAGCACTCAATTGTTTAGAGTGCTAATACTTATTTTAAATTATCAAATCTCACATATTATGTCAACGAAAATACCTAATCTTCAATTAAAAATTGTTGAAACACTTCATTCCCGATAAAACGACCTTTCCTAGTTAATTTCACATGATGGCCATCATTAATTAGTAAAGCATCTTTCTCTAGTTGTTGGATTGTCTCGCCATATAAATCTTTAAGATGTACTCCAAATTTTCTTTCAAACTCTTTAACCGAAACGCCTTCATTTTTCCTTAGTCCTAAAAACATTTGCTCTTCATACATTTCCTCGATTGAGACTTTGTGCGTTTGGAGAAGAGGCCGACCTGAATTCATAACTGAGTCAATGTATCTTTTTATTGGACCATAATTTGAGTAACGCTCACCTTTTAAGTAACCATGAGCACCAGCACCAAATCCTGCATATTCATCATTGTCCCAATAAATTTTATTATGTGTTGATTGGTAACCATCTAACGCAAAATTACTAATTTCATACTGTTTTAGTCCATTTTCCTCCATTTTTCGCATTAATAAATCATACATTTCCGCTTCGAGTTCCTCAGAAGGTAAATTTAACTTCCCCTTTGCATATCGAATATAAAAAATAGTCTTTGGCTCGACAATTAAAGAATATGCAGAGTAATGTGGAAGTTTTAACCTTAATGCTTTATTTAATGTATCTTCCCACTGTTCCATTGTCTGACCTGGTAGTCCGTACATTAGGTCAATGCTTATATTTTGAAACCCAACTGATTTAGCGTGCTCTATCGTTTCGTATACATGCTCATTTGAATGTGTTCGCCCGAGTTTTTTTAGTAATTCTTCATCAAATGATTGTACCCCCATGCTTAATCGATTAACTCCACCGTTGTATAAAGCTTTTAACTTATCAATAGTTAGTTCATCTGGGTTTGCTTCAGAGCTAAATTCAATGCGTCTATTCGTTGGGATATACTTATGAATTAAATCTAAAAGTCGTTTAATTTGTTCCGCTGAAAGAGCAGTTGGCGTTCCCCCACCTAAGAATATTGTTTCAATGTTGTCAAATTGATCCGGCATATTGTGAACAACCATTTGCATTTCTTTTCCAACCGCTTCAATATATTCATCTACTGGCTGATTTTTAAAAAATACTTTATTAAAATCACAGTAATTACAAATTTGATGGCAGAAAGGAATATGTATGTAGACACCACGCGCCATTTGTTTCCCTTCTTTCCCTAAAAATTTAATGCTTCCCTTTATTGTACTCTTTGCCTTTAAAAATTCAATTTAATCGCACAGAAAATAACAAAATACAACATTTAATGATACTAAGCCTTCTCTGAAGATACAAATAACCTAAGTCTTACCTCCCTTTCTATGCAAAAAAGTCCCAATAGATTTGCTAAAATGCAAACTTTGGGACTTAGTTAAACTAAATTACAAAAGCAACTTGTTCACTATGAAGTTTATGTATTAATTCAACAGCGGTAATGGTAGAAAACTTTTCTGAAAAATCTAATGCCTCTTTTTGTGATTTAAAAGTAAATGCACCTAGCTCTTTTTCAATATCGAATTTTTCATGATTTAGTTTTAATAAATAAACTCTTATTCTAGGGCGATAAGGTTTCCCTTGGTCAACATTATCACTTGCAATTAATGTACCAAAAGTAGGGTTCTCCTCATTAATAATTGTATTGATGACAACCAATTCATCTAGTTCAAACCAGCTTGGAATATTTACTATTACTTTACTCATTGATCAAATCTCCCCTTTGTTGTATTTCACATGAAGCAAAACACCCATAAATCCCCAATTAGTAGTTATTAACTAGCCAACTTATAATAATATTGTACTATATTTATTTCGAAAGAGGAAGTAAATTTTTTAAATATTCCATCAATTTAAAGTTAGAGACATGGCGGTGTAAGGTATTTTTTTTCTAAATCGTGCACTCATTCATTCTATGATAAAAACCGCCACTTATTTAGTGACGGCTTAAAGTTATTTTTTATTATTATCATCCATTTTCAAGACTGCCATAAACGCTTCCTGAGGTACCTCTACTGAACCAACTTGCTTCATACGTTTTTTACCTTCTTTTTGTTTATCAAGAAGTTTACGTTTACGTGAAATGTCACCACCGTAACATTTTGCTAGTACGTTTTTACGCATCGCTTTAATTGTTGAACGGGCAATAATCTTTTGCCCAACAGCTGCTTGAATTGGTACTTCAAATTGTTGACGAGGAATTAAATCTTTTAATTTTTCTACGATTACTTTTCCACGTTCGTAAGCAAAGTCTCGGTGTACGATAAAGCTTAATGCATCAACTTGTTCTCCATTTAATAAAATATCCATTTTGCTCAACTTAGAAGGCTTGTATCCTGCTAACTCGTAATCGAAGGATGCATAACCTTTCGTATTTGATTTTAAGTAATCGAAAAAGTCATAAACGATTTCTGCTAACGGCATATCATATTGAATACTTACACGAGTTGTATCGATATAATCCATACCTATAAAGTTACCGCGCTTTAATTGGCAAAGCTCCATCACAGCTCCTACATAATCGTTTGGCACCATAATTGTAGCTTTTACATATGGCTCTTCGATACGGTCAATTTTTTGAGGATCTGGCATCATTGATGGGTTATCGATTTTTAGTGATGTACCATCTGTTAAATACACTTCGTAGATTACGGAAGGTGCAGTCGTGATTAAATCGATGTTAAACTCACGCTCAATACGTTCTTGAATAATTTCCATGTGTAATAAGCCTAAGAAGCCACAACGGAAACCGAAGCCTAAAGCTTGTGAAGTTTCAGGTTCATATTGTAATGCTGAGTCATTTAATTCTAATTTCTCTAATGCTTCACGTAGATCATTGTAGCGAGCTGTATCAATTGGATATAGACCACAATAAACCATTGGATTTAACTTACGATATCCTGGTAACGCTTCAGCAGCACGATTGTTTGCAAATGTAACAGTATCCCCTACGCGTGTATCTCCAACGTTTTTAATAGATGCTGTTAAATAACCAACATCCCCAACTGATAATTCCGCTTGTGGTACAGCTTTAGGTGTGTGGATGCCCACTTCAATTACTTCAAATTCAGCACCTGTTGCCATCATGCGAATTTTATCACCTGGTTTAACGGTACCATTTACGATACGAATTGAAATAATAACCCCTTTATAAGGATCATAAACTGAGTCAAAAATTAGTGCTTGTAATGGTGCTTCTGGGTCTCCACCTGGCGCAGGCACTTTTTCTACTATTTGCTCTAAAATTTCTTCAATACCAATACCTGCTTTTGCCGAGGCTAATACAGCTTCCGACGCATCTAGGCCAATCACATCTTCAATTTCTTGGCGTACTCGTTCTGGGTCCGCTGCAGGTAAATCAATTTTATTAATAACAGGTAATATCTCTAAATCATTATCTAAAGCTAGATAAACGTTGGCTAAAGTTTGGGCCTCAATACCTTGAGCAGCATCTACTACTAATATTGCACCTTCACATGCAGCTAGAGAACGAGAAACTTCATACGTGAAATCGACGTGTCCTGGTGTGTCGATTAAATGAAATGTATAAGTTTCGCCATCTTTTGCTTTATATTTTAGTTGTACAGCGTTTAATTTAATTGTAATTCCACGTTCGCGCTCTAAATCCATCGAGTCTAATAATTGAGATTTCATTTCACGTTGCGTAACCGATTTTGTTTGCTCTAAAATACGGTCAGCTAAAGTAGATTTCCCGTGATCGATATGTGCAATTATAGAAAAATTCCTTATGTTCTCTTGGCGTTTTAAACGTTCTTCTCGATTCATGTCGTGTCCACTCCTAATCAAATACGCCTCCCGCGCTTCTTCTACATCAACTTTGTAGAAATAGTGCCTTTAGATACAATCTTAGGCATGCGCTGGAGGCTTTAACCTTTATCAGTATAAAATTTACTAATAAATTATTTTAGAAACCTTCAAGAGAGAAAGTTTTCATTACTTTTATAAAAAAGGCTAAACTAATTTGAATTATAGCAGTGACACATAACCTTTAGCAATGTTAGAGTGAGAAAAATATGATGAAACTAGCAATTTCATACTTAATTATTTTTAGCTACTTGTTGATTAACAAGGGATTTTGAAATCGCCTGTGCCAAAACTGCGATAGAACGGTATACTTCATCTTCTGTGTTATCTATACCACCAATTTCAATTAAAAGTAATGATTTAGACAAATCTTGATTATAAACCCCATCTACCCCAGCACCTTTTTTTTCAATTATCCCTCTAGACAAATTAGGAACAATTTTATTTAAAGATTGACTTAGAGTATTTGCATAAGAAAGATTCGACTTATAATTAGGATTTTCAGCTCCAATTACAAAAGCAACTTTCGCATATTTAACATCATTATGGATTACGGTTGATTTATCCGCAGCAGTTGCATCCCTATGAATATCTAATACTAAATCGTAACTATTTTGTTGTAACTCTTTACTTAAATAAGGTCGTACTGTTTTATATGCAGACGCCATGGTTACACCCTTCTGTTTCATAACTGACATGACATCTACATCAAGAGTCTTTGCATTTAATCCGTTTAACCGAAAATAATCTTCCATCACTTTGGCCATTGTGAGCAAGTTTGTTTGATCATCATACACAGCTACCTTGCCCTTTTCAGTTTTTACAAATGGCTTATACGTCTCATGAGAATGCGTAAACACGAATAAGACATCATAAGAATTTACTGAGGGAGTTACATCTGATTGCGATTTTGTTTCTTGCTCCTCTGGTGTAACTTCTATAGGCATTTCTGTTGGAGGCGCTTCTTGTGTACTAACATCAGCTGATGCAAAGACGACTTGCTTTTCTTCAACTTGAGGAGGTTCATATTTTTCGTTGTTTGGAAAAGGCAATAGTCCTGCAATGATGGGTAACATAAAAAAGAAGAATAAAAAAACTGCTAGAACTTGAACTTTTTTTAACATGACATCCTCTCCTTCCACTACCTTATGGAGAGAAGAGGAAGTTTAGAACTACTTTGCTTTCTTAACTTTATGATCCAACCAATTAAATAGACTTTTACTAATTAACAGAGAATATTTTGTAATCCAAACGTCTACTTCTTTAGGCGTAACAATTAATCTTTCAGGATGAGATGCAAAAGCTTCTTCAAATAATTGAAGTCGATCATTTGTTGACCATGTTGACCATTCACCAAAAATTGGTTTGATTAAATCTAAATTTACTTGAGCATTCGGGTCTGGCGTCCATGATCTAACCGATAACTTTCCTGATGGCTTATTTTTTTCTTCAATTCTCGCTGCGATAGATCTAAATACATTGTCAATCGCATCTGCAATAATAACTGTCGCATCCACTACAGTTGGAACACCAATTGCTGTTACAGGTACTCCCATTACTTCCTTTGAAACTTCTGTTCGTTGATTTCCTACCCCTGAACCAGGATGTATACCAGTATCTGTAATCTGAATCGTTTTACAAAGCCTTGAGCTACCTCTAGTTGCTAGTGCATCAATTACTAGAACAAGAGTTGGTTTGATTTTCTCAGTTAAGGCCTGAATAAAATCACTTGTTTCAAATCCCGTTTGTCCAGTTACTCCTGGTGCGTACATAATAAAGTGATCGCTTGGATTTTCGGATTGCTCCGTTTGCATCGCATCAATAGCAAATGGCCCTACAGCATCGGGAGTAATTGTTTTATTGCCAAGCCCAACAACAAGAATTTTACTATCTTCGTTAATATCAATATCTTGATGAATGTCATCTAAATATTTTGTAAATGCTTTTTCTAATTGTTCAAACCCATTGTTATCATCTATTGTTAAAGTTGGAACAGAGAGCGTGATATATTTTCCTTCTTTTTTTCCAATTTGCTCTTGCCCATTTTGATCTACTTCTACTCTTGTTATTTTGACTCGACCTTCGTTAAACTCCTCAATATTGACGCCGCTAGATTTGTCTAATTTCTCCTTCTGCTGCTTGGTCTGATGCTCAACCACCTCTTGCGCTTCATCAATTAAATCGGTTCTACTCCAGTTAACTTCTATCATCTTTTATCACCTCATAAATATGTTGGTCAAACTGTCAAGTAAATATTCTTTGCATTTATGTATTGCAATTATTCTCATGGTTTGGTAGAATGATTTTTGTTGTATTGACAAACGAAATAGTTGAGAAGATACTCATCTCGTACCTTATTTAGGAGGTGAAAGATATGCCAAACATTAAATCTGCAATTAAACGTGTTAAAGTTGCTGAAAAAGCAAACATCGCTAACTCTCAAGCAAAATCTGCTATGCGTACTACTGTGAAAAAAGCTGAACAAGCTCTTGCTACAGGCGCTGATAACGCTCAAGAATTAGTATTAGCAGCTTCTAAAGCACTTGACACAGCAGCTTCTAAAGGTCTTATCCACAAAAATGCAGCTGCTCGTAAAAAATCTCGTCTAGCTAAAAAAGCTAACTAATGAAACTGTAAAGATCAATTTCCTTTTGGGAATTGGTCTTTTTTCATTTTTAAATAAAAATAATGCACAAAAAATAAAAAACCACCCAATAAGTAGGGCACTGAAAAAGTCGATTTTAATAAATTTTTATAATAAAAATACGCTCAGATCTTTTAGGAAGTGGGATTCACGAAGACTCCTACGGGAACAGCTTGAGCTGAAGACCCCGCAGGAGCTTGCGACGAGGAGGCTGAAGCCAAGCCCGTGGAAAGCGAAGTGAATCCCACCTTCTATTTAGAAGCAAATAATTACTATAAATTTTTATCGGTATTTAGTTTTTCAGTGGCTTCCCAATAAGGATGGTCTTTTTGTTTAATATTATAGCTCTCTAAGTAAAAACATTTCTAACAACCGTTCTCGATTACCACCAGTAGATTTTAATTTTAAATCAATTTCAGCTAAATTATGTAACGCTTTTAATAATCTTTCCTCGCTTGGTCGATTACGGTTTTCCAACATTATCTTCACCCTGTATGGATGAATTTTTAATTGTTTTGAAATTTGCGTAGGGTGATAGCCTTTTTTTTGTAGATAATAAACATTATTCATCGTACGAATATTCGATGAAAGAAGACCAACAAGCATAATAGGTTCTTCTTTTTGACGCAGTAAATCATGATATATTTGTACTGCTTCAGCATTTTGACGGGACAAGTATGCATTTAACATTTTAAATGCATCATGCTCCAATGTTTTTGCCACTAAGTTTTCTACGATATCTACTGTTATGTAAGACTCGTCTCCGAGGTATAAACATATTTTTTCGATTTCAATTTGTAACTGGAGCATGTTGGCCCCAACCATTTCGACAAGTTTATCCACTGCTTCGTCTTCTATATTTTTGTTAAACCGATTTACTTCTGTTCGAATCCAGACAGCTAAGTCGTTTTCTTTCGGTGTTTCTGCATGAAGCATCACACTTTTTTCTTTCATTAATTTTGTTATTTTTTTACGTTCATCCAATTTTTCATATGGTGCGATTAAGATTGTTACAGAAAAATCAGATGGGTGGTTTAACCAATTTTCAAGTCGCTTTAAATCATGGTCAATTTTTTCCTTGCCCTTTTCTGCTGCTTTTAAAAAAGAGGCATTTTTCGCAACAATTAGCTTTCTTTCTGAGAAAAAGGGAAAAGTATCTGCTTCATCCACCATCACGTCAACTGGGGATTCTTCTAAATCAAAAGTCGTTGTTTCAACTTCCTCCGTTGTACTTAACGCATGCTTAATCCGTTTAACTGTTTCATCAACAAAATAGGATTCCTCACCGTAAATGCAATATACAGGAGCGATCTGTCCATTTTTAATATCTTTCCATACATTTGTAAACATTTTGGGCACTCCTTATCGTTATACTATTATTAGTATACATGTTTTTTTATTTTTGGTCGTAGGTATGTATAAAATGTGTCAACATTACGAAAGGTAGTTAATAGAATTTGACAGATTCTATATAGATTTTTACTATGTATTGACTTATAATTACTTTGAGTAGGAGGGATAGGTATGGCTTCACATAATGAAAACGTTGTAACACACAATCCTTTTGAAGGTAAAAATGGCGCTACAATGCGTAACCAAGCAATCGATGCTGGAGTAGGATTTGGTGTTTCATTCGTATTCTTCGCACTTATGTTTATTATTGCAACAATTATTGATGTAGCAGCATAATGCTATTAGAAAAAAGGACTTCTCATAAAAGAGATGTCCTTTTTTCTTTTATTTAGGATAACTAACTGCCATTCCATTATTCTTAATGGACACTTCAATTGTTCCTACTACGCCGGTAGTTAATGAATGTAAATTTAGCCTTTGAAATCTTTCTACAACTTCTTCGTGTGGATGTCCGTAGCGGTTATTTTCACCAGCACTAAAGATTGTTAAATTAGGCACTAATTGCTCTACAAACTTTTCACTACTAGATGTTTTACTTCCATGATGGCCTGCTTTTAGTAAGTGAATGCCTTGTAAATGAGGGTAATTTTGAAGTATATTCTCTTCCCCTTCTTTCTCTAAATCACCCGTAAACAAACCTTGAAAATCCCCTCTTGTGATTAACAACACTAGAGAATCATTATTACCTTCATAGTTTGTTTCTAAAGGCCAAAGATAGCTAAATGAAATATCACGAACCCTCCATAAATTAGAGGCAATTTGCTCTTTTATCGCAACTTTTTGTTTTTGCGCTTCTTTTAATAAATCGCTCATAATGTCCTTTTTATAAGAATTTGGGGTAATGTGAATCTCTTCTACTTTAATTTCCTGTAAAACTTCTTCGGCACCTTCAACATGGTCTGCATCCGCGTGAGTAATAATTAATTTATCAATTTTTGTTATCCCCTTCCCTTTTAAATAAGGGACCACGATTTGTCTTCCTACTTCAAAGGGGCGATCATTCAACTTCCAATTCTCCTGCTCAAACCTTAATAAGCCCCCTGTATCAATCATGTAAACTTCCTCCTGCCACGGCAATTCAACAACAATACAATCTCCTTGGCCAACATTAACAAAGGAAATTTTCATCTCGTTAAATAGTTTTCCCGAGACATGTATTAATACTAGTGGGATACATAATATGGCTACTGTTTTGTATAGCTTCGAATAGTTTTCAAATCTATAAAACACAATAAAAATAGACAGATATGCTATTAAAATTAGTATTAGTGATGGCTTTCCTGGGTTCCACATTTGATATGGGATGCTTTGTAGCAAATTAATAAGATGTGTTAATAACTCTCTACTAGGTTCGTACAAAGTGAATAATAACTTTTGCAGTACTCCCGGTATAAACGAAACAACTAACAAAATAATATTAATGGGTAAGATAATAAAACTAAATAACGGTACGAAAAAAATATTAACGATGAAGGATGAGATGCTTATCTCATAAAAGTGGAAAAGTAAAAGAGGATAAACGAGTAACTGACATACAAAAGTAATGAAAAACGATTGTACTACCCAGGATGAGAATTGGTGAAGAATTTTCCCGGAATAAATTAAACTTGCTGTTGCTAAATAAGACAATTGAAAACCTATTTGATAAATTGACCATGGCTCTAAAAGTACAAATAAAATAAAAGAGATAGACAACGCATCATCGACAGATAAACGCCATTTTACGCGACTTAAAAGAATAAGCTCTACCACTGTAACAGCACGCCATACAGAAGGTGCACCACCTGCAAGAATACCGTAGATAGGAAGGATGACAAGAAGAATCAACGTTGCTAATTCTCTTCTAATTTTTAATCGAATCAATCCTTGGAAAAAGATAAATGAAACGATGGCTATATGTAGCCCAGAAATAGCAAATAAATGAGTTATGCCAAGCTTTTGATAGGCTCGTGTCATTTCATCATCAACATGTTCTTGTAAGCCAATGAGCAATGCTTGTGCCTCTCCAACGAGGGATTGGGGAAAGGTTTGCTCAATATGTGTTTTTAATTTAAAACGTTGCACATTAATTTTCTGAGCAATCGATTCTTTTGTTCCAACATAAGACCAATTTGCTATCTCAACGATACCAATTGCGCCTTTACTTTTTAAATACTTTTTCATATTAAAAGCATATTGATGTGCTGGTCGATTCGGCTCTTCAAGGAGACCAAAGACTAAAAATTGTTGCCCCGCTAATGAAATTTGTTTGAATTTTTTCATTTCGTTCTCAGTGGGAAATGTATAAACGACATAAACATTTCTGCCATCTTGATCCTCCATAAAACCGCGCAGTTTATTACCATTAAACTTATATTCATGGGTCCATGTTAAGGTTTGTGGCAATGTTAGAGGTACTTCTAATTTCTTTAATTCGTCTGAGATATAATAAAAGAATACAAAGCATGCGATGATTACACCTAGAATATGAATAAAGTGCAATCTTTTATAAATTAGAAACAAAACGAGAAAAATAAGTATAAACAAAAGCCTCATCGATTCAAAGGCTGCTATTGTGGCAACTAGAACTGATAAGGCATAATATATCGATTTAGACTTCAACGATTCCAAATAAGGACTTCACCTTCTCTTCAAAAGGTTTTAATACTTCGGCAGATGCGCCGAGACTACGTAACTTAATTAACATCTCTAAAGCTAAATCAAACTTTTCATCCTTTAAAAAATCAATATTTGATTGTTCAAAAGGAATATGAACGACATTTACTTTTGCTTTTTCGAACAATTCCAAAGCATAGGGACTATTCTTATAATCGTTCGCATAGTATACATTTTGAATACCTGCTTGAATGATCGTTTTTGTACATTGTAAACACGGAAAATGAGTCACGTAAACATCTGCCCCGTTCGATGATGTTCCATATTTAGCACATTGTAATAAAGCGTTCGTTTCTGCGTGAATTGTACGCACACAGTGATTGTCTACTACATAACATCCTTTTTCAATACAATGTTCATCTCCCGAAATAGAGCCGTTATAGCCCCCTCCGATGATTCTTTTATCCCTTACAATCGTTGCCCCAACCGCAAGTCTTGTACAAGTACTTCTTAATGCTAATAAATGACTTTGTGCCATAAAAAACTGATCCCAAGTAATACGCTCCATATGACTAACCTCCAAACTCTATACCATTTAGTTTAGATGTAAAAAAAGAATCATGCAATTGTATATCTACTTAATATCGATTAATTCTTTTAATTTTTCGAAGGTTTTGTCACCAATACCCGAAACATTTGTCAAATCTTCAATCGTTTTAAACGACCCATTTTCTTCTCTGTATGCAATGATAGCTTGTGCTTTAGATGGTCCAATACCGGGAAGAGTAGTAAGCTGAGATTCATCAGCAGTATTAATATTTATTTTATCACTCGTATCATTTGAGACTTGTCCACTCATTACAATGGATTCAATTGGCTGGTTTTCTAGTTCTTCACCCTTCTTCGGTATATAAATTACCATCTCATCTTGAAGCTTTTGCGCATGGTTTACATGTTTCGTTTCTGCTTGTTCTGTATATCCACCAGCCAGATTAATCGCATCAATTACACGATCTTCTGTAGTTAATTCGTATACACCAGGAAAATATACTTCACCTTTTACGTCAACCATAATATTCACTATCGGTTGTTCTTCGTTTTCATTATTTAGTTGTTCACTTTGTTGTTGTGGAATTGTTGAAATACTTTCAAAGGGTTCATCCTTTGAGTCTTGTTGAAGGAAATAAAATAGGATAAAAATCAAAACAAAGCTGGGGAATAGCATTGTTTTAGCGTATTTTTTCAAAAGATGCAAAATCTAAAAACACCTCACAACAGAGGGTGTCATATGGAGTATATTAATAATATACATAATTTCCCTTCTGCTGAAAAGGTGTTATTTTTATTTAATTGCTCTTATAAAGATGCGTTCACTTTCTTCTGTTGGCTCTGTGTTTTGCCAATCAGCCGTAATAATCACTTTGGAAAAACCAATATTAGTCAACCATTCAATGTATTGTTCAATTGGATATGTTCTTTGAAAATGTTCTTCATCAAATCGTTCAAAAAGGTCAGATGTTTCATCTTTTACAAAGAAAGTCATTTGATGAAAAACGGAATGCTCATATTCTGCCGGTTCAGTAAACCAGATATAAGTGATAACTCCATCATCATAAGTAAATGGACTATCCATGAAGATTTCATCCATCTTATAAAGAGAATGTACATCAAAAAATAATTGACCACCTTCACGTAAGGTAGAATGAACTCTTTTTAACGTTTCAACAACTTCACGGTCTTCTTGTAAGTAATTGATTGAGTCAATTGGAATCGTGACTACATCAATTTCTGAAAATCCTTCAAGTTGATCCATTGACATCGCAAACAAAGGTATTGAAACGCCCACCTCTTGGAAACGGTCATTTGCAACAGCCAACATTTCTTCAGATAAATCGATACCTGTAACATTATAGCCTGCCTCATGAAATTGTAAGGAAAGGGTGCCAGTACCACAACCTACATCTAATAATGTTGGGTAGTCATTACTCGGTGCATGTTCCATAACCCAACTTACATATTGGTCATAAGGTATGTCTTGCATAAGCTCGTCATAAATATGAGCAAATCGTTCGTAACTACCTTGTACCATGATTATTGAACATCTAATTGAGGAGCATCTCCCCAAAGTCTTTCTAAATTATAAAATGCTCGTTCATCTTTATGGAAGATGTGTACAACAACGTCTCCAAGATCGACTAAAATCCATCGAGCTGAATCGAACCCTTCCACTCGTTTAATGTTATAGCCGCTTTCTTCTGCTTTATCTTGAACTTCTTTTGCAATTGCCTGTAACTGACGGTCTGAGTTACCATGACAAATAATAAAATAGTCTGCTAATAAAGAAATATTTTGCATATTTAATACTACTATATCTTCCCCACGTTTATCATCAATCGCTTTATAAGCAATTTGTAATAAGTTTTCTGTCATTCTCCACTGTTCCTCTCTTTTATGCGTTCATCATCATGTCAAATGGTTATGAAATGATGTCGTTAAAACATTCAACTGATGCTGGAAAAATTGGTTGTTTTGTTTGAACTAAAAACGTAATTGAATGACTAACACATGATTCCATGGCTAACTCTAAATTTTCATTTGCAATTTGTCGCAAATTTTCAACCCCTGGAAAATTACGATTAGGTTCAATCATATCTGCAATATAAATAATCTTTTCCAACTTAGACATGCCAGCTCTACCTGTTGTATGGAAACGAATCGCATTTAAAATATCTTCGTTTGTTATATTAAATTCATGCTGCGCTATCCATGCTCCTACTGGTCCATGTAAAATTTCCGAACCCCACCCTAATAGTCTTGGATCAAGTCCTTTTGTTTGGACAACTTCACGCATCCAATTTTCATCAGCATATTTGGCAATATCGTGTAAAATTGCAGCCGTTTCAGCACTTTTTTCATCTTCACCGTATTTTTTCGCTAACGATATTGCCGTTTCCATTACACCAATAGTATGAATATATCTTTTTTCAGGCATACGTATTTTCACATTGGCTAAATAATCATCCCGCTCCATACAGCCCTTCCTCTCGAATATAATCATGGACACCATCTGGTAATAAAAATCTTAATGTACCGCCGTTTTTTAACCGATTCCGTATTAATGTTGAAGATAAATTAAGTTGTGGCGCTTCCACCATCGTAATGTTGTAAGTAGTTGTAGATTGCGTACCAGGCCGCTTTAAACCTACAAATTGAACTAGTTGAACTAATTCATCGATATTGTGCCAAGAATGAAGGGAATCAATCATATCGCCGCCAATAATAAAATAAAACTGAACATCAGGCTCTCTCTTACATAATTCAACCATTGTTTGATATGTATAAGAAATGCCTCCCATTTCTAACTCAATTGTTTCCATTTTGAAATGTTCATACGGTTCGATTGCAATTTCAACCATACGCAAACGGTTTTCCATAGAGGCATCATCAATCAATTGCTTATGTGGAGCTATAGCATTTGGCATAAAACGGACTTCATCCAGTTGCAAAGCATCATACGCCTCATTTGCCATTATTAAATGCCCAATATGAGGAGGATTAAATGTTCCTCCCAAAATGCCAACTTTTTTCATCCGTTTTACACCTTACTTTTTGCTCGGTTTTGGTAGTACAATTTTCTTATTATTACGAGATTCTTTATATAGAACAACTGTTAAGCCGATTAATTGAACTAGTTCTGCCCCAGTTCCTTCTGCAAGTGCTTGTGCAACATCGTCTTTTTCTTCTTCACAATTGTCTAAAATACGCACTTTAATTAACTCACGCGCTTCTAATGCATCACGTAATTGACGCAGCATTTGATCATTAACCCCACCTTTTCCAACTTGAAAGATCGGTGTTAAATGATGAGCCTCAGCTCTTAAAAATCGTTTTTGTTTGCCAGTAAGCAATTTTATTTCCTCCTATTACGAACAGGTTGTTACCTGTAATTCCTCAGTTAATTTGTTTGTTGTATGTTCTGTATTAGGGTATTGTCCTAACCAATGATTAAATGCAATTGCTCCTTGGTGAACAAACATCCCTAGACCAGTTACAACGATTGCATTTTTCTTTTGAGCTTCCAACAAAAATGGCGTCATTAATGGATTATACACAATATCCGCTACAATTGCTCCTTGTTGTAGCTTTTCTAATGAAAGTGGTAAGCTAAATTCACTATTCGCTAAGCCAGCCGATGTAGATTGAATAATTATACCAAACTCATCTAATCTTTGTTCAGCATCCACTAAAGATAAAGCTTGCCCTTCACCCAGTTCATGGGTGATTTCTTGTGCCTTTGTGACTGTACGATTAGCAATAGTTAAATTTCGATAGCCATATTGTTGAAGAGCAAAGGCAATTCCTCTTGCAGCCCCACCAGCTCCGATTAATAGCACAGGCTTTTCTTTATATCCATCTCCAACTGCTTCTTCAAGAGAATGAACAAATCCTGGACCATCTGTATTATAACCCTTTAATTTTCCATCAGCGCTACGAACAACTGTATTAACAGCCCCCATCTTTTGGGCCATCTCATCTAGTTCATCTAGAAATGGAATGATTGCTTGTTTATGTGGAATAGTCACGTTCCAACCACTTGCTCCTAACGTTTTTAAAGAGGAAATCGCTTGTTCTAATTGCTCACTCTTTACATGAATCGGAATATATGTGGCATCAATGTTCATTTCTTCAAACCAACCATTATGCATGGTAGGTGATTTTGAATGTTCTATTGGGTCACCAATAACAGCAAACCATTTCTTCATTTTCAAACCTCTTTTCCAATAGAAAGCGACTTACACAGTTGCCAAAGAAACCAGTAACTCCCGACAAAAGTGCAGGTCACGTATAGTTGATTTTTTTGAGCATCTCTCATTTAGATTAAGGAAGGACGAATAAATACTTCTACCCCTTTTGGTGCATGAGCTGCAACGACGACATTAGCATGCTGAATCGTAATCCATCCAAGTCCAGATATAACAACATCCGTTTTTCCTTCTTTAATCGCAAATTCATGCCGAACAAGCTCTGGTAGTTGCTCGATATATTTTTTCGAAGGTGGAGATAAAAGTTCCCCTTTATGTTCTGCATATAAGGAATCAGCTTTTTCTAGTTTTGTCCTATGAATTGGTAAATCATTTGCGACATAAACTGTAAAAGCAGAGCGTTCGCCTTTAATGAAATCAAATCGAGCAAGTGCACCGATAAATAAAGTTTGACCGGCATTTTGTTGGTATACTTTTGGTTTAATTTCTTTTTTCGGTGTAATGTACTTTAACTCACTACTATCAATATGATGTGCCATTTGGTGGTGATTAATGATTCCTGGCGTATCATACAATGAAGCACCATCATCTAATGGGATTTCAATCATATCTAAAGTTGTACCCGGGAAATGAGATGTTGTTATAACATTCCCCTCACCAGTAGCTTGTTTAATAATTCGGTTAATAAATGTTGATTTCCCTACATTCGTACTTCCAACAACAAAAACATCTTTGCCTTCACGATAACTTTCGATAGCCTCAACCACATCACTCATACCCATTCCTTTATGGGCACTAACTAACAAGACATCAATCGGTTGTAGTCCTAAACTTCGTGCTTCGCGTTTTAGCCAATTGATTACTTTTTTCGTTTTCACAGACTTCGGTAGTAAATCTGCTTTATTCGCAACGAGCAATACTGGATTTTTTCCAACGAAGCGATGCAAACCAGGCAACCAACTTCCGTTAAAATCAAAAATATCAACAATCTTAACGATTAACCCTTGTTGATTTCCAAGACCATTTAATATTCTTAGGAAATCATCGTCCGTTAAATTGACTGGTTGAATTTCATTATAATTTTTTAGGCGAAAACAACGTTGGCAAATTATTGTTTCTTTCTCAAGAGAAGATGCTGGAGCAAAGCCTACCTCTTTAGGGTTTTCTGTCTGAATTACTGCTCCACAGCCAATACAATTTGGCATTTCGTTCATTTCTGTTCCTCCCAAGTTTTAATTCCTTTACGCTTTAAAATATTAAATACTCGGCGTTCTACAAACCGATTAAAAAGCGTAACAAAACCATCCGACTCTGCAACAGGTCGAACTAAAAATGTATATAAGCTTAAACGATTAGCTCCCATAATATCCGTAAGTAACTGATCTCCAACCATGGCAACCTCGTTCGTTTTTAAACGAATCTCCTTCAATGCAGCATAATAAGCATTTCCCAATGGTTTTCTTGCGCGATAGATAAAAGGAATGCCTAATGGTTCTGCAAAACGTCTCACACGTTCCTCATTGTTATTTGATGCAATAATGACACGAATCCCTGCTTCTCTTAGCATTTCCATCCATGCTGCTATTTCTTCTGTTGCATGGGGTCTGTCCCATTCGATGAGCGTATTATCTAGGTCGGTAATAATTCCTCGTATTCCTAGCTTACTCAGTTTTTCAGGTGTAATTTCAAATACAGTATTTACATATTCATCCGGCAATAGAAAATTATACAACACTTTAACCCCTTAACTTAATTTTTTCAAAATACTGACATAAAACTAAGATCATCAGTAAATTATATACTATCAGTTAGGGAAATTTTTCCCTTAGCTGCTATTTCTGGATAACATTATTATTCATTATATCATAATTGCTATTCGTTCTCCCATTTTCACCTCATAGCCTTGTACGAGGTTCTCAGTGAAGGCAATCGTATTTTCCTCAAAAAACATAACAACGGTTGAACCAAAAGCAAAATAGCCCACTTCTTCGCCTTTTTTCCATTGATTTGATGTATTCGTCAATTTAATGCTATTTACAAACATTGCTCCGACTTTTACTAAAGTAAAATTTTTATTATTTTGGTATTGCAACTCACTAATCATACGATAGTTATGACTTAATGGTTTTTTCCCGTATGTTAATCCCGTATTATTTACGGGATAAGACTTGTTGCCCAACACATACTGACGGACAACTGTAGCATCAAACGGACTATGAATACGGTGATAATTTGCCGGGCTTAAGTAGAAAACAATATATTTTCCATTGATATATTTTTTGGCTAGTTCTTCTTTACCAAATAAATCGATTAATGTATATGGTTTATTTTTTACTGTGAAGACCGCATTTTCAAGTATTGTACCAAAGGATTCAATTTTTGCATCGACAGGACTTACGAATGTTTCTGCATTTGCATCGATTGTTCTAGCTTCCGTTTTTAGCTGTCTTGTAAAGAAATCTTGTAAACTTGTAAAACTGTTCAAATCCTTTGAAACTTCTGCCAGTTCTATTTCGTATACTTTACTATACTCTCGAATAAGATTCTTACTAAATGAAGATGTTACAATGCTTTTTAGCAAAAGGGAGCTGTACTTTCCATTTGTTAATTCAATCAAACGTTGATAAATCTTCTCTTTCATAGGTACCCCCCTAGTTCTATAGAGTCAAATATCCTAAAAATTTAAAAGAGTGTAACATTTATAGGATATTTTGATTTACTTACAATTTATTATTTTTCGAAGTATAATATAAAAATACAATGAGCGTAAAGGAGTGTTCCCCCATGTTTCTTCTCCATATGGTGGATTCCACGATTAAAAAAGTAAAATCGCACGCTGCTAATTTAATAACAATCTGTAATATGTCATTTGGTGGTGCCTCCATTATGGCCACACTAAATGAAGCTTATAGTTATAGCGTCTTATTTATTTTTATTGCTGCTTTCCTTGATCGGTACGATGGAAAAGTAGCTCGAAAGTTTAATCAAGAATCAGAATTAGGAAAACAATTAGACTCTATGGGTGATATTATATCATTTGGTGTCGCACCCGCCCTACTAATGTATGAAAATATCATGACGGATTTTGGTATGGCTGGAATGATTTTAACAATATTATACATTGCAACCGGAGCATTTCGTTTAGCAAGATTTAATATAACTGATACAAAAGGATATTTCATAGGTTTACCGATTACAGCAGCCGGTACTTTTCTAACATTTTCTTACTTTTTCACCACAATTGTAGAACCACAAAGTTATTTATTTTTATTCCCTTTCTTATCGTTCTTAATGATTAGCACATTTAAATTAAAGAAAGTCTAGACCCGATCGATGCATCCTTTACCCGCGTATGCATCGGTCATTTTTTTACTAAAAATTATTAATCATTTTCTATAAAAACATATCATATAATGTCGAAAAAGGCAGAAAGGATGACGTAATTTGAGCGGTATTTTTGCGTCTCTTATGCAGCTTTGGCTCGACATCCCATCTTTTTTAGGCTACTTAAAAGGGCAGGCATTTCATCGTCCTTTCACAAAAGAAGAAGAAGCAAAATGTATAGAACGGTTTATGGCAGGAGATGAGCAAGCACGGCTAGATTTAATTGAACGAAATATGAGGCTAGTCGCTCATGTCGTAAAAAAATTTCATCCACAACACGAACAACTAGATGATTATATATCTATTGGTACTATCGGTCTAATGAAAGCGGTTAGCAGTTATACACCAGATAAAAAAACAAGACTTGCAACTTATGCAGCCCGCTGTATAGAAAATGAAATATTAATGCATTTAAGAGCACAAAAGAAAGTTCAAAAAGATGTATCGCTCTTTGAACCTATTGGGGTGGATAAAGAAGGACAATCTTTACAAATTCGAGACTTGTTGCAGCTTGACGAACAACCCGCAATCGATAAAATTGAGCAAAAAGAAAGCTTTGAACAATTATATGAATATTTAGGAACGCTTGAACCACGGGAACTAGAAATTATTGTATATCGTTATGGATTAAAAAATAATGAACCGTTAACACAAAAAGAAATTGCAAAAAAACTGAAAATTTCTAGAAGTTATGTATCAAGAATTGAAAAAAGAGCTCTCGTTAAACTTTACCAACAATTTAAACACAATCAGGCTGAGCGTGAAAGCAAAAAGGCGGCGGAAAACGATTTGAGACTTTCAAAAATTGAATAGCATTTTCCCATTATAAAAGCTCATTTAAACTGTCTCCAGCTTAAATGAGCTTTGCCTATATTAGTGATTTGCTGATTCGCTATTAGCTCCGAAGTAGATAAGAATTCCTAAAATTGCTGTAATCGCTACTGAACCACCCATTAATAATAACATTGTCCAAACCTCCTATTTATTTACATTTTTAATATACATTAATACCATTCTATCTTACTTGCATTTTTTCAATACCGTCAAGTGCGTTTAACATATTAAAGCTTTTCAATTGTTTTTAAAACGATTTCAGTGGAATGCTTTGCTGCCACTGGTAAAAATTCATCGAAACTGATGTTAGATTCTTTCCCGGCAATATCTGATAATGCACGAATTACAACAAATGGTGTTTTGAATTGGTAACAAACTTGTGCTACTGCAGCGGCTTCCATTTCAACGGCTTTCATTTGCGGGAAATATGACCTTACTTTTTCCACTCGTTCTGGATCATTCATAAATGAGTCACCAGAGCAAATTAATCCTACACCTACCTGATGCTCACCAATTTCAGTAACTGCCTCTTGTGCCACTTTAATCAATTCTTCATCGGATTTGAAAGCTGGTGGCATTTGTGGAACTTGCCCCATTTCATAATCAAAAATTGTTACGTCTACATCATGGTGGCGTACTTCATCAGAAATAACAACAGCACCCACATCTAGACTTGGGTCGTAACCACCTGCAGAACCTGTATTAATGACAACATCTGGTTTAAATTCATGCAATAAGATCGTTGTTGACATTGCTGCATTCACTTTTCCAATACCACTTTTTAATAAAACGACCTCTTTATTATTATATGTACCTAACGTATATTCACTGTTGGCAATCGTCGTTACATTTGTGTTTTCTAGGGCATTTCGTAATAGTTCTACTTCTTCTTCCATTGCTCCAATTACTGCGATTTTCATAAGCTCCTCCATTCTACGTCAACTTAACGATAAAGATTTTTCCACGGTACGTCAATAAAATTAATATGAATCAGCCAGTTGATTTAGTTTTTCTACTTTTACCGGTTTCCATCCCTCATTGTCGATCCATTCGATATATACACGATATTTATTTGAACGATTGGAGTCATTTGAAGAAACAACAGCCACTGATGAATTTGCATTTCCGTTATTTTTTACTGACCAGAAAATAATTTCATCTTCTCCAAGTCCAACTGCATTACGGAATGTTTCCTTTTTCTCTTCATAGTCGATGTGTCCTTCTTCATAAGCTGAAACATGTTCGCCTGTCTGTTTTGTAGGTGTAGCTTGCCAATTAGGATCTACCAGTACTTCATCTACAACAGGATCTGCTGATGTTTGAACGATTAGTTCACTTTCTAAAGTTTCTGTATTAGACATCTGTTCTGTGGAGTGATCACCATTAGATTGATCTTCTACGTCCGATATATTAGTCGTAACTTCTTTAGATTCTTCTGTTTTTTTGTTTTCTTCTGTTATCTGTTTAGTTTCTTTCGTATTTTGTTTTTCGTCATCCCCCGTAAAAATACTTACCAAGTTCAGCACAATCAAGATCGAAACAATTGCGATAAGTATATTTAGAAGGCGATCCATCTTTTTACGTGGTTTTTTAGCTTGATAGCGTTGTCTTTTTTCAAGACGTGTAGATTTCTCAGGCTTACCATTTTTCATTCGATTGAAACCTCCTTCATGCTTTTAAACATACTATATTTTATCAATAATTGATCTGTTATTTCCATTACAAGCCTTATATTTAATATATCTGTTACGAAATTGAAAAAGTCGACAAATCCTTTGTAAGGTTTTGCCGACATTTGTCATATGGCTATGTATGAAAGTTAGCCAAATTATGAATGGTATTATTTTGCAGTACTGATTGAAACGATGCGAACTTCCATGTCTCCACCAGGTGTTGTTAATTTTACGATGTCATCAACTTTATGACCAAGTAATGCTTTTGCAATTGGTGAATCATTCGAAATACGACCTTCGAATGGATCTGCTTCAGCTGATCCTACGATTGTATATTCTTCTTCGTCACCATCAGGAAGCTCAATAAATTTAACTGTCTTTCCTAAAGTGACAATATCACTTTGACCTGCAGTTTCTTCTATAATGATAGCATTACGCAACATTGATTCAATGGCAGAAATACGCCCTTCAACGAACCCTTGTTCTTCTTTTGCAGAATCGTACTCAGAGTTCTCTGATAGGTCCCCAAAGCTACGAGCGATTTTAATACGCTCAACAACTTCTTTACGTTTAACCGTCTTTAGATGCTCTAATTCCTCTTCTAATTTTTGTTTTCCCGCTAGTGTCATTGGATACTGTTTTTCATTTGACAAGACAATCACTCCTTAAATACTCGCAATAAATTTATTTGAAACATTACTATACACCTTCGAAAAACGCAATCGTTTTCATTTTTGCTTTTCTTAAAAACGATACACATCTAATTAATTGAAAGTTATTGGCGTATATTCTGTTTCACAATCTTTTTAATATTGTTCCAACAGTTAGTACAAATTGAACAATATTAAAAAATGTAATAATAAAACCCGGTTAGTAGTTAAGCATATGAGACACTTGCCCCAATTAGAAGCAATATTGTCAACTTAACTAGTAACCGAATTTTACATTTTACATATTAATTTTCAATTAGTAATACTAAATTATACCAACTGTAACACATCATATTACACATTGGTCATAGTTTCAAGAATTGTTTTAATTTTTGTTACCATTAGATCAATTGCGACTTCATTCTCTCCACCTTCTGGAATAATAACGTCAGCATATCTCTTTGTAGGTTCTATAAATAAATTATGCATTGGACGTACAGCCGTTAAATATTGTTCGATGACAGAATCAATTGTTCTACCACGTTCCTTAATATCCCGCTCAATACGACGAATTATACGTAAATCTGAATCTGTATCCACAAACAGTTTGATATCCATTAATTCTCGTAATCGACTATCCTCTAAAACAAGAATACCTTCCAAAATAATTACATCTTTTGGTTCGACGTGAATTACCTCGTTTGCCCGGGTATGGTTTACATAATCATAGACCGGCTTATCAATAGCTTGACGATTCAATAAGCGATTTAAGTGTTCAATGAGTAAATCATTGTCAAAGGCTAAAGGATGGTCATAATTTGTTTGTAAACGCTCTTCAAATGTTAAATGACTTTGATTTTTGTAATAAAAATCTTGTTCAATAACAACTACGGAATGCTCTCTGAAAACATCATAAATGGCATGGGTTACACTCGTTTTTCCCGAGCATGAACCTCCTGCAATCCCTATAACTAGAGGACGCTTTTTTGACATTTATTTATTCTCCTTCCGCATCATGTTGAACTTGAACAACGGACGATCTACTTTAAACTTCACAATTTGTAATGGGTGGTTTGCTACTTCTATTTCTTGGCCTTCTTCATCCCAAATTTGGCCTACTTCCATTTTGAACGAATCAATTTCTGGACCGAAGAATTCAATTGTGTCCCCTGGTTTGAAGTAATTTCGTTGTTGTAATGTCACCATGTTTGTTGTCTGATCATAATCAAGGACTAGTCCTGCAAAATCCCATTTCATTTTTGGTGCGTGGAATCCAAACATTTGTTGTTTATAGCTTGGTTCACCTTCAAAGAAAGCAGATGCAGTTGCGCGGTTTGCACAACGATCTAATTCTTCTAACCACTCTTTTTTAATTTTAAAGTTGTCAGGGTCTGCACAATATGCATCAATTACTTTTCGGTATACTGAAATAACTGTTGCAATATAGTGAATGGATTTCATACGACCTTCAACTTTTAAAGAATCAATACCTAACTCAATCATGTGAGGAATGGATTCAATTAATTTTAAATCTTTAGGACTCATTGCAAATGGTGCGTCACCTTCATTAAATAACGCTTTTTCTTCACCACCTACATTTTCATATAAGTCATAGTCCCAACGACAGCTTTGGCAACATCCACCACGGTTTGAGTCGCGAGCCGTCATATGGTTTGATAATACGCAACGCCCAGAATATGCGATACACATTGCACCATGTACAAAGGCTTCAATTTCAATATCCACTTCTTGTTTCATTTTTAGCATTTCTTCAGCACCCACTTCACGTGCTAATACAACACGATGCAGGCCTTCTTGTTTCCAATATTTAACTGCTTTCCAGTTAGATAATGATTGCTGTGTCGAAAGGTGGATTTCAAGTTTAGGAGCTACACGGCGACAAGTTTCGATAATTAAAGGGTCGGCAACAATGATTCCTTTAACCCCAGCACCTTCAATTGCTTGTAAATATTCTTCTAAACCATCCATATTTTCATTATGAGCGAAAATATTTGTTGTAACATAAACTACGGCACCATATTTATTTGCAAATTCGACACCTTCACGCATTTCTTCAATAGAGAAGTTGTCAGCATTTGAACGCAAGCCGAATTCTTGTCCACCAATAAAAACTGCATCTGCTCCATAATGTACAGCAACTTTTAATTTTTCTAAACTTCCTGCTGGTGCTAATAATTCAGGCTTTTTCGTTATGACACGTTTTCCGTTAACGACTTTGCGAATCTTTTCATTTTCTATTAGTTGTAACAAGTCATACCCTCCGTTCCTAATACACTGTTTCTTTGAAGATAAATCCTGTATCTAACGGACGAATAGCTGGTTGGATTTCTTCAATTTTTTCTAACAGTTCGTCCTTCATTTCATCATAAGCATCTTCACCATTGTCAAAGTAAGCATCAATTGCTTGACGATAACAATTTGTAACAGTTGTAATATATCCTTCTGTTTGTAGAACACCGTCAAATTTTAATGAATCAATACCTGCTTCAAATAGCTCTGTTAACTCATCAATTAGACACATATCGTTTGGTGAGAAAATATGTGTTCCATTTAAATCTTCATAAATTGGATATTTATTTTTACGCTCTTTATCATGTAAGAACATGTTTTTATTTTCTTTACGATTTTCAATTTCCATTACTTCATCACGATATAAGAAATAGTTCCCTAATAGCGAACGTTTTGATTGGAACATCGCTGTCATACCATGAACTTGAACTTCAATTTCAGCATTGGCGTTTTCTTTAATTTCAACAACTTCATCTAATGAAAGCTCGCGTGCTAATACAGCTCGTTTTGCCCCACGTTCGTTCCAGTAGTTTACTTGGAACCAGTTTGTCGCAATTGTTTCGGGATTCCAATGTAGTGGAATGGTAATGCCTAATTCACGAACAGCCATTACAACAGCGGGATCCCCAAATAATAGTGCATCCACACCAATTCGTTGCATGTCTTTTAAATAGTCGTCTAAATCATCTAATCGATCGTTGTGGAAAATAGCATTTACAGCTACATATACTTTTTTACCAGCTTCGTGAATAATAGTTGTTGCTTGTTCTACATCATTTACATTAAATTCACCAGCTAAACGTAAGCCAAATTTTTGTTCACCAATCACAAAGGCATCAGCACCAGCTTCAATAAGTGCTTTAATATGATCAACGGATTTTGGTGTAACTAATAATTCAGGTTTTTTCAATTTATTCACCTCTTCAAACAAATTAACAATCCATCACCAATTGGAAAAAATGTACTTTCATAGTCTGGGTGGTTCATAATCCAATCGGTAAAGTTTTTCAAATTACGAATCATCGTTCTCTTACGACGAGGAACATCTTTTAAATCTAAATCAGATAATCCGTGCATGTACATATTATCGATATACAATATCCCCCCGGATGGAACGAGAGGAGAGAACTTCTCAAAAAATCGCTGGTATTGACCTTTTGCCGCATCTATAAAAACTGCCTCAAAAGTAGAATGTAATGATTCTACATCTACTTCTAACGCATCCCCTTCAATGAGTGTAATTCGGTTAGCTGCTTCCGAACGAGATAGAAAATGCTTCGCCATTGTTACCCGTTCAGAATCCCTTTCAACTGTAACAATTTTGCAATCAGGTAATGCAATAGCCATTCGTAATGCTGAATAACCAATTGCTGTTCCGATTTCTAAAATGTTAGATGGCTTTTGAATACGAAGAATTTGACTTAATGCATCGATCGCAGACAATTGCATAATCGGCACATGATGAATACTTGCGTAGTTTTCCATCTCCATTAATAATTGATTACGCGGTTGAACTAAGGATTCTATATAAGCATCTGAATATTCCATTAGACGAACCCCTCTTATACTTAATCTTTTGCCGAACAATGTCTGAAAAAGAAAAAAAACCAAACATGATAGTTGGCACAATAAATTTAATAGTTTATGACAAAAAAATCACAACTTATAATATCATGAAAATAGAAGGAATGCGAATAAACTTTATTAAATCTCTAATTAAAAGTATGAATTTAAACTTTTACTATTAACTCAAACTTCGCAGACTGAAATCGACAAATAAGCCTTGATATAGTTAGGCAGACCGTTAATCCACTGCTGTAGTTGACTTTTGATTAATTTTTG
>NZ_OBMQ01000010.1 GCF_900217795.1 Ureibacillus xyleni | reverse complement strand
TTGCATGTATTAGGCACGCCGCCAGCGTTCGTCCTGAGCCAGGATCAAACTCTCCATAAAAGAATTTGATAAAGCTCAAATTTGCTGGCATCAAAATTGATGTCAAATTGTTTCTCAAATTAATGAGAAATTAAATTCATTAACGTTTTGTTGTTCAGTTTTCAAAGTTCATCTTTGGAGCGGGTGATGAGAATCGAACTCACGACATCAGCTTGGAAGGCTGAGGTTTTACCATTAAACTACACCCGCATTTTCATTTTTTATATTTTGGCGCGCCCGGCAGGAGTCGAACCCACAACCTTCTGATCCGTAGTCAGACGCTCTATCCAATTGAGCTACGGGCGCAGATATTAAACGTTTGCTAGTTGGTGCGGCCGAGAGGACTTGAACCTCCACAGGGTTGCCCCCACTAGGCCCTCAACCTAGCGCGTCTGCCATTCCGCCACGACCGCGTTCAATGAAGACTAATTTAGTATAACACTTGTTCAATAGTTATTGTCAAGTATTAAACTGGTGAGCCATGAAGGACTTGAACCTTCGACCCTCTGATTAAAAGTCAGATGCTCTACCACTGAGCTAATGGCTCGTAAAATTGGCTGGGGTACTAGGATTCGAACCTAGGCATGACGGAATCAAAATCCGTTGCCTTACCGCTTGGCTATACCCCAACAATGGCGGTCCCGACCGGGATCGAACCGGCGATCTCCTGCGTGACAGGCAGGCATGTTAACCGCTACACCACGGGACCATTGTTGCTATCTATGTAATTTTAATTGTTGGTGACCCGTACGGGATTCGAACCCGTGTTACCGCCGTGAAAGGGCGGTGTCTTAACCACTTGACCAACGGGCCATGGCTCCGAAGGTAGGACTCGAACCTACGACCAACCGGTTAACAGCCGGTTGCTCTACCACTGAGCTACTTCGGAAAAATATCAACTTAGCTTGCCGACTTTTATTATTATATAGACATCTAATCTAATTGTCAACAAGTTTCTCAAACTTTTTTTATAGCTATTTGAAAACCGCGCTGTAATAATACCTTTTATAGAATGGTCCAATAGATTAATTTCTATACAATCAAAGACTCAATAATGACAAAAAATATTTTATAACATCCAATTAGATAAAGCAATACTTTTCTCAAATTTCACTTTTACAAAATGAACACTCGGTTTCCCAATTTAAGATGATTTTTTTTAGAGTATGAATTCATCCACTTTTTTCAACTTCCCATGACATTTTCCACATCTATATTTATCTAAGTTCATTCTTCTTTTCCTAGGATATTGTTGCTGACATTTTAAACATTCATACATATGTATAGTACTGTTTTTTTGTTTTTTATTCTCTTCAATAGAAGAACAGAAACGAGGTGCCCCAACTTTTTTTAGTAAATTGCGGAAATCTGTATCTCGATGTTTATATCCCAAACCACGAATATGTAAATGGTAGTGACATAACTCATGTAAGATAATCCCCTTCAATTCTTCTAAACCAAATACTTCATAGGATTTAGGATTAAACTCTATATTATGGCTACGTAAAAGATATCGTCCACCTGTTGTTCGTAGCCTTTTGTTAAAGTATGCCTGATGTAAAAAAGGCACTTCAAACTTTTCTAGTGAAAGTTTTTCTACTAGTTGTTGTAATTCTTGATCACCCATTTAAATCCTCCCTACTTTGAGGTGCACACTTAACTTTTATAAAGTGTTACTACTATAGACGAATTTTGAAGAATAAAACAAGTGAAGAAAATGGTTAACTTCTCTCCACTTGTTTTAAATTAAATCAAATATCAATTTTACTGTGTTTTCAGTTTAACTTTCCTGGTTTTCTGGCGGAATCATTGTTAATGAGATGCGCCCTTTTTCAACTTCTACTTTATCTACCCAGACAGTTACAATGTCACCCAATGACACTACTTCAAGAGGATGCTTAATTCTACGTTTTTGTAATTTGGAGATATGAACGAGTCCGTCTTGCTTCACACCAATATCTACAAAGGCACCAAAGTCTACTACATTTCGGACGGTCCCTTGCAATTCCATACCAACTTTTAGATCTTCCATTTTAAGAACATCCGTTTTTAATAATGGTTGAGGGAAGGCATCGCGAGGGTCACGAGTTGGTTTCATTAAAGTGTCAACAATATCTTTTACCGTTACTTCTCCAATTCCTAATTGTTCACTTAACGTTTTTATTTCAACACCTTCAAGTGCTTCTTCGCATTTTTTTGTTCCCACATCTTTCTTTGTCAATCCTACTGCCGCTAAAATATCTTCTGCTATTTTATAGCTTTCCGGGTGGATTCCTGTTGCATCTAGCGGATTTTTCGCCTCTGGAATACGTAAAAATCCAATCGCTTGTTCATATGTTTTAGCGCCTAAACGAGGAATTTTTTTTAGTTGTGTGCGGGAAGTAAATTTCCCACCTTCACTACGAGCATTTACAATATTTTCGGCAACAGTTTTAGATAATCCAGATACATATTGTAATAATGAGGACGATGCTGTATTCACATCGACACCTACTTGGTTTACTGCAGTTTCAACAATAAAAGTTAATGATTCTGCTAATTTTTTTTGGGAAACATCATGTTGATATTGTCCTACTCCCACTGCCTTTGGTTCAATTTTCACTAGTTCTGAAAGTGGGTCTTGCAACCTTCTTGCAATTGATACGGCGCTTCTTTGCTCGACTTGGAGGTCTGGGAATTCATTTCGTGCAATCTCGGAAGCTGAATATACAGAAGCACCCGCCTCATTAACAATTACGTAAGCTACGTCTGTTTTTACTTCTTTTAAGACATCTGCAATAAATTGTTCCGTTTCTCGTGAAGCTGTACCATTACCAATTGCAATAATACTAATTGGATATTTCTCAAGTACCGATTTAACGACTGCTTTTGACTTTTCAACATCTGGTTTTGGTGGATGTGGATAAATTGCTGTTACTTCTAACATTTTCCCTGTTTCATCAACTACTGCAAGCTTACACCCAGTACGATAAGCAGGGTCCACACCTAATACTACTTTTCCGCGCAATGGCGGTTGAAGTAAAAGACTGCGTAAGTTTTCTGAAAAGATATGAATTGCTTGTTCTTCAGCTTTTTCAGTTAGTTCGTTTCGTAGTTCTCGCTCAATTGAAGGTTGAATTAAACGTTTGTAGCTATCTTCAATTGCTTCTTTTACATACACTACAGATGGGGAAATTGAATTCTGAGGCAGCCATTCTTTTTCCATTACTTGAAGCACTCTATCGGTTGGTACATGAATGGCTACCTTTAATATATCTTCTTTTTCGCCACGATTTATTGCAAGTATGCGATGGGGTACAATATGCTTTACTGGCTCTTCGTATTCATAGTACATTTCGAAAACTTTCTTTTCATCTTTTTCCGCATCTTTAATCGTAGTAATAATACGCCCTTCTCTTCTTGATAGATTTCGAAGTTTCTCACGCATACCAGCATCGTCAGCAAATGTTTCAGCAATAATATCTTTCGCACCAGCAATTGCTTCTTCAACATTTGTTACCCCTTTTTCTTCATTAATAAAGGTAAGGGCAATATCCTCAACATTTTGTTTTGAGAACTTTAACAACTCGTCCGCTAATGGTTCTAACCCTTTTTCTTTTGCTATCGTTGCTTTTGTCCGACGTTTTTGTTTGTAAGGACGATATAGATCTTCAACACGTTGCAATACAGTTGCTGCTTTAATTGAAGCAGCCAATTCTTCTGTCAGCTTTCCTTGTTCTTCGATTAATCGAAGTACCTCTTCTTTTCTTTGTTCTAGTTGCTGTATGTAGTGATAGCGGTCTTCAATTGATTTAATTTGTACCTCATCTAGCGAACCCGTTGCTTCTTTTCGATATCGAGCAATAAAAGGAACCGTATTTCCATCATCTAACAGCTTAATTACTGCCTCCGCTTGAGAAGGCTTTACTGATGTACTTGATGCAATCATTTGGAGCATTTTTGAATCAATCATTAATCCACTACCTTTCGCATAACGTATCATTATTTTACCATTTACTTAACACTTTCTACTATTGAAGACTTTAGAAAATGAACAAAAGCTTAACACCCTTTCTGCAATAAGGTTTCTTAAACAAAAAAAGTCTACTCTATTATGGTCACGAGTAGACTAGTTTAAATCTTCAGTTATTAATTGCGACAGTTCTCACGCTCGGTATAGTGTTAATTATGAAACGTCTGAGTTAACCTCTATTGCATCTTGTAACTTTTGAATAGCTTTTCGTTGTATACGAGAAACATGCATTTGAGAAATCCCTAGTAAATCGCCAGCTTCTTTTTGGCTTAATTGATCCAAATATGTTAACTTTAATATGCTTTTTTCCCTCTCACTTAAAACATCCATTGCTTTTGATACAACTAATCTTCTGTTCGCTTTTTCAAAACCGTCATCTTCTTTACCAATAATATCGAATAACGTAACCGTATTACCGTCAGTATCTGCTTCGATTGAATGGTCCATCGATAGTGCATGATAGCTTCTCGACATTTCCATTGCTTCTAACACATCTTCTTCATTAACTTCTAAATATGTAGCAATCTCATGAATAGCCGGTGAATATTGCAATCTATTTGTCAATATTTCAACAGCTTCTTTTATTTTTGGACCAAGTTCCTTAATTCGCCTAGGAACATGAACATCCCATGTTTTATCACGTAAAAAGCGTTTAATTTCACCTATAATGGTTGGTACTGCAAACGCTTCAAAACTTTTCCCTATAGATAAATCGAACCTACGTACTGCCCCAAGTAAACCGAGCATGCCAACTTGTACTATATCTTCATAATGCGATTTTCCAAATGAATATTTCTTAGCTATTGATTCAACTAAAGTTTTATAGTGTAATACAAGATTGGTTAGAACAATATCATCTTCGGTTTCTTGATATTGCTCTATCCACATGTATACTTCATTCTTTTTCGTCGATTCAAGTTGAGATTTGTCCGACATCTTCTCCCACCTGCTCTCTCGTGACATACTTTGTCATGAAAACAGTAACTCCGCCTTCGTTATTAACTCTCACTTCATCCATCAATGTTTCCATTAGGAACAATCCTAGTCCACCTTCACGTATTAGTTCAATGTTATTGTGTTCATGATATGGACCAATATTTGATTTAACATCTTCAAAGTTAAAGCTACTTCCAAAGTCTGAAATCATTACTTCAATTTTATGTTGGTACAGAGCACTACCAATAACAATTTCACCGTCTTCAAATCCGTTATAAGCGTGTTGTACTACATTTGTAACAGCTTCACTTACAGCAATCTTTAAATCTTCAATTTGGTCATACGAAAAACCTACTCTAGTAGCCATTCCAGAAATCGTTAACCTAATGACGCTGACGTACTGTGGTTTTGCAGGAATTCTAATTTCAATGTAGTCAAATGCTCTCATTAATCTTCACACCTTCTTAACTGATTCGACCTCCATCAATTCGCTTAGGCCTGTTATTTCAAATAATCTCGTTAATCTACTAGATAACGCTACCAATTTTAAATTAGCATTTTGTTTCATCACTTTTTTATAGAAGGCGACAAAAACCCCTAGACCAGTACTATCCATATAACTAACATTAGAAAGATCAAGTTCGATAGACAATCCTTCAAGTAACTGTATAGAATCTAATTCCTCTCGTAACATTGAAGCAGTATAAGTATCAAGTTCTCCTTCTACAAAACCTTGTATAATGTCTCCATCTTTTCGAAACTGCACACTTACATTCATTTTGGGCACCTCCCATCAAAACCTATAATACATTTCCCTAACATCACATATTTAAACCTACCAATTACTAAATATATTATTTTTTAATAATAACAATTGTAAAATCATCTTCTAAGTTGAAATTTAACATTTGCTGCAATTTTTCATAGATAAATTCACACATTTCTTGTGCACTTAGGTGGCTAACGTTTAAAGCTAGTTCTTTTATATAGCCTCTGGAGTCAAATTCCTCCATAGTTCTAAAATCAGTTACGCCATCTGTCATTAATATTAGAAAATCGTCATTATTTAATTTTATATCATGCTGGTTGTATTTGACTTCTTGTAAAATTCCTAGCAATAATCCCTTTGTTTCTAAATCATAAAAGGTTTGTTCCGTTGAGTTATAGTAAAGTGCTGGTTCATGGCCAGCAGAACTCCATGTAAAGATATTATTCTCTAAATTAAAGCGTCCATAAAAGAGAGAGACAAACATACTGTCATCTACGCTTTTTTCGATGATATTATTTAATACTTGGAGAACATAGGAAGGATTACTCCGGGCATACTCTAATGTATCTAACCCGTATTTTACCATCGACATACAAAGAGCTGCAGGAACACCTTTGCCAACAACGTCTGTTACTGCAACACTAAAATGATTTGCATCATGCATAAAATGTACATAATCACCGTTCATTTTACGGACAGGAACTGATACCATTCCTATATCTAAATCTTTTGGGTTAGGAATGGTTGTTTCTAACAATAAGTTTTGAATTTTTGCAGCAACATCCATTTCTATTCGAATTTCTTCCTGCTTAATAAGGAGGCTCTGGTGTTCTTTAAACATTAAACCGAAATGAATCATCACTTCAATTAAAAAATCGTATGCATGCAACATTGAATCAGGTAGATCATTATAAATTTCTTCTATTGCTTGCTTATGTAGGTCAATTACATCTTCTGGGGTTAAATTTTTTTGGATAAGTTGCTTAATTAAGTTTTGTCCAATATACAAATTACTCTCATTCTGGCTTTGAATATAGTCAGATAATATTTTTTTATATTGAGCTTTTAATTGTTTCATGTCTTCACCCCTGTTTAAGCCATTTAACAATTTTGATTTTTGTACCCAATCCAACTTCAGATTGAATATCAATAGAATCTACCAATCTTTTAACAGCTGGTAACCCTGCGCCAACACTATCAGGAGAAAGATACCGGTCTTCTAAAACTTTTCTGACCTCTATAATCCCTGGACCTTTATCAATTGCAGTTATCCCAATTCCTTTTTTATCGTTACTTTCTAATCTTTCTATTATGATTTTTCCAACATGTGCATATAAAAAAATATTTTTAGCTAATTCGCTAATAGCAGCTGTTATTCTTGCTTGATCGACCGTAGTAAATCCAATCGCTTTAGCTTTATCACGACCAAGTCGACGTGCAGCTACGATATCCAATTCTGTTACAATCTCAACTGTCGACTTACAATCCATACTGCACCTCCACTAAATTAGAAATACTTTTAAATTACTAGCTAGTAAATTATGTATATTTAATCTAATATCTCTAATATATCTTATCGGACGACATTCCATCAATTACATTATTTTACTATGGACAATACTCATTTCTTAATTTTATTAATTTTCAGATATTTTAATCGTTTTATTAAATAAAACGCAAGAATTTATGAAAATATAAAATCGTCTACATAGTCATGTTAGCTATACCTACCCTAAATTGTATTTGTTACAGTTCTGAGCAAGTTTGCTTTTATTTTTAGAGAAAAAAAACACTTTCCATTTTGCTTATGGAAAGTGTTTCAATATTTTTTATGTATTAAAATTTCAATAAACCTAAACTTATTTCTAAAGCTATATCTACTTTTTCCATCAGTTCGTCATCAAGTTGTGTTATACGATCAGTTAGCCTTGACTTGTCAATTGTACGCAATTGTTCAAGCAAAATTACCGAGTTCCGTTCGAAACCATATTTTTTCGCGTCGATTTCGACATGTGTCGGTAATTTTGCTTTTTGAATTTGCGCAGTAATTGCAGCGATGATTACTGTTGGACTAAATCGATTTCCAATATCGTTTTGAATGATTAATACGGGTCTAGTACCGCCTTGTTCAGATCCGACAACCGGTGAAAGATCTGCAAAAAAAACGTCCCCTCGTTTCACAATCAAAAATGTCATCTCCCGCTTACGAGACGCTCAACCATATGCTGTGCTTCATACTCTACATGTAGACACTCACTACAAATAGAAAGATTGATCTGCGACATTTCCACATAGCCTTTCATTAAAGCTTCCCGTATTTGATTTGGTTGCTTGTGCGTTGACAATCTACGAGACGAAATATATACAAAATTCTCTTTGCCTCCAGATTTTTGCTCAAGTGAATGATATTCCATTAACATTTCTTGAGGAATAAACTCTATTTCCTTCACATTTTCAACTTTTTTCGCGTACAAAACAAGCACCTCCACAAAAACCGTCCCATTTCTCATTTCTGTTCTCATTCTATCATCTAAATGATACGTTGAAAAGATAGCTAAATAAAAAATCTAGCAAACTGTGTAATTATAACGGTTTTTGTTGGAGATTTTGTCGAATTTTCTTATTTTGTATGATAGATTCTAGGTACTCTACTAGTAATAATACAAGGAATTTCATAGTTAATCGTATTTACTTTTAGAGCCCATTCATCCATTGTTATTTCTTCGTTCTTTTGTTTTCCAATTAAAGTTACTTTTTCACCTATATTATATGCAGTTGGTAATAATATCATACATTGGTCCATACATATTCGCCCAATTATCGGAACTCGAATGCCATCGATCAAAACATCTTGACCGCTATGTTGACGAATTAACCCGTCTGCATATCCAATTGGGAGTGTCCCGATATAAGACGGTTTAGTTGCAGTATAAGTTGCACCATATCCTACAGATTGCCCGACTTGAATTTGTTTAACTTCAATCAACTCAGTTTCTAATGAAAACGCTCGATGTAAGGGAAACGGTAATTTGTTTTTAACATAGGTAGAAGGTGCGAGACCATACAATGAAATGCCAAATCGTACTGCATCAAATTGAAGATTTGAATCCTTTATTAGCATAGTCGCTGTGTTGGCAGCGTGTACTAATCGCGGTTTTGGTATTAATGAAATGTATTGCTTAAAAGTTTGTGCTTGTTTATTAAAATAATCTTCAACTTCTTCATCAGCAGTAGCAAAGTGGGTAAAAACTCCATCAACAATTAAATTTGAAGACGAACTAATCGTTTTATGAAGATCCAAAAAATCTTCAATAGAGGTAACACCGATTCTACCCATGCCAGTATCCACTTTGATATGTAGCTTTAATGGTTTAGAAAGTGTTTGAGTATTCAATTGTTCAACCCACGCCTTGGAATATACTGTTAGTGTAATATTTTCATCTGCTGCGTAGGTTGCAAAAGATACAGGCGAATAACCTAAAATCAAAATTTCGATGTTTGGAAAATGCTTACGAAGATGAAGGGCTTCTTCTGGTGTAGCAACTGCTAACATTGTTGCACCAGATTCGATCGCGACACGCGCAACCTCTACATCCCCATGTCCGTAAGCATTTGCCTTTACCACTGCTATAATTTGAACATTAGGTTGTAAATGTTCTTTTAATTGGCAAATATTCTTTCTAATTGCTTGTAAATCAATAATGGCTTTTGTTGGACGGAAGTGTTGTTTGTTTTGCATTGTCTATTTACCCTCTTTTACGATTATTAAAACTATGATTACTAGTAAAATAAATTATTTTTTTATCTCCGTCCAACAAAAATGTTTATTTTAAGCCGCCAGCTGTAACAGATGCTGCAACTTCCATCATTTCATCTTTTGTTAAGTTGTTAGACGCGATAAAGAATGATACCCCATCTCGTTCCCAACTAATCGATTTATCTGTAATCGCACCGATTGTAAATCCTAAATCTGCAGGATCTCCAGGAGCAAATACTGGAAGAGTGGAATCTTCTTCATATACAATTGGTTGTTGAACAAGTGTGAAGGATTTGTCCCCTTCAAATGTTAAAATTTTACGTTCTATACCATCTTCAGAAACTGTTTTCTCATCTACTAATTTTGTGCTATCCCAATCTAGAACTGGGTAATATGTTTGCATTTCTTTTGTTTCTACTTCAGCACTAGCTGTACTCTTGTCCTCGGCGTCATCCGTAAACTTTTCTACTGCATATTCACTTTCTTTATGTTGCATTCCTAAGTCAATGTTTTTGAAAGTAATAAGCAATTGTTCTTCTTGTGCTTCGTTTAGTACAGAAACCGATTTTGGTAACATTGTTTTCTTATCTACAGTAATCTTTTGTGTCGGCATGATACTTTTATGATTATTTCTAGTTGCTGCTGTAAAGATATAATTCTTTTCATCTTCTTTCATTTCCACTTTATCATCTGCTAATAAATCTTCCGCAAGTGCACCAATTAGGTAGGCTTGGCTATTTTGTTTTGGCCATTCACTTTGGAACTTGTACGTTTTTCTTAAAGAAGGTGTGACAACAAATACTCCTTCTTTATTTCGGATAATCATTTGCGTAACATCTTCACCTTGTTGCGTTACTTTCACACGGTAGAAATCTGGCTGAGTATGCCATACGTTCACATCGTAAACACGTGGTTCATTACCTGTTTTGATTTCCATTGTGGCATCAAGCTCGTACCCTTTTACATCGTTCCATTTGTCATTGAGATCCTTCAAAACTTCCTCCTGTGAATCCTCCCCACAAGCCGCAAGTACTAGCACACTTAACAACATGACAATAAAAGTGATTAATTTGTGTCGCAAAACTCCATCCTTTCTTCTACTTTGAGCTCAGATACGTCAAATATATGAGTGGTTGTCTAACTTTATGCTATCACTTTTGGACAACTTCACAAATTATACTGCAGAATATTTTTATTCAACTAATAGAACTTGTGCGGCTGCATATTCTTTTGAATGTGTGATGCTAACATGTCCACTCACTAATTTTCCGTTAAAATATAATTCAGGCTTACCTAATTCATTATTGAGAACTTCAATTTGATGAAATTCACAATCTTTTCCAATACCTGTCCCATTTGCCTTTGAATATGCTTCTTTTGCAGCAAACCTCCCCGCTAAAAATTCTACTTTACGTTTTTCTGATAGTTGGTAAAATATTTTCAACTCCCGCTCAGATAATATTCGTTGTTGGAATTTTTCTGAACGCTCAATTGCTTTTTCAATTCGCGCAATTTCAACTATATCTAAACCTATTCCTTTTATCATCATATGGATGTTCTCCTTTTATTATTATTTAATTAGCATGTATAATTAGATTAAATTGAGGTGGATTTATGTTTATTCGTAGAGAAAGTTTTAAACAATTTATAAAGCTTTATCCAATGGTATCAACCATTATCGCGATTAATTTCATAGTTTACATTTTAACGATTTTGCCTGTTTTTGGGGATTTTATTTTTTATGCAGGGATGAGCGTTAATTATTTAATTGGCGATGGCCAGTGGTGGCGTATCATTACTTCTGTCTTTATTCACGGTGGTTTTTTACATGTATTATTTAACATGTTCTCATTATTTTTATTCGGTCCAGAATTGGAAAAAATTGCAGGGAAAGCTCGATTTATAACCATTTATGTTCTAGCAGGGATATTCGGAAACGTTGCTACATTTGTTACACAAGACCCTCTCTATGCTAGTGTAGGGGCAAGTGGTGCTATTTTCGGTATTTTCGGCGCATTTTCAGCACTTGTTTATTATACACGTCGAACAATGCCGCAATTAAAACAAATCATCCTGCCATTAGTCATCATCAGCGTGATAATTACATTTTTATCACCGAATGTTAATATTGCTAGCCATTTAGGTGGGTTAGTTACTGGTTTTTTATTAGGTTTATCCTATTTTTCTCCAAAGAGAATTGTACGTTGGCGGAAGAAATAATGTTAAAGAGGATGTGATTGAAACTCACATCCTCTTTTTATTATGCATTAGATTTTTCAAACCATCGTAATACTTGCTCTGCATCATGTTCATTTAAATTAGACGCTTTGGCAGTTGCTCCCGTCATTCCTGACATTACAATCGCCTGAACAGAGGAAATATTTTTCCTTCTTTGAAAATAACTTTGCTTACTTTGAATCGCTTGAATACGCTTTTTCTCAACAACAAAAGTGACTTTACTAATTATTCGATATACAATTGTTAGCTGATTTCCTTTTATCGCAAAGCCCGTTGTTTTATATTGCCATAATCCCAAAAAAATAACAGGAATGATAATCAGGATTGATAAAAGTCCAAATGGGAACCAAAAGTAACTACATAAACCAATTAAGGGTACTATCCAAAAAAAATCTAACCGATAAAAGAATGGTTTTGCCTTTTTAGGTGGTCTTGTTAATGATTGCTCCCATTCAAAAGCAGGTAACAGTTCCTGGAGTGGTTGATAAACTTTCTTTTTTGAAATAAGGGGGAAGAGAGTCATTTTCTTATCTTTTTCTCCATATCCTGCACTCGCACTTTCTACTACAACTGAAGAATAACCAAAAAGCTGTTTTAGAGGATTTTCCACAATCTTTATTGCTTGTATTCTATTTAATGGTATCGTTATTTTTTTCTTTTCTAATAATCCTCTTGTAATTGTTATACGTTCATCTTCTTCGATAACAGTATAATTATAATAATTAATAAATGTAATCATTACAGATATTAACCAAGCTACTAATAGACCAGCAAATATTATTAAGGTTACAAATACGAAGCCGAACTTAATAAAAGATGACACTTCCTCAAAAATCCATTCGTAAGGTATGAACTCCGAAAACTGTGATAGTACTGCCGCTACCCCTGCTAATACAACTCCTATACTATTAGAAGTAGAAGCTAATATGATAAGATCTTTCATATTCATTTTTAAGATGGTACGTTGAGGTTGGATAATACTGTTTTCATCTTCCAAAATTGCCACATTACCCTCAACATCAGTTAAGCTATCCATGTTATTTTGCTTTACATTACGAGTTACTTGCTCAATTTGTTTAGCGGCTTCTTTTGTAATCGCTGTCAAAATAACTTCAGGTTTCCCATCTGTGCTCCCGGCAGTTTCTACCATTACTTGAACAAGCCCAAAGATTCTATGAAATATTCCTTCTTTATAATTAAAGCTTTGAATTCGATGAAATGGGATATACCTTTTCTTTTTTATTAGAAAACCGTATTCAACTCGTAACTCATCTTCCTCAAACCAATATACAAATGTCCACCATTTTAATACCCCATTAAATAAATAGGCTAGTGTAAAAATACTCATAATCACAAGTGGAATTAACTCTGCCCAAAAACCTTCTTCTTTTGGATTAAATGATACATTAAATCCATTCGCTACAAAAATAATGAGAAAAGGGATAATTAAATCTTTTAATCCTTTCACAAAGTTAATAATTGTAGACACTGGATGTAATTTATAACGGTTATTAGACATCATCTTCCGCCACCCTTGCTAAGACTGAAATACGTGATCGTAGTTGATCTGCATCATTGGTAATCAGCATTGGAATGACGTGGGTCGTTGCAGCTGTTGATATTGAAATATTGGCTAAATCGTATTTTTTTAAAATAGGTCCTTGTGCTGTATCAACATGCTGTACACGGACCATAGGAATTAAAGTAGTGGTTACCACAAATAACCCACTCTGAATCTCAATTTCATGTTCACGAACTTCATAACGCCAATGATCCCAACGTATTTTTGGAAACAACCATATTAAAGTAATTGCACAGATTAATACAATAACAGCTGCTATGAAATAAATCATGACCGACCATTCAAATTTATAAGTTAAAAAACTTGCAATACATGCCAAAATTAATACAAATAGTGTGTTAAATAATCCATATAAACGCCAAACCGTCAATCCTTTTTTTGGAATATGATACATCAATTCATTCCTCAAACCTCACACCTCTTCTCTTTCCATTTTATACGAATGACAAAGAAAATTGTTTCAAATAAAAAAAGTGCCCTAAGAAATTTAGGGCACTGAAAAAGTCGATTTTAATAAATTTTTATAATAAAAATACGCTCAGATCTTTTAGGAAGTGGGATTCACGAAGACTCCTACGGGAACAGCTTGAGCTGAAGACCCCGCAGGAGCTTGCGACGAGGAGGCTGAAGCCAAGCCCGTGGAAAGCGAAGTGAATCCCACCTTCTATTTAGAAGCAAATAATTACTATAAATTTTTATCGGTATTTAGTTTTTCAGTGGCTTCAAGAAATTTTAGGACACTTTTCAACTATATATGATTAATCTTCACGACGGGTACGTGTTGTTGTTCCTCGACGGCGATCTCCTTCACGGCGTCCACCTTCGCGACGAGCACCATCACGACGTCCGCTTTCACGGCGTCCGCCACCACTACTACGTCCACCACGACCGAAATCACGACGTCCACCTTCACGACGTCCACCACCACTACGGCTTGAAGAAGAACGTTCTTTACGCATTGGCAATGGTCGTTCTTCTGAAATTGTTACAGGAGTATCATCCGGTTCTTTTGTCATAAATTTAATTGCTGCAGCAACTAAATCCACAGCATCATAATTTTCTAATAGTTCATTTGCAAAAATACGATAATCCCCTAAATCATTTGCTTGTACAATTTCTACCAAAGTTTCCATTGATGTCTGCTGTTGACCTGCTAAAGCCTCTGATTCTGTAGGTGGGCGAAGTGGTGTCATACGTTTTTTCGTTGTTTCTTCAACGATACGTAAATAACCCATTTCACGTGGTGTTACAAATGTAACTGCAAGCCCTGATTTACCAGCACGACCAGTACGACCAATACGGTGAACATAACTTTCTGGGTCTTGCGGAATATCAAAGTTATATACATGCGTAACGCCTGAAATATCTAAACCACGAGCTGCAACGTCTGTAGCAACTAAAATGTCAATTTTATTTTCTTTAAATTGACGTAATACAGACATACGTTTTGCTTGGCTTAAGTCACCATGAATTCCTTCAGCTAAGTACCCACGAAGACTTAATGCTTGTGATAATTCATCAACACGACGTTTTGTACGACCAAAAATAATCGCAAGTTCAGGTTGATGTACATTTAATAAACGTGATAAAATATCGAATTTTTCTTTTTCTTGTGATTTCACAAAGTATTGATCGATATTTTCAACCGTCATTTCTTTTGATTTAATTTTTACTTCTTCAGGATCATTCATGAAGTTTGTAGCAATTTTTCGGATTGCTGGAGGCATTGTCGCCGAGAATAATAAAGTTTGTCTTTCTTTTGGTACATATTCTAAAATTGCATTGATATCATCAATGAATCCCATGTTTAACATTTCATCAGCTTCATCTAAAATAAGCGTTTGAACATTTTCAAGTTTTAATGTTTTACGGTTAATATGGTCAATGATACGTCCTGGAGTACCTACAATAATTTGTGGTTTGTTCTTTAATGCACGGATTTGGCGCCCAATATCCTGTCCACCATAAACTGATAAGATTTTTACACGTTTGTCATAACCAATTTTATAAAGTTCTTCAGACACTTGGATAGCTAATTCACGAGTAGGAGCAATTATTAATCCTTGAATATTTGGGTTGCTTGGTTCGATTTTTTCGATAAGTGGAATACCAAATGCTGCAGTTTTACCAGTACCTGTTTGTGCTTGCCCAATTATATCGCGGCCTTCTAAAGCAAACTTAACTGTACCTTCTTGGATTGGTGTAGCTTCTTCAAACCCCATTCGTTTCAATGAACGTAATGTCGATTCGGTAATATTTAATTCTGAAAAATTTGTCAAACTCTTCAATCTCCTTTTTTCCATTAAGTTGACAAATGGTTACATTTTCAGATGAAATGCGGCAAACTAAGGGCCTAAGTTTGGATCGTTTCCGTTACTTAATAAAACTCTGTATTTTTCAGAGAGCGATACTATATGAAAAGGAAAGCCCGGTCTTTGCCGAGCGGTTCAATTCTATATCTCCTGTTAACTTCAATAAAATAGAATAAAACCGTTAAATTCAAAAAAAAGCACTCTTCTTCATTAATGAGAAGAGCCTCGCACAAAATGTATCCATTGCTTTACATAGTCTATCATGGCTCATATCCGCATTGCAACGATAATGCTCTAGTTGTCATAAATGTTGATATTTTTTTGATTTTTACTTTAATAAAACCTTTTTACCTTCCATAAAATTCAAAATCTCTGGAAACCATACATCACAATCATCGCTATAACAAATATGGTGTTTCCCTTTTTCTGAGTAAAACAAATACTTCTCCTGCGAAGGCAACTCATCAAATAAATACTGGGCAGTTGCAAAAGGAACAATACCGTCTGCTTGGCCTTGAACGATAAATGTTGGGACATGAATAGTTCGAATATACGGTTCAACTTGCCGTACAATCTTCATGAATTGAACTGTGCTACTTACAGGTACATTTTTTAGTTTGTTCTCGTACCGTTTAAATAATTCATTATCTTTTAATTGCCCTCGTATTGCATCTTCTGCTATTATTCGTAAATCTTTGAGTAATTGTGCAGGTGCAATATACTTTGCTGCCGCACTTAATAAAACTAACTTTTTTACTTTATAACGTTTTGCTAAATAAAGTGCAATGACCCCACCCATTGAAAATCCAATCACGATAACTTCATCCACTTTTTTTGCTAAATTACGATAGCAAATTTCTGCATCCATTAACCAGTGCTCAGCCTTATAACCTTTTAAATCTAACTCTTCTGATTCTCCGTGCCCTGTAAAGGTAGGTGTACCAACTATCCAATTTGTTGTTTTATCTTTTATGTATTTGGCTAATGGCAGAATTTCATAAGGTCCACCAGAAAATCCATGCAGCATTAAAACTCCTATGCTCACATTTAATCCCCCTTAAAATATATACCCGACATAATCATACTAAAAACGAGGTGCCTATAACCAACTCCGGTTTACAGAGACACCTCACTTTTATTATTATTGGAATGATTTTAAGACTGTTTCTAACTTCATCCCTCTAGATCCTTTTAGTAAAATTAACGATTCTTTACTAGCGAAATTTTTTATAGTTTGAACAATTACATCATAATCATTCTCAGAATAGATTAGATTTTCTTTTGTAAACTTATTCAATAATTGTTCATAAAGCCATTTCATACGAGGGCCAAATAAACAAACTTTCGAAATTTCCTCTGAGTCTATTACTTCTGCAATTTGCTCGTGAAATTGTTTTTCGTTTTCTCCTAACTCCAGCATATCCCCGAGAACTAACCATTTCTCATTTTTTAAAGAAGTTGCTTGAACGAATTGAATTGCAGCGGTCATAGAAGTAGGCGCTGCATTATAAGCATCGTTTATAAATAAAATTCCATTCTCAGTAGAAATTAATTGCATACGCATATCGGTAAGTTTAACTTGTGCTAAACCAGTTCGAATTTTTTCCGTTGTAAGTCCAAGAGCATTTCCAACCAGCATTGCATTTAGCGCATTTTTAACTTGGTGTTTTCCTAATACAGGAATGAAAAATTCACCATTTATTTCACCGCTAACAGAAAACTTACTACCTTTTTCAGTTGTTTCAATATTAGTGGCAAATAAATCATTGTCTTGATTAAAGCCAAAAGCTCTACTATTTAGTTGGGACGCATCCTTCACTAGACTTTGTAATAACGGCTCATCACCATCAAAGAATAACGCACCTTCTAATTGAAGACCTTTAATAATTTCAAATTTTGCTTTTGCAATACCTTCTCTTGAACCGAGGTCTTGCATATGTGCTTCACCAATATTCGTAATAATTGCATAGTGTGGTTTTGCCATTTTTGATAAGAATTCAATTTCACCAAAACCACTCATGCCCATTTCCAAAACGGCAACTTCTGTATCTTCATCAAGGGTTAATATTGTAATAGGTAAACCTAACTGATTATTAAAATTACCAATCGTTTTTTGAACTTTATAAAACGGTTCCAGCATACTCGCTAAAATATCTTTAGAAGAAGTTTTCCCATTTGACCCTGTAACACCAATGAATTTCGCATTGTGTTCATTTCGATAAGCACGCGCCATTTGCTGTAATGCGATTTCTGAATCGTCTACAAACAAGATTGGTTTATCTTTAGGAGGATTTGGTTCATCTTTTAACCAAAGAGTTGCAGCAGCACCTTTTTCAAACGCTTGCTCGACAAATTTATGACCATTTACCGCCTCACCACGGAAAGGAATAAATAAATCCCCTTGCTGAATAGTCCTTGTGTCAATGGAAACTCCCGTAACGATAGTGTTACTGTTCTCACTCAATTCAATACTTAGCCAATCTGCAATTTCTTTTAACGTTTTTTTCATCTTTTGCTCACTCTAATCTCGGTTATATTGTAATTGTTGTTTTTCTAAATGACGTTCAATCGCTAATTCAATTAGTGTATCAATTAATTGTGGATAACTAACGCCTGTATGCTGCCAAAGTAACGGATACATACTTACCGGAGTAAATCCAGGCATTGTATTTACTTCGTTAATGTAGATTTCATTTTGAGCGGTTACAAAAAAGTCCGAACGAACAAGTCCCGCGCAATCTAAAATTTTAAACGCACGGATTGCCATATCTTTCATCGTTTCTTCAACATCTGTTGGTATTTCTGCAGGGATAACTAATGCTGTTGAACCGTCTTTATATTTAGAATCGTAATCGTAAAACTCGGTCATTGGTTTAATTTCACCTGCAACAGATACTTTTGGATTGTTATTTCCTAGTACCGCCATTTCGATTTCACGTGCATTAATACCTTGTTCCACAATCACTTTTCGGTCGTATTGGAAAGCTATTACAATTGCTTGTTTTAGCTCCTCAAGGTTTGACGCTTTACTTATACCAACACTTGATCCTAAATTCGCAGGTTTTACAAACATTGGATAGCTTAATTGGGATTGACATTGTTCTAATAAAATTTCTTGATGCTGATCCCATTCATGACGGATAAAATAAACATATGGCACTTGTTTTAATCCAGCTACACCAAATAATTGCTTCATAACGACTTTATCCATACCGGCTGCAGAAGCTAATACACCATTTCCTACATAAGGGAAATTTAAAACTTCTAATAACCCTTGAACTGTCCCGTCTTCACCATTCGTCCCGTGAAGAAGCGGAAAAATAACATCAAACTGCGCCTGCTTTCCTTGATCTAAAACAAACTCAGTAATGTTGTTTTGTTGCACATGTTCTTTCGTAAATTGTAATTGCTCAACCGATTCAGCAGCTTGCATTAATTGAGGTCCTCTAAGCCATTGCCCATCTAACGTAATATAGATTGGATGAACTTCATATTTGTCATAATTAATCGCTTTAGAAACTGCCGTAGCTGTTGAAAGCGATACTTCATGCTCTGCAGATTTCCCACCGTATAATAAACCAATTCGCTTTTTCATTATTTGACCTCCAAAATTGAGTATTTCTAGTTTAACACATGATGATATCAAGTATCATAATACAAGACATTAACCTATATATGACATATATTATAAAAGTTCGTGCAAAAAAGTGAAAAAACTCTCCGCCCGAAAAAAAAGGACAGAAAGTTTTTAAGAAATTTTTATCAATTCATCATAATCTTGTTTTAAAATAACATCTAAGTCATCCCATACTTCGTCAGGATAATCGTAATCAGATAGTGTTCGTATTTCTATACCATAACAATTATTCGGTTTATCCATCTTATAAAGGGATAACAATGCGCCTTCTTTTACAAAAGGACGATATGCTTTTAAAATAATCGGATCTATTTTAGGAATTGCTTCTTTTGACTTTCTTCGCCAAAAACTACCGTTTCCTTCTTTTTCTTTTATTAATAGGTTATATACGTTAGAAACAAGAACTTCGTAGTCATTTAGAAAACGGAAGTAAATTTTCGTCATTTTGTCATTCAAGGAGCAATAGTACGCGTACCGATTTGACAGTTTCGTAAAAAATGGAGAATGAATGGGTTCTTTTTTATGGCTAAGATAAAGTAATTCCGCTTGCTCAAATGGAGTTAAATTGTTTAGCTCTTTTTCCTTTAAAAAATCAACAAAACATAAATCACCTTTTGTATCTGCCATTTCCTTTACAAACTTTTTCAAATCTTCACCCGGGATAAAATCAAATTGGGTATGCATATTAAATGAGCCGTCTTCGTAGTCATGTTTTAATAACAATAAGTTCTGTATTGGTTCGACCGCATTAACAAACTGCTTTAATGATAAACCGCTAAAAATGACGAAATGGTCGACATCATTCATATGTATATATAGATGGTGTATAAAATCTTCAGCAGTTTTTTGTTTCTTCGCCATACGATCACTCTCCAATATTTTGGTCCAAATATTATTATATGATGTTATCTACTTTTTTGAAACATTTTCGTTACGCTTTTCGTCTCAACATAAAACTAATCGAAAGTACCCTTTTTCTGCATTTCTATGTTAAAGTAAAATGTGCAATCGTGAAAGAGGAAGATTACGATTTATTATAATTTAATAAGGTGAACAATATGGAAAATCATCGAAATTTTGCAGGTCGTTTTGATTGGAAGCTTGCTTTTATACTAGTTATCTTTTTAATTATTAGTTTGCTGGCAATTTCGTCTGCCCAAACATCAGGTCAATATGGTGCTACAAACTTCGTAATAAAACAACTTCAATGGTATGTAATTGGTGCATTCATTGTAGCTTTCGTTATGTATTTTGAGCCGGATCAATATAAAAAAATGTCTTGGTACTTATACGGATTTGGTGTGTTACTCTTACTTCTCCTAATCTTCATGCCTGAAGGTCGAGGCCAAATTGGGGAGCCAATTAACGGGGCAAAGAGTTGGTACCACTTACCAATCGGGAATATTCAGCCCTCAGAATTTATGAAGACATTTTATATATTAGCCGTTGCTAGGTTAATCAGTAAGCATCACGAACAATACGGAATAAGGACTATTAAAACAGACTTTCTGCTTTTAGGGAAAATAGGTCTGGCATTATTTGTTCCTTTAGCATTTATTATGACACAACCGGACTTAGGGTCATCCCTAGTGTTCTTAGCAATTACGGCAGCAATCATCATTGTAGCAGGTATTTCATGGAAAATTATTCTCCCTGTATTTATTAGTGGAGTTGCTGTAGGTGGGACCTTGCTATGGATGGCAGTTTATATGCAACAATTTCTTGAAGAGAAGTTTGGCTTTAGCCATTACCAATTTGCACGTATTTACTCTTGGATAGATCCTTATGCTTATTCTTCAGATTGGGGTTATCATTTAATCACTTCCTTAAACGCAATTGGGTCCGGGGAAATATTTGGTAAAGGCTATTTAGATCGAGAAGTTTACGTCGCAGAAAACCATACCGATTTTATTTTTACTGTTATTGGTGAAGAGTGGGGATTTATTGGATCTAGTTTTGTAATTTGTTTATATTTCTTACTCATTTATCACTTAACAAAAACTACATTAACATTAAAAGACCCGTTTTGTACTTATGTGTGCGCAGGAATTATTGCTATGATTACCTTCCACGTTTTCGAAAACATCGGGATGACAATTCAACTGTTGCCAATTACCGGTATCCCACTCCCATTCCTAAGTTACGGTGGTAGTTCGTTAATGGGAAATGCCCTTGCAATTGGTCTTGTATTTAGTATGAAATTTCATTACAGAACATATATGTTCTCAGCTAACGACGAAGAAGATTAATAAAATAGCTAAAAAAAATAATGTTCAAACACCCTTGGATGAAAATTCTCATTCAAGGGTTTTTTTACACAAAAAAAGAGTAAATGAACAATTGCTCATCTACTCGATATATAATCCCTACATAAATTATCGTCCCTTAGTGCAATAGTCGGGATTAATCATTTTCAAATCTTTTTGGGAATTATTATACTTGTGGAGTTTGTGTTGGTGGTGTTAATACTTTTAATAATTCTAATCGAGACTTTGTAACTGTTGCAGTAACACCTAACTTTGATAAGTTCGAAACTATTTTCTTTATGTCAACTTCTTTCGGCATGCTTTCCACCTAACCTTCCGAATATATATAATTTCTAACGTTTTTGATATTAAAAAAGTTTCATCTTACTAGAGGTCTGACAAGTTCATTTACCATATCATAACATGTTTCTTCGTAAATGTGTTTACATTTATGTTACAAGTTTATAAATGTCAATCAAAAAGCACTAAATGAATACCTCATGTCCATAATTTCTAAAAACTATTCGTTTTATTCATCTTTTATATTCGCACATCAAATTTCACCTGTTGCAACTTGTTTTCTTTTCTTTCCTCAATGTACAATAGTTACAATGTATACAGATAGAAAGCAGGGTTTTCATGAAAAAACCAATCATTTTGTTAATGTCAGTTCAATTTCTAGTGTATTTAGGATTTGGCATTATCATACCTGTATTACCAGAAGTGATTGTTCAACAAGGTTGGGATGAGGTACATGTTGGGGGATTACTAACAATTTATGCACTTGCTAGCTTCTTTACAGCACCGTTTTGGGGGCAACTTTCCGATCGTATAGGGAGAAAACAATTAATTTTAACCGGACTTGTTGGATTTTGTTTAAGCTTTGTCGTCTTTAGCGCTTTTATTAATAACTTGTTCATGCTCTACATTTCCCGTTTAATTGGAGGACTATTCTCCGGTGCTTTATATACTTCTGTAACTGGCTTTATTGCGGATATGTCCACGAACGAAACTCGCAATAAATACATGGGCTTTATGGGTATGTCTATCGGTTTAGGATTTATATTCGGACCAGCAATTGGGGGTGTTTTAGGTCATATTAACTTGCAATTACCCTTTATTGCATCAGCTTCACTAATAGGAGCACTATTTGTTTACGCTATAGTCGTGTTAAAGGAACCCGAGCGTATTGGTGAGGCAAACAAAAGGCTCATCATTCCTAAAGGTGCGTCACATCTATTCCGATATCGCATTCGTTATTTACTCATTTTCTCCTTTTTTGTGACATTTACATTAGCAGGTGTAGAAGCGACTTTTCAGTTATTCCAAATACAGAAAATCAACATTACCCCACTTCAACTAGGTTTGCTATTTATGTTTAGCGGTTTTGTTGATGCTGGAATACAGGGTGGAATTATTCGTCGTATTAAAGATGGAGCAGAAACGAAATGGTTAATAGGTGCCCAAATTGTTACCGCAATCGGCCTTTTTCTTATTACCTTAACTTCAAATTTAGTAATTGCTGGTCTAGCGCTATGTGTATTTACAGCAGGAAATGCTCTAGCCAGAACGTGTGTCGTATCACTAAGCTCTAAAGAGTCAGGTGGTAAGTATGGAACAGCTGCAGGTTTAACTTATTCAATGGACAATTTAGGGCGAATTATTGGTCCTTTATTCTTCACTACACTATTTAAAGTAGATATGTCTCTTACATACTACATCTCGATTTTATTAGCTTTATTGGCCATTTCCTTAATTATTATTTTTAACAAGTCAAAAAATTCTTTACGAATTGAACATGAATGATGATTTCACTGCGTATATTTACTTTGCGCAGTGTTTTCTTTTTTAGAAAAATTTTTCAAAAAATATGATTAGTTTTTTGCGTTATTGTGGAAAATAAAGTAAATTAGTTCATAAATTAGACAAAGGTCATTTTCTATGTGGAATTTGAGCAAACTTTGTTGGAGGAATTATGTTGGAGACAAAAGAAAACTTTGATTTACCTCAACAATTGGAAGGCTTTCGTGACAAGTTAATACCCTCCCTACAAACATCTTCAATAATTGTCCCATACCGCTCGATCATTTCCCTTACCCAGAGCAAATTTGCCGGATATCCCTATTTACCTAAAATACAATCGCATCCTAAAGATTCTGAAGGAAATTATATGTACTTGTTAGCTCAAATAAATTTTTCTGAAGCAACATTTCCTGAACCATTTCCTACTCAAGGCCTGTTGCAAATTTTTATTTCTAAAAGTTTATGTAATCCCAAACAACAGGTGCTTGAACTTTTATGGCAGCACAATTATAAAGTCCGTTACTATCCAACATTGTTACCTGAGAATGAAATTACACAGGACTTTTCATATCTAAATCCTTTTAATAACTTCCCTATTGAAAATGAAATGGGACTAAAGTTTACTACTCATGTCGAACCAGTTTCAGCTACAGATTATCGTCTAGAAAAATACTTTAAAAAGCCCCTATCGCATTACGGTGTTATTAGTGATGATGAACTTACTCTTGAGGAAATATATTTTAAATCATATTTAGGAGCAGAACATAAAATAGGCGGTTATCCATACTTTATTGAATCGGATACGAGGAAAAATTCGAAGTTCCTCGAATCCTTCGACACTCTTCTGTTACAAATTGTTTCAAATGATGATCATAATATAAACTACGGAGATACAGGCGTTCTAAAATTCTTTATTAATAGTAATGAATTAATGAATCTTGATTTTTCAAAAGTATATTTGCACGCAGAACAATACTAAGTCAAGTTAAAAATTTCTTTCGCACATTTAAATCAGTTATAATGGATTTATTAAAATCGAAGTAGGTGCATTTTCATGAGCCTCTTGTTTGGTACCATTACTAATATTCCTTTCATTCTTCTTATACTAAATTTCATTCTAGCGATAACTGTCATCTTTTTAGAACGTAAGGACCCGTCATCAACTTGGGCTTGGATTCTCGTTCTTTTCTTCATCCCGCTATTTGGTTTCGTTCTTTATTTATTACTCGGGAGACAAATGAGGAAAAAGCATTTGTTTAGATGGGAAGGCCAAAAAGATATCGGAATTGATAAGCTTATTAATTATCAAATTGAAGCGTTAGAAGAGAACTCCCTGGATTTCAATACTGACACTGTAGAAAAATATAAAAGTCTTATCCACATGAATTTGAAAACAAGCGATTCCGTTCTTACACAAGATAACCATATACAAATATTTGACGATGGCACCAAAAAATTTGAATCCTTAATTAAAGATATATTAAGTGCAAAAGATCATATTCATATTCAGTACTATATTTTCAAGCTGGATAACCTTGGAAATCGGATATTCTCTGCACTAAAAAAGAAAGCAAAACAAGGCGTGAAAGTTCGAGTTCTTTATGATGAGATGGGCTCTCGTGGTTTACGAAAAAGTCATTTCAAAGAACTATTAGATTTAGGGGGAGAGGTAGAGGTATTCTTCCCCTCTATCCTACCGTTATTAAATCCCCGTTTAAATTTTAGAAACCATCGAAAAATCGTTGTAATCGATGGGCGAGTTGGTTATATCGGTGGATTTAATGTTGGAGATGAGTATCTAGGGTTAAACAAGAGATTTGGTTATTGGCGAGATACTCACATAAGAATTGAAGGTAGTTCTGTACACCCTTTGCAAACTCGCTTTTTGCTCGATTGGAATCAAGCAAGTGAGAACAATATCGATTATTCTGAAAGCTATTTCCCTGCCATCCCTAAAAAAGGTAACGTAGCGATGCAAGTTGTATCAAGCGGACCTGATAATGAATGGCCGACGATTAAGAATGGCTATTTGAAATTGTTAATGGATGCAAAACGTTATATTTATATTCAAACACCATATTTTATACCTGATAGTAGCTTCTTAACAGCTATTGAAATTGCTGCACTATCTGGTATTGATGTTCGAATTATGGTACCGAATAAGCCGGACCATATGTTTGTATACTGGGCAACATATTCTTATGTTGGTCAGCTGTTAAAAGCTGGCGCAAAAATATATATATACGAGAAAGGTTTTATTCATGCAAAGACCATTGTCGTTGATGATGAAGCTTCAACAGTCGGTACTGCAAACATTGATGTACGTAGCTTTAGTTTAAATTTCGAAGTAAATGCATTTATTTATGATCATTTAATTTCCCATGAGCTAGCAGAAATATTTGAAAAGGATATACAAGATTGCACCGAATTAACCCTTGAAAAATATGAAAGTCGCCCGTTATTTATCAAGTTTAAAGAATCTATATCTAGATTACTTACACCGATATTGTAGCATTTAAAAAAGGGTTCTCAAAATCAGCACGATTTTTGAGAACCCTTTTAAATTTGATTTTATTGGATATTAAGATATTCTTCTAAAGTTAAATTTGAAGCCTTCACTTTTGCCGCCAAATCTACACCTAAATATCTAAAATGCCAAGATTCATACATATACCCTGTAATAGCCTCTTTGCCTTTTGGATATCGTAGAATAAACCCGTATTTGTGTGCATTTTCAACTAACCATTTTCCTGCTGGCGTTTCACCAAATTCTTCTGTTAGCCATAAATCCTCTTTACCCTTTTCCCCAATATCAAAGGCAAACCCAGTTTGATGTTCGGAGTATCCAGGTCTTGCACTATAACGATCCGCATTTTCTTTCCCATCACGTTCTACGTATTTGTTATACAACGTTTCCTGATATTCGTAAGATCGATATGTACTAAAAGCAACCAACACAAACCCAAGTTCTTTTGCATCTACTGCCATTTTTTCAAATGCTTCACGGGCATCTTTATTTTCACCTGGAGCAAAATTACTCGGTAACGGATATTTTTTATTCGCAATAAGTATCCCATCTACATAAGTTGGTTCGGTCGGTTCCGGTTGGCCTTCAATATAGCCTCCGTTTGTTATATCTACATTATTTTCTTCTACTGGTTCTGTAGTTGACTCTCCATTTTGGCTTTCCTCAGGCTGATCCTCAGTAATTTGGTTATTTGCTGAATCGGCTGTATTCTCCTCTGTTTGTTGTTGCTCCTTGTTGTCATCATTTAAACTAGATTTATTTTGATTTGTACCCCAGAAGTAAATACTTATGATAATAGCTAAAAGAATTAGAATACCACTAATTAAGTATTTACCTTTATTTGACTTTTTATTGTTGACATATCGATACTCTTTCATGCCACATTGCCTCTTTCCTTTACAATGGTTCTATTTTAGCACTAATTGTTTCAATTTTCTTCATATAACTTTTGTAGTTTTAAAAACAAGAAAAACCGAGGTTTTATTTAACCTCGGCTTGTTTTGCAGGGTGCTCAGAATAATATTTACGTCCAATATATGTTTGAGCTATTAGTAATAATCCGCTGATTGACCAATAAAGTGGAAGAGCTGCCATAGATGTGAATGAAATAAATACAATCATAATTGGCGAAATATAAATCATTAATTTCATTTGAGCTTTTTGAGCTTCAGGCACAGTCCATAATGAAACTTTCGCTTGAACAAAATAAACTATACCAGCAATTGCGGTCATTAAAATATCTGGGCTACCTAAGTTAAACCATAAAAATTCATGAGTTTTAACATCCCCAGAGTATAAAATTGCAAAATAAAGACCCATAATTATTGGCATTTGAATAACAATTGGCAAACATCCCATATTTAATGGATTAATACCATTCTCGCGGTATAATGTTAGCATTTCTTGTTGAATTGCCATTTGTTCTTCTTTTGTTTTTGCTTCTTTTAATCTTGCTTGGATCTCGTCCATTTTCGGTTTAACAACATCCATTTTCGATTTCATTAATGATTGTTGACGGTAATTTTTCAACATAAACGGCATTAATATTAATCGAATCGCTACCGTAATCGCAATAATAGCTAAGCCATAACTGCCATTAAATAAGTCATTACCTAAAAAATCTAATAACCAATTCATCGGTTTTACAAAAGTACCATAAAAGAACCCTTCTTGATTTTCAACTGCTTGACATCCTGTGAGTACAAGTAATAATAAAGCAAGCATTGAAAATAGTTTCAGCTTTTTCATTTTTCCACCTACTAAATATTTTCGCTAAAATGAAGTATACAGTAAAAGAAATGTGAATATCAATTAGCAGGTACAATATATTCACTTTAAAAATTAGAATAGAAGAGAAATACAGTCGGCAATATCTGCCAACTGCATCAAATTAAAGTTTATACTCTTTCTAAATCCACTTCAGGAATTTCAAATCTGTAAAATTCATGATGTAATTCGTCTCTAAAATGTTTCGGTGTAACCCCAGTATACTTCTTAAAAATTCTAGTAAAATAACTTTGATTACAAAAATGGAACTGTTCAGATATTGATGTTATACTTTTATTTGTATGCCTCAGATAGTATTGAGATTCTTCTACTCTACGAACATTTAGGTATTCAACTAATGTAATACCGACATGTTCTCTAAATATACGTGATAAATGGCTAGTACTTATATGAAACTTTTGTGCTATACTTTCTACTGTTAGGTCATTTTCTAGTTCATCATTTATGTACATTATTACTTTATTTACTGTTTGATGTCGGAATGTAGGCTGTTTTCGGTCTGCGATGAAGTAAACATAGAAATCGATTAAATCATCAGCGAACTGTAAAAATTCAGCATCCTTCATTTTATTCTCAATCATGTCGACACAAGCTAGATTAAAGGCAAACGCTTTCTTTGAAGGCACTTGGTTATCTAGCAATTTTCTAGCGACAATAGACGATAAAATGGCAAAGTAATTTCTCACTACTTTAATTACTTGTTTACCGAAACGAATAGAAAGAATATCAATGATTTCGTGTAAAGATTTTTTCGCTTTTGTTCCCTCTAAGTGAAAGATTTCAAATAACAGCTTTGATTCAATATTAAAAAATTCCTCAATTCCGTTATATTGATTTATACTATCAATTTCCTGAAAATACCTTTTTGAAATTGTTTCCGATATTGAATGTTGGTGTAGCTGCATAGATTATCCCATCTTTCTTCAGAATGCAATTTGCATAATTGTTTTTCAAAAGCAATAATGAACTTCTAGTATTCTAATATACCTATATGAATTATGTATATTGATTCTTTAATAAATTTCTGCAATAAAAAAAATGACCTATTGAGTATATTATGCTAAATATTTCAATTTTAGTAGTAGATAAATGAGAATAAAGAATTATCCAGTAGTAACTAACCTGAATATTACCATAATTTCATTTTTTTTCAACTTAATTTTCCAAATGTGTGGATAATAGGTTATTATTATCTTTTACACTATGAATAGGTTATTTACCTTATAATTGTATAATTTCCTTTTAATAAGTTACACTATTTCGAGAATGAAAACTGAAAAAGTGACAAAAATAAGAAGAAAATTTTTTTACTAGCGAAAAATTCCTAAATTATTCCGCAATCTTCTCTATTTCATTTATATAATTATGTAGTAGAATATATGATATATGTATACAAAAAAGAGGTGTAATAAAGTGGATCCAAAACAAATTGAAGAAATTATGGATGTCATTAAAGATTTCTTCCCTGAAAATACGTCTATAGCCATTTCAGATACGAATGAATATCTGTATTATCAACCAAGTAAAAAGGTTGATTTAAAAATAAAACCTGGCGATCCAATTAAAGAAGGGTCTGCAGCACATCAAGCTCTTACATATGGACAAAAAATCAATACTTATATTGAGTCTGATGTATTCGGAGTTCCATATTACGGCATGAGTATTCCATTAATTGAAGAAGGTGAAACAAAGGGATCTGTTACAGCAATATTCCCACAAAAGCCATCTCCATTTTTAACAAACTATATTACAATTAAAATAGATGATTGCTGGTATCCGATTAAACATAATCAAGTTATTTACCTTGAAACTCAATTACGAAAAACTTTTGTAAAAACAATGAGTAGAGAAGGATATCACCGTCTAAATTTAAGTGATTTAGAATTATTCTTGGCACCAGATTCTTTTATCCGATGCCACCGTTCATATATTGTCAATATCGACTATATTGAGGAAATCCAACCAGATTCACATTCAACATTCTTATTAATTATGAAAGACGGTACGAGAATTCCGGTAAGTCAAAGATATGCAAGTTATTTCCGTCGTTCTTTAGGTTTTTAATATTAAGGCGTTGTAGAAGGTTAACCTCTACAGCGCCTTTTTTGATTGTTTAACTAGTTTCTATACTCCCTTAATCAATTCACCATTTTTCGCTATAATTTTACACTTATTAAAAGTCACACCTTCTTTAATTTTACAAAAAATCTATCGTTTAGTTGCGAATATTCTCGAAAATACAAGATTTAAGCACTTTCATGTTAATCATGAAGAATTTGTGACAATATGGTGGTATTATCATTATACAAGTTGAAACATTATTCGACTAAAAGTACAGAAAATTCTACATAATTTTTAGTTTTATATCTATTTTGGGGGAGGATTTTATAATGGATCCAAGAGTTGAGAAACGCCTAGGTTTAAAACAATTAGCAGAGAAAGTAGTATCTGCACAAGAAGCAGCTGCTTTAATTGAAGACGGTACTGTAGTTGCTATGTCAGGGTTCACTCGTGCAGGGGATGCAAAAGTTGTACCAATGGCATTAGTTGAAAGAGCAAAAAACGAAAAATTTAAAATCGATGTATATACAGGGGCTTCTTTAGGGCCAGAAGTGGACAACTACTTAGCTGATGCTGGTGTAATTAACAAACGTGGACCTTTCCAAGGGGACGCTGTAATGCGTGGTTTAATTAACAAAGGTGAAATTTCTTATGTTGATGCTCACCTTTCACATAATGCTGAGTTAGTACGCCAAGGTATTATTGGACCAATTAAACATTTAATCTTAGAAGCAGTTGCAATTACTGAAGATGGTTTGATTATCCCAACAAACTCTGTTGGTAACTCACCAATCTTTGCTCAATATGCTGAAAACATTATTATCGAATTAAACATCTCACATCCTGAAAGCTTAATCGGTATTCACGATATTTATGTTCCAGCAGAACAAGGTCAACGAGAACCAATTCCAATGACAAACGCTGAACAACGTATTGGTGAAATCGGTATTCGTGTTGATTTAGATAAAATTCAAGCAATCGTAGTTTCTGAAGAGCCAGATGCGCCTTCATTAATCGTTCCTCCAGATGAGGAAACACAAACAATGGCAAACCTTTTATTAGACTTCTTCCGCGCTGAAATTAAAGCTGGACGCCTAACAAATGAGTTAATGCCTTTACAATCTGGTGTAGGTTCTGTAGCAAACGCTGTACTTGACGGTTTTGCTGATTCAGAATTCGAAAACTTAGTTGTAGCTTCAGAAGTTTTACAAGATGCTGTATTCAACTTAATCGATGCTGGTAAAGTTCGTTTTGCAGCTGCAACTTCTATTACTCTTACTGAAGAATTACAACAACGTGTATATGGCAACTTAGAAAAATATGCTGACAAAATCGTTTTACGTCCACAAGAAATCTCTAACCACCCAGAGCTTATCCGTCGTTTGGGATTAATCTCAATCAACACTGCTCTTGAGTTAGATATTTACGGTAACGTTAACTCTACACACGTTTCAGGAACAAAAATGATGAACGGTATCGGCGGTTCTGGTGACTTCGCTCGTAATGCTCGTCTAGGTATTTTCGTAACGAAATCATACGCTAAAGGTGGCGCTATTTCGTCAATCGTTCCAATGGTATCTCACGTAGACCATACAGAACACGATGTAGATGTAATAGTAACTGAACAAGGTATTGCGGACTTACGTGGTCTAGCTCCAAAAGAACGTGTGTCTTTAATTATTGAAAACTGTGCTCACCCTGATTTCAAAGAGCAATTATGGGATTACTACAACCGTGCTGTAGAAGCAACAGGTAATGCACAAACTCCTCATATCTTAGAGGAAGCTCTTTCTTGGCATGTAAACCTTGCTAAAAACAAAACAATGAAAAAAGAAACTACAAACGCTTAATATAGGAATTGCCCCGAAAGCATCAAAATGTTTTCGGGGCAATTTTTTTGAATCTACTTTTAAATAAAAAGATATAATTTAAATACTTCTTTTAATGATATAATTGAAACAAGATTGTGTATCATTAGGGGCGATTTTATATGAAATACTTTATATATACGGTTATTTTCTTTTCCTTTTTTGACTTATTTACGCAGTTACCAGTAATGAGTACCTTTGCAAAATCTGTTGGAGCTTCTTCATTTATTACTGGACTCGCAGTCGGAATGTATTCTTTTTCAAATACCTTTGGAAATGTCATTTCTGGATTTTGGACGGATCGTAAAGGCCCGTCTATTCTCTTACCATTAGGCCTTGTTTCAACAGGTCTTTCACTATTGTCATATGGAGTGGTTAACGATGCACTTTCCCTACTTATCATAAGATTTGTACACGGACTTGTTGCAGGTTTGATTGTTCCTGCTGCATTTACTTACCATTCAACTATAATGGTTAAAGAAGAAAGGGGTAAAAGCAGTGCGCTTTCAGGAGCTTTTGTCGGTATCGCAGCAATTACTGGTCCTGCATTTAGCGGTATATTAGCAAGCAGAACATCTGTCCCATTTGTTTTTAGTATTTCCGGTATTTGTATGCTACTAATCGGAGTTATTGCGATTTTTGTTTTAAGAAGAATCAGTATTAAACGAAAAATAACAAATTCTTATAAAGAAAAGGATTCAATAAAAGTGCGCTATTTATTCCGCAATCCTGGGGTAATTAAAGCATTTTGGGGTGCATTTTTCCTTATGTTTGCCCAAGGTGTAATTGCTTATCTATTGCCCCTACAAACCGTTGTACTTGGTTATGATTCAAAAGTTAGTGGTACTTTATTAAGTACATTTGGAGTCGTTGCTGTGTTAGTGTTCATATTACCAACAAATCGAATATTTGATAAAGTAGCTCCTATTTATACACTTTCTTTAGGTATAGCTTTAATGGGGTCCTCCCTGCTTTTATTAAGCGTTTCGACAGTAATTGTCGTTCTTTATCTCGCTATGGCTAGCTATGGTATAGGATTTGGTTTATTATTCCCCTCTATTAATGCACTTCTAATAGATTCTACCGACGAAAAAGTGAGAGGAAAAGCATATGGATACTTTTATGCATTTTTCTCATTAGGGGTTGTTGTTGGCTCTTCTGTATTGGGTTTGCTACAGTTAAGTATTTCACAAGGATTCCTATTTACAGGTGTGATTTTACTTTTATTTTCCCTAGTCGTTTTGATAAATAAAAGAAGTCAACAATTCTCCACTTAGGGAATTGTTGACTTCTTTTTAATGTAAATACGGCTGTTGATTACTTTCATTATAGTAAGCGAGGGCTGTTTGTGCTCCACCTTCCCCTACAAAGTTGTTTTCACGAATTCTCTGGTTTGTCGTGCTTGCAGGCGTTTCTGCTATTTCCTTTAATGAATTATTATCGTAGTTAGGGTCGGTTTTTGATCCAAAGATATTACTAATCATTTGTATTGCTTTTTCCCTATTATTTTTTTTGCTCAAATAAGACGCTGCACCAGCCACTAATGCTGATATTACAATTCCTTTTCCTTTCAACCTCGCCATTTTTCATCCCTCCAAATCATCTTCTAACAATTACTTTTCCCTATTTTCAACTGTTTATCTAAGGATAAATATTGAAATGTAGTCTTAACGGAGGATATTACACTTTTTTAGTAATACTTTCTAGTTCAGTTGAATATTCTTATATATCTGTTCTATTTTTAATTGCAAACATTCTATATTAACATATATCACAACTAAAAAGATACCATATTTCTAATAAATTCCCCAAAATTCTACAGTAAAAATAGACAAAGGACTAAAGCATTCAAAAAGGAGGCACTAAACAATGAATGAAAATGATTTCACTTATGATTGGAAAGAAATTACTTCGATTATCGTTGCATCATCTGTTTTAACTTCTCTTATTTTTGCTTTTACACATCTCTTTTATTAGCATAAAGAACAAATGAAAAGGCAATCAAATTGTTATATCAACTTGATTGCCTTAATTTTTATGCTTTTATATCGTCGTATGCGTTACTCTTTTCGAAGGATGCGACAACGTAAGAACAAAGCGGATTCATTTTATAATGATTTTCTCTTGCATAATCTGCCGCTTGATCTAATAGCTTCTTTGCTACTCCTTGGCCGCGCAGTGTATCTGATACATAAGTATGCGTCATATCCATGATTCCATTGCGTAGATTCCATTCAATGATAGCTAACTTTTCTCCATCTTGTTCATATTCATATGCAAAATGATTTGGACTTTTTTCTGCAAATTTAAAATCCATTTTCATCCCTCCCATTTGCATCAATATAACATAGTTATGCTCAATTTGTAATTTAATTGCTCGTTTATTACATTATTTAAACCAAGATGAGATTGTATCAATTAAGTTATTAAAGAAGTTTTTTACACCAGTCCAGAAACCTTCATCTTGAAGAACATCTCCAAACTTTTCTTCAAATGCCGTTGTTAAGTCTGTTAGTTGCTCAGAAAGTTTTGTAAAATCAATATCAAGTTTACTAATACGATCCATTAAGTCCACTAATAGTTGACGATCTTGTTCGCTTAGCTGAATATTTAATGCTGCAAGTTGATCTTCAACGATTTTTGCAACTTCTTCTTTCGTTGCAGGATCTAGTTCTGCAATTTGTTGTTTAATCCCTGTTAATAATTCAGCAATTTTCTCATCGCTAATATTAGCATTCTGTGCAATTTGAGTCGCTACAGATAATTCATCATTTGCAACATCTGTTCGCTCAATGTCTAAAGTTTCCCCTGTTTTCACTTCATATGCTTTGTAAATTCCTACTAAAGCAGAGTGTCCAGTTACTGGTTTTGGAGCAGCGATTTCTACTACTGCATCTTCAATTCCAGCTGTGAGCATTGCGTTTGCGTATACTTCAGAAGTAACTTCCGTAATGTTATCAGGTGTAACGATGCTAATAATTAGGCCTTTTCCGGTTTCTTGACGTGTAATTTTGGCTGATGAGTACATTCTTGAACTTGCATTACTATCTTTTATATATTTAACTAAATCTTCACCTGATACGGTGATTTCATCTACTTCTGGTTCTTCATTTACTTGTAATGCATCTTTTACTGTTGATTTTTCTTGCTCTGATAAATTCGCTCCATAAACTACAATCGGTACGCCTAACTTTTCATTGATTGCTTTTACGTCATTTGTAGCAGCAAATGAGCTTGTAGGGACAATTACTGTGAACAGCAAAGCAAATACAGCGACTATAGATAGCCATCTTTGTTTCATTTTCTTAACCCCTTTCGTAAATTAGTACGATAAAAAAAGTAAAAGGTTCCACATACCCCTTTTACTTTGCTTACTCTAAATAATTTCGGTCCATCCGTCTTGTTGCTTGATTTTTCCTGCTTTCATTAAGGTGCCAAGTGCTCGCTTAAAAGCCCCTTTACTCATCTTGAACATCTCAGAAATTTCTTCTGGTGAGGACTTGTCTCCAAATGGCATTTTTCCACCTACACTTTGTAAATAGTGTAAAATTTGTTCAGCATCTTTTCCAAGTCGTTCATGTTTCCGCGGCAACATAGATCCATTTAACGACCCATCTTCTTTTACATCAATTACACGGATAGAAACTTCTTGACCAAGTCTAGGTTCTGCTTCCATTTCAGAATTATGAACAAAGATTCGGTACGGTTCATCTACTCCAAGTAGGAACGCGCCAACAGGTAATAGTCGGTAAGGTCGTGCTGCAATATTTTTATTATGCATTTCTTCAAATGCACCTTCGTATAGTTCATTTACTTTTTCTTCTGTAATTAATCGTCCAAATAAGTCACCATTACGATCTGTTCGAAGTGTAATATATAGGTGATCGCCTACTTGTGGCCAAAGTTCCGTTAGCTGAGGTAAATCTTCTCCTTTTACAAGGACCTCTCGAGTTGAGCCAATATCAACTGTTGCTCCTTCTTTAGATACTTTAATCACCCGCGCCCAACCATAATCGCCTTGTAGTATTTGTGGAATCACAGTTGTTGCTTGTAGATTACCTCGGCGATCTGCAAATAAGAATACTTTTAATTTTGCACCTATTTCTAAAGGTTGTTGTAATTCTGAACTATTTAAAGGGATTTCTAAATCTCCATTTGTTAAGAGCCACTTTGAACCTTGCTCTTCAAGTACAGTTAATTCCACAACGTCACCTGATTTTAGTTCGCTCAATTTAGTCTTTCCTTTCCAATCCATTGCAAATTTTATTGTTCTTTCATTTCTTCAAGTTTTTTTAAAAATGGCTGATTTTCTTCTAGTAATTGTACTAAATCAGCAATACGGTCAATGGCATTCCAGCTTAAATGATGTTCAATACCTTCTACATCTTCATATATTCGTTCTTCGTCTACACCAATAAGACGTAAAAATTGCTCCAGTAACTCATGCCTTTTTACAAGACGTTTACCTAGTTTTTCACCTTTTGATGTTAGTGTTAGCCCACGATATTTTTCGTATACTAAATATCCGTCTTTATCTAATTTTTGAACCATTTTAGTTACAGAGGAAGGAAGAACCGATAATGCTTCAGCTATGTCAGACACCCTCGCATATCCCTTATTTTCAATTAATAAATAAATTTGTTCGATATGGTCCTCCATACTAGGTGTTGGCATAACAAGTCTCCTCACTTTTCTAAATGTCATTCTAATTTTACTACAACAACCTAAAAAAGGTAACTTAAAACAATGAATGCTTTTATAGGTATCGTAAAAATATGTCACATTTCGACAATTTAAAAAATTAACTATTATGATTACATTCTTTACCAACTGCATAAATGGATAAAATTATTTGTCTGTTTATTTGTTGTATATTTTCAGGAGTTTTTAAGCGTTTGAAAGCTTCATCACGGGCAGTATTCGTAGTTACATAATAAGAGGGCATTTTATTTAATGCATGTGCAGTTATCTCTAATTCACAGGACTCACAATGACAAAAGGTTTGATACTCTGGACCATGTAGTAAAAATCGAACTAAACCATATACAATTTCTTCGGTAACGTTTACCAAATTTGGCATTAAAATCGATCACCCCTCCTTCAATATTTTTTCCTATAATTTGTTTCATCATAACAACAAGCATAAAGTCCGCTTTTTCTACTGTCAATAATTAATAGAGTCTTTGGAGCAAAATATTAATAAAGGCAGAATTCATTTCAATTTAACGAATTCTGCCTCTTTTCACCTTTTATTCACCATGCAAATTTAATATATATGCTTTGTTAATATCACCATTAATAACTGTTTTGTGGTAACGTCCGAAAATCCAATCAGTGAGTTGGTTATCATACCATTTCGATTTTACATGACCACTCTGGCCTGGTGCAACGAGGTGGTATGCAACTGATGTGTCATTTAAATCGATAACAAATCTCCATGATGCGCCGTGATCTACATTGCCCTCTCCATCTTCTGAAGCAGCTTGTACGGATACACGAGAGCCCCCAACAGAATGTTTATCAGGATTTAAATAAGTAGCAAGAAACTCTGATGCATTTGCTAATGGATGATCGAATGTTAACTTATTATAACTTCCCCATGTCCACTTAGAAACATTTTCACCATATTTTGCAGAAATTTCGTTAACCGTTTTCTCAAATGAAGTGAAAACTACCTGATCTACCCCACCAGCTCCACTCAACCAAACACCTTCATTTCCTGCGTAAGCGTCTCGTAAAAGTTGATCAGTGATTTGAAATTTTCCAGGCATCATTTCATAAACATCTTCAGGCATGTTTCCTTCAAACAACGTGTTTTGAATTTCCGTCATTAATAAATTAAATACTAATGGTGCACCTTCATCTTTACCGTCATACAGTTCCCATTCTTCAAGTAAAGTAATGATGTCTGCATATTTTCCATCTGAATCCATTTTTTTAATCGTTGAAAGTATATGTGGTAAGAATTCTTCAGCATATAAATTTTTCTTATCTGATTGCATTGCTTGCATGTCTGCTACAGTTAGTCCTTTAATCTCTTTACCGGTCTTTTCATCAATACTTCCGATTTCAATCGATTCAATCATCTCTACAATACGTTCATAACGATATGGAGGTGCCCAATAGTTGGTAATATGATATGGATATTCATCACCAATAATTTTATTGTTAGCTGTCGCGATATAGCCTTCTTCAGGATTTATTACAGTTGGCAACTCATCAAAAGGAATATAACCTTCCCAACCGTATTCAGAAGAATCCCCTGGTACAGGGAATTGGCCATCTCCTGCTTTACGGATTGGAATGTTTCCGTTTGCTTTATAAGCAATCGTTCCATCTGTAGAAGCAAATACAAAGTTTTGAGCTGGTGCTTTAAAATCTTCTAAAGCATCTTCAAACTCTTCCCAATTACTAGACTTATTAAAACCAATTACAGCTTCTAGTTCTTGAGTTGGTTCTAGTGCTGTCCATTGCATAGAAAACATAGCTGTAGGTTCTTCTTCTTCAAATATAAAATCTGAAATAATTGGCCCATGACGAGTCACGACCACTTCATAATCAATTGTTTTTCCGTCTTTAACCTTGATTGGCTCCTGACGTACTTCAGCTTGTTCCCATTTACCATTATATTTAAATTGTGTTGGATTTTCTGAATTTGGAGTCTCAATGTAAAGATCTTGTACATCCGGGTTCACATTTGTAACACCCCAAGCGATTGTTTCATTGTGACCCAAAATGATTCCAGGAACCCCTGGGAAAATAACACCACTCACATTTTGCTCAGGAGATTGCAAGTGCATCTGATACCAAATTGATGGAGTACCTAAGCCTAAATGAGGGTCGTTTGCAAGTAAAGGTTTTCCATTTTCCGTCAATACACCTGATACAACCCAGTTATTGCTACCATTAAACTCATGTGGTAGAAGGTCTGGATTAAATTTCCCTGCTATTTTTACAGGGTTTTCTAAGTTTGCTTGAATTATAGTTGCAGCATCTTCTGGGTAATCGATAACTAGTTCTTGCACTTGTTCTTCAGTAAAGTTTTGAAGTGCCCAATGGTTAAATGCTTGAACAGCCCAATTTCCACCTAAGTCATAAGCCATATATTTGCCGATTGTTAATGAATCAATTGGTGTCCACTCTTTTGGTTCATAGCCAAGAAGCTTGAATTCATAAGAAAGCTTGCTCGTTCCATTGACTTCATTGATAAATGCATTTACCCCTTCAGCATACCAATTCAGAATTTGTTTCATCTCTTCACTATACCCATCATAGGACTTCTCAGCAGCATTTCGTAGACTAAACGTACGGAAAAATTTATCCGACTCTACAGCGGATTGCCCAACAACTTCAGCTAAAGTTCCACTTGCTTGTCGGCGCGCCAAATCCATTTGGAAGAGGCGGTCTTGCGCTTGTACATAACCTTGTGCGCGGTATAAATCTGCTTCCGATTTTGCTTCGATATGAGGTACCCCCGCTCCATCTCGGGTTACTACAACATCATCTTCTAAAATTGAAACAGTTAAATCCCCTTCAATAGTTGGTAAAGAATTTTTAACGTAGAGATGAATACCTATTACGCCTACTCCACCTGCTACAATGACTATTCCTATTATCCAAATAATCCAATCGATAATCTTTTTCTGTTTTTTCTGTACTACTTGTGCAGACATTTTTCCTTTCCACCTCTCATTTCAAAAACCCCTGTTACTTCCAACACTTTTATACTGGATAATTCTATCACTTCATGGTTATTAATTCTAATACGATTGGACAGTGATCGCTACCCATAACTTGTGAATGGATATCCACATTTGTAATAGAATCTACAAGTCGGTTTGACACAATAAAATAATCAATTCTCCAGCCGATATTTCGCTCACGAACCTTGTTCATATAGCTCCACCAAGTATATGCATCGGTTTTAACTGGATTAATAATTCGATAGGAATCCCTAAATCCTGATTGAAGGAGCTTTGTCATTTTTTCTCGTTCCTCAAATGTAAAGCCAGAATTACCGACGTTGGATTTTGCATTTTTTAAGTCAATTTCTTCATGAGCGACATTTAAATCTCCACAATAAATGACGGGTTTATGTTCATCAAGTTTCTTTAAATATTCAAATAAATTATCTTCCCATTGCAATCTTTTTGGCAATCTGGCTAAGTCGCGCTGAGAATTAGGAGTATAGACGTTTACTAAATAAAATTCCTCGTATTCTAATGTGATAATACGTCCTTCTGATTCTGTTTCTTCTTCTCCTACTCCATACGATACTTTAAGCGGCTCATATTTTGTAAATATTGCAGTACCGGAATAACCTTTTTTCTCGGCATAGTTCCAGTATTGAAAATATCCATCAAGAGGTAAATCCACTTGTCCTTGCTGGCATTTCGTTTCTTGTATACAGAAAAAGTCGGCATCTACTTCTTGAAAATAATCTAAAAAACCTTTTTTAACGCATGCTCGAATTCCATTCACATTCCATGATACAAATCTCATTTAAATATAAACCCTTTCTATGTATATAAAGCGCCTTTCATATTGAGAGGCGCTCATTCTTTATTATTTGGTTAGGTCTTCCCCAACTATTTTCACTTCAAGTTCTAGGTCAACCCCGAACTTATCTTTTACAACGTTTTGAACCATTTTAATTGTTTCAATATAATCCGTTGCTGTAGCATTTCCCTTATTAATAATAAATCCCGCGTGTTTCTTTGATACTTCTGCATCGCCTACACCTTTTCCTTGGAGGCCACTATCTTGTATTAATTTCCCTGCAAAGTATCCAGGTGGACGTTTAAAAACACTACCTGCAGATGGATATTCTAATGGTTGTTTTGACTCGCGTTGGTAAGTTAAGTCGGCAATCTTCGCATCAATTTCTGCTTGAATTCCCTTTTCAAGTTTGAATCTAGAAGAAAGAACAAAATATCCTTTTTTTGCAATGATACTTTTTCGATATTCTAATTCTAGTTCATCTTTTGTTAAAACTAATTTTTTGCCTTCATTTGTAAGAACTGTTGATTCTATAATGATATCTTTAATCTCGCCACCATACGCCCCTGCGTTCATTGCCATTGCCCCACCAACAGAACCAGGTATACCGCATGCAAATTCAAAACCTGTTAATGAATGGCTAGCTGCTAATCTTGAAACTTCTTTAATAAGTGCGCCACTTTGTGCATAAATTTCATTACCTTCAACACGAACTTCATCTAATTTTTGAAAACAGATCACTATCCCACGAACCCCGCCATCACGGACAACCATATTCGATCCGTTGCCCAGCATTAAAAGGGGTACATTATTATCATAAGCATACTTAACGATAGATGTTGCTTCCTCTTCTGTTTCAGGTAAAACGAACACATCGGCATTTCCGCCAAGTTTCGTCATTGTATATGTTTTAAGAGATTCATTGATTTTTATATTTTTTGGGTTAACAATTCTTTCTAAGTCTTGAGCCCATTTTTGTATTGTCATAAAAGCAATTTCCTTTCTCACGTCATACTTCCTAGTATGGGTAATTTAAAGCTTTTTGACAAGTAATTCAAAGGTGCTATTTTAGCCAATCTTTTGACCATTGTTCAATTTCTCGAATAGCCCCCTCGAGCGCAACGCCTTTTTCAGTAAGGGAATATTCGACTCGAATAGGAATCTCAGAGTAAACTCTTCTTTCAACAATCCCTTCCTTCTCTAATTCCTTTAGCCGTTCCGAAAGTAGTCTGCCACTCACTGGTAAAGCTGATTCAATTTCATTAAAACGTTGGGGGCCTTCTAACAATTGGTATAAAATTAACGTAGTCCATCTTTTTCCTAACAATTCCATTGCTTTCGAAAGGCGTGGACATAATTTTGTTTCTTTCATTATATTTAATCCCCCTGTTTACTTCTTGTCAGTTATCTTCTCTTATTAGTGTACCATTTTCATTAGGTTACAAAAAGTAACTTTTCAATTAGTTTTATTATTAACAGATATTGTCTAGTTATTCATATTAGGCTATTATTTAGTAATAATAGAAAATAGTTGAGGTGTTACCATGGTAAAGTACGCAGTAGATTTTTCTCACTCAGCAATTACTTTTTCTGTTAAACATATGATGATATCAAATGTAAAAGGCTCCTTCGACTCTTTTACAGCTATTGTTGAGGCAGATACAATAGAAGATTTAACTACAGCAAAAATCTCAGTAGTAATTGATGTTGCTAGTATTTCCACAAAAGATCAAGCACGAGACCATCACTTAAGTTCGGCAGATTTTTTCCATGCCGATAAATACCCAAAAATATATTTCACCTCTAAAGAAATTATTGCTATTAACGAACATACCTATCACATTATAGGAGATTTAACTATAAAAGAAGTTACGAATTCGATTATATTTACAACATCCTTTATAGGGCATACGAAAAGTCCTTGGGGGCAAGAAAAGTACGGATTTACTGCAGAAACAAAGGTGAATCGACGGGACTTCAAGCTATTATATAATGCCGTACTTGAATCTGGAGGTTTATTAATCGGTGAAGATGTAGATGTGTTTATTGATTTTCAACTTTATCTAGTTTAATTGTTTGTTCCTCGTAAATCAGCATGCCATCACTCCTTCAAAGATTTTATGAAACTATGGAAGGGTCTATTCATCACGAATATAGAAAAGGACTTTTATGGAAATTTGTATTATTTAAAAATACTGCAATGCTTAACATCTCACTTAATATATAAATAGAAAAACCCGACATTCGTCGGGTTTTTAATTATGCATTTACTGTTGCTAATTTTTGTACTGAATCTTTAACGCGTTCCATGCCTTGAGCAATAATTTCCTCAGCTTTACTAGGATCAGCATTATGACCTTCAATTACAACTTCGTCAAGAAGCTGCATACCTGCTACGCCACCGAATACATTTTTAATGTAGTTAGCTGCCATTTCTAAAGGCTGTGCTTCTGGTGTTGAATAAATTCCACCACGAGCATTTAATACAACAAATTTTTTATCTTGCATTAATTGTAATGCTTGTCCTTCTGGAGTGTACTTAAACATAAATCCTGCTTGGTAAATATAATCAATGAATGTGTGTAATTTTGCAGGAATTGTTAAGTTCCACATTGGGAATGCAAGTACGACTACATCTGCTGCAGTAATAGCGTCCATTGCTTTTTGTTTTGCTGAAAGTAAACGTGATTCAACGTCTGTTAATTCTTCACCGTTTTGTACTTTTCCAAATGCGTTAAATAAATCTTGTCCAAAATAAGGTGTATCTTCTTCATACACATCATAAGTAGTGATTGTTAAGCCTTGTACTTTTTTTGCTTCTTCCACATAAGTTTCAAACATTTTTGTTGAAACTCCATCAGGTCTATTATTTGCTTTAATTACTAATATATTAGTCATCTATTAAACTCTCCTTAATCTCTAGTTCATAAATCTTGAAATCAAGATATGGAATTATCATAAAGGAGAATTAATATTATTTCAATAAAATAAGCCTCATACTTTTGACCGAAAACCGCATTATCGCAAGTAATACCTAAAGAATTTATTAGAAATTACACTGCCCATCTGAACAATTATCCCCTTGATCGCCTACCATTTTTAATTTGGGCTTTAATCCTGCTTCAATTGCTACTTTTTCTATCGTTTGTTCAAACAATTCTTGAGGTTGTGCACCAGAAATTCCGTATTTATTATTAAATACAAAGAATGGTACACCCCGTACCCCAATTTGCTGAGCCTCGTATATATCGCGTTCAACCTCTTTAGCAAATTGGTCACTATCTATTACTTGTCGTGCTCCCTCTTGGTCAAGACCAACTTCATCTACTAAATTTAAAAGAACATCATGTTGACCAATAGCTTTACCTTCTAAAAAGTAGGCTTTAAGTAGTCTTTCACTTAATTCTGCACCTTTTTGTTTTGTTGCTGCCCATTTTGCAAGACGATGCGCTGCAACAGTATTTGCTTCTTTCATAATATCAAAATCATATTCTAGGCCAACTTCTTTAGCGCGTTCTGCTACTCCCTTTGTCATATTTTTTGCTTGTTCGATTGATACGTTATACTTTTTCGCTAAGGAAGAATAAACGGAATCTTTAGCATCTAAAGGCGTCGTAGGATCTAACAGAAAACTCTTATATTCGACCTCCACCTGACCTTCATAACCTGAATCTTTAATTGCCTTCTCCAATTGACGTTTCCCTATATAACAAAATGGACAAACATAATCTGACCATACTTCAATTTTCATATTTACTTCCTCCTTTCCCCCTATTTTACGATTGCATCAATATTCCTACAATTATTGTGCTCAACTGAATATTGTATTAGAAAAATTCCAATACTGGTTAAAAATAATCTTAGTGGGGGCCCTTATGCAAAATTCATTGTGGCTATCAAATATTAACAACATTTCTTCTACAAAAATTTCAAATAACATGGAGTGTGATGTTTGTATTATTGGTGGTGGTTTAAGCGGTGTTTATACTGCTTATCTACTTGCTAAAAAAGGTATTAATGTTGTGCTTATTGAAGCAAAAGAAACGGTAGGAATTGGTACAACAGGTCATTCTACAGGAAAGTTAACTCCTCAACACGGTTTAGTTTTCAGTAAGATGTTAAAAAGCTTTTCTGAAGAAGAAATTAAAACTTATTTTGATGCAAATAAAAGAGCCATTGATTTTGCTCTTCAAGAAACTCCAATCGATCTATATCAAAAAGTCGATTCATTTATTTATGCAACAACAGATGAAGGTAAACAAACATTACAAGATGAATTAAACGCTTATAAAACATTGGACTTACCTGGTATTGAAACGACTGAAACGGAATTGCCTTTTTCAGTAACATCCTCTATAAAAATGCCAGATACGTTCCAAATCCATCCAACGAACTTTGCAATACATTTTGCAAAGCATGCATTAAAAGAAGGCGCACAGATATACGTTCGTAGTCGCGTAACAAAATTGGTGATTGATGAGAATTATGTGTTAACAGAAGATGAGCACCGTATCTCTTATAAACATTTAGTTCTATGTTCTCATTATCCAATCGAATCAATAAAAGGTTTATACACGACAAAACTTTCAGTGGAGCGCTCTTATTTACTGGCTTCAAAAACTTCTGAATTATTAAAAGGTCAATATCTATCTGTTGACAGTGCATCAAGAACGATTCGAACAGCCTTAGTTTCTAACACCCCTTATTTTATTTACGGTGGAACTAGTCATACTGCTGGGACGAAGAAAAATACGCAAAATTATTATGACACTTTAAAATCTGAAATGGCTTCGGTATTTGATTTAGCCGAGCCAACATATTGCTGGAGTGCACAAGATCCAGATACACCAGACTTAATGCCATATATTGGTCAATTAACTGAAAATGAATCTAATATTTTTGTTGCCACTGGCTATCGAAAATGGGGACTTTCTAATTCACTAGTAGCAGGTGAGATTATTTCAAGCGCTATTATGAGAGAAAAACATAGAGCAGCTGATGTTTATAGTCCTTCAAGAGGCAATTTTGGACTTAATTTTTTACGGGCATTAAAGATTCTCGGTCTAGTTACAACTAATCTTGCAGGTGGATATATAACGAGAATGGAAGCGCCAAAATGCACACATCTCGGTTGTAAAACAAAATGGAACGAAGGCGATGAAACATGGGATTGTCCATGCCACGGCTCTCGTTTTGATAAAAATGGCAATGTCATTGAAGGCCCTGCAGTTTATCCTTTAAAATTAAAAAAATAAAAAAAATCCCCGAACAGTGATTCGGGGATTTTACTATTTATTATAGACCTTCTGTTAAAACTGGTACAATTTGCTTTTTACGTGATACAACGCTAGGTAAATCCACTAAGTCATTTACTAGTTCTTTACCGAAGCTAGCTGCTGCTGCTTGAGCTGCATTACCTACTACAACTGCTGTTGAATCGTTATTTAGAATATCTGTTACAACGAAGAAGAAAAGATTTAAATTATTATCTTCAACGTTTTTATTTAATAAATTAACTAATTCTTCTTTTCGATTTAATACATCATTTACATCCACAGCATTTACTTGTGCAACAACTGCTTTTACTTCACCAAATGTAAATTCTTTTGCATCTAATGACAATAAGTCTTCTAATGATTTATCGGATAAATCTGCGCCTGCTTTTAACATCGCTAAGCCATATTCAGCTGCATCAACTCCAGCTATCTCAGCCAATTCATTTCCAGCTTGTACATCTTGTTCTGTACAAGTCGGTGATTTGAATAATAATGTATCAGAAACAATAGCAGATAGCATTAATCCCGCAATATTTGCTGGAATTTCAATATTATTTTCCTTAAAAATCTTATTTAAAATCGTTGCTGTACAGCCAACTGGTTCTGCACGATAGTATAATGGGTCAGAAGTTTCAAAGTTCGCAATACGATGATGGTCAATTACTTCAGTTACTTTTACCTGTTCAATCCCATCAGCCGATTGTTGACGTTCATTATGGTCAACTAAAATAACACTACTCGCTTCTTCTGCTACATTTCCAATTAATCTTGGTGCTTCAAAACCAAATTTGTCTAACGCAAATTGAGTTTCGTTATTCACTTCGCCTAAACGTACTGCTTCAGCTTCAACACCTAGTTGTTGTTTTAAGTATGCATAAACAATTGCAGAAGTGATTGTGTCTGTATCTGGATTTTTATGTCCAAAAACTAATACTTTGCTCATGAAATGAGGCCTCCTATAATCGTGGGTTTATATTTCGAATTTATTTTAACATACCTATCGATAATTAGAAAAATAGAACTTTGCTTCCATGTAATATTTATCCACCCGTTAGACAAATCTCGACAACATTATTCGATACTTTTCAAAAAGCCTCACCCTATTTACTAACCCATTGATTTTTACAATTCAAGGCTATTTTAGGCTTTATATATATCCCTTTACGAATATATAAACTGTATATTTATGCACATCTTATTTACTTAGAAAAAAACGAATTCGCCTGTGCCCGACGAATTCGCTTTAACTTTACAATTTCTATATAATCTTAGCCTTTTCGAGAAAAACAAAGTTACTTTCTATTTGCGCATTAGATTTTTGGTAAGTTTTATATTGTCTTTTATTTTGAGCGACCATCCCTTCAACTAATCCATGGATTAACGAATGAGATGCGATAATAGTTTCTGCAGAAGCTTGTTTTTGTGCTCCCACAGTAAATACGATATCTGCATATTCTCGAATAGGAGATAAACCTGAATTTGTAATTGCAACTACCTTCACATTTTTATTTTTTGCTAATTTTGTAATCGTTAATACATCCTCTAGAACCGCATCTAACGCTAATACAAATAGTAATGAATGTTCGTCCATCCCACTAATTTGTTGAACAATATCTTCCACATCATGTTGGATTTGTTTTACATGTCTTCGGTAATTTCCTAAAGTACTACTTAAGAAGCTAGCTGATGGAGAAGATTGTCTAAAGCCTAATACATATAAAAAATTGGATTCATGCATCCATTTAACGGCTTGTTCAAACTGCCTTTCTTCTACTAATTGAATTGTATTTAAGATGCTTGTAATATCTCGATTCATTACATTACTAACAAGATGTTCCTGTTTTTTTGTAATAAGTGGATGATCACCCACCTCAGTTTTCTGAACACCCATTAAATCTTCTTTAATTCTTTCCTGCAGTTCAGAAAAACCAGACAATTCCATCGCATAACAAAATCGAATTACCGTCGATTCACTTACCCCAATAAGCTTACCAACATCGGAAGCAATATGAGTTGCGATAATATTCGGGTTATCAATAACAAATTGCGCGACCTTTCGTTGCCCTCTAGATAAACGGATGAATCGTTTTTTTATTTCATTACAAATGCTCATGTTAACTTCCACTTCCTTCCTGTTAATTGCATATGTATACATTTATTTTAATAAAAGCTAGATTAACACCATTGTAAATTGAATACAATGAGTTTTCAGAAAAAACTTTAATCTACTAAAATAAAAATCCGAAAATGACATCATTTTGTCAAATTTTCTGATAGTTTAACAAGATAAAATTCGACAATAAACGAGACACTCACCCTTCTTCTGAGTGTCTCGTTTATCCGCGCCGAAAGCAAAAGCGGCAGGCGCAATATTTAGTACTTCATTTTCTTAGGAGTTAATTTCAATATTTCCTCTGTGTCTCGTTTATCTGCGCCGAAAGCAAAAACTGCAGCTATTATCCCTTACTTCCACTTAATAACAATGTATTCTTAAATACTCACAACATTTTCTAGGTTATAATTGACTTACTGTGGTTCATTTAGGTTTCTCCAATTAACAAAACATGATTATGGCTTCACTTTCTCATATTAATTATGATCCTTAAATTAATGAGAGTATTTTGTTAATTTCCTAAATACTATTGATAAACACCACTATTTTCGTTAAAATGTCTTTTATATACAAACAACTGTTCATCCAGTGAGAACAAAAGGAGCTAACTCGTTATGTGGAAAGGTCTTATTGAAGAATATAAAGAATTTTTACCTGTTACAGAAAATACGCCGTCTCTTACTTTAAATGAAGGAAATACTCCCCTTATTCATTTAGTAAATTTATCAAAAGAATTAGGCATTGAATTATATGGAAAAATCGAAGGAGCTAACCCTACAGGATCATTTAAAGACCGCGGTATGGTTTTTGCTGTAGCAAAAGCTATTGAAGATGGGGCAAAATGTGTTATTTGTGCTTCTACTGGTAATACATCTGCGGCTGCATCAGCTTATGCAACTCGTGCAGGTATTCAATCTATCGTAGTTATCCCTAAAGGAAAAGTAGCTCTTGGTAAACTAGCACAAGCATGTATGTATGGTGCGAAAATTATCGAAATTGACGGTAACTTTGACGATGCATTATCAATTGTTCGTCAAGTTAGTGAAACAACACCTGTTAAATTAGTAAACTCAGTTAATCCATATCGTATTGAAGGTCAAAAAACTGCTGCATTTGAAATTGTAGACAGCTTAGGACATGCTCCAGATTACTTATGTATTCCGGTTGGTAACGCAGGTAATATTACTGCTTACTGGAAAGGTTTTAAAGAATATAATGAAGCAAAAAATACGGGCCTTCCAAAAATGTATGGTTTCGAAGCTGAAGGCGCTGCAGCTATCGTTAAAGGTGAGCCAATCGCAAACCCAGAAACAGTGGCAACTGCAATTCGTATCGGTAACCCCGCTAGCTGGAAATTTGCTGAAGCAGCTCGTGACGAATCAGGCGGTATTATCGATTCAGTTACAGACGAAGAAATCTTAGCTGCATACAAACTAATTGCTGGGACTGAAGGTATCTTTGTTGAACCGGGTTCTGCTGCATCGCTTGCTGGTGTAATTAAATCTGTAAACAGCGGGAAAATTGAAAAAGGTAGCCGCGTAGTAACTGTATTTACAGGTAACGGCTTAAAAGACCCAGATACAGCTATGAATGTATCTACAGTGGATTTAGTTTCACTTAAAAATGATGAAGAAGAAATTCGTAAATATATTGAGGGAATTCTATGAGTAAAAAATGGCAAATCACTGTCCCTGGAAGCACTGCTAACTTAGGACCTGGGTTTGATTCCATTGGGCTTAGTTTGTCCTTATATCTAGAATTAACAGTGTCGATTACGGACAAGTGGGAAATCATCCACATCTCTGATCACTTACCGAAAGAGTTCGTATTAGAAGAACATCTAATATACACAATTGCAAAAGAAACAGCAGCTCGTTTCGGAAAAAGTTTACCACCATGCCGAATTGAAATGAAAAGTGAATTACCTTTCGCTCGTGGTTTAGGTAGTAGTGCTGCCGCTATTGTAGCTGCAATTGAATTAGCAAACCTTGTTTGTGATTTAAATCTTACAACTCAAGATAAATTGAACATTTCATCACAAATTGAAGGACATCCTGATAATGCAACCGCATCTGTTTTAGGTGGTCTTACAATCTCTGTCCTCGATGAAGATGGGGTTGTTGATACAATTCATGTACAAGATATAGATGCAGCTTTTGTTGTGTTCATTCCAAATGTTGAATTAAAAACCTCAGAAGCTCGAAAAGTATTACCTGAACAGTTTGATCGAGGTTATGCAGTACAAGCAAGTGCAAATGCTAACATGTTAGCAGCTTCTTTAATCAACAAAGACTATGAACGAATTGGTCGTTATATGGAATCTGATTTATTCCATGAACCATTCCGTGCAAAATTAATTCCTTACTTCCATGAAATTCATATGGCAGCTAAAGAAGCTGGCGCTTATGGAACAGCATTAAGTGGTGCGGGCCCAACTGTTATTTCAATTATCCCTATTGCCATTTCTGAGCAATTTGTAAAACAAATGAAGAAGCAATTCCCAGAACACGAAATTATGCTAACAAGAGCAGACCACCAAGGCGTTTCAGTTATTGAAGTTGCTAATGATGTTTTAGCATAATCTTAAAAATTCCAAATAAAATTAATAAAGATGCCTATTAAATCATATATTTGATTTATGGGCATCTTTTTGTTTTTTCCTCTAACAAAAGATGTTCAACTCAAGGCACATTTCTTCCATTTCTCTTCCTTAACCAATTCCAAAATACGTTCGAAAGGGGTAATTCATTATGAAAATTGGCATTATCGGTGCGTCTAGTAAAGCCGGTAGAAATATTTTAATGGAGGCTAAAATGCGGAACCATGAAATTACCGCATTCGTACGTCATAGAGAAAGATTAATAGATCCAAATATTAAAATTGTTAAAAGGGAAGCATTTGAACTAACTAAGAAAGATTTAATGCACTTCGATGTTTTAATCAATGCATATAGTGCCTTACCCGGTGAAAAATTTCTACATGTAGAATTAGGTAGACATTTAATTAAACTTCTGGAAAAAACAAATACAAAATTATTTGTTGTTGGTGGTCCAGGAAGTTTATTTATTGACCGTGAGTGTACAACACGTCTTATAGATATCCCTGAATATCCCCAAGAATCTAAAAGCATCGCACGTCAACAGCTCCAAAATCTAATTGATTTACAACGCTCATCAATAAAATGGACTTTTTTAAGCCCGTCTCCTTTATTTGATTCAGATGGTCCTCGAACTGGCCACTACATTTTAGGTAAAGACCGCCTTCTTCTAAACTCACAACAAATTAGTTATGTAAGTTATGCGGATTATGCTGTTGCTGTTTTAGACGAAATCGAAAATCCCCATCATGTAAATGAACATTTTACAGTCGCTTCAGAAAATGCGACATCTGCTTCTTAAATGGATAATAGAATTTCAACAATGTTTGAACAATATAAAATAGGGAGCCGTATAAGCCATATAACTTATACGTTTCCCTATTTTTTTACGCTAATAACAATAAACTCAATGCCATGACAACCATACCTGCCACTAATCCATAAATTGATAAATGTGTCTCGTCATATTTTTGAGCAGCTGGTAGTAACTCGTCTAGTGAAATAAAGACCATGATCCCTGCAACACCTGCAAAGATAATACCAAACATGGTTTCAGTTAAAAATGGCATTAATATTAAATATGCAACAATTGCTCCGATTGGTTCTGCTAATCCGGAAGAGAAGGATAATTTAAATGCTTTTTTGCGAATACCAGTTGCAAAATAAATTGGAACAGCTACCGCAATCCCCTCAGGAATATTGTGAATAGCCACTGCTATTGCTATAGCTATACCAACGTTTGGGTCCTGAATAGCAGACATAAACGTCGCTATACCTTCTGGAAAGTTGTGTATACCGATTGCTAATGCTGTAAATACGCCCATTTTCATTAATTTCTCTTCATCTACACCATTTTCATTTAGCTTAACAGCATTAACATCTTCAACCGTTTTTACCTCATGCGGATTATTTTTCTTTGGAATAAACCGGTCAATCAGTGCGATAAATAGCATACCTCCAAAAAAGCCGATAACGGTCATCCTATAGCCTTGGGTTTCTCCTAATGCATTCGTAAGAGAATCTTTAGCTTTTACAAAGATTTCAATTAAGGAAACATAAATCATGACACCAGCAGAAAAACCTAACGCAACTGAAAGAAACTTCTTATTCGTTCTTGATGTGAAAAAGGCAATTAAAGCTCCAACTCCAGTGGCTAACCCAGCAAACAGCGTCAAACTTAAAGCAAAGATGACGTTTCCATCCATATTGAGATAATCTCCTTCTTTTATGTTACTAGTATTATATACTCAGAAGTTTCCTTTGTGCAACTTTTTTTAACCTAACAACATATTTTGTTTTCGGAAAACATCCGAATAAAAAAATAACACCATATTAGGTGTTATTTTTTATCTTATTAAATTTAGTCTTTCTTTGTTCATACCAAAATGCACAAAGAACGAACCAGCTATAGGCTATTGTCCATCCTGCAATGACATCTGTTGGATAATGATGACTTTCCGCAATTCTTGACAATCCTATCAACATTGAAAGCATAGCTGCAATTAGCCAGACTATTATCATTTTCTTTTTGCTTACGATAACTTCCGCTAATAAATATGCTATTGTAAATAAATATAACAACGAAAGCATTGCATGGCCAGATGGGAAACTAAATGAAGTTATTTGATCGGCAATCTCTGGCCTTGGTCGTTCAACTACATTTTTAATTATTTGGTTTAAAACTCTTCCACCTGCAATCGTCAACAGGACAAACAGCATACCTCGGTAATTTCTTTGTTTGAACCATAAGATGACTAAAAGAATTAAAGCAACCGCTACAATTAGTGATGTACTTCCTAAGTAGTGAAAGGCAATAATCATTTTGTTACCATAAAATAGGTCCGATATTGCTTCGTCAAGTTTTAAAAATAGTGGTTTTTTGAAGTTTGTAGAAATAATAATGAAAATACACAAAGAAATGAAAGCTAATATGTACGATATTTTTTTCATAAAGACCTCACCTTCTAATAAATATTAACATAGTAAATTATATTATTGAGGATAATAAAATAACATAAAAAAACGCCCTATCTTAGGGAAGCCACTGAAAAACTAAATACCGATAAAAATTTATAGTAATTATTTGCTTCTAAATAGAAGGTGGGATTCACTTCGCTTTCCACGGGCTTGGCTTCAGCCTCCTCGTCGCAAGCTCCTGCGGGGTCTTCAGCTCAAGCTGTTCCCGTAGGAGTCTTCGTGAATCCCACTTCCTAAAAGATCTGAGCGTATTTTTATTATAAAAATTTATTAAAATCGACTTTTTCAGTGCCCTAATCTTAGGACGTTTCTTTTACTATTCAACCACTGAATAACTTCCGTGTTCCATATTAATTATATATTCTGGTTTTGGTGGTTTGCCGCCATGTTCTTTGATTTTTGCTTTGTGTCCTGCTATATGCTCAGGGCTCTTTTCCCAAGCTTTCCATGCCTCTTCAGACTCCCAGCGCACAATCATAAGCACTTCCTCTTCACCGCGACGTACATTTTTCACAAGCAGTTCACGACTAATAAAACCTTCACGTTGCTCAATTAAAGATGGACCTTGATCTGGTCTTTTCTTAAAACGCTCAATAATTTTATCAGAATTTCCTTCTGTTACAATCCATTTACGAATTTGAACAAACATTCCTTTTCCCCCTATGCTGTAATAAAAGCTGCCCTAAACATTAGGACAGCCTATGCATATAAAAATTATTTTAATTCATTTTTAATTTCTTCAATTTTTGCTAACTCTGATTGTAAACCACCAGTTACTAAGTACCAAAGTGCTCCGTCTAAGTATACAATTTTACCATTTTGAGCAGCAGTTGTTTTGTTAATAATCTCATTTTCAATTGCTTCTTTTACATTTGATTCTTCACCTGTAGCAGCTACGCGGTCAACAACAAATAGTAATTCTGGGTTAATTTTCAAGACTTGTTCGTAAGTTAATTGTGCTCCGTGAGTTGAGTTTTCTAGTGACTCATCTGCAGCTTGGAATCCAAATACGCTGTGTACATATCCGAAACGAGAACCATCTCCAGGGCCGTATGCAGATAATGTTTCATTGTAAAGAGTTACTAACGCTTTCCCGTTTTCAGAAGACACTGCTTTTACATCTTCAATTGCTTTTTCAACTTCAGCTAATTTTTCTTTAGCTTCATCTTGTTTACCAAACATTTCAGCTGCAATGTTTACTGAATCAATGAATGAGTTCCAATAGTTTGCAGTATCAACACCAACAAATACTGTTGGAGCAATTTCACTTAGTTGATCGTAGAAATCAGCTTGACGACCAGAAATAAAGATTGCATCTGGCTCCATAGCAGCAATATCTTCAAATAAAGGTTCTTTTAATGTACCAGCGTTTAAGTATTTTTCATCTTCATATTTCGCTAAATGTTCAGGAAATACTCCTTTTGATACACCTGTTACTTCAACACCTAATGTATCTAATGTATCTAAGAAACCATAATCCATAACTACAATCTTTTTCGGCATTTCTTCAAATGTAACATCATCATAACCTTCTACTGTTGATTTAACAGTTAGTGGGTATGTAGAATTTCCAGTTTCAGTTGTTGCTTCCTCTGAACCTGTATTTGTATCTGTATTTTCTGTTGATTCTTCTTTAGAACCACAGGCAGCTAGTACTAGTAAAAGCGCCGCTAAAAGTAAAGTTAACCACTTAAAATTTTTCATTTAACTCTTCTCTCCTGTCATTTCGATATTGATAATCATTATCAACTAAATAGAATTATATCTTATTTTTATTTTCTGTCAACGGGTTTTTAAATTTTTTTCGATCGTAATCTAATTGAACTGTATTCTCTCACACTGTTCGGGCTTAAGGTCACTTGATGCGGTTTCTCTTGCTGTTTTGAAACTATGAAAGGCATTTCCACCGATTTCTCCCGTTGTTTTTGGTATTCATCATACGTTATGGTTCTTGAGGCGATTTCCCCCAATTTTTCATCAACCCTTAGCTGTCATCTTTACAACTAGCGCTTAAGAAAGGATTTGGTTAAACTAAATAGCTACTTTACTCCAACTTTGCCTAAACCAATGCACAAAAAAATGATTTAGAAAAGCAATATCTTAAATATATGCTTTCCTAAATCATTTAAAAATATCAATGTGAATTAAAATATACACAAATACGGCAACCGTTTTGCTCTTGGACAGGGATATCCATATCATAAATTTGTTTTAATGCTTCTGAATTAATAATTTCGTTGGTTGGACCATCTTTAATCACTCGGCCATCTTTCAAAGCGACAATGCGATCTGAATACACAGATGCAAAATTAATATCATGAAGTACGATAATTACTGTTTTTCCAAGCTCATCAACAAGTTTACGTAGGATTTTCATAATTTGAACAGAGTGCTTCATATCTAAATTATTCAACGGTTCATCTAATAATACATAGTCCGTATCTTGTGCAATAACCATAGCAATAAATGCCCGTTGACGTTGACCACCAGATAATTCATCTAAAAAACTATGTTGAAGATCTGATAAATTCATATATTCTAATGCTTTGTCTACAAATTTTATGTCTTCTTCATTTAAGCGACCTTTAGAATATGGATATCGGCCAAATGAAACAAGTTCACGTATAGTTAAACGAACATTCATAAAGTTTGATTGTTTTAATATGGATACACGTTTAGCAAACTCATCTGACTTAATGCGTTTAATGTCATTTGTATCTAATAAGACTTCCCCTGTATCCGCGTTTAACAAACGACTCACCATTGAAAGTAGTGTTGACTTCCCTGCCCCATTCGGACCAATAAAAGAAGTGATTTTCCCGGTTTCAATGGTAACCGATACATTATCAACTACAGGTTTCTTTCCAAAAAACTTACTTAATTCTTTTACTTGAATCATCCTGCAGACCTACTCTCTCTTAATAATAAATAAATAAAGTAAATTCCACCGACAAAATTGATAATTACACTTAACGTTGTGGAGAGCTCAAACAGATGTTCAATAATGAACTGTCCACCAACTAGTGCAATAATACTTATTAAACTAGCACCAAAGATTAGAACTGAATGCTTATACGTTATTAAAAATTGGTACGACAGGTTGGCAACAATTAAACCGAAGAAAGTGATTGGTCCCACTAAAGCAGTGGATGTTGCAATTAAAATAGATGATAATACCAGTACGTTCATAACAAGTTTATCGTAATTAACACCTAGATTAATGGCGTTTTCACGACCAAGCGACATAACATCTAGCTGGCTCATAATTTTAAATCCATATATAAAGGCTACAATTAATATTGCTAAAGCAATCCAAATTAAATCCGCATTTACTTTTGAGAAACTAGCGAACATTTTACTTTGTAAATTTAAATATTCGTTTGGATCAATTAGTACTTGTAGGAAGGTAGTTGCACTTCCAAGCAAGGTACCAATAATCATCCCTACAAGTAATAAAAAGTAAATCGGGAATTTATCAGCTCTAAATAAAAAACGATATAAAATAAGCGCAAATAAAACCATTGCAACAATCGATAATCCAAAATTCAAAAATTTATTGATGACTAAAATCGATGTTGATCCTAGGAAAAAGTAAATAAATGTTTGAACAACCATATACATAGAATCTAATCCCATTACAGAGGGTGTTAGAATACGGTTATGAGTAATGGTTTGGAATACTACTGTGGAATAGGCTATTGCCACACCCGTTATAGACATCGCTAAAATTTTTATTAACCTTCTAGGGAATGCATAGCTAAAGCCACCCTTAATATCGTAGAATGCATATAGCAACACAAAAATTAATGCGATTGCTGCTAATATTAATAACTTTGTACTATTTCGCATATGCTCTCCCCCTAAACAACATGATTAAGAAGATCGCACTACCGATTACTCCCACTGTTAGATTAATTGGAATTTCATATGGATAAATGATGAGACGTCCAAGAATGTCACAAGCTAGTAAAAATACAATACCTAATACTGCTGTATGTGGTAACGTCTTCGCTAAATTGTCTCCTTTAAAAATTGAAACAAGATTCGGCACAATAAGTCCTAAAAATGGAATAACCCCTACTGTCAGCACAACTGTTGTTGAAATTAACGCTACTAACACTAGTCCTAAGTTCAACACAAACTTATAACGAACTCCTAAGTTTTTTGCGAAGTCTTCACCCATACCAGCTACTGTAAAACGATTCGCATATATGTACGCAATAAGTAATACTGGAATACTCACATATAATAGCTCATAACGACCTTTGATTATTAGTGAGAAATCACCCATAAGCCATGCATCGATATTTTGCAAAAGATCATTTTCATACGCAAAAAATACTGTGATTGACGATAAAATATTCCCATACATAATACCGATTAATGGGATAAAAATTGCATCCTTAAACTTAATACGGTTTAAAATTTGCATAAATACAAGTGTCCCTATTAAAGCAAACGCAAAACTAAAAATAATTTGCTGTGTATAGGTTGCACTTGTGAAAAAAAGCATTGATAATAATATTCCAAGTTTTGCAGCATCTAAGGTACCTGCTGTTGTAGGGGATACGAATTTGTTTCTACTTAAACTTTGCATAATTAACCCTGCAATACTCATCCCCATACCTGCTAGTATGATTGCTGCTAAACGAGGGATTCGACTAATGTAAAAAATCTCTGCTTCGTCAGAATTAAAATCTAGTAGGTCCATTGGTGAAATATCCGTTGCACCAAGGAACAATGATATGCTTGATAATATAACTGCCGCTACAATTAAAATCCAAAGTCTCATTTTTATCCCCAATAATATTTTATTTATATAATAATAGAATGTTGAAAATGATTATCATTCATTACATTTTTATTATAACATACGTCTATAAGCAGTCCAACAACTAAATGAGAACATTTATCACAAACTAATGTATAAAATATTTGTCCATATTCTAATTAATTCCTCTAACTACTTTGTTGCGCAATAAAAAAATTCCCAATGACCTAAATCACTGGGAATCTTGTACTAATATTCAACTTCAACTGCCTTATCAATCACGTCTTGTGGAACCGTTATATTTTTCACGCCATTATAGTTATTAAATAAAATATTTGTGTCCATTGCCATGGATATTTCTTCACCTTCAACACCAATACCCATATTTACTACCATATCCATTGAAAGAATATCAAAATTTTCTTTATTAATGTTAATCGTGTAATTGATTTTATCAAATGACATATTTTCAATCATTTGTTGATCGGCTTCGGGAATACCTAACATTTGATTTAATTGCATTTGCTCTAACATATATTGTTTAAACTTATCACTTGCAGCACTTAAAGTTAAAACATACTCAGAATCTGTTTGTTCAAATTTGAAATCATCAATAAATGCTTTTAAAGCTTCTAATTGCTCTGCTGCGTTTGCTTGGCTTGCTGTTTGTCCCATCACCATATCAAATTGTTCAGATGGAAGCTTCATCCATTGTTTTGATTCAGAGTCTTGCATAAATAGCCCTTGATCTGACATGTACATTTCCATATCTACATTAATGTCTTCACCTGATTCGGGATCGGCCATCGTCATTGTGCCATCCATATACATTGATAATGGATCTACAATCATGTCCATTTTCATATTACTTTTTGTTCCCATTTCAAATTTCTCTTCACCAGAACCGAATACAAGCGTTTGGTTCATTTTCATATCTGCACTAACACTTTCTAACGTATTCTGTCGTTCAATAGCTTTCTCATATACTTCTTGTAAAGTCAATTCACTTTTGCTTTCTTCTTTAGTTCCTGTTTTCGGCTCTGCAGTATCTGCACATGCCGCTAGTAAGAACATTACTAAAGATGTTAAGAAAGCTAATCCCCATTTTTTCACTACATATCCCGTCCTTTCTAAATAAGGGTACCATTAAATAACGGATAAGTAATCGTTTAGGTGCCATGTTTTTGTATAAACTTAAAAAATTGCATCTATTTACATAAAAAAATTGTCCGAAATGTAAATAGTAATCACATTTCGGACAACAACTAGTTAGTTAACCCCACGCATTGCTTTTGAAATAATTGGTGTTAACAGTAATAAAATAACGCCTAGCACAATAGACATAATACCCAAAGAACCAAAATACGTAATTTCTGAAACTGCCTCATAAAGTCGAACTAGCTGAGCATTTATTGCTTGCGCGGCTGCACTTGTCAAGAACCATAAAGACATTGTTTGCGCAGCAAATGCAGCCGGAGCTAATTTAGTTGTTGCAGATAACCCTACAGGAGATAATAACAACTCTCCAACTACAACAAGGAAGAATGAAAGCACTAACCACCAAGGACTAACAAGCTCAGTACCACCCGACATTTTTGCCGGGATAATCATGACTAAGAAGGAAGCACCTGCAAAGAATAGTGAAATCGCAAACTTTTTAGGAGTTGATGGTTGTTTTTCTCCAAGACGAAGCCACATCCACGCAAAAATTGGAGCAAACATAATGATGAATAATGGATTAAGTGATTGGAACCAAGAAGCTTTCAGTTCAAAACTACCAACTGATAAATCTGTTCTTGTATCAGCATAAGTTGCTAAAATCGTCGCTCCTTGCTCTTGAATGGCCCAGAACATAACTGCTGCAATAAATAATGGGATATATGCAAGCAATCGCGACTTTTCTTCTTTATTTGTTTTCGGACTACGATACATCACAACGAAGAAAATCGTCGGAATCAATACACCTAGTGTTGTAATAAGTAGACTAAATAGTGCCATCGTTAAATTATCTGTTGTGTATAATATTAACCCTACTACCAAAATTGCGAAAATTCCAAGCACAAAATTTCTTATGGCTTTCTTTTTCTCTTCTTTATTCATTGGGTTTGGAATATCAAGTCCTGCTAAACCTAAGTTATTTTTCTGTGTCACATAATAAACAATTAATCCAATTAACATACCAATTGCAGCAACACCAAAACCTAAATGGAAACTAATGTCTTCCCCAATTGTTCCTACGATAAATGGTGCTATGAATGCACCCATGTTGATTCCCATATAGAAAATACTGAAACCTGAATCACGACGGTTATCATTTTCAGCATACATATCCCCAACAATTGTAGATACATTAGATTTTAAGAATCCTGTCCCAATAATGATAAATAGCATTGAAATTAACAAGCCCGTAAATCCTAGTGGGAGTGCTAATACAATATGGCCAATCATAATTAAGATACCACCGTAAAATACGGCTCTTCTTGTTCCCCATAAGCGGTCAGCAAACCATCCGCCAATTACACCAGACATATATACTAATGACCCGTAAATGGCCATGATAGAATTGGCTGTACCTCGATCTAAACCAAGTCCGCCTTCATGTAACTCATAGTACATATAGAAAATAAGAATGGCGCGCATACCATAATACGAAAAGCGCTCCCAGAACTCAGTAAAGAATAGTGTAAATAGGCCTTTAGGATGCCCGAAGAATCCCTTTTGAGGAACGGATTTCACTATCTCACTTTTATTATGCATATAAAAACACCCTACCTGTATATTTTTTCATTTTTTCAGACAATTTATTACGAAGTCAGTTGTCTGACAATTGCACTTCACAACAATAAAGTATTTTTAAAGTTTTTTCAATATATTAATTAATATTTAGAAATTTATCTTTTTTCTATATTTTCATTAATATTTAAACGAATCCTATCATATCAATATTTATATCGGTATAATAATTTTAAAATAAAAAAAGATAACGACATTATATCGTTACCTTTTTGTTTTATTTTATTACATACTGTTCATATTTTTTGTAATCAACTTCTTTTAATTCTACAAATAGCTTAGTCCCATTTTCTTCATATTCAGTATTTTTAACTAAGGCATTTCCATTTAGATACGAAACGATATCTCCTTTATCAAATGGAATTAGCATTTCACAAGTTACATAGTTGGAAAAAATGTGCTGACGAATCATATCAATCAACTCATCCAATCCCGCACCTTCTTCAGCTGATAACCAGATATTGTCGCCACTTACTAATGGATATTTTACATTCGCTAGGTCTGATTTGTTATAAATATATATGGTAGGAATTCCTTCAATGTCAACTTCCGCTAACGTTTTATTTGTTACATCCATCATAAAACGGTATTGTTCATTTGATACATCTACAACATGAAGCAACAGGTCAGCATTTTTAGCTTCTTCCAAGGTAGAGCGGAATGCCTTTACTAAATGGTGAGGTAGTTTGCTTACAAAACCTACAGTATCTGTTAAAAGGAAGGTTTTTTTATCTGCCAATTCAATATTTCGAACGGATGTATCAAGTGTTGCAAAAAGCATGTTTTTTTCAAACACTTTTTTATTATCCTCTTGTCCAATTTTACGCAAGATGCGATTCATAATTGTTGATTTTCCAGCATTCGTATAACCTACAAGGGACACAACAGGCAGTTCATTTTTACGCCTTTTTTTGCGCTGAGTCTCTCGTTGTTCTTTTACACCTTCTAGCTCTTTTCGAAGCCTAGCAATTTGATCTTCAATTTTACGACGGTCTAGTTCTAACTTAGTTTCCCCAGCACCACGGTTTCTAAATCCTCCACCAGTGCCACCACCTTGACGAGAAAGGGATGCATGCAAACCAACTAATCGAGGTAGCATGTATTGTAATTGAGCTAACTCTACTTGCATTTTCGCTTCACGTGTATTAGCACGTCGATCAAAAATATCTAATATGAGCATCGTACGGTCAATCACTTTACATTCTAAATCATGTTCAAGATTTCGGATTTGTGAAGGTGACAGCTCATCATTGAAAATTACGAGATTAGCTTCAATTTCATCAATATAGTTTTTAATTTCTTCAATTTTACCAGTTCCTACATAATGGGAAGGGTTTACTCGTTCCAAGTTTTGTGTTACTTGTCCAACAACTTCAACTTCCAGAGCCTCAGCTAAACTCGCTAATTCTTCCATGGAATAATCAAAATTAGGATCGTTTACTAAGTTCACTCCTACTAAAATGGCTTTTTCGATAATTACTTCGATATCTTTCATATTGCTCAATATAATTCCTCCCTCGTTATAGGGTCCATTTAAAATATCGTACCATATATTATATCCTCACAAACAAAAATAAAGACCCTTAAAACAAAATGCTTTAAGAGTCTCAGGTGTATATTTATTTCGATTCTGATTTTAGAAGACTTAATGTTTCATTAAATTCTTCTTCAATTTCTTTATTCGGTTTAAATGTAATTAAACTTACAACTACAGTGATCACTAGGTTAATTAAGAAACCTGGAACAATTTCATATAACATTCCTGATAATGCTTCACTTTGTCCCCAAACGAAGGCAACAACTGCACCTGCTAACATACCAGCTAGTGCACCTACATTTGTTAACTTTCTCCAGTACAAAGCAAGTAAAATTGTAGGACCAAATGCAGCACCAAAACCTGCCCAAGCAAATCCAACTAAATCTAGAATTGAACTATCTGGGTTCCAACCTAAAATTGCTGCGATAACGGCAACAACTAAAACAGCAATACGACCAGCAAATACATAATGTTTATCTGACGCATCTTTTTTAAATAATGCTTTATACATATCTTCAATTAACGCAGATGAAGTAACGATTAATTGTGAAGAGATTGTACTCATTACAGCTGCTAAAATTGCTGCTAACATAATTCCCGCAATAAACGGATGGAATAAAATTTGTCCCATAACGATGAAGATTGTTTCTGGGTCTTCAATTGTTTTACCTGTTTGTTGGAAATATGCAAGACCAACTAATGCTGTACCCATTGCACCAATTAAACTTAAAATCATCCAACCAATACCAATACGACGAGCTTGCTTTGTTTCTTGAACAGATTTAATCGCCATAAAACGAACAATAATATGAGGTTGTCCAAAGTACCCTAGACCCCAAGCAACAGATGATACAACACCAGCAACAGTTGCCGTTGAAGCAAATAAACTAAAATGTTCTGGGCTTACTGCTTTAATAGAATCAATTGTTTCCCCAATACCACCAGTAAAGAAGATACCAATTGCCGGTACTAATACTAAAGCTAAGAACATGATTAAACCTTGTAAAAAGTCTGTGTAACTAACAGCTAAGAATCCACCAAATAATGTATAACCTACTGTTACAATTGCTACAACTAATAAACCAGTGTGATAATCAAAACCAAATGAACTCTCGAAGAATTTACCACCTGATACCATTCCTGAAGATACATAGAAAGTAAAGAATACTAAAATTACGATTCCAGAAAGAATACGAATTAATTTTGTATTATCTCTTAGACGGTTATCTAAGAAACTTGGAATTGTGATTGAGTTCTTTGAAACTTGTGTATATACACGTAAGCGCGGTGCAACAAGTAACCAGTTAAGCCATGCTCCTACTGTTAATCCAATTGCAATCCATGCTTCAACTAACCCTGCTGCATAAATAGCACCAGGTAGTCCCATTAGTAACCAACCGGACATATCTGCAGCACCAGCACTTAATGCTGTAACAGCTGGCCCTAAATCACGACCACCTAACATGTAATCATTTAGGTTTGTTGTTCTTTTATAGGCATACCAACCAATAACTATCATAGCTACCATATAAATTACGATCGCTAAAAGCTGAAATCCGTAATCTGACATTTTTGCATCCCCCTTGATGTAAGCGTTCTATTTTGGATGAAATAGTGTTTAAAGTAGAAGTTTTTGTAACACTATATCATTTGATTATAATTTATCACATTTTCGTCACAAAGTATTCTAGTATTTTTTAGAAATTATTTTCTTTTTAGTTATACTAATTCAAATTGTCTAATAATTCAAGCACTCATGTTGCTACCACAATTTTTTTCCGATATGTTAAACTTATGCCAATAAGTATAAAAAGGCGGTTTACAATGGAATACGAGAAAATGAAAGAAGAGTTTATAAACCGAGTAATATCTAAGCAGCTAGTTTCTGCTACAGTTAGTCAACCAAGGCAAAAAACGAATGAACTTAAAAGAATAAAATTAAAACCCATTGAGCTTAAAGGTATGTACCATATACAAATTGAGTATCAATATGAAAGAATCCTAAAACACAAAAACATTATATTAGAGGAATTTTCAGATAATTTCGAAATAATATTACAGAGCTTCCGTCAGATTCACGCTCAATTTGTAAATGAGACGATTCAAGTTCAATTGTCAAAGAAAAACAAAGTTCTTTGGAAGGTAGAAGAGTCTAATTCTATAAAGCCAGTTAATTTATCACACAACCGTAAGAAACAGTATTTATTAGATGATGCCACTCCCTACCCATTCCTTATTCGTCTTGGCGTTCAAACAGAGGATGGAAAAGTCAGAAAACAAAAATATGATAAATTCAAGCAGATAAATCGATTTGTTGAATTTATTGACGATTCGTTATCACACTTACCGAAAGATCGCCAAATTCGAATATTAGATTTCGGTTCAGGTAAGTCTTATTTAACTTTTGCATTATATCATTATTTAAAAGTGGAAAAAGGATTGGATATTAAAGTAACTGGGTTAGACCTTAAAAAAGAAGTAATAGAGGAATGTAATCGAATTGCACAGGATTTACATTACGACCAATTAGAATTTTTAGTTGGAGATATTAATGATTACAATGATGAAGCCGCTGTCGATATGGTCGTTACTTTACATGCTTGTGATGTAGCAACTGACATGGCATTAGCACGAGCAGTAAAATGGGGTGCCAAAGTCATTTTAAGTGTCCCTTGTTGTCAACATGAATTAAATAGACAATTAAATTCTCCAGCACTTGAAATCATGACGCAACACGGTCTTATAAAAGAGCGTTTCGCATCTCTTGCAACTGATGCCATTCGTGCAGAAATACTATCATTAGTTGGTTATGATACGCAGATTTTGGAGTTTATTGATATTGAACATACACCAAAAAATATTTTAATCCGAGCTTATTACACAGGCAAGCAACCTTCTATTGAACAACGAAGAAAATATGATACCTTTGTACATTTTCTATCAGCCAATCCATTTCTACAAAATGAACTTAAAGAACACTTATAATTACAGCCAAAGTATTTCACATAATTTTCACCCATTAGGCAAGTATATTAATTAGGGAAAATCCCTTTTTAATAACTTGCTTTTTTATTTCGAGTAGCAAAAATTGTCGAAATAAATATTACAGCATTGTAAATTTTGTATAAATCAATGCACTTTATGTATAGATTTTTTTAATATTTTGTTATGATTGTTTAGGTTTTATTTAACAATAAAATTATTCGGATATCAGGGGGCACTACCATATGTTTAGTTCAAAAAAACCAGATCCATTTTTCTTATCTTTGCATAAGATTGCAGAAAATATGAGAGAAGCTGTACATTTTGCAAGGGATTACCGGATCGAATCGATTGCTGATCTAAAAGAACTGAGTATAAAAATGAAGAATTACGAAACTGATGGAGATAAATTAATTCATGAATTAATCGTCATGTTGAACAAATCATTCATGACACCGATTGAACGTGAGGATATTTTAGCTTTAGCAAATAAAATGGATGATGTATTAGACGGTGCTGAACATTGTTTCGCTCACTTTGAGATGTTCTCGTTCATTGATATAGATGAATCAATGAATAAATTCTTAGATTTCATTTCAAAAAGTGCTGACGAAATCGTTTCTGCGACAGACCTTTTAAATAAGAAAGACTTAATTGCAATGCGTAAACACATCATCCTTATTAAAGATTATGAACGCGAATGTGATGAAATTTCTCGTTCATCCATTAAACAATTATTCCTAAAAGAAAAAGATCCAATTCGTTTAATTAAAATGAGAGACATTTACGATCAATTAGAAGAAATTGCTGATTCATGTCAGGACGTAGCCAATACTTTAGAAACAATTATTATGCGTAACGCTTAGAATCAGGAGATTTTATAAATGGATACTATATTAATTATTACAATATTAGTCGTAATTTTTGCTTTAGGATTCGACTTTATCAACGGTTTCCATGATACAGCAAACGCTATCGCTACGTCCGTTTCAACACGGGCCTTACCACCACGCGTTGCTGTAATGTTAGCCGCTATAATGAACTTCGTTGGTGCTATTACATTTGTTGGGGTAGCGAAAGCTATTGCTAAGGATATTGTTGATCCCTTCTCATTAAATGCAACAGCTGATGACACAACGGGCTCTGTCGTTATTTTAGCTGCATTAATTTCTGCGATTACTTGGAACTTACTTACTTGGTATTTTGGGATTCCGTCAAGTTCATCCCATACATTAATCGGTTCCATTGCTGGTGCAGCAATTGCAGCAGCTGGATTTAACATACTAAACTATAGTGGTTTTTCAAGCATTCTTATTGGTTTAGTTGCATCGCCGTTTATTGCATTTGCTGTCGGATATATTTTCATGTCTGTCTTTAAAGTCGTATTTAAAAATCTAAATCTGTATAGGACGAATAAAGGATTTAGAACTTTACAAATCTTCACAGCTGCTATTCAATCCTTTACACATGGTACTAACGATGCCCAAAAAGCAATGGGGATTATTACAATGGCATTAATTGCTGCTGGATTACAAACTACAGATGAAGTACAAGAATGGGTTCGAATCGCCTGTGCCCTTGCAATGGGTCTTGGTACTTCTGTTGGTGGATATAAAATCATTAAAACTGTTGGCGGTAAAATTATGAAAATCCGTCCAGTTAACGGTGCTGCTGCTGACTTAGCTTCTGCTTCTGTAATTTTCGGTGCAACCATTATTCATTTACCGGTTTCTACTACTCATGTTATTTCTTCAGCAATTATGGGGGTTGGTTCTGCCCAACGTGTGAAAGGTGTCAAATGGGGCGTTGCACGTAAAATTGTCGTAACTTGGTTAATTACAATGCCTATTTCTGCTATAATGGCAGCTATTATTTACTTTATATTAAATATTTTCTTTTAAACAATAATGCTAAACGATTCCTTTCGTTTGGCATTTTTATTTATGGCAGTAATGACGTAATATATTTGTGTAAGAACAATTTAAAGAAAGGCGGTCTATAGGTGCTAAAATTCTCACAGCTCGTAACAAAACACGTAAAATTTATTATTACCATTTGGGTAATATTATTTGTTACACTTGCTTTTTTTGCAATCCAATTACCTCAAAAACTTGAAGGTGATGGTTTCTCAGTAGACGGTGACCATAATAAGGTAATGATTGAACTGTCAAAAACTTTTGACCTTCCTGAGAAATCAATTATCGTTTTATTTGAAAAGAAATCAAATACTGAAATTGAAGAAATACTTTCTAATTTGAAAGAAGTAAAAGAAATTCATAGTGTAACCTCTCCTATAGAGAACAATCAATTACATAAAGACGACTATTCATATGCAATATTAAATTTTGGAAAAGAAGTGGATGACTATAACTCCATCGTTGAAAAAATTAGGGAAATTCTTGTAGATGAAAAAGGTGTTTCGATTACTGGGGAACCTGTCATTTCGAAGGATATAAACGTTGCCAGCCAAAAGGATTTAGCAAGCGCTGAAGCTATCGGACTACCTATTGCAATTATTGTCCTTTTGCTTGCCTTTGGGACAATTATGGCATCATTATTACCAATTATTATAGGCGCAGTAAGTGTCGTTACGGCACTTGGGACACTTACATTATTAGGAAGTTCCTTTAACCTATCTATTTTCATTTTAAATATCGTTCCAATGTTAGGTTTAGCACTTAGTATCGATTTTGCTCTATTATTTATTAACCGTTATCGAGAAGAACGAACTCATTCTTCCATTGAAGATTCTGTCCGCGTAACCATTCAAACAGCTGGACGCTCAATTATCTTTTCTGCTGTTTGCGTAATGATTGGGTTAGGTGCAATGGCTGTAATTCAAGTTGAAATCTTTCAAAATATTGCCTTAGGTGGGACAATTGCTGTTTTCCTAGCTGTATTATCCGGCATCACGTTACTGCCTTCCCTACTTATTGTTTTAGGAGATCGCTTAAATAAAGGTAGAATATTACGGGTAAAACCGGTCGCTACCTATTGGAGAACTTTTGCCGGCTTTGTCATGAAACACCCCGTTTCAATTATTATCGTGTCACTCGTAATTCTTGGAGTTGGGATGGTTCCTTTAAGAGATATGGAATTAAATATCCCATCAGCTGACTCTCTTCCAACTTCTTATGAATCAAGACAGGCTTATGATCAGTTACAAGAAACCTTTGATTATGGAAAGGATGCTTCAGTAATACTCCTTGCTGAGAGAAAAGAAGGTTGGGAAGATGAAGAAGCCCTTCAGCAAATTTTTGATATTCAACAAAAACTACTAGAAGACCCACTAGTCACAAAAGTGGAAAATATTTTTACAACAGCTGGAGTAGAATCTGTTGAAATGTGGCAAATCGCACAACAAAACCCTCAAACTGCTGAAATGTTAAAAACCGTAAAGGAAAACTTCATTCAAGATAACCAAATGTTTTTAACCCTTACATTAGATGCGGAAAGTACCTCTACTGAAGCACAAGATTGGGTGCGTGAATGGAAGGATAAAGATCTTGGTGTAGACTTTGCTCTTGCAGGGCACCCAAAATTCAATCAAGAAATATTTGATGAAATTTCAAATAAAATTTTCATTGCTGTAGCAATTATTCTTGTGACAACCTTTATTATTTTAATGATTGCTTTCCGCTCTTTACTAATTCCGTTAAAAGCAATTCTAATGAATATCATTGGTTTAGGATCTGCATTTGGGATATTGGTTTATTTATTCCAGTATGGTCATTTAGGGTTAGATGAAAGTACCATCGCATTGATAATACCTGTAATTGTCTTTTGTTTAGTATTTGGATTAAGTATGGATTATGAAGTATTTTTAATATCCCGCATTCAAGAGGAGTATCAAAAGGGTGTAAGTAATACAAAAGCTACGGTAGATGGTCTTGTATCAACAAGTAAAATCATTACTTCAGCAGCTCTCATAATGATTGTAATAACAGGTGCATTTGCCTTCACTGATGTGTTACCAGTAAAACAGATAGGTGTTGGAATCGCCATTGCTGTTGCAATAGACGCTACAATTATTCGATTAATGCTTGTACCGAGCTTGATGAAATTACTAGGGGATTGGAACTGGTGGATACCATTCATTAAAAACAAACGCCAATAATTAAAAAAATCGTCCTTACTTAAATAGTAATGGACGATTTTTTATTCAAACAAAGCTCATTTTATCGTTCAGCGTTTTCGTTTACCTGTACCTCGAAGGACATTTCACCTGGGTTTTTCGGTTCGTATGTTCTAAAGAAAACTTGCATAGCTATCGTAACTAGTATAGCAGCTAATATGATTGCTCCTAATAAATAGAGTGCTGCTTTTTTTCCGTTCATTTCATTTTTCCCCTTATTTTTTTGGCTTAAAACCTTCTTCTCGTAAATATTCTACCGCAGCCTCACGAGTTCCAAAAGTCTCTTCTAAATTATTTTGGAAATAGATATCCCAGTTTCGTTGTTCATGAACTAAGTTTAAAATAGTTCCTCTTTCTGAAATCCACTCTTCCTCAATAAAAACGTCTACTTCTTCTGATAAATAATCGATTGCGTCCCGAATAATTGCTTTTAGTTGATTTTCATCAAAGTCGCGAATATTTACTAATCCCTTATCATTTGCCAACTTCTCATATTTTAGTAAATCTCCAATATACACAAACCCATTTCCATTTGGGTGGAGCTTTTCTACAACGATTGTTTTTTCATATAAACTGTCTTCAAAATGATAGTTGACGCGTTTTAAAGAAATTTCTTTTTTCGTTAATTCCGGAAACGATTCGATGATGGCTTGTTTTTGTTCAAATGTAAGCATTACATGAACTCCTTTTTAATTCAATTAACTATAATTTACACTAAAAATAAAAACAGTACACCTATTTGGTAGAAGCCACTGAAAAACTAAATACCGATAAAAATTTATAGTAATTATTTGCTTCTCAATAGAAGGTGGGATTCACTTCGCTTTCCACGGGCTTGGCTTCAGCCTCCTCGTCGCAAGCTCCTGCGGGGTCTTCAGCTCAAGCTGTTCCCGTAGGAGTCTTCGTGAATCCCACTTCCTAAAAGATCTGAGCGTATTTTTATTATAAAAATTTATTAAAATCGACTTTTTCAGTGCCCTATATTTGGTATACTGCTTGTTTCATTAAACAGATTTTGTTGCTGCTTCTTTTATTTTTTTACGTTCTTCATAAATGTTTTTCACAACTGCTTTGATTACTGCATAAGTAGGAATTGCGATAATAATGGCTATAAAACCACCTATATTTCCTGCTGCGAGTACAATTGTAATGACGGTAAGCGGGTGAACATCTAAAGTTTTTCCCATAATATTCGGCGTTATTAAGTTACTCTCTAGCTGTTGTGCTACAAGTGTAATTACCCCTACCCATACAACTAAAATCGGATCTTGAATAAGTGCAACTACCACTGCAGGAGCTAGTGAAATCCATGGACCAATAAAAGGAATCATATTCATAAAGAATGCAAAAATCGCAAGCAATAATGAATATTCTAGTCCAATGATTATATAGCCAATAAACATCATTGCTGCAAGGATTAAACTAATTAACACTTGTCCTTGAACGTAATTTCTTAATACGTCATCAATATCAGCTAATGTTTCTTTAACCCATGTACGTCGCTCACCTGAAAATATTTTATAAATGTTAGGGGCAAACTTTTCATGATCCTTTAACATGTATATAAAGAAGAATGGTACTAAAATTAATGTAAATGTAGCTGAAACCGTTCCACTAACAAAAGTGACAATATACTTACTACCCGTCATTGCAATATTTTGGATTGAGTTCGAAACAGAATCAACAAACGTTTCCACTTGCGGAGGTAGTTTATCTTTATTTTCCAAAACAATATCAGCAGTATCCATTATTTTATCCCCAATGTATGGAGCATTTTTCACTAAATTATTAACTTGATGACTTATCGGATTGCCAATCATTAAGAGAATGCCTGTTACAATCCCCGCTAATAATAATACAATTGTTAATATACTAGCCCATCTTGGTGCACCTTTTTTCTCCATAAATCGCTGTAATGGCTCAGAAATATAGTATAAAACCCCACCAAGCAATAACGGGATAAAAATAGTTTTAATAATGATAATGATTGGATTAAAAATATCATGTATCTCAATAACGTATTTTACAATTAATAAAGTAATTAAGATTCCTATGCCGACTTGGAACCATACTTTTTTAGTCATCTTTCTTCACTCCCTTCCATATTGTCCCATAAATAATCCATTCCTATTCAACCATTATAAAACTATTTACGGTATATACTAGAAAAAGTGTCGAAATCTTTTAAAAAACCTCTCGAAAAAATTTTTTCCGAGAGGTTAAACTTCATAATTTTGTATCATCTACTGAATATAAATAATCTTGGATAACATCAATAACCGATTCAACGCAGCCCTCTTCAAATGGTGAAATTAAACCCGCTTCCTTCACCAGCTTTGTAAAGGACATGGAACCACCCAATCCACAAAGATATAGATAATCCTCCCAAGTAGATTTAAAGTCTTCTCTCGAGCGTTTCCAAAATTGGAAGGCACACACTTGGGCTAATGTATAGTCAATATAATAGAATGGGCTAGAATAGATATGACCTTGACGTTGCCAAAATCCTCCCTCTTCTAAATATGAATATCCTCCATAATCTCTGTGAGGTAAATATTTTTCTTCAATCTGTTTCCACGCTTGCTTACGTTGAGATGGTGTCATGGCTGGATTTTCGTAAATAACGTGTTGGAATTCATCTACTGTCACCCCATACGGCAAGAACAATAGCGCACTACTCAAATGGGCAAACTTATATTTTTCTGTTTCTTCTTTAAAGAATAACTCCATCCATGGCCATGTGAAAAATTCCATACTCATCGAATGGATTTCGCAAGACTCATATGTTGGCCATATATACTCTGGAATACCGATATTCCGACTACGATAAACCTGGAATGCATGCCCTGCTTCATGAGTTAATACATCGATATCACCAGATGTCCCATTAAAGTTTGAGAAAATAAAAGGGGATCCGTAATTATCTATGAACGTACAATAGCCTCCACTTTCTTTTCCCCTTTTCGCTTCTAAATCCATTAGTTGTCGTTCAATCATGAAATTAAAAAACTCGCCCGTTTCTTTAGATAATTCTTCGTACATCTTTTTGCCATTATGAATGATCCAATCAGGTTCGCCTTTTGGTAATGCATTTCCTGTTAAAAAATTTAAGCCTTCATCATAAAATTTAAAGTCACTAACGCCTATACGTCTAGCTTGGCGCTCATATAATTTTGTTGCTACTGGAACAATGAACTTTTGTACTTTATGTCGAAATGATGAAACCATTTCCGCATCGTAGTCAATTCGGTTCATATTAATGTAACCAAGCTCAACGTAGTTTTTATAACCTAATGTTGTAGCGATTTTATGGCGTAATTGAACTAACTGATCAAATATTATGTCAAATTGTTCTTCATGTTCTTTAAAGAAATTGAAACGAGCTTCTACTGCTTCTTTACGTATTTGACGGTCCGTGGATTCTGCATATGGGGTAAGTTGTGCAAGCGTTAACGTTTTGCCATCAAATTCAATTTGTGCTGAAGCTACGAGTTTATTATATTCAGAGATTAATTTATTCTCTTTTTGCATGAGTTCAATGATTGCAGGTGAAAACGCCTTAATTTGATTTTCTGCTAATGCAAAAAGCTGAGTCCCCCATTTTTCTTCAAGTTGTTTGCGTAGCGGTGATTTAACAAGCTCCTGATAATATTCAAAAACAAGCTCTTCAACTTGGGGGGTAATTTCATCAAGAAAATCTCGTTCATTTTGGTAAAATTCATCGTTTGTATCAATAGATGCACGAATATAGACTAGATTTGATTGTGTTGAAAAATCATTGCGATATTCATTTATTTCTTCAATTAGTTTATTTTGAGCCTCAATTGTATCTGCCTTTTTAAACTGATTAATCAATGCTCTAACCTGCTGTTGCATGTCATTGAAGTTTGGTCTTTTATACTCATAATCTTTAAAAGTAACCATACTCTGTGCACCTTCCTTTAACATTTTATACATCCATTATGACTATTCTGACAATTGAATACAAGTATAGAAAAAGCTCAAGAGGACAAGTTGCCTCTTGAGCTTTTCTTGATTTTAGCTACGCTTGATTAAGCCTACGTTAGCCACCTTTTGCTTTTCTACTTCACTCTAAATTGTTGGATTGAATCTTGAAGTGCTGATAATTCTTCTGTGAGATCGTTCGATGATTCAGTCACAAGTTGAATTGCTTTTTGTTGTTCTTCTACAGATGCCGTTACTTCCTCAGCTGTTGCAGCATTGCGTTCACTAATTTCAGCAATATTTTCAATTGCACGTGTCATAATATTTTTAGACTCATTTAATACGTTGACACCCATCGTAACATCTTCAATTGTTTTAACGATATTTTCGACAGCTGCTTCAATTTCCTTAAAGGAGCTTTCAGTTTCAGTTACCGATTTGTTTTGGTCTTGAACAATTGAATATGTTTTAGACATCTCATTTGTTACAATATCAGTTTCACTTACTATGCCGCGTAACGTATTACGAACAAGATCTGTTGCCACACTAGTCTGGTCTGCTAGTTTTCGAACTTCTTCTGCAACGACAGCAAAACCTTTTCCATGCTCTCCTGCTCTAGCCGCCTCAATGGATGCATTTAGTGCGAGCAGGTTCGTTTGATCTGAAATTTCATTGATCGTACCAACAATTCCTTCGATTTCTCTAACTTTTAAGATTAGACTTTCAATTACTGTTTGCACTTTCGTAATTAATTCATAAGTTTCATTGGAACGAGTTTTTAGAACAGTTAAATTTTCTAATCCTTGGTCATTTGAGCATCTCATTATTTTCGATGATTCCAACATCGATTGATTTTTCTCATGTAACATTTCAATTTCCTGAGCTAATGCAATTGTTGTACGATTGGTCTCTTCTGAATCAGATGCTTGTTGTGATGCGCCCCTTGCTACCTCGGAAACAGCTTTTACGATATCTTCGCCATAAGCAGTCGTTTCTTCCGCAACAGCTGAAAGATTAGAAGATGTACTTTGAATTTCAACGATTGTCGATTCAACACCTGAGATTACATCTTTAAGCTGCTGTACCATATGATTAAATCCATTATTCAATAAACCAACTTCATCTGTACGTTGTAATTCTTCAATTTCGACAGTTAAATTACCCTTAGCGACTTCATTAACTCTATTAGATAATTTCATTAATGGAACAGCAAAATGTTTAGAGAACATAATTGTAGTGATTGCTCCAATAATTAACGCAACAATCATTGTAAGTATAATTGCAAACAATAAATCGTTAGCTGGGGCATTAAAATCTTGGTTATATGTACCTGAAGCAACAATCCAATTCCAATTTGGATCAAGTTTAGAATAGATTAGTTTAGGAGCTACAACCGATTGACCTGGAAGCTCGAATTCATAATATGTAAACCCACCGCCTTCTAAAGCTCTTTCCTTCACTTCACGGATAAAATACTGTCCAGAGCTGTCTTGGTCATTCCAAAGATTATCCCCTTCTCTTGTAGGATGGCCAAGCAGTGTTCCATCTTCACCCAAAATATAAATATATCCATTTTCACCTAAGTTTCCTGGATACGTAATATCACGTTTGCCTTCATCATTCATTTTTCCGATTAATGCTGTTTTCACTTGTTCCTGCGCTTCTTCTAATTCAAGCGTACCATTTTCAACCTCTTGATTAACAGATTCAATCAGTTGTAAGGCAGATTCAACACTATTTTTTATTACTTGTTCCCCTAATTCATCCATACTATTTTTTGCTTCGTAATAACTTACTGCTCCAATAATTAACGTTGGAATCAATAATAATAGGAAGGAATAAGCAAATAATTTCCCCTGTATTGAACGCTTCAACTATATCACCCCTCTAAATATAGTATTTTCCACTATTATTATTACATATTTTCGAAATTAAACAATGCTAAAATAGTTGCTTTTAAAATAAATTTCTGTTTGTAACCGTTTTCTCTCTAATAAATAAACAACGGATATTTATTTATTTAGGAAAATTGTACTTAGTTTAAGTATGTTAACTAGCAGAAATTATTCTATAAAATTCTATACGATGATATTAACCGTTACTTGTAAGCTCTAGCAAGAAATATATTTATATATTAGTTATATGTAATTCGTTTTGAAGACTTAGATCTGAGGAGTAGTATTATGGAATAAATGTATTCCGCAAACCTATGAATACAAGAATTAGAGAAAGAATCTCCAAAAATTGTATTCATCACACTTATGAAGACAAAAATTCAAAAAAATCACAAAAAGGTTGATTTCAATTCCCTACATTACTTCAAAGGAAAAAATTAATACTAAAAAACCAGTAGCAAATTCGCTACTGGCATAGATCATTATTCTCCTAAATCTGCGTTATGATATACACGTTGAACATCGTCTAGGTCTTCAAGTGCATCAATCATTTTCTCAAATTTTGCTATATCCTCAGCAGATAACGATACTTCTGTTTGAGGTAGCATCGTTAGTTCTGCAACTGTAAATTCCTCAACACCTGCTTGTTTAAAAGCTTCTTGAGCTGCGTGGAATTGATCTGGTTCTGCATAGACAATTGTTACATCATCTTCTTCAAAAACATCACGAGCGTCTACATCTGCTTCTAGTAAGATTTCAAGCACATCATCTGCAGATTTACCTTCAATACCAAATACAGCTGTAGAATCAAACATATACGTTACTGAACCACTAACACCCATGTTTCCGCCGTTTTTACCAAAAGCAGCACGAACGTCAGAAGCAGTACGGTTTACGTTATTTGTAAGAGCATCAACAATAACCATTGTGCCTCCTACACCGAAACCTTCATAACGTAACTCATCGTAATCTTCGCCGCCAGCACCTTTAGCTTTATCAATCGCTTTATCAATGATGTGTTTTGGTACATTGTATGTTTTGGCACGTTCTAAAACTGCTTTTAATGCTGTGTTCGATTCTGGATCTGGTTCACCTTTTTTAGCAGCAACATAAATTTCAGTACCAAATTTCGCATATATACGACTGGTATTTTTATCTTTTTCTGCTTTTTTATCTTTAATGTTATTCCATTTACGACCCATCAGATTTCACTCTCTTCCAATATATAATTTAGGGTATTGAATAAACTATCCTATTAAGTAAATGAGACTGTAATATTATACACCAATCTGTGAACAAATAAAAAGTCCACAATTGTTAGAAATAGTTCCTCATTATTAAAAAGTTTAAATAATTTTCTCAAGTAAAACTTCACAACCCTCTAATACTAAATCATAGGTTTCTTGAAAGTCCCCGGTATAGTAGGGATCTGGGACATCTTTTTGATGAGTCGTTAAATCTAAAAAGCGAAAAATTTTTGGATGCTCTGGTTGCCCCAGCATTTCACGGATGTTACGAACATTATTGCTATCCATCCCAACAATGTAATCGAAGGATTCAAAGTCTTCTCTCACTAGCTGTCGCCCCTTCATACCACTTGTAGAAATACCATATTCTCTCAACTTTGATTGTGTACCTTTATGAGGTGGGTCACCAATATGCCAAGAGCTTGTAGCAGCTGAATCGACCTTTATTTCACTGCTTAATCCTTTTTTCTCTATTAAATCTCGCATCACGGCTTCTGCCATTGGAGAGCGACAGATATTTCCTAGACATACAAATAGTACTCGAATCATTTTATTTCCTCCAAGACTTTTTCATAAATTTTTGAAGAATTTCCAAAAGGGTCATATGTTATTCCGTTTTCTATCCAGCCCAATTTTTCATAAAACCCATCTAAATTACTCTCTAAATATAACGTCTTAAAACCAAGACTCTGTGCTACCACCTCACCGTGTCGCAATAGGTTCGCTGCTATGCCTTTCCCTCGATGCTCATCTTTAACATAAAGGCACGCAAACCAAGGATATAAATCATGACGACTATTAATATCATTTCTTAATAAGGCATAAGTTCCAACCAGTTGCCCCTCAATTATCGCCACAAAAAAACGAGGTATCCCATCCGGCCCATTCGCATACTTCATGCATTGTTCATAAAATGGTTTATTCTTTTCCTGCCCCCAATAACCCCAGAACAACTCTAGTGCATCATTGAAACGTTCTGGTATATCCTGAACATCTCTAATTTCCACTTTTTGCACCCCTAGTAAAAAGCACTCCCCATAATTGGAAAGTGCATTTGATTATTTTATTTTCGAATTTAATTCTTCTGTTAACTTCATTAGTTCTTGCTCTAAGAAATGTGTATATTCATCACGTGCTTCTTTTCCGCTCGGTACTGTAAAAGGTTTACCGTAGATCAAATATCCCTTTTGACGTTTAAATACTTCCCCTAGATTTTTTGGACCTACATATGCTGCAGGTACAATTTGTGCCTTTGATAATTGAGCAATCGTGATCGCACCTTGCTTTAGTTCCGTATTCTCTGTTGTACGAGTTCCACTTGGAAAGATCCCAACCACTTTTCCTTCTTTAATTAATTGACGTGGAATTTTAATCACACTTGGTCCAGGGTTATCACGATCAACAGGAAAAGCATTTAATCTACTAATCAGCGGCCCCAATACTTTCATATCAAACAACTGCTTTTTAGCCATAAAGTGGATATTTGTTGGATGTAAAGAAACGCCTAGATTTAAAATGTCTACATACCCATTATGTGTACATGCAACAATATAGCCGCCTTCTTTTGGAATATTTTCCTTTCCATAAACCTTTGCCTTTGAACCGTTTAACGTTAGAAATATATTAACTAACCTTGCTCCAAAATCATATAACGCCACTTGTCATTCCTACCTTTTTATATCATTTCGATTATATTCACCTATTAAAATGTCCAAATCAATCGTGATTTTTTCTAATGAAATCCCTTTATCTAAATGCCAGCCTAATGGAGTCATTTCTAGCAGTTTAGGTACAAGTTCAGGTTCTAACTCACTTGTATATGTGATTCTCTCTTGCTGAAAATTTGTAAAATGCTCCTTAAAACGCTCAACAGTTTGTTCATTAGAGTAGGTTTCTTTTTCAGATTGTGCAAATGCTTGTTCCCGTATCTCTTTTAAATAGTTTGATTGAGGGACAACTTTTATAACTTTTCCATTTGGTTTCAATAACCGACTAAATTCATCGTAATTAGCTGGTGATAATATATTCAATATTATATCGAAAGATTGTTCTTTAAACGGACTATTCGCTAAATCTCCAACACACCAAATTTTATTTTCGTAATATTTTGCGGCTGTTTGAATGCCCTCTTTCGAAATATCAATACCAACAGCTACGACATTATCTAAAGAAGAACAAATTCTCTCCAAATGCGAGCCTTCTCCACAACCTGTATCTAATATCGTTTTGCTATCATTACTTATATATTTTGTCATTACTTTTTGTAAAGGGTCATACAAACCACTATTTAATATGATTTTTCGGGATTCAAATAAGCTTTTACTATACATGGATGTGGTTGGCTTTACCATAAAGTTAACATATCCTTGTTTTGCAATAATAAATGAATGGTTTTTGTTGCAATTTACTTGTCCATCCTCATCAACATCCATTCCCTCATTGCAGATAGGACAGGAAAATAACGTGTGATGTTCCTTCATAAGTAATATACTTGCAGCTCTTTTTGATACTTTTCCCACATAAATGCTCCTTTTGACTTGCTGTAAGTATCATACCATTTCATTATAGATAATGAAAAACTAAACAAGTTCTTTTGGATTTTGTTTCTTAATTAGTAACACGAATAAACTTCCTAATAAACAGAATCCTCCTGCAAATAGGAAAGCCCACATATAGGAGTCAAAAATTTTATAAACAACCCCTCCAGAAAATGCCGCAACCCCTGCTCCCACTTGATGAGCAGCCGTAATCCAGCCGTACATCATCGCACTTTTTTGAAGACCAAATCTTTGTCTTGCTAATCCAATCGTTGGAGGTACTGTTGCAATCCAATCTAGCCCATAGAAAATTGAAAAGATTACAAGCCAAATGTAAGATCCTTGTGCTAGTGCGAAAGGTAGGAACAATAGAGAAATTCCACGTAATAAATAATACCAAAAAAGTAACCAGCGATTATCGAAACGATCGGATAACCATCCTGAAACAGTCGTTCCTATTAAATCAAATACCCCCATTAAAGAAAGTAAGGAGGCTGCAGTTACTAAAGGAATACCAAAACTTACACAATAGGAAATAAAGTGTGTCCCAATGAGGCCACTCGTTGATAAACCGCAAATAAAGAAACTTCCGGCTAACAACCAAAATTCTTTTACCTTTAACCCTTCTAGTAATGAATTAATCGCCATTTTAAATGGATTTCGATTCATTACTGGAGGTTCTTCCATAACACGATCCTCTTGGCCAAGGGGTGTGGTACCAACATCTTTTGGCCAGCTTTTCATAAAAATAGCAATTAAAATCAACATGGCTATACTTAACACAAATATCAGGGCAATTGCTGCACGCCAAGAATAGTTTTCTACAAAACTAGCTAATACCGGTAAAAGTACTAACTGCCCTGTTGCAGTGGCAGCAGTTAAGATTCCAACTGCCAGCCCCCTTCTTTTTACAAACCACCGATTGGCAACTTGAGTACTCAATACTGTTAAAAACAAACCCGAGCCAATTCCTAACATTACGCCCCATATTAAAATAAGCTGCCATTCGCTTCTCATAACGAAGGTTAAGGATAGCCCTATTGCTAAGATAGACATCGAATACAGCATCATTTTCTTCAATCCAAAAATATCCACAAACGCAGCCATAAACGGTCCAGAAAAGCCATACAAAAGTAACCCTACTGCAAAGGCTAAAGATATAGTCGGACGCCCCCAACCGAACTCTGTTTCAAAAGGGTCGATAAAAATTCCGGATGAAGAGCGAATTATCCCTGCAACGATGATTGAAGTGAAGGTTACCGTCAAGACAATCCAGCTATAATGTATTTTCCTCATTTGCTCTCCTTAATTCCTTTTCTATTTATTGTACATGATGGTAATCCCGTTGTTTATAGAATTTTAATAGTTATTTGATAAATTGAGTGTATATGAAAAACCGAGTCACACACTTGACTCGGTTTCAAAGTTTTTAGTTTGCTACAACTTGACTTGCTTTTGTTTTCTTTGGTGAATTTTTGATGGATTTATACTTATTTAACTCTTGATAAATCTTTGAAATTTCTTCTTTTGATAAGAAATTTTCTGATGATTCTTTCCAATATGCATTTAATTCCTTTAATTTCATAACTTCAGTATTTTTTGATTGGACTTCAATTTTCTTAAACGAACAGTTATCACTAAATACTGCTATAGAATAAAAAGGTGCTGCATCAGCTATATCGAGAAGCTGTTTTAAATCTGAGATTATTATTTTATTCTCGATTAATGGATTATCAAACTTATGAAGCTTTTCGCGGTATTGCACCTCGGCCCATTCAGGATCGTTTTCCCTACCATAAATCCAGCCTGTCATATGTTTAAAATTAATAATATAGATTCCGGATTGGTGAACAAAGATTGCATCCACCAGTACATTATTGGATGGAAGTACAACATTTAACAGAATTTCATATTCCCCTTTTGCTTTTTGTAGACCAGTCACAAGCTTATAATATGCGCGCGTTTCTTTTTGTAAAAGACTAATATATGAGTACCCTGTTATTTTACTAAACTTACTGTTGTCGTATATGTATAATGAGATTGCAAAGAAAATTCCAATTAATAAAACCAATATTAAAAACCAAATAATCATTTTCCTCCCCCTTACATCGTGTTTTCACTGCACTAATTTTATCAAAAATAGTAACCTCTGACTATGCAACAGAAGACATACTCGTTTGGCGTTATTATTTCAAAGAACTCTATTTTTATTAATATATAATGGAAATTTTAATATAATCTGTCTAAAGTAAGCACATTAAAACAGGATTAAATTTGTCTAGTACATTAACATATTTATTGAGGTGATTGGTATATGGGTTGGGTTGAGGCAATACAAAAAGCGATTGATTATATCGAAACTAGTTTAATGGATAATTCTTTATCCATTGAGAAAATTGCAAAAGTTACTAATTCATCGGTATTTCACTTTCAGCGAACGTTTTTTCTATTAACGAATATGACTGTTAGTGATTATATCCGTAGACGCCGTTTAACTTTAGCTGCTGAGGAATTACTTAATAGTGAGGAAAAAGTTATCAATATTTCCTACAAGTACGGCTATGAAACACCGGAAGCATTTACAAAAGCTTTTCGAAAGCAACATGGCATTACACCAACTGATGCACGAAAGAAAAAAGGACACTTACAATCCTACAATCGCCTCGTCATTCAAATTAATGTAAGGGGAGCAGAGCCAATGAAGTATAAAATTGTTGAAAAAGATGCTTTTCAAGTAGTTGGAGTAAAAAGGACATATAATTGTAATAACGGAGAGAACACAAGAGGAATTCCTCAATTTTGGGAAGATGTTCATAAGGATGGAACGAATGACCGTTTAATCAAGCTAAGTAATGGGCATATCCCAGTTATTTTAGGAGTTTGTGTGGTTGAGGAACATCAAAAAGAACAAGGTTTAATGGACTATTGGATTGCCGCAACTTATGAGGGAGAAATTCCAGATGGTTTATTATCTTATGAAGTACCTGCATCAAAATGGGTTATTTTTGAAGTTCACGGTCCAATGCCACACGCTATGCAAAATACGTGGAAAAAGATCTACTCTGAATGGTTCCCTTCAAACTCCTATAGACCAACAGGAACTGCTGAGTTAGAAGTTTATACGAATGACGACCCATCTGCAGAAGATTGTTATTCTGAAATTTGGATTCCAATTAAATAGTATTCCACAAGGCATACAAACCCTATATAACGTTTGTATGCCTTCCTCCTAGCATTTTTACTTCGGATACTTTTTTACTTTCTCGACAGCTTCTAGTAATTTTTCTGTAACTATATCCGATTCTTCAATATGATTTGTAAGAACTTTTTTTGTTTCATCAAATATCATCGTTGATCGATTAAAATTATTTAAAACATTTAAACTAGAGGATTTTTGGTTTTTAATATGTGATAACAATTCTTGAATTTCAGTTTGCACATTGGAAATCATTTTTAATAATGAATAGATTTGTTCAGATGTTTCCGCGCTTTTTTTAACACCTTGATTCACTATCTTCAAATTATCTTTCGTATTTTCATAAACCTTTGAAATTTGAAGTTGTGTATCCTTTGTTAGTTTTACAATATCTTCAGTACTTTCTTTCGTACTTTCAGCTAGTTTTTTCACTTCATCTGCAACAACAGAAAATCCCTTTCCATGGTCTCCTGCTCTTGCGGCTTCTATTGATGCATTTAATGCTAGTAGGTTTGTTTGATTTGAGAAATCACTAATTACATTCACAATCGCTTCAATTTGCTTTGATCGTTCACTAAGTACGTTCATATTTTCTGATGTTTTCTTTGATTCTTCTCCTAATTGGTCAATTAATTGCTCAACATTTTGTACTGCTTCCCTACTGACTTGTGATAGTTTTACCATTTCGACAGAAGCATCAATTAACTTACTTCCCTTTTCCAACGCCTTATCAGAAATTACATTCGATTCAATTGTACTTTCCTCAACACGATTAAACTCAACTAAAATGTCCTTCACCATTCCACCTAATGTAATATGTTGTGAATTCACTTTATCATGCTGCTCAATGGTAGAAACCAATTCTTTATGTAAATCATTTAAAAATATTTGAAATGCATGTTCCTTTTCATCCAACTGTGCATTTAATTCGTCAATCCTTTGTTTAAAGAGCTCTATGTCTTCTTTTTTTGATTTAAATAAAGATCCCATCATCCATTCTCTCCCCTTAAGATGCATTTTGAATATATCTTTTAAAAATTATATCATATTCCCTTATTTAAAATTACAGACGATTTTAGCTAATAAAGTCGATAAATTTCGAATCTTCAATAAAAAGGTCATTTCCTAGGAAATCATGTTGATAACAAACTTTTTTATGTATAAATTTCATTACATTCTGTTTTAATTTTTAGTTATTATTCATAAAAAATAGGTATATTGCTAATAATAATAATACAGTCTTCCAATACCTAATAATAACGGAGGTTTTTACTGTGGACATTTATGAAGAAAATGCTATACCAGCATTTCTTGAGTCAACTCAATTAACTTTTGAATTGGAAAGTGTCGACGTTTATAACACACTACTATTTCCTGCTCAAACAAAGGATTACGAATTAAATCCACAAGTAGAGGTACCTTATAATTTTGAAAATGAACAACGTGACCAAAAAAGTGTCGATGAAGGACATTCACCGTGGAGACTGGACCCGCTATTTACAACTCAAGTATTTGTCAGTTTACAAATTTTACCTGGTGGGATAAAAGGAGAGTATCCAATAGAAGAAGACAATTTAAAACTCGTTTATAGTACGGATGATATTGCAATAGTTGCAGTAAATGATGAAGATACCCATATAACAACTGTCTATTTAAAGCGATTAATCCGACAAGATAATAGCGGAATTTGGACAGTTGTTGGATACGATCATAAAGATAAATAAACCTCGCTACATACATAGCGAGGTTTTTCATTATTCAATTCCTTTTGTCCACTCAGCAACTTTTTCCGTATTTTCATCAACCCATTTAGCAGCCGCTTCCTCTGGGTCAACTCCACCATTTATTTCAAGCATTACCTCTTCAATATCAGCAGACGTCCAATGGAATGCATCAATTACTTTATAAGCATTCGGCATCTCTTCTTCTAGACCAACACGAGCAAATGTATTGATTGTTTCCTCACCACCATAAACACCTTTAGGATCGTCTAAGTATTTTAAATCATATGATGCAAATTTCCAGTGAGGTGACCAACCAGTAACAACAATTTCTTCTTCATTTTTAATAGCTTGGTCGAGTGCTACTGTCATTGCCCCAGAAGAAGATTGTAGTAGCTCAAAATCAGCCAAATTTTCATACTCCGTTAATGCTTTTTCTGTTGCAGCCATTATCCCTGCACCTGGTTCAATTCCTGTAATTTGTTTGTTAGCTTGGTCTGCTAAATCTTCAATTGAGTTAACATCTTCCATATAACTCGGGACTACTAATCCTATTTTTGCACCAGCTAAGTTTTCACCTAACTCATCAAGATCTGCTTTATATTGATCATATTGTGAAGCATGTGTATGAGGTAACCAGCCAGCAACCATTGCATCTGCTTCTCCATTTGCGACTGCTTCCCACATGATAGCATTGTCTAATGGAGTTAACGTCACATCATAACCTAAGTCCTCTAGTACTTTTCCTACAACATGAGTAGAAGCTATCTCTGTATCCCATTCAACATAGGCTAAGTTAATTTTTTTAGACTCTTCCGATGTTGCAGGTTCCTTAGAATCTCCAGCAGTTTCTTTCTTAGTTTCTCCCTCATCTGAGCCACTACATGCAGCTAACATTGCTCCCATACTAAGAGCTAAACCCATCATTTTCAACTTTTTGAAATCCATACGAATCTTCCTTTCTGTTATTGTTTCTTTTTATTTAAGCTTTGAGTTAGGCGATCAATGATAATAGCAAAAATTACTAAACTTAGTCCCGCAACAAAGCCATTTCCTACTTGTGCTCTTTGCAATGCAGATAACACTTCTCGGCCTAAGCCAGGTGCGCCAATCATGGATGCAATAACGACCATCGATAAAGATAACAGTACAGTCTGATTAATTCCTGCCATAATAGTTGACTTTGCTAGAGGCAATTCCACTTTTATTAACTTTTGCCATCCTGTACTTCCATAAGAATCTGCTGCTTCTACTAACTCTTTCGGAACTTGTCGAATTCCTAAGTTTGTAAACCGAACAGTTGGTGGCAATGCAAAAATAACAGAAGCAAAAACCCCTGGAACGACACCAATACCAAAGAAAGCAACGGCTGGTATTAAATAGACAAAGCCAGGCATCGTTTGCATAAAGTCTAAAATTGGTTTAATAATTTGTTCTGCAACCATGCTCTTTGACATCAAAATTCCAAAGGGCACTCCTATGACAACGGCAATAATACTTGCAAAAATTACAAGGGTTATCGTGTTCATCAATTCTTCCCAAAGGCCTTGATTATAAATAAAGAGCAATCCGACTATTGAGAAAATTGCCAAACCAAATTTCTTTTTAGTCGCAAAAAAAGCAATAATAGCGACTATAATGATAAAGATAATTGGTGGAACTGCAATTAGCATTTCAGTAATAGCTTCCATTGCAGACTTTCCACCTTTTTGAACAAAGTCAAATAGTGATGAAAAGCTATCGGTTAACAAATCCATCATTTTTTCAGTTGCATCTGAAACTGGTAATCTTGGGATGCTATCTAATAGATTGCTCATCTAACTGCACCCCTTCCGAATTTGATGAGAGTGCTTGAATAACGACTCCCCTAATTAATACACCAACTAATTTTCGCTCCCTCACTACTGCAACAGGAGTTGGTGATTCAGAAATAATACCTAAAACTTCTTGAATTAACATATCAGGCGGAACTGTTGGCATATCTGTCCTTACAATATTCATTACGTTTTTTTCGCCACGTTTGGAAGCTTCTAACGCATCGTCAGCAGTGATATATCCAACATAATCCCTCTTTTTATCCACCGCTAACAACACACTAACTTTTTCGTCTCGCATTCGTTTTAAGGCTACTTTTGGTCCATCTAACTCTACATTGACACTCATTGGTCGGATCATCGCATTTTCAACAGTTAGTACTTTGGATCGGTCAACATCTTCTAGGAACGTTTTGACATAATCGTTCGCAGGATTTGTTAAAATTTCTTCCCCAGTACCAATCTGAATAATTTTCCCGTCCTTCATTAACGCAATCCGATCGCCGATGCGTAAAGCTTCGTTCAAATCGTGAGTAATGAAAATAATCGTCTTCCTCACTCGTTGTTGTAAATCTAATAATTCATCCTGCATATCTTTGCGGATTAACGGATCGAGGGCAGAAAAAGCTTCATCCATTAACAGAATGTCAGGGTCATTTGCTAATGCTCTGGCTAGACCAACCCGTTGTTGCATACCACCTGAAAGTTGACTAGGATATTGATCTTTATATGGGAGTAACCCCGCGTTATCTAAAGCCTTTTCTGCTTTCAATCTTCTTTCTTCTTTTGAAATACCGCGCACTTCTAATCCATATTCAGTATTTGCAAGGACAGTTCGTTGTGGGAATAAGCCGAAATTTTGAAACACCATACTCATTTTTTCTCGCCGGATTTTTCTGAGTTGTTGTTTATTCATTTTGGAGATGTTTTCGCCGTCTATGTATATATTTCCACTGGTAGGTTCGATGAGGTGATTTAATAAACGGACTAACGTAGATTTACCACTGCCCGAAAGACCCATGATAACAAAGATTTCACCTTCTTCAACAGTAAAAGATGCATCATAAACACCTATTGTTGCACCGGTTTGCCTTAAGATTTCTGTTTTATCTTTTTTTTGTTCAACAAGCTTTAGGGCACTATTAATGTGTTTACCAAAGATTTTTGTGACGTTTTCTACTTTAATTTTCCCCATGCCATTCTCCTTTCCAATTATTCTCTTAAACATTTCAGTTGCGTTACAAAAGTAACAACTTAATGCTAACAAAGGGTTGTCACTTTTGTCAAACTATTACCTTTTTACTTTATTTTTTCATGTAATATTAAATTCCGATATTACTTTTGATTATGTTAATTAGTGTTCAGAAAACTGCAATCTAAACCTACACTACATCTACACTTGTTAGTAGTCTGTCATATACTTTCTTAATAATAAAAAAATCTATTGGCACCAATTCAATTAGTACCAATAGATAGATTAATTTGGATATAGAAATTTTTGAACTCGTTCTAAACATTCATCATTACCAATAAAGAAAATAATGTCATTTTTTTCAAAAGTCGCATATGGACCAGGTGATATAATTAGCTCGTTTCCTCTACGTATTCCAACAATTGTGGCCATTGTATTTTGCCAAAAATTAATGGTTCCAATCGACTGAGAAATGTATGGTGTATTTTCCACAATTTCAACTTGAAAAGGGACAAATGGATTTATTGAGCGAAATCTTTCTGTTCGATTGACAAGGCGTTCTGTCGCTTCTTGTAAAACATTCAATTCATCTTTTTGTCTTTTTATACTTTCAAGCATTTCGATTTGTATTTGTTGGATTGATTGAACTTCTAAAAATTGATGAACAAACTGGGCAGCTTTTTCGTAAGATTTTATTCTAACTCCACTACCCTTCGTTGCCTCTACAATTTCTAAATCTTGCAGTACAGCAATTGCCCGTCTAGCAGTTTCTGATGATACCCCGTACTGGCTTGCTAAAGAGGATCTTGCATATATTTTTTCACCGATTAAATATTTTTTCTCTACAATTTTTGAAGCTATATCAGCAGCTATTTTCTGATACTTTGGCTGCTTTACTTGAAGCTTTCGATTTTCCATTATGGCTACACCTTTCAAATGCGTTTATATAATGGATAATATTAGCCCATTCTTTTTTTATAATCTAGTTTAAATATATTTAATTTATTCGTTTGTTCAACTTTCAAATTAATTATTAGAGGAATTACAATATAAAGAGCATATGCACAACACATCCAAGCTGCAAAGGAAATTACTTGTGATGTTTCAAGCTTTTCAAAGATTATTTCATAATTGGATAGTGATAAGGTATCCAAAGTGAGCCCAATTATTGTTCCGATTAATCCAAACTTCAGAGGCCCATATTTAGTTTTGTCAAATAACATATAAATTTTTGTAGTAAAATATAATAATATGCCTGTACCTAGTAATAAAATTATTAAGCTGACAAAATATCCTTCTTCACCAGGAGTAATCAGTACATACTTCCCCAAAAAAACAAAAAACATCGTCGCAAAAAACCAAACGAATAACCCAAATATCAATGGTTTAAGGAAATTTTTCATTTTACCTATCCTCCGATTGTAACGTATTTAACCCAGCTATCAATTTTTCTATTTGTTCATAAACCTTATCTACAGGGAAACCCTTCATCAGTACGGTTTGTAACGCAATTCCATCAATCATCGCGTTGAAGAGAATCGCCCAAGTTTCGTGATCTACACCGTTGATAGGAGATTGTGTCCAACTAATCCTAATTTTTTTATAAAGGCTCTCATTTTCTAATGCTAAAATTCCACCTAATTGTTCACGAATTTTTTCGTTATGAAAGCCCGCTGCAACTAAAGAGAAGAAAAGTTTATGAAAAAATGATTCATGACTACATCTGCTTTTTGCAGAGTGTAATGCCTCTTTTATAATCATCTCATCACTATTTGATAATTCACGCCAGGCTGATTCACAAATATCCTGCACAATCTCGACAAGCAGTTGTTCCTTTGTTCGAAAGTGATAATAGATTGTACCTTGAGTTACCTCCGCTTTTTCTGCTACAGAGCGCAAAGTAAAGCTTTCTATGCCGTTCTCTACAATACACTGTTTAGCACTTTGAATCAGTGTCTGTTTATTAATTACATTTGGCTTTGCCATGTTACCCTCCTATATTTAGTTATTCAACTGACTAACTCAATTCATACTTTAACATCAACTTTTTATTTTTTCAATTCATTTATTGACATTCACGTTACGTCATCCTTTATGCTGTAAATATCAGGAGGGTTACAAAAATGGAATACACAATCAGTAAACTTGCAAAATTAGCGAATGTTAGCACGCGAACATTACGTTATTATGATGAAATTAATTTGTTAAAACCTGCTAGAATTAATAGTTCAGGCTACCGTATTTACGGGCAAAATGAAGTAGATCGCCTACAACAAATTTTATTTTTTAAAGAGCTAGATGTGGATTTGGATACCATTTTATCAATAATGAATAATCCAAACTTCGATAAACAAACCGCCTTACAAAATCACTATAGCCAACTTGTGGATGAACGCAACCGCCTGAATCAACTGATTGAGACAATTGAAAAAACAATGAAACATGAGAGAGGAGAAATTCAAATGAGTAATCAAGAAAAATTTGAAGCCTTTAAAAATAAACTAGTAACTGAAAATGAAGAAAAGTACGGTGAAGAAATACGGGGTAAATATGGTGTTCAAGTAGTAGATGCATCTAACAAGAAATTCAAGGGAATGTCAGAGGAAGACTACGCCGCTTTGGAGAAGTTGGGTAATGAAATTTTAGATTTACTTCCAAAAGCAGTTGCTACAGGGGATCCTACTTCCGATATAGCACAACAACTTGCTGCAAAACATAAAGAATGGCTTACATTTACATGGCCATCTTACTCAAAAGAAGCACATGCAGGACTTGCTGACATGTACGTTGCAGATGAACGTTTTAAAGCATATTACGATAAAGCAGTCGACGGAGGTACTGAGTTTTTACGAGATGCCATTCACATTTTTATAAAAGGAAATTAATAGCTTGTTTTAGAGGTGTAGAGTCTTCCCCTTTACACCTTTTTGATTTTTTTACAAAATATTGTATTTTTGTTTTCGATTTTGGGCAACATACAGTTAATACTACCTAAAATAGGTAAGTTTCGAATCTATTAAGCCTCATAAAGGAGACTAAAATTAATATGCAAAAGCACGAAACTAAATTGAAAAAAGTTTCTTATGAATATGACGATAAAGAATACATAGTAATCAGTAAATGTCCTCATTGTAATTTAGATATTCATCCGAATGCAGAAGACAGTAAAGACTTAGAAAATGATAACTTTAAAATTCGGGTTATTTCTTTAAACTGTCCATCCTGTAAAAATCATTATTTTATATTTAATGATTTTGGCGAAGGAGTACCAGCGAATGGCAAGTATCTATTCTCTATTCCAATGTATGGGTTTAACGAGCACTCTCTCATTAAAAACACTTCGAAAAAGTTTCAAAGCTTATATACACAATCAATCAATACAGAATTACTCGGCTATAAAGATATTTCTTTTTTTGGCTATATTAAATCCCTTGAAATTCTACTTAAAGATATTGCTGTTATCGAACATCCAGAATCAGAGGATCAAATTCTCTTTTGCAATCTTACTACATGTTTAGAACAGTTTCATGCGACGAACATTCATTTGTTTTCTAATAAATTATTGGAAGTACTAAAATGTGATTATTTACACTATCAAAAAACAGATTCCTTTTTTTCGTATATTGATCTTGTAAAGGATTGTATTGATTATTTCCTTCTTTATTTAGAATTACTATTAAAAACGATAACTATCAACGAAAATAATAAACTTATTAATGAAGCCAAAAAGGGAGCAAATTAATATTTTATTAAATTCAGCTGTTGGAGGAAATATTTCTTCGACAGCTTTTTATTATGTACACACCCAAAACAATGCATATTTAAAAAACGCCCGGTGAAAACTATGAAAAAGAGGAGTTTACGATTATGCCTAAAATTGTTTCCATTAGTACATATAACCCACCATATATACTAGAACAATCTAATATTGAACAATTAACTAAAGAACTTTTCCAGGATAAAATCCCACAACTCGAAAGATTATTAAAGGTTTTTGAAAATGGTGAAATTGAACAACGCCAATTTTGTGTTCCATTGGATTGGCATAGACAAAATCACACTTTTGAAGAACGTAACAACCTATATATAGAACTCGCTACGAATTATAGCGTAGAAGCAATAAAGGCTTGTTTAAAAAATCCCCAGTTTTTAGATCAGCCAATATCCACTATGGAGATTGACGCGATTATTTTTGTTTCAAGCACGGGCATATCAACTCCAAGTATTGATGCCAGAGTAATGAATAAATTAAAATTCTCTGATCGTTTAAAGCGGCTTCCAATTTGGGGATTAGGTTGTGCTGGAGGTGCTTCGGGTGTTAGTAGAGCCTTTGATTATTGTTTAGCTCACCCTACTGAAAAGGTTCTTGTTGTATGCGTTGAGCTAGCAAGCCTCACTTTCCAGCAAAATGACTTTTCAAAAAGTAATCTAGTAGGTGCTTCACTATTCGCAGACGGTGTAGCATGTATATTAGTATGTGGTGATCAAGTACTATTGAATACAAAGAGACCGATACCCCATATTGTGAATACTGCTTCAAAGTGGATGCCAGACTCAGAGAATGTCATGGGTTGGGATATTAGAAATGATGGTCTTCATGTTATTTTTTCAAGGGATATCCCTTCAATTATATCAAAATGGCTTGGTCCCTTTATTCATGACTTCTTAGAGGAGGAAGGTATTACAATAAATCAATTGGTAAATTTCGTAGCCCATCCTGGTGGTAAAAAAGTATTAAGGGCATATGAAGAAACATTGGAACTAACCGAAGAACATACTGCAATTTCACGTTTTATATTAAAACAACACGGCAATATGTCCTCCCCTACTGTTTTATACGTTCTTGAGCAGTTTATGTTAAAGGAAACACAACCGGATACTTATGGATTATTAGTCGCTCTTGGACCTGGTTTTAGTGGAGAAGCAGTTCTTTTACATTGGAGGGATTAAAATGATTATTGTCGTGATTATTGCTTTCGTTGTAATTCAAAGACTTGTTGAAGTTCTTATTGCGAAAGGTAATGAAAAAAAAATGAAGGCATTAGGTGCATATGAAGTTGGACAATCACACTATCCTTTTATGATTGCACTTCATGTAAGCTTCTTTATTAGCCTAATTGGAGAAATCCTTATATTTAACCGTCAACCTTCTCCTATTTTTATTTGGCTATTTGCTTTATTTTTATTAACTCAAGGTTTGCGTATTTGGTGTCTAGCTTCCCTTGGACAATATTGGAATACTAAAATTATTATTTTACCTGGAGCTAATGTTGTAAAAAAAGGGCCTTATTTATTTTTCAGACATCCTAACTATTTAGTTGTATGTATTGAAATTCTAGTTCTCCCGCTTATGTTCCAAGCATATTTTACAGCTATCTGTTTTACACTATTAAACTTCGCAATGCTGTCTGTTCGTATCCCACTAGAAGAACGAGCATTAGTAGAAGTCACAAATTATAAAGACCAGTTTAAAAAGAACGTATCCTCCCCATTAACAAACGATAATCATAACTAAATTGGATAAATTTAATCTATATTCTAGATAAATTTGCCCTTTATCATAAAAGCAACAGAAAAGGTAGTATATTATTAGAAATACACTCAAATAAGTCGTATAATTCAATTTGATTATGGCATACAATATTCACAAAATGGCAAAGATTTTGTCGAAAATTGTTAAATATTAATATTCACACAATCATAAACAATTTTTATTGCTAGCGAGGAGACAAAGTTTATATTACAATGTAAATTTTTAGTTTTTTTGTAGTTTTTCATCTATACTTATATAAAAGGTCTATTGTTTACTATGTTTTTATATTATGATGTTTTACGTAGCAATGGTAAAATAGTCAATTTATTTCAAAGTGTGGCTATTTGTGAAATATTTTTCAAACTTTTTAGATAAAAAGAAAATTCAAATGGAAAAGGAGAATGAAAATGTCAGAAGAATTGATCCAAGCTCAAGCATCTGTTAGCAAAGAAAAAATAGATTTACTTGATCAATTATTAAAACCTGAAGTTCAAGAATCGTTAACAACTTTAGTAGAAGCATTACCAAAATTAGCTGAGGTTGTTACCCTTCTAACTAAAGCTTATGACATGGCGCAATTAGTAGCTACAGATGATGTATTAAAAAATGATACAGTAAACGCAATTAAAGAAGTTTCAGTACCTGTTATTGATTCTGTAAAAGGGTTAGCTTCAGCTGCAATCGAAGCAAAAGACCGCGCAGAAGAAACAAACGAATCTATTGGCTTATTTGGTTTATTAAAACTATTAAAAGACCCAGAAGCACAAAAACTTTTCCGTTTTGCCAACGCATTTTTACAAATCCAAGCTGAACGTAAAGCTTAAAGTTATTTAGCCATTAATTTAATAAGGACGGAGGATAATCATGTCAAAAGAAATCGTCATCTTAGGTGCGGGCTATGGTGGTTTACTTACTGCACTTAAATTACGCCAATATGCAAGCAACGATGAAGCAAAAATTACCGTTGTAAATAAATACCCTTCTCACCAAATCATTACTGAATTACACCGATTAGCAGGTGGAACAATTAAGGAACCTGCAATTTCATTTTCATTAAACAAGTTATTTAAAGGGAAAGATATTAACGTAGTTGTTCAAGAAGTTAAATCTTTCAACGTAGATAACAAAGAAGTATACCTTGCTGATGGATCAGTTCTATCATACGACAATTTAGTTGTTGCTTTAGGAAGCCAAACAGGTTTCTTCGGTATTCCAGGACTTGAAGAAAATAGCATGGTGTTAAAATCTGTTGATGATGCAAATCGTATCTACGCACATATCGAAAGTAAAATTGAGTCATATGCACAATCAAAAAATCTAGCTGATGCAACGATTGTAATTGGTGGTGGTGGTTTAACTGGTGTGGAACTAGTTGGCGAAATCGTTGATAACTTCCCAAAAATCGCTAAAAAATACGGTGTAGATTTTAATGAATTAAACATTAAACTAGTTGAAGCTGGTCCGAAAATTTTACCAGTTCTTCCTGATGACTTAATTCAACGCGCTACTGAATCGTTAACGAAACGTGGCGTAGAATTTTTAACAGGCCTTCCTGTAACAGGTGTGGAAGATAATAAAATCTCATTAAAAGATGGCACTGTGATTACTGCAAACACATTCATTTGGACTGGTGGAGTAGCAGCTTTACCAATCGTTCAAGAATCTGGTTTAACATGTGATCGTGGTAAAGCAACAATTAATGAGTATCTACAATCAACTTCTCACCCAGACGTATTTGTTGTTGGAGATGCTTCTGTAGCTCTTCCTTCAGATGGTGGACGTCCATTATATCCACCGACTGCACAAGTTGCATGGCAAATGGGTGAAACTGCCGGGTATAACATTTTTGCCTTACTACGTGGTCAAAAACTTGAACCTTTTAACCCAATTAACTCTGGAACACTTGCTAGCCTTGGACGTAAAGATGGTGTAGCAATTGTTGGTGGTAACAATATACCTCTTAAAGGTCTTCCAGCTACTTTAATGAAAGAAGCTAGTAATATTCGTTACTTATCACACATTAAAGCGTTATATGGTCTAGCGTATTAATAAAAAAAGATTCCGGGCAATCCGGAATCTTCTTTTTTTGCTTTGGGCGCCTTCGCTATTCTATTGTTCTATACTTGGTTTTCCAGCTTCAATTAGTTCTTTGCTGCTCAATAGGAAGAAACTAAGAATAAAGATGAGTAGCCCTGAAACAATGAGTAACCATTCAATTGCAACGATATCTGCTAATGGTCCATAAACAAGCATTCCTAATGGCATCATGGATGTCGAAATCATCGTAAGTACTCCAAAGACACGGCCTAAAAAATTCGCTTCCACTTTTTCTTGTATAAGCACTGTTGCTGGTGTATTAAACATCGGCATAATAACCCCAGCCAAGCCCATGAAAATTAAATATAACCAAAATACAGGAACTACGCCAAATAGAAGCGTGCAAATTCCAAAGATAATGGCTGACAGTGTCATCGTATGAGTTTTATTTTTAAAGCCTCCCCATGAAGCCATAAGTCCCCCACCAACAATCATTCCAATTGAAAAGGCTATTTCAATTGCCGATAGATACCATTCATTTGCTCCAAACGTACGGGTCACTTGTAATGGTGTTAAAAAGGACGCTGGTGCTGCTAAGATAAAGAAGGCGCCAAAGAAAATAAAGTACTTTTTAAGAAACGCATGGTTGTTAATATACTCAAGTCCTTCTTTAAAATCATTAAAATAAGTTGTTGTTTGCTGCTCCTGCGCTTTAGTATGAATAGGAATCTTTAAGAATAGTAAAAGTGTCAATACAGCAATGGCAGCGGTGATAACATCAACAAAGAATATGAACTCAATAGTAGTAAATGAAAGTAAAGCAGCACTAGCCATTGGAGAAATAAGCATTATCAACGCCTGAATACTTCCATTGATTCCATTTACTTTTGTAAGTTTATCTTCAGGAACAATTTGAGGTAAAATCGCTCCCACAGCCGGCATTTGAATACCCGTTCCTATTGCACGGATTGCATACATCACAAATAACAGCCACATTGAGTCATACCCGTTTAAAAATAATATAGCTAATATCAATGTCGCTAGGGCAATCATTGAATCTGATAGCATAATGAGCATTTTTCGATTGTATCGGTCTGCCCATACCCCAGCAAAGGGTGACAGGAAGAATGCCGGAAGAAATCCACATATAATGGAAATCGTCATCATGATTCCTGATTGGGTTGTAAGCGTAATATACCACATAATGGCGTATTGAACTAAGGAAGAGCCAAATAATGAAATCGTTTGGCTAGTTAAAAAAAGAGCAATATTTCTTTTCCAATTCAAGTTTGTAAGTTCTGTATGATTCATAAGGACATCCCTTTTCTATATTTTGATTGACTTATCAACATAGAACCGTTCGTCACAAGACTTACACTAAAAAAACACAAGGATTGCCCCTCGTGTTAAAAAGTAAATGGATTTATTGATTAAAAAGAGGACACACTAATCCCCATTTTAAGCACACGAATAATGTAGGTTTCTTAACATGTCAGACTAATCCCATTTACTCACTCAAAAAGCAGAGCCTTGAACGTATTAAATTAACGGTTCGCAGTTTGGAAACGTAGTCTAACTGATTGCATGTCTTGAAACCTCCGTTCATTAAAGATGCAGTTATTATATCACAAGCCCCCCTACCAAAAAACCGATTTACACTATCTTGATTATTTTCCTTTGCAATTATCTGTAAAGGGGTATAATGGTAAATACGAATTTAGTTTAGAAGGTGAGAAATTTATGAGTCACACAAAAGCTACTCTTAATAATCCCATTTATCCTGTTATGATTGCGATTGGAGTAGCTCATTTAATTAATGATACGATGCAATCAGTCGTTCCAGCAATGTTCCCCTTACTTGAACGGGATTTAGGGTTGTCATTTACAGAGCTCGGGATAATTTCCTTTGTATTAAATATGTTTTCATCTGCTCTTCAACCCGTTGTAGGATTCGTCAGCGATAAAAAGCCGATGCCCTTTGCGTTACCTATTGGCATGATGAGCTCTTTTGTTGGACTAACAATGCTAATATTAGCTGAACAATATTGGTTAATCCTAATTTCTGTTTTGTTTTTAGGCTTTGGCTCTGCAGTTTTCCATCCTGAAGGCTCACGGGTTTCCTTTATGTCTGCGGGAAACAAACGAGGGCTAGCTCAATCGATTTATCAAGTCGGCGGAAACTCAGGACAAGCATTAGCACCTTTAATTAGTGCTTTTATTTTAGATGTATATGGTCAACGAGGTGCTGCCATTGTATTACTACTTACAACGCTAGGCATTGCGATTTTATTAAAAATTTCAAGATGGTATGTCCTTCAATTACAGGCAGAAAAATTGGCAGTTAAAAAGAAAAAAGTGCTTGTTTCATCATTACCACCCTTAACGAAGAAACAAGTAGGTATTGCTTTAACACTATTAATGGTCATCATATTTGCCCGTTCTTTTTACACGACCAACATTACAAACTTTTATGTCTTTTATTTAATGGATCATTATGACTTAACATTGCGTTTAGGACAAATATTTATTTTTATCTTTATGGCCTGTGGTGTAATCGGAACATTCTTCGGTGGGTCCTTATCAGATCGTATTGGACGAAAAAATGTAATTCTACTATCTGTTGTAGGACCGTTACCATTTTGTTTGCTATTACCATATATGCCGATATGGTTAGTCTTAATCTTTTTAATCGTTATTGGCACACTGATTATGATTAGCTTTTCGGTTACAGTCGTTTATGCTCAAGAACTTGTCCCAAGTAAAATCGGCACAATGGCGGGTTTAACAACTGGATTTGCCTTTGGTATGGGGGCAATTGGTGCTGTTGTGATTGGATTTTTACTCGACAAAATCGGAATCGCTAGTACTATACAAATTATATCAATTCTCCCTATCCTATTAGTTGTTGCATTCTTCTTACCCAAGGATAAAGTTGAGAAACCCGTTTAATGAAAAAAGCAGGTTGAGCACTTACACTCAATCTGCTTTTTAAAATTATTTTCTTAACTTCTTTTGGTAAAATCGAATGACCACAATGCAGAACACAATTGCAATCGCTGCATAGGCAATATTCGAATAGATGTCCATGTAATGCACAATCGTTTCCCACGACTCCCCAACTGCTGCACCTATATTTACTAACACCATATTCCAAATTAACGTACCTAGTGTTGTGAGTAATAAGAAAATCCCAAAGTGCATTTTGGCTAGTCCAGCTGGTAATGAAATTAAACTACGAATTAGAGGTATAAACCTGCAGAAGAATACCGTCCAAACTTCATATTTTTCAAACCAAGCATTTGCTTTATGAATATCTCGACTTGTTAAACGTAAAATTCTCCCCCATTTATCGACAAAGCGCTCTATACGATGAATCCCTACAATGGCTCCAATCCCATATAAAATAATAGCACCTACCACAGATCCAATTGTTGATGCAATCACAACCCCTGTAATCGTTAAATCCGTTTGGGTTGTCATAAATCCACCAAAAGTTAAAATAACCTCTGAAGGAATTGGTGGAAATAGGTTTTCTAACATTATAAGTAGGAAAACACCTATATACCCAAAGTCCTCCATAACGGTTGTTATCCAGCTTTCCATTGATTCTCTCCTTATGTATAAGTTATCCGAACACGTTTACTCTAATGCTACTTCATATTCTAACCCTATTCAAATAGTTTTTATTAGATTCTTGATGTTTGAATTTTAAGTATGTTAAAAGTTTATGTGCGGTTTTCATCACTTTATGTGCGAATTCCACGGGTTTATGTGCGGTTTTATTCACTTTATGTGCGCTTTCTACCAATTTATGTGCGAAAAAATAAGCCAACGAATTTTTCTCGTTGGCTATAATATAAGACTATTATATAAATCTATTGGTTCCCACATTACTTTGTCCATTTTTTTATTTGACTTTCCGATCCGTATACAAAGTGATTAGGCAATACTTCATATACTTTCATTTGCTCAGTTGCATCTTCATGAACGTATGGTATTCTCTGACGCTTTCTTTCTGTCAATGGATCTGGTAGAGGAACTGCTGATAATAGCGATTTTGTGTAAGGATGAATTGGATGATTATAGATTTCATCGGATGTACCTAACTCTACAATTTTCCCTCTGTACATTACAGCAATTCGATCACTAATATATTTCACCATTGATAAATCATGGGCAATAAACAGGTATGTTAAATTACGTTCTTTTTGCAATTTTTTCAGCAGATTCACAACTTGTGCTTGTATTGAAACGTCTAGGGCAGAAATTGGTTCATCTGCAATGATAAAACTTGGGTCTAAACTTAATGCGCGGGCAATACCGATACGTTGGCGTTGACCACCAGAAAACTCATGGGCATAACGGTTGGCATGTTCACGGTTTAACCCAACCGCTTCTAATAACTCGCCAATTCGTTCGCGTCGTTCTTGTTTATTTTTATATAAACCATGAATATCAAATCCTTCTGCAATAATTTCACCCGCTGTCATACGTGGGTTTAATGATGCATATGGATCTTGGAAAATCATTTGCATTTCACGGTTAAACTGCTTTAACTCTTTTCGAGATTTTCCAGCATGAATATTTTGACCTTTGAACAGAATTTCACCATCAGTAATATCGTAAAGTCGGATAATAGAACGGCCAGTAGTTGATTTCCCGCAACCAGACTCCCCTACTAAACCTAGTGTCTCTCCCTCATATACATCAAAACTAATACCGTCTACTGCTTTAATTGGATTATTGGAAGAGCCGAAATATTGTTTTAAGTTTTTTACTTCAAGCAACTTATTTGCCACTATTTTCAGCCTCCTCTAAATAGCCTTGAATTCTTTTTTGGATTGCATCTGGAATCGGAATTTGCGGTGCGTCTGGATGCAAGAGCCAAGTTTTCGCATAATGTGTGTCGGAAATTTTAAACATTGGTGGTTCTTTTTCATAATCAATCGCAAGGGCAAATTCATTTCTTGCTGCAAAAGCGTCCCCTTTTGGTGGGTGAATTAAATCAGGTGGTGACCCTGGAATAGTGCGCAATTCTTCTTTTTCATTATTTTTCAAGTCAGGCATCGAACCTAATAGACCCCACGTATAAGGATGTCTTGGGTTATAGAATATATCATTTACAGTACCATACTCCACAATTTGACCAGCATACATAACTGCTACCCGATCAGCAACATTTGCTACAACACCTAAATCATGAGTAATAAAGATAATCGAAGTGTTTCGTTTCTTTTGAATATCCTTCATCAATTCTAAAATTTGCGCTTGAATTGTTACGTCTAGAGCTGTTGTTGGTTCATCGGCAATTAGTAGTTTTGGATCTGCTGCTAATGCAATGGCAATTACAACACGCTGACGCATCCCACCACTAAACTCATGAGGATATTGACGGAACCGTTTTTCAGGCATTGGAATACCAACAAGATCTAATAATTTAATTGCACGTTCTTTTGCTTCAGCGCTTGTTACTTTCTTGTTATGTTTTAGAATTACTTCTGTTATTTGCTTTCCTACACGCATCGTAGGGTTAAGCGCTGTCATTGGATCTTGGAAAATCATCGCAATTTCATTTCCTCGAACCTTCGACATTTCTTTTTCTGTAAGTGGGACAATATCACGGCCATCAAACAGAATTTCTCCACCTGCATAAATTCCTGGCGGTTGCGGAATGAGTTTCATAATCGCGTTACTTGTTACACTTTTTCCCGAACCTGATTCACCAACAATCGCAAGGGTCTCTCCTTCGTAAAGGTCAAAACTAACACCACGTACAGCTTGAACGATTCCTGCATATGTTTTGAAGTTAATTTGTAAGTCATTAACTTCTAGTAATTTCTTTTTCATCATTTTCACCTTCTTCTATTTACGTAATTTAGGATCAAGTGCATCTCGTAAACCGTCTCCAACCGCATTGAACGCGAAAATTGTTAACGAAATGAACAATGCTGGGAAGAATAAACGCCACGGTGCTGAAGTTAATGCTTTATTCCCTTCAGAAGCCATTGTTCCCCAACTCGCTGTTGGCTGTGGTACGCCTAGCCCTAAATAACTTAAGAATGATTCTGTGAAAATCGCAGAAGGAATTGTTAATGTCATTGTAACTAAAATTGCACCTAAAGCATTGGGAACTAAATGGCGAATAATTAAATGCCATGTATTTGCTCCTAATGTTCTAGCAGCTAATACGAATTCTTGACTTTTTATTGATAGCACTTGTCCACGAACGATACGTGCCATGTTTACCCAACCTGTAATCGATAAAGCGATAATCATAGGAATTAAACCTGGTTTTAAAACTACTAATAAAATGATAACTACTAATAAATATGGAACAGCTGATAAAATGTCTGCAATACGCATCATAATATTGTCAACGCGTCCTCCAGCTAAACCTGAAATACTTCCCCACAAAACCCCAATGATTAAATCGATGATCGCTGCAGTAATTCCGATGAATAGGGAAATACGTGCTCCTTGCCATACACGAACAAAAATGTCACGGCCTAAATCATCAGTTCCAAACCAGTGAGCGGCAGATGGAGGCGCATTGTAAATTCCTAATTGTTCACGGTAACTATAAGGTGAAAATACTGGCACAAATATTGCCATTAACACGACGATAATTAAAATGATTATACCGACAATCGCTAATTTATTTTGAGAGAAGCGAAGCATTACTTCTTTCCAAAACGACACGGATTTATCAGCCAATTTTTCACTTTCATCTGTACGAACACCGACAATTTTAAACTTGTCAGGTGAAATCTTATCAAATTGTTGATGTTGTTGTGTCATTACTTTTTCGCTCCTTTCAATTTAATTCTTGGGTCAATTACACTATATAAAATATCTACAATTAATACGGCAAATAAAAGGATAATGGAATAGAAAACAGTAGTTCCCATGATTACTGTATAGTCACGGTTTGTAATACTCGTAACGAAATGTTTTCCTAATCCTGGGATGGCAAAAATTTGTTCAATAATGAAACTACCTGTTACTACCCCTGCTGTTAGTGGACCTAAATATGTAACTACAGGTAGTAAGGCATTTCGTAATGTATGTTTAAATACAGTTGTCCATTTTCCAAGTCCTTTTGCCCTTGCCATTTTGACATAATCACTGCTACTTTGCTCTAACATACTAGAACGTGTCAACTTTGCAATAAAACCTGCATGTGTAATGGCAATTGCAGTGGCAGGTAAAATACTATAGGAGAAACCTTTCCAACCACTAACCGGGAATAAATCTAACTTAAACGCTAAGAAATATTGCATTAATCCAGCTAGAATAAATGAAGGAACAGAAATACCTAATACAGCAATTGTCGATGATAAATAATCAGGAAAACGATTATGGTACAGTGCTGCAATAACTCCTAATAATATCCCTAAACCAACAGATATGAGCATTGCTTCAATTCCTAATGTTAATGAAATCGGGAAACTTTCCGCAATAATATCATTTGTTGAACGACCTTTATATTTCATTGATTCTCCAAAATCAAATGTCACAGTATCGATTAAATAATCCTTATATTGAACGTACCAAGGATTATCTAATCCATATTTAGCATTTAATTGTGCTTCAATTTGCGGCGGGAAATCACGCTCACTTGCAAAGGGACTACCAGGTGCCAATTGAATTAAGAAGAAAGTTGCAGTTACGATAATGTACAGAGCAATCAAAATATATACTAATCTTTTAAAAATATATTTTAGCAAAATGGTCCCCTCCTTATAATAGAAATCTAATAAGTACAAAAAGCTGCTTAAAATCGAATTGTCATCGATCGAAGCAGCTTTTGTACCATTACAGAGCTGTTAATTATTTTTTAATATCTACATATTTTAAGTAAACATTACCCAGTTGATCTGGAGCCATGTTTTCAACGTAATCTTTCTTAACTGAAAGGTTTGTGTAGTAGTAAATTGGTGCAACAGGGAATTCTGTCATAGCAATTTTTTCTGCTTGTTTTAACAGTTCAATTCGTTTTGCAGGATCTGTTTCTTTTGCAGATTGTTGTAATAAAGATGCATACTCAGCATTTTCCCAACCTGTATCGTTGTTACCATTTTCTGCAGAATCAAATTGTTCTAAGAATGAATATGCATCGTTGTAGTCAGCAATCCAACCCATACGAGCAGTATCAAAATCTAAAGCAGTTAATTTATCTAAGAATACTTGCCATTCTGAGTTATCAATCGTTACATTAATACCTAAGTTTTTAACCCAGCTTTCCTGAATGTGTTGTGCAATAGCAGAATGGGCTTCACTTGTGTTAATAGAAATACCAATTTCAATTTCACTTGGATCAGAAATTCCAAGTTCTTTCATACCAGCTTCTAGTGCTGCTTTTGCTCCTTCGATATCATTATCTTCGAAGTAACCAGTAGCATCTTCAAATCCTTCAACAGCGTTAGGAACCATACCTAAAGCAGGTGTTTGTTCACCTTTTGTAATGTTTTCAATTAAGCCTTGACGGTCAACTGCTAGAGTTAACGCTTTACGGATGTTAACATTTGAAGTGAATTCACCAGTTGTATTGAATTTGTACCAATAAATTGCAGAATAAGGCTCGATATTTAAAATACCTTCTTCGTTATAACGATCAATTGCATCAAGAGCAACTGTTCCAAATGGAGCACCTAAGAAATCAATTTCCCCAGCGTCAAACATTGTAACTGTAGTTGTTTCAGACTCAACCATTGAAATATTTACTTTGTTTAAAGCAACATTTTTTGCATCCCAATAATTTTCGCTTTTTTCTAATGTAACTGAACCACCATGTTGCCAATCCGTTAATTTGAATGGACCATTTGTTACATAAGTTTCTCCAGCTTCAGCATACCAAGTGTCGTTTGCTTCAGCTGTTGCTTTGTGAATTGGGAAGTATGTTTTAAATGCTGTTAATTCTAAGAAGTATGGAGTTGGATTTTCCAATGTTACTTCTAACGTTTTTTCGTCAACTACTTTAATTCCTAAATCTTCTTCTGATCCTTCACCTAAGTTATAAGCTTGAGCTCCTTTAATAGGGTAAAGAATAGAAGCATATTCAGAAGCATTTGCAGGATTTAAAGCCCATTTCCATGCATATTCAAAGTCTGAAGCTGTTACAGCATCACCATTTGACCATTTTGAATCACGTAAAGTGAACGTATAAGTCAGTTGGTCGTCGCTAATTTTTACATCTTCAGCAGCGGCATTTTGGATTTCACCGTCTTTTCTAGTTGTTAAACCTTCAAACACGTTTTGTAAAATCACTCCTGATGTACTATCAGTAGCTAGTCCAGGATGTAATGATGGTGGTTCAGAAGCAATTACTAAATTGATTTCTTTTGAGCCTTCCCCATCTTTTTCCTTTGAGGCACTCTTATCCTCTTCTTCCCCTCCGAAGTTACAAGCAGCTAATACTACAGATAAAGCTAGTAACAGCGTAAGAAGGAGAAAATTCTTTTTCTTCATATAAAATCCCCCTAACTTTTTCGTTAATATATATTTCCCATTTTTCAGAAAATTTTGCTGGTAAATTTCAACTTTCTGAATACTGAGCCATTAACAATTATTATATTAACAAAAAGTTAATAGTAAATAAACAAAAAAGCAATTTTTCTGATATATTAATATTTTCCAACAATAATACGAAAAACCTTGTAAAATAATTACTTTTTACATTCATTTTTCACAAATAATTATATGTTAATAATTTACAAAATTATATAAATAAAATATTATATCAATATTCTGATAATGCGTACCCTCCACTCAACTTGTTGGTGCATAAATGATGAACCGTTGATTAAACAGAAAAAAACACAACAATTAAATGTTGTGCTTTTTCGGATACATTATTTATTCCACTTAGTTATTTGACTTTCCGTACCATAGACAAAATGTCCAGGTTTTACTTCGTGCAATGTAGCTGTATTGTCAGATTCCTCATGTACATACGGAATTCTTTGACGGATTCTTTCAGTAAGTGGATCTGGCAAAGGAACTGCCGATAAAAGAGATTTTGTATACGGATGAATAGGATGATGATAAATCTCATCTGACGTCCCCAATTCCACCACTTTCCCTCGATACATTACTGCAATACGATCACTGATATATTTCACCATCGATAAATCATGGGCAATAAACAAATATGTTAAATTTCGTTCCTTTTGTAGCTTCTTCAAAAGATTCACAACTTGCGCTTGGATAGACACATCCAAGGCTGAAATCGGTTCATCTGCAATAATAAAACTCGGATTCAAACTTAACGCTCTTGCAATACCAATCCTTTGACGTTGCCCACCTGAAAATTCATGAGCGTAACGGTTTGCATGTTCTCGATTTAAACCAACTGCTTCTAATAATTCAGCTATCCGCTCTTGTCTTTCTTTTTTATCTTTATATAGACCATGGATGTCAAAGCCTTCACTTATTATCTCTCCTGCCGTCATACGGGGATTAAGTGAAGCATATGGATCTTGGAAAATCATTTGCATATCTCGGTTAAACGCTTTCATTTCTTTACGAGATTTAGATGCATGAATATTTTTTCCGTTGAAAAGTATTTCACCATCTGTTATATCATAAAGGCGAATGATGGATCTGCCTGTTGTGGACTTTCCGCAACCGGACTCACCTACTAAGCCTAACGTTTCCCCTTCATAAATATCGAAACTAATTCCATCAACTGCTTTGATTGGATTGTTAGAAGCGCCAAAGTATTGTTTTAAGTTCTTTACTTCAAGTAATTTTTTAGCCATTTTCATGCGCCTCCTTCAAATAGCCTTCAATTCTACGTGAAATTGATTCTGGCACTTCTACTTTCGGAGCATCTGGATGTAATAACCATGTTTTTGCAAAATGTGTATCTGACACTTGAAACATTGGTGGTTCCATTTCGTAATCGATTGCTAAAGCAAATTCATTTCTCGGTGCAAAGGCATCCCCTTTTGGTGGTTGTGTTAAATCTGGTGGTGATCCAGGGATTGTTCGTAACGCTTCTTTCACATCATTTTTTAAATCCGGCATAGAACCAAGTAATCCCCATGTATATGGGTGTTTAGGGTTATAGAAAATATCATTTACTGTTCCATACTCTACAATTTGGCCCGCATACATAACCGCTACCCGGTCAGCTACATTGGCAACAACACCTAAATCATGAGTAATAAAAATAATAGAAGTATTACGCTTCTTTTGAATATCCTTCATTAGCTCTAAAATTTGTGCTTGAATCGTTACATCAAGTGCTGTTGTTGGCTCATCTGCAATTAAAAGTTTTGGATCCGCTGCTAGAGCAATCGCGATAACTACACGTTGACGCATCCCACCACTAAACTCATGCGGATATTGACGGAAGCGCTTCTCAGGCATTGGAATTCCGACCAGTTCTAATAGTTTTAATGCTCTCGCCTTCGCATCTGCACTCGATACTTTTTTATGTTTTAAAATCACTTCTGTAATTTGCTTTCCTACACGCATCGTGGGATTTAATGCGGTCATCGGATCTTGGAAAATCATCGCAATGTCATTTCCTCGCACCTTAGACATCTCTTTTTCAGTTAACGGAACTATGTCTTTTCCATCGAATAAAATTTGACCTTCCGCATAAATACCAGGTGGCTGTGGAATAAGCTTCATAATGGCATTACTCGTCACACTTTTCCCTGAACCAGACTCACCTACGATAGCCAACGTTTCGCCTTCATATAAATCAAAGTTAACCCCACGAACAGCTTGAACAATTCCTGCATAAGTTTTAAAGTTAATTTTCAAATTATTTACTTCTAACAATTTTTTACGCATCTCATTCACCTCTTTTATTTACGTAATTTCGGATCAAGTGCATCTCGTAATCCATCACCGACTGCATTAAATGCGAAAATCGTTAGTGAAATAAATATTGCAGGGAAAAATAGTCGCCATGGTGCAGAAGTTAACGCTTTGTTCCCCTCAGAAGCCATCGTTCCCCAACTTGCTGTAGGTTGTGGTACACCCAAACCTAAATAACTTAAAAACGATTCTGTGAAAATCGCTGTTGGAATTGTTAATGTCATCGTAACTAAAATTGCACCCAATGCATTTGGAATAAGATGTTTTTTGATTAAATGCCATGTATTTGCGCCGAGAGTTCTTGCTGCCAATACATATTCTTGATTTTTAATTGATAACACTTCCCCACGAACGATACGAGCCATATTAATCCACCCTGTAATGGATAAGGCAATAATCATTGGCAATAAACCAGGTTGTAAAACTACAAGGAGAATAATTACAACAAGTAAATAAGGCACTGCAGAAAGAACATCTGCTATACGCATCATAATGTTATCTACACGTCCACCAGCAAGCCCTGAAATACTTCCCCATAGAACACCAATGATTAAATCGATAATGGCAGCGGTTACACCAATGAATAAAGAAATACGTGCCCCTTGCCAAACACGGACAAATACATCTCGTCCTAAATCATCTGTACCAAACCAGTGAGCTGCAGATGGAGGCGCATTATAAATCCCTAACTGTTCTCGATAACTATAAGGTGATAAGAAAGGAACGAAGATGGCCATTAACGTAACGAGCACTAAAATGATAATACCAAATATAGCCAATTTGTTTTGACTAAATCGTAGGAACACTTCCTTCCAAAACGATACAGATTTAGCGGCTAATTTTTCATTTTCATCCGTACGACTTCCTACAATTTCAAACATTTCAGGTGAAATCTTTTCTTGTTGTTTAGTTTGTCCCATCATTTCTTCGCTCCTTTCAATTTAATGCGTGGATCAATGACACTATATAAAATATCTACTACTAGTACTGCAAATAAAAGAATAATTGAATAAAAAACAGTTGTTCCCATTATAACTGTGTAATCACGATTTGTAATACTTGTTACGAAATGTTTTCCTAACCCTGGAATCGCGAAAATTTGTTCAATAATAAAACTTCCTGTTACAACCCCTGCTGATAATGGTCCTAAATATGTTACAACAGGTAGTAACGCATTTCGCAACGTATGGCGGAATACTGTTGTCCACTTTCCAAGTCCTTTTGCTCTTGCCATCTTGACATAATCGCTGCTTTTTTGTTCAAGCATACTAGATCTTGTCAATTTTGCGATAAATCCTGCATGCGTAATAGCGATTGCAAAAGCAGGTAATATACTATAAATAAATCCCTTCCATCCACTAACTGGGAATAAATCTAATTTAAATGCTAAAAAGTATTGCATCAGACCTGCTAATATAAATGAAGGTACCGAAATTCCCAGTACAGCAATGGTAGACGCTAGATAATCTATAGTACGATTATGGTAAAGTGCCGCAATTACACCCAATAAAATTCCTATACCAATAGATAAAATCATTGCTTCGATACCTAAAGTTAAGGATATTGGGAAACTTTCTGAAATAATATCATTTGTGGAACGCCCTTTATATTTCATAGACTCCCCAAAATCAAAAGTAACCGTGTCAATTAAATAATCCTTATATTGAATATACCAAGGATTATCCAATCCGTATTTCGCATTCAATTGTTCTTCTATTTGCGGTGGAAAATCACGTTCACTTGCAAATGGACTACCAGGTGCTAATTGCATTAAAAAGAATGTCGCTGTGACAATGATATAAAGAGCAATAAGTATATAAACCAATCTTTTAAGAATATATTTTAGCATTCTCTAGCCCCTCCTCTTTCTATTAATTTTAATCGTAAAAAAGGCTGCTATAAATCGATTAACTCGATATAAGCAGCCTTAAAGATCTTAACCTTTTTTCAAGTTAATAGATTACTTTGTAATATCTACATATTTAAGGTAGATGTTACCAAGTCTGTCTGGCTCTAAACCTTGAACGTAATCTTTCTTAACAAATAGGTTTGTATAGTAATAGATAGGTGCTACAGGGAATTCAGTCATTAGAATAGACTCTGCTTGTTTTAGAATTTCTAGACGTTTTGCAGGGTCTGCTTCTTTATTCGATTGGTCGATAAGCGCTGTAAATTCAGGGTTTTCCCAACCTGTATCGTTGTTACCATTTTTAGCAGATGCGTACATTTCTAGGAAAGTATATGCATCATTGTAGTCAGCAATCCAACCTAAGCGACCAATTTGGAAGTCTAAGTTAGTCAATTTGTCAAGATATACTTGCCATTCAGAGTTATCAAGTGTTACTTCGATTCCTAAGTTAGTACGCCAGCCTTCTTGGATAAATTGAGCGATAGCTGAGTGCGCTTCAAGTGTATTAAATGATAATTTAATATTTAAATCTTTCACATCTGTAATACCAAGTTCTTTCATACCAGCTTCTAAAGCTTTTTTCGCTTCTTCGATGTCATTATCCTTGATGTATCCGCGATCTTCTTCAAAACCAGAAATTGCAGTTGGTACCATACCTAAAGCAGGTGTTTGCTCACCTTTAGTAACGTTATCAATTAAAGATTGACGATCAATTGCAAGTGTTAATGCTTTACGAATATTTGCATTTGACATAATTTTGTCTGTTGTATTGAATTTATACAAATAGATAGCAGCATAGTCGCTAATATTTAAAATTCCTTCTTCTTTGTATCGATCAATAACATCTAGTGACACAGTTTGGAAAGGTGTACCGATGAAATCGATTTCACCCGCATCGAACATTGTTGCAGTTGTTGTTTCTGACTCTACCATTGAGATGTTTACTTTGTCTAAAGCAACATTTGCAGCATCCCAGTAATTAGCATTTTTCTCTAATGTCATAGAACCACCATGTTGCCATTCAGCTAAAACGAATGGACCGTTAGAAACATATGTTTCACCTGCTTCAGCAGACCAATCTTTATTTGCTTCTGCAGTTGCTTTATGAATTGGATAGTATGTTTTGAATGCTGTTAATTCTAAGAAGTAAGGAGTTGGGTTTTCTAAAGTAACCTCTAACGTTTTTTCGTCTACTACTTTAATTCCTACTTCTTCTGCAGACCCTTTACCTTCATTGAAAGCTTGTGCACCTTTAATTGGATAAAGAATTGATGCATATTCAGATGCATTTTCTGGTGTTAGTGCAAAAATCCAAGCATATTTAAAATCTTCTGCTGTTACAGGATCACCATTCGACCATTTTGCATCACGTAAAGTAAATGTATAAACTAATTGGTCATCACTAATTTTTACATCTTCAGCAGCAGCGTTAGTAATTTCACCATTTTTATAAGTTGTTAATCCTTCGAAAATGTTTTTTAATACCCCATTTGAAGTACTGTCTGTTGCAATCTGTGGGTGCATTGATGGCGGCTCTGAAGTAACAACTAAATTCAGTTCTTTTGGTCCTGAAGCTGTTTCAGTTGTGTCAGTTCCACCTTTTGATTCCTCTTTAGCTGGCTCACTTTCGCCACCAAAGTTACAAGCTGCTAATACTAGAGTTAAAGTTAGTAACATTAGCATTAAAAGCCAGTTCTTTTTCTTCATTCGTATCCCCCTCTTTCTTTGATTCCCTATTTTCTGAAAATAGGATGAACAACATCATCATAGCAAAAAAAAATTCACAAATAAACTAAAAATTTACTTTTCTAAGAAAATTTATATTTTTCTTTATATTAATATAGCACCTTGATATTGTGCTGTTTTAGCTATCTATTACTTTAAATTGCTAATATATTAAAGCGGTTAAATTACTATATTTTAATTAGTTATTATTAAATCAATATTCTAATAAAGTTCAGAAAATTCTATATATTAATATAGCACCTTTTACAGAATTGTCATAGTTTTTTGTAATTTTGTCTTAACTGATTTTTGAATAACAAAAAATTTTTAAATTTTTTTTAAGAAAGACACATTATTCTAACTACAATTTTATTTACTTTACCCCACTTTTTCGATAAGATTTGTCTGTTCAACCTAGAAAGAAGGTAATAATCATGCCATTTGACTTAGACCTATCAATAGTCGTCTTATTATTTTTGTTTGGTTTTTTAGCAGCATTTATAGATTCTGTTGTTGGAGGGGGAGGACTAATTGCATTACCTGCGTTATTGTTCACAGGTTTGAGTCCTTCAGCGGCAGTAGCAACAAATAAACTTGCTGGTACAATGGGCTCTTTAACGAGTACAATCACCTTTTATAAATCAGGGAAAATGGATTTAAAAACAATTGCCAAACTGTTTCCAATTGTTTTTATCGCTTCTATGATTGGGGCTTGGATTGTTCATTTAATGGATCCTGATTTGTTAAAACCATTAATGCTCATCATGCTTGCCCTTGTTGCAGTTTATACGGTTTTTAAGAAAGATTGGGGAAGTATTTCGACCTATAAGAAATTAACAAGAAAAAAATTTATAGGTTTTATTTTTTTAGTTTCTATTATTGGATTTTACGATGGATTCTTAGGTCCTGGGACAGGTTCCTTTTTAATTTTTGCTTTTTTGCTAATCGGTTTTGACTTCTTAAAAGCAGCCGGGAATGCAAAGTTTTTAAATTTCGCCAGCAATATTGGGGCTCTTGTAATGTTCCTCATGTTAGGTCAAATAAATTTCGTATATGGATTCATTATGGGAGTGGCTCAAATTATCGGAGCCATAGTTGGTTCAAAATTTGCTATCCAACGTGGTACTAACTATGTACGACTATTATTTATTGTTGTGACAATTTTATTGTTAACAAAAAACACGTACGATTATTTCTCTCAATTATAAAAATGATCAGGGGAGCCATCCTCTGATCATTTTAAATTCCCTACAAAGTCATAAAACTTTTCAATTTCTGTTAATGATTCGTTACAAGATATACTATCATCACAAATATAGTTTCCTCGTTTTGTATATGTTCCAAGCGCTGTTCCACTTTTTGATACCATCAACATTCCGACCTTAGAATGTCTATTGCAAACGGTACAAATCCCCATCTTTTCTGTAGTGCTATATACGCCGCGCACACCTTTTAAAGTTTCGTTTTCTCGATATACAATATATTTTCGATTCGTACCAGGATCAAACCAACTTAAGTAAGAAATTTCCTTCCAATCAACATTCTCAAATTTAGGAAGTTTTAATTTTTTATCTTTTGGAAAAAGCTTCTTGATTTCACTATCTGTTGGTCGTTCAAATGGCTTAACAAATGCTTTTATTTCATTAAAGAAATGCTCCATCTGTTCCTTTGTTTTCAGTTCGAAAATGGGTTGCATTACTAGTTGTTGATCTAAATCAGCGAAAACTAACTGATTGTTAATCTCTTCTTGGGCAAGAGCCTGAACTGCTTGAATGACGTTTGGATCTTTCGACGAAGTATGGGCATTAAATATTTTTTTTGCTTGTTTTTTCACAATTTGATATTGCACAGTAGTCATAAATTCCATATAAAACAACTCCTTCTGCTATAGAGTACAGAAAAAGTGAGTTCACCACAATTGGTAACAATTTTTTAAATTAAAGTATACCTAAGGAGGGCAGATTTGAATTTGTTACTAATCCAAAAACGGGGCGGGTTATTTGATTCCAAGTAATGGTAATGAAAAAGCCATTCCATTTTCCACAAAGTTTTGTCTTTCATTATAGTTTGAAACAAAGTGTTCTATCTTACTTATAAGGATTCTCCCCCTTATCCCTACACGTACTCAAAAATCTCCATAAAAAAATCGCCTCATTACAAAATGAGACGAACAGATGTTAAACACATTTTTTGTAAACTATCTTTTTAATCGTTTCTACAGATAAATGATAGTCTTCCGCTAATGTTTGAAGGGACTCTCCTTGTTGGTAAAGTCGCTTAATATGGGCGTTTCGTTCTTGTAATCTTTGTCTTTCTCCAGTTAACGCGCCCCACTGGACTCGCTTCTTTTCGGGTTTCGGGATGTAAATTAAATCCCCTTGAACATATTGTTGTATTTGTTCGAGAAGCTCTTTTGGTAACACCTCATGTGCATTCACGTAACGCATTGTCATTCTCCTTTTACTTTTGTTTTCAAAGTTAAAGGGCAAAGCGTTTATGAATAACATGACAATGTAAGGCGATGAAGCAATCCTACCTCACGCAAAGTATCGCCATATTATTCACTGGCTTTGCATGAGTTGTTGCATAAGGCGACAATCTTCTTGTCATTCTTATCACATCCTTAAAATGGTATAATCATAAGTATATCGTGTAACTAAAAAAAATCGAGGGAAAACATACGTAAGTTTCCATTCGATTAGTATTCATCCACTAAGTAGATACTTCCTTTTATTTTCTTACAGTTCCTTTTCACGGCGGCTAAAGCATCCGAAAGTTCCTCAACAGTTTGAAATTGGCGTTTGTTATTCGTTACCACCGCTACCGATAGTGACATAATTAAAAATTTCTCCATCTTCCCCGAACGACCCTTACATTTAAAATTTGGGTCCATTAAATGGTCTTTTTCGTAAAAGGTAGAGATAGATTCATCAAATTCTTTAATAATTGGTATACAAACATTATCTATATTATGATGTGGACATATTGCCATAAAATCATCTCCACCAATATGGCCTAAGAAATGCCCTTTTTGTTGTATATTTCGCTTTAATATTTCTGTCAAAAAAAGAATTACTTTATCCCCTTTATTAAAACCATATAAATCATTATAAGATTTGAAATGGTCAAGATCGAAATAAATAATACTATATTTCGGTGCATGCAAAATTTCACTTAATCTTTGGTCTATCAATTGGTTTCCAGGTAAATTACTTAATGGGTTTAAAAAGCTCGCCATTTCCACTTGAATCTCAACAAAATTCATTAGTAAAGCACGGATACTGACAACACCAGCAAATTTCCCATCCTTCGTTACAATGACGTCATCATATAAATCCTCTTCTTGCCTTTCCATCGCAAGTTTACTAACGATAGTGATTGACTCATAATAATCGACCATTAATGGATCGGTTTTAGCTAATCTCATATTTTCTCTACCCATATATAGATTGTAGCCATATTGCGTACCAATCTTCTGGTAAAAATGTGTTCTAGTTATTTGTGCAATGGGCCTTCCAAGATGCACGACTACAATTCCCCGTATATTCGGGTTTTCGGTAAATATCTTGTCCACTTCTTTATTTTTTACTGAAGGGCTAATATAGGGGGCAGCTTTTACAATCCTCCCTATATTGGTTGACACTACACTACTTGTCTTCACCATTTTCCCACCTGTTTGAGTCCATATTTTAACGAAATTCCCCACGTTTGAGCTCCATTTTAGGTCGACCAATTGCATAACCTTGTCCATAATGAATTCCAATCGATTGTAAAGTTTGAATTTCCTCGGGGCGTTCAATACCTTCAGCAATAATTCCAGTTGTGCCAGATTGTTCTGCATAATTATAAATAAGTGAAATTAACTGTTGCCCAGCATCACTTTGATCTATGTTTTGAATAAGTGAACGGTCTAATTTTATAAATTCAGGTTTTAAATAAATAATAGTTTTCAAACTATTGTAGCCTGAACCTACATCATCAATCGCTATTCGATACCCTTGTGATCGGTAGTTAGAAAGTACCCGTTCAAATTCCTTAAAATCGGTTACAGCGCTTCTTTCAGTTATTTCAAAAATAACCTGATCTGGTTGGATTCCTAGTTCTTTTAACAAACGCAGTGTCTCTCCACCATGATAGTTTTTATCTAGCAATACGTGTGGATGAATATTTATAAACAAAGAAAAGCGATTATCCAATCCATCAGTTTCTAATCTGGAAATATAGCGTTTGAGGGATAAATTTCTACAAAACTTTTCAAATTCGAAAATCCTATCTGTTTTTCCAACAAATTCATAAAAAAGATCTACACTTGAAAATAATTGAGATTTACTTGGTCGATTTAATGCTTCAAAGGCAAATGTTTCCCCAGTCTTCAAGTTGACAATTGGTTGAAAAAAAGTGTCGAGTCTTTCGTTTTTTATTATCTTCCTAAGTTCGTTATATCTTTTATAGTAGAGTAAATCTTCATGACGGCGGCCATATAAATATTTGAAATAAGAAAAAAGATTGAGAGAAAAGTTTTTCGAATATGATAAAGAATTCATACTGGCTCCTTGTGAATACGGTGATATTGCTAATAATATGCCTTTAGTATTAAGGGTATATTAATTTTTTATTAACGATCTGTAAAGTAAGATTGTTTACCCGAAGATAAAAAAATGAGCAGCTTCTCAAAATGAAGCCGCTCCTTATTTAAATTCCATTCCTGTACGAATAATTTCAAACTTAACATTTACTTCAATGGTCATTTGTTTATAAATCTCTGCCCATTTATCTGTAGTCTTCACTTCTTGTTGCCAATACTCTGGATATTTTGCTCGAACCCGTGCTCCAATCCCAATAACATCAGATTCACTCTCTTGCCACTTCTTCACAACTTTATTATATTTTTTGGTCGCAACATTCGATGCCTCTTCCTCTATTTCCTTTATCTTTCTATTTGTTATATTTTTTACGTTTGATTGTTCTTCAACATTAGCCTCAATCTCGACAGTTATGCTTGCTATTGGTACATCATTTTTAATTTTTAACTCGATATTTGAATCTCGTTGATAAGATTCAAGAATATAAACTCCCCCATCATCTGTTGAAACCGCCATTCCATAACCGCCTGGATTTTTTTCCTTCATTCCTAAAAAGACTCCAATTTCAAAAGGCGTCATTGAACCAGCCATTTTATCATGTTTAAAAAAAGCAAGTCCGTTTACTAAAATTCGTTCTTGTTCAATTAACTTTACGTATGGAAGAACTCCATCAATTCCAATGTCAGCTAGGTCTATCCAGAACTTCCCTAAATATTCTCGTGGTAATTTTCCAAATCGCAATGCATTTTCTAGCGTATCGGATAAATATAAAGATGGCACCGTTTCGATTGGGGGAGCTGCCCTTAACACATCTTCCGCCTTACCCGTACTAACTACCATCCACGCTGTTCTTCTTACTTCATATTCTCGTTTTAAGAAATCATTAATATCATCTAAACCTATTTTGGCAACATCCTCATTTATAATAATGATTTGGAGGTGGCCTAAATATAATTTTTCCGCAAGTTGCTGCTGTAAATTTGCCATTGCATCTTTCATTGAAAAGCCTGCTGTTTGTACTACCCATGCCGTTTTATCGGACGTGTTGTTTCCCCCGCCTTCAGGACCTAACTTTATTTTTCCCGGAACTGCTAATTGAGCAGTTAACTTATATATATTTTCCTCCTCTCCTGCTAAAGTGTCTTTGTCCCGATACGTAATTTCAGGAATCGTAAAGTTTTCAGCTTCTTCATCGACAACATCAATTGCAATTCCTAATATATTTGCCCTTTCTTCTAAATCATACCGATCCCAGCAACCAGATAAAAAAAGTGAAGCCATGAGGAGCAATATTAACCATGAAATCTTTTTCACTCATCCCACACTTCCCTTCTTGCGTCTGACCTTCGCTATTACCATTAAGAAAAATACATACACAAAATAAAACATTACACTACCTGTCCAAAAGACCCTTAGATAGCTATAAACATCGAAAATATCTCTAGGAAATAAAGCGATAAAAAACGCAATGGGTAATGCGATAAATGAAATTAAACGATATTTTTTTGTACTAAAAATTTCTGCAACACCACGCACAAATATAAAGTAATAAGAAAGTAGTGTTGTGAAGACAGCGAATATCCAAGAAATAATAAAAATTGCATCAATACGTGCGAGGATCTCCCCTGGTACCTCTACCATTCTTGCTAAGACAAGTGTAGACCATAACATTTCTAATATTTTCATTTCGCCAAAAACAGCAAGGGAAATGGTTACTAAAAACAAAACAAAGAATGTGCCAATTAGAAAACCCCAAATACCTGGTGTCACACACTTTTTAGGATTTTTCAAATACGGTATCACCATTGATAAGATGTAATAGTTTGACACGGCTGCCATTATAACAATTGCACCAGACATAAATTCCGTTAAAGATATTTCATGACCAGTTATAGGTAACAGATGATAATACTCAATATCCTTAAAAGAAGGTAAGAGTACTATTAACAAAGGAATAATAATTAATGGAAAGTAAAAAAAGTGAATATAAGCAAATGTTGATACATTACTAAAATTTATGACTGAACATAAAAAAAGCATTGCAAAAATTGAAAAATGAATTGGTGTATCCGGTAACAATCCCCCTACTAAAACTTCTGCAAATTGCCGTGTTTCTAATCCTATTAATACAAGTGCTACAAGCAAGAACAAAACCATAATAAAATTCCCAAACAGTTTCCCTAAAATCGTTTTACTGTAACCAATAAAGGTTTGGTTTGGAAATCTTTTTCCTAAATACAATAATCCCAGTAAACCTATAAAAGAAATAATCATCCCTACAACACTTGCTAAAGGAGCTGCATTACCGGCTTCCTCTATTACAAACCTTGGTAATGCTAATATAGATACACCTAGTATTGTTCCAGCAATAATAATAGCAAATTGAACTGAGGTAACTGAATCACTATGTTTCATCCGGTTTACCTCCATCTTTACTTAGGAAATTGTGTTCTGCTTTATCTTTAACTCGACCACCAACTCGTTTTTTATTTTTTGGATTAATTTCTTTTGGTCGTGCTTTCAACCAATTTAACGGCGCCCTTATTATTGAATCTTTATTTGATGATGCATCCCCCGGAGAAATTGGACTCATAAATGGCACCCCAAAGGAACGCAAACCAATCATATGGTTTAATATGAGAACAATACCTACTGCTAGCCCTAATAAACCGAATGTTCCAGCCAAAATAATTAAAGGGAAACGTAGCATCCGAAAAGAAGTAGCAGCATTGTAAGATGGGGTAGCAAAAGAGCCAATTGTGGATAATGCGATAATTACCACAGTAATTGGACTAACAAAACCAGCTTGAACTGCTGCTTGTCCGACCACTAATACCCCAACAATCGATAATGCTCCACCAACCTGTTGAGGCATTCGAATGGTTGCTTCCCGTAAAATTTCCATAGCAATTTCCATTAATAACACTTCAACAAATACAGGAAAAGGAACTCCATGCCTTCCACTTGACGCAGCCACTACAAAACCAGATGGAATTAATTCTGGATGGAAAGATAGGACGGTTACATAGAAAGAGGAGAATGTAAGTGAAAATATGAGTGCTAGTATTCGAATTGTTCGAATAGCAGATGTAATTAACCATCGATCATAATAATCTTCACTAGTTTGATAAAATTGATTAAATGTCGCTGGTGCAATTAATGCAAACGGACTTCCTTCTACTAAAATTGCAACACGCCCTTCCAAAAGGTTCCCAACCACTTTATCTGGACGTTCTGTATTTTGAATTTGTGGAAATGGTGACCAAGGATTATCTTGAATAAACTGCTCGATATATCCCGCGTCCAAAACCCCATCAATCTGAATCGCATCAATTCTTGTTTTTACTTCTTTTAATAAAGTGTCATTTGCGATATCTTCCAAAAAACAAACAGCAACTTTAGTCCTCGTTCTTGTTCCGACTTCAGTTTTTTCTATGCGAAACTCTGGAACAGGAAGGCGATATCTTAGTAAAGCAACATTCGTAGAAATTTGCTCTATAAACCCATCTTTAGGTCCACGAACAACTCGCTCCGTTTCTGGTTGATCTATTGCCCTTTTCTCTTGTCTAATTGCATCAAATAGAATTGCTTCTTCCACACCTTCAAGTAGAACAATTACTTTTCCAAGCGTTATCGATTGAATTAAGGTTGAAAGATTTTTCTCTTTTTGAACATCAGCATGATAGAGAATATCTTTTTCTAAAATCGTTGGTATTGAACTGATTATCGTCATATTTAGATTCGTTTGTTCCTGAAGTGGCTGAATAATATCCCGCTCCACTTCTTCCCTTTCAACCAAAGAAGTTAGGCATAGAAGTGCAGCTGATTTACCCCCAACATGAAACTCTCTAATGAGGAAATCCATATCGTTCTTAAAAATTTTGTGAAAGTGCTCAATATTACTTTTTAAATTTGAGGTAATCCTTTTATCTTCATTTTCTATCATAATTTCACTTTTAGGGATCGTTTGCTTCGGTTGTTCGGATTTCGTTCTTTTTCTAAAAAATGGTGACATACTAACACCTACTTTCAATACTCTAAAACAATTGTAATTAGTATGTTTCGTGAAAAATTTCCCATACATAAAAATGTATTACCCGTACTAGTTAATTCTCTGTTTTGTCTGCAGTTTTAATTACACACCAAGGATATATTCTAAATATCTTTTATTCAGGGAAACTTTTACCCATAAAAAAATCCCTCCAAATTATAATGGAGAGATCTGTTGTACTTATCTTATTTATTTTCCAACGCTAGTTTAATATGTGCCAAATGGTGGTGAATATGCCAAGAACAGAAACCGATTGTAGTAGGAATTGTTTGTTTCCCTGTAACTGGGTGAGAAAAGAATTTGTTCAATTGTTCCTCAGTTAAATGTTCAAGTAAAAATGAAAAACGCTCATTAATTCCTTCTATTATTTTAATTGAAGCAAGTAAAGGAACATCCGAATCTACTAATGAAGCCCACTCATTTTCCTCAAAAGGTTTAATTGTAGGATTGTCTTCCGTTAAAGCTAATTTTATTCTTGTATAATAATTGATTTGGGCATCTGCTATATGATGAACTAATTGTTTAATCGTCCAAGCACCTTGACGATAAGTTAATTGTTGTTCTACCTCATTTAGGTTTCCGACAACTTTATTTAAAACTAAAGGAAATGTAGAAATTTCGGAAATCCATTTATTCAATTGCTTTTCTGTAATATCTTCCGGCACTTCAAATTGGCCTATAGGATATTTTATGTTGTCCACGATGCTCACTCTTTTCTTGTAAATTATGATGAGACTTTTAATGCACTTTGAATCTGTTCAAAATGATGTTCGTCATGCTCTATAATACCTAACAAGTAGTTATACAAAGTTAATGTAGAAGAACCTATCATAAATTCCTTTTCCCAAATTTCAACAGGAATATTATTAATCGCAATAATTAATTTTCTTCTGTTTGCAATAAACTCTTCTATTATCTCACCTTTTGTTTTCATTCTGCTTAATGTGGCAGCTTGTTGATTCAGTTGATTCACATCCGGACTATTTGGTAGGTCCTTATCCCGTAACAAAAATGGCAATCGTTGTTCAGTGATGTAGCGGTCCCATGGTATTAAGTGGCCAACAATTTCAGCAATAGACCACTTCCCTTCAGCAATAGGAGTTCTCCACTGTTCTTCTGTTATTGCGGTTAATCTCTTCACGCGATCAATAGAATTTTCAAAGTAGATTAATAAGTTTTCCTTATTTTTTAGCAAGAAATTCAACTCCTAAAAGTTTCCCTTTAAATATGTGTTCGATATGCGTGTTAAATTTCCTTTTAAAATTAGGATACTTTTTCTACTATTTCCATAGATAAAACAATCAACCAGTATAAGAAGAAAACAGTATACACGACTCCAATCGAAAGTTTTGTATTATTCAAAAATGATTTTTTACTATATTTATGCATCATTTTATGTTCAAACTCCAAATAGTCTTCAAGAATGTTCCCCGTTAATTCTAAATCTTTGTAATAAACATTTATTCTTGTTTCAATTGTCCAAAATACATACGTCAATAATATTCCACAGATAGGCATAACAAAATTCGAGAATAATAACTCTTCATCCGTTGATTTTTGAGCCACTTGTACAAGTCCAAACTGAATCGCAAAATACACAGGAAAGAGCGCAAATCTCAAATTACTATAATGTCTTCTGGAAGCCTTGATTTCTTTATATTGTTCCAATGCTAGTTGTTTCTTTGTATCTAATTCACCCATATTAAAACTCCTTTATTTATATCAATCAGTTTATTTTATCGAAGAAAATAAAAATATGAAATAAAAAAGTAGGATAAAGGTTTTAGATTACAATTATCGATTGTAGATTTTTATCAAAATAATCGGGTATAATGCAAAAAAATAAGCAGACATCTCTTTCAATGTCTGCTTACAATTTATTGAGTGTTTACCCTTTGAACATTTTTTAAGACAATTTTACTTTTTGGAATGCTTGGGATATCATCCAATTCAAAATGTAAATCTTGTTCGGGCACTTCATACTCCATTTTATTTACTAAATAATCCAATCCAATTTTCATTAATTTAATGGTAATTCCTTCACCCGCGCATCGATGGCCTAAATAGTAATCGCCACCACCTTGTGGGATAAAGCTAAAGGGTGTCCCTTCCCAATGTGCAAATCGTTCAGGGCTAAATTCTTCAGGAGTATCCCAAATTTTTGGATCATGGTTTGTACCATAAAGATCTAAAAGTGTTAATGTGCCCTCTTTAAATTGATAACCATTCCATGTGAAATCTCTTTTTACTTTTGCAGCTACAAATGGAAAGAATGGATAAAAACGTCTTACTTCTTGAACAAACATTTTAGTGTAATCGCCATACATTTTTAGCTTTTGTTTTTGTTCCGGGAATTGAAGTAAGGCAAGCATTGTAAAGTTAATATAAATGGCAATTGCCACAATTGGTCGAAGCATATTGATTACTTCAACAGCAGCAATTTCAACATCTAATAGCTCTCCATTTAAGTCTTTGTAATTGGAGAATTTATGCAAGACCGACTCTCTAGGAAAACTTATCTTTCCTTCCCGAGTATCTTGAATGAGTTGTTGGATGTTTTTTTCAATAGCATTACGTAGTGTTCTTCCCATCCAATGAGCAGGTCCAATTGCAGCTGGAGATTCAAACATTGTAGCGAGCTCTTTGGTCATCGTTTTTACATCGTCTTCATGAAGAGGTGCTCCAATCCACTTAAACGCTACTTTGCATAGTAGCTCTTTTACCTCTTCATATAGCGCGATTTGATCCATCTTTATCCATTCATCTAAGGATTTCTCCCACTGCATTTCTGTAATATCAATCAGTTTGTTTATGTGCTCAGTAGTCATAACAGACATCAATAATTCTTTTCTGCTTCGGTGTTCGTCCCCATCTAATGTTTGCACACTGTTTTTTCCAAACAAAGTCTGAACGATACGATTTGGTGCAGCATCACTTCTCTGGAACTTGTCCTCATCATAAAAAAGTTCGGCAGCTTCACTACCTACCATACATATTGCTCTTTTACCTAACAACCTTGTTTCAAAAACATCTGAGTTTAAATGTTCTTTTCGATTTACAATAAAACGATATCCTTCTTTTAAAAGGCTTAGACTGTGATCAAGTCCTTCTTCCCGTGGCATTTGATTGTCCACTTTTTTCACCTCTTTTTTTAAACTATCCCTATTCTTTCTAAAGAGTTTTTACTTTATTCGATAATAAAAAAACACCACCAACTTTTTGCTGGTGATGTTCACATTTATATAACCATTGAGTACTCTTTTGGTAAATCAGTACATAAGTGAGCTAATTGACCTTCATACTCTAATTTAAGAGCTTCAATGTTTTGTAAATCGTATGGAGATATTAAGGCATGGGGTTTTTGAAAACTGAGCAATTCTCCTTCATTTAATACTCGCGCAACAAATTCAGAGCAAAAATATGCATTTTTACGATGAAGTGGCTTATTAATAATAAATGAAATAAGTCCTAATAAATTGTATCGGTATAAATGCTTTTCTTTCTCAATTTTATTTATAAATGATCGCATTTTTTCAATTTGATCTTCCGTTACATTACAACTATAAATTGCACATCTAGCATTTATAAAAAGACCTTGTCGCACATCTTCATATACAAAGCCACCGACAAAAGGATTACGAGGTTTTTTACGTCCGAAACTATATACTTCCATCAGTTGCTCATCAAACACAATGGAAGCATGATTATAGGGCTTTTTTGTATATAACTTAATCATCTTCGTTAGCATTGAGCCAGTGTCAGTGAATAATAAGTATATTTTTTTCCTCTCCATAAAAATTCCTTTCAAATTATCGTCTTTTAATAAAAATATAATAGATTTAAAACCCTTTGGTAACCGACTATAGAGTTAGTTTCATATCCGTCTAGGGACCTAGAATGCTTTAACTAGTTTCTCTTTATTAAAATGTTTTATTAGGGCAGATTATAGAGTATTTTAATATTGCGTTAGATATGAACATTAACATAAAAAAAAATAAAACACTAGCTTTATAATTAAATTTCCTTTTTTCTTAACATTCTTGTAAATAAAATGTCGCATAATTTTATTTCCTTAATGTTCCATATAGTCCAATCTTAATGTTATAATCAAAAACGAAAGTAGTAATATTTTCTATAGAATGGAGGAACCTATTATGAAAATAGACCGTGACATTTTATTACTAGAAAAAGCTATTGGTAAGAGCGATTATTCACTAGCTCGTAAGATTATTGAACTAAATGAAGAAAAATTTAAAAGACCTTATATCCGTTCTAAATTAAGTATGGAAGCACTGACTCTACTTAACTGTGTCCATGATTTAAACGACGAAAGTAATAAAGAATTATATTCAAGAGAAACGCAACTAATTATTCGTCATATAAATAAATTAGCTTATGATTGTAGATTTTCTGAAATTAAGCGTTTCACATTTTTACAAAAAGACCTTTTATCAAATCCAAAGATATATGGTGCTTTAAGCTCAGATGCAAAGGCATTGATTGCACCGCCTGATAGTCAAGTTGAAGCTGACTATACAGTGATGAATTAAGACATTGTCATCCGGTGACCTCTTAGGATAACGAGCAAAAGACGACTAGCCTTGGAAGAACTGATTCAACTTTAAACAACATTTCGAGAAAGAATCTCTATCTATCCCGAACAAAAGTAATTAATAAATAATAAACAAAAAACCCGGAAAACTAAGTTTCCAGGCTAATTTCATAATTTGAGATTAGATTCTTTTCCAGACATTTTGGGTGGATTTTCAAACTTTGAATTGTTCTCTGCGTTAATCATAACGAAAATCCCTCCTAATAATCATTTCGGGATTGTTGTAATGAAAATATTGATAGTACGAACTCTTTCTACCCTTCAATACCAAAGCTATTTTCTTTTGCTTATTTATTCATTTTCTGCAAAATAAAAACCCGGAAAAATCCGGGCAATGACTCACTGAAATCTTCATGATGCTTTAAAACTGTCTAGCTTTCGCTTCACTTCTCAAAATTTGGTTTTGAAGAGAAACCTCCATCTGACCATTCATTCGAGATTTTTGAATCTTAGGCTTTCCCCAGTTTCGGTGATTCTTCAGAGAATTCGAGCCAAATAGACCCTTCCTACCCATTCGATAACACCCCTGTTCATCATGTTTGATTCCCTAATGTGAAATCATATTTAGTATTGATCAACTCACCTAATTTATACAAAAAAAACCCGGAAAATTCATTCCGGGCATAAGATTCACTAAAAATCTCCATGATGCGCTAAAGCTGTCTAGCGTCAAAATCGCCTTCCCTCAAACGTTGGTTATGCGGTGTTACTTTCGTTTCACCATTCATTTGAGATTTTTGAAATTTCGGCTTTTCCCAGTTTCGGTGAGTCTTATCAGAATTTGGATCAAGTAGACCCTTTTTACCCATCGATAACACCCCTTATTCATCATGATTGATTCCTATAGTGAAATCTTTTTTAGTATCGAACAATAAAACGTTTCTATACTTTTAATTTTTTTCGAACGTAAATTGGCCTACCATTTCTTCTAACTGTTCCGACATTTCTCGTAATTGTTCAATAGATGCATATACTTCTTCAGTTAATGCTAACTGACCTTCTGTAAGTTCTGCAAAATCAGTTGTTTTATCAGAGGATTGTCGGGCAATTTCAAAGACTTCATTAATAATTTCTACTATTTTTGTACTACCTTGAGAAAGTTGTGCAATCGTTGTATTTACTTGTTCAATTTGATCTGTTACAACATGAATTGCATTATTTATTTTGTTGAAAACATCACCTGTATTAACCATTACGGTTGTTCCCTTATCAACTTCATGGTTACTGTTTATCATCGTTTCCATTGCATCTTTAGTTTTCATTTGTATTTCTTTAATTAACCCAGCAATACGGCTAGCCGCATCACCAGATTGTTCTGCAAGCTTTCGTACTTCATCAGATACAACAGCAAACCCTTTTCCGTATTCTCCTGCACGTGCCGCTTCGATGGCTGCATTCAAAGCTAGTAGATTTGTTTGACTTGCAATATCTGTAATCATTACCACAATTTCATTAATTTCGTTGGATTTTTCACCAAGATCTTTAATAACTTCTGAAGAATGATATTGAGTATTCTTTATTTTTTCCATTTGTTGTATTGCCTGTTCAAGCTGAGTCTTACCATTAATAGAAGTTTCATTTGCAATTTCAGACGAAGAGGATACTTCCGCTATATTTTTTGATATTTGTATAATCTCATTCGACATGACTTTAATCGTATCAGCTGCATTCCCAATTATATCTACTTGGCGTTTAGCTCCATACATAATATTATGTATCGCTTCTGTTAAGTTCTCGGTCATATTCGAATTGTGTTCCGCTGTGCTAGACATTTCCTCTGAAGAAAGAGTTAATTTTTTCGAACTATCATCAATCGTTCGAATCATATTTTTTACATTATTAACCATGTCGTTGAAGGAATTCGTAAGCTCGCCAATTTCATCTTTTCGAGAAGTTTCTAAGCGAACGGTAAAGTCCCCCATTTTAACTTTACGCATTTCCATTGTTAATTGTTTTAATGGGCGATTGATCATACGTGCAACGAAGTAAATCACACAGACAATAACAAGAAGTGCAATAATTGTATAGACTATTACTTCTCGTTTTTTATCGCTCATAAGTTCGTAAATACGGTCGCCATTGTAATCTGCGCCAATTAGCCCAATCATATCGCCATTAGAATTTTTAATGGGAACATAGGCTGAAACGTTGGCACCATATTCTTTATCATATGTGAGTTCTCCTACTTGAGTTTCACCAGTTTCAAACGTATTGATTAATGCCTCATATTCATTTTCTTCAACATCGCCAATAGTTGATGCATCAGCTGAGTCTAAAGGAAATCCGTCAACCACATAAAAGTATTCGTATGTTCCACTGTCATTACTTCTTCTGTTCATTGTATAAAGGTAATTTAGACCATTTGTTTCTTTAATATCATTTAGTATTTCCCGAAGTTCATAGTAGTAGTCTGTTTCGCCTGTTTCAGGAGTTATTTGCTCATATTGGTTTGTATCAATTTTAGTTACAGCCTTCTCAGCAATTAGCTTTGCTTGTGAACTAATGGAATCCACAACAAGTCTTGTAGAAGATTCATAGATTAAATAACTCATAAAGAGCGTGGAAATAATAAAAATTGATGAAAAAATCACAAGCATTTTTGTTTGTAAACTTTTCATAGATACCTCTTCTTCTATTAGATTTCTTTTTTCCTAATAACCTTTTACCTCATTAGGACTTTAATATTATTATGTATCTATTGATAAGAAAATTCCATAAATTTCGTTTAGAAATGTAGTTTTTTTATATAAAATCGTGAATATAATTTTCATAATATATTACTATATGGCAAGTTTTTTTATGTTTGTTTTGACAGATGTAAAAGAGGTATGTTTAGTTTTCGCTCTATACATAAATTCCAATTTCTATTGCAATTTTGGCCTTCATCCGCTTTATGAAGAAGACCAAACCACTAGAATCCTCCATTACAACCCCCAGTAAGTGATTGTATCGAAAAAGCCTATAATTACTAATATTACCCCTGCAAATCTGTGAACATATAATCCAATCCCTTTGCTTCGTTTTAAAATAATCCGTTTCGCATCGAACGCTTCAATAAGAGCAAAAATGATAAGTAGCGGAATCGAAGTTGCCAAACCAAAAAATGCTGGTAAAACAAAGCCGTATGATGTATTGACTACTGTTGGCATGAGCCAGACAAAAAATAATACGAACATCGTAGGGCAAAAAGCGATTGAAAAACTTGCACCTAAAAGAAAGGAGCCGAGTTTTCCTTCTTTCATGACTAGTGGTATTTTCGTTGTTAAACGATCAATGAACCTTAATTTCAATATTCCTAATAATAATAATCCTGTAATGATTAACAGTGGTCCAATAATTTTACGGAATATTGGAAAATAGATTGTCATTTCACGCTCAAAGACTTGTCCAAATATCCACGCTAACCAACCAATCAAACTAAATACGAGGACTTTCCCTAAAATAAAGAAAGCCAACTCTTTCCATATACTTTCTCTTTGAATCGTTCGATATCCATAAAAGGTAATGGCACTTATATTGCCAGTTAATTGACATGGTGCAAATGCGCCGATCAGTCCTAATAGGATGGCTATAATCAACGGCGAATGCTCATAAGAATTTAAGAAAGTAGAAATTGGTTCACTAAAAAAATTGCTTATATTTGAAAGCAAATTATACATATAACTAACCCCTTTCCACTCTAACATTACTATTTTGCAAATTGTTTTAAAAGAGTATACGGGAACACTTTTCGCCTAACTCCATATTTTATATAGAGGAAAGGAGCGAAAAAAATGGTTTCAATAGAGCCAATTGAATTAAACGGACACATGTTTACTGCCGTTACTGTGCGTTTGCCAAAGACAACATTGTTAACTGTTTCAAATGAGAACGGGTATATTATGTGCGGTGCTTTAGATGTCGGCCTTTTAAACAGTAAATTAGCAGATCGAAAAATCATTGCAGGTCGTGCCGTTGGGGTTAAAACAATTGACCAGTTACTAAAAGCTCCACTAGAGTCAGTTACGTATGAAGCAGAAAAGTTAGGTATTGTAAAAGGCATGATTGGTGAAGAAGCATTACTGAAGATGATTTAGCTTAGATAGGACATGTAATAAAATGATTAAACCAAAAAGGATGATGACAATATCAAAAACTTGTTTCCTTCCATGCCTCACACTAATATTGGAAGATGATCGATTTGATATTGATCGGTGGGAAGATGATGGCGGTCGAAGTCTTGTAACAGAAAGATAGGAACATTTATATTAAGATACTTAAAAAACGCAAGGGCACTGAAAAAGTCGATTTTAATAAATTTTTATAATAAAAATACGCTCAGATCTTTTAGGAAGTGGGATTCACGAAGACTCCTACGGGAACAGCTTGAGCTGAAGACCCCGCAGGAGCTTGCGACGAGGAGGCTGAAGCCAAGCCCGTGGAAAGCGAAGTGAATCCCACCTTCTATTTAGAAGCAAATAATTACTATAAATTTTTATCGGTATTTAGTTTTTCAGTGGCTTCAAAAAACGCAAGGGTGTTTTTTATAACATTCTTGCGTTTTCATTTGTGTTACAATCCTTTTATTTTTAAGTATTCCTTCCAGGCAGTAATACCGCCTTCTAAAACTACAACATCATATTCCTTCTCTGCCAGTATGTTCGCACATTTTGTTGCAGAATTTCCTGTTGTACACGTTACAATTACTTGTTCATTTGTTGGCAAAGAATCAATAATTTTTTCATTACTTGTTTCTAATTCAAAAATATCATTTTTATTTATGTTGAGCGTTTCGATATGTTTACCTTCTATATGATAATCGTTGTATTTTTCCTCAGCTCTCACGTCTAAAAGTACTAACTTTTCACCCTCCCTCATTTTTCCAAATAACTCTTCTGGTGTAATGATTTTAAGTGTCAATTTAAATTACCCCTCTATATTTGTAAGTTCTATTATTACTTTACCACTATTCTTCCACGTCATGTGCACTAAAAAACAATCAATTTGCTATTCCCCCTCTTTATATAAAGGCTATTACAATTTATCCATTACATCTGCTCAAACACTTCTATTCTCTTTGCATAGTTTGTAGTGAGATAGGAGGTGAAATAGAGATGAAGATGATTCGTAGACTTCTAATAATAGTTTTGTTTTGCACAAGTTTTTTACTATCTACTCACAGTGGCTATGCAGTTGAGCCTGAAAGTACAAAGGAGTATTTTGGGATAGATGTTAGTAGGCATCAAGGGGATATCGACTTTGAAAAGGTTGCAAATGCAGGTGTTCAAGTTGTATATATAAAATCCAGTGAAAGTTCTAGTTGGGTTGACCCGTATTTCGAGAAGAACTATAAAGGGGCAAAATCAGCAGGTCTTAAAGTTGGATTTTACCATTACGTCATTGCTCGAACAGTTGAGGAAGCAAGAAATGAAGCAAATTTCTTCGCAACTTTAATACAAGATAAAGAGTATGATGCAAAGCCTGTGATGGACTTTGAAGATTTAGAAGGTTTAAATGCTGAGGAAGTCAATGTGATTGCGTTAGCTTTTGCAGAAGAAGTTGAAAGACTTACAGGTAAGGACGTTCTAGTCTATAGTAACGCCCACAACGCAACAAATGTATTTGATGAGTCTTTAACGAAGTATTCATTATGGCTTGCACAATATGACGGAAACGTACCGTCAAATGAAGTAATTTGGGACACATGGGCAGGATGGCAATATTCCGACACAGGAACTGTTGATGGTATAAGCGGCAATGTGGATTTGAATACTTTCAATGATGGAATATTTTTAAAAGATTCATCTTTAGTGGAAGAGCCTACTAGAACTCCGGTATCAACCCCAACAACATCAACCTATACAGTAAAACCTGGAGATACCCTCTCTAGTATTGCAAGAAACTATGGAGTTACAGTAGCCTCGATTGTTGAAGAGAATAGTATTAAAAATCAAAATTTAATCTACCCTGGTGATACATTGATTATCAATTCTGATATTCAGAGCAGCAGCACAAATGTCAATTATGTAGTGAAATCCGGAGATACACTTTGGAAAATTGCAAAGAGATACGGGACATCTGTCAATTCTATTGTTCATGAAAATAATATACAAAATCCGGATTTAATTTATCCGGGAGATACGTTTAAAATTCCTATAACGAGATAATTGCAATAAGAGCGTTAATTTATTTAACGCTCTTTCACATGTTCTTTTAGAAAAATATAAGAAGCAATGTACCGACGATGAAGCAATAATAAGTAAAGTAAACTAATTTCCCATTTTTCATGATGCCCATAAACCATCTCATTGCAAAATAAGTCATGAAAAGCGTTGCAATAAAGGCAGCTAAATATGGAATTGCTAACTCTGATTTATTTGGTTCATTCAGGAAATCCGTAAAGCCTAAAATTACCCCTCCAACACTCACGGGGATATAAAGCATAAAAGAAAACCTTAGTGCTGTCTCTTGTTTCATGCCAACAGCAATTGCAGATATTATGGTTGCACCCGAACGACTAATTCCCGGAGTCAAAGCTACTGCCTGCCCTAAGCCAACTAGTAAAGCATCCTTTACTGTTAGATCGCGCTCATCTTTATAACCTTTCATATTGCGAATAATCCAAAGGGCTATACCTGTAACAAATAGCATCATGGCAATCGTGGTCATACTAACATTTTCAGCAATAATATCATTTAATAACACACCTAAGGCACCAGCTGGAATGGTACCAACAATAATAAAGATAACAAAGCGAAAATCACTTCGATAACGTTTATTTTTCGTTCTTAGGTAAGCTATTGAATTTGACAGAAGCCTTCCTATGTCATTGCGATAAATAAAAAGAATTGCAAATAGAGATGCCGTATTTGTTAATATCGCAAAGGTAAATCCTTGTTCGCCTAGGCCTAATATTTCACTTGCAATCATCACGTGTCCACTTGATGATACTGGAATCGGTTCGGTAAAGCCTTGAACTAGTCCAATAATTATCATTTTAATAATATATAATATATCAAGCTCTTCCATGTCATCCTCCCTAATCATGACTACTCAATAACATTAACGAATTTTAACTGGGAATTGTTTCCGGAAAATGTTTTTTACGAGTATCACAACAATTGCCTAAAAAAAACACCCTTACATGAGTTTGTAAGAGTGTTTACTAGCTTTATAAATAAGTATTACAAGCCGCCTTGCCGTATTTATTATAGAAAGTTTTAAACCACCACTCCTCAAAGTGGGTGTTCGCAAAAGATTTCCTGTATATCATCATTCACAAGTGTGATGCCCGCCATTCCACCTTCTATATAAAACTCCCTTTTACAGCTTAAAGGTTAAAACTTAATATCGTTACGTACAACGCAGCTCTATAAATTATTTTATACTTTAAGTTATCACATATTCAAGTAAGTATCTTCTAAGAGAAAAGTCAAATAATTAATAATGGTATTAAGGTAAAATAGTGAGATGTTTCACCTTTATCACTTATATTTCAACACTTTGAACATCTGATTGGATATTGACTAGCTTTCTCTTAAATAACCCAGTATATAATAATATACTACCAGCTAAAATAATAACTCCCATATAAATTGACATTTGAGAAGGCATTAAAAATACCCCCATAATAATACTAAAACGTGCGATTAAATCTCCTCCTGTATAACCTAAATTGGCAAATGCAGCATAGGATCCTCTTTGATCTTTTGGCATCATATTCGCCTGTTCTGCATTGACAATAGGAGAATAAATTAGTTCACCCATAGTGGCTACAAAGGTAAAGAAAATTAATACATACCAGACATTACCCGAAGTAATCGCCATATAGCCAATACCGTAAATAATTAATCCAAAAATGAGTATCTTCTTCGTGTTAAAACGATCTGTTATTCTTGTAACGATAAAAGTAAGTAATACTACAATTACCATATTTTCTACGTTTAGAATACTTAACATTCTGACGCCACTAATTTCAAAATTCCCTAAAAAAATCGAATCAAAAGACTCCACTAACCGAACTCCGATGTAATTGTTTAATGTTAATTCAGCTCCAATAATCAGCATTGATCCTACAACAACCTTTACAAAAGGGCCATCTTGAAGGGCAATTTTATAATTATTTAAAACATCAATGAGTACGTTTTGATGCTTTTGTTCTAACAATACTCTTTCTGTTTCATTCAACCAAAGCATAAAGGCTATAGAAATACATACTAACGTTACTGTTAAAATAACAAACAATAGAATTTGATGGTTTACGTATAGAAGGCCACCCGCTGCTGTTCCAATCGCCATTGAAAGATTGACAAGCCAGTAATCCGCAGCGTAAATATATTTGCGGTTTTCTGGAGTAGTTGAATCGATAATAAGTGCGTCCATCGTAGGATATTCCATACTACTCGTTATCGTAAAGGTAATATATGCAATAGCAAATAAGCCAATAAGTTTGTTTTCAGGTATTAAGCTGATGGTCATCAATAAAAACATAAGCGCACTTAAAGATGACGTAACAAGCAAGATTTTTTTTCGGTTAAATCGATCCGAAACATAGCCGCCAATCAAATTAAAAATAAAGCTGATAATGACCGTTATGACTAAAAAAATCCCCGCCCATACTTTACTTAAATTTTGTGCAAAAAATAACGCCATAAAAGGCATGATTGCGGATGAAGTTAAACGATTAAAAAATGATGTAATTAGCCGGACTTTTACATTTTGCGGAAAGTTTCCCCACTTCATATTTTCCCCTCCTATACTCTTTATAACAGAGAGAAGATGTGGAAAATAGTGCTTACATAATTATAATTATTTAATGCCTATATTTTTGCATTGAAAATATGAATTAGGAGCAAAATACTTTCGTTATGAGTGTACTAATTCAAAAGTTAAGAGGTGTTAGTAGATTGCGAAAGATATTACTTGTAACTAGTTTGTTTTTGTCCATATTTACTGTAATCCCTTCTCAAGCACAAGAATCAAACGAGGTTAATACATCACCTACAACTACAAATATTACAATTTCAGGCAATGCCAATTCTGATTTGCTCAATCAATTTACAACAATCTTAAAAGAGAAAGAAGAAAAGAGTTTTGTTGAGGTGGAAACAGATTCTGGTGATCCCCAGTTTATTAAGTTGAACCAGTTCAAAACTTATTTGAACCTTCCTTATGCGAATACAAAAAATCCACGTCAACAACTCGATATTATCTATCCATCAGTTGGAAACGCTCCATATAAAGTTATTGTTAATTTCCATGGAGGCGGTTGGATTTCAGGGAGTCGAAAATCAGCAAACCACTCTGCTGTTATGCTAGCAACTCAGCAAGGCTATGCAGTAATCAATGTAGGCTATCGTTTAGCTACTGAAGAAACATGGCCAGCCCAACTTCACGATGCAAAAGCAGCCATAAGATTTATAAGAGCTAACGCAAGGAAATACCGATTAAATACAAATAATATTGTAGTATGGGGAAACTCTGCTGGTGGTCATATTGCAAGTATGTTAGCCGCTACAAATGGTATGAAGGATATGGAAGACCTTACGTTAGGTTATGAAAAGTATTCTTCAGATGTACAAGGTGTGGTTTCATTTTATGGCATATCAGACGTTACGCACTTACGGAATGAAGGAGTAAACTATGCGAATGCATTATTAGGGTTTAACGTACAAGAAAATCCTGACAAAGCTCGCTTAGCAAGTCCAATCGAATACGTTTCTGAAAATTTTCCACCTATTTTTATTATCCACGGTACTAATGATCAAGTCGTGCCTTTTGAACAATCAGTAAAGTTTGCTGAAAAAATAAATGCGGTAACCGGTAAAAATCAAGCACATCTTAAACTATTGATCAAAGGAAAGCATGGTGATAAAAATATTAAAAGTGTGGAAAATGTTGATGAAAGCCTAAATTTTGTAGATAAAATTATGTATCCTGAACGAAAAAATCCATACCGTACAAAAAGATATAAAGAAATCAAAACTACTACTGAAGTAGAATAAACAATCTGCACCTTGTAGAAAATTTTCTACAAGGTGTTTAGATTAAACAAGCTTAATGTCCCATCGCATCACTAAATTTCCCTGTAATTTTTTCAATTTCCACTTCGAAAAGTTCTGTTTTTGGAAGTGCAGGGTACCCACCTTTTTCGAAAGTCCAATTTGGATCCCCATATTTTTTCCATAAACAATCGTAGAACCACTCTTTTTTCGCATCTTCTTCAATATGTTTAATCGTTCCAAAAATTACAGCACTCGTATAGCCAAGCGCAGATTGACATGCATATTTTTTCCCTGGTACGATATCGCCCATTTCACTTATTTCAATACTAACTCGAGGATTGTTTTTAACATTCGACCAAAAATGGCTTTCTCGTAAATTACCTATATGTACATATAGTTTTGTTCCTTCTTCATATACAAAAACAAAGGGAATGACATATGGATAACCGTCTTCACCAACTGTTGCTACGTGCGCTACCTTTGCGTGTTTAATAAAATGGTATACTTCTTCTTCTGAAATTTCTCGTCTTTTATTGTTAATTGTACCTCTCACTCAAAACACTCTCCCTTCTATTAAATATATATTCTAAATACTTCTTTCATATCCTCTATTTTCATATACTTTTTTATAGAATCTTTTAGAATTTATAATTATATTAAAAACATATCCTAACCTTTATTTCTAAAAGATAAAGAATATGATAGAATTATTTATAGTAAACATACTAGGGGGTAAAATATAATGGCTAGCAATGCATTAAAAACTAATGCTAAAATCTCTCCAGAACGTGTAGATGAAGCATTATCAATTCGTGACCGTTTAATTATCGAATTATTAGTAAGCGTACTTGATGAAAAGTTAGTTATTGAACGTCATATTTTAAAAGAACGTTTAGCAAATCTTGTAGAACTTGCAGATTACGATGCAGAGTTAAAAGAAACGATTCACGGTATTGTTGCTAAAATGTAATGATTAAAGGAGGCAAAAATTATGCCTCCTTTTTTATTTGGTCATATTATAAATGGACAAACATACACTTTCAACATACATACTACTAGAGGAGGATGTTATGTTAGAAAGTGCACTTTTATATATGGTCATCTTAAGAATCATCTCTGGAAGCATTGAAATTACTGCAGCTGGCCTCATGTATAAATTTCAATCGGTAGAAAAAGCGCTAGCCATCAACTCTATGCTCGCACTTGTCGGACCAACAATTTTAATCATTACAACTGGTATTGGCATTGCTGGATTAAGCGAGAAAATTTCCTTTTTGAAAATGGTTTGTTTATTTAGTGGGGTCGTACTAATCTTAATTAGCTTAAAGATGAAATAACTACTTAAACCAGCCCCGTCGTTTGAAATAAAGTAGCATTGCAACACCAATAATGACCATTACTGATAGAGATAAAAAATAACCATACTTCCATTGAAGCTCAGGTATATTTTCAAAATTCATTCCGTAAATACCCGCGATAAATGTCAATGGTGCAAATATCGATGTAATAATGGTTAATAGTTTCATGACATTATTTGTTTGATGTGAGTTTAAAGACAAATAACTGTCGCGAATATCTGAAGTGACCTCACGATTGGACATGACCATTTCCGATAATTTCAACAGATGATCATAAATATCTGAGAAATATTCCCTTCTCTCACCAACACGATTTAAATTTAAATGATGAGAATTTAACATTCGATATAATAAATCACGCATTGGATTAATCGTATGCAATAAATTTAATAACATATTCCTTGTTTCAAACAACTCATTCATTAGACGATTCATAGATTTACTATTTGAAATCTCAATCATTTTTTCTAAATCATCTTCAATACGATAAATAATTGGAAAATAGTTATCGACTATTTTATCTAAAATTTCATAAAAGACATAATAAGTATCACAATCCACTAAAGATTCCATAGACAAAATGTGATTCCAAACTTTCGACACCTCAATGGACGGAACTTTGTGAAAGGTTACAATACAGCTTTCACCTACAAAAAAGTCAAGTTCATCTTTAATGATTGTCTTGTTTTCTTCCCGAACGATATGCGTTACATAATACGTATAATTTTTATAATAATCTAGCTTCGGTCTTTGAAACTCCTGTACACAATCTTCAACCGCTAATGGATGAAAGTGAAAAGTGTCAGAAAGGTACTTAATTTCTTCTTTTGTCGGTTCACTAAAATCAACCCAAAACCATTTATAATTTGATAACACTGCATTATTAATGGAAACATTTTTCTCAAGATGATTATCTTTTGTTATTCCTATAAAGTTTATCATTGAATAAATCCTTCTTAGTCGTTATATCATAAAAGGGTTTTCCATTTTATAAGCTTGAATAAACTGATGAATCGCCTCATGTAATTTGTGAGGCGCTTTTGTTGGGATGTGGTGTTGTTCTTGATTTAAAATGACTAATTCGTTGTTCGGGAGCTTGCTGTGTAAAATTTGAGCGTACGGTAGGAACGTCTTGTCCTTAGAACCATAAACAAGCAGAACAGGAGCTTCAATTTTTGTAAGCAACTCCGTACAGTTGAACAACATACTATAGCGCAAGTACTGTTGAATGTTAACTGGATGACCTTGCACCGAAGCTTTTTTTAACTTTTTTGATATATTTCGTGTATCAGAATTTCCTTTTACAATTGATTTAGCTAAAATACCTATCGTCTTCTTCTTTGATAATCTAATCGCAGTAGCTATTTTAAGTTTCAACTTCCAATCATTCACCTCAGACATACCACTAATGATGATTCCACCAAATGCGCGTTCTGGATGTAGAAGTAGCAATTCCAATAAAACAGAACCGCCAGTTGAATACCCACAAAAAAATGCCCTTTTTATTTTTAATGTTTCTAAAAGCAATAAAACATCCTTAACGATTAGGGGATACGTAACTGGATGCTTGGAATATCCACTTCTACCATGACCTCGTATGTCAAATACAATAATTTGATATTTCTTCGATAAATGTTCAAGTTGATACGTGAAGTTGGTGCTTGATAAAAGGGGAGGATGAATAAAGATAATCGGTACTCCCTCTCCCTTCACTTCATAATAAAGTTCAACGCCATTACTAATTATTTTCGGCACTATCATTGCACCTCATCCTCATTAGTTAACTTTGTAAAATGATTTTTGCTGCTTTTATTCCGGAAACTACAGCTCCTTCCATTGTTGCAAAGTAAGGCTGGCGTGTATAATCACCTGCTAAAACTAACCCTTCTATCGCAGTTTTCTGTTCCGGTCTATATCGATCATTATTTGGCTCTAAACTATAAAAATCTTCAGGGCGACTAACAACTCGATAATTTGTTAAGCTTGATTCTAAATCTAACCCAAGCTCTTTTCCTTCTTTTTGAACTTGCCTCACAATTTCCTCATGATCCATAGTTAAATACTTTTCAGGTGGAGTTAAAATGATTGAAAGTCTCCCAGGTACATGGGTAAAAGTAGAACGAGATTGCTCTGCAAAGCTAGCTAAAGAAGTTAATGGTCCAAAGGTTGTACGATCATATGGCAAAACTGGCTTTGTAAACTCCATTTGCACCGTAACAGCAGGCATTGTCTTCAATTGAAATAATCTATGAAAAGCTGCATCATGTAAAAACGGTTCTTTTAAAATCGTCTTTGCACTACCTATATCTGCAGCAAGCACTATATAATTTGCATTTACTGTACTTCCATCTTCCAAAATAACTCCTTTTACCTTTCTATCTTCAACTAATAATCTTTTAACAGGAGATTCCGTTCTAATCTCTCCCCCAAGCTTTTTAATATAGTTTGCAATTGGCTCTGCAAATAATTCAGTCATACCGCCGAGATAGCCACCTATTCGCATGCGATAAAAGCGCTGAATTGCAGGTAAAAATAGACCGAAAAATACCTTACATGAATATCTTTCAGGAGGTAAGAAAAAGATTCCTGCACTAAGTGGGATTACTGCATAATGTAAAGCATGTTCACTAACATGATGTTTTTTCGCGTAATCTCTTACGCTTGCCCGATCAAGTGAATCTGGGTTTTTCAAATATTCAATAAAACCATTGACAAAAAATCTGGCCAAAGATAATTTATCCTTCCATGAAAGAATGTCGTTATTCCCTAGCACCCCTTTTAACATATCAATAGGACCGAATATAGGCGACATACCAAAAGTGGCAGTATCTTTCTTCCCTTTTATTCGCACATCAACATTTTCTTCCCATTGAACAATTTTGTCTGGATCTACACCAACTTTCCTTAATACTCTTGGCAACTCTTTATAATATCCAATATGCCGATGAAAACCTGATTCTACAATCATCCCGTCTTCATCCCAGGATGACGTCCTTCCACCAATTACTTTTTCCTTTTCAAAAATAATGACAGACTTCCCATTTTCAACTAGTTCAAGAGCAGCGGTAAGACCAGCCAATCCTGTTCCTATAACAATCACATCAAAATACTTCATTAAATACCAACCCTAACATTATTATTACTATAAAGTTTTAGCCAAACTTAGTATTTTTAAGCGTTGTAACAATGGGACATTTTACTTTTTAGAATAAATTACATTTTTAGAGCAATACTTTTTTTGAAGGGAGGAATTACAATGTATTTTTATAAAGAAGATTTGATTAATATGATTGTTCCAGACAAACCCGATCCAGCAGCAGCAAAAGTATTACAGGAAACTTTAGGTGGACGTTTTGGTGAAATGCGCACAATGATGCAATTCTCCTTCCAAAGTGCAAATTTTAGAGGCAAGGCAAAACAATATCGCGATCTTATTCGGGGTATTTTTCTAGAAGAAATTAGTCATGTAGAGCTTGTTCAAACAACGATTAACCAATTATTAAATGGTGCCGGTGAGTATGGTGTTGGAAACGCAGGAGTTGACCAAGCACCACTTGATGAGGCGATTAAACATGCCAACCCTCATCATTTCATTATGGGGGCGCAAAGTTCGTTACCTGTCGATGCTGCAGGAAACCCTTGGAACGGGAATTATGTGTATAGTCACGGAAATCTAGTAGCTGATTTACTCGATAATCTCGTTCTTGAATCTACTGGTGTTCTTCAAAAATCGAGAATTTATGAAATGAGTTCTAATAAAACATTTAGAGAAACGTTAGCGTTTTTAATTGTCCGTGACAATGCCCATCAAAATGCATTTGCTAAAGCTTTAGAGACATTAGGAGTAGATTGGGCGAAACTATTCCCTGTTCCTAACTATGATATAAATAAATATCCGGAATGCCGCAAATATGTAGAGATGGGCTTCCATAACGCATTCTTCAATTTCCGATTAGACCCTACTCGTGTTGGTGAAATCTTTAATGGTGAATCCCCAAGTCGAAACAGTGGCGAATTACAATTAGTTGACCCACCAACACCACATCCGGTTCCTGAACTACCTGAAATGCCAAATGAACATAGCCCCGGATTATGGGATTTAAACAATTAAGAAAAAAAGTGCTCGTCAAAAATCATTGACGAACACTTTTTTTGTTACTAAACCGTTTGTATAGATTTTTTCTGGTTCCGTTTCACTGGGTCTAATCTTCTTTCGATGATTCCTAATATAATGTCAGCTAAAATCGCCATTAGAGCTGTTGGAAGCGCACCTGCTAAAATGATGGCAGTTCCGTCAGTTGCATTTGTACCACGAATAATGATATCACCAAGACCACCTGCACCAATAAAGGCGCCTATTGCCGTAATCCCTATGGCAACTACTAGTGCAATTCGAATACCCGTTATGATAACCGAAAGAGAAAGCGGAAGTTCCACCATATATAATACTTGAGCTTTGGTCATCCCCATTCCACGCCCAGCATCTGTCACACTTTTATTGATGTTTGTAATTCCTACATACGTGTTTTTGATTACTGGTAGCAATGAATACAAGAATACTGTTGCGATGACTGTCGTTTTCCCAAGCCCAAGTACGAGCATGATAATTGCCATCAAAGCAAGAGCAGGTATTGTTTGTATAATGTTTGCAATGGTCATCACAACAGTTGATAATTTTCCATATTTGGAAACTAAAATCCCAAGCGGAATACCAACAAGCGCTGCCAATAACACACCGTAAATTGAAATTAAAAAGTGATCAAAAAACTGACTAAACACATATAAACTATTTTCTTGCATATAGAAAAAAAATTGTTCAGTTGTCGACATTTGAGTCATATCCTTCATTACTTTTCACCTCCAGAAAAGTAATTGTGTTCAACTAAAAATTGTTCTGCAACGACTGCTGGTTCAATCAAATTATTATCCGCTAAGAAATTTAACTTTTGCATTGTCTCTGTTGAAATCTTGCCAACTAGACGATTAATTGCTTCATGTACTTCAGGTTTTTCCTCAAGCAGCTCGGAATCCGCAAAAGGACTTGCATCATATGGCGGGAAGAAATTTAAATCGTCTTCCAGAACGACTAAATCGTAGGAGGCTATTCGTCCATCTGTCGTATAACCTAAAACAACATCCAGTTCCCCAGAATTAACTGCTTCATATACTAAACCTATTTGCATCGGGTACGTACGTGCAAAATCAAAACCATATGTTTCAACAAATGCTTTATAGCCATCCCCTTCACGATTCATCCAAGACGTATCAACCCCTGCTTCAAGTTCACTTGCAACAGCAGCTAAATCACTAACCGTTTTCAAGTTATACTTATTTGCAGTTTCCCTCGTCACCATAAAGGCATATGTGTTTTCAAATCCGTATGAATCATAAAACGTTTGTTGAAAACGATCTGCAAAGGCTTGTTGAACAAATGTTAATGCTTCTTCTGGATCTTTCATTGGTTCTGCTTGTAGTGCTCCCGTTAAGTCTGTTCCTGTATAACGAACGGCGGATAAATTTGCATCCCCATTTATCATTGCTTGATGGACAACAGTACTTGAACCAAGGTTATTAATGATTTCTACCTTTTCATCCGTATAATGCTCAATCATATATTTCATCATATAAGCTAAAATTTGCCCTTCCGTTGTTACAACAGAGGCAATCTTTAGTTCATCGTTGTCCTTACTAGTTGTTAAATTACATGCGCTAACTAACAATGTAAGGATAAGGACGATTAGAAGAAGGAATCTCTTTTTCACGATGCACGTCCCCCTTCTAAACGTAGCCCCTTAGGAGTTACGATTTTTTCAAGCTTACCTAAAATGAAGTCCGCTAACAGTGCAAGTAATGTCACAATAATCGCTCCACCTAAAATCAGCTCTGTTTGATATAAGTTGAGACCATTAAAAATAAAATCACCTAATCCCCCAGCTCCAATATATGAAGCTAACGTTGCCCATGAAATTACATACACTGCCGATAATCGAATTCCTGACATAATGACAGGTATTGCAAGGGGTAGTTCTACAAGAATAATAGATTGTAGGTTTGTCATACCCATCGCAATCCCGGCACCCTTTGTATTTTCATTCACGGAATGCATTCCAATAAATGTATTGTTTAAGATTGGTAATAGCGAGTAGATACATAATGCAACGACAGCTGGTACCTTTCCTACACCAAAGAACGGAATCATTATAGCGAGGAGTGCAAGAGATGGAACTGTTTGCAGTACGCTTGTAATACTTAATACAATTTTTGAAAGTAATTTTGTTTTAGATAGTAATATACCCAGAGGAACTGCGAAAAGGACACCTAGTAAAAGGGCAATCATCGAAATATAGAAATGCTCCCAGGTTTTCAGTAAAATTTCCGAACTATTTTCAGTGAAAAAAGTAATCATTGGAGACTCAACTCCTCTATAACAGCACTACCAGCTGCTACTTCTCTAGTTGCTGCTGTTGGCTCTTCATCTCCCCAAATCGTATCATAGACAATATCAACAATATTTGCTCGTGTAACTAATCCGACCAATCGGTGCTCCTCATCGACTACTGGGATATTTTTTAAGTTGCGCTTTAAAATTCTGCGGACAGAATCTTGCAATTTGGAACCTGTTTTCACGTAGAATACATCTGTCTCATAAACTTCCGATATACTTTTTGATGTTCTACGTGCTCCAGTAAAGCCTTCTACATCTAAATATCCTTGTAGTCGATTGTCGCCATCCGTTACAAATAACGTGTCTACGCGCTTTTCCACCATTAATCGAATGGCTTCATCGATACTTTTTTCAATTGTAATAGAGATTGGTTTAATCATGACTTCATCAACTGTTTTCACATTTGGCTTTTGTTGTATAAGCCTGTGTGATCCGATGAATTCTTTAACAAAATCATTGGCTGGATTTGCTAGGATGTTATCAGGTGTGTCAAACTGAATAAGTTTCCCTTCATGCATAATGGCAATCCGATCTGCTAATTTTATTGCCTCATCCATATCGTGGGTAACGAAAATAATCGTTTTATTTAATCGTAGTTGAATGTCTTTGATAAGGTCTTGCAGGGTATCACGGGTAATTGGGTCAAGAGCGCCAAAAGGTTCATCCATTAAGATAATGTCTTGGTTTGCGGCAAGAGCTCTTAAAACACCAATGCGTTGTTGTTGACCACCTGAAAGTTGCGACGGGTAAAAATCTAAATAGGATGGTGGTAAATTGACAAGTTCAATTAAACGGCGAGCCGTCTCATCTTTCTTCTCTTTCGACCATTTTAATAAATGTGGAACGAGCGTAATATTATCACGAATCGTCATATGTGGCATTAAACCGATTTGTTGAATCACGTAACCGATACTCCTTCGTAACGTAACGGCATTCATTTTCGTAATGTCTTTACCATTTAGCAACATTTTTCCGCTAGAAGGCTCCACCATTCGATTAATCATTCGAAGCGCAGTCGTTTTTCCACTACCACTTGTGCCGATAAAAGCAATAAATTCTCCTTGTTGTATCTCAAGATTTAATTGTTCGACGGCAACTTTTCCACCTCGATAAATTTTTGTTAAGTTCTCAATTTGTAACATACTTCTCATCACTCCTTCCCCTTTAATTTTATCTAGACTTCGCATCCAATTTAAAGGAAAAACCGTTTTGCAATATGTAAATGTGACAATTTAGTGAATTTTTATTATAAATTTTGTGGCAAATTTCTTGTTTTTTTATTTAAGTAATCCATCGTTAACCCTTGGGATTACTGTCCTTACTAGGCGGATGATAAAAAGCCTCGTTGAAATAATTTTCAGAAAATTTAAACTTATTGGGACTTGACAGAAAAATCACCTTTTTCTAAGAGAAAATGTTGCAAAATGTAGAGAAGTAAAGAGCAAATAGAAAAGCAATCCCAATACCTAAAATGGCAATGGGATTGCTTATTAATTTTCCTAATCTCTTTCTACAATATATTTCAATTTGTTTACTTTGTTGTGCCAAAATTGTTCAAAGTAAGTTAACCAATCTTGTAACTCTTGTAATGGTTCAGGTTGTAAATAGTAGATTTTTTCTCGACCATTCTTTTCTCCGCGCACAAGACCTGCTTCAGTTAACACATTTAGATGCTTCACAACAGCGGTTCTACTGATGTCAAAATGCGACGATATCTCAGCAATCGATTGTTTTTGTAGCGACAATAAATAAAGAACATCTCTACGTGTCGGATCTGCTATCGCTTGAAATACGTCATACTTTGGCAATTTTTCGGTCATTACCCTTCTACCAAATGTTTTAGTTTTTGAATAATGCCACTCCAACCTAAATCCATCGTTTTACGTATTTCAGTATTTGGACGTCCAGCTTTCGGCACAATCGCCCCAACTTCATTCCAGCCACCATGAATTAGTGTAAATTCTGTTTCACCATCATTTTCTTCTAATAAAAATGAAACAAACCAGCCATCTTTATCCCATTGGAACGATATTTTGTTTGGCTCATCAATTTCATTTACTTTACATGGTGAAGGCCCAAAAGGAGATTGAATTGTAAACTCATATCCCTCTTCTAATTTAAAATCACTAGGCATAAACCATTGGGCAATCGCTTCAGCACTTGATACATACTCCCAAACTTTCTGAATCGGTGCTTGGATTGTTACTTTTTGAATAATATCTGGTAAGTTTGATTGTTCAATTGTCATTATAGTTGCTCCTTAACTAGTTCCTTCAAGTACCTCGATATTATATAGAACCAAATGGTGTTATGTCAATCATAAGAAAAGCGAAAAACTACCCGCAGTACGCTTTTCATTAATCTTCCTTACCATTTTAGTCTTCATGGTGGATGTGAAAACACTTTTTCTTGGTTTCCCATGTGATTTTTGTCTTCAAAGGGCTATGAAAACGTTTCATTTCCAAATGATTTCCGTCTTCATTAGTTATGAAGACAACTTTTATTATCTTTCCTTGCTATTTCTGTCTTCATAGTGGCTATGAATACGCTTTTCCCTGATTTCCCATGGGATTTTTGTCTTCACAAGTTCCGTTCCCTATATCAAATACAAAATGACCGCATATAGCAACGGCATTATCGTTAATATATATCCATATTTCCCTAACCTTTTAATAAATAAGAAAATAACGCCGATTAACCAAAGTGCTATGAAAAAAATATCAACATAATATTCTATCTCTAAGCTTCCATGTTCCAATATTGGGATCGAAACAAATAAGGCAAAAACTCCGGTCCATAAAATGTGGATAATTCTATATATTTTAAGTATCATGAGTACCTCCCTTTTAGTTACTGACGTATTAGAGTCATTAAAGATTCATTTAAATGTTATTTCCAAATAATGCTTCAATCATTAATTGGAGATACTCTCATTTTATATTTTTCTATCAATCTTCCAAATTGTGAAGCAAGAATTTGTTGAAATAACATACCGAACACAACTGGCATTACAACCTTCGCAGGAAAATACGTACTTGCAATCACGACACCTACCGCAATATTACGCATACCACCAGTAAAAACGATTGTTGTGACAATGCTAGGGTCCTTAAATAGATAGTGACCAATCACAAAACACATTGCATATCCTGATGCAGCTAATATTAAAACAACCATAATAATCCAAGCGATATCCCAAGTTATATTTTTCAAAAATGGCGCAATTGCACTGCTGTTAATCATTACAATTAAAAATAAGCTCAATTTCTGAAATGGCGCTAATGGTTTTCCTATTGTTTGATTAATATTCCCTTTTGTCCATTCATTTAGTATAACCGCAGCAAAAGACGGTAAAACGATCATCCATAATAAGTCTAGCATTATTGACATTGTGTCGATTTCAATAGTTTTCCCAACAACAACCTTGGATAATAATGGAATAACTATTGGCGAAAGCATTGTATCGATTAAAATAATGGATAAACAGAGTGGCAAATGGCCTTTGCAAATACTTACCCAAATAAAGCTCGTTACTCCTGTTGGTACTGCTACGGATAGAACAAATCCTATTGTTAATAAATGATCATGAAATAGAACAGTTGAAACAAAATACGCCCAAACTGGCATTACTATATGTAAAAATGCGATGGTTATTAAGATTACCCAAGGATACTTTGTAAAACTTCGTAATCCTTGAAAGTTCATACTTAAACTGCCGGCAAATGTCATAAATGCAAAAAGCCAAGGTACTAAAAACAGCAATTGTCCTCCCAAATCCTCAAGAAATACCCCAATAACTAAACTAGCTGGTGTTAATATTGGCATCATTCTTTGAAGAAATTGGTTTATTTTATTTAGCATTTGAAGCCTTCTTTCCCTATCTTACTAACTACACTATACACCTATTTTTCTACAGTGTTGTAGTGTAAATAAAAAAAGAGCCTCTTAAGACTCGAAGCCACTGAAAAACTAAATACCGATAAAAATTTATAGTAATTATTTGCTTCTAAATAGAAGGTGGGATTCACTTCGCTTTCCACGGGCTTG
>NZ_OBMQ01000028.1 GCF_900217795.1 Ureibacillus xyleni | reverse complement strand
GGTAGTGTCAAAACTTCTATGAAAAATTGAAAAACACAAGGTATTGGGCGATAAGTACTCTCCGAACGAGGGGACAATCGCTCTTGACAAACATTCCGAAAAGGTTGCGCCCATATTTTTGAGGGCGAAGGGGAAAAAGTAGGCACACCAAATAACCCTCGCCAAATACCAATTTTAACCTTTTCTCCATTCGGTTTGTCAAGAGTTCGCTACGCCGATTGTCATTCGTATGTAGTTATTTGAGGGCTCTGCTAAAAAAAGTAGGCTGCGGTTATTTCGTTAACTCCAATTGGGCCAGTTCAATCAGTTTTGTCCAACGTGCTGGCATATGTGGCATCTGGTCCAACTCTGGAATCATGACCGGCACACGCTTTTCCAGCTTTGCATGCGGTCGAAGGAAATTAAAATAGGCCACAAACATCGTCACAAACGATACCGAGCCAGCTTCGGAACCAAAGCCTGTTGTCGCACGGTAATGCCCTTTAAATGTCCGGTTTAGACGTTCGATAATTTGTTTCAACCAACGATATTCGGCTGACACTGGATCTTCGTTCGTTAAGCCTATCACTTGTGTCACATCAAACCAAATGTCATGTTGTGCGAAAAAGTGTTGTGCTAATAAGTAAATGGGGTTGCCATCCACGATTAAATTCAGGTTTTCGGGAATCTCCTTGAACTTTTGTAAAACATCATCGATTGCTTTAATGGCAGACAATGTATCGCGATTAGGCGAAACACGGTAAGAGAGAATAACTTTTTTCGCCGCATCAAAGAAAAAGAATAAGTAATGCCATTTCCCATTAACCCGAATATACGTTTCGTCGCCACAAAATTGATCGGACAGTTCATAAGGATAACCATCAACGAAGGGCTTCATCAAGATGGAGACACTGTTCACGTAATTTAATATCGTTTGATGTGAAATGGAAACATTATGTATGTCTTGCATAATCGCTGCTGTTTTCCGTGCTGAAATACCGTAATTCACATGGTATGTCAAAATCAATCCAAGTGTATGGGATGACGTATGAATCCGTGATAAATCTACACGTGGTTTTACTGGTGATGCTGGAGATAAAGGTTGATAATCAAACAAAAATTCACGATAAATATAACGCACTTTAAACGCCTGTGGATCTTGTTTAAATCGGGTCTTTTCTTCCTTACTCATTCGACCTATATTGGATAAATAATAGGAACACTGATTATTTTTACACTTCCAAATGTGAAAATCTTTTCGCTCTTTAATTTTCTCTAAGGTCTTCATACAGTGGGGGCAACGAAGAATAGCCTCTTTCTGATAGCGACTTTTTTGATTAAATAAGCAATCACATACCTTACATTGATATTGTCCTTTTGCACCATTATTCGCATACAAATACGAGGAAGGTGCACCACACTTAGGACAACAGAGGTTTTCAGGTACTTTTGATTTGGACTTGGCGTGTCGTCTTACAGGCTTTAATTCTTTGCCATGTTCATGGAAGTAGGCGATTAGTAAATCCTGAAAGGATGCTTTTTCAGGTTGATACAGAATGGGTAACTTATCAACTTGTAACTTGCGGTATTCTTTATTAATTGGCTGTTCAGGACGCACACTTCCAACAGCCTTACCAAATATTATCACCATTAATATTTTAATTATTTTTTCTTGGTACTTGATAAATTCAATTAAATACGCTAATAATTGAGGGTACAAACTTGTCACTTCCTTTTTGGGTAGTTGTGTGGTGTGGTAACCTCAACTAACATCAAAATTCAGGGGGTGGCAAGTTTTTTTGCATAAAAGACTGTAAAACCAACGATTATTAGCGATTTATATATATAAGTTTTGACAATACGA
>NZ_OBMQ01000011.1 GCF_900217795.1 Ureibacillus xyleni | reverse complement strand
CAAAAATTAATCAAAAGTCAACTACAGCAGTGGATTAACGGTCTGCCTAACTATATCAAGGCTTATTTGTCGATTTCAGTCTGCGAAGTTTGAGTTATTTATAATTCTATTTTAACGTTTGAAGGGTATTGGGTTTATTTAATTGCCCCATTTATGCTGTATTTATGGTGGTTTGCCCTGCGAAAAGTGAAATTGGCTCATCAACATTTAGTACAACATTTATATGAACAAAAATATCAATAAGCAACTTTTATTTTTCACTAATTAAAGTGATTAAAATAAAAGTTGTTTTTTTTTCTTAAATTTTAGGAAGTCTATATAAATGAAAAACGTATAAAAGTTTTCGAATTTTACATGCTATGAGAAAGGAGTGAAATAAATGGTAAGAAGTATCTTTATGACAATCATTTTATTACTTGGTACTTTTGCTATTGTCAAGCCAAGTGAAACAAGTGCATTTTCAAGCCAACTCATTGAACGGGGCTCATTTGGAGATGATGTAATTGAATTACAGGCGAGGTTACAATGGTTAGGCTATTACAATGGAAAAATTGATGGTATTTTTGGCTATGGTACTTATTGGGCAGTGCGAAATTTCCAAAAAGAATTCGATCTTGACATAGATGGTGTTGTCGGTAGTACAACGAAAAAGAATCTAGTAAATGCTACCGAGTACCATGAAGATTGGGTAAAACAACAAATCGATAGAGGAAATCAATTTACTCATTATGGAGGAACACCTCTTGCACAGCAGACGAAAGGTGGAGGTGGTGGAGGCGGTGGAGGCGGTACATCTAAAAGTTCGGATATGCAGCTGCCTGTAAAATACTCTGAACGAGACCTCCAACTGATGGCAAATGCGGTTTATGGTGAAGCTCGAGGGGAACCTTATGAAGGGCAAGTTGCGGTTGCAGCAGTTATTTTGAATCGACTTGAATCGCCTGAATTCCCAAATACCATTTCAGATATCATATTCCAACCAGGTGCCTTCACAGCGGTTGCAGACGGGCAAATTTGGTTAACTCCAAATGAACGCGCAAAAGAAGCCGTATTAGATGCAATGAATGGCTGGGATCCAACAGAAAATGCGTTATTTTACTTTAATCCTCAAACAGCAACTAGTAAATGGATTTGGTCGAGACCACAAATTAAGCAAATCGGTGAACATATATTCTGCTACTAATATACGAGGAGGGAAACTATGAAAAGCGCGATATACTTACTGTCAATAGCAGTTTTAGCGTTAGGATTATACGCTTATGATGTAAGGCAAGAAAACAAAGATCTTCAACAAACAGTACATGCGCAGTATACAAACTCTCTTACAAATGCATCAGAAAAATTAACAAACCTTCAACAGGCTGTGTCTCAATCTTTACTATTTCAAGACCAACATGCACTTGAAGTTCAACTTGATAACATTTGGAGAATGAGTAATGAATTCCGTTCCTCTATTAGTAACTTGCCTCTAAGTACAGAAGTAGCGAATGATTGGTTGCGATATGTGGGCAATATTGGTGAAGAGGCAAAGTATGTGGCAGACAATGGAGATTTTGAATCTTGGCATAAAAAAATGGGTGTTGTAAATGAAAATTTACAAGCTCTGTCAGATGAATGGACAGTGGCAACATCTAGATTTTATGAAAATGACGGAGATTTCAAAAAATGGGCATCTGTTGCAACTCAAGAAACAAAGGAATCACCATTTAAAAATGTCTCAGCGAATTTGAAATCTTATTCAGAAACAGATTTTCCTTTAACAGCTAGTGAATCAGATTGGAAAAAGAAACAAGAATTACAAAACTTAACAGATAAAGAATTAACGAAAGAACAAGCAATTGATCGATTAGAGTTGCTTTTGCCAGGTATTAAAGATGCAACCTATACTGTAACGAAAAGTAAAGATGATGCCCCATATCCGTTCTATCATATTCAATTTGTAAAAGGGAGCCGAATTGGGTACGCAGATATAACTGTAAAAGGTGGGCACATTTTATCCTTCTTATCTGAGCGCCCTGTTCAAGAAAAAACAGGAATTACTCAGCAACAAATTAAGGATTTAACCTATCAGTTTTTAGGTAGAGCAGGTTATAAAGATTTACAACTAGTGGAAATGCGCGAAAATCATAATGCATGGCATATTTCTTTAGCAAGAGTAGTTGGGAAAGATAAGGCTCTTGTTTATCCAGATGGCGTTCAATTGAAGGTTTCAAAGGACAGTGGCGAACTTCTCGGTTTAAATGCAATGGAATATGTTCAAAAAGAAACTGTTGATGAAAATCAACCAGTGAACCCGATTGATTGGAAAACATTCTTCCGCCCTGGTACAGTAGTGGAAGAAGAAAAAATGATTTACACAGAAAACGATGCATTCCAATTAAGAAAATGTTATGAAGTAATTGCTCGCTTTGATAATAAATTAAATGAAACATTTAGAGTAGTTGTAGATGCGGATAACCACGATGTTATAAAAGTAGAATATATGCCATAATTTGAAAAAACAGACAGAACCTCCTAGAAAAATCATCCGTTTCGTGCAATAATTATATTATCTTATTGTGCGAGGCGAGGAGTATGAAACTAAAAATCGGGACTACATTAATCTTAGAGACAACTAATTCAGAAAATGTGGATAAATTCCACTGTAAGGTTGTAGAACAGATTGAAAATGTAATTTTTATTGATTATCCAGTAAATACAATTACGAAAAAAACCGCTTTTTTAGTGGATGGAGCTCAATTCCGAGCAACCTTTATGACGGAAGACAAAATAAGCTATGCATTTAATACCGAAGTGTTAGGAAGGCAAAAAAGAAACATTCCTACCATTATGCTTAAGTGTCCGCCAGATGAAGAATTTGTTAAAATTCAACGTCGGGAATTTGTGCGTGTGAACACTGTAGCGGATGTGGCTGTAAACTACCAAAATAATTTTTATCAATTTGTAACAGATGACATTAGTGCAGGTGGAATGGCACTCCAATTAAGATCAAATCCGCCATTTCATGAAGGTGAACGGATCCATTTAACAATTGTCCTTCCCTATAATAATGGGGACATTAAATATGTAAAAACCGATGCAAATGTGATTCGCATTTTTGAAAAGGAACATTTAAAACTAGCTTCACTGCAATTTACTGATACAGATGATATAGACAAGCAATATATTGTTCGCTTTTGTTTCGAACGTCAACTTGCTTTACGTCGAAAAGAAGCGAGCAAAATATAAATTTAAAAAGCCCTATTTTAATAATGAAGCCACTGAAAAACTAAATACCGATAAAAATTTATAGTAATTATTTGCTTCTAAATAGAAGGTGGGATTCACTTCGCTTTCCACGGGCTTGGCTTCAGCCTCCTCGTCGCAAGCTCCTGCGGGGTCTTCAGCTCAAGCTGTTCCCGTAGGAGTCTTCGTGAATCCCACTTCCTAAAAGATCTGAGCTTATTTTTATTATAAAAATTTATTAAAATCGACTTTTTCAGTGCCCTATTTAATAATAGTGGCTTTTTTTGTAGATAACGAAATGATGTGGATGGAATTCATGGGAAAAAGAGCGTAGGCCCATTTTTTCACTACCAATCCAAGGTGTCAAAATCAAAAAAATCTTCCCATTATGGTACAATGTTGTAGGAAAGTAGGGATTTTATGGGTAAAAAAATACAAATTGCAATCGATGGTCCAGCAGGTGCCGGGAAAAGTACAATTGCCAAAATTGTGGCAGAATCTTTAGGCTTTACCTATATCGATACAGGCGCAATGTACCGAGCAGTAACGTATAAAGCAATGAAAGAAAACATAGGATTAAGTGATGAAAAATCTTTGGAAAAAATGCTGTTGAATACTTCAATTATCTTAAAACCTTCTGAAAATGGACAACTTGTTTTTGTTGATGGGGAAGATGTTTCACAGTTAATCCGTTCAAATGAAGTAACAGCCAATGTTAGTGAAGTTGCAGCACATCCAATTATTCGTGAAATCCTCGTAGCAAAGCAACAAGAGTTGGCTGCTATTGGCGGGATTGTCATGGATGGACGAGACATTGGTACCCACGTGTTAAGAGATGCTGAGCTGAAAATTTATATGTCAGCATCTGTTGAAGAACGTGCTAAAAGGCGCTTTATTGATAATGAAAAACGAGGTATTCCTTCAACAATTGAAAGTTTAAAAGAAGAAATTGCAAAGCGTGACAAACTGGATAGTGAAAGAGAAGCCTCTCCTTTAATTCAAGCTGAGGATGCAATATATCTTGATACAACCCATTTATCAATAGAAGAAGCGGCTAATGAAATTTTAAATCTTGCCAAAGAAATAATGGGATCATCTGACTTTTAAAGGAAAAACTTATATATTTCTTTATATCAGAGGAAAATTTTTGTTTTTATAAACAATTTCGAATAAAATAGAAATTGGAAGATGCGAAGGAGGGTTACATATGTCTGAAGAAATGAACTTAGGATCAAACCAAGAATTTCGTGAAGGAGATATTGTGAAAGGTGTTGCTGCACAAGTAGATGATAAAGCAGTAACAGTATCTATTGAAGGTGCACCTTTTGATGGTATTGTGCCAATTAGCGAACTTTCGAGCTTGCATATCGAAAAAGCTTCTGATGTAGTATCTGTTGGAGACGCGTTAGAGCTAATGATTACAAAAGTGGAAGAAGAAAACTTTGTCTTATCAAAACGCAAAGTAGATGCACTAAAAGCGTGGGATAAACTCGAGGCACAGTTTGCATCAGGTGAAATTTTTGAAGCGGAAGTAAAAGATGTTGTGAAAGGTGGCCTAGTTGTTGATTTAGGCGTACGTGGCTTCGTTCCTGCATCTCTTGTTGAAGATTATTTTGTTGAAGATTTTGAAAATTATAAAGGCAAAACGTTAACATTCAAAATTACTGAGCTTGATAAAGAAAAAGGTAGATTAATTCTTTCTCATCGTGCGGTATTAGAAGAACAAAAAGCTTCTAAAAAGAAACAAGTAATCGGAAATATTCAGCAAGGTGACATTCTTGATGGGACAGTTCAACGTTTAGTACCATTCGGAGCTTTTGTGGATATCGGTGGTATCGATGGTTTAGTGCATATCTCCCAAGTTTCTCATGAACATGTAACGGATGTAAGCACTGTGCTTTCTGAAGGCCAACCTGTTAAAGTAAAAGTTTTGTCTGTTGATCCAGCAAACGAACGAATTTCTTTATCTATTAAAGATACATTACCTGGACCTTGGCAAAATGTTGAAGATCAAGTATCTAAAGGTTCAACATTAAAAGGTACGATTAAACGCCTTGTATCATTTGGAGCTTTCGTCGAAGTCTTCCCTGGAGTAGAAGGGTTAGTTCATATTTCTCAAATTTCGCACAAGCATATTAATACTCCGCATGAAGTGTTAAAAGAAGGTCAAGAAGTAGAGGTTAAAGTTCTTGATGTGAATGCAAATGAGAAACGACTTTCATTAAGCATTAAAGATCTTCAAGAAAATCCTGCAAAAGAAGAAGTGATCGATTACGAACTTCCAGAAGAAACAACAGGATTTTCATTTAGCGATGTTATTGGAGACCAATTAAAACGATTTTCTGAAAAATAATATAAAAAACACGTAATGAAACGATAACTTCATTACGTGTTGGGCTGTAGTCAATTTTAGTTGGCTACAGTTTTTTTATTTCATGTTCGTTTTTAAAATAATACTAAACGGAATACCTGTTTTTGCATTAATTTGTTCTCCGACGATAATTAAATTATTGTCGTGATTAAATAAATAATATCCTTTACCCTCTATTTTGTATGTTTTCATAGGTGTAAAGGTTTTATAATCGTAAACGTATAGTAAGTTTTCTACTGATAGGTAAAACTTTGTGAGCTCATCATTGAATGTAATATCATAAAAGTTTGTTTTTAAATCTGTAATATATTTCATATCCGTACTTGTTAATCGACTAGATGCAAAAATTGTCCCATAATTATTAAAAATATATTTTCCATCTGGTGAGATTGACAAATGCGGTAAAAGTTCATAATCACCATGGTAAGGAGAATCTAAGGATTGCGAAAGTTTTCCATTTTGTATTGCAAACATTTCAAGATCTCGAGGTGATGTATCAGAATCTACTGCATAAATTCTCGTTTTACTAGGATGCATAAAGATGGAACTTAACTGTCGGATACTTTGTGAAGAAATTTCACTCCCTGTTTCTTTACTATAACTTTTTAGAGTCGTCCATTGTCCAGAACCCGAAGATACATAGAAATAGTTATCATCCGCGACAATATCAAATGGATCGGTTTTAAGGTTAAAAACATTTTTCAGTGTGAAGGTTGATGTATCGACAACAGCAACGGCTCCTTCTTGAAGGGCATCCCACCAATAGGAACTGTGTTCTCTTTTTACTAAAGTAATATACAACTCACCATTTGAATAAAAAATGCTTTCTGCAGGGTCATCAAAGGTTAATGTCTGCTCCCTGTTTGTTTCATAGTTGAATGAAACTAGCTCTCCATAAATATTGATGCCATAGATGATAGGTTGTTCAGCATCATGTACTAAGTCTATAAACTGTTGAGAAACTGTTTGTGTTTCGCCAGTTAATTGTTCTAAGTCAATCGGTGCTGGTGGTTCTAAGGAGATTTCAGGAATAGCATCTTCAATTGGAGCTGGATGGATAACTTCATCTTCCTCAATAACCTCATCTTCCTCTTCATAAACTGGCATTTCACTAAAGTTTTGCGTTCGTATTGACTTGAATTTTGTTGATTTATAAGGGTAGACCATTTCATATAAATAATTTGTTGTAATCGCAAAATTTAATTCTTCAAGACCAAATGAATTGATTCCAAGTACAAACCCCTTCATATTCATAAGCGGTCCACCTGAACTTCCGAACGTAATCTGTGCTGAAGTTTGGATTGTATCCACGGTACCATATTCGTCTTCAAACATTGGTTTTCCTGAAACAATTCCCTCAGTCATGGAGTTTTGTAAACCATATGGACTTCCAAATGCTACTACTTTCTCACCGATTTTCACTTCGTCATAATCTAAAAGTGGTAAGGCAGGGTAACCTATCTTTTCTTTAGGTTTTAAAATAGCAAGATCTAAGTAATCGTCATAATCTACAACGCCTTCAAGCTCAATTTCGTCACCATCATCTGTAATCGCAATTGCTCGATATCCTCCACTGATGACATGAAAATTCGTTGCAATCAATTGGTTCGAAACAATAAAGCCGGAACCCTGTGATAGTAGTTCGTTGTTTGCATCGTATAGCTCTATCATGACAACACTTTGTAGATTGTTTGCGATTGTTTCTGTGTCCTGTACAAAATATGGATAAAAAATAAAATCGTCATTTAAAATTCGAGCTAAAAAGGCTGCGAAATGGGCTCTTTTTAAAGGCTCACCTGGACGAAATGTTGCGTCAGGGTATCCTGTAGTAATGTTATGGCTCGCTAATGTTTGAATATAAGGGTACAATGAATGATCCATGTCAACATCGTAAAATTCATATGGGTAATAGCCTTTTAATTTATAGGCGTTTACAAGAATTTTTGCCATTTGCCCTCTTGTTAACTTTCCGCTTGGATCAAATCGTCCATCCCCTTTTCCAGAAATAATACCAAGTTGTGCAGCTTTAGCGATTTCCTCATAACCGTAACTGCCTGGTGGAACGTCTGAAAAATTTGGATTTGGTGCATCTTTTGTACTTACCCCTAATTCCCGTAAAATCATCTGAACAGCTTGGATGCGTTTAATAGGATCATTGGGGCCAAAATTACCATTGCCATATCCATTAATAATTCCGTTTTCATTCAGATATATAATTTCTTCCCGATAGTTTTTAACATCAGGAAAAAGAGAACTTGCTTGGGCATTGCTATTTATAGGAATCATATACATTGCGATGAGTACAATAAAATATAGAAGTTTTTTCAGATGGAGCCCCTCCTTTTTCAAATATCTATTAAATATTAATAGAACTGAATAAAATAATCAGTATGTAAGTAATGGAAAATGTGTGTCTTAATATCGCCATGTTTATATAACCAAATAAATGTGAAAAAATGATATTGGCAAACATTTCGTGTATAATACAAAAGATAAGAATTTGGAAGGATGAAGTACAGATGACAAAACCAGTAATCGCCATCGTAGGTCGTCCGAACGTTGGAAAATCAACAATATTTAATCGTATTGTTGGAGAACGCGTATCAATCGTGGAAGATATTCCAGGTGTAACACGTGACCGCATCTACAGTTCGGCAGATTGGTTAACCCATGAATTTAACATTATTGATACAGGCGGGATTGAAATTGGTGATGAACCATTTTTAGATCAAATTCGCCAGCAAGCAGAAATTGCAATTGATGAAGCAGATGTCATTATTTTTATGACAAATGGGCGTGAAGGTGTAACGTTAGCAGACGAACAGGTTGCAAAAATTTTATATAAAACAAAAAAACCGATTGTCCTTGCTGTAAATAAAATTGATAACCCTGATATGAGGGAAATGATTTATGACTTTTATTCGCTTGGGTTTGGGGAGCCTTTCCCTATTTCAGGGTCTCACGGATTAGGTCTTGGGGATTTATTAGACGAATGTGCAAAACATTTTCCAAAAGAAGATGAAGAACAATATTCAGATGATACGATTAAATTTAGTTTAATCGGCCGCCCGAATGTTGGGAAATCCTCGCTTGTTAATGCCTTTTTAGGACAAGACCGAGTAATTGTAAGTGACGTCGCTGGTACTACACGTGATGCCATTGACACGCCGTATTCATACGATGGACAAGAATATGTCATTATTGATACAGCGGGTATGCGTAAAAAAGGGAAAGTGTACGAATCTACAGAGAAATATTCCGTTTTACGTGCTTTAAGAGCGATTGAACGCTCCGATGTTGTATTAGTCGTTTTAAATGGTGAAGAAGGTATACAAGAACAAGATAAAAAAATTGCTGGCTATGCGCATGAAGCAGGAAAAGCAGTGATTATTGTTGTAAATAAGTGGGATGCAGTTGAAAAAGACGAAAAAACAATGAATCTTTATACGCAACAAATTCGTGAACATTTTTTATTTTTACATTATGCTCCAATTATTTTCGTTTCTGCAAAAACAAAACAACGTGTACACCAAATTTTAGACATTGTACAACGAGTTAGTGAAAACCATGCAATGCGTATTCAATCATCTATATTAAATGAAGTAATTGAAGATGCAGTTGCACGTAATCCTGCACCTGCAGATAAAGGTCGTCGTTTACGTATTTACTACACAACACAAGTAGCAGTTAAACCACCAACATTCGTTACATTTGTAAATGATCCTGAACTAATGCATTTCTCTTACGAACGTTTCTTAGAAAATCGTATCCGCGAAACGTTTGACTTTGAAGGTACGCCAATTCGTTTAATTGCACGTGCTCGTGAGTAACGTGGGTGAAGGGGGAATTGAAATGGAAAATGTAACGGTTTTAGGTGCTGGTTCTTGGGGGACTGCTCTTGCAATTGTTTTAGCTGAAAATGGCCATAACACACTGTTGTGGACCCATCGCGTTGAACAAGCAGTTGAAATTAATGAACAACATACAAACCATAAATACTTGCCAGAAACAAACCTTCCTAACAATTTAGTTGCTACAAGTAGCTTAGAAGAAGCGATTTACCACAGTAATATTGTGGTAGTCGCTGTACCAACAAAAGCAATTCGTGAAGTTTGTGAAAAGATGCTTGCGTTCCTTGAGAAAAAAGTTTTATTCGTTCATGTATCAAAGGGAATTGAGCCAAATTCATTAATGCGTATTTCTGAAATGTTACAAGAGTCCTTACCGTCTGATGTCATAGAAGAGATTGTCGTTTTATCAGGTCCAAGTCATGCTGAAGAAGTTGTTTTACATCACCCGACAACAATCACAGCTGCATGTAATAACTTTGCTGCTGCTGAGAAAGTTCAAGATTTATTTATGAATCAGTATTTCCGTGTTTATACAACGGACGATGTTGTTGGAGTTGAACTTGGTGGAGCATTAAAAAATGTCATCGCATTAGCTGCAGGGATTTCAGACGGCTTAAATTATGGGGATAATGCAAAAGCTGCCCTCATTACTCGAGGATTAGCGGAGATTACTCGGCTAGGCGTTAAGATGGGTGGCAATCCATTTACATTCTCTGGATTAACAGGAATGGGTGACTTAATTGTTACATGTACAAGTGTTCATTCCAGAAACTGGCGAGCTGGAAACATGCTTGGTAAAGGGATGAAGTTAGAAAAAGTGCTCGAACAAATGGGGATGGTTGTAGAAGGCGTAAGAACAACAAAAGCTGCCTATCAATTATCCCAAAAATATGAAGTCCCAATGCCAATTACAACTGCCCTCTATGAGATTTTATTCAATGAAAAAGAGCCAAAGATTGCAGTTGATGAGTTAATGATTCGCATGAAAAAACGTGAAATAGACGATTTACAATAACGAGTGATAACTGTTGGAGGTATGCAAGTTTGTACCTCCTATTATTTTGATACTTACTATTTCTTAATACATAAAGTTTTTCGAAAGGTGGTTTTCGTTCAATGGATTATTTAATGCTTGCTTCAGCAAGAGGACCACTTGCAAGTATGCACGCCCTTGATGTGATGTGGGTTTCCTTTTATTCCATTGGTGCAATGTTAATATCCGTCTTGATTGTTTCAGCAGCACGGAAATGGGTGAAAAGTGGATTATTATCATTTATTATTAGACTTTTTGCGTTTGGTTTATTTTCAGTAGGAACAATCTTAATGCTTCTCGTTGTTCTCACTTGGCCGAATTAATAAATAGAGGTGGAAATTCTATGAAAAGAAAATGGAGCATGTTCTTGATGCTCATCTTTACAACCGTTTTATTATCAGGATGTTTGTATCCAGAAGAAGAAATGGTAGGGGCGAATATACCATATGAAGATCAATTAGCAGACGTTCAAAGTGCAGTTGAAAAGTTCCAAGCAGATACAGGTGTATTACCAATTCAAAATAGAGATATGGATACAGACCAATACATTAAATATCCAATTGATTTTTCGAAGTTAGTTCCAAAATATATGGAAAAGCCACCTTCAAACTCTTATGAAAAGGGTGGAATATTCCAATATGTCATTTGGGATGCTGAAAATAACCCTACTGTCAAATTAGTAGATTTACGTTCAGCAGAAACAATTCGCGATTTAAATATTCGATTTACAACAACCACTTACCCAACGTATAAAGATCCATTAACAAATAATATTTATACGATTGATTTTAAAAAAGTTGGTTATAAAGAAGATGTAACAGTGCCAAGTCCTTATTCTAATAATCAGCTGCCTTTAATTGCAACAACGGAAGGTAAAATATTTGTGGATTATTCTATGGATTTAAATACTTTTATTAAAGATAATAACTTAACGCCAGAGCCTGGAGAAGATATTCGAAATCTTTTAGTCGAGGCTTATCCAGTTCTGCCAGCATACTCTTTACCGTATACTGTAAATGAAAACAATGAACCTGTTTTTATGTACGAGCCAAATAAAAAGTAAAAAATTGCTCAAGCGTTTCTACTAAGGTAGGGGCGCTTTTTATCATTTCCGCCAAAATACAGGATTTATCCGCCAAATTTTAGTTTTTTTCCGCCAAATCTAGAAAAATATCCGCCAAATATTAAAATTATTCCGCCATTTCCTCTAATAAATATTTTTTCTCCTAGTCTTATTAACGCAAAACCCTCATATACATTAAGAGAAATAGCATTTTTTTATTTCATGATGGTTTTTGTCCTTAGTCATTTCATATTTGATGATTTACACACATAAACTTAATTACGTAAAGGAGGAGCTACAATAGGCGAAGAAATCTTTCATCAAATAGCAGAGAGAACGAATGGGGATGTATACATTGGTGTTGTAGGGCCTGTGAGGGTGGGTAAGTCTACTCTAGTGAAGAAAATGATGGAGTCAATTGTGCTCCCGAACATCACCAATGAAGAAGATCGCAAAAGAGCACTGGACGAGCTGCCACAAAGTTCACCTGGTCCTGTCATTATGACGGCTGAACCTAAATTTGTTCCTGCACAAGGAACTGAAATTACAATAGGGGAAAGCGAAATTCCTTTCCGTATTCGTTTTGCAGATTGTGTTGGGTATATTATCGATGGGGTTAAAGGGTATGAAGATGAAGATGGTCCTAAGTATGTTCACACACCTTGGCATAATGAAGCGATTCCGTTCCAAGAAGCTGCCAAAATTGGAACAGATAAAGTCATCCGTGATCACGCTAACATTGGAATCGTTGTCACAACAGATGGAACTGTAAATGGTATTCATCGGATGGCTGCTGAAGTGGCAGAAGAACAGATTGTGGATCAGTTAAAAGAAATTGGAAAACCTTTTGTTATTGTATTAAACTGTCAAATGCCAAGCCATAGCAATACACAAGCATTACGTAATCAGTTGCTAGAAAAATACAATGTTCCGGTTATCCCGGTAGCAATTGATCAAATGACTTCAAAGGATATGGAATATATTCTTCAAGAAGCACTTTATGAGTTTCCTATTGAAGACATTGAAGTGGAAAAACCTGATTGGCTCGATGTGTTAGATCATACACATCCTTTAAATTTAACTTTAACAGACGCAGTGGGTAATGTATTAAATTCGGTAACGAAAATTCGTGATGTTTCTCAAGCGGCAAACGAGCTTCGGGAAATCGACTTTGTAGAAGAAAGTGAAATTGAGCGTGTGGATGCAGGTCTCGGTGTAGCTACAGTTCGTGTTACATTAAAGCCAGAAATTTATAAAGCGGTATGTAATGAATGGCTTGACTCACCAATTGATACGAAAAAAGATTGGCTACTGTTCATTAAAGAAGCTGCTGAAGCAAAACAAGCTCATAAACGTTTCCGTGAGGCTATTGAAGAAGCGAGTGAGCATGGCTATGGTGTCACTTTACCGACAATGGAAGAGTTCGAGCCAAGTGAGCCAGAAATCATTAAGCAAAACAACTTCTATGGTGTTCGCATGAAAGCATCCGCACCATCCTACCATATCATTCGGGTAGATATGGAAACTGAGTTTGCTCCATTAATAGGTACTGAGTTTTATAGTCAACAGTTATTAAAAGATTTACAATATGCTTATAAACACGACCGTGAACAACTATGGCAAACTCAACTATTTGGAACAACTTTGCATGAAGTGTTAAAAGAGGGTATTCGTTATAAAATGAATGCTGTACCACTAAATGCGAAAAAGAGAATGCGACAAACGATTGAAAGAATGGTTAATGAAGGTGAACGTGGTTTAGTCACATTTATTATCTAGAATTGTATAATTTAACAAATTTTAGTATAATCTAATAACAGGAACTTTTCATTTCTCGGGTGAAAAGTCCTGTTATTTGTTTTTTCTATGAAAAAATACAATTTTATAGCGAAAAACATGGACAAATACAGTTGCACCAAGGATTTCTATATGTTACTCTTTTTACATGATTTAGCTTCTACCCTTTGAGAGGAGGTGAATGGTGTGAATAAAACAGAATTAGTAAACTCTGTTGCTGAAGCTGCAGGTCTTTCTAAAAAAGACGCTTCTAAAGCAGTTGAAGCTGTATTTGATACAATTCAAGATGCTCTTGCAAAGGGTGACAAAGTACAATTAATCGGTTTTGGTAACTTCGAGGTACGTGAACGTGCAGCTCGTAAAGGACGTAATCCACAATCAGGTGAAGAGATCGAGATAGCTGCAAGTAAAGTACCTGCTTTTAAACCAGGTAAAGCTCTTAAAGATGCTGTAAAATAATTCAGTATTCGCAGTTACATAGGGCAGTCGTCATGGACAAGCATGATGACTGCTCTTTTTAAATGTTATAATAATATTCATATACATAGATTGAAAAAAGTTATCATCATATTTACATAATAAAAATCAACCCATTTTGCGAATAAAGAAGGTATGTGCTACGATTCAATTTGACAATCATTGCATCAGAGCTTTAGGAGGATATTAAAATGTCGAAAGTCGATTTAAATAAAATAGAAGAAGCGGTAAAAATGATTTTAGAAGCCGTTGGGGAAGATGTGGACCGTGAAGGATTATTAGACACACCGTCACGAGTTGCGAAAATGTATGAAGAAATGTTTAGTGGACTTAATGAAGATCCACGAGAGTTTTTCAGTACTGTTTTTAATGAAAATCATGATGAATTAGTTTTAGTGAAAGATATTCCGTTTTATTCAATGTGTGAACATCATTTAGTGCCATTTTACGGGAAAGCCCATATTGCTTACTTGCCAAAAGAGGGAAAAGTGGCTGGCTTAAGTAAGCTTGGAAGATGCCTTGAGTCTGTTGCACGTAGACCGCAGCTTCAGGAACGTATTACAGCAACAGTTGCAGATTCAATCATGGAAATGTTGGATCCCTATGGTGTGTATGTAGTAGTTGAGGCAGAACATATGTGTATGACAATGCGCGGTCTGAAAAAGCCTGGTTCTAAAACCGTAACATCTGCTGCTCGTGGTATTTACGAAACGGAGGATGTTTTGCGCCGCGAAGTGATTTCATTTATTCAAATGTCTTAAACTCGACTATTGATTATGTTATGATGTAACAGAATATGTTTACTGAGGAGAAAATAATATGACAAATCCTGATTATATTATTATTGAAGCCCAAGAAGATGGTGTACATGTAATCGGTTTAACACGTGGGACAGATACGAAATTCCATCATTCTGAAAAATTAGATGCTGGTGAAGTAATGATTGCACAATTTACAGAGCATACTTCAGCAATGAAAATTCGTGGGAAAGCCAAAATCATTTCTGCACACGGTATTGTAGAAAGCGGCTCAAAAAAATAATCATCGCATCAACCAAGTAAATGCAATTGTTGGCTTCAATTGCACTTAAAGTAGAATGGAGTAATATCTATGGATGCAACATACATTCAAGAGTCAATCGAACAATTAAAAACAAATATTTTCATGCATGTTCGTCATAGAACATTACTGCAATATACTGGAGACCCAGTTTTAGATGAAAATCAATTGTTTTATTTGTTAATGCCATTTTTAAATGGAGAAAAATGGAATGAACAAATTCAAAAAAGCGCGATTACAGTTGGAATTGTACATGCCTCACTTTCTGAGCATGATAAAATAGATGAAAAAAATGCAACTAGTAAAGAGCAACAATTAACTGTTCTCTCTGGTGACTACTATAGTGGCCGGTATTATGAGATTTTAGCTCAAGCTGGCAATATACCTCTCATTAAGCAGTTATCTGAAGGTATAGCAATCCGTTGTGAGCATCAAATTAAAGTATATGAAACAAATTCGTTAACGTTAAATGATTGGTACGAAACGATTTCAGTTGTGCAAACTGAGTTGATCAAAAGATTTTATCAAGTTTATGGATTTGAACAATATAGCACATTTATGCATACAAGCCTACTGTTGCTTCAATTACAAAAAGAGCTTCACTATATACAAAAGGGCAATAAGTCACTGTTACAAGAGAAAATGATAGAAAGTGCAACAAAAGAAGGGCAACCTTTTGAGTTATTATTGCAACAAAAAATAGACGACCTAAAAGATTTACTCCATGAATATCTTCGTTCGTCTACTATTAAGGACGAATTAAAGCTATACATAGAGCAACAAACGGGCTTTTAGTTAGTTGATGTGCAGAAAGGTTCTGAAAAAATGGCTAAATCAAAAGAAGAACACGTACACGAAGTTTTTGAAAGCATTTCCGAAAGTTACGATAAAATGAATTCGGTCATTAGTTTTCAACTGCACGTAAAATGGCGTGAAGATACAATGAAAAAAATGAACGTAAAACCAGGTTCGAAATGTTTAGACGTATGTTGTGGAACGGCTGATTGGACAGTTGCACTTGCACAAGCTACTGGCGAAAACGGGATGGTAAAGGGACTAGACTTTAGTAAAAATATGCTTAAAGTTGGAGAGAAAAAAGTCGAACCATATCCTTATGTTGAGCTGATTCATGGTAACGCAATGGAACTGCCTTTTGAAGACAATACATTTGACTACGTTACAATCGGTTTTGGATTACGTAACGTTCCAGACTATATGCAAGTATTACGTGAAATGAACCGTGTGTTAAAACCTGGAGGAATGGCAGTTTGTTTAGAGACAAGTCAATCTGAAATTCCGGGTTACCGACAACTATTTCGTTTTTACTTTAAATATATCATGCCACTATTTGGTAAATTATTTGCAAAAAGTTTTAAAGAATATTCATGGCTACAAGAATCAGCAAATGATTTTCCAGGCATGAAGAAATTAGCAAAAATGTTTGAAGAAGCAGGTTTTCAAAAAGTAAGTTATAAAGGGTATAGCGGTGGGGCTGCAGCTATGCATATGGGCTTTAAAAGAGAAAACTAGGGGGAGAAGGTTTCACGCGTGGAAAAGATGAAGTTAAAGTTGCTATATTCCGATCTAAAAGCGGATATAGACATCATCGAAAAAGAATTAGAAGTAGCGTTAAACTCGTCTTCGCACTTGATAAATGATGCCTCTCTCCATCTATTACAAGCGGGCGGTAAGCGAATTCGCCCTGTTTTTGTTTTAATAAGTGCAAAATTTGGGCAATATAATATAGACCAAGTAAAAAATATTGCTGTACCGCTTGAATTAATTCATTCAGCATCTCTAGTTCATGATGATGTTATAGATGATTCTGATTTGAGAAGGGGAAGACATACTGTAAAAGCACAATGGAATAATCGAGTTGCCATGTATACGGGTGACTTTATTTTTGCACGTGCCTTAGAGTATGTAACATCAATCGAAAACCCACGTGTCCATCAAATTTTAGCTAAAACAATGGTTGAAATTTGTAATGGCGAAGTGATTCAAATAGAAGATAAGTTTCGTAATAACCAAAACATTAAAGATTACTTCCGACGTATTAAAAGAAAAACAGCTTTGCTCATAGAATCTAGTTGTGAGCTTGGTGCAGTCGTAAGTGGCTTGGATGATAAGAATGTAAGACATTTAAAACAATTCGGCTATTTTGTTGGAATGAGCTATCAAATCGTCGATGATATTTTAGATTTCACTGCAACGGATAAAGAACTAGGGAAGCCTGCTGGAAGTGATTTATTACAAGGAAATATTACTTTACCAATTTTATTATTAAAGGACCACCCAACAATTTCAAAATTTATTGAGTCGGCTGCGAATGGGGATGTTACTGAACAACAACGATTGGAAATGCTTCACATCGTTCGTAAATCCGACGCAATAAAACAATCGATTAGTATTAGTAATCATTATTTGCGTAAAGCTTTGAAAGAAGTTGACGCATTGCCGAACCACCCAATGAAGAAAAAATTGCGGGATATTGCATTATTTATCGGTAAAAGGAAATTCTAATTTTAAATAATAATGATACCGTAAATTGTAAATAGTTGATGAATGGATGTTATTTTGGTAATATTTATCGGTAGGTGTAATGCCTTAGTCAAACTTAAGGAGTGTAAATTATTTATGGCAATTGAAAAAACATTTTTAATGATTAAACCAGACGGAGTAAAACGTCAAGTAATCGGAGACATCGTAGACCGTTTCGAACGTCGCGGTTTTGAATTAAAAGGTGCTAAACTTATGGTAGCAACTCGTGAAATCGCTGAAGCACACTATGCAGAACATGCTGACAAACCATTCTTCGGTGAGTTAGTTGAATTCATCACTTCAGGTCCTGTATTTGCAATGGTATGGGAAGGCGAAAGCGTAATTTCTTTAGCTCGTATTATGATGGGTGCTACAAAACCATCTGATTCTCAACCAGGTACAATCCGTGGTGACTACGCTGTTACAATTTCTGAAAACGTAATTCATGGTTCTGATTCACCAGCTTCTGCTGAACGTGAAATTAACTTATGGTTCGCTGGAGAATTAGTTTAATATTTATACAACAACGAGTAGCTATTACGAAATGTGGTAGTTACTTTTTTTATGGAAACTTTTAATAAATTGAAACGTATTAACAAAAGGGGGGATAAATATGGCAGATTACGTAATATTAGTGTTAGGAATTGTATCGATTACTTCATTAATTTCAATCTCTGGAATTGTAACAACTCATATCAATAAACAATCCAAATTAAAATTAGAAGTATTAAAACAAGAAATTGAGCTAGAAAAAATTCGGAAGGAAAGCTATATAATTGAAACAGAAAAATTGCGACTAGAAATCGAACAAACACGGCAGCAATTATCTCTAGATGCACCAATAAATCATACTTCATCTCAGCTATTTATCGATGAAAAAACAAATTAAGTTTATATGAAAAATCTTTCTCAAAATGATTTATTTAAGATTTCGTAATTTTCAGCTATAATAAATTAACGACTATGCTCTGCCACGTTTATATGCGTGTTGCAATCGAGGGGAAAGATGGATCGATGTCAGATTATGTACAATTCATAGAAGGAATTAAAAGAAAAACGGGAATTGACCTCGCCCTATATAAAGAAGCACAAATGAAGAGACGTTTAACATCACTTTATGAGAAAAAAGGGTATCGGAATTTTGTAGACTTTTTACATGCACTTGAAAAAGATCGAGATTTACTAAATGAATTTTTAGATCGTATGACAATTAATGTTTCAGAATTTTATAGAAACGGGAAACGTTGGGAAATATTGCAAAATAAAATATTCCCTATGCTACTTCAATCGAACAAAAGGCTGAAAATTTGGAGTGCTGCATGTTCTACAGGGGAAGAGCCATATTCTATTGCAATGGTTTTATCCCATCATGTACCACTATCACAAGTACAAGTGTTGGCAACCGATATTGATGAAAATGTCATTCAAAAAGCTAAGCTAGGCCTTTATCCAGACCGCTCTTTGGCTGAAGTTCCTGCTGATGTAAAAAATAAATATTTTAATAAAGAAGGTCAGTTTTTTAAAGTAAAAGATGAAATTAAAAGAACAGTAACATTTAAAAAACATAATTTATTAAAAGACAACTATGAAACAAATTGTGATTTAATTGTTTGCCGTAATGTTATGATTTATTTTACAGAAGAAGCAAAAGATCAAATTTACCATAACTTCAGTAAATCCTTGCGATCGGGCGGTATTCTTTTTGTAGGGTCAACGGAGCAAATCTTTAACCCCGCTCGTTATGGTTTCGAAGTGGAAGATACTTTTTTCTATCGGAAAAAATAATTCAAAATGAGAAAAATCTTTTAAATGGTCTAACGCTTTTCGTGAAAAACGGGAAGCGTATTTTTACTAAATTCGTCTTTAAACCGTTATATTCTACTATTTCAGAATATTCGGTACTATATTGAAATAGTTATCAAATGACACTGTTTTTTAGGTTATAATATATGTTATGATAAAAAATACATACTTTAGCGAGTTGAAGGGAGAAAGTGTTTTATGCGTTACCTTACAGCAGGAGAGTCTCATGGGCCTCAACTAACAACAATTATCGAGGGATTACCATCTCTTTTACCAATAAGTGCAGAAAAAATAAATTATGACTTAAAACGTCGTCAAGGTGGACATGGCCGTGGAAGACGTATGCAAATTGAAACGGATACTGTGGAAATTGTAGCAGGTGTTCGTCACGGGAAAACACTCGGTTCTCCAGTAGCATTAGTTGTAACAAACGATGATTGGAAACATTGGACAAAAATTATGGGAGCTGAACCGCTTCCAGAAGACGTAGATCCAGATGAAATTAAACGTCAAATTTCACGCCCTCGTCCAGGACATGCAGATTTAGTAGGTGGAATGAAATACGGTCACCGCGATTTACGAAATGTATTAGAACGATCAAGTGCACGTGAAACAACAGTGCGTGTGGCTGTAGGTTCAGTAGCAAAAGCGTTACTAAATGAGTTAGGTATTTCTGTAGTTGCCCATGTAACGGAAATTGCAGGCATTAAAGCAGATACTTCAAGCATTGAAGGAAAATCAGCTGATGAAATTCGTGCAATTGTCGAGGAAGATCCATGTTATTGTGTAGACGCGCAGGCATCAGAAAAAATGGTGCAAATGATAGATGATACAAAAAAAGCAGGAGATTCAATTGGCGGTGTAGTAGAAGTAATTGTAGAAGGACTTCCAGCGGGTATTGGCTCTTATGTACACTACGATCGCAAATTAGATGGTCGACTTGCTCAAGCAATGTTATCAATTAACGCTTTTAAAGGTGTAGAGTTTGGTATTGGATTTGAAATGGCCCGTCGTAAAGGTTCAGAAGTACACGATGAAATTTTATGGGATGAAGAAAACGGCTATACACGTGCAACAAACCGATTAGGTGGCTTAGAAGGCGGTATGTCAACGGGTATGCCAATTGTTGTGCGCGGTGTAATGAAGCCAATCCCTACTCTATACAAACCATTACAAAGTGTTGATATTGAAACAAAGGAACCATTTAAAGCGAGTGTTGAACGTTCTGATAGTTGTGCAGTTCCAGCAGCTTCAATCGTTGCGGAAAGTGTTATCGCTTGGGAGATTGCAAAGGCAATTATTGAACAGTACCATAGCGATCAACTGCCACAATTAAAAGCACAAATAGATGCAATGCGCGAGTACGCAAAGGGGTACTAATCATGAGAATTCCTGTAAATACCGAATCACATCAATATGAAGTTGTTATTGGAAATGATATTTTAAAATCATCCGTTCTCTCATTTGAAAGTAAGTTGCAAAAAGCAGACCAATTAGTCGTTTTTACAGATCAAAACGTATGGGAAGCTCAAGGGGAATATTTCACGCAAAATTTCCCTTATGACTTTAAAGTATTCATTATGCCAGCAGGTGAAGAATGCAAAGGGTTTGAAAACTTCCAAAATTCCCATACATTTTTAATCGAAAACAACTGTACCCGTAAAAGTTTCTTATTTGCTTTTGGTGGTGGGGCCGTTGGAGATTTAACTGGGTTTGTCGCAGCTACTTTTATGCGCGGAATACCATTTATCCAAATTCCAACAACGATTTTAGCTCATGATTCAGCAGTTGGTGGAAAAACAGCCATCAATCATCCGCTTGGGAAAAATTTAATCGGAGCCTTCTATCAACCTGAAGCAGTCATTTACGATACGAATCTTTTACACTCTTTAAGTGAGCGTGAGATTCGTTCTGGAATGGCAGAAGTAATTAAACATGCGCTAATTTCAAATGAAAATTGGCTTAAAGAATTAATGAATACTTCTTCTATTACCACAATTGACAATGATCGTTTAGCGCTTCATTTAAAAGCTGGTATAGAAGTAAAGGCTGATATCGTTGCTAAGGATGAAACAGAACAATCGGTACGAAAATTTTTAAATCTAGGTCATACTTATGGTCATGCAATTGAAGCTGCAGCAGGTTATGGAGGATTAGCTCACGGTGAAGCAGTAATAATTGGAATTGTTTATGCATTACTTCTAAGTGAACGATACGGTCAAATTAATCGACAATTTACAAAAGACTTTTTACAGTTTGCTAAACAAAACGAATATCCTTTTGAGCAATTGGAAAAATTCCCCTTCGAAACGTTGGAGCAATATTTAATGAAAGATAAAAAGGTAGAGTATGGGGAGTTACAATTTGTGTTATTAAACAAAATTGGTGAGCCTTTTATTCAACCAATAGAATTATCAGAATGTAGAGAAGTAGATCGTGAATATCGTTCACTTCTAATGGAGGTAAGCAAATGATTCGCGGTGTAAGAGGCGCAACAACAGTAGAAGAAGATCAACCAGAACTAATATATAATGAAATTACTAGATTAGTTTTACAAATTGTAGAAGAAAATAAAATTCAACCTGAAGATATCGCTTCAGTTGTAATTTCCACAACACCAGATATTACATCGGCCTTTCCAGCAAAAGCAGTTCGTTCAATCGAAGGATGGCAATATGTACCAACAATGTGTACACACGAAATGAATGTACCTGGGGCGTTACCTTTGTGTATTCGAGTATTAATGCACGTCAATACACAAGTTCATCAAAAAGATATTCAACATATCTATTTGAATAATGCTGTTAGTTTACGACCTGACTTAATCAAATAAGAATCAGTTTAGGAGGAGAAGATTATGATGAAATGGAAACAACAAATTTATGGCATGAAAGCATATCAGCCAGGTAAGCCAATTGAAGAAGTAAAAAAAGAATTTGGTTTAGACGAAGTAGTAAAATTAGCATCTAATGAAAATCCATATGGTTTTTCTCCTAAAGTAAAAGCATTTTTAGAAAAAGATTCAACAAATCATGCTATTTACCCTGATGGTTATGCTCAAAGCTTACGTACAGCAGTAGCAAAACATCTTGGTGTAAAAGAGACAGAACTTTTATTCGGTAATGGTTCTGACGATTTAATCGCAATTGTAACGCGTGCGTTGCTTTACCCTGGTGTTAATACAGTAATGGCAGACCCATCGTTTTCCCAATATAGCCATAACGCTGTAATTGAAGGAGCAGAAGTACGAAAAGTTCCAACAAAAGATGGGAAACATGACCTGCAAGCAATGCTTGAAGCAATTGATGAAAATACTTCTATTGTATGGGTATGTAATCCAAACAATCCTACAGGAACAATCGTAAGTGACGATGAATTACAAAATTTCTTAAAGCAAGTTCCATCTGAGGTGCTAGTCGTTCTAGATGAAGCTTATTTTGAATATATCAATGCACCAGAATTCAAGGATACATTGCACTATGTAAGTGAGTATCCAAATGTTATTATTATGCGTACGTTCTCTAAAGCTTATGGTTTAGCATCTTTCCGAGTTGGCTATGCCTATGCACAGGAAGATGTGATTGCGAAACTTGATCCAGTTCGTGGACCATTTAACAATACAGTACTAAGCCAAAAAGTGGCGATTGTTGCCCTTGAAGATCAAGAGTTCATTCAAGAATGCCGCGATAAAAATGAAATCGGCAAAAACCAATTCGTTGAGTTTTGTAATAAACATGGTTTAAACTACTACCCTTCACAAACAAACTTTATCTTATTTGAAGTAAAAGCAGATAGTGATGTTGTGTTCCAAGAAATGATGAAACGTGGATTTATTATCCGTAGTGGAAACGCGCTAGGTACTCCTGGATATATCCGTGTAACATTTGGCACAGAAGAACAAAATAGCAAGTTTTTATCTTTACTTGAAGAAGTGTTAACTGAACAGGGAGTTTTTGCATGACACAGAATGTCTTTGTCATTGGTTTAGGTTTAATTGGGGGCTCTATTGCACTTTCTTGTCAAAAGGCCCCTCACACAAAAGTTTACGGGTATGATGCGAATCATCAAACCCGTGAACTAGCAAAAACTTTAAATATTGTAAATGAAGTTGTTGAAGATATTATTGAAGGGGCAAGAAAGGCCGACATTATCATCTTTGGGACACCTGTAAATGCAACATTACAATGGCTGGACGAACTAAAACAATGGCCATTAAAAAAGAATGTCATTGTGACAGATACTGGAAGCACAAAAGGTCTCATCATGGCTAAAGGTGCAGAACTCCGTGAATGTGGTATTACATTTATTGGGGGGCACCCGATGGCAGGTTCACATAAAAGCGGGGTAAAAGCAGCAAAACCTCACCTATTTGAAAATGCCTATTACATGTTAACACCGTTAGAAAACGAAGATGAGGAAAAAGTTCGTGAACTCGAACAACTCTTAAAATATACGTTAGCTAAAATTGTGAAAGTTGATGCAAATGACCACGATCATATGACGGCTGTCGTTAGCCATTTTCCACATATTGTGGCAGCATCACTTGTTCATCAATTAGATACTGAACAAAAACATTATCCAATGACAACACTTTTAGCAGCTGGGGGTTTCCGTGATATTACACGTATTGCATCTTCAAACCCGCTCATGTGGAAAGATATAGTATTACAAAACCGTCAAGAACTAATTAACCAACTAGATTTATGGTTAAATGAAATGGACCGTGTGAAAAACATCCTTTTAAGCAATGAACAAGATTCGATTGAACAATATTTTGCAGTAGCTAAAAAGGTACGAGATGATCTTCCAATTACAACAGGTGCTTTCTATACAACTTACGATTTGTATGTTGATATTCCAGACTACCCAGGGGTTATTTCTGAAGTGACAGGATATTTAGCAGAAGAGCATATTAGTATTACGAATCTTCGTGTAGTTGAAGCACGTGAAGACATTTTTGGTATTTTAGTTATAAGTTTCCAAACAGCTGAAGACCGTGAAAAAGCGGAGAAATGTATTAGTAAAAGAACAAATTTTGAGATGTTTGCATCTTAATTACGGAAAGGGGTACTTAAATGTCTTCTACAAAAATATTAGACTTTACAAACCCAACATTAAACGGAACGATTATAGTTCCTGGAGATAAGTCAATTTCCCATCGTTCGATTATGTTCGGAGCCATTGCAAAAGGGGAAACGACAGTAAGCGGATTTCTACTTGGAGAAGATTGTTTAAGTACAATTGATTGTTTTCGTAAACTAGGAGTAGATATTAAAGTAGAAGGTACTAATGTTACGATTCAAAGTGATGGCATTGATCACTGGCAAGAACCAAAAGAAGTATTATATACTGGCAATTCCGGTACTACTACAAGATTAATGTTAGGAATTTTGTCTGGTACTACATTACATACGGTGTTGACTGGAGATGCTTCCATCGCAAAACGTCCGATGCGTCGTGTAGCAGATCCACTTCGATTAATGGGTGCAAAAATTGCAGGTAGGGAGAATGGTCAATTTACTCCGTTAGCTATCCAAGGTACCCAATTAAAAGCGATTGATTATACGATGCCTGTTGCAAGTGCACAAGTGAAATCTGCAATTCTTCTTGCTGGTTTACGTGCAGAAGGAACAACGATTGTTCGAGAAAAGGAAGTATCACGTGACCATACTGAACGAATGTTACGTCAATTCGGTGCACAAGTAACTGTGGAAAATGGAGTTGTATCCTTTGAAGGTGGGCAACAATTACAAGCAACCCACGTCAATGTACCAGGAGATATTTCATCTGCAGCGTTCTTTTTAGTTGCCGGGGCAATCGTACCTAATAGTAACATTGTCATGAAAAACGTTGGTATTAATCCAACTCGTGCAGGAATTATCGAAGTTCTTGAATACATGGGTGCAACAATGAAGGTTGAAGTAGAAGATGAAACGGCAGCAGAACCAACTGCAACCATTACAATACAAACTTCCAACCTTACAGGGACAATTATTGAAGGCGATATTATTCCACGTTTAATAGATGAAATTCCAATATTAGCGTTATTAGCTACACAAGCGGAAGGAACAACCATTATTCGTGATGCACAAGAGTTAAAAGTAAAAGAAACAGACCGTATTACAGCAGTTGTCAATGAATTAAAAAAATTAGGTGCTAATATTGAGGCAACCGATGATGGCATGGTGATTCATGGACCAACAAAACTCCATGGCGCCAAGTTACAATCATATGGAGATCATCGCATTGGCATGATGGGTGCAATTGCAGCGTTACTTTCAAGTTCACCTATTGAGATTGATGACACAGATTGTATTGCAGTTTCTTATCCAACGTTTTTTGAACATGTAAATAGCCTTTTAAATAAATAATACTCTGTAAAAAATTTGGTCTTTGCCTTTCTATGGCAGGGCCTTTTTCTTGTTTCTTAAGTTTTCGTCATGTAGCATATAATTACTAAATGAAAAAAGGTGAACGATTTTGACAAATACAACGACTAAAATGTTACAAGCTATTCAAAATGGTGATTTACAACAAATAAATAGTTCTTTAGAGTACTTTTTAATGAACGAAGAACCAGAAGTTCAATATGAATTTGCAGATTTATTTATGCATTATGGCTACCTGAATGAGGCAGATCGTGTATTTGAACATTTACAATTTTTATTTCCGGATAATGTGCAGTTATCAATAGACCGAGCTTCCGTATTAATTGAATTAGGTGAAGAAGACGAGGCTTTAAGTCTATTAATGGAGGTAGATTCAGAAGCACCAGAATATCCGCAAAGCCTACTTTTACTTGCAGACTATTATCAAATGCAAGGACTATACGAAGTTGCTGAACAACGAATTAATGAGGCATTAGAAATTTTACCTAACGAGCCGTTATTACAGTTTGCAAAAGCAGAACTTTTATTTGAAACGGGTCGTTTTGCTGAAGCGGTTCGTATTTATGAAGATTTACACGGAAAAGAAAAATCGATTGCAGGTGTAACATTAGCAACTCGGTTAGCAGAAGTGTACCGCGCCGGTGGAAATTATGAAACTGCATTAGATTATTATATGGAAGCACTTGAAGAAACAGTAACTCCCGATTTATTATTCGGTTCTGCCTATTCAGCGTTCCAATCCGAAAAATTTGAACTTGCTATTAAACAATTAGAAGATTTAAAGGAGTTAGATCCAGATTATTTCAGTGGGTATTTATTACTGGCTGAAAGTTATGCAATGTTAGAAGATAATAAAAATGCGTATAAAGTTATACAAGAAGGTATTAAACGCGACGAATATGAAAAATCGTTTTATTTATTTGCAGGTAAAATCGCCCTTAAAAATGGGTTATTAAATGATGCGATAGACCATTTACAACAGGCAATTGCTTTAGATCCTGAGTATATGGAAGCGTTAATTGTATTAATGTCGATATATGCTAATGAAGAGCGTTATGATGATGTAATTGAACTACATGAAAGTTTAAAAGGTGAAGATTTTGATTGGAGTGCTTTATACCCATTAGTTGCAGATGCATATCACAAAGAAGAAAATATGTTGCGCGCATACGAAATTTACAAGCAAGCATATAATGAATTTAAAGAGGATCCGTCGTTTTTAAGTAAATATTGTTATTTCTTGATAGAAGACGGAAAACGACATGAAGCACGGAGTATCGTTGAACAATTGATTACGTTACAGCCTACCGATCAACAGTGGTTAGATTTGCTTTATACTCTTGAATAAAAGGAGGGATAGCTAAATGACTTCTTCCGTTCCGATTCTTGACAAAAAGACTTTTGTTCGTTGGTTTCTAAAAAATTTCCAATTAAAAAGGCGAGAATGTGTGTGGATATTAAATTATTTATTGAGCAATGATAATTTACTTGAAAATATTCATTTCGTTGAAGAAGCACATTATTGTCCACGCGCGATTGTTATGTCATCGGTAGACTCTAGTGGTGTTCCATTTAGATTCTATAAAGGCAATATCATGACTAGCGACGCTGAAAAGTCATTTCATGATTTACGATTACACCCAAATGAAAGTATGTATATTCAACTGAACTTTCCTAATATACCACCAAGTCAACAATATTTAGCAGTGTTAGAAGAAAACCCATACATGCCGAAATATCTTCATATTAACGAAAAAGATCGTTTAGTTGCAGAGGAAATGTTAAATAATAGCTTATTAGCTTTCCAAAAAGAAAAATTGCTAAAAGAAATCGATGAAGCATTAGACCAAGGTGATAAAGAAAGATTTTATCAGCTATCCGACTTACTTCAAGCATTAAAACAAACATCCCAAAACTTATAGCCTCGTTTCAGTCGAACTATTCGACTGAAATGAGGTTATTTTTTTAGAATCCATACAAATGTCTAATTTTGTATGTTATGCTAGAGTAGGGGCAAGAAATTTTTGTAAATACATAGTGTTAGATGAATCCAATTAACTAGTTTAAAAACTAATTTTCATTGGAATAGTAAATATTGATGTAAATGGAGGTAAAAGAATGTATTTTAATGTAAAGGATGTACAACAATTTGAAGCACAAAAGGAGTTTATCGATACCGCAATAGTTCCCTTATTATCTTTAAATTTTGATGAACAATCTATCAAACAAAGCAGTTCAGCAGCAGAATACCTTATGTCCCTAACTTCATTTATTGAGCAACAATTTAAAGGTAGATTAATGCTTGTCCCACCGTTCTCGTATACGGAACAAACAAAAAGCGGGCTATTTGTCCCTCTATTAAAAGAAGAGTTGCATAAAGCAGGTTTTAAACATGTTATCTTTGTTACGTGCGACCATTCTTGGACAAGCTTACAGGACCAAATAGAAGTAATTTGGTTACCTGCGATTCCATTAGAATCGATGGATAAAGATGTGAGGAAAACGGTCTTAGAAGATCAATTAAAACAGGTTATTCCGATCCTTTCTTCCAAATGGTCTCAGAGTTAGAAGATTGTTTCATGAAATGTTCACAAACTTGTCCAATCAATAACAATGCAATATTGACCAACCTATTTTATTGATATATCATAGATATGTCCTAGTAATTACTATTTGTAAAAGTATGTCCGTTGGACTGACCTTTTAGTTAGAGGGGGGAAAAGAATGAGTAACAATCGAGTTTCAAGACGTCAATTTCTAAACTACACTTTAACTGGTGTTGGTGGATTTATGGCGGCTGGTATGTTAATGCCAATGGTTCGTTTTGCGATTGACCCAGCTTTACAAACTAAAGCAGAAGGACAATTTATCCAAACTAGCCAAAAAATTGATGAGATTACGGATGTACCTGTTAAAGTAGACTTTACATTTGAACAAGTTGATGCTTGGTACAAATCTGATGTAACTGAGGCTGCATGGGTTTATAGAGATGGTGATACTGTAATCGCTCTTTCACCAGTATGTAAGCATTTAGGTTGTACTGTTAACTGGGAGGGGGATTCTGCACACCCAAACCAATTCTTCTGTGCATGTCATGCTGGTCGATATGAGAAATCTGGTAAAAACGTAGCAGGTACACCACCACTCGGTCCACTAGATGAGTATGAAGTATCAGAAAAAGATGGCTTTTTAATGCTTGGGAAAAAAATACCAAATACTTTAGTTTAATAAGTTAGGGGGTAGACAATTGTGCTAAATAAAATTTATGATTGGGTCGATGAACGATTAGATATCACACCAATTTGGCGTGATATTGCCGACCACGAAGTGCCAGAGCACGTTAACCCTGCACATCACTTTTCAGCATTCGTTTACTGTTTCGGCGGTTTAACATTCTTTATTACAGTAATTCAGATTTTATCAGGTATGTTCTTAACAATGTATTACGTGCCAGACGTAGTGAATGCATGGAAATCAGTTTATTATTTACAAAACGAAGTAGCTTTCGGTGAAATCGTTCGTGGTATGCACCACTGGGGAGCTTCATTGGTTATCGTAATGATGTTCTTACATACGCTTCGTGTATTCTTCACTGGTTCTTATAAAAAACCACGTGAGTTAAACTGGATTGTAGGCGTTGGGATCTTTTGTGTAATGTTAGGTTTAGGTTTCACAGGATATTTACTTCCTTGGGACATGAAAGCGGTATTCGCTACAAAAGTAGGTATTCAAATTGCGGCTTCTGTACCATTTATCGGTGAGTTAATTAAAATTTTACTTGCTGGTGATGCTACGATCTTAGGTGCTCAAACGTTAACACGTTTCTTCGCAATTCATGTATTCTTCTTACCTGCAGTGTTATTCGCATTACTTGCAGCACACTTTATTATGATTCGTCGTCAAGGTATTTCAGGACCGCTATGATTTAGCGTGTTTTTTATGATTTATTAAAGGAGGGGACACTATGCATCGCGGAAAAGGGATGAAATTTGTAGGTGATTCGCGCGTTAAATTAAATGATCGTATGCCGAATATACCGAAAGATTATTCCGAGTATCCAGGTAAAACAGAAGCTTTCTGGCCGGATTTCTTACTTAAAGAATGGATGGTTGGTGCAGTTTTCTTAATTGGATATTTATTATTAACTGTCGCTCATCCTTCACCACTTGAAGGTCCGGCAGATCCAACAAATGCTTCATATATTCCATTACCAGACTGGTACTTCTTATTCATGTACCAATTATTAAAATACACTTATGCATCAGGTCCATATAACGTAATTGGTGCTATTATCATTCCAGGTTTAGCGGTTGGTGCATTAGCTCTTATGCCATTCTTAGATAAAGGACCAGAGCGTCGTCCATCTAAACGTCCATTACCAACTGCATTTATGTTATTAGCAGTTGCTTCAATGGTTTACTTAACTTGGGAATCTGTAGCTCACCATGATTGGGAAGCTACAAAAGCACAAGGTGTTATTACTGACAAAGATTTAGGTTTATTACCAGACGTTGAAGTTGATGAAACATCACCTGGTTATGAAATTTATCAATCACAAGCTTCATGTATCGGCTGTCACGGTGGTGACCTAGCAGGTGGTACAGGTGCTCCTATGTTATTAGGTAACGAATTAACTGCAGAAGAGGTTGCAGAAGTCGTTAAAAATGGTCGAGGAGCAATGCCAGCTGGTGCCTTTGATGGTACAGATGAAGAACTTCAAATTTTAGCTGAATTTATTGCAGGCTTAAAAGAAAAAGAATAATCTATACTTAAAAAAAGAGAGTCGGGAAACTGGCTCTCTTCTATTCTTTTAAGAATTTTTCTCTTCTTATTACATATGCTATTTAAATCCAACATAATACATAAAACTTTATTTTTTAAAGGAGTAAACAGTATGATGTCTTTTCTGGCTCAAGCTTGGTATATTTTAACGCACCGATCCTTTTTAACACTATTATTCATAATAAACTTCCTCGGGACTGTTTACGGGTATTATTGGTATAAATGGCAATTAGCTGTAACAGAACCACAGTTTTTAATCTTTGTACCAGATAGTCCAACAGCAAGTCTATTTTTCTGTATAGCAATAATTGGTTGGATTATTGGAAGGAACTTTAAGTTAATAGAAGCATTAGCTTTAATTACCTTAGTGAAATATGGACTTTGGGCAGTTGTTATGAATTTGTTGACATTAGTAGAAAACGGAGCAATAGGACCAGCAGGCTGGATGTTAGTTGCCTCTCATTTTTTAATGGCAGTTCAAGCGATATTATATTTTGGAAAATACCGTTTTGGTTCTATTCACATTATCATTGCAGCTATCTGGACGCTTCATAATGATGTTATTGATTATGTTTATGGTCAAATGCCAACATACCGAAGTATTGAGCAATATGCACATCACATTGGCTATTTCACATTTTGGCTATCAATTGCATGCATCTTACTAGCTTATTCCGTTTATAATAAGCGTGAATATTTGCATAAGCTTTAATTATTCATTAAAATTATTATTATATTAGATAGTAAAGAGAGGGAGATAGAAAATTGTATATAATTTACTTTCTGATTATTTTAATTTTACCGATTTATGCTCAAATCAAAGTTAAAAGAACGTATAATAAATTTTCTGATGTTGCTGCAGCAAAAGGAATGACAGGCGCACAAGTTGCACGTATGATTTTGGATCAACATGGTTTATTTGACGTAAGAGTCGTACCAACACAAGGCGTGTTATCTGATCACTATAATCCAGCAACGAAAACAGTTGCACTTTCTGAAGCGAATTATTATAATTCCTCTATTGCAGGGACTGCGGTGGCAGCACACGAAGTAGGTCACGCAATCCAACATAAAGAAGCATATTCATTTTTAACTTTACGTTCAAAATTAGTACCGGTTGCTAATATATCTTCAAATGCTTCATGGATATTTGTATTGATAGGAATTTTTGCATCTAGTACAGGCTTTTTATTACTAGGAATTTTACTTTTAGCTGCAGGTGTATTATTCCAAATTGTTACATTACCAGTAGAGTTTGATGCATCTAAGAGGGCGATGAATGAAGTTGTACAACTAGGAATTATTTCAAATAATGAAGAGCGTAGTGCAAAAAAAGTATTGAACGCAGCAGCAATGACCTATGTAGCAGCAGCTGCTGTAGCAGTTCTTGAACTATTACGTTTAATATTAATTTATACGAATATGAGCTCAGATGATTAAACTAAGCGTAAACAAAAAACTGATCCAAGACGGGTCAGTTTTTTTATTTTGCTTGAAATTTTAATCGTACAGTAGCTTATTACTGAAAAAATATTGCGAATAAATACTAAGTCATGCCTTAAATTAATATGATGTAAAAATAGAACAATTTTTTGACAGATTCATAACACTAACAAGGGGTGGGGAAATGAATATTAGCTTTTCAAAAATGCTCTTGTTTGGTTTTTTTATCGTACTTATGTTGGTGATTTTTGCAGTTTATTCATTTGTCTTGACGAATAATATTATGGATTTTAACAATGGTGAAGTTCAATATGAAAGATATAAAATTGAATAGTATACTTTTAAATCAACATTGGCTATTTCGAAATAATTAAAGTACAACTGAACTGTTGTACTTTTTTTGATGTGATTATTAATCTATCGTAAATCCTTCGCCTACTACATCTTTAACTTCAATAATGGAGACAAAAGCATTTGGATCGATATTATGAATAACTGATTTTAACCGGACAATTTCCCTACGCCCAACGATACAATACAACACATCTTTTGATTGCTTTGTATAGTGGCCATACCCATGGAAAACAGTTACACCACGTTCCATTTCTTCTGTAATATAGGTTGCAATTTCCTCTGATTTGTTTGAAATAATTAGTGCAGCTTTTGCAGAATATGCTCCCTCTTGAACCATATCAATGACACGGGCTCCCAGATAAACAGCTACTAACGTATACATCATGGACCTTGCATCTAAGAATGTTAATAATGAAGCGACAAGAACCATCACATCAAATAAAAACATCGTACGGCCCATACTCCAACCAAGGTATTTATTTGCTACACGTGCAATAATGTCTACCCCACCGGTTGTCCCACCAAAACGGAAAATAATCCCTAAGCCAATACCAACAAATACCCCTGCAAATAATGCTGCTAAAAATAGGTCATTTTGCAAGTTTAAGTTAATTTCATAATGTTGGAAAATTCTTAAGAAAATGGATACGCCAACTGTCCCGATAATTGTATAAATAAATTCTCTCCGGGGAAATTGCTTCCAACCAATGATAAACATTGGGATATTCAGAATAATATTCATAATTGCGGGGTCCCAATGAAGGGTAAAATACAAAATCAGTGTAATTCCACTAAAACCACCTTCACCCAGCTCATTTTGCATATTAAAATGAACAAAACCGAAACTATATATTGCGGCACCTAGTAGTATTCCAAAAATATTGCGAATTTTTAAATCCTTCAACAAAAAGCCTCCATTTCATGTTGAAAACATCTTTCTATTTTTGCAACCGTGCTGTACGATTTATTATGTTGCAATTTTCATCTTTTGACAACTGTAGACTAAATTATATACGATGTTAGTAGGAGTGTGAAAAATGTCAAATGAGCTAACGCTTAACCAATTGCAGGAAAAAGTTGATCGATATATTGGTCAATTCAAAGAAGGTTACTTTCCACCTTTAGAATTATTGGCAAGGTTAACGGAAGAAATTGGAGAATTATCTCGAGAAGTACAGCATGTCTATGGTCAAAAGAAGAAAAAACAATCTGAAAGTATTAATAGTATTGAAGAAGAATTAGGTGATTTATTCTTTGTAATAGTATGTTTTGCAAACGCTCAAGGTATCCGCTTAGATGAGGCATTATTAAACGTAATCAATAAATTTGAAACACGAGATAAAGATCGTTGGACACGAAAGGACGAGGAAAGATGACAATACGAGTAGCAATTGCTGGTGCGAGAGGTAAGATGGGTTCAGAAGCTGTTAAAACGGTATGTAAACATGATGGAATGGTTTTAGTTGCAGCACTAGATTATAAACATGTTGGGGAAAGTTTATCACAGCTTGAAATGTTTCCACCAAATTTAGATGTACCGATTTATACAAACTTAACACAATTAATTACAGAGACGACTCCGGATGTATTAATTGATTTAACAAACCCTCATTCGGTTTATGAACATACGAAAGAAGCAATGTTACATAATGTTCGCACTGTTGTTGGAACTACTGGTTTTACAGATGAACAATTAGAAGAATTAAGCATCTTAGCAAGAGACAAAAAATGTGGATGTATTATTGCACCAAACTTTGCAATTGGCGCTATTTTAATGATGAAATTTGCAAAAGAAGCAGCAAAATATTTACCGAATGTGGAAATTATCGAATTACATCATGATCGCAAATTGGATGCGCCTTCTGGTACTGGAAAGAAAACAGCACAATTGATTTCAGAAGTTCGTGAAGCGAAAAAACAAGGACATCCAAACGAAATTGAAACAATGATGGGTGCAAGAGGAGCAGATTTCGAAGGGATGCGCATTCATTCAGTTCGCTTACCAGGTCTTGTTGCGCACCAAGAAGTCATCTTTGGTGGAGAAGGTCAAATGCTAACAATTCGCCATGACTCTTTTAATCGTGAATCATTTATGAGTGGCGTTGTGTTTTGTGTAGAAACTGTTATGACAATGGAAGAATTAGTTTACGGATTAGAAAACATCCTATAAGAATGGAATGGTTTAAATGAAAATCGCATTAATTGCCCATGACCGAAAAAAGGACAGTTTAGTTGAATTTGCAATCGCCTATAAAAATATACTACAACAACACAAACTTTTTGCTACAGGTACAACCGGGCAACGTATTCAAGATGAAGTTGGTCTTAATGTGACAAGATTTCGCTCTGGTCCATTAGGTGGAGATCAACAAATTGGTTCAATGATTGCTAATAATGATATGGATATGGTCTTTTTCTTCCGTGATCCATTAACGGCTCAACCACATGAACCAGATGTAACAGCACTTGTCCGTTTATGTGATGTTTACCATATTCCATTAGCAACCAATATGGGAACTGCTGAAATTCTGTTAAAAGGTTTACAAGAAGGTTTTGTAGATTGGAGATTAATTCAAGAAAGAAGAAAAGAATAACTTTTTCAAAATAATCTTCTGACGGGTGTGCGCTTATATTTTGGCAAAAACAAAATAAAGTGACTTCATAGAGTAGGAACCCACTTTCTAAAGTGGGCATACTACTACCGATAATACGGGTAATGAAGTATAATTGTACATTTATTTGATTAATTTAAATCGTTATATTGATAAAACAATAAATGAAGTAAATAATTAAATATTTTGTAGAGAAGGGATGAACGTCGGATGAAAAAATTAAAAATCGGTATTACATGTTATCCAACAGTTGGAGGTTCAGGTGTGCTTGCAACAGAACTTGGGAAAATGCTTGCAGAACGAGGTCATGAAATTCATTTTATCACCTCAAGCGTACCATTCCGACTCAATAAAATATATCCGAACGTATTTTTCCACGCAGTAGAAGTCAATAATTATTCAGTGTTTCAATACCCGCCATATGATTTAGCATTAGCAAGTAAAATGGCAGATGTTATAAGAGATGAAAAATTAGACGTACTACATGTGCATTATGCAATCCCACATGCAGTTTGTGCAGTTCTTGCTCGTGACATGTGCGGAGAAAATATTGGCATTGTAACGACTTTGCACGGCACAGATATTTCGATTTTAGGGCAAGATTCGAACCTTGCTCAAGCAATTAAGTATGGTATTGAAAAGTCAGATATCGTAACAGCGGTTTCCAATTCTTTAAAAGAACAAACCTATGAAATCATAGGTACAACAAAAGAAATCGAGACGGTCTATAATTTTGTGGATGAATCAGTCTTTAAACCCATTGCCGCGAGTAATTATAGAGAACAGTTGGGAATTGCTGAAGATGAGCGTGTGTTAATTCATGTTTCCAATTTCCGTAAAATAAAGAATTTACCAGATATTGTTGAGACGTTTTTAAAAGTTCGAGAAAATATGCCTGCAAAGCTATTATTAGTTGGAGATGGACCGGAAAAGCATCTTGTGTTGGATCAGGTAAATTCCTCACCATACAAAGATGATGTTTTATTTTTAGGTAAGCAAGAAAATATCGCGGAGTTATTTAATATTAGTGATTTAAAATTATTACTATCCGAAAACGAATCTTTTGGGTTAGTGCTCCTTGAAGCGATGGCTTGTGGTGTGCCCGGTATTGGAACAAATGTCGGTGGTATCCCTGAAGTAATTGAACATGGTGAAAATGGCTTTATCGTAAATCTTGGAGATGTAGACGAAGCAGCTCGATATGCGATTGAACTATTAAATGACGAAGAAAAGTTAATACGTTTCCGCCAAGCAGCCGTTAACACAGTACAAACAAAATTCCTTGCGAAGCCGATTATAGATCATTATGAACAATTATATGAACGATTGGTGGCATTACGTGTATGATGAGAAATGATGATTGGCAAATTGCAATGAAAGTCATCGAGAAGATTGAACAGGCAGGGTACGAAGCGGTAATTGTCGGTGGTGCCGTTCGTGATTACCTATTAAACAATATAGTGAACGATATTGATGTTGCAACAAGTGCATTACCGAGTGAAGTAAAGCGCATTTTTTCATCAACCGTTGATGTTGGCATTGAGCATGGGACAGTTTTAGTGTTAGATGAAGGTCAGCCAGTGGAAGTGACGACTTATCGAACTGAAAGCGATTATAGTGATTATCGTCGTCCAGAGCAAGTAACATTTGTACGTACATTAGATAAGGATTTACAACGACGTGATTTTACAATTAATGCAATGGCTATGAAAAAAGATGGTCACTTAATTGATTTATTTGGTGGACAGGAAGATATAAAAAATGGTGTTATTCGTTCTGTAGGAGATGCAACCGTTCGATTCCGGGAAGATGCTTTACGCATGCTTCGGGCAATTCGATTTAGTGCGCAATTGGATTTCACAATAGAGGAAAAAACATTAAAAGCGATACAACAAGATTGCGATCTAATAGAATTTATTGCTCATGAAAGAATAGCGATGGAATTATCAAAGTTGTGGAAAGGTAAAAATGTTTATGGTGGCATTCAAGCTCTAATCGAAAGTCATTTAGCTAAATATTTAGTTGGTAATTTTAAAGATAATGAACAGCATTGGAAAGAGTTCCATACACCACAGTCTGAAGTAGGTTGGGCATATCTTTGTATACTCAACCGCGAAGAAGTTCAAGATATTTTTGACTTTTACCGGCTTTCAAACAAAGACAAAACGTTCATTAAAAATGTGATGAATGCATACACCGGCTTGTTGAAAGAGTGGTCTATAATGGACTATTTTACCAATGATTTATTCGTTTTGGAAACTGCGTATGATTTTGCAGTTTGGCAACAAAAAAGCATTCCTTTTGAGAAAAGCGAAATTAAACGAGTGAAAGAAAATTTAAACATTCAATCAGTAAATGAGCTTGCGATAAACGGTCATCACTTAATGGAGTGGACTTCAAAAAAACGTGGGCCTTGGATTAAAGTAGCTTTAGATGCAGCGATTATAACCATATTGTATGGTGATGTACAAAATGACGAACATACGTTGAAGGAATGGTTTTTAAATGAATTTAACAATGAAAGATGAAATTTTAAAACGATTTCTTCTTGCAAAGGATAACCCGATTTCTGGTCAATTTTTAGCGGATGACCTAGGAATTTCTCGCACTGCAATATGGAAACATTTGCAAACTTTACAAGAAGAAGGGTATGTTTTTGAAACAATCAAGAAAAAGGGTTATGTATTAGTAGGAAAACCAGATAAGGTAGATCCAGCTCGAATTAATTCTTTTCTTACTACAGAACGATTTGGACGGAACATTCATTATTTAGATGAAGTTACATCTACACAAAGCATTGCACACGAGTTAGCAAGGGAAGGAGCGGTTGACGGGACCCTTGTCATTGCAGAAACACAAACAAAAGGGAAAGGTCGAATGGCGCGCCCCTGGGAATCAACAAAAGGGAAGGGCGTTTGGATGACCATTATTATTCGTCCAGATGTACCACCCTCTCAAGCGCCACAATTTACTTTAGTAGCTGCTGTTGCAATTGTCAATGCCATTAAATCAATATGTAAAAACTTTATGCCTTCCATTAAATGGCCAAACGATATATTAATAAATGGGCGCAAATGTACAGGAATTTTAACGGAAATGCTTGCTGAAATGGATCGAGTAGACGCCTTACTAATCGGAATTGGGATTAACGCGAACCAGCAGCAGGATGATTTTCCACCCGACCTTCAAACGATTGCAACGTCATTATCCATTGAGGAGAAGGAGGAAATTAACCGACCTCAGCTAGTTGCAACCATATTAAACTATTTAGAACTTTATTGTGACCAGTATATTCGGGAAGGTTTTAAACCAATCAAAGCGTTGTGGGAAGAATCGTCAGGAACGATAGGAAAGCAAATAAAAGCCACGACTTTAAGAGAAGTCATCGAAGGAAAAGCAATCGGCATTACGGAAAATGGAGTTCTTGAAATTCAGTTGGAAAATGGCGAAATTAAAGGTGTTTACTCGGCGGATATTGAAATTATGTAAGTTTAGCGAGGGTGCTTCAGTTGTTTCAGAGCTGAATGCGCCTTTGTTTTTCTATTAAAATATTAATTACTATACGTTTTCTTCAAAAATTGTTATAGTTGTTTATGGACAGTATCAGTAGAACTGTACCTCATAAAAGGTTATTTTATTTTAAAAAGATCTGCCCTGATCAACTAGACAGGGACGGAAGAAAACAATTGCGTTAAAATTTTTGTTCGTATGACGCTACCCTTCTGTCCATTTGTGATAGAAGGGTATTTTTAATGTTTTCTTCTTACGAAAAGGAGGAGAAAATAGTGAAAAGTACCACGGATTTTATAAAAATGAAAGAAAAGCAAGAAAAAATTGTGATGATTACGGCCTACGACTATCCTGCTGCAAAGTTTTCTGAAGAAGCTGGCGTGGATATGATTTTAGTAGGAGATTCGTTGGGCATGGTTGTTCTAGGCTACGATTCTACTATGCCAGTTACGGTCGAGGATATGATTCATCATTCCAAGGCGGTTCGTCGCGGGGCAAAGGATACATTTATCGTTGTCGATATGCCATTTGGTTCTTATCATGGTGATGTGAACGAAACATTAAAAACAGCTGTGAAAATGATGCAAGAAACGGGAGCTAATGCACTAAAAGTAGAAGGTGCTGGTGAAGTATTAGAAGTCATCAAGAAACTTACGAATGCGGGCATTCCTGTTGTTGCGCATTTAGGATTGCAACCACAACAATCTGGTGTGTTAGGTGGTTATAAAGTTCAGGGAAAAACTGCTGAACAAGCTGAGCAATTATTAAAAGAAGCAAAAGAAGTTGAAGCAGCTGGGGCATGTGCAGTCGTTTTAGAGTGTATCCCGCATCAATTGACTGAAGCAGTAACTACGCAATTAACAATCCCGACAATTGGAATTGGTGCTGGTCCGGAAGCAGATGGGCAAGTGCTTGTATTCCATGACTTATTACGTTTTGGAAATCATCATATACCAAAGTTTGTAGAAAGTTTTGCATTCGTTGGAGATGAAGTGGAGCGCGGAATTAAAGCTTATACAAAAGCAGTAAAATGCAATGCATTCCCTACACTTCAACATAGCTTTACAATGAAAGAAGAGGAATTATTGCAAATTTATGGGGGCATCAAATAATATGCAAGTCGTAACAACAATCGAACAATTAAAAACAATCGTAAATGATATAAAACGACAAGGGAAAACAATCGGACTAGTCCCAACAATGGGTTACTTACATGAAGGGCATTTAACTTTAGCAAGTACCTCAAAAGTTGAAAATGATTTCACTGTCATGAGTATTTTTGTAAATCCAACACAATTTGGTCCAAATGAAGATTTTGATTCGTATCCCCGTGATTTAGAACGAGATACAAAATTAGCCGACTCTGTTGGGGTTGATGTAATCTTTGCGCCATCCGTTGAGGAAATGTATCCAACAAATGGTGGCATATCGATTCGTGCTGGAAGACAATCTGAAATTTTATGTGGAGCATCAAGACCTGGCCACTTTGATGGTGTACTTCAAGTCGTGGCGAAATTATTCCACCTTGCAGAACCAACAAGAGCTTACTTTGGGCAAAAAGACGCTCAACAGGTGGCTATTATTCAAACATTGGTGAGAGATTTTAATTTCCCATTAACAATACGAACTGTTCCAATCGTACGTGAAGAAGATGGTCTTGCAAAGTCGTCTCGTAATGTTTATTTATCTGAAGAAGATCGACAACAAGCACCAGCTATATACGAAGCATTACAAATGGCAAGGGAACATTTTTTATCAAGCTTTCATGTTGAAGAAGCGATTGAATTAGCACAAAACCATATTAATCAAAAAACATCTGGTCGTATTGATTACTTACAATTACTTTCCTATCCAGATTTAGCTGAAATCACAACTGAAACAGAACAGTTTTTACTAGCTACAGCAGTATATATTGGAAAAACTAGATTAATAGATAATATAATTTTTTCGAATAAGGGGTAACGAAAATGTTTAGAATGATGATGAATAGCAAAATCCACCGTGCACAAGTAACACAAGCAGATTTAAACTATGTTGGTTCCATTACAATTGACCAAGATATACTTGACGCAGTAGGGATGCTACCAAACGAAAAAGTACATGTAGTGAATAATAATAACGGCGCACGATTTGAAACATATATCATCGCCGGAGAACGTGGCAGCGGTGTAATTTGTGTAAATGGTGCAGCAGCAAGGCTAGTACAAAAAGGGGATATTGTCATTATTATTTCTTACGTGTATGTAGACAACAATGAAGCTGCAAATCATCAGCCAACTGTTGCCATTATGGGCGAAAATAACGTCATTAAAGAAATGATCAGCTACGAACCAGAAGCAACTGTGCTATAAACTGAATATGATGAACAAAGTGAGGCATTCTATTCGTTAATCAATAGAATGCCTTTTTAGTTGTAAAAATTGTAAAACGTAATTGTTTTGTAAGTGATTCAATGCTATCGTTTGGAGTGGGGTGACGTTCATGAAAAAATTTGACTTAACGGTAATTGGTGCCGGAGCCGGTGGATATGTTGCAGCAATCCATGCAGCGAAAAGTGGATTAAAAGTTGCGATTATTGAGAAGGGAAAAGTTGGGGGAGCATGCTTCAATCTAGGTTGTATCCCTTCAAAAATCATGCTTGAACATAGTAAAGTGGTACAAAGAATTCGTGAAGCAGCACATTGGGGAATAACGGTACCTTCTATAGAAGTTGATTTTCCGAAACTGATGCAACGAAAAGAAAAAGTGATTCAGCAACTACTGGATGATATTCATGTTTTTATTCAAAATGCGACCATCACATTTTTTACGGGAGAAGCGAAAATCTCTAAAGATGGTAATGTTTCAGTAAATGGTGAACAAATCAAAACAGATCATATTATTGTTGCAACAGGGAGTAAGCCCTTTGTTCCGCCTTTCAAAGGTCTTGAAACAGCAAAATATCATACAACGGATACGATTTTTAATATAACAGAGTTACCAAAGCAGTTAACAATTATCGGTGGCGGTGTTATTGCAGTTGAAATGGCCTTTAGTTTGGCGCCACTTGGTACAAAAGTAACCATCTTAAATCATAGTAAAGATATTTTGCAAACAGAAGAACCGGAAGCACGCCCAATTATTCGCCAAAAAATGCACGATCTTGGCATTGAACTCGTGTTAGATTTTGAATTTCAGGAAATTCGAGAAAATGAAGTTGTAACTTCAAGAGGCAATTATCCTTTTGAAAACTTATTATTTGCAACAGGAAGAAGACCAAATACTGAAGTAGTAAGTGACGTCAATGTCGAGATGGATGGTCGCTATATAAAAGTAAATGATGAATACCAAACAAGTATCCCGAACATTTATGCTATTGGAGACATTATTGGTGGCTATCAACTTGCCCATGCAGCAAGTGCAGAAGGAATTCATGCTGTTGAAGCGATTTTAGGGAATCATCCAAAGCCAATTGACGCAAACACTATTCCTCGTTGTGTTTATACGAATCCAGAGATTGCCACATTTGGATTGTTAGAAGATGAAGTAGAAGAAGCGTGTATTGTGACGAAACTACCGTTTAAAACAAATGCTAAGGCGTTAATGGAAGGCAATGATGTTGGATTTATCAAGTTTATTGCCTCAAAGGATCGTCATGAAATATTAGGTGCTTGTGTTGTCGGGGATGGCGCAACGGAACTACTCAATTCCATGTTAGCCGTAAAAGTTGCTGGTGGAAATGCAGATGACTTATCAAAAATTATTTTCCCGCATCCAACAGTAAGTGAGCATATTGGGGACGCTGCAAGAGCTGTATTTTGGAAAGCAATTCATAGTTAAATGGAAAGAGGGTACATCTATCGACAAGATGACCCTCTAATTTTGTTACAATATGAATTTTTCTGTGGCAACTTTCAAATCATTCGCTAAATCTCGTAATTCGTTCATCATATCAACAATTTTTTCAATTTCATTATGTTGTTCGGCTGCACTAGCTGTTACTTCTTCAGCACTAGCTGCAGATTGTTCTGAAATTGCAACTATTTGCTGCATGCCTAATACAGTATTTTCCTTTTCATCTAGCATAGCTCTTAAACGTTCAATAAATTGATTAATCCGTTGTTCGATATGGGAAGCATGCGTTAATTGCTCTTTAAATGCAGTTTCAGTACTTGTAACCGACTCTCTTTGCAAAGTCATTAAAGTACGACTTTTTTGAACAATGCGTGATGTTTGTTCGGCTTGTTGTAAAATAGACGTAACCGTATGTTGGACCTCTTCTGTTTCTCGTTGTGATTGTTCAGCTAATTTTCTTACCTCTTCTGCAACGACAGCAAAACCTTTCCCATGTTCACCTGCACGGGCTGCTTCAATTGACGCATTTAAAGCTAATAAATTTGTTTGAGCAGTAATGGTTTGGATAGATTCCATCACTTTGTTGATGTTTTGAATTCTTTCTCCTAAAGTGTTCATTTGTAGGTCTAGATCTTCATTCACAGTTGACACTTCATTTGTTTGTTGACGTAAGTTATGAACCTCTTCCATTCCACGATGAGCTTGATTGCTTGATTCGTGAATACTTTCTAGCATCTCATTGGAAATCTCTGAAAGTTCATCAATTTTATCGCCCAATGAAGACATTTGACTATTCGATTGGTCAATTTCTGCTGATTGAACCTGGGCACCCTTTGCGATTTCCTCGATTGCTTTTGCGATTTCTTCACTACTTTGGGACATTTCTTCCATCGAACGATTCATTTGTACGGATTTTTCCAATATTAAATCTGAAGCGGAACTAACATTTCCTACAACCGTGTGCATCTGTTCTCGCATATGATTGAAAGCAAAAGCAACTGAACCAATCTCATCATTGTTTAAGCGGCTTTTATCCACTTCCACCGTTAATTTCCCAGCAGCAGCTTCTTCTAAAGCAAACTTAACATTTTGTAGAGGCTTCAAATTTCTTGAAATGAATAGATAAGTTAACGCTGCAAGAATGACAGACATTAAGATAGCCGCCAAAATTGTTATTTTTACAATCGAATTATAGGTCGCTAAAATAGTTGATTTTGGAATAAGGGTTTGCACTATCCAATTTTTTTCATTTTGATCGATTTTTAGTGGTGTAAAAAGAGAAAATGCTTCTTTATTATTTAATGCCCCATCATTAGCGTAAAATGTTACCGTCTCTCCAGATTGTATCTTTTTAGAATGAGAATCCCAATCAGCTACAAAATTAGTTATTTGCTGTTTTTTATTTTCTTCATTCGAACTATCAGATAGGACTATACCACCAGGTGAAATAACCCGTTGAATGGCCGTTGCTGGTACATTTCTCGCGATAATTTCATCTAAGAAATCCAGTGTGAAATCTGCTAACGCTACGCCGAAAAACTGATTATTAATGAGGATTGGCATTGTAACAGTTACCATAGAGACCGTCTTTCCGTTAAGGTCGTAATCAAAAGGTTCCGTAACATATGGTAATTGTTTATCTTTAGGTACAGTAAACCAATCTGCTTGCGCAACATCCTCTAAATGCATCGTTGTAATTTTGCCATTTTCTCTGTATGTATAATGAGCATAGAGGTTTGAATTATTTCGAATATCTATATCATTCTCGTCAATTTCCTGTACATTAGCTGCATCTAAAATAATCGAAACGCCTAAGAAATTTTCGTTTGTATTTAACACTTGTTGTTGCAGTTGCATGATATGGTTGGGTGTTAATTGATTTTGAGCGTGCAAAGAGGAAACAACATCCGATTCTGTTCTTAATACACTAATAGTTTCTTCAAAAATTTGTTGAATTTCCTTTGTGGCAGATTCACTAACAGCTTGGATATTCTCCTCACTCTGTTTTAGACTATTACGATAAACTAAAACAGTAGAAACAACACTATAAATTCCGAATAGCAAAACAAAGATACTGATGGTTAATAAAGATAGTTTTAGCACAAGATTCTTTTGTTTTTTCATAGAAACCCACCTAATTTTAAATGTACTAAATAACATTTGTACCCAGTTGTTGGATGAAATGTTATATTATTCAGAATATAACATTAAATACTACTGAAGTGTAAGGTAAATTTTGAAATGTCAAAAAATTTCTATAAAATGTGTAAAAATTTTGCTTCATGTAATTTTATGTTGTCTTTTTACTATTGTTGATATAAAATATTAATAGGTGCCAAACCTAGTAAAGTATATACTTTACAACTAAAGCACTCGCTTACGGCACGGATTGTCGGAGTGCTTTTTTTCATGAGCAGGGAGATGAGCCCCTGCTCTTTTTATTTATAAAATTTCGCGTCTGTTCTTCTATTAGAATAGGCGCTTTTTTCTGTTGCTTGAAAAGAATTATGCAATTGTAATCGAACTTTAATAATAGGGGTAAAGCATGACCAGAGATAATTAAGTATGATAAAATTCCTTTATAATTTATTAAAATGTGAGTTGAGAAAAATGATGGAAAGTCAAAAGTTTGCAATTGTTGATTTAGAAACAACAGGTCATTCGCCTGCTTCAGGAGATCGAATGATACAAATTGCAATAGTCATTATGAAAGATTGGTGTATAGAGAAGACTTTTACATCATTCATTCATCCAGGTAAACCAATTCCACTATTTATTCAGGATTTGACGAATATTACTGATGCAGATGTGGCGGATGCATTGCCTTTCGAAGCCCATGCAAATGAAATATACGAACTTTTACAAGATGCAATTTTCGTAGCCCATAATACTGATTTTGATTTATCTTTTTTACAATCTGAGTTTTTACGTGCAGGATTACCCAAATGGAGAGGGAAAAAAATTGATACTGTCGAGCTTTCAAAAATTTTATTTCCTACTTCTATCAGCTATAAATTAGGGGACTTGGCAGCGGATTTAGATATTCCATTAGACAATGCTCATCGCGCGGATGATGATGCCAAAGCCTGTGCCTACCTTTTGAAAAAATGTTGGGAAGAGTTGTTATCACTTCCATTAACGACATTAGAGCAATTGCATAAAAAATCGTTTCAGCTTAAAACGAATATTTCTCAGCTATTGTTTGATGCATTGCAAATAAAACGAAAAACAGTATCAGAAGAAAGTGAAAATGTTTATTTTAATCAATTGGCATTAAAAAAACGACCTTCCAAAATGCAAGACAACCAAGATTCACTACTGTTCCCAAGTACAGCAGAAGAAAAAATTGCTTTATTTCAACAACAAATACAATCATTTGAAGAACGTCCTGGGCAATTTCAAATGATGGATGCCATTTGGGAAAATTTAAATAAAAAAACAGAACTTATGATTGAAGCTTCAACAGGAATCGGAAAAACAATCGGCTATTTATTGCCATCCGTTATCTATGCGAAACAAAATCATAAAAAAATATGCATTAGCACTTATACAACACATTTATTAGAACAACTTTTAGCCAGTGAATTACCGAAAGTAGAGAAAATACTAGGATGTAAGGTGAACGTAACCCTTTTAAAAGGGAAACAAAATTATGTTGATGTTGCGAAATTCGAGCAATTAATGAATATGCGAGATTTATCTTATGATGAAACATTAACGATTCTTCAAGTTTTAGTTTGGCTTTCGAAGACGAACACAGGGGATTTAACCGAGCTAAATGTCTCGGGTGGGGGTCAGTTATTTATTGACAAAATTCGAAAAAATAATGAAAACCAAAAACAGCAACAGCAAGTTTTTGACTTTTACGAAAGAGCCATTCAGGAAAGCGAAGAAGCTGATTTAATTATTACAAATCATGCGATGTTGTTAGCAGATTTAGTTCGAAATGAGCCTATTTTTGATAGTATTGATGGATGGATCATTGATGAAGCACACCAGTTCATACAAGCGGCGGTTAATCGTGACGAATCGATTTTCACTTTTACCAACTGGAAATATGTTTTTGGACAAATTGGATTATCTACAGATCAGCAGTTATTTACGGCTTTTCAAACAATTGCCTTAAAGAATCAACGCGTCCCATTACAACTATTCCATCAATTAGAACGCAAATACATGAGATTAGTTAACTTATTTGATAAAGCAATGCAGGAAATTGTTTTTCAGATGAAGGGACTAAAACCTAAAGTAAAAGGTGAAACGAAACAAAACGCATTTTTATCGGAATTGGTACTTGATCAAGGATTAATGAAAAGTGTCTCTCATGCAATGCAAAATTGGATTGAACTTGCAGAACGAATGGTAGAAATTTATAAAGCCGATATTGAACAAATTGCCACGCAGCACAAAATTGTTGTGGAACAGTGGGAATATTGGATTCGTGAATATAAAATCAAAGTAGCAGAATGGGATGAAGTGTTCCTACAACAAAGTACGGACTACACGTCATGGATTGAAATTGATTTACGAAATCTCCCAGGAAGTATCCGTGTCATTAAAAAACCAATTGATATTACAACTAAAATACAGCAGTTGTTTAACCCTATTAGAGAGAAAGTAGCAGTCATTTGGACATCTGGGTCGCTTTCTGTCCCTAATAATGAACGGTTTATTGCAGACCAACTAGGAATCAAAAGTTCAGTGCCTTTACTAACTCTTCAAGCTCCATCCCACTATTATAAGGGTGCACAAACTTATATCGTAACAGATATGCCAGATATTCAAGCAGTTTCCCAAACAGATTTTATAGAATCTGTTGCATTAGCCGTTACTAGAATTGTTCGGGCTACAAATGGGCGTTGTTTTGTATTATTTACATCCCAAGATATGTTACGAAAAACCGTTGAACTGATTCAAGAAAGCGAATTGCTAAGTGAATATATGCTGTTTGCACAAGGGGTAACGAATGGAAGTCGGATGAGGTTATTAAAATCATTTCAAAAGTTTAGTCACTCCGTATTATTCGGGACAAACAGCTTTTGGGAGGGGGTAGATGTACCGGGGGATAGTTTATCTTCAGTAATTATCGTTCGTCTACCATTCTCTTCTCCAGATGAACCTACCTTCAAAGCAAAATCTCTAATGATTCAACAACAAGGGCGAAATGCCTTCACTGAATTATCATTACCAGAAGCAATTTTACGATTTAAACAAGGATTTGGTCGTCTCATTCGGTCATCACAAGATAAAGGTGTTTTTATTGTGCTAGACCGTCGAATTGAAACAAAGTCATATGGAGTAGAATTTTTGAAATCTTTACCCGAAATTTCTATTCATAAACTACCACTACAGGATATGGTTTTAGAGATAGAACATTGGTATAATAACAAAGATGAGGAAAGAAAGCAGGTTGACGAAAATGACAAGTAAGACTAAAACGAATATGAAGGTGATTGAATGAAAAACTGGGTTATTTTCATATCGGTTTTTTTACTTTCTTTGTCCCTTGTTATTTCTATTCTCGTAATATGGAAAGCTGATACACCATTTAATAAAATCGAGAAACAAGCAGAAGAACTAGCAATCTCTTCTGGAAAGCTTTCTAAAATAACGGATAGCTACGTTTATAATGGTAATAAACCGTATGTTACTGTGTTCGGGGAAGATGAAGACGGTAAAGAAAAGGCATTATTTGTTCCAATCAGTTTAGAAGAAAATTCGATTCAGGAAATATTTTTGCAAGACGGTATTACTAAGGAGCAAGCTTTATCGGTTTTAAATAATGAAGAGAAAGTAAAAAAAATCCTCCATACAAAATTAGGCTATGAGGAAGTCGGACCAGTTTGGGAAATTACCTATATGAACGAGTCCGAAAAACTTAACTACGTCTATATTGTTTTTGAAGATGGAGAATGGTGGAAACGCATTTTGAATTTATAAGGGGAAGATGAAAAGATGAAAGATCTACTAGCCAAACGTGTAAAAACATTAACACCATCAACAACTTTAGCAATCACAGCAAAAGCGAAAGAGTTAAAAGATCAAGGCATTGATGTAATTGGTCTTGGTGCTGGTGAGCCGGATTTCAATACACCACAAAACATTCTTGATGCTGCTTTAGAATCGATGAACAAAGGATTTACGAAATATACGCCAGCAGGGGGGCTTCCTGCTTTAAAGCAAGCAATTATCGATAAATTATCTCGTGATAACCAACTACAATATAAACAAAATGAAATCATCGTTGGAATCGGTGCGAAACATGTTCTTTATACACTATTCCAAGTAATTTTAGATGAAGGCGATGAAGTAATCATTCCAATTCCTTACTGGGTTTCATATCCGGAGCAAGTAAAACTAGCTGGCGGTGTCCCAGTATACGTAGAAAGTGATGCTGCACAAAACTTTAAAATTACTGCAGCTCAACTACGCGAAGCAATTACAGAAAAAACAAAAGCGGTTATCATTAACTCGCCAAGTAACCCTTCTGGAATGGTTTACACGCGTGAAGAGCTTACGGAACTTGCGGCTGTTGCCGTTGAACACGATATCCTAATCGTATCAGATGAAATTTATGAAAAGCTTTTATACAATGGAGTAGAACATTTCTCAATTGCTCAACTTTCTGATGAAGTGAAAGCTCGTACAATTGTCGTAAACGGTGTGGCAAAATCCCATTCAATGACAGGATGGCGTATTGGTTATGCAGCTGGTGATGCAGAGATTATCAAACCAATGACAGACTTAGCATCTCATTCAACTTCAAACCCTACGACAACTTCTCAATATGCAACAATTGAAGCATATAATGGACCACAAAATTCTGTTGAAGAAATGCGTCAAGCATTTGAATCGCGTTTAGAAGTGATTTATCCAAAGTTAAGTGCGATCCCTGGTTTTAAAGTGTTAAAACCTCAAGGTGCATTCTATCTATTACCAGATGTTTCGGAAGCAGCAGCTAAAACAGGATACAATTCAGTAGATGACTTTGTGACAGCTTTACTTACAGAGGCAAATGTTGCAGTTATTCCAGGTTCAGGCTTCGGTGTACCATCAACAATTCGTTTAAGCTATGCAACTTCTTTAGAGTTATTAGAAGAAGCGGTAAAACGAATGGACAACTTTGTTAGATCGAAATGGCAAGACTAAATTAGTATAAAAAGTAAGTGGCGCTTGGCTTTGCTTTCATACAAAAAAATTCCAACGCGCCTTTACATTTTGGGGAAAATCAACGCCTGAATCTGGACAAGAATAATATTGTTGGAGGAACAATATGAAAAAAATTATGATTAAAGAAATGCCATCGTCTATTGGTGAAACGGTCAAAATAGGCGTTTGGTTAGCAAACAAACGTTCAAGCGGAAAAATTGCTTTCTTACAATTACGTGATGGTTCTGGTTTTGTCCAAGGCGTCATCGTTAAAGAAGAAGTAGGGGAAGAACTATTTGCGACTGCAAAAGGTTTGACACAAGAAACATCAATGTATGTGACAGGCGTTGTAAAGGAAGATACACGTTCTAGCTTTGGTTGTGAATTGAATATTACTGGCATTGAAGTCATTCAAGCTGCAGTGGATTATCCAATTACACCGAAAGAACATGGTGTTGAGTTTTTAATGGATAACCGTCATTTATGGCTACGTTCTCGTAAACAACATGCCATTATGAAAATTCGCAATGAAATCATTCGTGCTACCTATGAATTTTTCAACAACAACGGGTTTGTGAAAATTGACCCTCCTATCTTAACAGGTTCAGCACCAGAAGGAACATCCGAGCTTTTCCACACAAAATATTTTGACGAAGATGCGTATCTTTCACAATCTGGTCAGTTATATATGGAAGCAGCGGCAATGGCGTTAGGGAAGGTTTTCTCGTTTGGCCCAACATTCCGTGCAGAAAAATCAAAAACTCGCCGTCATTTAATTGAATTTTGGATGATTGAACCAGAAATGGCATTTGTTGAATTTGAAGAAAATTTAGAAGTACAAGAGCAATACGTTGCGTACATTGTTCAATCCGTATTGAAAAATTGCAAAATGGAATTAGAACGTCTTGATCGAGATACGTCAAAACTTGAAAATATTCAAGCACCTTTCCCACGTATTTCTTATGATGATGCGATTAAGTTTTTACAAGAAAAAGGATTTACTGACATCACATGGGGAGACGATTTCGGCGCACCACACGAAACAGCAATTGCAGAGCATTATGACAAACCAGTGTTTATTACTTGCTATCCAACTGGTATTAAACCGTTCTATATGCAACCTCACCCAGAAAGAGACGATGTTGTTTTATGTGCGGACTTAATCGCACCAGAAGGCTACGGAGAAATTATTGGTGGCTCAGAACGTATTCATGACTTTGAATTGCTAAAACAACGCATCCAAGAACATAAGTTAGATGAACAAGCTTATGCATGGTACCTAGATTTACGTAAGCAAGGCTCTGTTCCACACTCTGGATTCGGCTTAGGTTTAGAAAGAACGGTTGCTTGGATCAGTGGTGCAGAACATGTACGTGAATCTATTCCGTTCCCAAGATTATTAAATAGACTTTATCCTTAAAATAACTATAAAAAAGCGTCCGTTTATACGGGCGTTTTCCTTTAAGTTTAAAAAAAGGCTGTGTAAAAAAAGGTAAACAGTTCGATCAAGCATTTAAGGAGCATGTTTCAAAATTAGTTGTAGAGCAAGGTAGAAAAGCATCTGAACTTGCATGAACTCGACCTTTCTCCAAAGTCAATTAGTCGGTGGGTAAAAGAATATAGAGCAAAAATCAATAAGCCCCAAATCCCCATTGCAGAAGTGGAGAAACTTAAAAAGCAAAACGAAAAACAATTAGCCCAACTTAGAGAGGAAAATGAAATCTTAAGGAAGGCTATGCACTTCTCTAACGAAAGCTAAGTGTAGGATATTAGTCTATGCAACCTAGAAATGGTTTTCATAAGCTCGATGAAGGACAAAACCGATTCAAAATCGGATAGAAGTGGCTTTCAAAAGCTGGTTGAAAGATAAAATCGAGTTGGAGTAAAAGCGAAAAATTGGAATTGTACCAACTCACTATCTATCGATTAACTAAGAATAAAAACAATCATGATTTTTCTCGAAGGAAGGGAGTCTAATAATGAATGTAAAAAATCAACGACTCCGGATGTGGTCAGATCAAGGGCATGTAAACGTACCTCAACTTTTTTTTCAACATTATAAGTCATTAAAAATTCCTGATGATGAAGCACTTCTTTTACTCCATCTTCTTGCTTTTCATTCAGAGCAAAATGATTTCCCAACTCCCACGGATCTGACAGAAAGGCTCCACTTTAACGAAAATGATATCACACTTAAACTACAAAGGTTGATTCAAAAAGGGTTTTTAGAAATTACACAAGGCATTGACTCAAATGGAAAATTATATGAAAAATATTCAGTATACCCATTATGGGAAAGAATTCTCGATTATCTCGAAACGTCAACTAGAAAAAAAGAACAAGAGGAAGAGAAAAACGAAGAGGGCGCGATTTTCTCTCTTTTTGAACAGGAGTTTGGAAGGTTGCTTTCTCCAATGGAAATCGAAACCATTTCCATGTGGATGGATGTTGATCACCATTCACCGAATATTATTAAAGCAGCACTAAAAGAAGCTGTGTTAGCTGGCAAACTATCATTACGCTATATAGACCGTATTTTATTTGAATGGAAAAAGAAAAATATTACTTCTGTAAAACAAGTAGAAAAACATACAGAACAATTCCATAATAAAACAACTATAGTACAACCTAAAAAAGTGCAACAATCAGAACCAGTGCTGAAAAAAGTCTCTTTTTACAATTGGTTAGAAGAAAGGGAATAGCATTAAGGGGTGAAATATCATGCTTACAAAAAAACAATGGGAACATTGCTTAGACGAAATGGACAAAATGTTTCCGGATGCACATTGTGAGCTTGTACACGATAACCCGTTTGAGTTAACAATTGCAACATTATTGTCAGCACAATGTACCGATGTTCTTGTAAACAAAGTGACGAAAGATCTGTTTAAAAAATATAAAACACCAGAGGATTACTTAGCAGTGCCTTTGGAAGAATTACAAAATGATATTCGTTCCATCGGGTTATATCGAAATAAAGCAAAAAACATTCAAGCTTTATGTGAAAAGCTAATCAATGAATTCAATGGCGAAATCCCTCGAAGTCGCGAACAGTTAGTGACTTTACCGGGAGTTGGTCGAAAAACCGCAAATGTTGTTTTATCTGTAGCCTTCAATATCCCTGCTCTTGCAGTAGATACACATGTTGAGCGTGTTTCAAAAAGACTTGGGCTATGTCGGTTAAAAGACACTGTACTTGAAGTAGAAGAGACGATTATGAAAAAGACGCCAAAAGAAAATTGGTCCAAAACACATCATCAGCTAATCTTTTTTGGTCGTTATCATTGCAAAGCTCAAAACCCGCAGTGTGGCGAATGTCCACTTTTGGAACTTTGTCGGGAAGGTCAAAAGAGGTTGAAAAAAGGTTTGGTGAAACAATGATACAGGTTAATAAACAGGCTCTACAAAAAGAAAAAGTTGATCCATATTTTGAAAAGTGGGATCAAATAAGTGCTTTAATTCATGAAGCTCACTCTAACCGAAGTAATAATACTAAGCCTTTAATGGAGCAGGGGATTGCGCTATTTGAACAATGTGTTATAGATTGTTCCGATGTTGAGGATTCGTCAATGAATGAAAAAGAGCAGTATGAGGTATTACCGATAAATGGAATGGAACGAATCTTATTTATTAAAGCAAGACCCGCACAATATGCTTGCTATCGTCAATTAGATGAACTATTTAAGGAATTAAAAAAACGTCTTGCACGTCTTCGGATAAAATAAAAAATGGGATTATCAACAAGTCACTCTTGACCAATTGATAATCCCTTTTATTATGGCTAAACGATTTTATTCAGTTGTCGGGCTATTCGGATTTGTCGGTGGTACTACTTCACCTTCATTTTCTCCTGGTCCAAACCAATCCTCAAAATCCTCATTATTCCCGTTACCATTTCCGTTATTGCCGTTCCCGTTATTTCCATTGTTGCCATTTCCATTGCCATTTCCGTTATTGCCATTGTTGTAATCCTCACCAAAGTCTCCTTCAGGTTGTTCAACTTCAGGTTCTTCGATTGCATGATCAATGTAGATTGAAACGGTAGCAGGTTCACTGCGAAGGTCACCGGAAACCGCTACGACAGAGAAGGTATAATTACGGCCTGGCTCGATATTTGATAATGTCACTTGGTTCGCTGTCGGTGTTCCTACGACAACCGGTGCGCCGTTATCTACCGCCATTGAAACTTCAAAAGTAACATTTAAAGGAGTACTATTTTCCTCATCAGTTTCAGGTGGTGTAAATTCCCAAGATAAGTCGACTAAGCCACCAACATCGCTATAATTCGCTTTTAAGTTCGTTGGTGCGTTTATTGTTTGTTCTTCAAATTCCTCAGAAACTTGCGTAGGCTCTGTACCTTTCACAAATAATTCCGTTTGACGTAATTCAGCTGGTGTATATTCGCTCGCTAATTTTAATGGGTTAGAACCTACTTCGATTGTCGCTTCCACAACAGTACTTGGTCGCGTAAAGTTCGGTGTTTCAACATTTGCTGAAATTTGAGACATAATCGACTTAAATAAAGTTTGTGGTAATCGACGCTCATCCCACGAAGTAATAGGATCAGAATAATCTGCGTATCCACTCCAAATTGCAATGGAATAATTTGTAGTATAGCCTGCAAACCATGAATCTGGAACAGCACTACTTGGTAAATTGAATTCTTGGAAGTCTTTTGCATCATAGTTTGTTGTACCCGTTTTACCAGCTACATCAAGTCCTGAAACAGCAGCTGCAGTACCAGATGCGTTTCGCTTATTACTTACAACATCACGTAAAATGTCTGTTACCATATAAGCCGTGTAGTCATTCATAGCTACAACAGGTTCTGTTTTGTAAGATTTCTTAGATCCATCACGATAAACAATTTCTTTAATGGATTTTGGTTTATTGTAAATACCATTATTACCAAAGGCAGCATATGAAGCAGACATTTGGATTGGTGTTAAGCTTACATTACCGCCACCAATGGCATCTGATTCATAAACGTTTTCAACATTAATCCCTAATTTTGAGATGAATTGTTTTGCGTTATCCGTACCAACTTCTTGTAATGCCTTAACAGCAGGGACATTACGAGATGTATATAGGGCTTCACGGATTGTCATGGCACCTAAGTATTTGTTGTCCCAGTTAGAAATAATTTTATCTGAACCAGTGTAAGACATTCTTTCGTCTACAATTGTTTGACCGGTTGACCATTTTAAGTTTTCAATTGCCGGGCCATAATCTAAAAGTGGCTTGATTGTCGAACCAGGTGCACGCGTTGTTAAGTCGTATGCAAAGTTAAAGCCACGTTCTGCACCATAATTTCGTCCACCGCCAATTGCACGGATTTCACCAGTTTTTGTATCAATAACTGAAACCCCTGATTGAATTGTTTCAGTAGGGAAGTTTCCTGCGTTGTTCATAACATCTTCTACAACTGATTGGGCATTTGGATCTAAAGTTGTATATACTTTTATTCCTTCAGAAAGTGCTTCTCCGTCACCGTTTGCTTCAATTTCACTTAATACAACGTCTAAAAATGCATCATATTTTGTTCCTGCTATTGATTGACGTTCTTCTTCTGGAAGGACACGAGATGCGACATCGATTTCTTTTGCTGCTTTGGCTTCAGCTTCAGAAATTTTCTCGTGCATTACCATTAAATCAAGTACTAAGTCTCGGCGTTGTTGGGCACGTTCTGGATTACGGAACGGATTATAATTGTTTGGACTTTGAGGCATTCCAGCTAAAAGTGCCATCTCGTCCAACTCAAGCTCATTTAATTCTTTACCAAAAAAGTGTTTTGCAGCTGTTGCAATGCCGTGAATTCGTCCAGACATTAAGATTTTATTGAAGTACATTTCAAAAATTTCTTCTTTTTCGTATTGCTGCTCTAGTTGAATGGCTAACCATGCTTCTTGTGCTTTACGTTTTAACGTTTTTCCGTTATCAAAAAATGAGTTTTTAATAACTTGTTGGGTAATCGTACTACCACCTTGTGAACCAAATCCATCACGGAAGTTTGCTAATACGGCACCAGCTGTACGCCAAATATCTAATCCGAAATGGTCAAAGAAACGTACATCTTCAGTTGCCAAAACGGCATCAACCAATTCTGGAGGGATTTCATCATAAGTTACATATTTGCGATCAATGGTACCGATTGTTGCAAATAGTTCACCGTTTTTATCGTAGAATTCAGACGATATTGGATCTTTTAATGATTCTTCATCTAATTCGGGTGCAGAACTTGCGTAATATGCAAATAATCCAACACCACCTAAAAAGCCAACTACTCCGATAATCACAACAATCATTGCAATTCTTTTAACCCACTGCATAATTGGCTTTTTTTGTGCTTTCTTTTGTTTTTCGCGTTGACGCTTTAATTCTTCACGCGTACGACGTTTTTCTGTCAAGATAATCTCCTCACTTTAACAAACTATGATTCTTCGTTTGCTATTAAATTTGTTATTACGGATAAATAATCAATTCTCGGGTTATACCCAGGCGTTATTTCATAGGTCTTAGTTTCGAATATTTTTAATGGAATTGATTTGCGACCACCTTGCTCCATCAAAGTCCACGCTTCATTAATAATATTGAAAGGAACGACGAAATATCGTTCTAGTGATGAAAAACGTACAATCATAAATGCTATCCCTTTTTGATTTGTTACTTGTTTCATATGGGTGACTTGGTGCTGATGAATGTTTTTTAAAGGGAATGATGTTTTACTCTCCGTTTCTTTTGCCTCAAAATCAATATAATATCCATTCCAAACGCCATTATAGTCAGTGGTAGAAGGTGTTCTGAAGTATGCTTCCCGTATAACAGCTGCACTTCTTGATGGATACTCTACTTTAACGATTTGTACAGGAACAGGTTTCTTATGAATGATGGCTTTTTGGTGATTTAGATAATATATATTTGTCTCATTTAGTTCATCTTCAAGGGTTTTTCCCCGATTACTAAAAGAAAGGTCTTTGTCTTTTTTCACGACTTTCTTTTCATTTGTAATTTCATTCGTCTTTGGCCTAAATTGTTTGCCGTTAGGATAATTGATCACCATGAAATCACCTCTTGAAAATGATTAAATTGTTTAAAATTGACTTTATAATAGAATTATAGCGAAAATTTTCTTGTTTTAGCATCCTATGTCTAGTTTTGACAAGTCGAGAGGAGTTTAACAATTAATAGTGAATTTTACAGTCAAGGGAGGAATGATAATGGATCGAATTCAAAGGCTCATTTCACAAATTGACTGTGTTGATAAAATGATGACAGCTAAAATTGATAATGAACGTGCATTAATTCATGACCAATTTTATTCACGTCTTGGTACCACTTATCAAAAAATAAGCTTAGCAGAAAAGCAATTCCATGTAAAGAATGCGTGTTCCCCTATTACTAGTGAAATAGTTTAATTTTTGATAAACTAAAAGCGATACTATATTTCTAAATAAGAGGTCGTTATAATGCAACTTATTGAACAAACAAAACAATTATTAATAGAGTGTGATGCGTCGAAGGATCGTTTCTTTCAACAACGTGAACTTGACGCTACTCCTCAATTTTTTGAAGAAGTAAAACCTCATGCAGACAAAATTCAATTATTATTAAATGATTGGAAACATAATGCATTGGAATGGATTAAAGAAAATAATCCGAAATATATACACCAATCACAAATTAACAATGTTGTAGATGCTATGAACCAGTTTGTTGTCCAATCTTTCTATAAGGAAACGAGTAAAAAACGATTTATTCAATCTGTTCAATCTGTGCATTATACATTAACTTTCTTTTTACGATATTTAATGGAGGATAGTGATTATGCTCAATAAAAAACGAACAATTGATGAACTTTTAAATGAATGGATGTACGATGAAGAGTTAAAACAAAATATCCTTCATTGGCAAACGTTAGAAGGGCAAGAGGCGAAATTCTCTTCTTTCCCAGATAAACTTCACCCTTCGATAAAAAAGGCTTTAGAAACGAGAGGAATTTCTCAATTATATACTCATCAAAGAGAAGCTTTTGATTATGCGTCAAGTAATCTATCTTTTACTGCTGTTACTCCCACTGCCTCTGGAAAATCACTTTGTTATCATTTACCTGTCCTACAAAAAATACTAGAAGATCCTTCAAGTCGAGCTATTTATTTATTTCCTACCAAAGCCCTTGCTCAGGATCAAAAAGCAGATTTGAATGATTTAATCGAGTTAATGGGAGAAGAGGTATTAAGTTATACCTATGATGGAGACACAGCACCGGGAATAAGGCAAAAAATCCGAAAAGCTGGTCATATTATCATGACAAATCCTGATATGCTACATTCCGGAATTTTGCCACACCACACAAAATGGGTTTCTCTCTTTGAAAATTTAAAGTATATCGTCATTGATGAATTACATACATATAAAGGTGTATTTGGAAGTCATGTTGCCCAAGTACTTAGAAGATTAAAAAGAATTTGTGCATTTTATGGAAGTGACCCAATTTTTATTTGTACTTCTGCCACAATTAAAAACCCAAAGGAATTAGCAGAAAAACTAACGAATACAAAACACGAGCTAATTGCCAATTCAGGAGCACCTGTTGGGAAAAAGACTTTTTTATTTTATAACCCACCAATTGTTCACCCTACGTTTGGCGTTAGACGGAGTAGTGTCCTTGAGGTTCGTGATTTAGCAACAAGACTCTATGAAGCAGGTATTCAATCAATCGTTTTTGCAAAATCTCGTGTTCGCGTGGAGATGTTAGTTACCTATTTAAAGAGTTTAACGAAAAATAAAATTCAAGACGAAAGCATTCGTGGATATCGAGGTGGCTATTTACCGACAGAAAGAAGAGCCATCGAAAAAGGATTAAGAAACGGAAATATCCAAATTGTAGTTAGTACAAATGCACTAGAACTTGGCGTTGATATTGGGCAATTACAAGCTTGTATCATGACGGGGTATCCTGGTAATATAGCTAGTGCATGGCAACAAGCAGGTCGAGCAGGGAGAAGACAGGATTCCGCTTTAATCATCTATGTAGCAAATTCCACTGCACTTGACCAATACGTTGTGAATAATCCTAACTATCTTCTTGGCAGCTCACCAGAAGAAGCATTAATTAATCCTGAAAATATTTTAATCTTGATGGACCATTTAAAATGTGCGGTCTTTGAGTTACCGTTTGCGACAACGGATAGTTATGGGGAATTTGAAGTTCAACAGTTATTGGAATTTTTAGAAGAAGAAGGCGTCGTTATTAAAACAAGCGGGCAGTGGTATTGGATGAGTGAACGATTCCCAGCTCATGAAATAAGTTTGCGTTCTGCATCACAAGAAAATGTCGTCATTATCGACCGAACCATTCCTGCAGGCACAAAAGTGATTGGTGAAATGGATACGTATAGTGCGATGACGTTATTGCATGAAGAAGCGATTTATTTACACCAAGGAACTCAATTTCAAGTAGAAAAATTGGATTGGGAAGAAAAGAAAGCCTTTGTGAGAGAAGTAGATGTCGATTATTTCACAGATGCGAACCTAGCAGTAGAATTAAAAGTTTTAAATGAAGATAAAAGAGCAGATTACGAGACTGCTAGTGTAAGCTATGGCGATATTAGTTTACTAGCTATTCCAACCATCTTTAAAAAAATCCGTTTTCAAACCCATGAAAATATCGGCTCAGGTAAAATTCATATTCCGCCACTCGAAATGCATACAAATGCGACGTGGATGTCCTTTGATATGCCGGAAAACTGGTCAGAAGAAATGTTAACCGATTCCCTAACTGGTGCTGCATACGCAATTGGTTCATTTATCCCGCTATTTATCCAATGTGACCGTAACGATTTATCCGTAGTACCACAAGTAAAAGCGGTACATAACGATCGGCCAACTCTCTTTATTTATGACAGTTATCCTGGGGGAATTGGTCTTAGTGAAAGAGTGTATGATATTTTACTGCCAATACTAGAACAAACAATAGCGCATGTTAAACAATGTCCGTGTAGTTCGGGGTGTCCATCCTGTATTGGTGCTCAAGACAGTTTAAATGAAAGTAAAGGGAAAGTTTTAAAAGTATTGTCAATTTTATTACGCGAAATGATGTGATAATCAATGTCATATGAAAATAAAATGATGCAGCTAAAGCAAATGCTTGGGAAAAAACAAGAGAAAAGTGTGGAAAAACCCGCCTTTAAGAAGCCGGAGAAACCCTGGTATCTTGAGGAGTGGAAAAAGGAAGGTTTACTTGTTGTTGAAAATGACTTTGGTATTTTATTTAAACGACAAGTCGAATATCCTCTTGACTATTTACATGGTTCATACCAACTAAAAATGTTTTTTGAAGCAATAGATAAGTGGCAAACATCAACAATTGAACATCCATTTTCGATTCATCCTGACGAAACGGTTGTATTTTTTGACACAGAAACGACAGGGCTAAAAGGTGTCGGAACAAATATTTTTCTGTTAGGTTTTTTAGAAGTTTCAGAAAATAAATTTCTATTAACTCAATATGTGTTAGCGGATCCTTCAAACGAAGCGGCTTTTTTGTTTGAATCAAAATTATGGCAGCATAATAAAACGATTGTAACATATAATGGAAAAAGTTTTGATTGGCCTCAATTAGAAACAAGATGGACATTGAATCAACATATTTTGCCAAAATTACGAAACATGCGACAAATTGATTTATTACATAGCTCAAAACGCATATGGAAAAATAATTTGGAAAGAATGAAATTAACACAAGTCGAAGAAGCGAAACTTGGTTTTAAACGAAATGGCGATATTCCAGGTTTTCTTGCGCCAATCATATATACGGATGCGGTAAAAAGTGGAAATGCAAGTAGTTTGATGAAGGTGTTAACGCATAATGAATGGGATTTATTATCGCTTATTACGCTTTATATCCATTCAACAAATCTTCTACTTGAAAATCATATAGAAACGGCCACGACTTATACAAATATTGGGAAATGGTACGGAGACTTAAAACAAAATGAGCAGAGCCAAAATGTTTTACGTAGTGTAACAAATACGTTCAATGAATCTGAAGCGGGATTAGCTCACTTTTATTTAGCATTACAACAAAAACGCAACAAAGAATATGAGGATGCTACTCAATCATTTCATAAAGCATTACGAAGCATTGAAAATCGAGAGAAGTTAAAGGCTTTAGAAAACTTAGCAATCATTTATGAACATCATTATAAAGATTATGAGAAGGCATTAGAAAATACGCTTAATGGAATTGAATTAATTAATCATCAACCATTTTTAAAAATAGAGCAGCGAACTAGAAAATTAGATGAATGGACAAAACGTTTGAACAGATTGGAAAATAAATTGTGGGGGAAATAATTTCCCGGGTAAGCGCATAATTTGACATTTTTCAACTTGTTTTAAAAATAATTATTCACCTTATTTAATAGTTTCTTACAATCCTTTTTATAGTTGTCATATGATATAATTGGAAATATGTACGTATTGCATGGAAGGGCGATGTGAATGGATATTAAACTAAGTTCAAAGATCATCTTAGAAAAAGAATTTAAAAAGTCGATGAAAGGTTACAATGTTGACCAAGTAGATCAATTTTTAGATCAAATTATGGAAGATTATGACGCATTCGAAAAAGTAGTGGAAGAATTGCGTGCTGAAAATAAACGTTTAAAAGATGAATTAGAAAATACAGCGAGCAGAAGAACACAAGTACAACCAGCGACGAGCAATACTAATTTTGATATATTAAAACGATTGTCCAATTTAGAAAAAGAAGTGTTTGGCAGCAAACTATTTGAATAAACATCATTTTGGTGTTGTTTTTATCTTCATTTTCATTTATAATGTATTTTGTCATAGTCATTCAGGTAATCGCTGCAGCTCTTTGAAGTTGTAGAGGAAAGTCCATGCTCACACGGATCTGAGATGACCGTAGTGTTCGTGCTTACTGAAAAAATAAGGTAAGGCAAGCAATCGCTTGACGGCGGAAGGACAACCTAAGTCTTTTGATATGGTTAACACTTCCTGAAAGTGCCACAGTGACGGAGCTTCAATGGAAACGTTGAAGGTGGAACGAGGTAAACCCCACGAGTGAGAAACCCAAATTATGGTAGGGGCACTCTCCTGAAGGAATTGAACGGATGGAGGGACGCTATTACTAGCGTAGATAGATGATTACTACCCGGTTCGTACGAGGCTTAGGCCGCTTGAGTACTCGGGAACAAAACATGGCTTACGAATCACTATGATTTAAATAACATAATAAACCTCATCAATAAAAATTAAACAGGACTAAAGAATGTCCGATTAAAACATACTTCTCTTAAAAAAGAGATGGTATGTGATACATAAGGGCATATGCTCAATACGATAGGCTCTCCATTTCTTTGGAGAGCCTTTCTTTTAGAGAGAATAGGGAGAATCAATATGAGGGACGCTTTAAGTATGTTGAATAAAATAAGTGAAAACGGAAAATTTGCTTATCCTTATCAAATCTTCATGAAGATCTTCGAGAATATCTATGAAGGAATTATGGTCACTGATGCTGATAGAAACATCATTATTGTGAATCCAGCCTTTGAAATTGTTACAGGATATAAATTTGACGAAGTTGTCGGAAAAAATCCAACTATCCTACAATCTGGTGTCCATGATCGCGCTTTCTATATTGAAATGTGGAAGAATTTGTCTGAACATGGTGTCTGGCAAGGTGAAATATGGAATCGCCGAAAAACGGGTGAAATTTATCCGGAGTGGTTAACAATTATTAAAATTAAGGACGAAAAAGGGAATGTAACGAATTATTGTGGGATATTCACGGACTTATCCGAACGAAAAACTGTTGAAAATGAGTTGGAAAAACGTGCTCTAACTGATTCACTAACAGATGTAAATAACCGTTTCGCCTTTCTTGAGAAAATGAATACCCTCTTAGAATCTTCATCGACGTCTCTAAACTCTGTTCAACATGCAGTTTTTTTCTTAGACTTAGACCGTTTTAAACAAGTAAATGATACACTAGGACATTCAATTGGCGACTTACTTTTAGTCGAAGTTGCAAAACGAATAAAACGATTATTAAATAACAAAGACATTGTTGCTCGTTACGGTGGTGATGAATTTGTTATAACTCTTACTAACATTCATCATCCTAGAGAAGCGGCGAAGTTTGCTGAAGAAGTGATTCGTGAAATTGAAAGACCAGTTTTAATTAATAACCAAGAATTATTTGTATCAACAAGTATAGGAATAAGTATTTATCCGCATGATGGTGTTACAACGGACGATTTAGTGAATCGTGCAGATAAAGCGATGTATTTTTCAAAACAAAATGGACGAAATGGTTTCTCATTTTATTTTGAAGAACTAAACACGGATAACGAACGATTAATTACGCTCGATACTGAAATTCGAAAAGCAATTGAACATCGTGACTTTGAATTGTATTATCAGCCAAAAGTAAATATTAAAAAGAACAAAATTATTGGGTTAGAAGCGCTTGTGCGATGGAAAAATGACAAGCTGGGATTTGTTTCGCCAGCAGAATTTATTCCTTACGCTGAGGAAACAGGATTAATTATTCCAATCAGTGAAATCATTTTGGAGAAGGCTTGTGAAGAGTTAGCGGTTTTGCGAATGGCGGGATATTCAAAATTATCCATTTCCATTAATATTTCTAGCATACACTTCCAACAACAAAATTTCTTAGAATCCATACAGAAGACGTTAGAAAAATACAATACATCCGCCCAAAATTTTGAAATAGAAGTTACTGAACGTACAGTAATGAATAGCGAGGAAGATACAATCCGTAAGCTAGTGCGCTTGAAACAACTCGGCTTTAAATTATCTATTGATGATTTTGGGACAGGTTATTCTTCCTTAAGTTACTTAGTGCGTTTTCCATTGGATTATTTAAAGATTGACCGTAGTTTTATCCATCATATTGTTAACTTGGATGATAAACAGGCGGTAGTAGATGCAATTATCCAAATGGCACATCGACTAAACATGAAAGTGATCGCAGAAGGTGTTGAAAGTATTCAGCAAATTAATATTTTGCGTGAAATGGGTTGTGATTATATTCAAGGGTATTATTTCAGTAAACCAATCCCAATGGATGAGTTAATTGAATTTTTACAACTTTGGGAATATGAACATCAAGGAGAAATTGAATAATGGCAAAATATCAATTAGTAGCAACAGCTGCAATGGGACTTGAGTCGATTGTAGCGCAAGAAGTACAAGATTTAGGATATGAGACGAGAGTAGAAAATGGCAAAGTCTATTTTGAAGGTGATGAAACAGCAATTGCAAGGTGTAATCTTTGGTTACGAGTAGCAGATCGTGTCAAAATTGTTGTTGCAGAATTTCCAGTAGAAACTTTTGATCAATTATTCGAGAATACAAAAGCAATTAATTGGGAACAATATTTACCAGTTGATGCAAACTTCCCTGTATCTGGTAAATCTGTTAAATCTAAATTATTTAGTGTTCCTGATTGTCAGGCAATTGTAAAGAAAGCAATTGTTGAAAGAATGAAGTTTCATTACAAACGTCTTGGATTCTTAGACGAATCTGGTTCAAGTTATAAAATAGAAGTGTCTATTTTAAAAGATGTAGCAACATTAACCATCGATACTTCTGGTGTTGGTTTACATAAGCGTGGCTATAGACAAACACAAGGGGAAGCGCCTTTAAAGGAAACTCTTGCTGCGGCATTAGTGAAAATATCAAAATGGAGCCCAACTAGACCATTTGTCGACCTGTTTTGTGGTTCCGGTACCATTCCGTTAGAAGCTGCCATGATTGGTCAAAACATTGCACCTGGCTACAATCGAGAATTTATTTCAGAAGATTGGCCTTGGATGAAAGCAAAAATTTGGGACGATGCTCGAAATGAAGCAGATGACCTTGCAAAATATGATCAGCCCCTTGAAATTATTGGTTCAGATATTGATCATCGTATGGTCCAAGTTGCTCAAGACAATGCACTTGAAGCAGGATTTGCAGATTTAATTACGTTTAAACAAATGCAAGCAACTGACTTTACAACGAGATTAACAGATGGTGTAATAATTTCGAACCCACCATATGGAGAACGTATTGGGGAAAAAGAGGAAATTGAAAAAGTGATTAAAGACTTAGGAAATGTTATGAAAAATTATCCAACTTGGTCTGTTTATATGCTTTCTTCGATGGAGAACTTTGAGCAACTATATGGAAAAAAAGCAACAAAAAAACGTAAACTATTTAACGGGTTTATTCGTACGGACCTTTACCAATATTGGGGTCAAAAATCAAAACGTGACTAGCATGAGCTGAATAGTATATTTTAACGGAAGGAGAACGGTCTCCTTCCGTTTCAATGTCTTTTTATAAAGGAGTTAGTTTGAGAGGTGTCTAGTTCAAGTTATAGTCACTTACAAAACTGTAGGCCAGCTTGTTACTAGACATATAGATGAAGGAGAATAGAATAATGAGACAGTCTTTACCGTTTGAATTATCTAGAGAGAAAAGTTTTTTTGACTCATTAGGAGATTGGATGGGTGACGTCCTTTATGATGAGTTACCAGAAAAAGGGTTTGAATGTCGTGATGAACAAATTTTCATGGCCTACCAAATTGAACAGGCTTTAAAAGAAAAAAATGTTCTATTTGCTGAGGCAGGTGTTGGTACGGGTAAAACGATTGCATATCTATTACCTGCAATTTCATATGCCCGTTATACAGGAAGACCGGCCTTAATCGCATGCGCGGACGAAACATTAATCGACCAACTTGTCAAAGAAGGCGGCGATATTTATAAATTAACCGAACATTTAGGTTTAACAATCGATGTTCGTTTAGCAAAATCTCGTGATCAATATTTATGTTTAAAACGTTTTGAAGAAACAGAGAAAGTCGTAACAGATGAATGGATTGATGATATTGCGATGTCGATTCCAGATGGTGTTTATGCACAAGGTTCTATGCTGTCTATTGAACCATTTGGCGCAAGAAGTGATTATCCAACAGTTAGCGATGAAGATTGGCAAAAGGTGAATTTCAATGCTATCATGCAATGTTCTGTTTGTGATATGCGCAACCGTTGTGGTCAATCTTTACATCGTGCTCATTACCGAAAGTCTACGGATTTAATTATTTGCTCTCAAGATTTTTTAATGGAGCATTTGGCAACGAAAGAATCCCGTGAACGTGAAGGACAATTACCACTTTTACCAGAAGTGTCGATGATTGTTTTAGACGAAGGGCATTTACTTGAGTATGCTGCTCAAAAAGCAATGACAGTAAAAGTTCAAAGCAACACGATTGTTAATTTACTTGAACGTTTAATGGTTGATGGTGTAAGGGAAAAAACATTGTACACAATGGAAAAATTACAAGACGATCATGAGTTATTTTTTGACCAACTTCGTGACGATGTTGTTCCTTCAGAGGAAGATCGCAAAACGATAAAAAAATCTGCTCGATTAATTGGCCTTGGGAAACAATTAATTCTAGATGTAGAACAATTGCTAGAGGAATTTGTGTTTGAATCGGAATTATATATGATTCCAGAATACGAATTAAATATGGCAGAGGAATTTTTAGAGCAATATCAAGCGGCAATCAAAATTTTTGTTGCACAAGGCGATGCGGTTGATTGGTTGGAAGATACAGATGGAGAAGAAACATTAGTCATTATGCCACGACTAATTACAGAGGTTCTTCAAGAGAAGTTGTTCTCGAAAAAAACGCCAATTGTCTTTTCATCGGCAACTTTGTCTGTTAAAAAGGATTTTTCATATATTGCCTACAGTTTAGGAATAAAAAAATACCAATCCTTTAGTGTACCATCTCCATTCGACTATGAGGATGTTATGAAAATCTATTTACACGAATTAGCACAGGATGAAAAAGTCGCAAAAGTGGAGCAATTGTTAAAAGAAGACAAACAAACGTTAATTTTATTTAAATCAAAACAAGCGATGCTGCAGTTTAAATCAAAATTATCGATGATGGCACGACTTACGGTTGCTTTTGAAGGGGATCGAGAACTTTCTGCCATTGTCCGTGATTTCCAAGAAGGAACTGTTAAAACATTATGTTCTTATCATTTATGGGAAGGATTAGATTTACCAGAAGAAGCACTAACACGTGTTATTATTTTTGATTTACCGTTCCCACCGCACGACCCACTATTTGATGCAAAAAGGTCGTTTTCTGAAAATCCTTTTGAGGAAGTGGAATTACCATTTATGCAGCTACGTCTCCAACAAGGAATGGGTCGCTTAATTCGAACTTCTAATGATTATGGAGATATTCATATTCTGTTGAATGAAGAAGATCAAAAAGTGAAAGATGAGTTTGTTGATATTTTACCAGTAAATCCAATGTAAATAATGAGGGCTGACTTTTAAGAGAAAAAAATCTTAATTGTCAGCCCTTTTTTGACAAAATAATACATGTAAATATGATAAAGTAGAGAAAAGTGGTTAGAAAATTATGAATAATGAAAGGAGGTTTTCGTTTTGAATCATGTATTGCTTTCAAAACTTATTCCACCAGATCCATCAATTCATTATTTGCACAGAAGTCGTTTACTTAAAAAACTATCAAAAAGTGGACATGTAAAATTAACTGTTGTCCATAGTGGAGCAGGTTTTGGGAAAACATCCGCCCTTGCCCAGCTAATGATTACGCAGAAACAGCGCTTCTCTTGGTATCAGGTAACTGAAGATGATGATGACATTTTACCTTTTTTAAGGCATTTATTTTATAGCATTCAGCGTGTATATCCTTCCTTTGGTAGTGATGTGGAGGAGTGGGATCATTTTTCTAGTTTTCCGAAAATAGAAGACTTGAACAAACTTTATCGTACATTTATTAATGAATTTTGTAAGATGACGGAACCTTTATATGTTATTATTGATGATTTTCATCTCGTCAATCATGTGTTTCAAATAAATTATATAATGGATAAAATTGTTGAACATTTACCACCTCATATTCATTTTATCGTGGCATCGAGAATCTATCCAAATTGGAAGTGTATTTTGCCATTACGTATGAATGCGAACTTAGTAGAGTGTAAAGAAGAAGATTTTGTTTTTTCTGCTGAGGAAGTGGAAATTTTATTTGAGGATTTCTTTGATCGACAACTTTCAAAAGAAGAAGTGAAAAATATTCTTACTTTATCTGAGGGCTGGCCGATTGTTATTTTACTATTAGCTATGCAATCAACGGAGAGCACTTTGCCAATTCAGGAGATTGCTAAGTTTTCTTTACAAGATTTCTTTTCATACTTGTCGGAAGAGGTATTTGAAAATTTAAATGATGTACAACAAGAGGCATTACTAAAATACAGCATTTTCCAAACGTTTTCTCTTCAACTTATCGAAACTTTTTATAATAATGAGATGGCAAATCAACTAAAGGAGCTCGTAAAACATCATGCCTTTATTCAGCCTTTAATTGGGTTTCAGGAATTTCGTTTTCATGCGCTTTTTAAACAGTTCCTTGAGTCGAAAATGCAGGAAAGGGACTACAAACAGTGGACCGAACTCCATAAACAAGCTACAAGTTACTTTTTAGAACAGAAAGATCCTGTTAATGCGTTATATCATGCATTTAATTCAAATGACGAAGAGCTGATTGCGACGACATTAGTGACATTTGCACCGACGTTTATCCGTGCAGGTCAGTTTGATTATTTCCTTGAAAGAGTTAAAGAACTAGGAGAAGACAGTAGAACACACTTTTATCCGTTATATTTTTTTGAAGGCGAGTGCCAACGATATCGTGCACAATACGAAAAAGCTAAAAAGGCCTATGAAAAATGTTTATACTTTGCAACAAAGCAACAAGATCTTTTCTATATTTTAAAGGCGAATGCAGGGATAGCTCATATTTATTTAGATACGATACAGCCTGCTTTAGCACAAACATATTTAATGAATGCGTTAAATTTGGTTGACTCGGTTGAAATTGATACGGAAGAACTTCAATCTCTACAACGTCAATATGCTGAAAATCTAGTGAATTTAGGTAGAGCTGGAGAAGCGGAACAATGGGTACTTTCAAAAGGACTACCCCAACATATTTTAGCCCGAGGAAATTTAGATGTCCGAATGTTGCTGCGACAAGGCAAACTTGTTCAAGCAAGGAAGCGCATACATCTAAGGGAAAATGAGCATGACTACTCATTAGATGCTCACCGTGAATCGGATGTGTTACATGCATTAATTTTAACGTTTCTAGGTGAAAATGAAGAAGCATTGCGCTGTACATTAAGTACCATTAATAATAGTTACCAAGACCATTCCCAGTTTGCATTAGCAGTTGCTTACTTACGAAAAGGACATGCAACTCGATTATTAAATGCCTTACATTTAGAAGAAGCAGAAACGTGTTATTTAAAAGCGATTGAATTAATGGACGAGATTCATGTATCAAGAGCAAAAGCAGAATCTTATTTAGGTTTAGCAATTGTTAAGGCAAGACAAGGTGTTCTTCATGAGGCATTGACTTATGTGAAATTAGGGTTATATGAAACGGAAAGGGCACAAGATCAATGGGTGACGGCATTATTATTAACAGCATCTACTATCATTCATATAGAGAACAATAATTTATTAGAAGCAAAAAAATGTGCTCTAAAGGCAAAAGAGTTATTTTCGCTAAGTCCAGATAATTACGGCATCATGGTGACGAATTTTTGGCTTTCATATATAGCATACAAAAATGAAGATATGCCAGAATTTGTGAAAGAATTTGAAGCCTTTGCTGCATTATGCAATGAACATGATTTTTATTTCTTTTTAAATAAACGAACTTTATTTGGACCAGAAAGTTTCTTAAAATTTTGGGAGGTAGTAAATCAGGCTTTAGAAATGGAGCCAGATAATCGAAACATTCAACAAATTGCTCAGTTTCTTCAGTTAAATCAAGATAAATTAATTCCAAAACATTCGTTTACCTTATATCTATTAGGACCATTTACGATGTTTCGAGATGGGTTTGAAATAGTCGACAAAGAATGGAAACGAGAAAAAGCAAAGGAATTATTTTTATATTTGTATTTTAATAGAAATCGTTTCGTGGCAAAGGAAGAAATCATGAATGCCCTGTGGCCGAACAGTGATGAGCAATCGATGAACCGGGACTTTAAAGTGGCTTACAATGCGTGTTTAAAAGTGTTACAGCCAGATCGTTTAGCACGCGATGAAAGCCCATATATATTACGAAAACAATCAATGTATAAACTCCATCCCGTTGATGCTTTTTTATCGGATATCGAATTTTTCGAGAAGTTTACGAAATTAGGATTAAATGAAAGGAACACAAGTTTTTCATTGGAGTGGCTTTTAAAGGCATATTCCGTGTATAAAGGACAAATATTAGAAGATTTAACTTCTTTCCAATGGTTAGAGGGCAAAAGAGCTGAAATTGATAAACTAATCATTTTAGTCATTGAAAAGATTGCCCAAATTTACACAGATTTAGAAGATTACCAATCTGCAATTGATTGGGCAGAGAAATTAATTCAACATGATAGCACGTGGGAAGAAGGTTATCGATTGTTAATGTTAGCTTACTTCCATCAAAATAATCGTCCACAAGCGGTTCGCTGGTATGAAAAATGTGTAGAGGTGTTAGAGGAAGAATTAAATATTGAACCAATGGATACAACTATCCAAGTGTTTGAAATGATTTCGCGCTGATGTAGACAGAATCTGGATATGGTTCTGTATCCATTGGCGTTTTTTTATGTTTGTTGCTGAAGCTTTCGTTGCAGCAAAAAAAGATATCCTAGCCCGGGGGATTTTCCACCTGTCATTAAAGCTTTCAGTTCAGTAAAAATAGAAATCCTAGTATGGCGGAAGTGTGCACCTGTCGCTGAAGCTTTCGGTGCAGCAAAAAAAGATATCCTAGCCCGGCGGAAGTGTGCGCCTGTCGCTGAAGCTTTCGGCGCAGCAAAAAAAGATATCCTAGCCCGGCGGAAGTGTGCACCTGTCGCTAAAGCTTTCGGTGCAGCAAAAAAAGATATCCTAGCCCGGGGGAAGTGTGCGCCTGTCGCTAAAGCTTTCGGCGCAGCAAAAAAAGATATCCTAGCCCGGGGGATTTTCCACCTGTCATAAAAGCTTTCAGTTCAGTAAAAATAGGAATCCTAGTATGGCGGAAGTGTGCACCTGTCGCTAAAGCTTTCGGTGCAGCAAAAAAAGATATCCTAGCCCGGGGGAAGTGTGCGCCTGTCGCTAAAGCTTTCGGCGCAGCAAAAAAAGATATCCTAGCCCGGCGGAAGTGTGCACCTGTCGCTAAAGCTTTCGGTGCAGCAAAAAAAGATATCCTAGCCCGGCGGAAGTGTGCGCCTGTCGCTGAAGCTTTCGGCGCAGCAAAAAAAGATATCCTAGCCCGGCGGAAGTGTGCGCCTGTCGCTTTCGCTTTCGGCGCAGCAAAAAAAGATATCCTAGCCCGGCGGATATCTTTTTTTGTGTAACCAATTTGTAACTCGCTTTTAGTATCTTATATTCAAAGCAATGTAAGCGCTTTATAAAAGTAAAGGGGGTAATCGAATGAAAAAGCTTTGGTCGTTATTTTTCATCATGGGATTGGTTGCACTTGTTTTGGCAGCATGTAGTAGTGAAGAGCAGTCGGCAACGAAGGAATCGGATGAAACGGTTACAACAGGGGGAGAGGCAGCAGACACTGATACAAAAACTGAAGGTGGCACAATCAAAGTTGGTGTGTTGGCTTCGTTAACTGGTGCTCTCGAGTCTTATGGAAAGCAAACGCAAAAAGGATTTGAACTTGGGTTAGAATACGCAACAGACGGCACGATGGAAGTTGCAGGTAAGAAAATTGAAGTGATTTGGGAAGATACTGAAACAAAACCTGAAGTGGCAGTTCAAAAAGCAACAAAATTACTAGAAGATGATGCAGTTGATTTCTTAGTAGGTTCTTCAAGCTCTGGGGACACTTTAGCAGTATTACCTCTTGCGGAAGAATACGAAAAAATTATGATTGTTGAACCAGCAGTAGCAGATAGTATTACTGGTTCAGAGTTTAACCCTTATATTTTCCGTACAGCACGTAACTCTTCTCAAGATGCATATGCAGCAGCTGCAGCAATTGCAGGGGATGGCGTGAAAATCGCAACATTCGCACCAGACTATTCATTCGGTTGGGATGGTGTTGCCGCATTTAAAACAGCTGCTGAAAAATTAGGCGCTGAAATCGTGGTGGAAGAATATGCAGATCCAGCTGCAACAGACTTCACATCTAACTTACAAAAAATTGTTGAAGCAAAACCTGATTATTTATTTGTTGTTTGGGCTGGAGCAAACTCACCTTGGAATCAAATTGCTGACATGAAGTTACAAGAAAACGGCATTAAAATTTCAACAGGTGCACCTGACATTGTGGCGTTACAAATGATGGGTCCTTTAGTAGGGATGGAAGGTTTCTCAGTATACTATCACACTCTACCACAAAATCCAGTGAATGATTGGTTAGTAGAAGAACATAAAAAACGTCATAACGGTGAAGTTCCGGACTTATTCACGCCTGGTGGTTTCTCAGCGGCTGTTGCCATTGTTGAAGCTTTAGAGAAATCAGGTGGAGATGCGGATGGCAATACGTTAATTCCGTTAATGGAAGGTATGTCATTTGAAACACCAAAAGGAACAATGACTTTCCGTAAAGAAGATCACCAAGCATTACAAACAATGTATTCAATCCGTTTAGAAAAGGTAGATGGTGTTGATTACCCAGTGCCTGTATTAATTCGTGAATTAAAACCAGAAGAAACAGAACCACCTATCTTAAATTAATAGATAAGAGAACAGATCAATTAGTTGGTCTGTTTCTCTTAAAATCTTTTCAATGTAGAAGATTTTAAGAGGGGCAGATTTGAAAGGGGAGGAGTCACAAATGGAACCAATTATTCGAACTGAGCATTTATCCATTCAATTTGGTGGTCATAAAGCAGTTGATAAAGTGAATTTTGAAATGCCTGAAAAACATTTCAAATCAATCATTGGGCCAAATGGTGCAGGTAAAACAACTTTCTTTAATTTATTAAGTGGTGAACTGAAGGCAACGGAAGGGGATGTTTTTTACAAAGGGGCATCGATTTCAAAATTATCTTCCATCGAACGAACTCGCATTGGACTAGGTAGGTCTTTTCAAATTACCAATGTGTTTCCGAACTTAACCGTATTAGAAAATGTTCGCCTTGCCGTTCAATCAAAGGAGAAGGTTCGCTTTCACTTTTTAAAACACTATTTACATTATAAAAAGATTACGGAAAAAGCCGTTGAGTTATTAGAGCAAGTTCTGTTATCGAACAAAATCCATGCCATTGCAAGCCAACTATCTCATGGTGAAAAGCGAAAACTTGAAATTGCCATGTTACTCGCATTGGATACGGAAGTGCTATTACTAGATGAGCCAACTGCCGGAATGAGTCTAGAAGAAGTGCCCGCAATTTTAGAAGTAATTAAATCCATTAAAGAACAAGGAAATAAAACAATTTTATTAATCGAACACAAGATGGATATGATTTTAGATTTATCGGATTCAATCATGGTGTTATTTAACGGCAAGCTCCTTGCTGATGGGACGCCAACTGACATTATGAATAATGCAACTGTTCAAAATGCATATTTAGGGGGACTTTACGATGCAGAACTTGTTGAAACTTCATAACATCCATACTCATATCGGTCAATATCATATTTTACAAGGCATTGACTTCGAGGCCAAGGAAGGAGAAGTTTCTGTCTTACTTGGTCGAAATGGTGCTGGGAAAACGACAACACTTAAAACAATTATGGGCTTAACACCTGCATCAAATGGATCTGTTCATTTTTTCAATCAAGATATTACAAAAAAAGCGACTTATGACATTGCAAATTTAGGGATTGGGTATGTACCAGAAGATCAAGGCATTTTTGGCCAATTAACAGTAGAGGAAAATTTAAAAGTTGCCATTCGGAAGGAAACGCCTGAAGTGATGGAAAAACTAGAGTATATATTAGAGCTATTCCCAGATTTAAAAAAGTTTTGGAAGAAAGCTGGGGGAAATTTATCAGGTGGACAAAAACAAATGCTCGCAATGGCAAGGGCATTTGTGAATGATAGTAAATTACTGTTGATTGACGAGCCTTCAAAAGGACTAGCGCCAATTGTGATTGAGAAAGTAATGGAAGCCATTGTAGAAATGAAAAAACAATCAACCATTGTCCTTGTTGAGCAAAACTTTTTAATGGCAAGCAATATTGGAGATACGTACACGCTCATTGATGATGGAAGAACGGTTCATCGAGGGGCAATGAGCGACCTTATACAAAATGAAGAATTGAAACAAAAATATTTGGGTATCGGCTAGGGGGGAATGTGATGGATCTATTAATTAGTCTCGTTATTAATGGCTTAGCAACCGGAATGTTAATTTTTCTTCTTGCGGCCGGTTTAACGTTAATATTCGGTTTGATGGATGTGTTGAATTTCGCACATGGTGGGCTATTTGTTTGGGGAGCTTATACGGGTGTATTTACGTATGCCTATACAGAGAGTTTTCTCATCGGAATTGTCGTTGCCATTTTAACTGGTATACTCTTTGGGTTCATTATGGAGAAGTTGATTATTACACCAGTGTATGGCAATCACGTTCAACAGATTTTAATTACACTTGGATTTATGCTTGTTTTACAAGAAATGATCAAAGTAGCTTTTGGACCAAATGCCATTCCTGTTAGTGTACCAACTTATTTAGCAGGCAGTTGGGAAATTGGCGAAGTAATTGTCATTAAGTATAGAGTATTTATCATCATCGTTGGATTTATTATTTTCGGTATTTTCCACTATATTTTAACTCGCACGAAAATTGGATTAATCGTACGAGCTGGAGTAATGAATAAAGAGATGGTGCAAGCGTTAGGCATCAACATTAAACGAGTATTTTTATTTGTCTTTATGACAGGTGCTTCCCTTGCTGCTCTAGGTGGGATGTTAATGGCTCCATATTCAGGTTCTATTTATGCAGAGATGGGGATGGAATTTGCCATTTTAGGATTTATCGTTGTTGTGATTGGTGGAATGGGTAGTTTTTCAGGATCTTTACTTGCTGCAATTTTAGTAGGGTTAGCTGGTAGTTTCATGGCTTACTATGTTCCATTTTTATCGCTAGCAGTAAACATGATCCTCATGGCAATTGTACTAATATTCCGTCCACAAGGGTTATTTTCAATGATTAGGAGGGAAAGTACATGAATCAACCAGCGTTATTATCGAAACAAAATATTATTTTTGTCTTACTTCTAGTTATATTAGTTGCTTTCCCTTTTGTCGCAGATTCAAGAACATTGACAATCTTACTAACTCAAATCTTTATTTTTGGCATATTAGCGATGAGTTATGACATTTTACTAGGTTACACAGGAATTGTTTCCTTTGGGCATGCCATGTTCTTTGGGATGGGTGCGTATACAACAGCCATTATGTTAAAGGAAATTCAGCCGACGATTCCTGTATTTATCGGGTCTATCGTTGTCGGAATGATTTTAGCTGGAATATTAAGTTTCTTCGTTGGTTTGTTAACATTACGTCTAAAAAGTCATTTCTTTGCGATGTTAACATTAGCCATCTCTGGGTTACTTCTAGTTGTTGCAGAAAAGTGGCGTAGCGTAACGAAAGGAAATGACGGGTTTACCTTCAGAGCACCAGATGTGTTTAAAGATCGCATAGTCTTTTATTTTTGCGTGCTAGCTTGCCTTGTCATTGTTTTCCTTCTATTACGTAGATTTGTTAATTCACCATTAGGACGGGTGCTTATTGCCGTTCGAGAAAATGAACAACGAACAAGGTCTTTAGGTTTTAAAACATTACACTATAAAGTTATCTCTTCAATTGTCGCAGGTGTGATTGCAAGTTTAGCAGGTTCCCTATATGCCATTTCATTACGCTTTGTGAACACAAGTATGATGACGATGGATATTACACTAGATGCACTACTGATGACCATTATCGGTGGGGTTGGAACATTAGTTGGACCGTTAGTAGGTTCTGTTGTAATTGAATTCGCACAGCACTATTTATCGGGATTGGCAAGAAATTATCCAATTTTTGAACGTTGGATTATCTTCTTCGGAATCATTTACATTTTGGCAGTAGTGTTTTTCCCAAAAGGCATTGTAGGTTCCATCTTAGCAAAAGTTTCAAAATGGAAACAACAAGATCAAGTTCCTCTACCTGAACCTAAGGAGCGATTGAAATGAGTGTAGGAATCATCGGATTAGGAGTCTATTTACCAAAAAATCGCATGACGAATGAGGAAATTGCTAAACTCGCAAATATTCCAGTTCATATTGTGAAAACGAAGATGGGCATCGAAGAAAAAACGATTGCAGGTGACGATGAACATACAGTAGGGATGGCAATATCAGCCGCAAAAGAAGCTGTTCAAAACGCCAATATTAATCCAAAAGCAATTGACGTCGTTATTTATTTTGGAGAGGAACATAAAGAATACCCTCTATGGACTGCGGGGATCAAAATCCAAGAAGAAATCGGCGCTACCAATGCTTGGGCTTTTGATATTCAGTTGCGATGTGGTACGGCTATCTTAGCGATAAAATTAGCAAAAAGTTTAATGAACTCGGATGAAAATATTAACACGGTCCTTCTTGCAGGGGGCTACCGAAATCATGATTTAATTGATTTTACTAATCCAAGAACACGATTTATGTTTAATTTAGGTGCTGGTGGAGGGGCACTTGTTCTCCAAAAAGGGGCGACGGAAAACATTGTCTATGAGTCAGATTTAATAACAGACGGCTCGTTTTCTGAGGATGTACTTGTCCCTGTTGGAGGAACAAAACAACCGTTAACACCCCAATTACTTGAGCAAGGATTATATTATTTTGATGTAACAGATCCTGAAGGCATGAAAACACGTTTAGAACAAAAATCTCTTGATAACTTTATTAAAGTCATTCGAAATTCGTTAATGAAAAGCGGCTTTAAGGAGCAGGACCTGTCTTATTTAGCGATGCTTCATATGAAAAAATCAGCTCATGATTATGTGTTAAAAGTATTTGAGCTACAAGAGGAAAATTCCATTTATTTATCGAAATACGGCCATATTGGTCAAATCGATCAAATCTTATCTCTTAAACTTGCATTAGAGGAAGGCAAACTTAAAGAAGGAGATATTGTCACTTTAGTAAGTGCCGGCATTGGATATGCATGGGGAGCAACGACCATCCAATGGGGGAAACGAAAGGAGACAGATGCATGGGTGAATTAAAAACTGTCCATTTGCCAAATGGAGAAATCATGTCCTACCGTGAAAGAATCGGGGGAGAAGAGCTTTGTATATTTGTTCATGGCAACATGACTTCTTCAAAACATTGGGATTTGCTAATGGAAAATTTGGATCCTCGTTATACGATTATTGCACCCGATTTGCGCGGCTTTGGAGAATCAACTTATAAAAATAGAATCACGCATATGCGAGATTTTAGTGATGATTTAAAAAGTTTTGTGGATTCTCTAGAATTGAAAGATTTTAGTTTACTAGGCTGGTCCACGGGTGGGGCAGTAGCGATGCAATTTTGTGTAGACTATCCAGGGTTATGTCATAAGTTGATGCTTCTTGCTTCAGCATCAACGCGTGGCTATCCATTTTATAAAACAAATGAAGACGGCTCACAAAGTACAACAAGGCTAAAGACAATCACAGAAATTGAAAACGATCATGGTAAAACAATACCAATGCAAGGGTTATACGATACAAAAAATCGTGATGGCTTAAAGGCAGTTTGGAATGCGGTAATTTATACGCATAACCAACCAGATGAACAAAAATATGATGAGTATGTAGACGATATGCTGACGCAACGAAATTTAGCCGATGTGTACCATGTATTAAACACGTTCAACATTAGTCATTACGCCAATGAAGCGGCAAAAGGTACTGGCGAGATTGACAATATTCAAATTCCTGTTCTCATTGTATACGGAGAACGAGATTATGTTGTGCCAAGTTATATGACAGATGAATTGATAGAAGACTTCGGTGAGAAGGCAAAAGTGGTAAAGCTCACAAACTGTGGCCATTCTCCATTAGTAGATGATTTAGAACAACTGACAAATGCGATTGAACAATTTTTGAAGGATTGAGGGTGGGTAATTTGCGTTTAAAAGATAAAGTAGCAGTTATTACTGGAGCAGCAAATGGAATTGGTAGAGCGGCAGCAGAAGTTTTTCTAAATCACGGGGCAAAAGTAGTCATTGCCGATTATGACGTTGAAAGTGGCAAAGAATTAGAATCCCAATTTCTAGAACAAGGCTTTGATGTGACATTTTTACAAGTAAATGTGGCAGATAAAAAAAGTGTAAGAGCGATGGTTGATGGAGTTCTATTAAAATATTCAAAAATCGATATTTTAATAAATAATGCAGGAATTACACGAGATGCGATGCTCGTTAAAATGACAGAGGAAGATTTTGATCGAGTGTTAGATGTAAATTTAAAAGGCGTATTCAACTGTACCCAAGCTGTAGTTCCTTATATGATTGAAAAAGGCTATGGCAAGATTATTAACACCTCTTCTGTTAGTGGAGTATATGGTAACGTTGGTCAAACGAACTATGCAGCGACTAAAGCAGCTGTTGTAGGAATGACAAAAACCTGGGCAAAGGAACTTGGTCGAAAAGGTATCAATGTCAATGCTGTAGCACCAGGCTTTACAAGAACTAATATGGTTGAAAAGATGCCAGAAAAAGTTTTAAGTCATATGGAATCAATTGTTGCATTACAACGTTTAGGAGTACCAAAAGATATTGCCAATGCCTATTTATTTTTAGCTTCGGATGAATCAAGTTATATTACAGGTCATGTATTACATGTTGATGGCGGAATTATGATGTGATGATGGGAGGGTGTTCGAAATGCTGCTTAATGGCGAGTCTTGGATCTTAAAGAGAGCTAGTTTAACACCTTTCAAAATTGCATTAATCGATATACAGACAAGTAGAGAATGGACTTATGAACAATTATCCAATGAAACGTTAAAATGGCTAAATATTTTGCAAAAAAAGGGACTTTCAAAAGGGAATCGTGTTGCATTTTTAGCGGAGAATAGCATCGATTTCTTTCCAATTCTATTTGCATGCGGGTTAGGCGGCTACATTTTTGTTCCTTTAAATTGGCGGCTTAGTGAAAAAGAATTAATACAAATCGTAGAAGATTGTACGCCAACATTACTTTTAACAGACCATAAGTTCGAGCAATTGGGAAACCGTATTTTTCAGCATACATCGAATTTGTCTTGTAGTGATGAAGAAAAAGCAGATTACCAATCAATGAATATTGAAAGTACAGATCCCTGGCTCATGATTTATACAGGTGGAACTACGGGGAAACCTAAAGGCGTGGTATTATCCTTTGATGCTGTGAACTGCAATGCGTTGAACACAATCGTTAGTTGGGGGCTTGAGCCATCTGATTGTACATTAAATTATATGCCGCTTTTCCATACAGGTGGAATCAACGCCCTTGCTATGCCAATTTTAATGGTTGGTGGAACAGTGGTGATCGGTAATAAGTTTCATCCTGAAGATGCCATTCGCGCCGTTAATCATTATAAGACAACCATTTCTCTCTTTGTTCCTACGATGTATCAAGGAATGATTGAAACAGAATATTTCAAACAAGCGAATTTTCCGACTGTAAAAGTATTCTTATCTGGTGGTGCGCCTTGTCCTAAGACAATTTACGATCATTTTACAAGGAAGGGCCTCCAATTTAAAGAAGGCTATGGCCTAACCGAAGCGGGTCCAAATAACTTTTATATCCATCCAGAATTGGCAGCAAAGAAAAAAGGGTCTGTTGGCAAAAGTATGATGTTTAATGCAGTTCAGATAAAAAACAGTGAAGGCGAAATCTGTACGGTTAATGAAGTAGGCGAGTTATATATTCAAGGGAAACACATGTTTACAAAATATTGGAACAACGAAAATGAAACAAAAAATTGCATTGAAAATGGCTGGCTAAAAACAGGCGATTTAGCAAAGATGGATGAAGATGGCGATATTTATATTGTCGGACGTAAAAAAGATATGATTATTACTGGTGGAGAAAATGTGTATCCTCAGGAAGTCGAGCAATGCATTATTACGCACCCCCAAGTAAAAGAAGTGGCAGTAGTAGGCTTATCAGATTCAAAATGGGGTGAAATTGTCTCAGCTTTTATTGTAAGTAATAATTCAACAACAAATTTGACAGAAGAGATCTTCGCCTTATGTAGAGAACACCTCGGTGCATACAAAGTGCCAAAACAAATCTTTTTCGTGGATGAATTACCAAAAACCCATGTTGGCAAAATCGATAAAAAGCAATTAGTAGAACGGTCTGTGTAGGCAGATCGTTTTATTTTTTTTGTATATAAAATTTGAGTGGTTAAATGGAAAAATATTAATGAATTAATAGAATTCAAAATTGGATAAAAGCAGTATGTAATAAGTATCTTTTAAAATAGTAAATTTCATTGAAAAATTATGCATCTTATTCTAAAATTGACTTTGTGTTGCAAAATTGGTATTACAGGAAAGAAATAAAAACCTCCCCAAACGACATTAGATTCGTTCAGGAAGGTTGGAGTATCTACCAGAATTTATAACCAGTTGATCCAAGTGGAGAATTATTTATAATATCAAAGATTGGGAAAGTGTAAGCAATAAGAATTAGGGCTACCAAAATTACACCCCATAATTTAAAGTTCTCAAGAATCGCTGGTGTTTTTTCTGCACCATGAGCAAGTTCGGCAAGAGGGAACTCTTCTTCTCCTTTTGGCGCAAACCAAATTAAGTTTATTACGATACCGATTATTAATAAAATCGTAATGAATAAAATCGTACCACCAACCGCTTGTGCGATTTGGTATGGAATCCATTCTGCTGCTTGTTCAGACCCACCATAAGTTGAGTATTCTGAACGACGTGGAGCTCCAAGCAATCCGGCAATATGCATAGCACTAGACATAATGAACATACCAACCGTCCACATAATACCTGATGTTACAGCTAAATCATTCATTTTTTTAGTTAGAACACGTCCAGTTAAATGTGGAATTAACCAGAATGCTGCACCAAAATATGTTAACACTACAGTAGTTGCAACCGTTAAATGGAAATGCCCTGTTACCCAAATTGTGTTGTGGATTAATTCATTCATTTGGTATGAAGCATTAACAATACCACCTGCACCACCAGGGATGAATGCAACCATACCGATAAATGGTAATAAGAAACGGCTATCTTTCCAAGGTAACTTTTTGAACCAACCAAATAAACCTTTTCCACCAAGTTCGCGACCACGCATCTCAAATGTAGCAAACATAGAAAATGCAGTTAATAGCGACGGAACGACTACAAAGAATGTTAAGACAACTTGTAAGAACTTCCAGAATCCATCAATCCCTGGCTCTGTTAATTGGTGGTGAACACCTACTGGGATTGAGAAAAGTAAAAACAACATAAATGCTAAACGTGCTAATGAATCTGAGAAAATTTTAGCGCCGATGATTTTAGGTAGAACTGTATACCAAATCATATATGCTGGTAATAACCAGAAGTAAACAAGTGCGTGACCGAAATACCAGAATAATGTACGTGATAATAATACATCGACACGCTCAACAAGACCTAATGACCATGGTAATAATTGGAATAATACTTCAGCAGCTACACCTAGTGTGCAGACAAACCACATAAGATTATTTACAACAACCATAAATGATAAAAGTGGAGAAGTTTTTCCTTTATTTTCTTTACGCCATTGAATGTAACGTAAACCTTGTGATAATGATACTGTCCATGAACCAACTACGACTAATGCTAAACCTAAATAATAAATCCAGTGTGCTTGTAATGGTGCATAGAAAGTATATAAAACAGATGCTTCATTTAATAAGACCATTATTGCTGCAGCTGCAGTACCAATTGTCATAATCCAGAAACCAACCCAACCAATTGTGCGTTGTTTATTAGAAAGTGGACCTGAAGTACGGCTTATTGCGGCTGTTTGGAAGCCTAAAATAAAGTAGGTTGTTAATATAAGTCCTAATAATACGCCGTGAACTGTTAAGATTTGATAATAGTTAATTCCTGCAGGGAGTGTAAATTGACCAGAACGAACAAATACTTGCAGTAAACCGGCTAAACCACCTAATAATAATGCGATAAATGCTACATAAATATGGGCTAGTGCAAGTTTCGCGTCTCGACGATCAACTTTAGTGAATTCTTTTGTTGTCGTATTTTCTTTACTACTGTTTTTATTTTTTATTTCCTTAGTGACTGTTGCTGTTGTCATCTGCGTCCACCACCTTTAGTGTAGAATACATCATTGCGTGACCTGTACCGCAATATTCATTACATACGATTACATATTCGCCGACTTTATCGACCGTTGTAATTTTTTCTGATACATATCCAGGTTCTAACATGAAGTTAATATTTGTTCCTGCAACCTCAAAGCCATGAATCACGTCTTTTGTTGTAGCGATGAATCGAACCTTTGAACCAACAGGAATTTCAATTTCCATTGGGTTATAACTAAATGCAGAAGCAACTAGAACAACCTCATAATCCCAATCTTTACCTTCAACCTTATGTACACCAGGGTTGTCGAAAGGTGCAATTTCATCTACTTTTTCATAATTAATTGTCCATTTTGAGTTATTTGGATGAGTTCCGCCGTGAAAAGCGCTCACACCAACAATAACAAGAAAGGCGATAAGCATGGCTGCCCCAAATGTTAGCCACCATTTTTCATACTTGTGTATGTGCATGTTGATCCTCCTAATCTAATATATAAATCTTTTAAAAGCGGTCCATAAATAAATTGAAACAAAGTAGCCATAAGATAATTGTGAAAATTCCGACGCCAAACGTAGCGTAAAGAGTTCCTTTTAAATTATCGTTGGACTTATTATTTTTCCCCATTGACTCTCCCTCCTAATTTCGAAAAATATTATTTCACGAACTCATCATATAAAAAATCAATTTTTCATGATGTGAGAAAAATCACACCTAGAATACCGAAATGTGAATTTAATGTGAAAGGTAAAAATTATTAATAAATAACAAAAAACACACTAATGTCAGATTATAGTGTGTTAAAGTAGCTATTTTAATAAAATATTTATCTACATTATTCGTCAATGGTAAATAGTATTGTAAGTATTCCTACATTTTCGATCGTTGTAGGTAGTCTAAACGCTTTTTCAAAACCGAATAATTTTGTATTACCAACCATTACCGTTGGGGGCGTAATATCAATATTTAACGCTTCTGTGCCTACATGTGTACATAAGTTTCCTGCGAACATGTTCCCAAATTCCCCAGTAAATGATTCTAACATTTCACCTTCAAGAGGCATTCCAAACATTTGTGCTCCAATTGCACTAAATACATCAGAAGTACTATCGATAATAACTCTCCCTTTAATATCTCCTAATAAACCAATTAAAACGCCCATTTCCTTTTGTATGTATGGTTCTGACAAAATTGAAGGGGATTGGAAGCTAATCGATGAAGGAAGAATCGATTTTAATGAGTGCATAGACCCATTCAAAATTGTCTGAATATGTTTCGAATTATTCAATTAAATACACCCTTTTTTTGACTTTTTTCCATCTTACCATTTATTTAGCATATTCGTATATAAAAAATATTAAAATGACTTGACGGTATTTCAACTTTTTTCATATAATAAATGAAAATGATTCTCATTCTAGAAAGGGGTATAGGAAATGGTTTATGTTTTCGTAGGTGCGACATTAGTCATATATGCAGGAATTGGTACCTATGTTTTAAAGAAAACAAGTAAGTCATAGTTTTTTTCCCACACACTCAATTCAAACATATTTCTACAAAATCCCCGATGAATTTATCCTATTAGACAAAAATAAAAATATTTCCCTTTAATTCTTATTTTTTCGTCGATTTGACTACTAATCATGGTAGTATATAATTGTGACAAGAATGAGACAAAAGGGGTATAGTTTTTTTATGAGTTCTTTTGATGAAAAATTGCAACAATTATTACAGCAATCCGCTGTTCAATACATAATCTATAAAAATAATGAAGATACAGAACGTATGGAGAAGCTTCATTTATTTGCGCGAAAACTTTTGCAAAAAGAATATGTCATTGGTTTTGCTGGACACTTCTCTGCAGGCAAATCGAGTATGATCAATGCGTTATCTGGAGAAGACATTTTAGCAGCTAGTCCAATTCCTACGAGCGCAAACATCGTAAAGGTACATAAATCTGAAGAAGACTTTGCAATTGTTTATATGCATCATGACAAGCCGGTAAAATTTGAAGCAGGGTATGATTTCAAAACTGTAAAAGAGCTTAGTAAAAATGGGCAACTGGTATCACAAATTGAAATCGGTCACAAAGCTTCAACTCTACCATTTGGAGTAACAGTAATGGATACGCCAGGTGTGGATTCAACAGATGATGCTCATGCGATGTCGACAGAATCTGCCCTTCATATTGCAGATGTCGTATTTTATACAATGGACTACAACCATGTCCAATCTGAACTAAACTTCCAATTTACGAAACAATTAATGAAGTATAATCCAAACGTTTATTTAATTGTTAACCAGATTGATAAGCATAAAGAGCAAGAGTTATCTTTCGAACAATTCAAACAATCTGTACATCAATCCTTTGCAGCGTGGGGAGTAGAACCAAAAGGCATCTTCTTTACGTCTTTAAGAGAGTTTGATCACCCTCACAATGATTTTACAACGGTGAAAAAGATTGTAATGGACTCGATGAACGATTGGCAGGAACAATTAATTTTAACGGCTGAAAACACGTTAAAGAAATTACAAAGTGAACATTTGGCTTATTTAGAGGAAGAAAAAAATAATTTATTTGCCGAATATGAAAATGTTCTGAGTGATGACGAGTGGGAAAACCGTCAAGACCTATTAGACCAATATGAAAAACTAAAATTACAAACAAACTTATTCTCAATGGAAAACTGGGAAGAGTCATTTAAGGAAAAACGAAAAGAGCTATTAGCGAACGCTGCGATTATTCCAGCTGACTTCCGTGAAAAACTACGACTTTACCTTGAAAGTAAGCAACCAGGGTTTAAAGTAGGCGGTCTTTTCTCTGCGAAGAAGAAAACAGAAGAAGAGAAAAATAGACGTATTCAAGATGTGTATGAACAATATAAAACGATTTTGCAATCTCAAATTATCGGGCATTTGAAAAATTTAATGAAACAATCCTTAAGAGATGTTGGGGTATTAAAGGATGAAAATGCCGCACAAATCGATGCCATGCAGTTTGATGTTCCGTTTTCACTTATTGAAGATCAAGTAAAGGCAGATTCCCTTGCGACAGGGGATGCATTGCTTAATTTCGCCAACCGAGTAGCAGAAGCAACAAAACGCTATTTTATCGAAGCAACGGATGAATGGAAGGCTGGTCAAGCAACGGTCCTTGAAAATGCCGCAACGACATTATCAGCACCTGTAATGGCGAAGTTGAATGCTTTATCGGGAAAAATTACAGCAATCAAATCAATCATGACGTTAGACGAACGAAAACAGATTGCTGAAAAAGAGATTACTTTAACAACAAGAGATGTTCGTAATGGAGCAAAAACGCAAGAGAAATATTGGCACGATGCTTTCGAACAATCATTAAAAGAAATTCGACCATTTGACCCAGCGATGTTAGCGCCAAAAGAAGAAAAAGTAGAAGAAATAGTTGAAGAACAACAAACTGCTTCTTCCTTTAATGTGAAGGGTGATGACGTTATTCAAGCTGCTATTAGAACAGCGAATGCAGTGAATAAAGTCAATGGATTTGAAGAAGTGGCAAGCTTCTTGATGAAGAAAGTAGAACGACTACAACAAAAAGATTTCACCATTGCTTTGTTTGGTGCGTTTAGTGCTGGTAAATCAAGTTTCTCTAATGCGTTAATGGGTTCAAAAGTGTTACCTGTTTCACCAAACCCGACTACTGCTGCCATTAACAAAATCCGACCTGTAACAGATGAGCATCCACACGAAACAGCGGACGTTCAATTAAAAACAGCACAGCAATTGTTAGAGGACATTAAGTTTTCTTATGAAGCAATTGGTCTAAAAATTAATACGCTACAAGAAGCATATACGCGAGCTGAAGAGGGGCTTAAAGTTCAATTAACAGATGAGCGTTTAAATGTTCATAAATCATTTATTCGTGCCTTTGCTCAAGGATTCCCAACATATGAATCAAAACTAGGGGAAACGTTACGTGTTAACCGCTCAGAGTTTGAAAAATTTGTTGCGGAAGAAAATCGTTCATGTTTTGTCGATAATATTGATTTCTACTATGATAGTCCTTTAACAAGAATGGGTGTTACGTTAGTAGATACTCCAGGGGCAGACTCTATTAACGCCCGTCATACTGGTGTTGCCTTTGACTATATTCGAAACGCTGATGCCATTTTATTTATTACGTATTACAACCATGCCTTTGCAAAAGCCGATAGAGAATTCTTAATTCAATTAGGTCGTGTAAAAGATGCGTTCGAACTAGATAAAATGTTCTTCGTTGTAAACGCTATTGATTTAGCTTCTACAAAAGATGAAGAAGAAGAAGTGAAAAGTTATGTACGCAATGAACTACAGCGCTTTGGTATCCGTTTCCCGAAACTATTTGGCGTATCAAGTTTATTAGCGCTTCGTGAAAAAGTAGAACAACAAGAACACGCATCAGGTATGCACGACTTTGAACAGGCATTCCATCATTTCTTAAATGAAGAATTAACGGCGATTGCGATTCAAGCATTACATGAAGAAGTTGAAAAAACACATCACCGTTTCTCAGATCTAATTACGCAAACAGAAGATAACTTAAAGCGTAAAGATGAGCGTTTAGAAGAACTTGCGAAATTAGAACAATATGTTCGAAATACGTATAGTTCAGCATCAACACATATGATTGAAAGTGACCTGAAACAAGAATTAGATGAATTGCTGTACTACTTAATGCAACGTGTGTATTATCGTTATCCTGATTTCTTCAGAGAAAGTTATAACCCATCGACATTTGCGTCTATGCCTGTACAAAATGCGTTAGAAACAGCATTAAAAGAGACGTTAAGTGCATTGAAGTTTGACTTTGCACAAGAATTGCGAGTGACGAACTTCCGTTTAGTTCAGTTTATTCAAAAGAAAATTATCGAACGTTTTAAAGATGAAGTTCGCGGACTAAAAGAATTAAATAATAGTTTCTCATTTATTGCTTACGAGCCGGATGAGCCGGATTTATTAAGTTTCGATGGACCGTTTGCAGACTTTACTAAATATGCAACGGTGAAATCTTATTTTAAAAACGCAAAAGCTTTCTTTGAAAAAAATGAGAAAGAAAACTTAAAAGCAGCGTTAGAAGAATTAACGAAGCCAGATGCTCAAAGCTATGTTGAAAAAGAAAAAGAGGAATTGTTGAAATGGGCAACGAACTTTATACAAAACGAAGCAAATCGTTTAAATGAGCACATTTCTAACCAAGCAATGAACCAAATCGAGACAGAAAGACTATTACTTCAAGAAGAAAGCAGATTAGAAACTTGGAAATCTATTTATGCAGACTTACAAAAAACGGGGGTATAGTATTTGGGGAATGTATTTGTCGAAGCTACTGATGTAAAAATTGGACGATTTATTGATACTCGCTTTAATCTACAAGACAAAGAGTGGGGACGCGAACAATATCAATTAGAGCATATTGATGGTAGCATTTATTGGGATTTAGAAAAGGATTTATCCGATTTATCGAGTACAGAAGGCAGACACCCGATGCCTTCTAAGCTTCAGTTGCAACAATTGTTCCAGCAATCTGGTTTAACTTACGAAGACACGATTTATGTATATGATCAAGGCGGGGCACCATTTGCAGCTCGTGCTTGGTGGATGTTAAAATACGCCAACTTCCCAAAAGTTTATATCGTAAATGGTGGATTCACAGCTTTAAAAGAGGCTGGGTTTACTGTTTCAAGCGAAGAACCAACATTCCAATCGTCAACTTTAACTGTCGAATGGAATGATGCAATTTACGTAAATCGACAACACGTGAAAAATATCGTGGATGGTGTAATTCATGCAAAACTCCTAGATGCGCGTGCTGCAATTCGCTACCGAGGCGAACATGAAACAATCGACAAAGTAGCAGGTCATATTCCAACTGCTATTAATTTTGATTGGGAACAGTTAAAAGAGGGTGCATCTTTACATTTTAATGATGAGTTACTAAATGTTGTAGATAAATCGGATGACGTGGTTGTTTATTGTGGTTCCGGCGTCACTGCATCGCCACTGTACGCAATTTTAGCCGACGCTGGATATAAAAACTTAAAATTGTATGTAGGTAGCTTCAGTGATTGGATAAATCATTATGAGGTTGAAACAGGGGATAATAAATAGATGAAAAAATGAAACGTATAAGAAAAATTATACGTTTCATTTCATTTTCGTTTATGAATGAATAGTCACTCATTTTTTGAAAGGGGTGTTAGTGTTGATGATTAAGAGAAGTATTGAGTTTGGTAATGTAAATGGAGTCACATTCGCAAATGGAAAAGTCTCTTTAAATAAAGTATCAATGAATGTTTATTGTTTCGTTGTCGATGGATTGTTAATCGATACAGGTCCACGGTCACTTGCTAAACAGTTAACTCCTTTTTTATTGGAAAGCGATTATGAACAAGTTATCATTACACATCATCACGAAGATCATACTGGATGTGCGTCCATCATCGAACAACATCGGTCCATCCCGATTTTCATTAATAAAATGTCTGTGGAAGAATGTGAGAAGCATGCACACTATCCATTGTATCGAAAATTGTTTTGGGGGAAGCGAAAACCGTTTCATGCTGTAAGTTTGGATTCAACCGTCACTTCCCGCACCGGAACATGGGATGTCATTGAAACGCCCGGCCATGCAGAAGACCATGTTGTTTTACTAAATCGTTCGTCAGGGCAGCTTTTTACAGGGGATTTGTTTGTTCAACCAAAAACTAAGCTAATTTTAAGAAACGAAAGCATTCCGACCATCATTCGTTCGATTGAAAAAGTACTAACCTATGATTTTGACGAAATGTATTGTTGCCATGCTGGTTTCGTTTCAAATGGCAGGAAAATGCTAGAACGTAAGCGAGAGTATCTTTTAGATCTACAGCACCAAGTCCTTCGTCTATTTAGCGATGGCCAAAATCCACAACAGATTCATGATGAACTATTTAAGCGTAAGTATCCTATTACCAAGCTATCTTTTGGCGAATGGGATTCCATGCATATGGTGACGTCAATCTTATCCGAAATGGCAGTAAAAAAATAATCAGCATTTCGTTAGGGCACTGAAAATGTCGATTTTAATAAATTTTTATAATAAAAATACGCTCAGATCTTTTAGGAAGTGGGATTCACGAAGACTCCTACGGGAACAGCTTGAGCTGAAGACCCCGCAGGAGCTTGCGACGAGGAGGCTGAAGCCAAGCCCGTGGAAAGCGAAGTGAATCCCACCTTCTATTTAGAAGCAAATAATTACTATAAATTTTTATCGGTATTTAGTTTTTCAGTGCCCTAGCATTTCGTGTAACCTTTTTTCTGGTGCTTCGACTAATTTTACGAAGATAGAGAGAGGAGTGACACAATTTGAAGAAAACACTATCGATACTACTTTGTTCTGCAATTGTAGGTACGATTGTTTCTCCTGTTGCAGGGGCAGAAGAATTAAATCCGTTGCCTGTTGTGGATGAAAAAGAAGAGGTGCGTGATGCGAACTTTTACACAATTATCGGTACAATTTCAAAAATTACAGAAGAATCAAATGGAACTTTTTTTGCAACTGTAAAAACAGCGGAAGAGGAGTTTGGTTTTTATTTTAATGATCAAACGTTAGTTTTTGATAATACTGGTAAGGAAGTCATTATCAAGGAAGGTATGAAGTTTACAGCTTATGTGGATTCATCAAAACCGATGATGATGATTTACCCACCACGCTATTCGCCTGACGTGATTATCGTTCATACAGAAGAGTCTGGAACAGTGAAGCTTCAACAATTTGATGAAAACTTACTAAATAAAGAGAAAGATTTAATCATTCATTTATCAAAAGAAACGGTAATGGAAAATCTCTCTCGAAAACCGGTTACAAAAGAAGACATTATTAACAAAGATGTGCTAATTTTTTATGAAGTAGTATTAGAAAGTTACCCAGCTCAAGCAGGGCCTCAAAAAGTCATTTTATTAGAACGAGAATTAAGTGCGATAGATAAAGCGCTCAAAATTACCGAAACCGATGTATATGAAGTAAACGGCGAAACAATGATTCCTTTGCGGCTTGTAGCGGAAACTTTAGGCTTTAAAGTGATGTCGACAGGAAAAGGGGCTATTGTTTCAAAAGGCAATGTATCCTTTACAATTACGCGCGGATCAAAATCATACGGATACAATAAAGCCTTAAAATATTTTAAAGAATCACCACAATTATTAGAGGAAAAGAAAACGTACGTACCAATCGAGTTTTTACAGTTATTAATCGAGCATACTGAAAACTAATAAAAATTTGGCTACCAACCATAACCGGCTATTTACACTTAATGTGTAGATAGCTTTTTTTAATTAAAGAAAATTTCCAGATAATAGACAAAATGGAGGAGATAATAGGGAAAAATACCCTGTTAATACAATATTTGAGGCGGATAATAGAAAAAATGCTCGAATAATAGAAAGTTTCCAGATAACAACGAAATCTTAAGAATCTTACATCAATTTTATTTTAGGATTAAAATTACCCACAATTTTTTCCACAAAGGTGTTTGGATTGAATGGTATACACCAGGTAAAACTAAAAAAAAGTGAATTTTTTTTAAATTTTTTTCAGAAATTTTTGAAAAAGTTTGTGAAAAATTTCTTATTTTCACTCATAAAACAAAACGTGTAATTCTTCACAGAGTACACCCTGATATATAAGGTGTAGAAAAATGAAAGTGTTTACACAAATTATTCTGATATAACTAAATTTGTGCAAAAAACCATATGTGAAAATTTGCACAATTAATAAAAAAGCTGCAAAATGCACTGAAATCAAGATTCTCGTTAGAAATTTCCGTTATTTTTTATTGACTTTAACCAATTAAAGCACTATGATACAAAAATATAAGAATTATTGGTTGAATAAAGAAGGGGTGGATAATTATGGATTTAATGAAAAAGTCGATTGAAATGCATAGTGAATATAGAGGGAAACTTGAAATTAAGTATAAAGTTCCTGTAGAAGATTCTTATGATTTAAGTTTAGCGTATTCTCCTGGGGTTGCTGCCCCATGTCTTGAAATCGAAAATAATCGTACGACGGTTTATGACTATACAATTAAAGGGAATTTTGTTGCAGTTGTTACAGATGGTACAGCGGTATTAGGTTTAGGGGATATTGGCCCAGAAGCAGCTCTTCCAGTAATGGAGGGAAAAGCACTTCTTTTAAAACGATTCGCTGATGTGGATGCAGTTCCGATTTGTTTAGATACAAAAAATGTGGATGAAATTGTACGCACAGTAAAAGCGATTAGTCCAACGTTTGGAGCTATTAACCTTGAAGATATTTCGGCACCTCGTTGTTTTGAAATTGAAGATCGTTTAAGAAGAGAATGTAATATTCCTGTATTTCATGATGACCAACATGGTACGGCAATCGTTGTTGGGGCAGGACTACAAAACGCGCTTAAAATTGTTGGCAAACAAAAAGAAAATGTAAAAATCGTCATTAACGGTGCTGGTGCAGCAGGAATTGCCATTGTGAGACTTTTACTTCAAATTGGGTATAAAAACATCGTAATGTGTGACTCGACTGGCGTGATTTATCAAGGGCGACCTAATGGGATGAATCCAATAAAAGATAATATTGCACTTCACACAAATCCAAATAATATTCAAGGTAGCCTATCAGAAGCACTAGTAGGAGCAGATATTTTTATTGGTGTATCTGTCGCAAATTTATTAACAGAAGATCATATTAAATCAATGAACACTGATCCAATTGTCTTTGCGTTAGCGAACCCAAATCCAGAGATCACTTTTGAAAATGCTAAAGCATGGGGAGTACGTGTTATCGGGACAGGTCGTTCAGATTATCCAAACCAAGTGAATAATCTATTAGCATTCCCAGGAATCTTTAGAGGTGCGTTGAATGTTCGAGCAACAGACATTAACGAAAGTATGAAATTAGCAGCAGTAGAAGCAATCGCATCATTAGTGAATGATAATGAGCTACATGAAGATTATGTAATTCCAAAATCATTAGATGAACGAGTTGCGCAAGCCGTGGCAAAAGCGGTAGGTAGTGCAGCAATTGATACGGGCGTTTCGGATTTATTTCAACAACCGTTAAAAGCTGTAGAAGCGAAAGCATAAAAAATAACTCCAGCAGCCCGTAAAATTAGGCTGTTGGAGCTTTTATTATTTTTCAAGTTGTGCTGTTAGTTCTTCTAATTGGTCAACTAAAGAGCCGATAAATTGAATTGTATTTCGAAGTGGTTGATCTGTTGTAACATCCACGCCAGCCATTTGAGCAAGCTCTACAGGTGTTTTCGTTCCGCCAGCTTTTAATACATTAATCCAATCCTGAACTGCAATTTCACCTTCTTTTAAAATGCGTTGAGACACTTCTGTTGCAATCGTTAGTCCAGCTGAATAAGTGTACGGATACAAACCCATATAATAGTGAGGTTGACGCATCCAAGTTAATTCTGCGCCTTCTGTCATTTCCACTGCATCTCCCCAGAAATCAACAAGAACTTCGCGTTTTAACTCATTTAAGATGGATGCATTGACACTACCGCCATCATCAATGATTTCGTAAACTTTTCGTTGGTAAGCAGCCTCTAATAAATGAGTAACGAAATTGTGATAATACGTACGGGCAATAATTGTCGAAATCACCCATCGTTTAAAACGCGCGTCGTTCGAGTTAGACAGTAAGTGATTTGCCATTAGCATTTCATTCATTGTTGAAGGTGCTTCAATAAAATATAGAGATGGACGAGCATTAAAAATGTTTTGTTCTGCATTAGCAAGGTAAAAATGCCCTGCATGCCCAAGTTCATGTGCAAGCACAAATACTTCATTCATGCGGGAAGTCCAAGAGATTAATACATAAGGGTGATATCCGTACGGGCTCGAACAGAAGGCACCTGTTGACTTGCCGATATTTTGGGCGAAATCAATCCATCTTTCATCAAATGCTCTATCTAACATAGTTTGGTAGTCTTTACCCATGATAGAAAGGCCATCTTTCATATATTGACGAGATTCTTCAATTGAAACTTTTGGCTCGTAAGTTGGATCTAAAGGTATTTTTAAGTCTGCAAACGTCATTTTTTCTAACCCATGACTTTTTTGTAGCAATTTTGCATACTTCCGCATAATCGGTGCTAATTCACTTGTAATCAGGTCAATTTGACGGTTGTAAAGCTCTCGATCCACTTGCTGATCAAATAGTAGAGAATCAAAAACCGAATCAAATCCACGTAAGTCGCTTTCCGTTTTTTCGATTTTTAAATGTGTATCATAGGTTTTTGCTGTCGTATGTTGATAATCACGTAGTTTGTTAGAAAATGCTGTGAACGCAGCTCTCCGAATGTCTGTATCACTTTCAAGCTCCCAATCTCCTTCGAAAGAGTTGTAGCTGAGCGGATAGCTTTTGCCGTTCACTTCAAAGTTATCAAATTTCATGTCCACTAGTTTAGTTGTGTTATACAATTCATATGGAGCTTCAAAAGTTGCGCCAAAAGCAGCCAATGCTTTTTCAACTTCAGGATGTAACTGGTAAGGTTTTTTGCGTATCAATTGATCAATATAGTGGGAAAGGTGTAGGGCTTTATTTTTTGTCTCAGTGAGCGTTTCTTCATCTAGTTGTAATAATTCTGACGTGATAAATGATAATTGAGCACTAATCTTCGAATAAAGTTGGCCAACCTTAGCAGCTCGCATTTGGGCCGTGTCATTCGTCTGATCAACACTTAAAGAAAGTTGCGAATAGTTACCAATCGGCACAAGCTTTTCTGATAAGTTTTTATATAATGTAAGTACATCGACAGCAACCGCTGAATTCGTAATTTTCCCTTTAAAATTTGCCTCGATGGATGTCGCTTCTTCAGCTACTTCTTGCATTGCTGCTTCAAACTGCTGTTCATTTTTAAATAGGTCGGTTAAATTCCAAGTCTCTTCTATTTTTACTTCGCTTCGATTTAACATTTAATTCCTCCTTTATTCTCCTGCAACTTATTCCGGTAATCGAAATAATTGTACCATATTTTTCATTTTATAGACAAGAATGAGGGGGAGGGGGACCAAGAATTCAAATAAAAAAACAACCGAATTACAAGAATTCGGTTGTTTATTATACCCCTTTATTTTCGAACGGCTGAACGAACGCGCTCCGCTTTTCTAATGTCTAGCTGCGGCGGCTAGCTCTTTCGGACACTTCAACTTCCTCCTACGCGTGTAAACACGCTTGTCGGAAGTTTCCAGTGCCTTCAAGAGCTAAACGAGCCGCCTCAGCTTTTCTAATTGCCTAGCTTCGCGCGTTAGCCGTTCGGAAACTTCGACTTCCTCCTACGCGTGCGAGCACACTTGTCGGAAGTCTCCAGTATCTTTCACGGCTGAACGAACGCGCTCCGCTTTTCGAATTAGTATACGCCTTCAGTGATCATGCCGTTAGCAACTTTTACAAAGCCGGCAATGTTAGAACCAACTACTAAGTTACCTGGTTGGCCATATTTCTCAGCTGCATCTTTACTTTCTGAGTAAATTGATTTCATAATGTTGTTTAATTTTTCGTCTACTTCTTGGAATGACCAGTAGTTACGGCCAGAGTTTTGAGCCATCTCTAATGCAGATACTGCAACCCCACCAGCATTTGCAGCTTTTGCAGGTCCAAAGTATACGTCGTTTTCTAAGAATAAGTTAATTGCTTCAAGATTTGAAGGCATGTTTGCACCTTCAGCAACGAATTTCACGCCATTTGAAATTAATGTACGAGCAGATTCGCCATCAATTTCATTTTGAGTTGCACATGGTAATGCGATATCACATGGAATTGTCCAGATACCTGTGCAGCCTTCAGTGTAAGTTGCGTTTGGACGGTAATCTACGTAAGTTTTAATACGATCACCTTTTACTTCTTTAATTTCTTTTACTACTTTTAAGTCAATACCTTCTGGATCATAAATGTAGCCGTTAGAATCTGAACATGATACAACTTTTGCACCAAAGTGTTGTAATTTTTCGATAGCGTAAATTGCAACGTTACCTGAACCAGAAACAACTACTGTTTTATCTAAGAATGATTCTTTTTTATCTAATAACATTTGTTCAACAAAGTATACTAAACCATAACCAGTTGCTTCTTTACGTGCAAGGGAACCACCAAATCCTGGAGTTTTACCAGTAAGTACGCCTGCTTCGTGAGCACCGCGAATACGTTTATATTGACCGTAAAGATAGCCGATTTCTCTTCCACCTACACCGATATCTCCTGCTGGAACATCGACATCTGGTCCAATGTGACGGTATAATTCTGTCATGAACGCTTGGCAGAAACGCATAATTTCTGAATTTGATTTTCCTTTTGGATCGAAGTCAGATCCACCTTTACCACCGCCAATTGGTTGGCCTGTTAAAGAGTTTTTGAAAATTTGTTCAAATGCTAAGAATTTCATAATTGATTCGTTTACTGTTGGGTGGAAACGTAAGCCGCCTTTATAAGGACCAACTACATTACTAAATTGAACACGATAACCGCGATTTACTTGTACTTGGTTTTGATCATCTTGCCATGCAACACGGAAAGAAACGATACGATCTGGTTCTACGATACGTGATAAAATATTGTGTTGGATATATTCAGGATGTTGTTCGAAAACTGGTACTAAAGAAAGGAAAATTTCTTCCACAGCTTGTAAGAATTCTGATTGGTGTCCGTTTTTTTGTTTTAATTGCTCAAATACAGAATCGATATAGTTTTGTGCAGCTGTTTTTGTGTTAATTACTTGTGTCGTCATTATGTGACCCCCTAATTTTGTTGATGAATGTATCGTATTATGATTTTTCAAACAATTCAATAAAAGATTTTGATTTACAAGCCGATGTAACATGTGTAACGACCGAAACATTACTATATAAATATAATAAAATGAGTGATTTTTCTTCAGGAGGCGAAAGCGATTTTACAGCTATTAATTGATGCAGATGCATGTCCAGTTATTGATTTGGCGCTATTTGTTTCATCTAATTATGAGATAAAACCCATCTTATTTTGCGATACAACACACCGGATAGAAAGGGAGAATGCAATAACAATTGTTGTTCCAAAAGGGCCCGATTCTGTTGATTTTAAGCTAGTGAATGCGGTTACAAAGTATGATATTGTTATTACACAAGATTATGGGTTAGCTGCCATGTGTTTGGCAAAAGGGGCCTTTGTAATTGATCAAAATGGAAGGGAAATGACAGCTGAAAATATCGACCAATTGCTCGCTTTTCGTTTTGAAAGTGCAAAGTTTAGAAGAGCAGGTGGTCGTACAAAAGGACCGAAAAAACGAACGGAAAAAAATAATATTTCCTTTGAAATGAATTTTCGACAAATTTGTGAACGAGCGATTTTGGCGAAGAAAAGGGGTGATTTTAGTGATTAAAAGAGAAGAATCAATCTCAAAATTAGATAATATTCATCTAATAAATGAAATAAAAATGTTAAAATCAGTATTATGGATTAATCCAAACAGGAAATCAACACCTAACCAAGAACAGTTCTCATTACGACATATGGAAGAGGCAAATGATCGATTGAATCGCTTTTCTTCTTATATAAAAGTAGCTTTTCCTGAGACAGAAAAAAATGATGGCATTATTGAATCAACTATTAAAGAGATTCCGGAAATGAAAAAACTTATTGAAGGAAGAAGAGGTTTTAAGATTCCAGGTAAATTAATCTTAAAATGCGATCATTCCTTACCGATTTCAGGATCAATCAAGGCGCGGGGTGGTATTTACGAAGTTTTAAAATTTGCCGAAGCAATTGCGATTGAACATGGTTTGCTATCATTAAACGATAATTACGCAAAGTTGGCAGATGAGAATTTCAAAAAACTTTTCAGCGAGTATAAGATAGCAGTTGGTTCAACGGGAAATCTCGGTTTGAGTATCGGCATAATTAGTGCAAAACTAGGCTTCCAAGTGACCGTTCATATGTCTCATGATGCGAAGGAATGGAAAAAGCAACTTCTTCGTAATAAAGGTGTAACGGTGATTGAATATGCATCTGACTATAGCAAGGCGGTAGAAGAAGGAAGAAAACAAGCACAACAAGACCCGAAATGTCATTTTGTAGATGACGAAAATTCCGTTGATTTGTTTGCTGGCTATTCCGTTGCCGCATTGCGACTTGAAAAACAGCTGCAAGATCAAAATATTAAAGTTGACGCCAATCACCCGTTATTTGTCTATTTACCATGTGGGGTAGGTGGTGCACCCGGTGGAATCGCATTTGGGTTAAAACTGATATTTGGTGAAAATGTGCATATTTTCTTCGCAGAACCGCTTCAATCGCCATGTATGTTACTCGGGATGATGACCGGCTTACATGATGAAGTTTCGATCACAGATATCGGGTTAAACAATCAAACGGAAGCAGATGGGCTTGCTGTAGGGAGAGCTTCAAAATTTGTTGGTAAGTTGATGGAATCTGTTTTAAGTGGCTGTTTTACAGTAGATGATAGTTTTCTATTTAGAAGTTTAAAAGGGATGTATGAACAGGAAAATATTTTCATGGAACCTTCCGCACATGCTGGAGTTTTCGGCCCAATCCTATTAATAAGTGAAGGCAAGCATTATTTGGAGGATAATGGTTTATCTTCAAAAATGGAAAATGCCACACATCTCGTATGGTCTACAGGGGGAGATATGGTTCCTTTTGAAGAGAGAAAAATTTATTTAGAGAAAAATGTATAAAAAGTGCCCTCTAAATTTAAAGGGCACTGAGAGTAGGTGAGAATCGTTTGTCACCTACTCTTTTTTAATCGATTTGAACTTCTTCCACCGTTTTTTCAACTTCTTCACGGGTCATTTTTTCTTTACCTTCTTTTAAGGCTTTCAATGTTTTATGAGCAAGTGCTAATGGTAAGCGGCAGAATAGTAAAATGGTACGTTTATTAATATCTTCCATATATCTATCGGCTTTCTCAAGGTTTTCTTCTGCATAGGCAAACAAATCAGCTCGAGTCCAACCATCTGGCACAAAGCTTACTCCTCGTTCTAGCATATCTTCCTGCTGATTACGAAGAATGTTCACAAGTTGTAATCCTCGTCCATAACCAATGGCTAAATCTCTGTCTGTTTTTACACCAGCAAACTGGTCCCACAACTGTGAAAGCATGACACCAACAAGTCCTGCCACATAGTATGTGTAATCATCTAAATCTTCTTTAGTGTGCACCTGAAAGTTTGCTAATGACCATTTCCCCATACCTTCTGCCATTTCACTCGTTGAATTTTTGACAATTTCTACCGCTTCTTGAGGAATTAGACGAATCCAATCGCCCAAGCGAAGTGTCACTTCAGGCATATACTCTTTTACCGGAGCAAGAATTTGTGCATATTTCGTTTCATCAAATGTTGGTTCCAGTAAAAGTTTACTAACCTCTGTTAAAACTTGATGTTTCAATTCGTTTGTTACGGCAGGATGTTCGTTGTCTTCTATTTCATCGATTGCACGCATCATTAAATAAGCCGTGGCTACAGCTGTTTTCAGTTCTTTTTGTAAAAAAGTGATTGGTATATAAAACGTTCGGCTCGTAGCTTTTAAAACTCGCATTGCATCTTTTAGCAGTTCTTTGTCATTCATTTTGGTAGTTCCTTTCGTTCGTTACATACATCATTACTATCGTACCGCAAATTTAAAGAAATTAAAAATAGAATCTCTATTATTGATTAAATTCAGCTCTAAGGCAATACGAAACTTTCATCTATTATTTCTCAAAAAGCTATTTTCATAATATAATCGTGTTATTTTATTGCATATTCGATACAATATGAGAATAATAGATTTTACACACATAAACTTATGTTAGAAAGTAAAGGTGGAATAATGGTTCGCAAACACAGTTTTATTTTTATAGACGTTGAAGCGACATTAATTCGTGGCAAACAATATATTATCGAGATAGGTGCCGTTAAATGGATGCCAAATGGAGAACAACAATTTTTTTCGCAACTCATTCAACCATATAAATTTAAAAAGTTAAATTCACATATTCAAAAGTTAACGGGTATTACAACAGAACAACTGTTATGTGCAAAGCCCTTTCATGCTGTAATAAAAGATTTTATGAAATGGTGTAGTGGGGATACAATTCTTGTTACTTTCGGTGAGTTTGATCGAAAAGTATTAGAAGAAGAATTAAAACGTAATCATTTAGATACGAGTTTCCTATATCCAATTATTGATTTTCAACAGAAATATATGATCGAACACCAAATAAAAGAGCAGCCAAGTTTAGCTGGTTTAATGGAAAAACTTCAAATTGAAATGGAAACACAACACCGAGCTTTGGCCGATGCCGTTAGTTTGTTTCATATTTTTAAAGCAACAAACGGCGAGACAATTATCGAAAATCAAAAAACAGATGAGTTTGGCATTGTGTTTAGTGAGTTTCAACAACTTGAAGACACATTTGATTTGAACATCTCTTATGTTTCCGGAAAAGTATCTTCGTCAACTATTCAAGTGGATCAAATTAAAATTTTGACCAAGCAACTAGGATTTGACGTATTTGAAGAAGAAAAAACCGATGAACAAGGGGAAGTACAAGTAATTCAAAAAATCATCATCAATCCGAATGAAGAAGTTAAATTGTTTTTGAACAGTGTTATTGGTGATATCAAAAATAAAGTTCTCATTACTCGTAGTGGCTTAAAACAGTTATCGAAAATTAATCGATTGCATCATTGCTACTTCCCGAAAACAGAAGTGATGACGATGCAACATTTATTGAAAAATAAAGACGATTTAAACGAGTTTACTTTTAAAAACTTATCTACGCAATCCATTGAGCGAAAACTATTTCAATTAATTAAAAAACACGAGAAACGTATTATTCGAGAATATGAAAAACGAAATTTATTTACGAAAGAAAAAGTAAACATTTCATAACTTAGATTTTCTTCCTTTTAACTAAAATTTTGCCAAAATTATTGCGCTATTATTTTAAGAAAGTTAAAGTTTAGAAAGGGAGTAGAAAAAAGGAGAACGTGTATGCAAAATGTAATTGGAATAGACGCCGGGGGAACTTTAACTAAAGTAGTTTATTTAAATGAAGAAGATGAGTTAGAATATAAAATTTTCCCCTCCAATGATTTTTCGAAAGTGAAGAACTGGATAGAAGACCATTCTTTTATCGAAGAAATTGGACTAACGGGTGGACGTACGCAACAACTATTAGAAGTACTAAATACGATGAAATCTATTCAATATTTAGTGGAATTTGAAGCGACGATTAAAGGGGTTCAATATCTATTAGCCAAAGAAGGACATGCTATTGAACGGAGCATCATTACAAATATCGGAACAGGCACATCGATTCACTATATGGAAGGTAAAGAGCATTTTCGTGTTGGGGGAACGGGTGTCGGTGGAGGCACGTTAACAGGATTGTCCACAATCATTACTGGAATTACGGACTTTAACGAAATCACATCAAGAGCGTCACTTGGTAATCGGGATGCAATCGATTTATTTGTCAAAGATATTTTCCAAGGAATGGAACCACCGATTGAAGGGCATTTAACGGCGAGTAATTTTGGGAAAGTAAATATAACCAAAAAGAGGGAACACGAAGAAAATGACTTACTTGCAACGGTACAAGCATTAATTGGAGAAGTGATTACAACGCTGAGCATTCAATTTGCAGAAGAGAAAAAAACGGAAGCAATCGTTTATATTGGCTCAACGTTAACGAACAATGAACACTTGAAAAAGGTGATTGGCAATTATACCGTTCTAAAGAAACATAACCCAATCTTTTTACCAAATTGCGGCTTTACCGGTGCAATTGGTGCGTTATTAAATAAAGTAGAACAATCAAAATAAGCATTTGTGGGCATATAAAAGTATTTTTTTATATGTCTTTTTTTGTCGCGCATGGGTTTATAAAGCATATTCTAATGCAAATTCTTTAGTGAATACAATATTCCGAGTGGAAAGGTATTCATGTCAGGAATGTAAGATCTCCTCAAAAATTAATGTACGAGGAAAATGAATGTCGCTAGAAACAAGTAGTTTTGGCATTCATCTGATGAATACAAAAATCATGAGCAAATAGAGTAGAAAATGTCATCATGCCCCAATAATATAAAAAAACATAAGAAAGCTCGAGCTTCAATCGTATTTGTAAACAGGAATACTCCCTCCAACAGTTATCCCCTAACCTTCATTTGAAAATTCTAAATATAAGTCACCTTGTTTACAACGAGAAATAATAGGCGTAGTATTGAAATGTTGATTAATTTTATAGGAATAGTAGAAAGGCGAAAAAGAAATGAATAATCAAATTTTTACGAAACGGTTTATGAGTTTATTTAGTATGAACTTAGCCGTTTTTATTGTTTTTTACGGGTTGATTACAACTCTACCTTTATATGCTATTGGGTCATTAGGGCAAGCAGAAGATGATGCTGGTTTATTAGTGACGATATTTTTATTATCTGCCATTATTGTTCGGCCATTTAGTGGGAGATTGCTTGATATTTTTGGTAAAAAGAAAATGTTAATGATTAGTCTCGTTTTTTATTTGATCTGTACCGTGTTGTATTTATTTAATTTACCGTTCCACGTGTTATTAGTGTTGCGTTTCTTCCACGGTATTTGGTTTAGCATTATTACAACAGCAGGGGGAGCACTTGCAGCAGATATTGTTCCCAAAAATCGAAAAGGTGCGGGGCTTGGCTATTACAACATGTCAACAAACCTTGGCGTTGTCATTGGTCCGTTTATTGGATTATTCCTTATCCAATATACGACATATAATGTGTTATTTACGGTGATGAGCATTGGGGTTTTAATTGGGGGTGTACTTGCATCGACTATTAAAACAAACGATTTAGAAGTTCCGGAAGCAATTGATAAAAGTTTTAAATTCACTTTTAATGACTTATTTGAGAAAAAAGCATTGCCCATTGCTTTAATTGCTTGTTTTGTCGGTATATCTTATGCAAGTATTTTATCCTTTTTATCAATTTACGCAGAACAGCAAAATTTATTGAAAGTGGCAAGTCTATTCTATATTGTTTTTGCTGCGTCGATGTTAATTACCCGGCCTTTTACTGGAAAATTATACGATCAAAAAGGTTCGCAATATGTGATTATTCCCGGTTTTGTCTTATACATTTTAGGGATTTTCTGCATAGCATATACAAATGGCTCAAGCACAATGTTTTTACTAGCAGCGGTTTTAGTCGGAATAGGTTATGGTGCATTAACGACAAGTTTACAATCGAGAGCGATCCAATCGACGGCTCATGCTCGTAGTGGTTATGCAACCGCAACTTATTTTACGTTGTATGATTTAGGAATTGCGATTGGTTCTTATTTGTTAGGGATGTTAGCGATGAAACTAAACTATGAAACGCTCTATATCATTTCAGGTTTATTATTGATTGCAACGGGAATCCTTTATATTTCGATGTTTAGAATGAAGCAAAAAAGAGCATTAGTAATAACTCGCCTCGAAAATTAACAGAGGCGAGAAATTTTAGGAAGGTTTTCCCTTCAAAATTGCTTCTCTTGCAAGTGCATCGGCTGCTTTATTTTCACCATCAGGAATCCATTTTATAAAAAATAACTGAAATTGCTCGGTCAGACGAATGACTTGTTCTAATAATGGCTGATACTGATCATTTTTGACATATTGTTTTTCAACGGAAGCAACGACAATTTTAGAATCAGAACGAACGGATACAAGGGAAGAGCCAAGTTTTTTCGCTTCTTCCAATGCACGTATTAACGCGGTAAACTCTGCAATATGATTATTGGTTTCTCCTATGTATTCACTGATTTTGATTAAATGGCCTTCACCTTTGATAAAAATGCCAATTCCACTTGGGCCAGGATTACCTGCACTTGCACCATCGATATAAACTTCTAACATAAATATCCCTTTCTTTTTTTGAAATATTTGATTGAAAATTACCCATATTATATCTTATTGTGAGAAAATAAAATATAAATACACGGTACTTCTAATAAGTGCACTAAAATTAAATAGAATAGTGAAACGTTTTTTGAAAGAGGGGGAGTTGTGTGAATAAAAGTACTGTTATTAAAGATATTGATGAACTAACGGATACTTATTGTAATGATTGCCCTATTAAACGGGATTTACGCAATAAAAGAGGCAAATCAGGTGCACATCGGTTTTGCATTGAACAGTGCACTGTTGGAGAAAAACTTCAATTTTTAGGGCAAGAGTTAATGAAAATTTACGAAAGGTAATGCCTTTCAAATATAAAAGTAGCGGGGAAAAAACAAATCGTTTTTTCCCCGCTTATTTTTTACACTAGAACCGCCTCATATTGTAGCAGTTCTTGATAATATTTATTCAATGATGATGGAGAAACATTAAAGCTCTCTGCAATTTCTTTTACCGTTAATGTTGCTTGGAGTATTCCGCGCTCTTGACCAAAACGAATTGCCCCAGCCGCAATTGCAGCTGCTTTTCTCGCTTTTGGTTTTTTCTCCACTAAATAATCCTCTAACTTTTCTACTAAACCATTCGACTCTAGTTCGCGTTCTTGTAAAAATTGTTTTGCTAAATCAACAACTTCGATTTCAAATGAAGTGTATTCTTCTCCCTTATAACCAAACTCTACCAAATGTTTCCAGAAGTTAAGGTGATTTTCCTTTAAGAATAGAGCAATAGTTTGTTTAGACGGATCATATAGTTTTGCAAAGCTCTCGAACACTTGCTTGTAGTTTTCTGGGTAGAAAATTAATGTAGAAACCGCTAAGTAACAATTTGCTTCCGTAACACTTTCAGGCAATACAAAGGCAAAAATTTGCATGCCTTCTGGAATTGGACGATTTGATTCTCGACGGATTCGAATTTGCTTATTCGTTAATGTACAAGTTGCAAATAAATATTGGTCTTCCACTTTGTCCACTTGTCCGATAAATAATCTTGGCTCATCCCAAAGGTTCAGTAATTCGATAATTGCAGGTCGAATTGCTTTTTTCTTCACGCGCTTTAAATAGTTTGTCCATATATCTTGTCGTTGATGGAAGAAAAAGTCGTCTAGTGCAACTGCTTCAATTAATTCTCTTTGTAAATGATTTTTTAAATGAGGCAACCATTTGTTAACTGCCTCGATATAGTCTTTAATATCGCTTCTTTCAGGGTATACATTATAAAAAGTTTGAAGAATTTGCTCGATTTCTTCAAACAACACCTTTTTCATTGTGTCTTGTTGATTATTTTCACAACACTTTTTATATTTTTTTCCACTACCGCATGGGCATAAATCATTTCTTCCTACCATAAATCGTGCACTTCCTTTCAAGAATTCTAGTTCGATTAAATAAGATCTTCTGCATTAATCATAATAGCGACTTTGAGTGTGGTTGAAAAATGATAATTTATTACAAAATATTTGAATAATCGGACATATTTTTATTTATATGTTGGAATCTATCAAAATAGACTAAAAAAATAGATTTAAAAATAAGAGTTTTTCACCGGAAAAGAAATTAGTTAATTTTATCAATAAAAATTTATTGTAAAACGATAAATGTTATGTTAAATTCGATATGACAATAATTTTAGTGAGGTGCTTATTTATGAAAAGAGGAACAACACTCTTTTTAAAAATTGCAGTGATTTTGATGGGAGTCCCAATTTTTGCTATATGCATATTTTTAGTTCCTGATATTGGCAGATTCGCAGCTGAATTATATCCGGAGTTTACATTTATTAAATATCTAGTTTGGATTGATATGTATGCGGCGGCGATACCTTATTATTTAGCCTTGTATCAATCAATAAAACTTCTTAGCTATATTGACCACAATATTGCTTTTTCTCAACACTCTGTAAATGGATTAAAAAACATTAAGCGATGTGCCATTGCAATTAGTAGTATTTATGTTGTCGGACTTCCGCTGTTTTATCTCATTGCGGAAAGAGACGATGCGCCAGGGATCATTGTAATTGGAATGGTATTAATTTTTGCTTCAATGGTCATTGCAGTATTTGCAGCCGTTCTCCAAAGACTTTTACAAGAGGCAATTAACATAAAACAAGAAAATGATTTAACGGTCTAGAGGTGGAACTATGGCAATTATTATTAATATCGATGTTATGTTAGCGAAACGGAAAATGAGTGTCACGGAGCTTTCGGAGCGTGTTGGAATAACAATGGCTAATCTTTCTATTTTAAAAAATGGAAAGGCAAAAGCAATTCGAATTTCAACGTTAGATGCCATTTGTAAAGCTTTAGATTGTCAACCCGGAGATATTTTAGAGTACCGAATGGAAGAGGATGATTCATGAGAGCGCTAAAACAACTCGTTTCTTTTGGTTCGCAGCAAGCTCTATCTTGTTTATTTCCTGTTGTTATTTTTGCGTCCCTTGCCATCACTCAAATGATTCCACTTCCATTTCTCCCTCGGTATGATTGGCTACTGATTATTTTCCTAATCATGCAGTGGTGGATGGTGCATTCTGGAATCGAAACGCGGGATGAACTAAAGGTAATTACACTGTTCCATCTCATCGGCCTTGCTCTTGAAATGTTCAAGGTTCATATGGGCTCTTGGTCGTACCCTGAGGAAGGATATTCGAAAATTTTTGGCGTCCCATTATATAGTGGGTTTATGTATGCAAGTGTGGCAAGCTATCTTTGTCAAGCGTGGAGAAGGATACATGTCGAACTGTTTTATTGGCCGTCCTTTTTCCTAGTCGTCCCATTAGCAGCTGCCATTTATTTGAACTTTTTCACTCACCATTTTTGGGTGGATATCAGGTGGTGGTTGTCTGGTCTAGTCATTATTGTGTTTTGGAAATCGTACGTCACTTATAAGGTGAACGGGACGATTTATCGAATGCCGCTTGTCTTATCCTTTATATTGATTGGATTTTTTATATGGATTGCAGAAAATATCGCCACGTTCTTTGGCGCATGGCAATATCCGAACCAAACCGACGCATGGAGCCTTGTACACTTAGGAAAGGTTAGTTCCTGGCTGTTATTAGTGATTGTTAGCTTTTTGATTGTAGCAACATTAAAGCAGGTAAAAAGGGGAGAAATGCATCAACTTGACTATAGTTTTTCTTCTTTAAAGGACGTTAAATAAAAAAAGACCCGGAAAATAAATTCCGGGTTCGATTTCAACTTACATTAAATCCATGACACACTGCCTCGCTTTTCGTAAAGAATCGCTTTTTCAGTACAGATGGTTCCTTCCGAGTTCAATCTTCCTTACTCATCGGGTTAACCCTCCCAATCACAGATTTGAAGTGAAATCTCTAATAGTATAGGCGGTTAGAAATTTTTTATACACATTTTTTTCTCAAAAAAACATCTTTTAATAGCTTTTTTGCAAATTTTGAAATAAAATTCTATGAGTGTATTGTTATCCATAATATTTAGTAGTAATTGGTACAGACAATTATGGGGTAACCATATCAAAAAAGAAATTATATGTGATATAATTTTTTATGGACGCAATGTCTATTTGTAGGATGAAAGTATTTTTACATCAGGAAGGAACGTGTCAAATGAGTAACGGAATTTTCAAAATACCAACACCTAAAAATGAACCTGGGTATACATATGCACCAGGTACGAAAGAAAGAGAAACATTAAAAGCAGAATTAAATCGCCAATCAAATGTTGTAGTGGATATCCCTGTGATTATTAACGGTGAAAATATAAAAACAGATACAGTTAAACAAGTGGTAATGCCACATAATCATCAACATGTGTTAGCAAACTATTCAGAAGCTGGCGAAAAAGAATTACGTGCTGCAGTTGAAGCGGCAATGGCTGCAAAAGAATCTTGGGCTAACATGCCTTGGGAACACCGTGCAGCAATTTTCTTAAAAGCTGCTGACTTAATTTCAGGACCGTACCGTGATGTAATGAACGCGGCAACGATGTTAGGTCAATCTAAAACAGTTATTCAAGCTGAAATTGACTCTGCTCAAGAACTAGCAGACTTCTTACGTTTTGGCGTTGATTATGCTAACCAAGTGTACCAAATTCAACCTGATAGCATGAAAAATGTTTGGAATCGCCTAGATTACCGTCCATTAGATGGTTTCGTATTAGCGATTTCTCCATTTAACTTCACTGCAATCGGTGGGAACCTACCTTCAGCACCTGCAATGATGGGGAATGTTGTTGTTTGGAAACCTGCTACAACTTCAATTCTAGCAAACTATTACTTTATGCGTATTTTAGAAGAAGCAGGTTTACCAAAAGGTGTTATTAACTTTGTTCCATCTCGTGGTTCACAAGTTTCTGAAATCGTATTAACAGACTCACGTATGGCTGGATTCCACTTCACAGGATCAACAGCTACATTCCAAACAATTTGGAAAAACGTAGGGAAAAATATTGCAAACTATCAATCTTACCCGCGTTTAGTAGGGGAAACTGGTGGGAAAGACTTTGTATTTGCTCATGAAACAGCTCAAGCTGACAAAGTAGTATCTAACCTTGTTCGTGGTGCTTTTGAATACCAAGGTCAAAAATGTTCTGCAGCTTCTCGTGCTTACATTCCTGCTAGCTTATGGGAAGAAGTGAAAGCTGGTTTAATCGAACAAACAGCAAAACTTAAAGTTGGGGATGTTCGTGACTTCCGTAACTTCATGGGTGCTGTAATCGATCAAGCAGCATTCGACTCAATTACAGGCTATATTGAGTATGCAAAAGCATCTGAAGAAGCAGAAATTATCGCTGGTGGTACTTATGATGATTCAGTTGGTTACTTCATTCAACCAACAATTATTGTAACGTCAAATCCAAACTTCAAAACAATGGTAGAAGAAATTTTCGGACCAGTGTTAACAATCTATGTTTATGAAAATGATAAATTAGAAGAAACATTAGATTCAGTAGATACAGCTTCTATGTACGCATTAACAGGAGCAATCTTTGCACAAGATCGCACAGTTATTATGCACTTAGAAAGCCGTTTATCAGGTGCTGCTGGAAACTTCTATATCAATGACAAACCAACTGGTGCAATGATTAATCAACAACCATTTGGTGGATCCCGTGGTTCAGGTACGAACGATAAAGCAGGTTCTGTATTTAACATGATTCGTTGGACTACACCACGCGTGATTAAAGAAAACTTCGCACCAACAACGGATATCACATATCCATTTATGGACGAAGAATAATAATTTTTTAAAAGAGGTTGAGACAATTTGTTTTCAACCTCTTTTTTCATATAGTTTAAAATCCGTATCCCCTAAAACGTGTACACGAAAGTAAAGTAATCGCATACTCTATAACATTAATAGAGATTTTGCTTCATACTATGTTTTTGGGGTGAGAAGATGCCAAGAGTGAAATATCGTGATGCAGACATTGATCTAATCGCGAGAATGATGAGGGCGGAAGCTGAAGGCGAAGGAAATCAAGGGATGTTGTATGTAGGAAACGTTATTGTAAATCGTGCCATTGCCGATTGTTTAGACTTCAGAGATGTAAGAACGATTGAGGACGTAATTTACCAAGTTCAAGGGGGAAATTATTCTTTTGAAGCCGTTCAAAAGGGAAATTTATTTTACAATAGAGCAAGACCAAACGAACAACGATTAGCAAAGCAAGTTTTGGATTATTGGAGACAACAACCAGGAAAATATTCTCTGTGGTACTTTAACCCATATGCACCATGTCCTCCAACATGGTATGGTCAACCATTTGCTGGGCAATTTAAAAATCACTGCTATTATGAACCAGCTGCTGGAACTTGTGCGAGTGTTTACACTTAAGTAGTAAAGTGCTAGCCATCAATCCTTTTAACAGGTTTGATGGCTAGTTTTTTATATTTCTGTTTTGATCCACTCGATCGCAATGCTTCTTAACTCAATTGACTCGTCTTCGTAAACATAAAGATGCTTATTTATATCAATCTCTCGAAGCTTTGATGGAACCGGCGTATGTAAATCTCTTCGAAGACCATCTTGAATCGCAATTTTCATACAATCACTTGCAATCGTAAGGATATCGTCTTCTGTATGACCGCTAGAAGATGCAAGGGTAAAACCAGCATCCATTAGGTCAGGTATTCGTATGTATACGGGGAAATCTCCCTCTTCAGTTGGTTCGTCCTCTACTGCAAATATTACAGGATATTCGTATTTTTTTATCATTTATATCACCTCTGTTACAATAATAATATATAAATGACATTTTTGGGGCTAGTAATAAAAGGAGAGTAACCCTAATTTACTTAAATCACTTACTCAAATGTGAATATTTTCGTAGTTTAATACCATATATTTCTATGTTGTATTTAATATAAGGGAGGTTTCACATTGAGAAAAGTAGCTTTTGTACTCTTATTACTCGTATTTGGTATTTCATTTGCATTTTCTGAAGATACAACGAAAGCAGCAGGATCTACTGAAATGTATGTAAATGCAAAAAGTGACATCATCTTGCGTGCCGAACCAAAACAAAACGCGGAACAACTAGGGACAATTAAAAACCATTCAAAAGTAAGGGTATTCTCTTCATCAAAAGGTTGGTCTTATATAAAGAGTGGTAAATTAGAGGGCTATGTTTATACCGCTGCTCTCACAAATAAAAATCCAAAAGCGACAAATGGGACGGTTACGGGTGGCTTATCACCAGCAGATGGTTTAATACTTACATATCAACCATCGATACTAGAAGATAAGAAAGAAACGTTTATTGTAAGTAAAGTAGGAAAGTATACTGAGTTATATAACCCAAAGAGTCCGCTATATCCTGATGTGCCGAACTTTGTTTATTTGGAAAAAAATGATGAATTCGTTGTGGGAGTTGCACAATCGGATTTTATATTTATTGACATTCCATTGCCGCTTAAACAGGGACATTATGTAAAAGATTATTCCGGATTTGATGAAGTAATCGATGTTCTTGTAGAAAGCACAACTAAAACGATCAAAGTAAAAGCTGGTACCTTTAAAAATGTAGTGATTCTTCGTTACCCTAATGGCTCAAGAGAATATTTAGCAAAAGGCATCGGAATTATTAAAAGTACAAATAAGGATGGAAAAGTTATTACTGAATTAGTATCTGTAAAAAAATCAAAATAGTATATTTTACTCGTTCCAAATTCATACTGAAGATATTGAAAACCGAATTTGGAGGGTCTAACCAATATGACAACAGAGCCAATTGTAATCAAAGCAATTATTAATGGCGAGAAAATTGAGACTGCAAGAACATTACCTCGTGAAAATCCAACACACCCTGATACGATCGTAGGTTATGCACCAGTAAATACAAAAGAAGAAACGCAACGAGCGATTGACGCTGCTTATGAGGCCTTCAAAACTTGGAAATGGTCAGATGTGGATGATCGGATTGCGAGAATGGAACGGGCAATTCAAAAGATTAAGGATTCAACGGATGAAATTGCCGAGTTTTTGTCTCGTGAACATGGAAAGGCGTTGTATGATGCAAAAGGTGAGATTGCCGTTTCGATTATGTGGATGGAATTTGCATGTAACCATGTAAAAAATGTCGTAACGCCAGAAGTGAAAGAACATGAAAATGGAAAAACAATCATTACATTTGACCCGATTGGCGTAGTGAGTGCTATCACACCTTGGAACTATCCAATTTCCTTATCCACAATTAAAATTGCTCCAGCTTTATTAACAGGAAATACAATGGTGTTAAAACCAAGTCCCTTTGCGCCACTCGCTGTAAGTAAAGTATGTGAAATTGTTGCCGATGAATTTCCACCAGGTGTTCTTAATTTAGTTCATGGTGAAGCAGACGTTGGGGTCGAGCTGACATCAAATGAAAAAATTGCGAAAATCGCCTTTACGGGTGGAACTAAAACGGCAAAAAGTATTATTAAAGCGGCTTCAGAAACGATTAAAAAAATGACCTTAGAATTAGGTGGAAACGATGCGGCAATTGTCCTTGAAGACTTTGATGTGAATGATGAAAAAGCGTTACGTCGCATGGTTATTTCAAACTTCCTAACAGCAGGACAAATTTGTATGATTGCAAAACGTGTGTATGTTCACCGTTCGATTTATGAGCAGTTTGTTGAAAAATATATTGAGGCGGCAAACAAATGGATTCGCGTGGGAGATCCGTTTAACCCAGAAGTCACTGTCGGCCCAGTGAATAATAAAAACCAAGTGAAATACGTAAAAAGTTTAGTGGAAGATGCAAAAAATAAAGGTTGCAAAGTAATTCCATTAGGGCAAATTGTGAACCCTGAATTAATGGATAATGGATACTTCCTACAACCAACATTAGTGTTAGGTGCAGATTATCATGACCCGATTGTGGTGGAAGAACAATTTGGTCCAACCGTGCCAATTATGCCATTTGATGATGAAGAACAAGTTATTGCATTACACAATGAAAGTATTTATGGCTTAACAAGTTCGGTTTGGGGAGAAGAAGAACATGCCGTGAACGTGGCTCGCCGTATTGAAGCAGGTACAACGATGATTAATACAGCAGCAATTCAAGGGTTAGACGTTCGATTCCCATTTGGTGGGGTAAAACAATCCGGCGTTGGTCGCGAATACGGAGAAGATGGAATTAAATCTTATACGGAAACGCATGTAATTAATATCCCGAAAAATTTAGAGTTGCCGTACATTCCAGAATAGCTTTACACAAAACGAATATAAAAATCCAATTGGACTATTGATGAGTAAACAATCAATAGTCCAATTTTTCGATATTTAACGATTAGTATTCGATTAGATGAAAATCCAAGTTACATTGCTTGGTATGATGATCAGGGTAAAATAGATATCAACATTCACATAAAAAACCAACTTTCACATAGTGGAAACTTTTATCTATATCTAGTCCAAAAAGACATGGATTTAGCTAGTGCACTAAATTATATGACATTGCCACTTGATGATGGCAACCTATTTACGATTGAATCCAATGAAGAATTACGAATTATAGAATCAATAGAACTTCCTATAGATATAAGGATGACGGAAAAGAAATTATCGGAAGCATATGGGGTCATTGTTGGCTATCTAGATATAAATGAATAAGAACAACAATTTACATATCAAATAACAAAAGTTAAGGTGGAAAAATCGCTCATCCAGGTGAACTAAATTATGTTGATATTTTCGCTTTGTCAGGTTCTATAAGCATAAGTATATATGCAATGTATTTGATTCCCAGAATAAAGCACCAATTAACTTAACACAAGTGAAGTTTTAGAATGCTTTGAGAGCTTCAGAATTACCACAGAAGAGCCTTTCACAATAAATAACGGAATAAAAAGATATCGAATTGACTTTACTGTTTACATGATGTGAAAGCAGTGGGATAAGTGAACAGAATTGACATAAGTATGGGCATGATGAAAATACAGTATTTTTAATTCAAGGAAAAGAATATAAGATGGATGAAAACGGGAGACTACCTTTGCCTGAAGATTATGTTCACAAATACGAACAAGTTAAAATTTACAAAAAGTAGTTAAACAGAGAACCGATGATAGTTATCGGTACCGTTTTGAATTGGCGATGAGTAAAGAACAAGGAAAAATAATGATATGGGATATTTAACTTATTCCAGAATCGGGCGCAATCGGTGAGGATTGCGCCTTTATTATATACAAATTAAATCTTTTAGGAATTTATTATAGAGTACTTTTATTATCCGTAAGTAAGCACTAATTTTTTTGAAGGCTATGAATTAAAGGTCTTATTATTAAATTTTATGCATTGTCCGATGTCGTGAAGTTGATTATCTTTGTAACCGATAGAAAGAGTTAAATCAGGAATGGAATTGAAGCCAAATTTCGCTAGTTCTTGAAGAATAGGACCATAATAGCTAATTGCTGCTCCGACGTGATCCTTCGTATATGGATTTTGACTAAGTTTTTCTTTATAAATATTGAAAATATCAGTCCCATCTTCTGTTATAAACTTACCATTTACAAGTTCTAAATCTTTCAAATTATATCCTGTGATTGTTTTTATTTGATTAACAAGACGAAATTTATCTAGTTTTGCATTTGAAAATTGAGTAGAGTCGTTAGAACGACTTTTCATAATATGAAAGAATAATTCTCTTGTATTATTAGTTGTATTTAGTAAATTTTCTAATTGCTCAATGAGTGATTCATCTTTTGAACCACTAACCGTTAATTTGAAATTATTGGGGTCGATTGTAAATGTTAAATTTGTCCCATTAGGAATACTAACCCCATTCTTGGAAAATAACTCATGTAATTGTTCATTAACTTTTTGTCGATTGAACACTTTACGTTCTATACTTTCTTGCTCAGGATTGTATGCCTTTTCATTACGAAAGGCAGCATCATTAAAATCATAATATCCCCCTTTTTCTTTCCCACTGTTTGCCCAGCTTATTTCCATACTGTAAGCAGCATCTCTTTCCTTTTTTGTCAGATCACTTCTAAAGTAAGGGGAATATGGGTTTCTATACTTATCAAATATATGACCATGAGGATCTTTAAATTGTTTATTTTGTTCGTTGATTTTCCGATACTTTTCATCTAGTATTTTCATCATTTTATCTTTTGTACTTACAAAATCATTTGTACTTTGAATAGAGGTTTGATCGGTTTCTTTAGCAATTGTTTTATCCTCATTTTTTCGTTGAGTTGGAGTAGTTGAAACGATTGATGAATATGTTGTTGTATTAATATTCATTTTGACTCTCCCTTAGATTATTTATTAGATTTATCGGTATGTAAAAATTAATTTACAGTATTATACATTTGTGGGAGTCGGAGAAAAGGAAATATATATTTGAATAAGAAGGGCTTGGGGAAGTATTACTGCAATATTGGAAGAACTTTATTATTATTCTTTTAAGATTATCCTGAAATAGAGTATTTCATAAACTAGCGCGATTTAAGAGAAGAATCGCGCTTTTATGATGGGAATATATTAATGAAATTTTTGCTAAAGTCAGTTACACTTGTCTATGAATAGAAATAGATACGGGTGATGGTGTGAAAAAGTTGAGTGGCAAAAAAGTATTGATTACGAGTGGTGGAACGCTTGAAAAATGGGATCGTGTGCGTGGTCATACAAACTTATCAAAAGGAACGATGGGCTGTTTCCTAGCTGAAGCCGCACTTAGTGAAGGGGCAGAAGTCATTTATTTGCATGGCTATTTTGCAATGCTTCCAACGAACGCAAGACAAATGCGAACGATCATGTTTGAAGGCATTGAAGATTTAGGTGAGAAAATAAAATCAATCGTTCAAACGGAGCAAATTGATTTTGTAATTATGGCAGCTGCAGGTTCTGATTGGATTATCGATAAAGTGTATGATCAATCAGGGAACTTGATGGAAGACAAGGGGAAAATGCCTTCAGACGAGCCTCCGATTATCCATTTTAAAAAAGCGCCGAAAGTATTAGGGCAAATTAAAGAATGGGCACCAGATACAACTTTAATCGGCTTTAAACTAGAAGCTACAGATGACGTTGATTATTTAATCCATCGTGCAAAACTACGAATGGAATCTTCCAATGCTTCCTATATGGTGGCAAACAGCTCAAACTCATTGTATGGAGCTCATGAGCCGCATTACATTGTTGCATCAAATGGTGAAGTAGAAAGAGTGGAAGGTAAAGAACAAACGGCAAAAGTACTATTTCAAATATTAAGCACACTACAAGGCTAGGAGTACCTAGTCTTTTTGTTTTGCGCAAGTTTTAAATAATTGTGAGGGGGATATAATACTAAAGGTTCTTATAAAAATTTTGACAGATAGGATGATACTAATGGTTAAAGTAGGCATTATTAGTGGTAGTTTACGAAAAGAATCTTTATCCAAAAAAATTGGTGAAAATGTCGCACAATATTTCCCTGAAGGCTATGAAGCAGAGTTTATCGATATCGGCAATCTTCCTATGTACAATGAAGATATTGATAACGAGACGAGCTCTCCTGCAGAATATACTGCATTCCGAAGTACGTTAAAGGGTATGGATGCAATACTGTTTATCACTCCTGAATATAACCGTTCCATGCCGGGTGCGCTAAAAAATGCAATCGATGTTGGTTCACGCCCATATGGACAAAGCTCTTGGGAAGGAAAGCCGGCAGCAATTATTAGTCAATCGATGGGGAACTTAAGTGGCTTTGGTGCGAACCATCACCTACGACAGTGTCTTGTATTTTTGAATATGCCAATCCTTCAACAACCTGAAGCCTATATTGCCAATTCCGGATCACTTTTTGATGACAACGGAAAAATTAAGGATCAAGGAACAGTTCAATTTTTACAAGGCTTTGTGAATGCATTTGTGGATTTAATTAATCGATATAACCGATAAGACCCTCGAGCTTTTTTCAGAGACCTTCTGATGAAAGCTCTTTTATTTTATATTTTCTAACAATTCCCTGTATAATAGTAAACATACTATGTTGGTAAGAAAAGAGAGGATTTTATATGTCATTAAGTAGTGTAAAGGAACATTTCAAAAAATTTAATCGTGAGCAAGATATTCTAGAATACAACCAATCCAGTGCAACAGTGGAACAAGCGGCAAACGCATTAAACGTTATTCCGGCGAAAATTGCCAAAACCCTATCTTTCAAAGACAAAGAAGGCAATGCTTTTTTAGTCGTAACAGCAGGGGATGCAAAAATTGACAATAAAAAATTTAAAGAAGAGTTCGGCACAAAACCAAAAATGTTAAACGCAGAAGAAGTCGTCGAACAAACAGGCCATGTTGTTGGAGGAGTTTGCCCCTTTGGACTTGCGAATCCGTTAAGCATTTTCTTAGATGTGTCCATGCAACGTTTCCAAACGGTATTTCCTGCATGTGGTAGTGTGAACTCGGCGATTGAATTAACTTGCGCGGAGTTATTGGAATATTCAGGTGCTAATGCGTGGGTGGATGTGAGTAAAGATTGGGATGCGACATTACAGGAAACGGTGATAAAGGAGGATTCTCATGTATGAATTAGATCATATCGTTCATTTTGTAGACAAGCCTGAAAATCTGGTAGAAGAAACGAAGAAAATCGGTCTACATACAGCTCTTGGCGGGAAACACGAAATGTGGGGTACATATAACTCTTTATGTTACTTCGGGTTATCATATATTGAGTTTATCGGTGTATTTGATCAGGAGCTTTTGGAGAAATCTGCTGAAATACCATACACGTTACATGATTCATATAAAAAACGTCATTACACTAATGGGTTAACGAGGCTTGCATTTAGAACGACTACTATTAAAGAAGATGCAAAACGGCTAGAGAAAGCTGGGTTTGAAGTTGATGGTCCGCAACAATTTTCTAGAGTTCGACCAGATGGCTCCGTTGTGAAATGGCAACTATTGCACTTTGGAAAGAAAGACTTAGCAGTGGATTTTCCATTTTTAATTCAATGGGAAGGCACGAATGAGGAACGTTTCAATGAGTTGGTGAAGCTTGGCACAATTGGCGAACATTCATTGGGGAACTTGAGTATAAAGGAAATTACTTATGCTGTACGAGACCTGTCTGTTGCAAATGAATGGGCGAGGGTATTTCAATCTGATACGGTTGAAAATGAAGGAGAAATAAAAGTGCTATCACCGAATTGTACGATTACGTTTAAAAAGTCGGATGAGGATAAGATTGCAGAAGTAATTATCGCAGGAGCTGAGATAGAAAAGGTTGTAAATATCGAAGGAGCTACTTATAAGTTCCAATATTCATAAGAAAACAATCCTTCCTCAAATATTAAGGAAGGATTGACTCTGTAAATACATATCTTTCTACTAGATCGTCTAGCTGTTTTGCGATATTGGAAAAATCACGATTCAAATCGAGCGTTTTTACAGCGATTCGATTTCCGCGCATTAAGAACTCACTATCTGGTACAACGTCTTCATCTGTCTTTGCATAGAGCAAAATTCCACTAACATTCCCTGAGTTAGAGAGGTCTTTATTTTTAACATAGGTAAATATTTGGTACAAGTTCCCAGAATGGATCGTTTTACTATTATAATAACGATTTGTTTGCATGGTCCGACCATAATATTTTGTATCGATGATGATAATTTTCTCCCCATAATAAAGAGTAATATCTGATTTCATCATAGGTAAAAAATCAATCAATCCATCATCTACATTCCAATCGATATGGGAAGGGGAGGCATGAAGTTGTGGAAAATGTTTCCGATAATACTCAAGCACGAACTTCTCATATAAGCGATGCATCAGTTGGTCGTCTAAGAACGTTGCTAATTGATGCGAACCCTTCTCTTCCGTTTGTAACAATCCCTTAATAACTAAATAGCAAATGTTCACGAGCATTTTGTAAGTTGCGTTATTGCGATGATATTTTATACCCGACCACTCAATTGTTCGATAATCCATTTCATCTACTTGCGTAAAATAAAGCAGCACTCTCTTCAATGCTTTCTTCCGTTGAATTGATACTTCAGGTGTTTTAATTAACAAAAGGGCGGTCGTTTTTAGAATCCTGTTCATATAGGAGTTTTCTGTATATTCATCAAACGTACAAACCAATTGCTTTTTGCGCAAAGATTGTTGTTTTACTGAATGGGCAAGATTCATTTTACCAATAGGGGAACTGAGGGACTCGGTTTGTTCCACATAGTCTCTACCTAAGCCCCTTTTGATTTGATCGCCTATTCCTTTCGCTAAAATCTCTGCTAAAAGATCTGAAACATGTTCGAATTCCTCTGTTGCTAATTTTGCATATTTATCTTTCGTTAACACTTGAAAAGCATAAGCTAACATATGGTAAATGTTTTGAATTTTAATCATGTAAGGCACCACGAAGTTTAGTTGACCAATGATCGATTTTCGATTGTTCGTCAAACCAATATTCTTCTAATAAAGGTAAAAGTTCAAATTCAACAACGGAAGACAACCATTCATCGGTCACTTCTTCGTCCGCACATAAATAACTATGACCAATGCGGAATCCATTACCTAACGATTCGTCCTTGCTAATCGCTTCATTAAGGGTTTCAATTTCTCGCACTAATGCCTGATACTTTGGATTGTTTGCCTCGTTCAATTGCGCTTGGAAACCTTCCGAATCAAAAGCTGGTTCCAATTCAAAGAAGGCAAATCTTCTTCTTAGTGCATAATCAATCATGGCAAGGCTACGGTCAGCAGTATTCATCATGCCGATAATGTAGACATTTTTAGGGACGGAGAAGTATTCATTTGAATAAAGCAAACGTAATTTTTGGCCACGTTTGTCTTTTTCAATGAGCATTAAAAGCTCCCCAAAGATTTTACTTAAATTGCCTCGGTTGATTTCATCGATAATAAAGAAATGATCTCGATCATCTTCTTGGGCTTTTTTACAGAACTCATAAAATGGCCCGGCTGACAGTTCAAATCCAGTACTCGTTGGGCGATAACCCCTAATAAAATCTTCATAGCTATAACTTTGATGGAACTGCACCGTCATGATACGGCTACTGTCCTTTACCCCCATCATTGAATAGGCAAGCCTTTTAGCAGAGAACGTTTTCCCTACACCCGGTGCCCCTTGTAAAATAATATTTTTCTTAAGCTTTAGTAGATGTACCAATTTTTGATAACGTTCTTCATCCATAAAAACTTCATTTAGAAAATCATTTTCTGTATATGGATCGTAGACAACTTCAATTTCCTCTTCAATCTCCTCATCATTTTCATCAACAAAGAGGTTTTCAAGTTTTTGAACGTAATCTGTATAGGATGTAATATCCGTTAATGTTTTCGTAACAGCTTTTCCAGGGTGTTCCCATTCTCCATTGTTTTTCCATTTGACCTTGTGAATGTGATTGTATGTCTTTCGATTTGGATCAAAAATATATTCAGATTCGACTATTCCCCGACCGATAATTTTTGACGTTCCTTTTTTGACATAAACAACATCACCAGGTAAAAGTTCATTTGCAAATTGCCAAGTAGCATGAGCAGAATTGACATAGGTATATTCCTCGCCATATAGTTCCTTCATTTTACTTTTCATGGCTTCTTTGGATGGATACTGTTTTAAGTCGCCTAATTCTTCCCATCCAATGCCCATAATCCCTTTTGCATAAAAATCTTCCCATTCTGAAGCATTGGTACCAGGTGCATAAATCCAATATTTTTTCTCATTTTTGTTGTCAATATCAGATGGAGAAGTAGGGTCATCTTCGCGCTGTTGTTTAAGTTTATCGGCCCACTTTACAAAGATTTCGCTCGCAATTTCTTCATTCATCGGTGCATTTTTGCCTTTTTCGGTAAGTGACCAAATACCCCGAATTGAATTATCAATGTACCCTTCATACACAAGGTAGTTTCTTGCAAACCCTAACTCATTATCAAATTTTTTAACACCACTTTTCCCCCGTGTTTCATTGACGATTTCATCAGGCAATTGTAAGTCTGAAATGATTTGTTTCCGAACTTCATCTGGAGTACCGGAACCACCGAGCTCTTTTAATGCATGAATAAGTGGGGCAAACCATTTTAAAAAGCTCGCAGTGGATTTCTTTTTACCCGGCGACATCCATGCTGCGAAAGATAATTCAGGAAAACTATGATGAGGATTCGTTTCCTTTTTGAAAATCTCAGTACAACAACGAATGAATAGGAGGTATTCAGTAGCAGATGGAAGCTGGTTTAATTTTGAAATTTTCATGAGCTCTTCCGAATAAGGGCTATTTTCTCGTAAAAAGGTGCGGTTTCTTTCATCTAAATTTAAATAGACAAATGGACGAATCCAATAAAGCCCAATTGTTAAATTCCACTTAATGCCTAGTTGATTGCTTACTTTATCAAAACAATCGATAAAATTCTCATTTTCAGAAGAGGTGCTGGCAAAATGGATACTTGCTTCAAACAAATCCCACAGATTTTGAATGTCATCTGGATTTCTTTCATTTTTATAAGCAAAAAACCAGGCTTTCATATTATTGAGGACGGGAATGCCATCAAATTCAGTGGGAACTGGTACTGTAACGCCAATCTTCTTTCCGATGTTTTCCATTAGTGAAATCCGATTGTCATTCTTAATTCCTTTGTTGAAACAGCCAAATACGGTAAATGGATCAATATCGTCAAGAGGTTCTCCATTTTCTATAAAAGGGTTGCGCATGTTGAGATGGTCAAAAACTTCTTCAAGTATGTGAAGCAGCTCGTGACGTCTAGTTTTGTAATTTAATAGTTTATCGGCAAATTCCATATAGAAAGTTGTCCAAGATAAATCAGGAATATTTGTTGTCATGTTTTACACCACACTTCTATTTTGCTATATATTTTATTTTGCCAAAAAAGTAAAATAAAAACGACTATTTCGACTAGTTAAAAGAGTAGTGATGTTGGAGGTATATTTATCGAGGTTATGAAAGACGCTGGGATCGAGTTTTCCATGTGAAATGATGTACAAGATGCAGCCCTTCTTATTTTCACTTGACGAGCAACCAAATAGTTGCATATAATCAATCTATGAATTGGGACAAAGACGCGATATTTAAAGCACTTGCCGACTCAAATCGGAGGCTAATTTTAGATGAACTATCTGAAAGTAATGAAATGACACTGTATGAACTAACAGCTCGTCTTATTATGAAGCACAATCTTGCCATTTCGCGACAGGGCATTGCCAAACATCTCTCACTATTAGAAGATGCAGGGCTCGTCCTATCAAAAAGAGAGGGGAAATATCGAGTTCTACTATTCAACAAGGAGCCACTTGAAAATTTGTTGGAGAATTGGTTAGAGTAAAAAAATTTGTGCATCTAGCAAAGGAGACAAAAACCATATGAAAATTATTGTGACTAGTATTTTCGTAAATGATCAAGAGAAGGCCGTAAAATTTTATTGTGACACGTTAGGATTTGTAAAGAAGCACGATGTTCCAGCCGGTGAATATCGATGGATTGCCCTTGTTTCTCCAGACAACGAACACGGTACAGAACTAATACTTGAACCGAATAACCATCCAGCTGCAAAGGATTACCAACAACGACTATTTACTGAGGGCATCCCTGTAACAATGTTTGGGGTGGATGATATTGAATCAGAGTATCAACGTTTACTGGATAAAGGCGTGAAGTTTACGATGAAGCCAACAAAAATGGGCGATGTGACCATTGCTGTTTTTGACGACACTTGTGGCAATCATCTTCAAATAATCCAACAATAATCTTTAAATATCGAATATCAAAACGCACTGTATTTCTCTATTGAAATCACGGTGCGTTTTTATATGGAAATTTATGTTAAAGTAAATTATAGGATAGTAGGTCTGTAACTTACTTGTACAAATATAGAGAAGTTGAGGAGGTTGGAAATGATTTTTTTTATTATGGCAAGTAGATTTATTTGCGAAATCGTAGCTCTAATTATTTTCGGAAGGTGGGGGTTTTTGCAAGGTAAAATTGTTGGAGCGATTGGCGTTCCCTTAGTGGTCGCAGTTATTTGGACTCTGTTTGGTTCCCCCAAAGCACCTTATAAACTTCAAGGTTTTTATGGTACTGTTTTTGAGTTTTTCCTTTTTGGAGTAGTAAGTTATATTCTCTATCGTCTGGGATACACACCCTTCGCATTAATATATTTCGTAATTGCTTTTGGAATATCAATATTTATTCAAGTTATGGATATATAGTCGATAATGTGGGCCGACACATATTGAACTTACAAACAGGTAAGCTCGTAAAATATGGGACTTAGAGATTCTATGACAAAAGTAATAGAAAGCTTTATAATAATATCAATATTGTGTTGGAGGGTATTTATATGCGATTTGAACTGTGGCTTGATGAAAGCGGGGATTTTGAGAAAAATGACCAAAATTTAAGACTCAATCCATCGTTAGTTGGTGGGGTACTCGTAAGGAATAGTTCAATAGATGAGTGTGAGGCTGAAAACATCTTAGGCAAAACCTTTGTTCATTTTACCGATGAGTCGGGGGATTTTAACATTAGCAAATTGAAGGCGTTGAAAGAACGAGATGCAGAATTTGTTATTTTTCAAAATGCCGAACGTGTCATGATCATTGATAGCAATACGACTTATTTAAACGTCCTGTCAGAAGGCATTATTCAGCTGTTGTTGCAATTATCTGCGGCGTATGGTGATTTTGAACTGGATATTTTAGTGGCAACAAGAAAAAATGTGGTGGAAGGGCGCGGGATTATTCGTCCAGAAGAATATGAAAAACGATTAAGAGAGCGCATTATTGTTGGATTAGCAAGAAAAGCATTAACAAAAGAGAATGATTGGAAATACAAAATTCATTTTGACGATGCACGAACAAATAAGAAATTAATGCTGGCAGATGGGGTTTGTAACACGTATTTAACGAGAACTTCTACAAAGTTTACGGCAGAACAAAAAGAACTAATTGAGGATTATTACAGTTCTGAACTCGTATTTTCTTTCTTTGAAGATAATGTGGAAAAAGAAATTTTAAGATGGATTACAGAAGGGAACTTAAGTGATGCCATTTTCCAAATTTATGCGGAAGATGGACTTGATGAAAAAGATTACTTACTAGAACTCGCCTTAAACCGACTACAAAAATTAGATGACCATAGTAAAAAAATTCAATTATCTCAGTTGTCGTCCAAAATTTATACGCTAATAAAAATCGATCGAAAGTATACGTTTGTTAAGCCGATTTTGGTGGATATACAAGAAAACTTGCTTCCACAATTAGAGGAGAAGGCAATACATTCATTGGAATTCCAACTGGATATCATTTTATTTCTATACACAGTTTATACGCATCTAGGAAGTACAAAAGCAGAGGCACAAGATCAGTTGTTTCTATCGTACCTGCCTCAAGTAGAAGATATTATGACAAAATTTAAATATTATAATCTACATAAAATCCGAAAAGGCGTTCATGAGAAAAATATGTTGAAAATTGGTTCTGCCATTGATGATTTATCAAAAGCAATCAAAGTTTTTGAAGAATTGATTTTGATGACGGAACTATTAGAAGATGAGTCGCTTTCTGGAAATAAAGCAAAATACGAGGAATTAGGAAAAGCATATGGTACAAGAGGTCAAGCGTATGCCGCGTTAATTCATGAAAATCAAGACTATCTAAGACTAGCAATAAACGATTTTGACCATGCAATCGAGCATTTCACCGTGTTAAATGATAAAGAACGACAACATTTGTATAAAGCGCTTGCCTATTGTGAAGGGAATAAGTTTCCGGAAGCATTGCAACAACTATTCCAATCGTGTCAGGTTCCGTTTAATTCGAACAACTTTATCGAGTTACTAGACCATCTGAAATCTCACAAACTGAAAGACGTCATCTATAAATTTGCTTGTTATTTCAAAATTATGTCCTATGCAAAAGTAAATGGGCAAGATACGATTGCTGACTCGATGTTTCAAGCACTAAATCAAGTTAATCTCACAGTAGAATTTATTCGAAAAAACTATTCTGGTAGTCATCCAACTCAATTCATTTTATGGTACATGGCCTCTTTTTCAATTGCACGTGATAAAAGAAAACTAGCCCTTCAATACATCGATGAAGCAATTGGAATTTGTGATGCTATGCCGATGACAGCTGTTACGTTCAAAATTTTACAATTAGGGATGCTTGCTGAAAAGAGTTCACTTTTTGAGGATGCACAACAAATCAAGAAAGAGTTATTCCAACTGTACCAGGACTTGAAAAATGAAGTGACCGTTTCTGCAAATCTAGAGTATATTAGCTTTTTGGAAGGATTGAATGAGGTAACCATTGCGGAACAGGAATTGAAAAAGTTGGTTTTGGTGAGTAAGGGGCTTAATTAAATTGTTATTGTGAGGATATAAAATGAACCGTACACAATTTTTGTTAAAGTTAAAAGGAATTTTAGAAAGCGAACAAGGTTGTACTACGAAAACGACGCCGAAAAAAGGGGAAGGGTTTGTTCCGTATAATCGTTTTAATATTAAGTGGGGACAAGTAGATGCAGATGACAGTAAAAATCACATCAGATTAGTTTTCGACTTAAAACCAGGATCATTATATGAGGAAATGTTCTCCCAAAAAACAGGGCTTATCATCACGCCACCTGGGAAAATATCAACAGGCTATCGATTTACAAAAGTAAAGGAACAAGGTGGACACGATCAACTTATTATTTTTTTAGAAGATTCGTTTATTAGTAGTCAACCGGAGCAATTGGCTGAAATACTGACTTTTGTCAAGGAGTTCGTTGGGCAATCAAGTTTTAAAAGTCAAGCGAGTAGATAAATCGTTTTTGCTTTTGGATAATTTAGGGGGAAGAGAAATGAATAAAATTACGTTACAAGAGATTGATAGCAAAAACTTCTTTCAATGTATCATGTTAAAATCCAAAAACTATAAAGGGTACCATCTTTTCGAGGAACATGTTGCGTCAAATGCTTTTTCCATTGCACAATCAAAAGTTGAACCTGATTGGATAACGAAAGCCATTTACAATACGGAGAATCAAATGGTAGGTTTTGCGATGTATGGTCTTTCTCCACTGTTAAATGTTTATTTCATCACAAGGCTAATGATTGATTATAAGTTTCAGGGTAATGGTTATGGAAAGCAAGCCATGTTGGAAATTATCGAGGAGATGAAGCGATTATATTCTTGTGAAGAGATCTACACAAGCTTTGTACCAACGAATGAAAGAGCTAAAAAATTATATATGGGTCTAGGTTTCCAAGATACGGGTCGAGAAGTAGAGTTCGGTGGCGAAACCGAACCACTGTATTGTTTGAAGTTTCGTTAGGGGTGAAGCCTAAGAATTCATGGTGCACTGTTAGAACTTTAAGCGCTAAAAAAGGTGAAGAAAGATTACAAAGTTTAATTTCAATATTTGAAACGGGCATCCATACATAGATTTGTATGGGTGCTTTGATTATTTTTAGCCTCTTCCAAATATTCCATCCTTCTAATAACTTGTGAAGAAAGTGTGTGCTGAGGAGCTTATCAAAACAGCTCTTGTTCAATCTAGGAGAACGGACCTTCCATGGAGATGTCGTGAAATTCTATTAATATGGTATAATCGTTTCATGTTATGGTGTTTGGAGATGTTTTTATGGCAGAAAGAGGTAGACCAAAAGGGGCAAATGGCGAAGAAAGTCGGGCATTATTGCTAAAAGTTGCTGCGAACGAGTTTGCACAAAATGGATATCACAATACAAAAGTAAGTTCAATTGTAAAAGGGGCTAATTTGAGTCAACCTGCTTTTTATTTATATTTTAAAAATAAAGAAGCGATTTTTGAAGAATTAGAAGATTTATTTCATTTGAGAATGATAGAGTTTACAAAAAAAAGTCGTTTAGAGCCTAATCTTCAGTTATCAACGCTTAAAGAGAGAATCGTCTACGGCTTACAAAATTTACTAGAATATTTAGCGAAAAACCCGGACTTAACTCGAATTGGCTTTTATATTTCAACCCGAGCAGGTGAATTAAAAAAACAACTGGTGAATGAAATTAAAGAAAACCTTGATTTTGAAGTAAGTTTAGGCTATTTTCGCAAAGATGTAGACACACAAATGGTAGCGGAGAGCTTAATTGGAATGATCGAACGATTAACATTTTCCCAACTGCTTTCAAAACAAAAAGAACCTGCCCAAATCGCAAACAACATTGTGAACTTATTATTGTATGGCATATTGGAGACACAACTTTTTTTAGGTGATAAAAATGAACAAACGTGGTAGAAGAAAAGGATCGTCCGGAGAAGTTAGTAAAGCTTTATTATTAAATATTGCAGCAGAAGAATTTGCGATAAACGGGTATCACAAAACAAAAATAAGTACGATTGTGAAGAGGGTTGGGGTTACACAGAAAGCCTTCTATCTTTATTTTGATAGTAAAGAAGCCATTTTCCAGCAATTAATTATGAACTTTCAAGAGAGGTTATCAACAATTGTTAGAGAGAGCCGCTTGGAAGCGAACATGGATAAAAATGAGCTTTCTGACCGGATCGTACATCAATTAGGTAAGATGCTGCAATTATTTGCGGAAAATCCTCATTTAACCCAAATCGGATTATACCTTTCACAAGAATCGATGGAAATTAAGAAACAACTATTAGATCGAATAAGGGAGAATTTAATTTCTGAGGCAAGGGCTGGGTATTTTCGAACTGAAGCTGACATGGATTTTGTTGCGGAAAGTTTACTAGGGATGATTGAACGTCTTACGCAAACTCAGTTATTTAATGGATTGAAAGAACCTCAACAACTAGCAGAAGAAATTGCGATGGTAATTTTAAAAGGCATTGTAAGTAGGGAAAATGAATAAACTTAGTAAGACACTATTAGTCAAGAAGAAGGCTAATAGTTTTTTTGTAAAACAAGTTGGAATATGCTGCTACTTATTGATTTTTTATCTATTCATCATGTAATATATTACTAATAAGTGACATGTTCGTGTGGGAGAATTTCAATCGTTGGGGTTTTACTGCTCCTCGGTTTTATTTAAATCAAGGATGGCGATATGGTAGTTTGAATAGTGAATTCAATAATATTTTATAAGTGTTAATGTGAGGTTGGTGGTAGATTGAGGAAAAGTATAAAGTTAAAAAAAATTAGTGTTCTTATTATTACCTGTATTTTTCTAAATTTATCTTATGTAAAAGCGAACACTATACAGGATAATCAAGCTCCAACAGACATCTTTCTTTCTAATAATAGTATCCGAGAAAATGAATCTATCGGAGCGACAGTAGGAACATTAACAACTACTGATCCTGATGCTGGTGATACGTTTACTTATTCGATTGTTGGTGGCGATTTTTCGAGTTTTGCTATTAGTGGTAATACGCTAAGAACGAATGATAGTTTTAATTATGAAAAGAAAAATAGTTATTCGATAATAGTTCGAGCAACAGATTCCAGAGGGCTTTTCACAGATAAAGTATTTACAATCTTTATCCAAGACCAAATTGGAAATGAAGCACCGTCGATTACTTCAGGTATATATCATTTTCAATCAATTCCATTATATTCAGTAATTGCTACCGTGCCTGTTTCAGCAATAGCGACATTAGCTGATGATGATATTGGAGCACTTTCGGGAATTGCAGTTACAAACGTATCTCCAGAAGGCATTTGGCAATATCAATTACCTGGTGGAGATTGGATAGAATTTGGCGAAATTTCCCCTAACAATGCACTATTGTTACCTAGCAATGCTTATGTGAGTTATTTTTCTACTAATAGTGGAACATTTGATTTTACATTTAGAGGATGGGATCAAACAACCGGCACTGCAGGTGGGAAAGCTGATACAACAATAAATGGTGGAACGACTGCCTTTTCTAGCAATACTCAAACAGCTAAAATTGAGATATTTTCCATTAGCACTGTTTCTATCAAATCTCAACCTACTAAACTGACTTATTTAGAAGGGGAAAACTTAGATTTAAGTGGGTTAGTCTTAACTGGCAAAAACAGTGATAATTCTTACCTAGAAGTTATATCTGAACATTTTAGTAAGAATAGAATAATCGTATCTCCAGCTAATGGTTCAATGTTAAATCTTTCAAATCATAATCAACAAATATCAATAATGATAGATGGAAAAGAGGTCAAAACAGAACCTCTGACAGTGATTCGAGTTATAAAACCAATTACAGCTGCAACAATTACAGGTTTGGTTGCACCTAGAACCGGGGAAACACCATTAGGGAAAGAAGCCCTATCTACTTACGAATCAAATTTCATTATTGATGATATTAGATGGTTAAATCTTGATGAATCTCCAGCGACTTTAACAGATACCGGAAAGTTTAAAGCTGGAACAAGGTATTCCGCAAAAATTAGATTGCAGGCAAAAGAAGGTTACAAGTTTATTGTAAACACGACAACAACAGTAAATGGAGAAACGATATCTTCTGCTACGGTTGATGGTGGTGATGTCGAACAGAATACCCTTGATGTAATGGTGACATTCAATCAAACTGCTGATTTAGCTGTAAATACTGCAACGATTACATCTCAACCAAGTAATTTAGTATATCAAGAGGGCGAGTCCCTAAATTTAAACGGTTTAGTCGTAACACTACTGTACAATGATGGAACTTCAAAAGATGTCGCAGTTAATGATTTTACAACTAACGGAATGACAGTGTCGCCTGCAGAAGGTACGACATTAAATGTAGCAAACCATCATAACAAGCCCATTACAATTACTATAAATAATCAAAATATAAACACAAATCATTTAACAATCAATGCACTAACTTATGCAGAAACACCAGTTATCAAAGTACAACCAGAAAATAAAGTGGTAAACGTGGGGGAAATTGCACAAATTTTCGTAGAAGGTGCATCAAGTAAAGGGGTTATCAGCTATCAATGGTATCGTAACACCACAAATAGCAATGATGGAGGAACGCTAATCCCTAATGCAACAACTGCATCCTATACACCGCCAACAAATACATCTGGTACAACTTATTATTATGCAGTGATTACAAATACAGATAATGATGCAACAGGGAATAAAACAGCAACAGCTACAAGTCAGGTGGCTGTTGTAACAGTAAAATACAATGCAGAGACTCCGGTTATTACAACCCAGCCAACCGATCAAACAGTGAGTGTTGGAGAAGGCATTGTTCCTTTAAAGGTAGTCGCAACAACGAATCACGGCACTTTAAGTTATCAATGGTATAAAAATACAATGAACAACACAAATGGAATACCTATACCCGGTGCAACAGGTACAACATACACACCCCCAACGGATACAGCTGGAACAACTTACTATTATGTAGTGGTTACGAATACAGATAATAGTGCAACAGGTCAGCAAACAGCAACAATCACTAGTAATGTTGTGGCAGTGAATGTAAAAAACACAAATGCTAACTTGAGTGCCTTAACTTTATCTACCGGCACATTAAACCCAGTATTTGATAAAAATACGGCTGCTTACACAGTAAATGTACCAAATTCAGTAAGTAGTATCACTGTAACACCTACTGTAGAAGACACAGGAAAAGCAACAGTTACTGTCAATGGTCAGCCATCTTCCGCAACCGTGTCATTAAACGTAGGTTCAAACACAATTACAGTAGTCGTAACAGCAGAAAATGGAACGACGAAGACTTATACAATTACAGTTCAACGTGCTCAAAGTTCAAGCGGCGGGGGTGGAGGTTCAACACCAACACCGCAACCCGGACCAGAAATCATCACAGTTCCAGTTGAAACAGGCAATCCACAACAAGGTTCAACTGTATCTACTGCGATTATCAAACGTACAACCGATGCAAATGGAAACAAAAAAGATGAAGTGGAATTAACGCCTCAAAACGCAGCTGAAACGGTTCAGAAATTAAAAGAAACAGGGGCTGATACGGCACGAATTGTCATTCCTGATACAAAAGATGAAGTATCAGAAATCAATTTCTCAGTGAAAAAAGACTCTATCAAAGCTTTACAAGATGGCGATATTAATCTAGAAATTTACACAGATAACGCAAGAATCGCCATACCAAAAGATTCGATGGGTGAACTGAAAGATGATCTTTACTTCCGAATAGTTCCTATTAAGGAAGAACAAAGGAAAAATGAAGTAAAAGAACGTGCAAAACAAGAGGAAGTTGTTCAGAAAGTAGCTGGAAGCATAAACATCAATATAGTTGGTCGTCCAATGACGATTGAAACAAATATGCCAAATACACCGGTCGATTTAATTCTTCCTTTAAAAGACGTAACAATTCCTGAAAACGCAAGTGAACGCGCTGAATTCTTTAATAAACTTGGTGTATTCATCGAGCATAGTGATGGAGAGAAAGTATTTATTAAAGGTGAAGTGGTTCCATATAAAAATGGAGAACTAGGATTGAAGTTTACAATAAACAAATTCAGTACCTTCACGATTATAAATATGGAAAATGGCTGGAAGACACCGAACTATAATGACCAGTTTACTGGACGTACATCGGAAATCGAACAACCAGTGATGGCAGACAAAGTATGGAATATTACATTCAATCAGACTATAAAAAATAATACAGTTAACGAAGATACGGTTTATATGTATGACGAAGATGGTGAAAAGGTCGAAATTGATGTTCAACTTACGAATAACCGAACAATCACAGTGAGTCCGAAATCATACTATAAACCTGATACGAAGTATTATTTATATTTGAGTAAGGATATTGAATCTTCTAATGGTGTACCACTAAAGGAATCTGAACGTTATGTATTTAAAACAACACCGTATTCACTTGATAAAGGAAAATGGCAAGAAAAAGCTGATGTTTCTCCTAATAAAGAGTGGACGATTACATTTAACGCAAATGTTAAAGAGTCGCTATTAATAGATAATTATATCTTCGTGACAGATCAACACGGGCGAAAAGTTCAAGTGAATACTGAGTTGGTTAATCCAAAAACGGTTAAAATCAAGCCTGTTAAACCGTATGATTATGGACAAACCTATTATTTATTCATGAAAGATTTGAAGTCGGATAGTGATATAACGATGAAAGAACAAACATGGATGAAATATACAATTGAATCGGGTAATGTACGAAATAATACACAGTATATTATAAACCCGTGAAATGTACCTATTTTAAATCAAAAAATGGGGAAAGCATTTTATTTTTGAAGTAACATATACTTCTTTTATAAGTATCAATTTTTGACTTAGAGGAGCCATCTTTTGATGGTTCTTTTTTTATATACGCCCCTTCTGAATAGCATATTATGGTAACGTCCCTTTAAACGCTTTTGTTCTATATTTAAGCACCTGTAATCTGTCCGATTTATAAACATAATTAAACCTATTGCAATGACTAACGAACGTTAATATCGTTAAATTGTGTGGAAATATATTAATAGACTTTATCCCTAAAGGGAAGTAACAGCAAGTATGGATGGAAGTATAATTTTTACCCAGATAAACGGTATCTAGATGGGTCAATATCTAATTTAAACATGGTGTCAAATCGGAAGTTACATTGAACTTTATTCCTAAGAAAGGGACTTTTGATAACTGACTTAAAACATAATAGTATAGTAAATAACCCCACATTTTTGTAAATGTGGGATTTATTTTTTAAAATATGACAGAAAATGAAAATTACATACGAAATAACTTATGAAAAGAAAATAATGATAAGGAGAACATGATGCAAATAAATGAACAAAATTATATTCAAGAAATAAAGAAACGTAACGAAGCAGCTCTTGTATTTATCATTGACAAATATGCAGGTCTTTTGAAAAGTGTTATTTTAAAGCACTTAGCACCTTATCAATTAGAAGTAGATGAATGTCTTGATGATACACTACTTGCGATTTGGCTCAATATCGATGCATTTGACGAACGGAAAGGATCTTTTAAAAATTGGATTGCTATTATTGCAAAATATAAAGCATTGGACAAGAGAAGAAGCTTAAACCGATATAATGAAATCCATGTTTCTACTATTGACTTAATTGAACCAAATCAGGAGATTGAAACACAAACAGTTGTTGATGATATCGATGAATTATTATCACATTTATCACCTGATGATCAACACTTGTTTAAAAAGTATTATGTTGAAAAGGAAAAAACAAATGACCTAGCTACAGAACTTAATCTTTCTCCTTCTGCGATACATAGTCGATTATCTAGGGGAAGAAATAAATTGAGAGCTCTAAAAACAAAATGGATTACAAGGGGGCAATAGCAATGAAATCTGTTTATGATATATTCAACAATACAAATATTGATACGTCCGAATATGATCAAATGGAGTTATCTGAATTTGAAAAAAGACAAATCAAACATAGGGTGCTAGAAAAAATAGGCGTTAAAAAAAAGACGCATAATAATAAATTAGTAAGTTGTATTGCAATTGTAGTAATGGGTGGAACGATCCTGTTTAGTAGCCCTTCTGCTATTGCAAAAATACCGATTGTAGGTGCATTTTTAGAGCAATATATGCTTTCTGATGAAGAAACTAATAAAGATTTAGCTGTATTAAAACCATATAAAACAATGGTTGGCCAATCTATCACAAATGAATACGGTACAATGGTGTTAAACGAGGTGCTACTTGATGAAGGAAGACTTGTGATTAGTGCAACGATAAATGGAAATGCGGCAAATGATATATCACCATTCCCTTCAATTCAAATTGATGGAAAGGAAATTACAGAAGGGGGTGGTGCAATAAAAGATATAATAGACGAGGATTCGAGTATTCTAATTACTTCAATGGTTGTAAATGACATCTCTTTAATCGATGAACATCATATTAAACTGTCATATAAAACGGTAAATAACAAAATAATTGAATCTCCTTGGGAATTTGAATTTAAAGCATCGGGTGAAGTACTTGCAAATGAAACGACAGAGATAGAGATAAATCAATCTATTAAGCTTGAGAATGGTCAACAAGTTCAAGTTGAGAAAGTAGTAGAGTCACCTGTGTCTATTACCGTTTATTATGAAATGGTTGGTGCGTTAGAGACTTGGGAATATGATGTACAATTTAAGGCGTTTGATGAAAATGGCGAAGAATTAGTAATGGAGAGCGCTAAAACAATGGCGAAGGATTCCCATATGCGTTATAAAACAAACTTAAAAGAAATTAGTAAGATTACACTAGTACCGTTTTACACTTCTGGTTATGAAGGAACTAAAAAAGAGGATATATACAAAGAACATCCAGAAAAATCATTTGAAGTTAAGTTGAAATAGAAAAAAATTGCCTTGGAGAAGAGAGGATAAAAATAAAGTGTTATAGCTTTATATTCCACAAAATTATCCCAGGGACTACTCGTTTTAATCGAATAAAAATATCTCGATGAAGAATCAAAAAAATTGGATGAAGATTTAAATGGCGTTGGTAGAGAAAATCGAAATTCTCTCCAACGCATTTTGTTTTTATTTTGAATATGGATTACTCGTTTTAATCAAGCCATTCCAACTCGTTTTGGATTCCATATATTTACTTGATATACTGAGATTAGGTGATGGGAATTGAGAGTGAACAGATTATTTCAAATCGTCATAACTTTACTAAATAAAGAGACGGTCACAGCAAAAGAACTAGCAGAAAAGCTTGAGGTGTCAACAAGAACAATTTACCGAGATATAGATGAATTGTCTGCTTCAGGAATACCAATCTATACGGTAAAAGGAAACGGCGGGGGAATAGCGCTATTAGATCAATACATAATGAACTCAAACTTCGCAGACTGAAATCGACAAATAAGCCTTGATATAGTTAGGCAGACCGTTAATCCACTGCTGTAGTTGACTTTTGATTAATTTTTG
>NZ_OBMQ01000001.1:239010-835569 GCF_900217795.1 Ureibacillus xyleni | reverse complement strand
GTATCTAAAAAAAGTATGTCAAGGTTCTTATTGAAATCGAGAAGAACCAAATAGCATCAACTATTGAACCTAATTATTTATGTGCGAAGTTTGAGTAAATAACATGTAAAATAAATGGGGCAAAGATCGATAGGAATAAGTATTCTTTTTCTTTATCATTTTTAGCGAATTTGCTCTTACCAAAATAATAGCCCATCAAAACCCCAAAAAGTGCGTGGCTTGATACAGGTAAAATCGCTCTTATAATGGCAGTATCGATACCAAAGGATAATAAATACAAAACATTTTCCACCGTCGCAAATCCTAAAGAAACACTTGCACCGTAAAGGATTCCGTCATAAGGATCATCAAATTCGATATGTCGAAAAATGACGACCAAGATAACGAGCCACTTAAAAAACTCCTCTAATCCACTTGAAACGAGTACCTCTGCTAAATAACGATTCGTTATCGTCGCCTCTTCTTTTAACACATATTGAATAAACATAATTGGGAAAGTAATGAGCGCACCAAATAAGAAAGTTTGAAACAATGTTTTTCTAGGCTCTGTTGCCATTTGGTTACGCAAATAAAAATAACTAAATAACGCAAGACCAGGAGCAACAGCCGCAGAAAAGAGTAATATCATTTGAATACTCCTTTCGTAGAAGAATTAATGATATTATAACATTAATTACCTGATAAAAGATTGTTTAAGGAGAATTTCAACAATGAAACATATATTATTGCTTCATACGGGCGGTACCATCTCGATGAAGTTAAATGACCACACTGGTGCAGTACTGCCAAACGAGAAAAATGCCATCCTTGGTATTAGTAATGACCTCTCCAAATTGGCGAAAATTACTGAAAAAGAAGTATTCAATCTACCATCCCCTCATATTACGCCTAAAGAGATGTTAATATTACGTAACAAAATTGTTGAGTTTGTTAAAGGGAATATAGTAGACGGGATTGTAATTACCCACGGAACAGATACTTTGGAAGAAACTGCTTATTTTTTAGATTTAACAACCCGTTTTGATTTTCCAATTGTTTTAACAGGGGCAATGCGTTCTTCTAATGAACTAGGAGCAGATGGTATCTACAATTTAGTCGAAGCGGTTCGTGTAGCAAGTCATCCAGACGCGAGGGAAAAAGGCGTTCTTGTTGTGATGAATGATGAAGTACATCAGGCATTTAATGTGACAAAAACTTCAACTTCTTCGGTAAATACTTTCCAGAGTCCGCAATACGGGCCTATTGGATTAATTACAAAGAAAACTGTACACTTTCACCAAACACCAATACGCAGAAGATATGTGGAAGTTCAATCATTGGAAAAACGTGTGGCATTGCTCAAGGCTTATGCAGGGATGGAAGGCGATTTACTAGAATCGATTTTACACTCTAAATACGATGGCGTTGTGATTGAAGGATTAGGTCAAGGAAATGTTCCTCCCGATGTTGTTCCAGCCATTAAAAGGTTACTCCATGCCGGCTTACCAGTAATTTTTGTTTCCCGCTGTTTTAATGGTATTGCAGAAGGTGTATATGGTTATGTTGGCGGCGGAAAAAGCTTAGAAGATCTCGGTGTCATTTTTGCAACAGGAATTAGCGGCCAAAAAGCCCGACTCAAATTATTAATTGGGCTAAATCAACAAAATGCCAATATGGATTTAAAAGAGTTTTTTAATTAATGGTGGTGAAAAATCGGCATGTCTTGTGTGTGTGGCGTGGCGATTTTTTTCTATCTTACGTTATTGGGATTGCTGATAAGGCAGGGAAACGACAACACTTTGGGGAAATTGTTTGTGGTGACCTTCGCATGGTTGATGAACGTTAAAACCCCCTATGTAATTTCTTCTACTGACCTTCATACGCCTGATGTACGTCAAAACTCCGTATGTAATTTCTTCTACTGACTTTCATACGCCTGATGAACGTCAAAACTCCTCAAAGAAATTGTTCTACTGACCTTCATGAACAACAAAGACTTTTCTCACTGTGTTCTCCTATTTTGGAGTTTTGTGATGCTTAAAACGCAATCACATAAAAGAGATAACCCCCAAACCCGAGATTATCTCTTAAATGACTATTTCATTTTCTTTAAGATATTTTCTGCAATGAAACCACCGTGAAATTTGCCATTTTCGATAAAGATTTCATTGGCGTTGTTTCCTGCTGCAAGAACACCTGCAATGTATAAGTTTTCCACATTTGTTTCCATCGTTTCTGGGTCATATGTTGGTCTACCTGATGCTTCATCGGTTGTCACACCCATTGCGCGGATAAACCCATGATCCGGGTGATACCCCGTCATCGCAAACACAAAATCATTTTTTAGCGTAGTTATTTCACCATTTATGTCAATAACTACTTCTTGTTCACGAATTTCTTTAACATGGGTATTGAAATGCATCGTAATTTCTTCGTTTCGTACAAGGCCTGTAAACTCTGGTAATATCCATGGTTTAATGCTTGGCGAATAATCACTTCCACGATAAACCACCGTTACCCGCGCACCTGCTTTATTTAATTCAAGGGCCGCATCAACTGCAGAGTTCTTTCCCCCAATCACTAACACATCCGTATCAAAGAATGGGTGTGCCTCTTTAAAATAATGATAAACCTTTGGAAGATCCTCACCAACAATATTCATGTAATTTGGTTGGTCATAATAGCCTGTTGCAACGATTACATAGGGTGTTGAGTAAATCGCTTTATCAGTTCGAACCGTAAAAATCCCATCTTGTTCTTTTAAAACCGATTCCACCTTTTCAAAACGGTTTACCTGGATATTTTTCATTTTTACGACTTCTCGATAATAAACAAGGGCTTGGTTTCTCCGAGGTTTGCGTTCTTCAATAATAAATGGAACGTCACCAATTGCTAATTTTTCACTTGTACTAAAAAATGTTTGGTGTGTTGGGTAATTGTAAAGGGCATTGACAACATTCCCCTTTTCTATGACGACCGGTTTTAACCCGATTTTTTGTAGTTCAATTGCAGCAGAAAGACCACATGGACCGCCGCCTACAATAATTGCATCTACCGTTTGCATATATTACATCTCCTTAAAAACGACTACCTAAAATCCATATCCATTATAACGCTAGATAAAACGAATTTGGCTTTCTTTACTTCATAATAATTAAGTCAATTATGTGACATTGGGGTTTTGCTCCAAGTCTCAAAGGCAACATCGACGTACCATACCCATTACTAATTAAGGTTGCCACGCCTTTATCAACTTTGAAATAGCCATGTTGATGCATTCCTAAGGGACCAATTCGGATTTGCCCACCGTGGAAATGTCCACCTAACTTTAACTTAATATTTTCTTTTTGTTTTACTTTGGCGAACACTTCTGGATTATGAGAAATAAAAATAACCAAATCCTCATTTGAACATTTTTTTAACGCATCTTCAATTCGCACGTTTCTTGATGAAGTATCATCAACTGCACTTATCCAGCAACGATTTTCAATATTCGGGATTAAAGTTGCATCATTTTCAATAATTACAACATCTTTTTCTGAAAAAATTTTACGTAAAGTGCTTTCTCCAACTTCACGATCGTTATTACCCCATACAAAATAAACAGGTCCTAGGATTTTCAGTAAGTCGATATTTTCATTTATCCGCTTAATGGAGGTACGTTTATCAGCAAAATCGCCTCCAATAATAACCGCATCGATTTTTTTGTTTATTTTATTCATCATTTCACTATTAATTTTTCGTACATGAACATCTGAAATGAAAAAAAGCGATACTTTTTCGTCTTTACCAGATAATTGAAGTTCATGATGAAGTACATGATTTTCAAATGCCTGCTTGAACATATAGACCAGCAAGCCAAGGCTGACAATGAGTAATATTAGTAGAACAATCATAAATTTCCTCCGTTCCAAAACAAAAAGACGAGGCTTTTTGAATAACCTTCGTCTTTAACCGGTTCATTCACTCAAACGAATGAAATAATTGTAATTTATTTTATGTTTAAATGAAAATATTTACACTATTACGGAATAATTAACGTTTGTCCTACTGAAATGCTATCCGAACCTAACCCATTTGCAGCCTTAATTTTCTCGACACCACTTGGATCGTTATAATATTTCATTGCAATTCTAAATAAGTTCTCGTTGGATTGAACCGTATGTACTTTTTGCTCTGACGATTTTTGTTGTTCCTGTTGTTTTTGCTTTTCGAGTTCTTTTTGTTTTTCCAATGCTTTTTGCTTTTCTAACTCTTGTTGTTTTGCTTGTTCAGCTTTTTTTGCAGATTCCAGTTCTGCTTGTTTAGTATCTTCAGTAGCAACTGGTTTTTTATTCGTTTGATCCTTACTTTCTTTATCTTCATTATCTTCAATTGCTGGTTTTGGTTCATCCTTACCGCCTGAAGAGAGGGTATCATTTTTTTGTACCTCAACAACAGCCCCACCATTATCTACTTTGGCAACTTCCTGTTCACCTGGTTTATAAAGGAAGGTAACATAAACTAATACCATAACTGGAATTACAATAAAAATAAATAATAGAATAGACATTAAAGGGTTTTTACGTTTTTTCTTTTTCACTTTCCGGCGTGTACGAGCCATTCTTGAGTTTTTCTCTTCAATTTCGATTAATTGACGATGTTCTTCAATTTTTTCTCGATAATCTTCCTTACTCACAAGTACCACCTCCAACAATCCAAAAATCGAGTTTTTTCTCTACTATTCTTTGTGTAAAAAGTAACTCTTTATATAATTATGACGAAATTTCATTAAAAAGTAAATGATGGTAAATGATATTTTAATAGATTTTTGTCGACATTCACAGAAAACCCAACAAAAGTTTATGATTTTTTTGTTAATATATTACCAATTCGATCTTTCCAGGTCATATTTACATTAGGTGTAATTATTATCTCTCTCGGTTTCAGTAAGTCCTCTAATTGAAGTCCACAGTTTATACAACATTGTTTGGGCCTCTCGTCTAAGGTTTGTCCAAAGTAATTTACTAATGTTTCCCTCATACAGGCACTTGATGTAATTAACTTCATCACTTCTTCTACACTGTGCATCTTTTCGGATTTCATATTTTGAAAGATCTGCTTTACTTCATTTGGTTGCTTTTGTCCCATCCAATAATTTAGAACTCGAAAAGCTGTCTCTGAAATTTCTCCACGATCTAGCATTTGTGTAGGAGCTTGACCTACTTTTAAATAGTCCTCAAAAATATCGACATGATAATCTGTGGGAAGGTCGTCTATTCCTACAAATTTCGCAAGTTCTTCGTCACGCTCGGAATAAAGTAAAATTGCAACGGCGTCTTGCCCATCTCGACCAGCTCGTCCAATTTCCTGCATATAGTTCGCCATATTGCTCGGAATAGATTCGTGAATAACTTGCCTTACATCTTGTTTATGTATCCCCATCCCAAAAGCGTTCGTTGCAACAATCCAATCCAATGTTCCTTCAATAAACTGCTGCTGTACAAATTGTCGATCTAAATAATCCATTCCTCCATGATAGCTAGCCGCGGAAATCCCTTGCTGCAAAAGTAGTTCACTGATATTTTGCGTTTTCATACGAGATTGAGTATAAATAATCCCAGGTCCCGCAGTTTCTGTTATATGTTGGAGTATCCATTGCAATTTCTCATCCCGATTGGAAAAGGACATTTTACTCAAATGAATATTCGGCCGATCTACTGAATGCATATATTTATAAGGTTCTTTCATTTTTAAGTAATGCTCGATATCTTCCAATACTTTGTTTGTAGCAGTGGCAGATAAAGCTAGTATTGGTGGACGCGGTGTTGTTAACATTTCACCAATTCGTAAATAATCTGGTCGAAAATCAAATCCCCATTGTGAAATACAGTGGGCTTCATCTACTACAATTAGTGCTAGCTCCATACGACTTAATTTTTGTTGTACTTGTGGTTGAACCAACATCTCAGGAGAAATAAAAATAAACCGAAACTGTTCTAACTCATTTATCACCCTTTTCTTTTCTTCTACATTCAAAAATGAATTAAGGGCTACTACTCGTTTTTCATTAAACAGTTTCATCTGGTCCACTTGATCTTGCATTAAAGACAAAAGAGGTGAAATCACGAGAACTGCTTTTTTTAGGACATATCCCGGAAGCTGATAGCACATCGACTTCCCCATCCCAGTTGGTAACAACGCAATTACATCTTCACCTTTTAGAATTTGTTCAATCACTTCTTTTTGCCCAGGTCGGAATGAGGAATAACCAAAGCGTTGTTGTAAGATTGATTCAAGTTGCATGAGTATTCCCCCTTGCAAGGACTAATCTAATTTGAAAATACGATAAATGCGGTAAAATTTCCCGTAAAACTTTTAATTTTCTTGTATCATAATCATTTACTGCGTTTACTACTTGGTCAATTGCCTCTTTTGCAACAAATTGATTTATCGTAAATTGCGGATCGTTCATTGCTAACTCAACGATATGATCTTCAATGGTACTCATTTTTAATCTTCGGTAATGACTAATCTGTTCTAAAGTGTACCCCTGTTTGAATAGTTGCGCTGTCTGGAAAGCTGAGCCACTTAGAGGGATGGTGATACGTATTTGTTCTGCTATCTTATGTAATAACGGAAACTCGCTTTCATTCGCTGTAATAATATTTAACCATATATGTAAACAAGAAATATAAAGCAGTTGAATATCCATTTCATCTTTATTCTCGTAGATGCTTAATTGCTGCCATGTGTACCCTGGAATTTTATATCCTGCTAAGCGTTTGATTAAAATTTCCTTGGCATTTTCATTAACTTCGGCTTGTTCAAGGCTAGTCAGGATTTCATGTAATAATTGCTGCTGCAGTGTGCCATCTTGATATTCATTTGAAATAAGGAAATTTCTTACCCAATTTTGTATTTGAGGGTCTTTTTGAATCGGGATAAAAGCCATTTGCCCAGCTTCTTTATGGGACAGACTTTGAACGATTAGTGAGAGCCGCGCAAAAAATACATGTTCATTTCCCCGATAATGCCAACCATCAAAAGGTAAAATATTGTCATTTAATAGATATTTCGTTAAAGTATAATCGCCATTATCAAAAATGGTAATGAATTGCTGTTCCACTAAATTATGAATCTCTTCATCATATTTTTTCCGAGATAGTTTTGGTAATACACCAAAATAATGATGTAAATGAAAAATCCCAACATCTTGTATCGTTTGTCCAGAACGCTTACCTCGAAGCAAGTGAAATGGCGCAGAAATTGTCCGTTCCTCTTTTAATATGTGGAAAATTTGCAAAAGAATTTGTTGGAAAATCAAAATCAAATCCTCCATTTTCGTAGTATTATGTTGAAAAGTAGTTTAAACAGATTTAGAATATATAAGAAGCTTTGATGCAGCAGGTAAAAAAGGAGAGAAAGAAATGCCAAAATATACGATTGTTGATAAAGATACATGTATTGCTTGTGGCGCTTGCGGTGCAGCTGCCCCAGACATTTACGATTACGACGATGAAGGTATTGCCTTTGTTATTTTAGATGATAACATGGGAACAGCAGAAGTTCCAGAAGATCTACTAGAAGATATGCAAGATGCATTCGAAGGCTGCCCAACTGATTCTATTAAAGTAGCTGACGAATCATTTGAAGGCGACCCTTTAAAATACGAATAGTCTTAATAATCATCCCCCTTCTTCGTGATGGGGGTTTTTATTTGCTTTTGAGTGTGAATATACTCGAAATTTTCGCGAGGTATTCTCCTTAGTAAAGATTCAAGTAAGAGTAACTTTTTGGGATATTTCCTTTCTAACGCAATCATCTTTCACCCTCCTCGCCTATAATTTACAAAATTTCTATCTGATTTTGCAAAACTAGAAAAATAAGATTTACCCTAAAAGTAATATACAAAAATTATTTTTTGAGATGACAACTTCTCTTATTTGAACATAAATTTTTTGCCTTAAATTCATAATTATTTGCTTTTTAGGTTGACTTATTTGCCTTTTCACATCAATTATTTGCTTTTTTTCCACAGTTATTTGTCCACCTCTCAAAAAACAAATTTCGCAGTTTTCTATTAAGATTGATTTTTAATGTAATTACTGTTAAACTCTAGATTAGTAGTTGGTACTAATAACTGATATAAAAGGGGCGAATGACATGGACATTTTACAATTAAAAGATAAAAATATCGTCGTAATGGGCGTTGCAAATGAACGGAGCATTGCTTGGGGAGTAGCAAAGCGTCTTTTAGAAGTAGGAGCAAACGTCATTTTCACATATCGAAAAGAACGATCAAAAGGTAAAATTGAGAAAGTTTTAGCTGATTATACAGAATATAAAACTGCTGTTGTAGAATGTGATGTCAACAGCGATGAAAGCATTCAACAAGCATTTGCACAAATTGGGGAACAATTTGGCGTGATTCATGGGATTGTACATTCCGTAGCTTTTGCCCATGCAGAAGATTTAAAAAACCGTTTTGTAGAAACATCCCGTGAAGGATATGCCTTTGCGCAAGATACAAGCGCGTACTCATTAGTTGCAGTGGCAAATGCAGCTCGTCCTTACATGACAGAAGGCGGTTCCATTATCACGATGAGCTATTTAGGTGCTGAACGTGTTCTTGATGGATACAATGTAATGGGAGTTGCCAAAGCAGCCCTTGAAGCCGCTATGCGTTATCTAGCAGCAGATCTAGGTGCAGAAAATATTCGTGTTAATGCGATTTCTGCAGGAGCAATTCGTACATTAGCTGCAAAAGGTGTACCAAGCTTTAATACCATACTTCGTCAAATCGAAGAAAATGCCCCACTAAAACGCAACACAAACCAAGAGGAAGTTGCAGATATGACAATTGTTATGTTAAGTAATCTATCACGCGGAGTTACTGGCGAAACAATTTATGTAGATTGCGGCTACAACATTATGGGATAAAAATAAAGGACTCTTTCGTTAAAGAGTCCTTTTTGTTATTTTATTTTTAATACAATTAAATCAACATCTTCTTTTGCTACTAAATTGTGTTTTTCAAATGGTTTGATATGAAGAATTTGTTCAGGTGTAATATCTACTGATTCCCCTTCAACAGTAAACGTTACAATCCCATTTCGAACAATAATTAATACATCTCGATCTGCATGGTGCTCAGGGATCTCTTCTCCTGTTTTTAATTGAATATTTAACACATCAAAATTTTCTTGTCCAAACACTTTACCTGCTTGTTTCGCTTTATCATTTAATACATATGGTGTTGAAATAGTTTCCATAACTGTTCCTCCAATACTTAGGGTCTTAACCATATTATATAATTTTGTTTATTTTATTTCTTGTCCAAGCTTTTCTAATAGCATTTCCTCCGTAACAGGGCCAATGATTTGTTCTTCTATCATTCCATTCTCATCAATTATCATGCTTGTAGGAAGTGTTAAAATTCCATATTGCTTCGATACATCCCCTGTCTCATCTAGTAAAATTGGGAAAGAAATTTCATGTTCTTGTATAAATTTTCGTATTGAATCCTTATCACCCTCGAGATCTGTTGTATTTACTCCGAGGATTACCACATTATGTTTCTCCGCATAAATTTCATAATATTTTTCAATATGAGGCATCTCCTCTTCACATGGTGGACACCATGTTGCCCAAAAATTAATGAACACTTTTTTGCCAAGTAGATCGCTCAACTTCACTTTCTCTCCATCCAATGTTGTTAAACTGAAATTTATTGCTTGACCTGCAACTACCATTACATCTGGTTCATTTTCTTCATGAGTATGATTATGCTCGTCCACTCTTTTCTCTTCCACGCCATGCAATTCAACATCTTCTACTGCAACTGCCTCTTGTTTTTGTTCACTTGATTGCTTTGCTAATTGTAAAAACAAATCCTCATTTAAATACCCGGAATTGATAATTTCACGCTCTTTTATATGGGAATAGATGGAATAGAAAAGTGCAATACATATTACTAGTAAAATACTAATAGATATTATTTTTTTAGCCATTTTTCTCTCCTTGTACATGTATCTTCTTATAGTTTATGAAGGGAAAAAGATATCATGAAAAAAAGAGACACCGTTGTAGATGTCTCTTCGAAAATATTAATACATTCTAATATATTGTTCACGTTCCCAAGGATGAACAGCTGTTCTAAACATGTCATACTCAATCTCTTTTGCCTCTATAAAGTTTGAATAGATATGTTCGCCTAGTGCCGCTTTTACTACCTCATCTTTTTCTAATTCAGTTAAAGCTTCTAGTAAAGAACCTGGTAAACTTTCGATTCCGTTTTCTTTTAATTCAGTAGAATTCATTACATAAATATTGCGATCAACTGGTGCTGGTGGTGTTAATCCACTTCGGATTCCATCCAGACCCGCCTCTAATAATACAGCTAATGCTAAGTAAGGATTTGCTGCTGGGTCTACTGAACGTAACTCAATACGAGTTGAAAGACCACGTGATGCTGGAATACGAATTAGTGGTGAACGGTTTTGAGCAGACCATGCAATGTAACAAGGTGCTTCATAGCCTGGAACTAAACGTTTATATGAATTGACTAATGGATTCGTGACAGCTGTAAATCCTTTCGCATGTTTGATGATCCCTGCCATAAATTGACGAGCTGTATCCGATAATTGTAAATTAGCATTCTCATCATAGAATACGTTTTTGTTACCGCTAAATAGAGAAAGGTTTGCGTGCATTCCTGAGCCGTTCACACCAAATAATGGTTTTGGCATAAATGTTGCATGTAGGCCGTGTTTACGAGCAATTGTTTTTACTACTAGTTTGAAAGTTTGGATGTTATCACATGCTTCAATTGCATTTGCGTATTTAAAGTCAATTTCGTGTTGGCCTGGTGCAACTTCGTGGTGAGATGCTTCAATTTCAAAGCCCATTTCTTCTAGTTCTAACACGATATCACGGCGGCAGTTTTCCCCTAAGTCAGTAGGTGCTAAGTCAAAGTAACCACCATCATCATTTAATTCTAAAGTAGGGTTTCCTTTTTCATCTAGTTTGAATAAGAAAAATTCCGGTTCTGGCCCTAAGTTAAAACTCGTAAATCCTAAATCTTCCATGTTCGCTAAGACGCGTTTTAAGTTCGAACGTGGGTCACCTGCAAAAGGTGTGCCATCTGGATTTGCGATATCACAGATGAAACGAGCCACTTTCCCTTTTTCATTCGTCCATGGGAAAATTACGAAAGTATCTAAATCTGGTTTTAGATACATATCTGACTCCTCAATACGTACAAACCCTTCAATTGATGAACCGTCAAACATCATTTTGTCATCTAACGCCTTATCTAATTGACTTACAGGAATTTCAACGTTCTTAATTGTTCCTAAAATATCCGTGAATTGCAAACGAATATATTTAACCTCTTTCTCACTTACAATTTGTTTAATTTGCTCTTTTGTGTACTTAGCCATTCCATTCACTCTCCTAATTAGTTAAATTTCGTCTTTATGGCGAGGTAAGTCCCCATTCCTTAAAGAAACTTTTTCCATAATTTGCGCTTGTTGTATTTCCTCACGCAGAATTGCCCGAAGTTCAGCGTCGGATATCGATACTTTGTTAGTTGATTTGACAACACTTTTCTTTCTCATGTCAAATACCTTTTTAACCCCCGCTATGTTAATTCCTTGATTGAGAAGGTCCCGAATTTCTAACAGCGCATCGACATCATCTAATGAAAACATCCTTCTGTTTCCTTCTGATTTTGCTGGTTCAATTAGTTTGTGTTCCTCGTAGTACCGAATTTGCCTTGCACTCAACTCCGTTAACTTCATTACCATGCTTATAGGGAGTAAAGGCATGGCTCTTCGAAACTCTCGACTCATTAACATCTCCTCCCTTTCATGTTTTTATCTTAATATATGTTATGTATCTTTTCAATGTTATGTGAGGAAAAATAACATATGTTTTTTCGATAATAATAATCCACTTTTTAGATGTATTTTCCATTAGGAATTAAGGCATTTACTCGCAGATTGCAATAAAAAAGCTGTTCAGTAAGTTAAATAACTTACCAAACAGCATCGAACTCTCATGACATGTTTTGTACCTTATCTTCATAGCAAAAACTAACATGTTAAGTCCACAAAAAAATCAACGGGCGTAACAGCATCCCGTTGATTGATATTTTCTTATAGTAAATATTGTGCTCGTTGATTTTCGATCCATACTCGCATTGTACGGAATAAAACGACAACAATAATTAATAACATAATTCCTTTAACGATATTAAATGGTAAAATACCTAACACAATCGTTTCTTTCATATCAAAACTTCCCCAGCCTAGGAAGTACGAATACATTGGTAAAAAGGCAACATAGTTTAATAAACTCATACCAACTGACATTATGATCGTACCCATTACTAATCCAAAAGTTAACCCTTTAATCGTTGGGATTTTTTTATAGATATAGTATACAGGTAAAATAAATAGAATTCCCGTTGCAAAGTTTGCCATATGTCCAACAGGTACCCCAGTAGGCGCGCCTGAGAAAATCCAATCTAAAATATTTTTAAATAATTCCACTAGAATACCAGCTAATGGGCCCATCGTAATTGCAGCAATTAATGGTGGTACATCACTAAAGTCGATTTGTAGGAACACTGGGAACCATGGTAACGGGAAATTTAAAAGCATTAAAATAAATGAAATGCTACTTAACATAGCAATCGTTACGAATGAACGTAACTTTAGTTTTTGATTTTTCATCAAACTCTCTCCTCTTTGCTGATTCAACTCGCAAGAAGAAAGGACAGTCCACTTAGTTCGTTCTTCAATGTAAAAATCCCTTATGCGATCATAGCATAAGGGAGAAATAGGCACATTGAAAAGAAGAGGTAAAAAATTGTACGTTTAAAAAGAGATAACCAAATTAAAAATTGGCAACTCAAATAAAAGTAATGTAGTCATATTACATACTTTTAACGTACAGTTTTTCCTATTCCAAAACGAATAAAGACCGTACCTTCACCTTCTCCCATCCAGACTATACTGTCGGCTTTGGAATCGCACCAAATCCTGCTTTCGAAAAAGCTCGCGGGCTGAAGAAAACCTATGCAAAATCCTCCAAGTTAATGGTCGGAATTTGCGATTTCTATTACCGCCGATCGGGAATTTCACCCTGCCCCGAAGATGAACCAATATTAAATTTGTTTTACGGTATTATTATATCTCGAAATAGAAGTATTGTAAATAGTAGATAAAAAGTTCATCGAATTTACTGAATGGTTGAATTTATTGTAAAACAGTATCGTAAGAAATTTCGTTTGCAGCTACTGGCATTGGTAATGGTTGAGTAAAGTTAAATCCTTGCCATTCTGATTGTACTAGGTTGTTAAACTGTACTTGCATATTAAAGTTTGCAGCAGTTAATAGAATTCCCTCTATCATTTGCATTGCGTCTTGTTGATCGTAATTCATTAGATCCAGTTGTTCAGTAAATGTAACTATCACAATGTCGCCACTAACTGACAAATCAAAATCAGCACCATCAATTATTACGGATTGATAAATATCATTATTTTCTTCCTTCATTCCTAAAATTGCTTCTTCTACTGTGCCAAAAGTTAATCGGAAATTTGGTGTTAAATATTCTGACCCATCAGCTTGTGTATGTCTGAAGTAATTGTATTGCTGCTTCAACTGAAGTGCTTTACTTGGCATCCCAACTTCACTAAAAACAAAGGGTGCTCCTGTTTCATCTAAAAGAACTGCTTCTTCATAATAGTAACCGAATGAATCAGCAAGCGATGCCTCATACATTGCTGGTCCTGCTGAGCCTGCATCATATGGTGGATTGTTTGGTAACGTATGAACCACTTGTTGCTTTTGTTCTGTAATTTCTCCAACATAAGGATGATATTCAGCAAAACCAATGGCACTTTCGTTAAAAAGTGATGCGTATTTATTATAAAGATCAACACCAGTAGGCTTAATTTTCCCGAAATCCTCCATAATACGTTCATTTGGTATTAGTACGGTTACAGGAACACTATCAGCCGCATCACTTGCTAAGCCTAATTGAAAAATGGTCTTTCCTTCAAGTTCATCTGGATAGACCGCTGTGCTTAAATTTACAGCATCCATTGTCATCATTGCTCGATTATCCATTAATTCTGATGCTTCTTCTTCTGATTTACTTATATCTTCTGTAGATTCAATTTTCAGACTCTCTTCTGAAACTTCAGATGTTTGATTAAGCTCTTTCATAAATGATGGTACTAAGACTGCAAACAAAATAATTGCCGCGGCAGAAATTGTGAAAGGAATCCAATTCAATTTTTTCTTTTTGATTATGTTCGTTTCTTCGTCGTCAAAAACACCTTCATCTTCTAATCGTTGAAGCACATCATCTTTTGAACGATGATCATGAATTTTTGGTACATTAGAAAGCAATTGTTCGATTTTATCGTCGTCCCATTTTTCATGACTCATAATGATTTGCCTCCTTTTTTTCTGATGTTGTTAATAAATCTCGTAGGTACTTGATAGCTCGATGTTGGGTGGTTTTGACTTTTGCTTCCGTCCAATGTAAGATTGCGGCTGTTTCTGCAATAGACAGCTCTTGGAAATACCGCATGATAATAACCATTTTTTGATCCCCTGTACATTTTTCAAGGGCATCTAATAATTGTTGCATTTCATCGTTTAATTCAACTAATGTTTCAGGTGTTTTTGATGGAGAAACGAGTTGTTCCGTTTCCCAGTTAAAAGCATCGAAATTGCGAGAAGAGCGAACAGCATTTTTTCTGAAATAATCGATTGCTACGTTTTTCGCAATCGCAAAAAGCCATGTTTTCTCGGAACTTCTTCCTTCAAATTTTTCATAAGATTTTAACACTCGTACATATACTTCATGGGATAAATCCTCTGCTACCCCACGATCCTTTACTAAATAAATTAAAAATTGAAAGACATCTTGATGGTATCGATCGTATAACGAATGGAAAATGGATTTTTTCAATCCACACCACCCCCGTTCTATATATTTGTCGAGTTAAGATAAAAAAAGTTACAAAGGAGTTCTATGTTGAGGATACTTTCTATTATTAAAGCAATTCTGTCTATTTTCAATCTAATATTTTCTATTATTCGCACTATTTTTTCTATTACTTCCCATTAAAAACACTTCTACCTAAGAAAAGCAGGGGAAAGTTCCCCTGCTACTTATAACGGTAAATGGAATGTAAAGGTTGTCCCAACACCTACTGAACTATCCACTTTGATATTTCCTTTATGTGCTTCTACGATATTTTTAGCAATGGCAAGGCCTAAACCTGTTCCGCCTTTGGAGCGAGTTCGGGCTTTATCTGCTTTATAGAAACGTTCAAAGACAAATGGCAAGTCCTCTTGCGGAATACCCTCGCCAGTGTCTGCCACCTGAATCTTCGCATACGAGAACTCTTGGTCAAGGGAAACCGTAACGCTCCCTTCTTCTGGTGTATGTCGTATTGCATTGTCAATGAGATTAGTAAGTACTTGTTCAATCCGATCTTCGTCAAGACTTATCATAACCTCCTCTGGTAATGATGTTTTAAATTGTAGACGAACGTGCTTTTCTTTCGCTACTTGGGCAAATTTTTGTGTGATCCTCTCAAGCATATGAACGGCAGAGACTTCATCTTTATACAACGTCGTATGCCCTGATTCCATGCGCGCTAAATCAAGCAAGTCCTTCACAAGTCGACCCATACGTTGAGATTCATCGTAAATAATACGAATCATTTCATTGCGTTCTTCTTCTTCTGTCACAACATCATCCAGCAATGCTTCTGAATACCCTTGCAACATGGCGATCGGTGTTCGAAGTTCGTGGGAAACGTTTGCAATAAAGTCTGAGCGCAGTTTTTCTAAACGTAATTGCTCCGTCATATCTCGAATGACAGCAATTGCACCTCGAATGGATTGTTGACTATTCTTTAACGGACTTATTGTAATACGGTAATAAAAACCGTCCATTTCAATGTCTTCTTCTAGCTTGTCCTCAAAATCTAACACATGCTCGAGCATTTCATAAATTTCAATCGGAATTGGGCTATCGTCTTGAGACTTTTTACGAAGGAACCATTTTTGCAGTAACCGGTCTGCAGGAGGGTTGCTCAATAAAATCGTTCGATCCCGGTTAAAAGTGATGACACTATCAGTCATCGAAGTTAATACACTTGCTAATTGTTCCTTCTCTTGATTAATAACCTCTAGATGATGCTTTAACTGTCTACCCATTTGGTTAAAGGCCATCGCCAATTGACCAATTTCATCATTTTGAGTTGTTGGCAACGTTTCGTCAAATTTTCCCTTTGCTAATTCAAAGGCATGTTCACGCATTTTACGCAATGGCCACGTAATACGGGAAGATAGGAAAAATGCAAAGAATGTTGTTAAAACAAAGGCAATAAATGCTGAAAGAAATACAATTTTCGTTGTTTGCTGTGATGTTTTGTGTAATGCAGTCGGGTTTTGGTAGATGAAGATTGCCCCGTGTAATTCATCTACACTTTTTAATGGATAACTAAGTACAATATACGATTCCATCTTGTCATCTTCAATTTGAGATGGCAGAATCATTTCTTTAATAATTGGTTTATTCGATTCGTATATTTTATTAAATTCTTTATTATTTACAATACTTTCTTGAATTTTCTCTTTATTAATTCCAGTTTGAAATGCGGAAACTACCGTATGATCTGGAGATACGAGAAAGGCGTTCGTATCTTCTGTTAACATTTCCTGAATGATTTCATCTGTTAAATGTTCCAAATTATATTTATCAACAATACTTGCAATGGTGGAGGCAGTTTGGTTTAATGATGCTTGAGCTTTTTCTTTATGGTAGTTTTCAAGAAACTCTAACATTAATACCGTGAAGACAAATAATACAAATGAAACGAGAAGCAATATGGTAATCCATAGCTTCCCGACAATACTTCTCCATATTCTATTCATTGATAACCTCAAATTTATATCCTACGCCCCAAACCGTTACAATCATTTTTGCAGCATTTTCTGATACACGATTTAATTTTTCACGCAAACGTTTTACATGTGTATCAACTGTTCGTAGGTCACCGAAGAAATCATAATGCCACACTTCTTTTAATAACTGCTCACGATCAAACACTTTATCTGGTGATTTAGCTAAGAAATATAGTAGTTCATATTCCTTTGGTGTTAGGTTTACTTCTGTTCCATCAGCTGTCACACGGTGAGCATCGTGATCAATTGTTAGATGAGGAAAAACAACTAAATCCTTAGATGAAGTTGGACTTGAAACAGGTGAGAACGCAGAAGAACGTCTTAATATAGCCTTCACACGTAGTACAACTTCACGAGGACTAAACGGTTTAACAATATAATCATCTGCCCCTAATTCAAACCCTTGTACACGATTTGCCTCTTCACCTTTTGCAGTTAATAAAATAATTGGTGTTGTTTTCTTTTCACGTAATTCTGCACAAACTTGAAGCCCATCTTTCTCAGGCATCATTATATCTAATAAAATGCAATGATAATCATTTTCTAAAGCTTTAGAGAGTGCAACTTCGCCATTTTCTGCCTCTTCTACTTGGTAGCCTTCGCGTTCAAGATACATTTTTAATAGGCGGCGAATGCGGTCTTCATCATCAACTACTAATACAGATATATTTTCAGACATAGGTTTTACCCCTCTCATTCTTTCTCTAATATTATTGTACAATTTCATGTCGAAAAATAAAAGAAGATAAAGTAATTCTTCCACTTATGGTTGCTACATTAAAGAAAGTTCTTCCCATTACGAGAAGAACCTTCATGAAATTTATATATTATGCATAGGAATGTAGACCAGCAATTACTAGGTTTACGACAATTAGGTTGAAAAGAATAATTGCAAAGCCAATTAAAGCAAGCCAAGCACTCTTTTTTCCTTCCCATCCTTTTGAAAGACGTAAATGTAAAAACGCGGCATAGAATAACCAAGTAATAAGAGCCCACACTTCTTTTGGATCCCATCCCCAGAATCGGCCCCATGCTTCTTGTGCCCAAATCATGGCGAATACTAGAGCACCTAAACTAAAGACAGGGAATCCAATCAATACAGAACGGTAACCAATTTCATCTAATAAATTAAAATTAATTTTTGGAACTAAAGGATGTAATATGGCTAAAATTCGTCTGCGTGTAATTAATCGAATTAATAGATAAATAATCGAACCTGCGATAAATGACCAGAACACAACTGTTAATTTTTTCGCATTGATAACTGGAGGCATTTCTGCAATTGGTTCCATCACATCATCTGTTAGTAATACATAGTCATTCATACCAAACACAGCTGGCATATTGTAGATGATCTCTTGCTCGGCACCGTTTTTATCGACATAATTAAATACCGCTTCATAGCCCATGCTTCTGAAAATTACTGTTACTACGATAAATCCTACTACAAGGACGATGAAATATAGCACTGCCTCTAACCAAAAACGACCTCTTGATTTTACTTTTGGATCTACCGCTTTTAATAAATAGATTAATCCTGCTACAGCACTAATGGCTAATATTGCTTGTCCAAGTGCTGCTGTAATTACGTGAATTGTTAACCAATAACTTTGCAGTGATGGAACAAGAGGCGTTACATCTCTCGGGAACATCGCTGCATATCCAATAATTAAGAGCGCAATCGGTAACGCCACTAATCCAAGCGCTGTTAAACGGTACATATAGTAAATTAAAATAAATGCACCAATGATAAACATCCCGAATGCCGTTGTAAATTCGAACATATTACTTACCGGAGCATGTCCTGAGTGAATCCAGCGCGTAATAAAGTAACCTAATTGTGCTAGGAAACCGATAATTGTAACGATTATAGCTAATTTACCCCAATTATCAGCACGTTTAGCGGCTCCATCTGGTTTATTGCTTTTAATGGCGCCACCAAATAATAAAGTACCAACTAAATAGGCGATAAACGCAACAAATAGCAGATTGCCACTTAGATCAATCAAACTCATAAGGTGTTGTCACCTTCCTTTTCTTTTTGCCCTTCTTCATCGTTTTCTTTTTCAACTTGGTCAATAAATTGCGGTAAATGTGCATATTCTGTAATGGCAGTTAAATCTTTCTTTATATTAAACCAGTTTTTATTTGCATGTGCTGCAAGGCGAATAGTTCCGTCTTGTAATTGTTCCACCCAAATTCGACGATGATTCCAGTATGAACCAATTGCAACACCTAACATAAAGATAAATCCACCTACAAACAAAATAGGAATTGTCTTGTCTTTATGAACAGTTAAGCCAGACATGTTTCGCGTTTCTACACTTTTAAATGTCATTTTATATGCGTTATCTCCATTTGGTTCAATGGTTTGTTTGATTGCAACAAAACTCACTTCGCCATCTGGTTTCTCAGGTGTTGTCATTTTGAAAATAAAGGCTGGGTTATTTGGATTGGATGTTGCCGTCTGTGGCTCACCATTTTTAAATCCGCTAAAATCTGGATAATAGCCTAGTAAATCGACTTTAGTTTGTTCATCAATGACATATTCTTTTTGAGGATTTGTTAAGTCAACTTTAACATCTCCTAATTCTTCACCTGTTTCTTTATTTGTAAGCGTAAAATTCATACCTTTTAATTCATTTAAACGGAAATCCATTTGATACAATGAATATCCTTCATGTTGAAGTGGATGATTTACTCGAATCGAATACTCTTTTACTAGTTCAAGATTATCTGTTTGACCTGGTAGAGCGTCATCGGGTTGCTTATATAATTTAACGTTCGTTTGGTAATTTTTTGCAACCGCATTCACACCTTGTTGAATTTGAGCTTCTGTTTTTTCGTTATCATGAAGTTCTAGTATAAACTTTTCATTTTCAATAAAGTAACCTTCCATACCTGGTATTGCGCGGATATCACCTTCACGAACCCACATAGATTCATCAACATAAAATCCTGGCAATAGTCTTAACATGACCCCAAGTAAGAAAACAATAAGACCTACATGGTTTATGTATGGGCCATAACGTGCAAATCGACCACGTTCAGCTAAAATTGCATTACCCTCACGACGAACATTATATTTTAATTTTTTCATTTGTTCTTCTACTAAATCAAGGGTTTTTGAAGAGTCTCCTTCAGTAATCGACCCTTCTGCTACGACACGTTGACGTTTCATGAAGCTTTCGTGGCGTTTTACACGTTGATTTTTTAAAGAACGATGAAGCGGAATGCCTCTATCTAAACTCGCAATAATAATTGAAATTCCAAGCATACCGACTAAAATTTGGAACCACCAAGAACTATAAACATCCGATAATCCTAAGGCATAGTACAGTTTTCCAAGGGATCCATAGGTTTCTTCATAGTAAATTTCTCTTTCCGCCTCAGTTGCAACGTTTACAAAAAATTCTTGCGGGAAGATTGTTCCTATAGAAGCTGCAACTAAATTGATAAAGATAAGGGAAACCCCAACTTTTACGCTAGAGAAGAAGTTCCAAATTTTATCAACAATTGACTTATTGCGTGTTTTGGAACGAATTGCTGTGCCATCGTAGCGCATATCCAAAACTTTTTGATTTTTTTCTTCCTCTGTTAATGGTCGTCCACATTTTTCACATAATTTTGTTCCAAATGGGTTTTCATGTCCACAAGCACAAATAATTTTTTCCATCTTAAATTACTCCTGTTCTGGCTTAATGGATTCCATGTATGAAGCGATTTGTTGCTCATTCATTTCACCAGTGATAATTTTTTCAACTTCCCCTTCAGGATTGATTAAGATCGTTGCTGGTAGAAGATCAACATTATATTCAGTCATCACATCTCTTGTTTCATCGATTGCTACAGGAAAATGAACACCTAAACCTTCAATAAAGTTTTTTACTTCAAATTCTGTTTGTGCAATGTTGACTGCTAAAACCTCTACGCCCTGATCCTTATAAATTGCATATTGGTTTGACATCGCTGGCATTTCTTTTTTACACGGTTCACACCAAGTACCCCAGAAATTTAAGAAAATTCCTTTTCCTTCATAATCAGACAGACGATGTTTTATTTCGCTATCATATAAATCTACAAGTTCAAAATTTGGTGCTTCATCGCCAACTTGGAGAAGTTCTACCTTATCTTTTGTTGCCGAACTATAAACTGTATAAACAATAGCAGCTATTAGAACAACAAGAATGACTCCGCGAGTAATTGAGCGATTTCTCTTTTTATTCAAAGTCGATTACCTCCCCGAAATACTATACAATCTTCTCCATTATAGCAAAAATTATTTTTTAATTATTTTCTGTTTATGACTGATTTATGAACCTTTCCACTACTTCCCTAGTGTTAATCAATTTTACCAGTTTCAGCTAAAACACGTAGCAGTTTTACTTCATGCTTTGTTAATTGTCGATACTCTCCCGGGTTTAGACCAGTTAGATCTAAAAAGGCAAAGCGTTCTCGTTTCAGTTTCACAACAGGTGTTCCAATTGCCTCAAACATACGACGAACTTGGCGATTTCTTCCTTCATGAATGGTAATTTCGCATATTGCTTTTTCTGCTTTCACATCAAATGAAGTCATACTTACTTTTGCAGGAGCTGTTTTCCCATCTTCCAGTTTAATCCCACGTTGAAGTTTTTTTAGACCATCAATTGTTGGTACACCTTTTACTCGGGCAATGTACGTTTTGTCAATTTTGAATTTTGGGTGCGTCATTTGATAAGCAAATTCACCATCATTCGTAAGCAATAATAATCCCGATGTATCATAATCAAGTCGACCTACTGGGAAGATGCGTTCAGGCACATGTTTTTTAAAAATATCCGTAACCGTTTTTCTTCCCTTATCATCTGTAACTGCTGAAATTACGCCTCTAGGTTTATACAACAAAAAGTATACTTTATCTTCCTTTTCTAGTTTTACGCCATTTACCTCAATTGTGTCAGAATTGGAAACTTTCGTGCCGAGCTCCTTTACAACTTTTCCGTTTACTTTAACTTTTCCTTCAAGTATTAAGCTCTCCGCTTTTCTTCTCGATGCAACACCTGCATAGGCTATCACTTTCTGCAATCTTTCCATGTTCTCTCACCTTTATCCATTTTGTATAGTCCGTAATATTCTGTTGAAAATTATGTCACATTCTGTCGCATTATTAAAGGAAAATAACTTATATGTAGTATTCCATTATCACACAACGTTTTTCCAAAAAATAAAATAAGACTGCCAAAAAAGCAGTCCTGTTTAAGTACATAACGATTTATTTAATTCAGAAGTTTCTATCTAAATCCAGTTTTAGACTATTTTAGATCCACTCTTGTTGAATAAATACTCTCATTATTTAACATAACATGCCAAATCCCAAATTCATCTTGCTTTCGAGATAGATGTAGTACATTTTGTAATTTCTTTTCTTCTTCTTTATTTAGCAAAATTGAAATTGGTTTTTTAAGTTCCACTGTTTTATCTTCGGTCGCTTTATATTCACCTTTATCTGCAATGGTTACATAGTCATATTCTGAAAACACTTTATTTGCAAGCGATTTATGTACTTGCCAATCATTTGATTCACTTAAGGTAACAACAATCACCTTTTCTTGATCTTGCTCAAAATAAGTTGCTAATGTTCTGCCTGCTACTTTAGTGAAACCAGTTTTCCCTGACACAGCCCCAACTTGTTGTCGCAGTAGACGATGTTTATTTTGCCAAGTAACACCGTTTTTAGAAGGGCTCTTATAATTAATTGTGGAGGAGATCTTCTTAAACGTATCGTTTTGCATGGCAATTCGTAACATTTGCGCCGTATCATAAGCAGATGATAAATGGAGGTCGTTGTGCAAGCCAGATGGATTCGTAAAGTACGTGTTATTTAATCCGTAAATTCGTGCTTTTTCATTCATCAAATCCGCAAACCCTTCTATGGATCCACCCGTATGCTCAGCTAATGCATAAGCGGCGTCATTTCCAGAACGCAACATAAGTCCATATAACAACTCTTCAATGGTTACCTTTTCCCCTGGTTCAAGATAAATAGAGGACCCTTCACTCAATGCTGCTTGTCTAGAAATTTCTACCTCTTCACTCAACTCATTATTTTCTATCGCTATAAGTGCTGTCCACATTTTCGTTAAACTCGCTATTGGCTTTTGTTCATGAACATGACTACCGAATAATAATCTTCCAGTATCCGCATCTATTACTGCATATGATGCGTTTGCTGCCTGTGATACAGAGAAAAAGACGATAAATGAACAAATGCTAGCAATAAGTATTTTGGCGAACCTTTTCAACAAGCCACTCCTTTGACTAATTACTCTTCATTGAATGCTTCTTGGAACTTCGTCATAAATAAATCTGTTTCCTCATTTTGATCAACGAGATCTCCTTCTGGTAATGGAGGAAGTTCTTTAATGTCTTTTAATCCAAAATAATTTAAAAACTCCTTTGTTGTACCATAAAGAATGGCACGACCTGTCCCTTCTGCCCGTCCAACTTCTTGGACTAATGCTCTTGAAACAAGGGTTTGAATAGGACGTTCACTTTTCACACCACGCAAATCTTCAATTTCAGCTCTTGTAATAGGTTGTTTATATGCAATTATCGCCAAAACTTCCAGTGATGCCGTAGTAAGTACATGACTATTTGGATTTTCTACTAATTTCTTAATAACATCTGCCATCTCGGGTTTTGTTGTAATTTGATAGGTTCCCGCTAATTTTTTTAATGTAATCCCACGTTCTAGAGTTTCATTATAATTTGTTTCAAGCTCACTTAATGCCGCTTCAATTTCCATTGATTCAACGTCTAATAATTGAGAAAGCTGTTTAATAGATAGCCCGTCATCACCAACTACGAAAAGAAGCGCCTCAATTTTGCTCATCAAGTTGTTCAAGTTCATCCAGAGTTGCCTCCTTTTGTAATGTAACGGTCAAATCTTCAAAGTTTTTTTGTTGTTCTACTATAACGACATGGCGCTTCATCAGCTCTAATAGGGATAAAAATGTTACGATGATGGTTGCTTTATCTTCATAGGGGAAAAGTTTTGAAAAATAAGTTTTCCCGCCATTTAGTTTTAATGAATCAATTACAGCAATCATTTGGTCCTTTACTGAAATTTCCTGTCTTGCAACCCTAGTAGATAATGGCTTTTTCAATTGTTTTCGACGTAATAACTTTTGAAATGCGCTTAACATATCATATACATTAACATTTGCATCAAACAGTGCTAATTGTTCATCAGGCACAAAAGATGATAAATCTGTAGGCGGGCGGGTAAACACTTGTGCCCGTTCTTCTTCTAAATGTTTTAATTCAATTGCGGCTTCTTTATATTTTTTATATTCAATTAATTTTGTTACAAGCTCTTCACGTGGGTCTGGTCCGTCCACTTCAAATTCAGCATCCTCCATTTCACCTTCATGAATAGGAAGAAGCATTCTACTTTTAATTGCTAAAAGTGTTGCTGCCATCACAAGGTATTCACTTGCCTCATTCAGCTCTAACTCTTTCATTGCATGGATATGATCTATGTATTGTGCTGTTAATTCTGCCATCGGAATATCGTATATATCAATTTCCAAACGGTTAATTAAATGTAATAATAAATCAAGAGGTCCTGTAAAGGCTTCTAATTTTACTTCATACATATGTAACCACCTGACGTATGTTGTTATTACTTAGCATAAGGCCTAAGTTGTCCATATTAAGCGCTCACGCAGTTTGTTCAAATTTTAGTATAGAGGAAAGAGGGTTTGAATGCATCCATTGTTTCATAGATTGTTTGTAGATTTTTGCACTTATTATAATGGGAACCAGGATTATTTTGAATGTCATGAAGTGTTGGAAGAGTACTGGAAGGAAATTGCTCCTGGTGACAAAAATCACCCATTGGTAGGATATGTCCAATTAGCAACAGGCATGTATCATTGGCGACGAAATAATAGAATGGGAGCTATGAAAATATTAAAAAAAGCATTAAATAACTTTTCTATTAATCAATCATCACCATTTTTTGATTATATTCATTATAACCAATTGTATAATGATTGCGAAAAAAGTATTGCTGCCATTGAAAAAGGATATGATTTTACTTCATTTAAAATTGAAATACAAAATGCTGAATTAGCTGCCTTGGTTCAAAAGAACATAACTGAACTTCCTACACTACCATTAAATTATCTTCTCAATAAGCATATGCTACGCGATCGTTCAGATATTCTTAACGAACGCAATAAGAAATTAGAGGAACGCATGGTAAACTCAAATAATAGAAAAAATAAGAAGAGGCTGACGTAATTAAGCGTCTGCCTCTTCTAATATTGGTAAACATTTTTCTATAAAAGGTTTTGTATCTTCATTTGCTTTTAAAGTATTAAATTGGCTTGTCTTTAAAAGTTCCTTTAGCATCGCAATTGCTACACCTTCACCACGATATGAAGGTACTACGGTAATATGTTGTATTGTAGCAGTATCGCCTTCGTCAAGAATGCCTACGATTCCAATATACTCTTCATCTTTTTTCCATAAGTATAAATACCAATCATCTTCTTGATCATAAGCTTGAATCGTTTCCATTAATCGTTTAACGTCTTTCTCTTGTGGCATTAACGAAAGTAGACCCATTGCTATTTTTTCAAAAGGTTTTTTATAGCGAATTAACATGTATAACAATCCCTCATTTTCTATCGGTACAACAACTCATATCCTACACGATTTTAGCAAAGGATGCAACTATATTACCAAGAAATACCAAACTCAACGCCTTCTCTTCTTCTCTAGGTGCGTTTGGAATCAGAACATATAGATAAAATAATGCCCAAACAACACTAAAAACTAAGAGAATGCCTAGCAACCACCATTTGGATATTTTTTTCATGCTTTACTCACCTTTTTGAATTGTAAGAGGGAGATCATTTTGGACAATATCTTCATAAGATTCTCTTTTAATTGCTAATTGATGCTGTCCTGATTCTACAAATACAACTGCTGGACGAGGAACACGATTATAGTTAGAAGCCATTGAATATCCATATGCACCAGTACAGAAAATAGCTAAAATATCTCCTGATTCAGCCGACTGTAATGGAGCATCAACAATTAATTTATCCCCAGATTCGCACAATTTCCCTGCAACAGTATATGTACTTACTTTTTCATCGTTTGCTTTATTGGCAATTACCGCTTCATACTTTGCATCATATAGAGCCGGGCGAATATTATCACTCATACCACCGTCAACTGCGATATATTCACGAATGTTTGGAACCGTTTTACGAGAGCCAACTGTATATAAAGACGTACCTGCATCACCTACAAGAGAACGGCCTGGCTCAATCCAAATTTCTGGCATCGTTAAATTTAGCTGTGCACAATAAGCTTGTACTGTTTTAATCATTTCTTCTACATAAACTTGTGGTTCAAGTGGACGATCTTCTTCTGTGTAACGAATACCAAAACCGCCACCAAGATTTAATACAGTACATTGGAAGTTAAATTTTTCATTCCACTCACCAATTTTTTGCATTAACTTTTCAGCTGCTAAACTAAAGCCATCTGTTTCAAAAATTTGTGATCCAATATGGCAATGTAAACCTAGTAATTGAAGATACTCATGATCACTTACTTTTTGGAATGCTTCATCCGCTTGTCCATTGTTTAAGTCAAATCCAAATTTCGAATCAGCTTGACCTGTTGTAATAAAGTCATGGGTATGTGCTTCAACACCTGGTGTCACACGTAATAAAATACGCATTGGTTGTTGTTTTGCTTCAGAGATTTCTTTTAAAAGAGCGATTTCATAAAAGTTATCTACTACGATACAACCAATTTTTGTATCAAAAGCTAACTCTAACTCAGCATATGATTTATTATTGCCGTGGAAATGGATTCTTTCTGCTGGAAAACCAGATTTAATCGCAGTGTATAATTCCCCACCTGATACAACATCAAGAGAAAGATTTTCTTCTTGAGCTACTTGGTACATGGCAACACATGAAAAAGCCTTTGAAGCATAAGCAACTTCCGCTTTTACACCTAACTTTTGGAATGTTTCGATAAACCCTCGTGCACGTGTTCTTACTAATTCAAGGTCATAAACGAAAAGTGGAGTACCGTATGAATTTGCTAATTCAACTGTATCCACTCCACCAATCGTTAAATGACCATTTTCATTTATGTTTTGTGTTCCATATAAATGCATATTGTTCTCCTCCGTAACAAACGAAAATAGTAATTCTTTTCGTCATTGAAAATTACCTTATGAGGGAACTTTATCATATGACTAAGGCTAACGCAACGCTTGATTTATAAACGTTTTCGTTGTTTTGCACCCACAATATACGGTCGGATTGCATCGTCTGCCATTGGGAAACGAATAAACACTCTCGTAAATGCCTTTGGGAAAAATGGAATTAACGGCCATAAATAAGGTACATTCATAGGTCTTAATGCGCAAAGGTAAGAGAAAATTACCCATAAGGATATAAAGAACCCACTTGGACCCGCGATGGCGGTTAATATTAGAATAAAAAATTGGAAATATTTCATCGCAGAACTAAGCTCATACGTAGGGATTGAAAACGAGAAAATCGCGGTAACAGCGGAATATAATACAACTTCCGGAGAAAAAAGTCCAACATCGATTGCAATTTGTCCAATGATAATACCTGCTACTAACCCCATTGCAGTAGATAAAGGTGTTGGTGTATGAATCGCCGCAATACGTAAATATTCTAACCCTAAATGAGCAATGATTATTTGTAAAATCAATGGAATGGTTGATTCTTCCTTAGCACCAATAAAGGATAATGCTTCAGGTAAAAATTCCTCATGGGTGGCAAGTAAATACCAAATAGGTAATAACGTTAAAGTGAAAAATGCTGCCGTATATCGCAGTAACCTAATGCCAGAACCGATAAATGGCGCTTGCCTAAATTCTTCGGCATGTTGTAATAAATGGAACATCGAAATTGGCACAATAATAACAGATGGAGAAGTATCAACAATAATCGCGATGTGCCCCTCTAATAAATGTGCCGCCACGATATCAGGTCTTTCCGAATAACGAACAAAAGGCAAAGGATGGAACCGTTGTTTAAATAACCATTCCTCTAAGGACTTATCTGCCATTGTTAATCCATCATGTTGGATTTCTTTTAACCTTTTTTTAATCCATTTCAAATGTTTGGCATTTGTAATGTCTTTCATGTAGGCGATGGCAACATCGGTTTGCCCAATTGTCGTTATTTTATGGAGTTCAAAACGTAATTGAGGATCACGTATTCTTCGACGAATTAATGCAGTATTTAACATAATGTTTTCTGCAAATCCGTCTCGTGATCCACGAATTACTTTTTCGTTATCTGGCTCATCAGGTTGACGTCCTGGATAACTTCTTAATTCTAATAAATAACCATAACCACCCAAAGTAATGAAACCAACTTGTCCACTTAAGACGCCAAGCAGAAATTCATCGCGATCTTTTGGTTCGGATTTCCCGTAGAAATTAAAATGATCGTCAAAATATTTATCTTCATCTTTAATTTCCTTTTCCCAATCATCAATTTTCCCTTGATCATGAAAAAGTGGAGCAAGTTGGACTGTAATTGTATTACCGTCGACAAGCCCGCTAATATAGACACATAACACGGGCAAACTACGAACATGTAAATCTTTAATACAAACATCAAAGGATTCATCTTTTCCAAAGTTACTGAAAAGAAATTCTTTTGCTTCGTCTATAGATGCAAATACTTTGTTACTCATTTATTCACCGTCTTTTTAGTAGTTCGTGATGTGTTTGTTTCCATCCATGACTTAAGTTGCGCTAAAATTTTCTTTTCTAAACGTGAAACTTGAACTTGCGATATCCCCAACCTTTCCGCAATATCCGTTTGGGTTAAATCTAGATAGTACCTTAAATAAATAATCGCCTGTTCACGTTTATCTAGCTTTGTTAAAACTTCTTTTAATGGAATGTATTGAAACGGCAATTCAGACTTCTCATCTTTCATCTGATCCATTAATGTAATGGAATCGCCTTCAGATTCAAACAATTGCTCATGCAATGATGCTGGGTCACGCATGGCATCCGTTGCAACGAGTACTTCATCCTGTGTTACGCCGAGCATCTCTGCAAGCTCTGAGATTGAAGGTGGCTTTTCGTTCGTTTTTAAAAATTCGTCGGTTGCATGACGAATTTTATAATTTAACTCCCTAATTGATCGACTTACTTTCACCATGCCATCATCGCGCAAGAAACGTTGAATTTCCCCAATAATCATTGGGACAGCATAGGTTGAAAATTTTACGTCATAGGATAAATCAAATTTATCAACCGACTTCATCAGACCGATACAACCAATCTGAAATAAATCTTCAAGTTCGACTCCACGAGATGCAAAGCGTTGAACAATGGACCAAACGAGCCGCGTATTTCCTTCAATCATTTGTTTCCTTGCTTCGATATCACCAGATTGAGCTTTTCCAATAAGCTCCCGCATCTCTTCCTGTGTCAACAAAACATTGGACGGCTGTTCGATTGTCCTCATCCCCCTCACTTCTATCAAATACAACTGTATTTGCGTCCAGAAATTTTTTAAAGATAGAGATCTTGCTTAAGAAATTTGAGGCATTTTTACCGAGTAAAATTTTTTCGAAAAGGTCACAACTGTACCAACGTTCGGTTCAGATTCGACTTGCAAATCATCTGCAAAGCTTTCCATAATCGTAAAGCCCATACCTGAACGTTCCATTTCCGCTTTTGATGTAAACAAAGGCTCCATTGCTCGTTTCACATCAAAAATCCCTTTTCCCTTGTCTTTTACAGCAACACTAATGACATCTCCATCTCGAACTGCATGTACAGTGACAATGCCTTTACCGTCTTCGTCATACCCATGAATAATTGCATTTGAAACCGCTTCAGAAACAATCGTTTTAAATTCTGAAAGTTCATCAATCGTCGGGTCAAGCTGAGCAACAAAACTAGTAATTGCCATCCTCGCAAGACTTTCATTTTCACTAATTGCTACAAATGAAAGTGTCATTTCGTTATCCATTCACAATCCCCCTTGCATGTAAAATTGCATCCGCCTCCGTACCATCCATCATGTATGAAGCGAGACCTGAAAACTGGAATATCTTTTTCATTGTATTTGACGGGTTTAAAATGATAGTTTGTCCATTCACCGCGCTTAGTTCTCTCATGCGACCTAATATTAAACCAATTCCGGAACTATCCATAAAATTTAATCTCTCTAAGTTCCAAATAATTGTGTTTAAATTTCCTTGTAAGATTGTTTTTGAAATATGACTACGTATTTTTTCAGCTTCATGATGATCGAGTTCACCATATAGCCGGATTACTGCTATGTCATTTAACTGCATGTCCATTTCATAGTTCATTTTGTTAGTTCGCCTCCTCTTATGCGCTTAATTCCACAACATTTGGTCGAAATCCTTTTCAGCTGACAATAGTAGAACTAATTCGCTGAAACTAGTGAAAATACGACAGAGAGTCTTTTTTCAAAGGATCTGTTTTGTGGAAACAGGCTTACTTACAAAAAGTTTGGCTAAGGTATGTGTTATGTCACAATATTTTGTTTGAGAACGGTTTGTTGAAGTACAAATTACAATAATCCCGCCATCCGAAACACAGTACAACATTTCCCGGAGGCATTACCAAAATTAGTATAGGAATCGGGGGGGCATTTTAAACATAAAAAGTGGCTTTTACCCCAACTTATGGCACAAAGTTCACTAATTTTTCACATAATAAACAATGTCGACAAGTGTTGGGTGAATTATTCAAAAATTGCGAAATATCCGAAACCCTTTTTGAGTTATTAAACGGATTTGATAGTAGGATTTACTGGGGGGATTGAGGTCACTTGAATCGACTTTTCTATGTGATTTGACGTTCATTGCGGTTATGAAGGTCAGTGGAATCAATATTTCCGTGAGATTTGACTTTCATCGCGGTTATGAAGGTCAGTGGAATCAATATTTCCGTGAGATTTGACTTTCATTGCAATTATGAAGGACAGTGGAATCGATTTTTCCGTGTGATTTGGCTCTCATCGCGGTTATGAAGGTCACTTGAATTGTGGTTTGTCTTTTATCACAGTTATGAAGGTCTGCTATTTTTGTATTCATCGCTGCTATGTTAACAATTTCGACCTGTTTCGCTACCATTTTTTGTATTCATAGCTCGTCTGAAATCAGATTGTACAGATGACCACTTCGGTTTAATCTTCATCAACGGTTATAAGTTAGATATATTTATTACCCCAAACAAAAAAGGCATCCCAATTTAGAGAACACCTTAACAAAAGTAGAATTATTTCTTTATAATTAACAGAATTAACAAGAGATTGAAAATTGATAGAAATCATTGCTCCTATCTATTTCCCAAAATGCACCTTTTTTCGCTTTCCCAATTTCATCTTGTTGTACAACCCAAGACTCCTGGTAACTTGTCTTAATAATTGCTTGACGATCTAACGTAGCTGAAACAATAAACAATGTTACATCGGATACACCAAATAAGGACCCCCACCCAAATAAAGCAAAGGTTCTTAACGAATTGTTTCCCTTATCGCTAGTTATTTTTCTCAAGTGCCCCGATGGAATGATAATTGCTTCTTTATTTAGAAATGCAATGACATCTCTTTTTATATCTTGAACTGTCTCAAGAATATGCTCAACCATACTAGAGCTATTAATCGGTACCATTGGATAAACATTTAGTTGTGAAATTAATCTGCTTAAACTACTTAAACATTTTATATGGTATTTAAATTCATTATTAGAGTTTATATCAAATCCCCTATCTCCCCAATCCCATTCTTGAAATGGGACTATTAAAATATAAATATCTTCCTCACAATTATTTGCTATAGAAATTTGCGCATTAGTATGATTTACCCCCATACAAGAATCTTCCTTTTTTATAAGATGATTATTTACTATAGACTTAAGTCCTAATAAGTAGATTATGAGATATAATATAACGTGTTGGCAATTAGTTCTTTCTTACAAAATCCTTACAAAAATCAATAAATTTAATTAGAATATCTTATTTAATATTATTCCTAGTATTTTCTTATTATTTGATTGCCATCTCATAAATAAATTGACAACTTTATATATTCATATTTCTCTATAGACTTAGTACCTATTCGATTTTATAATTAGATTACTTATTAATAGGTATATATTATAAAATTCTTATTAAATTGCAATTCATTATAATCTCGGAGGTACTTACTTGAAAATACATAAGACTATTTTCTTACTTATAGGCGTGATGCTTTTGATTATACCTCTACTGCTTTTAGGTAAAGAAGAGAACAAGTCCTTTGCTCAGCAAGGAATTGTCGATTTGAACGAAAGCAATTTTAATGAAGAGAAAATCATCCCACTTGATGGTGAGTGGGAATTTTATGCTGGGCAGTTGTATAATCCCAGTGACTTTACAAAAGGATCTATCACAAATGCGGCAATGTTGAATGTTCCCGGGATTTGGACAAAGGGAGAAGAACAAGGGATTGGTACGTATCGATTGCAAATTCGAAATGTTCCGACAAACCAAATTTTGGGCATTAAGAAGCAGAACATCCGAAGTGCAAGTAAGATATACATAAACGGAGAGTTAATTAGCGAGGAAGGATTCGCATCAAAAGATAAGGAAAGTTATAAAGAAGGTAATAATCCACAATTGCTATTTTTTCAAACAGACTCTGGAACTCTTGACTTAGTAATCCAAGTTTCTGATTTTTCCTTCAATAGTGCTGGCATTGCAAACTCAATATATTTTGGCGAACAAGAGCAATTAGTTAAAAATTATTATCAAAAAGTCCTTGCAGAAGTATCTGTTATTACAATATTAATGACGATTGGTTTCCTTTATATTCTTTTATATCTTTTTGTTGAGAGATATCGGAGAAGGGAATTTTTCATCCTTTCCTTTGCTTTGTCATGCATCTTTTTTGCCATTATTAATTTATGTTTAAGTGAGCGAACGATTATTTTCATCCTTCCAGATTTATCCTTTGAAGGAATGTTTAAAATAAAGGATACCTCCATTTTTTTAGCAACCATTTCCTTTATTTTTATCGTTTCTCAGTTTGAAAAAAGATTATTCGCGTTATGGTTTAGAAATCTATTAATTGCAATTTACTTAATCTATACCATCATCATAGTGTTGACTCCTTTAAACTTTTATCATAATTTTCTACCGTTATTTGTTACGCTTAATGCATTCACATATCTTTTTGGGATGATAAAAAGCTTGTACTATTATTTTAAGGAACAGCATTTTCGAAATTCTGGAAATCATACAGTAATTTTATTTAGTATGGTTAATATAAATGTTTATAACATTGACTTACTTCTATATAGTTTTGGTTACACGCAGGACTTAACTCTTGGATTTTATAACGTACTATTGTATGCAATTGCCCTTGCCATCTTCTTGACAATCCAAGTTAACCAATCCTACAAAAAGAATGATTACTTATCTAACGAGCTGGATGTAACAGAGCAAGCGTATTTATTAGCTCAAATTAAACCTCATTTTTTCTTCAACACATTAACAAGCATAATGTCGTTATGTTATACAGATGGAAAAAAGGCAGCTCAATTATTATCACATTTCAGTAGCTTTCTTAGGCATTCCTTTGAATTTAACTCCAAAGATGTTTTTATTACGGTTGAAAGAGAACTAAAACTATTAAAATCTTATATTGCGATAGAAAAAGAGCGTTTTGGGGAAAAATTACAAGTGGTATTTGAGGTGGATGAAAATGTTTTAAACGAATCGATCATCCCCCTCTCCATCCAACCTTTAGTGGAAAATGCTATACTCCATGGGATAAACTGTAAGGAAGATGGAGGAATCATTACAGTAATAATCAATAAAACAGAAACCTATCTATCAATTGCTGTAGTTGATAATGGCATTGGGTTAACGTCAGAAAAAATAAAGGAACTTTCAAGTATAAATCCTGATAAAACTACGAGACATGGAATTGGTATTTCCAATATTAATAAAAGATTAGCAAAATTTTATCAAACACAATTAACGATTGAAAGTGAATTGGGATTATGGACAAAGATACAGTTTAACGTGCCAATCAACTAAGAAAGGAGTTTTATTTCTGTGCTAAAAGGTGTAATAGTTGAAGATGAAAGATTAGTAGCGAATTTTTTAAAAATGCAATTAGAACAATCGAATTTAGTAAGCGTCGTTGGAGAGTTTCTAAAGCCTTCCGATGCACTAAAAGAAATTCCAACCATTAAACCTGATGTTGTTTTCTTGGATATTGAAATGCCTGGAATGAATGGCATTGAACTTGGTACAAAATTGCTAAATCAATATCCTGAAGTGGAAATTGTCTTTGTGACAGCTTATAACCAATATGCTGTGGAAGCCTTTAAACTAAATGCCCTACATTACATTTTAAAACCTTCCGATGAAGAGGAAGTTCGAGAAGCGATTCAAAGAGTGTTAAGAAAGAAAAATTTGCTAAAGTTGAACAGTGACAACTCCTTAAAAATTGAACTCCTTGGGCATATAAAAGTATTTCAAAACAACGAAGAAGTGCGTTTAAGGTGGACTACCGTAAAAGTGGAGGAATTATTTTCTTTAATGGTGCTTTACCGCAAAACGGGCATCGAAAAATGGCAAATTATCGAGAAACTTTGGCCAAATATTGAAATGAAGAAAGCTGAGCAAAACTTATATACAACTATTTACAGATTAAAGAAAACCTTCTTAGAAAGTGGCATTCAACTAACAATTGAAAACATTAAGGGAAAATATACAATCGAATTATCAAATTGTACAATTGACATTGAGGAGCAAGAAGATTGGCACATGGAACAACTTTTTGGTGATCGAAGTTACGAGTGGAAACAAGTGATAAAATTATAAAAACAGAGCACAGGTTAAGTTGCTGTGCTCTGTTTCTTTAACTAATTTTTGTACTCGCTAATTCATTACACTCTTTAAAGGCAAAATGTTTGCATCCAAGACACGTATTTCTGTTGATGCAACCAATAGCGCGATCAATTGCTTCACCAGTGTGCACATAGAAGTTTTGCTCGCCGATTTCTTTCGTCAATCCACTTTGGTCCATTGCAAGTTTTAAAGAAGGACGAACTTCCGTAACTAAAAGCGTACCTCCATGACTTTTAAAATCTTTGACAATATTTCTGAAATATTCTTCTCCAGTTGTATCAATGAAAGGCACTTTTCTTAAGCGTAAAATAAGAACATTTGGCTTTACATTGATGGACGACAAGATGGATTGCTCAAAAGTTTGTGCTGCACCAAAGAATAACGGCCCTTCCACAGTGTAAATACTTACTTGCGGACAATCATGGGAAGGATTTACAACATGGGGTAGCACTTTTCCATTACTACTTTCATGGTCTGGTAAAACTTTGGAAACAACTAACATTTCACTCATACGTTTTGCAAATAGAATTATAGCTAGTAGTAGACCCACTTCTACGGCAACTGTTAAACTTGTAAACACAGTTAATAGGAATGTAATAACTAAAACTAACGAATCCCCTGATTTTAATTTTAGTATATGGGCAAAGTGTTTTCGTTCACTCATGTTCCATGCAACCATCATCAATACTGGTGCAAGAGCTGCCAAAGGAATATGCACTGCAAGAGGTGCGAAAACAAGTAATGTTAATAATACGAATAAACCGTGAATGACACCAGACATTGGTGAAGTAGCACCTGATTTAATATTCGTTGCTGTTCGTGCAATCGCTCCAGTAGCAGGAATACCACCGAAGAACGGCGTCACAATATTTGCAATACCTTGTCCAACTAACTCCCTGTTACTATTGTGTTTGCTGTTCGTCATTCCATCTGCAACAACAGCAGATAATAATGATTCAATCCCACCAAGCATGGCAATAACGAAGGCTGGTCCTATTAGCATTTGCATTCTTTCAAATGTAATTTCAGGAATACCGAATGACGGTAATGAATTTGGAATGGCTCCATAAGTAGAACCAATTGTTGCAACTTGGCCACCGAAAAATATGGCGGTTACGACAGATGAAACAATAATTCCTACTAAGGCTCCGGGAACTTTTGGCATTACTTTTGGCGTCAATAACATAATAACAAAACAAATCGCAGCAACTAAAATACTAAAGAGATTAATTGTATTTAAGTGACTAGCAATCTCTTTCATATTATCAATGAAGCGTTCGTGTTGCTCCATCCCTCTTAATCCTAAGAAATTTGAAATTTGGCCAGTAAATATAATAACGGCGATTCCTGCTGTAAATCCGATTGTTACTGGTCTAGGAATATACTTAATTAAAATTCCTAGTTTAAAGACGCCCATTAATACGAGCATAACGCCAGCCATTAGTCCTGCGATTAAGAGATTCTCATATCCATAAGAAATAACGATTCCTAATAGAATTGGAACAAAGGCACCAGTAGGACCCCCAATTTGATATTTCGACCCACCTAATAAAGAAATTAAAATCCCAGCGATTACTGCGGTATAAATTCCGTACTCGGGCTTTACACCTGAAGCAATTGCAAATGACATTGCTAATGGAATTGCGACAATCCCCACAATTGTTCCAGATAATAAGTCCTTTTTAAAATGATCAAACGAATACCCTTCAAATCTCCCTGTCCAAAACTTACTCATGTTATCCCTTCTTTTAGTAGATTTCGCAAAATTTCTCTTTCAAGCAAAAAATATCTCGAAAATGATTATAGGTTAAATTATTCATATTCTAACATATTTTTGGAAAATAGAAAGAAAAAAATTAGTAGCACGTATGCTACTAACCTTTTCGTCATTAAGAAATAGGCGTCATAATATTACCACTAAAAGATATTATTGACTAGTTATTTTTTAATGATATCTTTAATTAACGTTGGTGCTTCGACTGGTTCTTTGGAAATTATTATATGTTTATACAGTTTTTCCACCACTTCAGAAATATCTTCAGTATTGGAATGAATTGTCGCAAGGGATTCCCCTTCTTGAACAGAATCTCCCACTTTTTTATGAAGAACTAATCCTACTGCTAAATCAATTGTTGATTCTTTTGTAGCTCGACCTGCACCAAGTAACATCGCAGCTACTCCAACATCATCCGCTTCAATTTTTTCAATATAGCCTGCTTGTTTAGCTGGTAGTTCAGTTTTGTATTTCGCTTGTGGTAAAAGAGATGGGTCATCCACAACAGATGCATCTCCTCCTTGAGCAATAATGAATTTTTTAAACACTTCTAATGCATTACCATTTTGAACCACTTCTTCAAGTAATGTACGCGCTTCTTCTAGTGAAGCTGCTTTATTGCCAAGTACGACCATTTGCGAACCAAGTGTGTAACATAACTCCATTAAATCTTTCGGACCATGCCCTTTTAATGTATCAATGGCTTCTTTTACTTCAAGTGCATTTCCAATAGCAAAGCCAAGTGGTTGACTCATATCTGAAATAATGGCCATTGTTTTTCTGCCAACGTTATTTCCGATTTGTACCATCGCATGGGCAAGAGCTTTAGCGTCCTCATATGTTTTCATGAATGCACCGTCGCCTGTTTTAACGTCTAAAACGATGGCATCTGCTCCTGCTGCAATTTTTTTCGACATAATTGAACTTGCAATGAGTGGAATGCTTGGGACCGTTCCAGTTACATCACGCAATGCATACAATTTTTTGTCTGCTGGTGTTAAATTCCCACTTTGCCCAATAACAGCCGTTCCAATTTCATTTACTTGTTTCATAAATTGTTCATTGGAAAGTTCAACATGAAACCCTTTAATGGATTCTAATTTATCGATGGTACCGCCTGTATGACCTAATCCGCGCCCGCTCATTTTTGCTACAGGAACGCCCACTGCTGCGACCATTGCTGCAAGGGAAAGTGTGGTTGTATCGCCAACTCCGCCAGTAGAATGTTTGTCGACCTTGATTCCTTCAATGCCTGAAAGATCAATTTGGTCTCCTGATTCAACCATCGCCATCGTTAAATCCGCTCTTTCACGGTCATTCATATCTTGGAAGTAAATTGCCATCATTAAACTACTTACTTGGTAGTCAGGAATCGAACCATCTGTATAGCCATTGACAAAGAAACGAATTTCTTCAGTAGACAATTCTTCCCCATTACGTTTTTTTTCGATAAGATCAACCATTCTCATTGCAAAAACCCCCTACTTCAAATTGGATAAGAAACTCGTGCCAAACTGTGGTGCAGGTACATTAAAGTTTTCTGCAATTGTTGCCGCAATGTCAGCAAAAGTTTTACGTAAAGGTAATTCAGTGCCTTGTTCAAATCTTGGCGAATAAACAATTAAAGGAACAAATTCACGTGTATGGTCCGTTCCTGGGAATGTTGGGTCATTTCCGTGGTCAGCTGTAATGATTAATAAATCTTCCTCGTTTAGTGTAGTTAATACTTCTGGTAAACGGCGGTCAAATTCCTCTAATGCTTCCCCATAGCCGATTGGGTCACGGCGATGCCCGAAGTTTGCATCGAAATCAACTAAATTTAAGAAACTAATACCGTGGAAGTCACGTCTTACAACTTCTGCAAATTTATCCATTCCGTCATCATTGTTTTTTGTGCGGACCGAATCTGTTATACCTTCCCCGTTGAAAATATCAGAAATCTTTCCAATTGCAATAACATCTAGCCCCGCATCTTTTAATTCATTCATCGTTGTACGACCAAATGGTTTTAATGCATAGTCATGACGATTGGATGTTCTTGTGAAGTTTCCAGGAGTTCCGATAAATGGACGGGCAATGACGCGACCAACTAAAAATTCAGGATTTAACGTAAGTTCACGCGCGATTTCACAAATTTTGTATAGTTCGTCTAAAGGAACAATTTCTTCGTGAGCTGCAATTTGTAACACTGGGTCAGCTGATGTATAAACGATGATTGCCCCCGTGTCCATATGTTCCTTCCCAAGTTCATCTATAATACCAGTACCACTTGCTGGTTTATTGCCAAGTACTTTTCTACCTATTTTTTCTTCTAACTGTTCGATTAGTTTTGCAGGAAAGCCTTCTGGATATACTTTAAAAGGTTTGTCGATATTAAGGCCCATGATTTCCCAATGACCTGTCATTGTATCTTTTCCAACAGAGGCTTCTTGCATCATGCCGTAAAAAGCTTTTGGTTGGGATACTTTTGCAATCCCTTTCAATTCACGGATATTGGATAAACCAAGTGATTCCATATTCGGCATTGTTAAACCGTTCATTTTTTCTGCAATATGACCTAATGTGTCTGAACCTTTATCTCCAAAATTTGCGGCATCTGGGGCTTCCCCAATACCTACTGAATCCATTACTACCACATGTATCTTTTTAAAGGGTTTCATTTATTCGTCCTCCTCTTACAAAGTTAATATTACCTAATTTGCCTAAAGAAATAAAGGTCAGACATCTGACGTATCTAATTTAAATTTGTGTGTGCATTAAGTTGATGCTTAAGCTCTCGGATGAAATTGTTTATAAACTTCCGATAATCTCGTTTTACTAATATGAGTGTAAATCTGTGTTGTCGAGATGTCTGCATGTCCTAACATTTCTTGCACTGCACGTAAATCCGCCCCATTTTCAATTAAATGTGTAGCAAAGCTATGTCGCAATGTATGGGGGGTAATTTCTTTTTTGATGTTTGCATTTGTCGCATGCTCTTTTAAGAGTTTCCAACAACCTTGCCGAGTTAAACGTTTTCCTCGCTGATTTATAAAAAATGCGTCAGTTTTCGGATATTTTCCTTGTAACTTACTCCGTGCATTTTGTAAATAGTGATCGCACGCACGGATTGCACCTTTTCCTAGTGGGACAATTCTCTCCTTCCCACCTTTTCCGTAAACTCGAACAAAACCCATTGTTAAGTGCACATCTTCTAGGTTTAAGCCAATACATTCACTAATGCGCATGCCTGTCCCATACAAAATTTCTAGCATGGCAACATCCCGTATTCCTTGTGGTTTATCACGATTTGGAGCAGAAATTAAACTTTCAATTTCTTCAATTGACAATACTTTTGGTAGCTTTTGCTCGATTTGAGGCATTTCTAAGTGAACAGTTGGGTCTTGCTCTGTCACTTTATCGCGCAATAAAAATTGATGAAAAGAGCGGATTGAAGAAATGTGACGAGCTACAGTACGGGCTGAAATTCCTTGATTTCGTAAGTTTTCTAAATGAATTAATATATTTGTTCTTTCCACATGATTTAAACTTTGTAATCCTTGTTCTTTATTTAAATTATTTATATAACTCTCTAAATCTCGTCGATAGGAAGATAAAGTGTTTGTCGATAATTGTCGTTCAACTTGTAAAAAGTGAAGATAATCGTTGAGTGGATCTGTAAAATTTCTCATTTGGACAGGCCCCATTTCTGTTTGCTTCTTTCACTTTATTTTACCATGTTCTGTCTAAAAACTAAAAAATCCCCTAGCGCAAGATGGCACTAGAGGGAGTGATCGTTATGGTTGATGGCAATTAGGGCAATGACTGCATTTTGCATTAAACTTATCTAACTTACAAAGCAATTGATAAATCTCTAAGTCTAAGTTTAATAGTTGATCCGTAAATTGGTTTAACAGTGTTAGTTCAGTTTCATTTTTACCAAGTACCTTATTTGTAACTTCTCCAAGTTTAACGATTAGTTCCAATCTTTGTTCATTCGTTTCAAGTAACCGTTTTTTAATGTCATTTATCCCTAATTCCGTTTCAAAACTTGCTTTAACCACTCTTGACTCCCCCTTAGATTTAACAAAAATTTCCAACATTTTAGTTATTACTGTAAATAAGGAACGATATATTAATAATAAAGATATTATGGGGAGGTACTAAATTATGCGTATTTGCCACAATTGTGGAAAAGATGCCACAGATTTTGATGAATTTTGTATTGAATGTGGTTCCCCACTCCCACCGATTGATGAAAAAGATGCCGTTCAAATGTCATGCCCCTCTTGTGGTAAAGAAATAAAAAGCGAACAAAAATTTTGCATACATTGTGGCACCCAAATTACCAAAAAGGAAAATCAAAAATTTAACATGAAACAATGGAAAACTTCTACAAAAATCTTGATAATTGCCGCTATAATTCTAATAATCTCCCTAATCATCACACATATTATCCTAGCTAATAAGGTGGATCCAGAAAGACAGTTTGTATTGATGAACAAACATTTTACTGAAGAAAACAAAGAACAATTTACAAATCTTTTTGTATTCCCTGAAAACACCATCTATACAGCGAGTAGTTTTTATCACTATATGGATGAGGATGCATGGAAATCCTTTGCACAAGATGGAATCGAGCGAGCAATTCAAGAATACGAGAATATAGGATATGCAGAACCCATTTATGATGATTATGGAAACAAAATATTTACTGTTCAAGAAGAAAAATACTTTCTATTTTATAAAAAATTAAAATTTCAATATCACCCGATTCAAGTTAGTGCAAAAACAACTAGTCACGCTGCAACAGTAAATATTGAGGGTCTAAATAAAGAAATATCAACTGATACGATAACAATCGGAAATTTTGTTCCTGGAACGTATGACTATACATTAACCTTAAAAGATGATTATTTTGAAAAGGATGTTGAACATAAAGTTGAAATAAACGGAGATGGGAATAATAAACATGTTGTTGAAATTGATTTAGATAAGCATATAACGAAGCTTACATCGGACATCGAGAATGCTACTGTTTATATTAACGGGGACAATACGAAAAAAACAGTGGCTGAAATAGAACTTCTTGCTGCACCTCTTGATGGTACTGTCAAAATTCATGCAGAATCGAAGGATAATAATGAAACGATTAAATCTGAAACACTCTTGCTTACGGATGAAAATCAACATATTACCTTTGAACAAGTGCAACAGCAGCGAAAAGCCGAAAAAGAAGAAAAAGAAAAACAACAAAGAATTCAAAATTTCTATGAAAATTATCGTGATATAGCTCGGGATACATTTTATAATTTTAGGAATAACTATAACCTCGCTGTAAACTACGCTGACTTCTCTTATGTTGACCATTATTTTATCAATGGCTCCCAATTACAAAGAAACTACGAACAATTTGTTATTGATCAAATGTCTTTCTATTTTTATTACTATGACTTTATTTCCAATGATGTGTTAAAAATTTCTCCATATACTGAAAATAGCCTAAAACTTGACTCAAAGGAGATTTTTAGATTTTATTCGGAAGAAGAGGGTACATGGCATTATGAACGGGAAAAACGCTATGTCTTTCAGTTAATTGATGGTGTATTGAAAATAGCTAGTATTGAGGATACGAAAACGGTTTCGAAAACTAGAGTCTATTAAAAGTAATAAAGGTGTACTTAAGTCGTTCTTAGGTACACCTTTTAATTATTTTTCCTCAATTTGTTGGTCATGGCAACGATGGCAAATTCCGTGGAAAGTTAAACGATGATCTTTAATAATAAAGTTCCAACGTTTTTCGACGATTGCTTCAACATCATCTAATAAGTCTTCTTGAATTTCGTCTACAGCTCCACATTCGATGCAGACGAGGTGGTGGTGGAAATGCTTTGCCCCTTCTTGTCGTAAATCGTAACGGGACACACCATCGCCGAAATTAATTTTATCGACAATCTTTAATTCTGTTAATAATTCTAATGTTCGGTATACTGTGGCTAAACCAATTTCTGGTGCTTTATCTTTTACAAGTAAGTAAACGTCCTCAGCACTTAAATGGTCTTCTTCATGTTCTAATAGTACTGCAACTGTCGCTTCACGCTGCGGCGTCAGTTTATAGCCAGCACTATGCAGTTGCTTTTTAATTCGATCAATACGGCTTTCCATAAGACGCCCTCCTAAACTCATCTCATTATACCAAATGAGTGAAAGCTATTACAAGAGAGGGATTCTTTATTAATAAAATCTTCAAAGTTATCATGCTCGTAATTTAAGCTAACTCGGAATAACATAAGTAATTACCAAGTTTTCACCCACACAAATTAGAGTGATGGCAACTATTAATGTGACAAAAAGTCTTTGGGAGAAAAAATACTTTCGCTTTTGTCCAACTTTCTTCGTTGCATAAACCGAACAAAGTAAGAAAAGTAGAATGCAATAAACAAATTGAAATGGAAACCACCATGCACTATAAACTAATAAAGATTCTTGCTGCGTTAATAGAAAAACGGAACTAAAACCGAAAAATGTTGCTTTCACTGCAACAACAAATCGAGCCAGAACATGTAAATACGGATGGGTTGCGAAAAACAGTACTAGTACAATCCAAGCTACAAGGGGAATGATTGTATTCCAGATAGTGATGTCAGTTAATTCTAGAACTCTTGGATCTATATATTTAATTAACTCCATTGCCTTGTCCAAGGGAAACAACTGAAAACAAACGACTCCACTTACAAAGCTAATTGCTAGAATCACTGCAAATTGGATTAATAGAGTGGAACGATACATAAGCATTCTCCTTTCGTTGTTACCATCTTATGCTCGTCCTCTATCAATATACCCCCCGATTTTCGATAGATTCTATCAAATTTTATATTTAGTAAGGGTCTATGACGTAAAAAAAACTTGCCAATTCCGTATGGCAAGCTAAGATTTATTTAGTTGCATCCAAAGAACAGCAAATGCCGTTTTTGCGTCATAAATGCGGCCGTCTTTTACCATTTCTTCCGCTTCTTCAATAGAGACTTGCATTAGTTCAACAAATTCGTCTTCATCAAGCTCAGCCTTTTCTTCAATTTCAAATAATTGCTCAGCTACATAAAGATGGATCACTTCATCGGCAAATCCGGGTGATGTTGCAAAAGTTTGAAGATAACTTAGCTTATGACAACCTAAACCCGTTTCTTCTTCTAATTCACGTCTTGCTGTCACTTCAGGTGCTTCCCCCGGCTCCAGTTTCCCCGCAGGAATTTCAATAATCGATCTTTCCAATGCTTTACGGTATTGTTCCACTAGAATTAGCTTTCCTTCATCCGTAATGGCAATAACTGCAACTGCACCGGGATGGTTTACGATTTCTCGTATTGACTTGTTACCATTTGGAAGCAGAACATCATCTACTTTTAATGAAATGACTTTACCATTAAAGATTTGATTTGAGCCGATTGTTTTCTCTTCAAATTTTTTCATTAGGATTCCTCGCTTGTCCTGTTCATTACATTCATTGTACCATTGTAGTTAGAAATTGTATGGCAGAAAGGCGTGTTCAAATGAAAAAAAGGGCGCTTGGAAATAGCTCCATTGAAATCACCGAATTAAGTTTAGGATGTATGTCTTTACCTACTAATATAATAGATGCAAAACCGATTATTCATTCTGCCATTGATTATGGCATTAATTATTTTGATACAGCAGATCTATATGATAAAGGTATCAACGAAGAAATTGTCGGCGAACTTTTAAAACCACATCGTAACGAATTAATTCTTGCAACAAAAGTTGGTAACAGGTGGAATGACGGGGAAAATGGATGGCGTTGGGACCCTTCCCCATCTCACATTGAAAACGGATTAAAGAGCAGCTTACGTCGACTAAAAACGGATTATATTGATGTTTATCAATTACATGGCGGTACCATTGATGACCCGTGGGATGACATTATCGAAACATTTGAACGTTTGAAAGAACAAGGATTAATTCGTGAATATGGGATTTCATCAATCCGACCAAATGTGTTTACATCCTTTTTAAAGAACAGTAATGCCATTTCAAATATGATGCAATATAACCTTTTAGATCGCCGCGCAGAGGAATGGTTTGAACAAATCGCTTCTTCTGGAACATCCGTTGTAACAAGAGGTTCTATTGCAAAAGGTATCCTAACGAATGAATGGAAAAACAGATTGCAAAGTTATATGAGCTACTCTAGTGATGAACTACAGCAAGTTCTCCAATCTTTAGAGTCACACTACGAAGACATCCACGCTCTGGCACTTGCATTCAATTTAAATCATCCAGTAGTTGCTTCAACGGTTATTGGAGCCCGCAGTAAAGAGCAACTTAACCAAAATGTAATGGCATACGAAAAGGCTCAAGCGATTACAGATTTATCCTACGTAGATCAAATTACAAAGAAAGATGTATATACCGAGCACCGATGAAAAAATACGTTTTCCTTATTATTGCAGTATTAATTGTACTTTTTTTGGTTTCCAGTATGTCCTATGAACAGCAAACGATTGTTCCAACATTACAAACTTTACTAAAAGACGAACCATTCTATCATTTTCTTAGTCAGTTTGAATTCACTTATTGGGGTAGAACGATTTCAGTAGAAACCCGTGGATATTATTACTTCATCGAATTTTTAGTTAGAAAAGGACTACATTTTGTCGGATATGGATGCATTGGCGTTTTGTTTTATTTATTGTACCGAAAGTTCAAATTGAAATTGGCGATACTTTACGCATTAGTTTCAACATTCTTGATTGCTTCACTTGATGAATTTCGCCAGACTTTTGTCGCAGGTAGAACTGGAGTGTTTCAAGATGTTTTACTAGATACAGCAGGAGCAATTACATTCGTTGTTTTATTCAAAATCATTTTTTCAATTAATTTTATGTTTAAAGCTAGTGAAGGGAAATAATCTTTTCGCTAGCTTTTTTACATTTCTTAAAACTTTTTTATATCATTTCTAACTCAAATATACAGCAATTATCTACAATTCTATAGTAAAATTCATAAGTTTATGTCGTATTCTTAGTAAGAAAGCATTGAAAAAAACAAAATAGATTGTTAATATTTATAACAACATTTCGAAGCAAACTAAATAACCGCGATGAATGCTATGGGGTCACTATAGCGGGAGCAATTTCTGGAGAGAGCGCATGTTGCGTCGCCGAAGGGTTCACAATCTCAGGCAAAAGGACAGAAAAGTAACAAGTATAAGAAGTAAATCTACGTTTATTTTACTATTTTTATATATTTTATTTGTTATTTTTAATGTCTAATGAGATAGGATATCCTATCTCATTTTTTTATTTTCTATCGAATATGTTAATTGAAAGGGGGCATTCTTGTGGCACAACAAGAATTAAAACGCGACTTAAAAAACCGCCATGTTCAATTAATCGCAATCGGAGGAACAATTGGGACAGGCTTATTTTTAGGTTCTGGAGCAGCAATTGAAAAAGCTGGTCCATCTATTATTTTTGTCTATTTAATTATTGGTATTGCTGTATTCTTTATCATGAGAGCATTGGGTGAATTGCTGTTATCCAATACTCGCTATCAATCGTTTAATGATTTTGCGGTTGATTATATCGGTCCATGGGCAGGATACGTCACTGGATGGACATATTGGTTCTGCTGGATTATGACCGCCATGGCCGACATCATTGCTGTTGGGATGTATGTACGATATTGGTTTGATATTCCACAATGGATCCCAGCACTTGCTTGTTTAGTCATTTTACTATTTTTCAATCTGCTTACCGTTAAACTATTTGGTGAGTTAGAATTTTGGTTTGCAATCATCAAAGTGATCACAATCATTGCTTTAATTATCATTGGAATTGTGATGTTAGTAATAGGATTTAAAACAAACACAGGAACAGTGTCCGTCACAAATCTTTGGGCGCACGGTGGTCTATTTCCAAATGGCATTACTGGATTTTTATTCGCCTTCCAAATGGTTGTCTTTTCATTTGTCGGAGTCGAAATTGTTGGTGTGTCAGCTGCCGAAACATCTGACCCTAAGAAGAACATCCCTTCTGCCATTAACAAAATTCCATTACGCATTTTGTTATTTTACGTAGGTGCGATTTTCGTTATTTTATGTATTAATCCTTGGACAAGCGTTAACGCAGAAAACAGTCCTTTTGTACAAGTATTTAGTTTGGTAGGAATACCTGTAGCAGCAGGCATAATCAATTTTGTTGTCTTAACTTCAGCCGCCTCTGCATGTAATAGTGGATTATTTTCCACAAGTAGAATCATGTTCAACTTAAGTAAAAATAGCCAAGGTGGAAAATCACTAGGTAAGCTGAACAGAAACTCTGTACCAAGCAATGCTCTGTTTGTTTCAACTTTTGTCGTATCTATCGGCGGGTTATTAAGCTATTTTATCCCGGATTCTGCATTCAGTATCGTAACAACAATTAGTGCCATTTGTTTTATTTGGGTTTGGGCAATTATTCTAGTATCACATATTCGTTATACTAAGAAACGACCAGATTTACATAAAAAATCAACATTCAAGGCACCTTTAACACCGTTTATTAATTATGTTGTATTGTTGTTATTTTTAGCGATTTTAATAATTATGTTTATTAATGTGGAAACAAGATCTGCGTTATTACTAACTCCAGTTTGGTTTATATTAGTGTTGTTCACGTATGGAATGAGAAAAAGCGCTAAGTAATCTTAATTGATTGCTTAACGCTTTTTTCTTTGGCGGGATTTAAAATTTCGATCCCTTATCTCCGTACTTTTCTAACAATTCTTCAAAGCTCATATTTTTCTCACGTTGTTTTCGTTCAAATGCTAGTTTTGCCTGACGTTCTTCTTCTTTTGCTTGTTCTTCCGCAACGAGGCTTTGTTTGGCAGCTTTAAGTTTAGCCAACACATCCCCATTTAATTGATCTTTTAGTGTTAATGTTTCATCATTATTGATATTTTGTTTTTGTTTCTTTGCCATTTCCTTCACCTACTCAAATAAAATTCCCTTTTAGTTTAACATTTTTTAGCCAAATTTCACGAATGAACTCTCAAAGAATAATGAACCTATTAAACAATATTTGCGTAATATAATAATAACCAAACTGTTTTAATACGTTCGTATGAAGTGGAAAGGAATATTCAATACTATGTAGGAATCGAGGTGTTTTTAATGAAACGAAAAAAGGTAATTTGGCTATCTAGTATTATTACTACTCTCTCTGCTATCACTACTGGTTTTGGATTTATGGTGACCAACCGTTTAATGTATATAAAAAAGAAAGATGATCATTTCATTTACGATCGTGAATTAAAAGCACAACGTTTTGATGAAAATTGGTATAACAACTGTCCGAAAGAAGAATTAAGTATTGATTCTCCAAATGGATATCCAATAAAAGGCATTTTCTTCAAGCCTCTTGAAACAAACAATACAATTATTATTTGCCATGGTGTAACAGAAAATAAGATTAATTCTGTTCGATATGCCCGAATGTTTGAACGGCTTGGATTTAATTCCTTTGTTTTTGATCATCGTCGTCATGGGGAATCTGGCGGAAAGACAACGAGCTACGGCTATTACGAAAAGTTTGATATTGCAGCTGTCGTTAGTACTGTGAAATCAATTGTTGGAAGTGAGGCCGTCCTTGGTATTCACGGTGAATCAATGGGTGCAGCGAGCATGATCTTATATGCCGGATTAGTTGAAGATGGCGCAGACTTTTATATAGCAGATTGCGGTTTTTCCAATTTTTCCGAACTCATTGCCCAAATTGTGAAAAAGGAAACCATTTTACGCACAAAACTTCCCGTACGCTTAGCAGATTTCTTCCTAAGGTTACGAGATGGCTATTCCTTAAAAAGTGTGACACCAAAAGAAGCGGTGAAAAATATCCAATCACCGATGTTATTTATTCATAGCATGGAAGACGATTTTATCCTACCGTATATGACAAAAGAAATGTACGAGGAAAAAAGCGAACCAAAAATGTTAAAGCTTTTTGAAAAAGGCGCCCATGCCCAAAGCTTTAACCAAAACCAGCAGGAATATGAAGAGATTGTATCGGAGTTTTTACAGAAGTATATCTTCATTAGAGAATTAGAAAAAGAAATATCATAATTGGAGTGCTCATCTCGTGAAGCACTCTTTTTTTGTGTTCGGTTAGGGATGGGTATCATGTGAGGATTAATTTCACAGCTGGTATGCCCACCTTTATGTATTCTTGGGGGGATAATACATATTCAGTTGACCTCATCACTAATTTTTGTATTCATCCGTGGTATAAATACCGTTCTTGCATAACTTTCCACTAATTTTTATCTTCATCCCGGCTATGAAGGTCACTGCAATCACATTTCCCTCTCTTGTTTGTCTTTCATTATGGGTATGAAAATCGCTGAAGCTACTCCCCACCTATATTCGTCTTCATCAAAATACCATTTTAACAGGTATATCCACCGATTTTCGCCTTCATCATCCATAAAAATCCCTTACAAACCAAAATAAAAACAACAGTTCACTCAGATGAAAACTGTTGTTGTTTGTTAGACGATTATTTATCTTGGAATTTGTTCATTTGTGCCATCATTTGACGAACCTGTTTCTCAGATGGTTTACGTCCCATTTGCGCCATCATGACACGAATCATTTGTTCATTAATTGGTGGGTTTTCTTTTAAATATTTCATCATATATTGACGCGCTATATAGAAACCAAGTGCTGTTCCCCCAGCTAGAGCGATAATAACGATAATAATCCAAATCCATGTAGCCATTTGTGCCTACCTCCTCCACTTACGAATACATCGAGATAACTCTCCATGAAGGATTATACACTATAAATTTTGTTGATACTAGCTTTTCACTTGTTTTTTCTATTTTTTCGACAAAACCAATCTAGTATGAAGCGTGCTTAATTGGCTTTAACCACCCACATTCTGCTTCTTCCTTATTAAACGCAATAAAGGAATCATTCATTTGGCTAAGTGAATGGAATAAATCTAAGTCTAGCATCCGAGATCCTTCACAAATTGCCTCTATATGATACGTACATAATTTTAGTTTTAGTCCACCTTTAAATTGGTGTTCAAATATAAAATAATCATCTTCCCTTTTAATACTTGGGAAGCTCTTTTTTAAATGCTCGTATATAACACTTTGTACCAAACTTCCTTCTATTGGTTCGCAGATAAAGCTTAGCTGCTTACTAACAGAGGACTCGAGAGCATGCCCTTTTGTCGATACCATTTCTAGAAGCAATCTTTCTCTACCAAACACAAAAGATTGATATTGTTTTTTTATATTAAAAATTGAATATTTTCTCATATGCGTCCTCCTCTCTTTAAAAACATTATATAAGAAGGATTTTGAATATTTTGTCAAAGAGTGTCACGATTTCTCTTCTATTTTTGTCAAATAAGAGGGAAATCCACTTTTCGTAAAGTTGTCCTAGTACGTCTCAGCCTCAAGACCTAGTTGAAAATGCAATTCCAGTCCGTTTTAAGAAATTGGTAAGAACGATACCATAGAGACATAACGAAAGGAGCTAGAAAAAATGAAAAAATTATTTATCTTACTTGCAGGAGGAATTGCTGCTATTGTCGCACTTAGTCTCACTGGACCATTACTTGGATTTGCTTTCTCAGCGTTGTTAGTTTTTGCTGGTATGCATTACTATGTAAAGTCTAAATCAGCTATTTCGAAAATCTTCTTTGTTGTACTTGGTCTGATTGGTGTGTTCTCAGCAATATCAAATATTCCAGCATTAATTGGTCTTGGGGCTTTAGTGGTTTTATATGTTCTATATAAAAAATGGAACAATCAAGAAGTTTCTTTTAGCGATGTGAAAATGAAAGAAGAAGATCCGTTCACAAACTTTGAAAACGAATGGGCAAAACTTACAAAATAAGGAGAGATAACAATGATGGGTTTATTAAAAAGATTTAAGTACACAATTGAAGCAGATTTACACGAAATGTTTGACAAAAAGGATCGTAAAAATCCAATCGCGATGTTAAACCAATACATTCGTGAAGCAGAAAAACAAACGGAACAAACTGGTAAATTACTTTCACGTCAGGCACAATTAAAAGAGCAATTGGAAAAAGAATTAAAAGAAGCAACTGTCATGGTAGAAAAACGCTCATCTCAACTTCAACTGGCACAAGCGAATGGTGAAGAAGATTTGATTTTATTCGCAACGCAAGAAGTGGAAGCTTACAAAACTCGCCAATTTACATTAGTGACAAGTCTTGAAAAAGCAAATGAAGAGTTTATCGCGTTAGAACGCAAATTCGAGACTATGAAACACAAAATCAAAGATATGAAAGTTCGTCAATTACAACTGATGGGCAAAGAAAATGTAACACGTGCTCACCACCAAATGGATCATGTTTTAAAATCCAACGACGAAACTGATTTTAACGAGCTATCTTCGTACATCGATAATCTGGCAAACAACATTGAAAAAGATTACGAACGTACACAGCTTGAAGCCCGCTTAGCACAACTAGAAAAAACAAAAGCACTAGAAATGACAGAACAAAACTAACTTGAACATGATATAATTACCAATAGCTAGGAGAAGGCTTTTCATAGTCTTCTCTTTCCTGTGTAAAAAAAGTGAAAAGGAGGAACCATTTTGAGCAGATTTAGTACAGACCAGCTTACATTCATCACAATCATTGTATTATTAATTGTATTCGTAGAGCTCACGATTTTTAATAATGGTGGTGCCTTTTTACTTATTATTGGAGCACTTCTACTCTATTATAGTTTTTCAAAAAATAAGAGAAGCTATTTTTGGCTTGGTTGCTTCTTTCTATTTATTGCCATTTTAACCGTTTGGAGTTTACGTCTCCTCATTGTCGGCGTACTCGTTTACTTACTATATAAACATGCAACAAAAGAAAAGAAACATGTAACGATTGATACGAACGATTTTCAAGTAAAATCCCTTGAAACAAATGAGCTAATTGGTTCAACTTCACCTCCACTTGAAAATTATAAGTGGCAAGATGTTCAAATTCAGCGTTTTATCGGGGATATTACAATCGATACGACGGAAACCATTTTACCAGCTGGAACATCCGTTATTTCTATTCGTCAATCCATTGGAAAAGTGCAAATTGTTGTACCTTACGAAGTTCCTTTTCGCCTACAGTTTTCAACGATTTTAGGTGAGGCAAAGATACTTGGCAAAGGGTCAAAACGTTTAATCAATGAACAGTTAGTGTTTGAGGATGGAAACCCAGCAGATGCAAAACGAAAATTAGTCATTCATGTAGCAACGTGGCTTGGCGATGTGGAGGTGATTCGTAAATGATCTCATTTATTTTTCGTACCATTACACTTTTCTTTCTATTAAGTGGAATGACCTTTTTCTTCTGTTATTTATTTTTTGGAGAACCAAACGAAGAAAATTGGGAAATATTATGGCAACAAAATATTGAAGACATTCCATTTATCGCAATCATCTTTACTTTTATAAGCTTGGTTAGTGTATCTATAAGCATTTGGATGAGCATCGTTGCAAAAACGAGAGAAACAGCTGCAACTCGTTATGTAAAGCAAGTGGTGGAACCTGATTTTTCATTAAAGAAAAAGAATGTTTCCCATGCTTTGAAGAAGGCATTGCTTCAAGCGAATGAACTAATCGACACACAACGAAAAAGTTTACAGCGCCTCACGAATGAAAAAGCTGAAGCTAATGATAAAGTGATTCAAGAACGAATCATCGCCGAACGCCAACGACTAGCACGAGAATTACATGATTCCGTCTCACAACAACTTTTTGCAGCGTCAATGTTACTTTCTGCCGTAACAGAGCAGGAGGATGAATTAGGAGCTTCCAAACATATATTACAGCAAGTGGAGAAAATTGTTCAACAAGCACAATTAGAAATGCGTGCACTACTGCTACATTTAAGACCGATTGCATTGCGAAACAATACCCTTGCCCAAGGACTAACTGAACTTATCGTTGAATTGCAACAAAAGGTATACTTTAATATTGATTATAAAATTGAAGAAATTGTATTATCGAAGGCTGAAGAAGATCACCTATTTCGAATTGCCCAGGAAGCGCTGTCCAATACATTGCGCCATTCCAAAGCAACTGAAGTGGAATTGCTGTTAATTGCAAGAGACAACTTCGGCATTTTGCGTATTCAAGATAATGGCCAAGGATTTAATATGGAAGAAGACAAATCCACTTCCTATGGGTTGAAAAATATTGCCGAGCGCGCTGTTGAAATTGGGTGTACGTACAAAATTGTGTCGGTACCTGACGTGGGCACGATTGTTGAAGTAAAAGTTCCGTTAAAAACAGGCACTGAAATTGAGGAACATGTGAATGCTGCTGAGATTGAGTAAACTTGAGATGAAGTTTTTGTTGTTCACTCGAGCTAGTTTTGCTCATTCATGGTGACGTTTTGTCCATTCGAGCTAGCGTTTTGCTCATTCACGCGAACGTTTTGCCCACTCGCGCTTGCGTTTTGCCCACATAACAATGAAAAAATTTTTGAGGTGATAGTTTGATAAATGTACTGATTGCAGATGATCATGAAATGGTTCGAATTGGGGTTTCTGCTTACCTTTCTGCACAGCCGGATATGACTGTTGTAGGAGAAGCGGAAAATGGGGCTCAAGCAATCGAACTAGCTTTACAATTAAAACCCGACATAATTTTAATGGATAATGTTATGCCTGTCATGACAGGAGCAGAGGCCACAGCAGAAATCATTCAGAAATGGCCGGAAGCGAAAATTATGATGGTTACTAGTTTTCTAGATGACGATAAAGTATATCCTGCGTTAGAAGCAGGAGCTGTCAGTTATATCCTGAAAACTTCGAATGCGAAACAAATCGCAGAAGCCATCCGGAAAACGATGAAAGGCGAAACAGTACTCGAGCCAGAAGTAACGACAAAAATGATTTCAAAAATGCGAAATGGAGCAGCAACCGCGCTACACGACCAACTAACAGATCGAGAGTCAGAAATTCTCCTGTTAATCGCGCAAGGTAAAACGAACCAAGAAATTGCAGATGAATTATTTATTGCATTAAAAACCGTAAAAACTCATGTGAGCAATATTTTAGCCAAACTCGAAGTTCAGGACCGAACTCAAGCCGTCGTTTATGCTTTTCAAAATGGATTGGCTAAATAAAATAATTTACGGGCATTCACGATCCACATGAATACCCGTTTTGTTTTTTATATTTTAAAATGTTCCACTTCTGATTGAAGCCTTTCAGCTAAATCCGCTAAAGATTCTGCGCTAGCTGAAATCTCTTCATTGGCAGCGATTTGTTGTTTTGTTGCAACACTCGTTTCAGTTGATAGTTTTACTCCATTATTTGCAAGATTCTGAATTTGATGGACACTATCCCTTACCGTAGCGGACATGGCATGAATTTGTTCGATTGCGGTCGAAACAGATTCTACTCGTATTACCACATCTCCCACACTCGCTTCAATTTGATTAAACACTTCAAGTGATTCATTTGTTTTGCTTAATCCTTGGTCCACTTTATCCCCACCAATTACAATTGCCTGTACAGCTTCACTACTTGCTGACTGTATTTGTTGTACCATCGAAGTAATTTCGATTGCAGAATTTTTCGATTGCTCTGCTAACTTCCTTACTTCATCCGCAACTACGGCAAACCCTTTACCATAGTCCCCTGCCCGTGCTGCTTCAATCGCTGCATTTAAAGCTAGCAAATTTGTTTGATCTGAAATTTCTCTGATTAAAGATGTAATCATTTGAATTTCATTGGATTGCCTTTCAACTTTTTTCATAATATCCGATGTTTCACTAAATGTATGATGAATATTGTTCATTTGATTCACAACTTCAGTTACGACAGCAGATCCTGACTTCACGAGTTTTTGAACGCCATTCGTTGAGCCCATCATCAATTCATTATCCGTAGCAATTTGAGAAACTGCATCATTTAGTTCTGTTATAGCCTGTACAGCAGAATGCATCAAATTCGATTGTTGTTCACTCGTTAACATTTGTTGCTCTGCAGATGCTGAAACCATTTGAGAGGACGCTAACGTTTCTTCTGTCGTTGAAGATAATTGCTCAGCATTTGTGGCAAGTTGAAGTGATGAAGAACGGACATTCGTTACAACATTTCGTATATCAGATAACATTTTATTAAAAGTTTCAGCCATTGCTCCCGCTTCATCGTTATTTTTTATTTTAATTGGTTCGATTAAAAAGTTTCCATTGGCTACTTCTTCAAGGGCATTGGTTACTTTGATGATTGGCGATGCAATGATTTTACTAATAAATGTAGAAATTAAAATACCAATAATAATGCTAATGATTGTGACAATAATGAATCCTGTATTCGCCTTCGATTGGAAAGAATCTAAACTTCTTTGGGACACAACAATTTCGTTCTCAAAAGTTTGTTTTAATTCATTTAATGTACTGATTAGCTTATCATTCAGTAATTTAGATTCCATAAAAGTTGCTTCATTTAATCTTCCTTTTTGAACTTGTTCAATCAGTTTGTTATTTGTTGCAATATACTCTTCAGAATGCATCTTAAAGGTATCAAGTAATTCCGTTGATTGTTTATCAATTCCCAACGCAATGACAGCCTCAATGGCAGCATTTCTTTGTTCAATAGTAGCATCGATAATGGATAACGATTCTGGGTCTTCAAAAGAAACATACTCCAATATTGTAGCCACCATAACTCTTTGACTTTGATCGATCTCCGTGATTTTAGCTATTTTTTGCGTATCAACTTCAAGAATTTCTTTATATCGATTCGTTAAATCTAACAATCCTATAATAGCCAAACTAGTTACTGCAATTAACAAGAATAAAATTGAACCAAAACCAATCCACATTTTTTTCTTAATTGAAAACCTCAAATAATTGCACCACCTTTTCACGATTTCTTCTTTTAATCGTACCTATTTGCTAGTTCTATAGAAAGGGTATTTTATCTTAAAAATGGATATATATTGAAACTAAATATTTATATAATACATAACTTTTGTAATAGTTTTTCGAGCCTTTTAGACAATTTTAATATTTACTTTAAGTTTTAATAGTTGATTTGGATAATAAAGTGGCAAACTTGACCCCAAAAACAAATTCCTGGTCAATTTGGCCAAAAATTCGGCCCAAGAAATCTTCTACTCTCTTAAACTCAGCGTTTTTACACATGCAAAAGTTGGCATGTTTTTTGCTTATAAAAAAGTATAACCAGAAAAGGGAGGAATTTTGATGAAAGCAGCTGTAGTGAATGAGTTTAACAAGTCTTTAGAAATTAAAGAGGTTGAAAAACCAACGTTAGAGCGTGGTGAAATTTTAGTAAAGATTGAAGCTTGTGGAGTTTGCCATACGGATTTACACGCAGCACATGGGGATTGGCCAGTTAAACCAAAATTACCGTTAATTCCAGGTCACGAAGGTGTTGGGGTTGTTGTAGAGGTAGCAAGTGATGTTTCTTCTGTTAAAATTGGCGATCGAGTTGGAATTCCTTGGTTATATTCTGCTTGTGGCGATTGCGAATATTGTTTATCTGGACAAGAAACACTTTGTCCAAATCAACTCAATGGTGGATATTCAGTAGATGGTGGATATGCAGAATATTGTAAAGCACCTGCTGATTATGTTGCTCGTATTCCGAAAGAGGCAGACCCTGTTGAAATTGCACCAATTCTATGTGCAGGTGTAACAACATATAAAGCATTAAAAATTTCCGGTGCAAAACCAGGTGAATGGGTTGCGATTTATGGTATCGGTGGACTTGGCCATATTGCATTACAATATGCAAAAGCTATGGGATTAAATGTTGTGGCAGTGGATATTAGTGATGACAAATCAAACTTAGCTCTTGAACTTGGTGCTGATATTGCAATTAACGGTTTAAAAGAAGATCCAGTTGAAGCAATTAAAGAAAAAGTAGGCGGCGTACATGCAGCGGTAAGTGTTGCAGTTAGCAAAAAAGCATTTGAACAAGCTTACCAATCTGTTAGACGTGGTGGTACTTTAGTCGTAGTTGGGCTACCTAATGATGAACTACCAATCCCTATTTTCGATACTGTATTAAACGCTGTAACTGTAAAAGGCTCAATCGTTGGAACAAGAAAAGACATGCAAGAAGCAATTGATTTTGCTGTTCGCGGTAAAGTACGTGCAATGATTGAAACAACTGAGCTCGACAATATTAACGAAGTATTCAAACGAATGGAAGAAGGAAAAATTAACGGACGAGTTGTATTAAAAATTTAATTTCATAATCGTTACAAAGGTTGTTCAAGTCGAATCGCTGTCGATTTGAACAACCTTTTTGCTGTTTGAAAAAGGAAAATCCCCTCTTTTATGGAATAACAAATATATAAGATTTTTTAAGGAGGTACATATGAACGTTCATAAATTTGTATTACCAGAAATTATCTTTGGCAACCATACGATATCGCAAATTGGAGATTGTTGTCTACGATTAGGAGCATCGAATGTTTTTATTGTTAGTGATGAAGGCATTTTAGAAGCTGGTTGGCTCGATAAAGTCGTAGAAAGCTGTGAAGAAGCGGGATTAAAATATACAACTTTTACGGAAATCACCATTAACCCAAAAGATTACGAAGTCGAAAAAGGGCGGGAAGTTTATTTAGAAAGTCAATGTGATGCTGTCATTGGGGTTGGTGGAGGTAGTACGATTGATGCTGCAAAAGCCATTGCCCTACTTTCCACAAATGAAGGACATATTCGTGATTACGAAGGCGTTGACAAAATTAAACACCCCCTCCCCCCTCAAATAATGGTTCCTACGACTGCAGGTTCCGGTTCTGAAGTTTCGCCGTTTTCGATTATTTTAAATACTGAAGAACGAAAAAAAATGACCATCATATCAAAGTCATTAATACCCGATATTGCAATTGTTGACCCTGAAACACTCGTAACAAAAAGTACCCATTTAACCGTTTCAACAGGCATTGATGTATTAACGCATGGAATTGAATCTTACATTAGTTTAGCGGCAACCCCTTTAACAGATGTTCACGCAAAAAATGCAATCTCACTAGTTGGGAAATATTTACGCTCTTCTGTAGCATCCCAATATAATAAAGAGGCAAAAACCCATATGGCGATGGCAAGTCTACAAGCGGGAATTGCTTTTTCTAACGCGATTTTAGGAGCTGTTCATGCAATGAGTCATGCAGTCGGTGGCAGATATCCGATTTTGCACGGAGACATTAACTCCATCCTACTTCCCCATGTGATGGAATATAACTTATTAGCGAATCCAGAAAAGTTTGCGGATATCGCTTACCTACTTGGACTTAAAGACCATAACATTTCAAATATGGAAGCAGGAAAAATCGCCATTCATTTAGTGAATGAATTAATAGAAGATATCGGTGCTCCACAAAAACTATCTGAATTACAAGTGGATGATAGTGAGATTGCTGAAATGAGTTATACAGCTTTGCATGACGCATGTATGTTGACCAATCCAAGAGACGTCACAGTGAGTGTCATTGAACAACTTTTCAGAAAGGCTTGGTAAACTTGGTGTTAAAAGAGCGAGAATCGTTAATCGACAAACTGACAGGCATTCAATCATCAAAAAAGAGCTATTACAGTGAATTAAAAGTAATGGTAGAAGAACTAAAAAAGAAGAATATGCAATTAGAAGTCATTAATGAAGTAACCCAAAGTTTAAATATTGAAATGTCTATTGATGAAATGTTAAGTAACATTTTTGAGAAAATAAAAGCATTTATTGCCATCGATCGAATTAGTTTATCCCTGTATGAAAATAATGAACTGTTTTTATCAAACGTCTATCCGCTAGATTCGATTCACTTTCCGATTGGATATCAATTTCAAAGGGAGAATTCCCTTTATTGGAACTCTATTCTTACACTCGAAAAAGTTTTGTTCAAGCTAAAGAGCGAAACACCTAACTATATAGAAGAAGCAGCTTATCATTCGTTAGGGATTAAAAGCATTCTTATTATTCCTCTTGTTAGTAAAAAAGCGGTCATCGGTATTTTAAGTATAGGCAGCAAAGAATTGAACCATTTTAGCGAGGCTGATTTATCATTTTTCCAACAACTTTCCGATCAAATCGCGGTTTGTATTGAAAATGTGAAGCTGTATCAAAAAGTTTTGGATACGAAAAAGGAGTGGGAGGAAACTTTTCGGTCCGTATCCGATATGATTTTTATTACCGATACAAATGGGACGATTTTAAAATGTAATAAGTCAGCAATCAACTTTTTTAATTCGTCTATTATAGGTCAAAATCTACAAACACTTCTTGAACTTCCTGATTTAGCGATTATAGAAGAAAATTATTTTCAAGAGTTTCATCACAAGCAGCATTTATTTGAACTACGAGCTTATCCAATCGCCAATAAAAATTATCAAATCTATTCATATATTATTTATATTATTGATATTACGGAAAAACGAAAAATGGAGGCACAGCTCATTCAATCTGGCAAGCTAGCGGCGATTGGCGAAATTGCAGCAGGGATTGCCCATGAATTAAATAACCCTTTAACGGCGATTCTTGGAAATTCCCAATTACTATTACGTGGTGGATCATTGGACGAGCGAACTGACAAGCTGCTATCGGATATTTATGTGTGTGGAAAAAGGTGCAAGAACATTATCCAAAATTTACTCACCTTCTCTCGCCAAGACGAATATAGTTTTGATGATTTCTCGATTAACGAAGCCGTGGAACAAGTACTAGATATTATTGGAGATCAATTTAAAAAGCTCAATATTACAATTGAAAAGCATTTGCAAAAGAACATGCAGTGCGTCCAGGGAAATATCCAACAGATTGGACAAATTATATTAAACTTATTGATTAATGCAAAGGATGCTCTTGAGGAAAAAGAGATTGCGGAAAAAGTAATTCACCTCGAATCGAGCGAAGTAATGGAACACGGTCGGAAATGGATTGTACTTTCCATCCGGGATAATGGTAGTGGCATTCCCCATCACCAGCTGCAAGATATTTTTAATCCGTTTTTTACGACAAAAGAGCCTGGAAAAGGAACGGGACTTGGTTTATCCGTTAGCTTAGGGATTGCCGAAAAACATAAGGGATTTATAGAAATCGATAGTACGTACAAGGAAGGTAGCGAATTCAGATTAAAATTACCAGCTAAATGCCAATAGAAAGGTTGTGTTCATAAGTTGAAACGTGTTTTAGTTATGGACGACGAAATTGAAGTTGGAAATTTCTTTCGTCATTTACTGGAGGAAAAAGGATTCCAAGTAAGTATTGCAGTAAATAAAAATGATTTTACTACTTTAATATCAGAACTTTCTTTTGACCTAGCTTTAATCGATTTAAAACTACCCGATTCAAATGGAATAGAGTTATTGAAACTACTAAAAAATTCACAACCAAATTGTAAGGCTATTATTATGACTGGTTACAGCACCGTCAAAACTGCAGTGGAGGCATTGAAAAACGGAGCAAGCGACTATATCGAAAAACCTTTTGATGATTTAGATCAGTTAGAAAACACATTGGACAAACATTTAAGTGTAGAGACCGTTTCGAGCCAAGAAGAGACAAATCAAATAGCTTCAAAGCTCGGGTTTATTATTGGTGCAAATAAGGAAATGAATGAACTTGCCAAACTTGCTGAAAAAATAGCTAGAAAGAATATTAATATATTAATTGAAGGGGAAACTGGAACCGGAAAAGAGGTACTTGCCAACTTTATTCACCATGCAAGCTTACGATATAATCAACCATTTATTCGAATAAACTGTGGTGCAATACCCGAGACTTTGCTAGAAAGCGAATTATTTGGACACGAAAAAGGGGCATTTACAGGTGCCGTAAAGTTGAAAAAAGGGATATTTGAAATTGCTGACAATGGCACGCTTTTTTTAGATGAAATTGGCGAAGCAAGTTTAGGAATTCAAGTACAATTGTTGCGTGTATTAGAAACAGGTGAATATTACCGGGTTGGTGGTGAATCGGTTCGTAAAACAAACACGAGAATCATTGCAGCAACCAATCGAGATTTAGAAAAAGCGGTAGAAGAAAAAACTTTTCGTGAAGATTTGTTGTATAGATTAGATGTTGTAAAACTGAATCTTCCACCATTGCGAAAAAGAAAGGAAGATCTCGAACTTTACCTTCAGTACTTTTTAGGGAAAGTAAATGCGAGTCATTTGTCGTTTTCTAAGGAAAGTTTGGAAATGATGCGAACTTATGAGTGGCCTGGGAATGTACGAGAACTATTTAATATTGTAAAACGTGCCGTGGCGCTAATGGACGAAGATGAAACAACGATTACGCCAATATACTTACCAGAAAAATTAGCACAAAATAGCGGGCATCAAATTCAGCACCATAACGAAGATGATTTAGAGTCCTATTTAACTGGTTGGACAAGGAATATCTTATCGATGTGGGATCGATACAAGGATATTCAATTAGACGATGTGCTGTTTTCAGTTAAAGAATTAGAGAAACAAGTGGGTCGGTCCTTTGTTTTAAAATCGTTAAAGAATCATGTAGGCGACCGTAAAAAAACGGCAGATTCATTAAAAATCACTACTCGCCAATTAAAATATTTGTTAAATGAAAAAGGAAAAGTATAGCAAAAAGGGGCTCTCCACGTGGTTGTGAAGATGCCCCTTTAGATATTATAAAGATTTTACTTTCGAAACGACATTGTCTACTGTGAAACCGTATTGTTCCATAACAATTTCACCAGGAGCACTTGCACCGAATTGATCGATAGCTAAAACGTCGCCTTCAAAGCCTGTATATTTATGCCAACCGAATGAAGAACCCATTTCAATCGCAAGACGTTTTGTCACAGCTTTAGGAAGAACCGATTCTTTATAGTCAGCTGATTGTTGTTCGAAGCGGTCCATTGATGGCATCGATACTACTGATGCATCAATTCCTTCAGCACGTAATTTTGCTTGTGCTTCAACAGCAAGGGAAACTTCTGAACCTGTTGCGATTAAAATTGCATCCGGAGTTTCTTTTGTAGCTGGAGAAACAACATAAGCACCTTTTGCAACACCGTCTTTAGCTAATTGTGCTGAATGTTCTAATACCGGTAAGTTTTGACGAGAAAGAACTAGCACGGTCGGTACATCTTTTGATTGAACAGCTAATTTCCAAGCTTCTGCAGATTCGTTTGCATCAGCTGGACGAATAACAGAAAGATTTGGCATAGCACGTAATGATGCTAAATGTTCAATTGGTTCGTGCGTTGGACCATCTTCCCCTACAGCAATGGAATCATGTGTAAATACATACGTTACAGGTAGACCCATTAAAGCAGATAAACGAACGGCTGGACGTACATAATCAGAGAATACGAAGAATGTTCCACCGAATACATTTAATCCACCATGTAATGCCATACCGTTTAAGGCAGCACCCATTGCAAATTCACGAACACCAAACCAAATGTTGCGGCCTTCTGGAGTTTCAGGTGAGAAATCTCCTGCACCCTTCATCGTTGTTTTGTTCGATCCAGCAAGGTCAGCACTTCCTCCAAAGAATGAAGGGACTTTTTTCGCTAATGCGTTAATTACGTCACCTGATGAAGAACGTGTTGCAACAGATTTACCCGCTTCATACACAGGTACTTCTGCATCAAAGTCTGCTGGTAATTCATTGTTCATTGCTTTAATGAATTGCTCAGCTAACTCAGGGTATTCTGCTTTGTAGCTTTCGAATTTCGTGTTCCAATCTGCTTCTGGTTGAGCGCCTTGTTTTTCAGCAGCTTCTTTAAATGTTGTATAAACTTCTTCTGGAATTTGGAATGGTTCATGTCCCCATCCGTAAGCTGTTTTTGTTAATACAACTTCATCTGTCCCTAGTGGCGCACCATGAGAATCTGCTTTACCAGACTTGTTTGGAGAACCGAAACCGATTACCGTTTTTACTTCGATTAAAGTTGGTTTGCCTTTTGATTGTTTTGCTTGTTCGATTGCCGCATTAATCGCGTCAACGTCATTTCCATCTGCAACATGAAGATAGTTCCAACCGTAAGACTCAAAACGTTTTTGCACGTTCTCAGAGAATGATTTTGCTAAATCGCCGTCTAATGAAATGTCATTTGAATCGTATAACACGATTAATTTTTCTAATTGTAAGTGTCCAGCTAAAGAGATTGCCTCAGCAGCTACGCCTTCCATTAAGTCGCCATCACCACAAAGAGCAAATGTGTAATGATCCACAATTTCGTGACCTGGTTTGTTATATGTAGCAGCTAAATGTTTTTCAGCCATTGCCATACCAACCGTCATCGCAATCCCTTGTCCAAGTGGTCCAGTTGTTGCTTCAACCCCTACTGTATGACCGTATTCAGGATGTCCTGGCGTTTTAGAGCCCCATTGACGGAAGTTTTTAATTTCTTCCATATCTAAGCCATATCCACCTAGATGTAATAAGCTATAAAGTAACATAGAACCATGACCAGCTGAAAGAACGAAGCGGTCGCGATTATACCAGTTTGGGTTTTGAGGGTTGTGTCTTAATTGTTTCGTCCATAAAGTGTATGCCATTGGAGCTGCACCCATTGGTAAACCTGGATGGCCCGAATTTGCTTTTTCAATTGCATCAATAGATAGTGTTCGGATTGCGTTAATTGCTAATAGATCCGCGTTTTGTGCCATTATTTGACATCCTTTCTCGTGCTAATGTGTATACTTTTACAGTTTAGACAAGATTGTATAAGAAAACAATCCTATTTACAGACATTTTCGGATTTATGACATACTTTTTACAATTGTGCTACATTATTACGTCAAGCTCTAATGAAGGTGCATAGCTGGACACTGTTTTAAAGTTTTTACTCTATTAATTCAATTTATTCTTTTGGATATTTTTAATTTTTTCTGGTGTCACTTCATTGCCATTTGCATCATAAACTTGAACGTTTTCGATTGTGTTCCTAAACGAATTACGGAAGGATTCTAAGTACTCTTTTCGGAGTAATGTACGTTCTTTTGCTTCTTCTTCAGTTAATGTGCCAGCTTTTGCTTTTTTAGATAGTGCATTAATTCGTTCAATTTTTTCTTTGGATAACATATTTCTCTCACCTTTCAATCTTCACTACTTAAAAGGTAAGTAAAAAAGACTTGGAGCGCAAGTGTTTAGTCTCCAAGTCCTTCTATATATTCTGTATATCTACGGTGAACTGTTGCTTTGCTAACTTGGAAACCTAATCCTCGTAATATTGAAGAGATTTCTTGAAATGTGAGTCCCTTTTCACGTAAATTAACGATTTCATCAATTGGCACTTCAATCCGCTCACGGCCTTCGTGATTGTGGCGATTTTTTATGTTTAACTCAGGATGATAACCGTTTTCTACCGCACGCTTCATCCCTCTTTTGATTTTGGCATTATGAATTTTCCGTTGATATTCTTCCACAATCGCTAAAATTTCAAGTAACATCGTATCCATTTCATTTAACGTTAGTGGACCCGCATTATTTAGAGAATAAATGGTTGTCCCACTTTTTTGAAGTAAGTGTAAAATAGCCATTCGTGCATTACCACGTCCTAAACGGGTTTCATCCTGCACGAATAATGCAGATATATTATGCTCTTTTATATAGTCCATCATATCCAGCAAGCCTTCTCGTTCTACATCATAGCCACTTTGTTGATCTTGATAGATTGCTAGAACGTTATAGCCCATTTGTTCTGCATAACGGGATAGTTCTTCTTGTTGTCTTGTGAGTGAAGTTTCCTGTGTATTTTTTTCAGTACTTACTCTTGTGTATATTACTGCTTTTTTATTCATTGTTCTTTACTCGCTACCTCTATTGAATGAGAATCTTCATTCATATTATTTTGCGCAATGTAATTACTATCTTCACCTATTGGGATTGTAATAACTTGTCCAGCAACGATTATCTCATTGTTTAAGTGATTTTCCAATTGTACATGTTGAATCCAATCTTGTGTTTTCATATTTCCACGGTAATGTTCTGCCAGTGACCACAATGTATCACCATGTTGAATTTCAATTTGTTCGTAAGTTGTTTTGCCGTTATCTGTTATTAGTAAAATGCCTACCATCACAACGAATGCAATAAATAGAACGACGATGTAATTGTTTTTTTGTAACCAATTCATAATTTCAACCCCTAATCGAATGTTTGTTCGGAATCTATGTTCCTAATTTAATACGAACACATGTTTTTGTCAACAACATTTTCGAACCTATGTTTGCATTTCCAATCTTTCACTGCTATACTATATGTAATTAATAGAGATAGATATTCACTTAAAGAGGTGAGAAAGTTGAAAAAATTATCAAAAAGGCAAGAAGACATACTAACTTTTATTAAAGAAGAAGTTCGTACAAAGGGCTATCCACCATCTGTTCGAGAAATCGGGGAAGCAGTAGGTCTTGCATCTAGTTCCACTGTACACGGCCATTTAGCACGTCTAGAAAGTAAAGGCCTTATTCGCCGAGATCCTACGAAACCTCGCGCAATTGAGATATTAGAGAATGAAAGTGACACTGTTCAAAAACAATCCGTTGTTCATGTTCCTTTAGTAGGGAAAGTTACAGCAGGTCTACCAATTACAGCAATTGAAAATATTGAAGAATACTTCCCACTACCAGATACATATGGAACAGGTGAAGATAATCTATTTATGCTTGAGATAATGGGAGAGTCCATGATTGAAGCTGGTATATTAGATGGAGATTACGTGATTGTTAAACAAACATCAACGGCTGATAACGGGGACATTGTGGTAGCAATGACAGAAGATGATGAAGCTACAGTAAAACGATTCTTTAAAGAAAAAACTCACTTCAGATTACAGCCTGAAAACTCGAGTATGGATCCAATATTAGTGAACCAAGTTACGATTTTAGGTAAAGTTGTTGGCTTATACCGTCAAATTCAATAAAAAAGGTTGTCACTTTAGTCATAAATAGACTGAAGGACAACCTTTTTTTGTTTGTTGAATCGCTTTTGTGCGTTTGGCATTTTCTTTTGTGCACTTAGGCTCGCTTTTGTGCGCTTGGCATTCTCTTTTGTGCACTTAGGCTCGCTTTTGTGCGCTTGGCATCGTTTTTGTGCACTTAGGCTGGCTTTTGTGCGCTTGGCATCGTTTTTGTGCATCTAGGCTCGCTTTTGTGTGCTTGGCATCCATTTTTGTGCACTTAGAATCCCTTTTGTGCACTTAGCCCTGCTTTTGTGCTTTTGGCATCCGTTTTTGTGCACTTAGCCCAGCTTTTGTGCGTTTGGCATCCGCTTTTGTGCACTTAGCCCAGCTTTTGTGCGTTTGGCATCCGCTTTTGTGCACTTAGCCCTGCTTTTGTGCTTTTGACATCCGCTTTTGTGCACTTAGCCCAGCTTTTGTGCGTTTGGCATCCGCTTTTGTGCACTTAGCCCAGCTTTTGTGCGTTTGGTATCCGCTTTTGTGCACTTAGCCCAGCTTTTGCGCGTTTGCATCCGCTTTTGTGCACTTAGCCTCGCTTACTACGAATCATTTTGTTTCGAACACGCACCGACAAACGCCTTAAACAACTTCTTGGAATACTCCTCCCCTTTTGCAGCCATTTCCTCAGGGTGCCATTGAACAGCTAAACAAAATGGGTAGTCATTTAATTCCATTGCTTCTACTATTCCATCGCTTGCTTTGGCGGAAATTTGAAATAAATCTGGAACATTTTTTACTGCTTGATGATGAAGGGAATTTACAGCAACACGATCTTTTCCAATGATATCATGCAATCTAGTACCCTTCGTAATTTCAATAAAATGCGCAAGTTCGTGTCTTAGAGCATTTTGTTTATGCAGCAGGGGCTCTGACTCATATTGGGCATTGATATCCTGATATAAAGTTCCCCCTAACGCTACATTTAACAGCTGAATGCCACGGCAAATTGCAAAAACAGGAAGCCGCCTATTTAACGCTGCATGAGCAAGGGCAATCTCCACTTTGTCACGCTCTAACATCACTTCACCGAGCTTAGGATGAGGCTCTTCTTGAAAATAATGAGGATGAATATCGACCCCACCTGTCAACAATAGGCCGTCAATAGAATCAATTACTTGCGTGACATCTTTTTCAACACCAAAAGGAATACAAAACGGAATTCCCCCTGCATCTAAAACTGATTTTACATAAGGGGTATTAATACAATATCTTCCATTACTAATGGTCATTGTGATCCCGATGATTGGCTTCACGAAAGCACCTCCTCTATAAAATATTCGAGGAGAGGTAAATCATTCCTGACCATATAAAAAAGCCTAACGCAATGACGTTAAGCTAAAATAAACCTGTATACCAATTTAACATAGCTTCCCCATAAAAATAGGCAATAATTGCAGCAAGCGCGATGGATGGACCAAAAGGCACTGGAGTTTTTCTTCCTTGCCCGCGCACCTTCAAAACGATAATTCCTACAAACATGCCTATAACAGAAGCTAAAAATAGAGTGATTAGCGTATTGGCAGTACCTAATACTAACCCAATGAGGAAAAAGAGCTTAATATCTCCCCCACCCATGCCACCTTTAGATATTACTGCAATTAATAATAGAATACCAAAACCAACTACTGCCCCTAGTAAACTATCCCACCAATTGTCTAAAGGTGATAGAATTCTTCCTAAAACTAAGAATGGCAAAAAGAAAAGTAGAATTTTATCAGGAATTAACATATAAGCAATATCTGATACAACAATAATCATTAATAATGAAATGAATAATAAAGCAACGGCCGTTTCAATTGTAATCCCCAATTGCCATACTACAAAACCAAATAATATCCCCGTTACAAGTTCCGTCACTAAGTAGATCGGTGAAATTTTTGCACCACAACTTCTACATTTACCACCTAAAAATATGTATGAAAAAACAGGTATTAAGTCGAGTGCTGTTAATCTACGCTGACAAGATGTGCAATGAGATGGTGGGGTTACAATGGATTCTTTCTTTGGAACCCGTAAACCCACAACGTTAAAAAATGAACCAAAAATAAGTCCAAAAAGTAACGCAAAAATAGCATATACAATGTCCATGGTAAACACCCCTTACTTATACCTGTATACTTTTATTCGTCACCTTCATGATAAAACGTAGTTACTTGAAGAGATACTGTTACCGTTTCCTCTTCATCGAGAATGACACTTTCCTCACCTGGTAGTTCAAAATTCAACGCATCTACGTGCATAATTCGTTCTAGGTTTTCAATTTCTTCGATAAATTTCAGTAGATTATTGTAGTTAGGAGCTTCGACATCAATCACAAAGGTAATAAGTTTTAATTCACTCGGTAATGTTGAAATGTCAATCGAGGAAATCGGTGTTTCTTCCTCTTCTGTTTCTCCTTCTTCTGCGTTTTCAGGTGTAGTTTCTTCAGTATTTGTATTCTCTTCAGGTGCTGTTTCTTCTTCTTGCTTAATTGATTCCGACACCAGGGAATCGTAATTGTTAAAATTCATATTTAATACTCTTGTACCTGAAACGTATTCAATTTCTTCAATATTAAGTAGCAACTGAGCTATTTCGCGACTTTGCGGCAATTTTTTACGGAGTGCAAAAGAATTTGTCTCAATTGCTTGTTCTGTTTCTAATTGCGCAATTTGATCTTGTAATGTTTTAATTTCCGTTTGCGCACTAGAAATGGAGTTTTGAGTTAGATCGAGTTCCTCTTTTTTTGGCAAAACTACATAATAGTAAAGTGCAAATAATAATGCAGCGATTAGCGCAATGAGTAATAAGAGACTAGAATTTTTACTACCAGAGAAAAGTTTCATTACTCTTCACCTCCAGTAGCTAAATAGGCTTCATCAATAATCAATGTAATATTCGTTGTATATCGTGGTTGTTCATTAAAGTTCGTCGTGTCTTCTACCACTTCTCCATTTTCAGATTCAACTACTAATTCAAAGTTCGATATAGTGGAAACTTGAACGTCTAAAAAGTAAGCACTATTGTTTAAACGTGCTACATAATTCGATATATCATTCATCGTTTCAAAGTCTACCCAAATTGTTACACTTTTTTCTGCAAACTCGTATGTTCTTAAATAAGAGTTTGTTGGTTGTAAGTTTGAAATTTCTTTAATTAACGGTGTAACCTTGTAAGAAATTTGATCTAAAAATTGCACAGATTGTTCTAATGTGAACTGCGCTTTTGCATTATTTATATTGTCGAGTTCAGATTGAAGTTGATCACGTTGAGCTAAAAGGGCTTGTTCTTCATTTAAGATTGAAGCTAAATTACTTCTCGCGCTAAAATACTGCCAAACTAAAAGACTTAAAACAAGTAGTGCAATGATCGCTAATAAAATATATAGTAATTTCGAGTTATTTTGTCGCCTTTCAACCTTAGGCAACAGGTTTATATCTGGAATCATGGGTGAACCTCCTTAAGGGCGAGGCCTAATAATGCAGCATGTTTCGCTTTAAAATTAGGGAAATGTTTCGCAATCACTTCATCATTTACCAGTTTAGATGGAATGGTCAAGTTATTGTTTAGTGTTTCCGTAATTTGTTCTAGAAACGGATTATCCCCCATGACAATAATTTCGTCAACACCCTTTTCACCCTTATGTAAAGAATAACGGAAGAAGTTCATCATTCGATCCAGTTCAAGCACTTCATCCATAACTTGCATTAAATAACTTTGAGACTCACCTTGGAACGAAAATTGAACTTCCTGCTCGGATTCAACAGTAGCTGCCCATTTATGTAATTCGGTTTCAATCAATTGGAAACGAAGAAACTCCACTTGCCCTTGTGAGTAAATACATATTGAGAGTTCATTGATGGACCAATCAGCGACTAAAAATGTTTTTTCCTCATCAATAAAGCCGATTTTTTCTAACAATCGCAAATTACAAAGTGAGCGGATATCAGCGACTTCAGGCTCCATTTTAATATCAAGAAACAGCGATGTGAGTTTTGAAATTTCGTCAGATGGTGCCGCAAAAATGACAGCTTGTCCATCATTCGGGACATGGTCATAAACATCCACTAATGGATCTTCAAAGGGAACACGAATCGACTCCCCAAGCTCCATTTGTACATATTCTAAAAGTTTATCGGGCTCAACGTCTTCAGGGTGTTCAAAAGTTTTTAAAAGCACCGACGTATCCGGCACAAAAAGGCGGACATTTTGCTTTTTGCCGCCCCATTTTGATGCATATTTTTTAAATATATCAAACAACGTCATTTCGTTTTCGATGGTTGATTCAACAATTGTTCCATTTTCTAATGGAATTTCAAAAAGCTGTGATTGTTCTAAACTAGGCCCCTTCATCACAAGCGCACGTATGACATAATCTCGGAGTTCGATGGATAGGTGTGATTTTTTCTTTGGGTTGAACATGCGAGGGCCTCCTTTTTAACAATTATAATTAAAATATTAATTGTTCCCCTAATACTATTAGAGGAACTAAAATATTTTAATTTATTCTAATGTTTTACTTATTTAGCTTTGAAGTAATATCAGCTTCGGTTGCAGCACCTGATACTTTATAATCATTGCCTTTTATATCTGTCCAACGTGAGTAAGTCAACGTCCATGTACCTGCAGCAGTTAAATTAGCTGTTGCTGTTGGTTGATCAGTTCCTCCTAATTCGACACCATCCAAATATCCATTTATATCAGTTGAATCACATTCTGCAGTTGCGGCACCGGAAGCAGGTGATGAAACATCACACTTACCATCAGTATAAGCTAATTTTGCTGCAGATAAAATATTTACACCCTCTGAAAGAATTGCTTTATCTCTTGAATTTTGTATTATATTACCAATTGCAGGGACTGCAATAGCAGAAATTATTCCTAAGATTACAACAACAGCCAATAACTCAATTAAAGTCAAACCTTTTTCATTTTTCACATGCTTTTTCATTTTTTTAAACATATCATTTCCTCCTAAATTATTCACTCTTTTATAATCATTTTCTTGCACGGACGCTTGTTGCATAGTTTTCACCTCCTTGCAAAGCATCCATCTACCTTTAAATAAACTTTTTTACATTTGTTCATATAAACTAAACATCGGTAACATTATTGCCGCTACGATTAGTCCTACTACACCAGCTAATATTAATATCATTAACGGCTCAATTAAAGATTTTAAAGTATCAACAGACCGATCCACTTCTTCTTCGTAAAAATCTGCTACTTTTTCTAACATTAAATCTAATGAACCTGTCGATTCTCCAATTTTCGTCATTGAAGTGACTAATGGCGGAAATAACCAACTTCTTTCAAATGGACCCGATAAAGATTGTCCTTTTTCAAGGCTAGTTCTAGCTTCAATAATTACTTTACCTAATACTGGGTTACCTACTACTCTTTCAACTATCGTTAAAGCATTTAAAATTGGAACAGCACTGCTAAATAATGATGATAAAGTCCTTGTCATACGAGCTATGGCAGACTTTTGCAACAGTTTCCCAAATAACGGGAATTTTAGTAAGGATAAATTAACAGTGTAGTTAAACTGTTTGTTTTTCCTATATAAAAATTGGAGAGCAAAAGCCGATCCCGAAATTACAATAATTACCAACCACCAATATTGCTGTAAAAAGTTACTGAAAGTTATCATATAGATTGTAAGTAATGGCAATTCAGCACCCATTTCTTCAAAGGTTTTCACAAAGTTTGGTACGATAAAAATCAACAAGAAGAACACAACAACAAAAGTTATAAACAGTAAAATTACTGGATACGTTAAAGCTGATTGCACTTTCTTCTTCAATTTAAATTGCTTTTCAAACATATTCGCAAGTCGCTCTAATGTTTCATCCATATTCCCGGTTGCTTCCCCCGAACTAATCATATTTGCAAAAAGTTGTGGAAAAGCCTTTGGGTGTTTTATGGCTGCTTTAGAAAAGGGTGTTCCTGCTCGTACATCTTCTTCCACTTCTAGCAATGCTTTTTTTAATGCTTTACTTGTTGTTTGCTCAGCCAAAATTCTTGTTGCTTCTACAATGGAAATCCCTGCACGAATAAGCGTGGCAAATTGACGACAGTAAATTACGAAATCCTCATTTTTTACTTTTCCACTTGATCCTAGCTTGATTTCCAGATGTGCTAGGCTTTTCGATTCTTCTAGTTGACGTGGGTTGATGCCTTGTTCACGAAGTTTCGCAATGGCTGCTTGTTTTGTTGGTGCATCGACAGTTCCCTTTTTTTGTGCACCTTGTTTTGTTCGACCGGTATATTTGTAAACCGTCAACTATAATCACCAACATTCATGAAAGGTCTTGCTTCTTCTAACGAAACCTTTCCTGAAGAGACTAGCGTTTGGATGGAACTTTCTAACGTATGCATTCCCATTGCTCTGCTTGTTTGCATGATACTTGGGATTTGGTGAACTTTTTCGGTACGGATTAAGTTCGCAATGGCTGGTACACCGACTAAAATTTCTGTTGCAGCGACACGGCCACCCTTGTCCTTACGTGGGAATAATCGTTGTGAAATAATCCCTTGAAGCACGTTTGCAAGTTGTACCCGAATTTGTCCTTGTTGATGCGGTGGGAACACGTCAATAATTCGGTCAATCGATGTTGGTGCACTGGATGTATGCAATGTTCCTAATACTAAGTGTCCCGTTTCCGCAGCAGTTATTGCTGTTGAAATGGTTTCTAAGTCACGCATCTCACCAACCAAGATAATGTCTGGGTCTTGACGTAGTGCTGCACGTAAACCTGTTGCAAAAGTTTCGGTATCTACACCAATTTCTCGTTGGTTTACAATGGATTGTTTATGGTTATGTAGATACTCAATTGGATCTTCGAGTGTAATAATATGTTTTGCTTTTGATTCATTCACATAATCAATCATCGCCGCAAGTGTCGTTGATTTCCCTGAACCTGTTGGACCTGTAACTAAAATCAATCCTTGAGGTTTTTCCATCAACTTATAAAGTACATCCGGCATTTGCAATGATTCGATTGTTGGAATTTTTGATGATATTAACCGTAGAACCAATGCACAAGCGTTTTTTTGATGAAACGCATTAACACGGAATCTACATAGGTCATCCAATGAAAAGTTGAAATCTGTTTCTCCATGACTCTTATACTCTGCAACTTTATGCTCAGGCATAATGTCATAGACCATATCATGTAAAATTTCTGGCGTTAAAATTTCATTGCCATACTGCTCGAGCTTACCATTTCGACGATAAATTGGAGGGACCCCAACAGTTAAATGTAAGTCCGATGCTTTCTCTGTATATGCACGCATTAGTAAATCGCGAATTGATAAAATACTCATCGTAAATCTCCCTATTCTGTTGTAGCTACGCGAACTACTTCCTCAGTTGTTGTTAACCCATCCATTACTTTGAGTAAACCATCAACTAATAAAGAGTTGTAACCTTCTTTTTTCATATAATCAGACAAGTGTGCAGTACTACCGTGATTTAAAATCATGTCCTTAATATTGCGATCCACTGGTAAAACTTCATGTATCGCTAATCGCCCTTTATAGCCAGATTGGTTACAAGAAGGACAACCTCGACCTTTTTTCAGAGACGTCACATGTAGTCCATTTTCTGCAAAAATCTCCTTTTCCCGATCTGTTGCATCAACGGTTTGTGCACAATCTCGACAAATTCTTCGGACTAAACGCTGTGCAACTACCCCGACTAGTGATGATGAAATTAGTAAAGGCTCAATTCCCATATCTCGTAATCGAGAAATGGATTCAACTGCGCTGTTTGTATGCAAAGTACTTAACACTAAGTGACCTGTTAATGAAGCCCGTACAGCAATTTCTGCCGTTTCTAAGTCACGAATCTCCCCTATCATAACGATATCAGGGTCTTGACGTAAGATAGAACGTAAACCTGCAGCGAAAGTTAATCCAACATCTTCATTTACTTGGATTTGGTTGACCCCGATTAATTGGTACTCAACTGGATCTTCAACGGTAATAATATTCACATCTTCGTTATTCAAGTTCGATAACGCAGCATATAAAGTAGAAGATTTACCTGAACCAGTTGGACCTGTTATTAATACAATACCATTAGGACGTGCAATCATTTCACGGAACAGGTTTTCATTCTTCCTTGTAAATCCGAGCTTAGTTATATCATTTGCTGCATTTGTAACATCTAGTATACGCATTACGATTTTTTCACCGTAAATGGTTGGTAATGTAGATAGACGAATGTCAATTGGCTTAAAGTTTACCGTTGTTCGAATTCGTCCATCTTGTGGTGTACGGTTATCGGTAATATTTAAGTTCCCCATAATTTTCACACGAGCTGTCATCATATTTTGCATATGTTTAGGCAATGATCGCTCAGTTCGTAACACACCATCAATACGGTAACGCACTTTAAATTCATTTTCATGAGGGTCAAAGTGAATGTCACTTGCTTTTTGAGCAACACCATTAGCAATGATTTGGTTTACTAATCGGACTATTGGTGAATCCTCGTCGGTCATTTCTTGTTGTTGTGGTGCATCAACAGTTGTGGCAGCCATACCAAGGTCAGAAAGTGCAGCTTCCATTGACTCTTGTAGGTCATAGTATTTCGTAATTGTTCGATATAAATCGTCTTTTGCCGCAATACTTGTCTCAATCTGACATCCTGTAGCCATTCGGACTTCTTCAATGGCGAAATAATCCATAGGGTCAGCCATGGCAATGAAAAGTTTGTTTCGATCACGACGAATTGGCATGACCATTGCCCGTTTTGCTAACTCTGCAGGAACCAAATGGAGTAACTCAGGGTCAATGGTAAACTGGTTTAAGTGCACATGTGGGATGCCTAGTTGGAACTCAAGAACTTCTATTAATTGTTGTTCTGTAATAATTTTTTGTTTAATGAGGAAATCCCCAATTTTTTCATCCCGACTTTTTGTTGTAAGGGCGAAATCAAGTTGCTCACTTGTAATCGCTCCAGCATCTACAAGCAAATCCCCGAGTCGTTTTCGTGAAGAAGGTTTCATCATCATATCCCCTCTCTATGGAGTCACTAAATTCCCACCTTTATCATAATAACTGCCAGGTGGCAATTCATCTTCATCTTTTGGTAAATCATTAGTATTTAGATCAGATGGGGCTCCTGGGAAGTAATTATCTAAATCAGGAAGTCCATCCCCATTTAAATCAAGGTTCAAGTCATCGTCTGTTAATGGATTTTCTGTATCTGATTCTTCTAATTTTACTAATGATTTAAGAACAATTTGGTTTGTCGGCGGATAATAGTCGCGACTAATATGTTCCTCTTCCATATTACCATTTTTTGTAATTGAGCGAAAGACTGAAATTCTTACACCATTCTTACCTTCTTGAATAATTTTTGATTGACCAAGTGGTAATTCAGTTGAGTAACGAATAATTATCCTTGGAGAAATTGTTTCTTCCTGATTTACTTGAACAGAAACATCACTTTCCTTCACACTTGAGTATATTTCAAGCTTTAACATCTCGTTCTCAACACTAGCTTTAATGAGTGCTGGTGATTCCGTTGTATTTGCAAATCGCAAATCTTTATTTTCATACTTACTGACTGCAGCCTCAATTCCCGGTTCTAAATAAGTAGGAATTTCGTTTTGTGAATGGCGTTCAAGAATATCGAAACTCGTTTGTAATACACTGTTATAAAGCACAGATGCTAGGAAATTAAGACCAAGATTGTTAGAAATATCGCTATTTTCGCCAAGGGTTTCTAACAACGAAAAAATTTCATTTGGATTAATGACTTTATCATTAATTGCTTGAGCTAAGTAGGAGATCCCTAGTGCACCTTCTGGAATTTCTTCTATAGAAAGAGCTAAACGATCATTTTCGATAATCGACAGATCGGTTACTACAGCTTCAATGTTATGTTCCTTTAAATAGGAAGCTTGTCCAACAATTTTATTGATTGTTTCGTCTTTACTCCAAATTGCTACGTCTTCAACTGCATTTAAGATATTGTCTGAAATCATAACTTCCAGTGGTAAGTGAACAATCTTTTCATCAGACCAGAAATCAAACCACGGTTTATCTGTCATCATTTCGTATTGAGTAAGAGTTGAATCTAAATTATATTGAAGTTCATTTGCATCAATGGATAGTTCAGTTCCACCACCATAAACAGTTAATGGTTCTGCTTTCCAATTAATGATGGCATCTGTTAAAGCTTTTTGAATCTCTTCATTTTCGAGTCCTGAAACTTCAACTCCCCCAATTGTCGATCCTTTGGCAGTTGTTTCATCAGCGGAGGCTGTATATTTTTCAAAAACATTTAATGGTGAAATTATATAAATTAATATAGCAATAAGCGCGATTAATACTGTGATTTTTTTTTGCATATTCAGCTTACTCACCTCTTAGTGTTTGTAAGAACTTTGTAATTTTTTTAGTTTATTTTACCAATGATTCTTAATTACCATAAATATATCATACAATATAATAATTTAAAATATATATATCTTTGTACCTAAAAAACACTGGTATATTATGTTTGATTTGTGAAATTTAATTTATATTGTAGTAGTATATGAAACAATAATATATAATAAATGAAAGATAAATTTACATAATATGAGAGTTTATTGGGAGCTTTCTATATCAATTATACTATAATTAATGTGTAATCAATTTGTAATAATTGTTACAATTAGTAAATGTAGTGCCAAAACATTTACTAAATCATGAAAAGTAGGTGTTATTGCTTGATTTTAAAAAAACATAAACTTACATCAAACGAATCTGGAGTTTCCTTAATAGAGGTAGTAGCATCCATCGTTATTTTATCCATTATTCTTGTTAGTATTTATACAATGTTGACACAATCAGCAAGGACTACAAAAAATAATGAAGATATTGTTAAGGCTACTTATCTTGCGCAGACGGAGATGGAGTATTTATATTCAATTGCACCAGGAGATACAGATTATCATACTTTTTTGGGTCAACCAGATGATATTACCTCTAATGTAAATGGAGACCAAATTGAAGTATTCAAAAAAAACAATAGTTCAACCTCTGAATATATTGAAATATTAGTCATTAAAAAGAACAACATCGACATTACATTACCAATTATTAAAATATGTGTTTATGACAAAGAGGGTGGAACACTTAAAGCACAAATGCAAAACATAATAGATTGGGGTGCACCTAGGTGAGAACTCTAAAAAATCAAAATGGAATATCCTTATTTGAGGTACTAGCAACCATTACTATTATAGCAATAATTACCCCTATTATTTTTGGTGTAGTTACTTCCGGACAGACAGAGTATAACAACCAATTCGGTAATAATCAGCAACTTTCAAAAATTACCTTTACAATGAACGCGATTACAAGAGGTATTCGGTGTAACCCTGATTTAGTAGAATCAAATTCTCCAGATTATATACAAGTGGTTCAATGTGATACTTCAGTAGAAAAATATCAATTTGATGATTCTGATATAAATAATAAAAAACTTATTTTAAACAATAGTTCTACTTTGCTAGAAAATATTAATTTATTCGAAATTGCACTTGATACTACTAATGAAAGTATCAAAGTTACCATTTTATACCTTGATGATCGTGGTTCAAATAAAAAAGATCGTGGTTCAAATAAAAAATATGAAACTACAATAATAATTAGATAAATGAAAGGGGTTGGTTTTAATGTATAAAAGATTAATAAAATATTTAAAAAATCAAGATGGTTTTTCTATGGTAATTGCCTTAATGACATTAGTTTTACTTTCTATTATTGGTATTAGTATGTTTTCAATTTCAAATAATACAACTAAAGCCTCAGAACGTGAACGAGATGATCAAGCAGTTTATTATATTGCAGAAGCAGGACTAGTCAATGCAAGAGCAGAATTTAAAGACATAGTTAATTCTGAATATAATAATCTAAATAATTACATCGATGGTTTTATTGATTCTAATCTTTTTTTCTATAGTTTATACCAAGAGGTAAATAATAGTTTTACTGGTATCCCTGTAGAATTTGAACCTCATTTCACAAAAAGTACAAGTGCAATTGTTACAGTTACAGGAGTTGCTATTGATAAATATGAAATTAAATCTATAGGAAAAATTGGCCAATCAAATAACGCGCGAGCAGTTTCTCAAACACTAATAGTATCGCCAAATGGAAATATTAGTGAAGATCCAAGTAATCCTTATAAAGAGATTGATCCTAGTACTCCTAACCCAGGACATTATACTCCGCCTACTCCTACAACTCCACCACCAGTTGGGGAAGATGATAGTCCTGTCGAAACTAAACCTATACCAGATGATATAAAGGAAATATTAAAATGTGATAGAGAAAGTATATTTCCTCAAATCGCAAAAGGAATAAATGGTGGGGTACACACTGGAGATTGGGACATCAATAAAGAAGATTATAAAGTAAAGGAAACCTTAAAAATTACTGGTGATTTAATATTTAATAAAAATGATGCAACACTTAAAGTAGAGGGAGACTTAATTATCGATGGAGATTTAATTGCTCACAACAAGGTTAATATTTTAGTCACAGGAAAGCTAATTGTGAAAGGGAATATAAACTTACACAACAAAACAGAAATTACCGTTTTAGGTAATGGGGAAATAAATGATATTAAGAAAGATAAAGGTTCGGATAATCATGGATTTGTATGTATTAAAGGTGAACTTGTTTATGGTAAGCCTAGTCAATAATGTTAATTAATAAAGTAAAGTATTTAAACTGGTGTAGAAATGAAATAATTTCTTCACCAGTTTTTTTAATTCTTCTATTGATTCATTTTCAATTTAAAATAAAGATACTGTTTGTTATTTATTTTAAGTGAGTAAAATATTAGGTAATTATGATTCTGAAGAGGTGTTGATTTGTATAAAGAATATCAAAATATTAATAATAATGGCCTCACCCTCATCGAAGTCCTCGCCTCCATCGTTCTCATTGGCATTATCCTGCTCTCGTTTAGTCCCCTTCTTTTACAGGGAGCAAAAGGTGGGAAGGCTTCGGAGGAAATTGTGAATTCAACTTATGAAGCGCAAACTGCTATGGAGGGTATTTTTTCCGTTAGTAACACACCGCAATATTCCTCTGTCCTGCAAACCGAAATTGAACAGGATTTCGTTAGTTTGGGCTATCGAAAAAATTCAAACGCCTCTACCAGCACAAAATTGGTTTATGAGCTTGGCAATCCTTCTTCAACTGACTCTTTAAATGTAGAAGCGACCATTCAACGAGATCCATCTGGGAAAATTGTATCCGGAAATCTCGTGAAAATCGTACTGATATTTCATGAAGATGGGAAAACTAAAGCAAAACTCGAGAATGTGATGGCTTGGAAGGTGGCTTCATGAAAATCCGTTTAACAACCGAAAAAGGAATGACGCTGCTTGAGGTTTTGGCGGTGTCTACTCTTTCGGTTCTTCTTTTTGGATTGATTTTCTCCATCCTTATGAATTCCATTAACCACCAAAATAAAGAAATGGACGAAACGACGCAATTAACTGATGTTACTTATCTCCTGAAAGTCGTGACAAAAGATGTCCGTAACTCAACAAAACTCGAAACCAATAACCAAACGATGCGACTTAAAAGCGGTACTGACTATATCACTTATGAATTTACCAACAACACCATCCTTCGAAATGGACAACCGTTAGGAGCTGATATTACATACTTCTCCCTTTCAAACAATGGGAGTGGTGGTGTAACGGTTGAAATTCAAACACCGGCTCAGCAAGAAGTTACGATAATTTATTTTAGAAAGGCCGAGTAAACATAATGAACCCTTCTAGAAATCTCAACAACGATCAAGGCTATATCCTTTTCATTGTGTTAGTGACGCTCACCATCATTTCAATTTTAGGGCTAACATTAATTACTACTACGTCAAATTCACTTAAAACCTCTAGTAGAGAGCGCGAAAATCAATCTTTATATTATATAGCGGAATCTGGAATTGTCATGAAACGGGAAAAGATTAAAGAAATTGTTTACGATGAGTACAAACAAATCAATTCGTATTCAACTTGCCAGAGTACTACTTTGACTTCTACACAAAAATTTGAGTGTAAACAAAAAACGTTTATCACTCGTTTGAAAAATAGACTACTTTCTATCCAGACTACAACTGCTTACGAAGATTTTGAAGAACAATTAGGTCAAGTTCCAGTTGCCTCCGTGGATACTAGAAAAATTTCAGAAACACCAACTGAATTAATTTATGAAATTATATCTACTGGGTCCATGAAGAACTCCACTAGCAATTCAAGAACATTGTCTCAGCAGCTTACGATTAGTCTTGGCGGCGGACCAGATGCCGAAGAACCAGTCGAAGTTGTAGAAAGTTTATCCGTCATGTGGGAAACGATTCCTGTCCGCACGAATTATGCGGTTTACAGTTATGGACAGCAATCATTAGGTGGTGGTGCAACAATTATTGGAAAGATTTGTTCTAATACGAATAATTATAGTATAAGTGGCGGGTCCAGCGTTTCAGGTGGTGTATGTTCAAAAACTAGTGCCGACTATAATCCATTGCCAATTCAATCGAAATTATTGCCTGCGTTTCCCACTAATATGTTTACTAGTTTAAATCGATTGCCTTATCCAGCTAATTTGCAAGTGGCAAAAGATGCTTATAATAAAAGTTTGATTATAAGTAGCGGTAATGTTCTTGCAGATAACTGGATTACCAATAATTATACAATGCGTATTGGAAACGATATGAAATTTAATACCTTTACGGTTGATCAAAATAACCAAATTACTTTAGATATTGGAAATGGTAGTCGAAATGTTTATATCAATGATTTTAATATTAAACAAGGTACATTAAATGTGGTGGGTTCTGGGGAATTGAACCTTTTCGTCAAAAATAGTTTTTATCTAAAGGGTATTCTAAAAAACGTTGGAGATACTGTGAAAATTAATATTTATTATGATAGTGCCTCTGTTTTAAAGTTCACGAACGAAGCACAATTATATGCCAATTTATATTCTAAAACCGCCAACGTAGAGTTTACTGCTGGATCTGTATTTGCAGGGAACATTTATAGTGGTGGATCAAGTATCGACATATCTGGTGGCAATAGTAGTAAAGGGAATTTCATCATTGCACCATATGCGAATGTGAAACTAAGCGGTGGAGGTCAAATTAGGGGGACAGTTATTTCGAATACTTTAACTGCTAGTGGAGGAACAAGTGTTACTTACTCAACAGAATTTTTTAAGCAGCCGCCACTACCAAGCGAACAACCTCCTATAGAAGAGGAGCAAGATGATGCAGATGTAAATTTAGTTATTGAAGATCGCATTATAGAAAGATAATATGTGACAGCGATTAGAACATAATAAGTCGATTTTCGTAACAGTATAGTTTTATGAAAGAGTTTGAAGTAAAGTGTAATTGAGAAAATGTTTCAATTACATACGGAGAAGGTGTCTTCATGTCCAAAGTAAAAATCACATCAATCATTTTAATTGTCCTACTATTATTAGGTGGTGTGCTCATGATAGTTAATGACGTTTCGGACAAGGCGAAAAGTTTTTCTGAAGAAGAAATTGCAGCAGCATCCGAAATTGCGCAAAATGAATTAAGTCAAGCCTTTGTGGCAGCAGAGTCCTTTCCTTTTGAGGAGCGTGCCGAAGCCATCCAATCGATCGGATATAGTGAGCCTGAAATTGAAAAGACAACTATGACATTCGAAAAGCATAACGAAGGCGATGTTTACATTTTACTAAAATTGCAACCCCATGAAAGTTACGAAAATTTATCCCGAGTTCTCGTCCAAATCTTTGATAAAGAAAACGGGTCACTTATTACCGAACTTTCGAATGTATTGAATTGGAAGGATAGCTAGGCAGGATCGTTTGGAAAGTTTACGATAATAGAATATTTTAGCGTAATAATAGAAAAAGGTAACCGATTAATAGAAATTTTCGCTCAAATAATAGAAAAAACCAGCTACTTATTAGACAAATCCCTATAAATAATCGAAAAAGCATTGGATTATCCAATGCTTTTTAAATTGTATACAACTGTCAGAATTGTTTGTGTACCGGGTACCTCCCCATTGAAACATACGTTCTATTTTTATATAATGAAAATAGAAATGGGAATCCCTCGGCGGTCAGTAGTAGAGAGTGTAAAATTATTTTTTGCATTTTACATCTTACCAAATACGAGGTGAATCTATAAAATGTACAAAAAGGCATTAAATCGAATACCACTAGAAAAACTAATGGATTTAAAAGTGGACTATGCATTTAAACAATTATTTGGCAGCCAACAGAATAAAGAAATTATGATTATTTTTTAAATTCCGTTCTAAAACGGTCAGGCCGCAACATCATACAAGAAATTACCTTTGAAAACCCAGAAATTGTTGGTGAATATGAAAATGACAAAGAATCTCGTTTAGACCTTCTTGTGAAAACACAAGCAAACGAGCACATCAATGTGGAAATTCAATTTACTAATAAGTTTGATATGATTAAACGAACACTCTATTATTGGTCGAAATTATACTCACAACCATTAAGTTCAGGTGTGGCCTATAAACAATTGAATCCAATCATAACTATTAATATACTTAACTTCGATTTATTTAAAGAAAGTACGCACTTCCATAAAACCTATCATTTACATGAAGATACTGAAAAAACGTTCCTTACTGATTTGATGGAACTTCACTTCGTTGAAATACCAAAGCTTTTACGTGATTGGAAAGCACAAAAGTTAGATCCTTGGAACGATGTATTAGCTAGATGGCTATTACTCCTTAGTATAGTGGACCACCGTAAAGGAACTGTATATGAGGATATCTATAAAGAATTGGAGGTAATCGCCATGAAAGACAAACAATTATTTGATGCATTTCAGCAGTGGCAAGAACTAAGTCTCTCTGAAAAAGAATATTTCGCCTATTTAGGTCGACTAAAGAAAATTAAGGACGAAGAATCTGTAATCATTGAAGCGAGATTACGTGAAGAAGAATCTCGTGAACAAGGGATTGAAGTAGGGATTGAACAAGGTATTCGTCAAGTAATAGTAAATCTAATTAAAAATGGGTTTTCCGATGAAGACATTTCTAAACTTTCAAATCGGTCCACTGAGGAAGTGCAAGCAATTCGAAATGAATGTAGATAATTAGTAGGTACCAGTATTAGAGAATACAATTTGATAAAGGTAACATCTAAAAATGGAGGTTTTTTCTATTAATGAGAAGGAATTAATCCAAGCAATGGATCAAGTAAATGTGAAAAAGAGTACTTTGCTTACTTAAGTCGATTTAAAAAAATCATGGATGAAAAAGCGGTTATCATCGAAGCTAGGTTACGTATAGAAGAAGCTCGTGAAGAAGGGTTTAACGAAGGGTTTGAAGATGGATTTAACGAAGGGATCGAACAAGGTGTACGACAAGTAATTGTCGGATTATTAGAAAATGGCTTTTCTGATGAAGACATTGTAAATATCTTAAAACGATCTCACGAAGAAGTTCAATTAATTCGTAAAAGTGTAATTGGCCTTGATTAATTCTTACACATAGAAAAGCATTGGAGTGCAAACCACTCCAATGCTTTTTTAAATTGTATACAATTGTCAGAATTGTTCGTGTACCGGGTACGCCTCTTAGTACATTTTTAAGTACTGTTCGCGTTCCCAAGGGTGTACTGTTGTGCGGAACATTTCAAACTCGATTTCTTTAGCTTCTTTAAAGTTTGCATAGATGTGCTCACCTAAAGCGCCTTTAACTACTTCATCTTTATCAAGAGCAACTAATGCATCGTCAAGTGCTGCTGGTAGGTTGTCGATGCCGTTCGCTTTGCGTTCTTCTTCGCTCATGATGTAGATGTTACGGTTGATTGCTGGTGGAGGTGTTAACCCTTCACGAACGCCTTCTAACCCAGACTCTAAAATAACTGCTAAAGCTAAGTATGGGTTTGCCGCTGGGTCTACAGAACGCACCTCAATACGTGTTGATAATCCACGAGCAGATGGGACACGAATTAATGGTGAACGGTTTTGAGCTGACCAAGCTACGTAACATGGCGCTTCATAACCAGGTACTAAACGTTTATATGAGTTAATTGTTGGGTTAGTAATTGCTGTGAACCCTTGTACGTGTTTTAAAACCCCTGCCATGAATTGCATTGCAGTTTCAGATAAACCTAGTTCTGAATTTTCATCGTAGAACGCATTTTCTTTACCTTTGAATAACGATACGTTACAGTGCATACCCGATCCTGCTTCACCGAACAATGGTTTTGGCATGAATGTTGCATGTAAGCCGTGTTTGCGTGCAATTGTTTTAACAACCAGTTTGAATGTTTGGATATTGTCACACGCTTCAATTACGTTTGCATATTTAAAGTCGATTTCGTGTTGACCTGGTGCAACTTCGTGGTGAGAAGCTTCGATTTCAAAGCCCATTTCTTCAAGTTCTAACACGATGTCACGACGGCAGTTTTCACCAAGGTCTGTTGGTGCTAAGTCAAAATAGCCACCGTGATCGTTTACTTCAAGCGTTGGTTCGCCTTTTGCATCTAATTTAAATAAGAAGAATTCTGGCTCTGGCCCAAGATTGAAATGAGTAAATCCTAACTCTTCCATTCCTCTTAATACGCGTTTTAAATTGTTACGAGGGTCCCCTGCGAATGGTTCACCTTGTGCTGTATAAATGTCACAAATAAAACGTGCTACTTTACCATTTCCAGTAGTCCATGGGAATACCATAAAAGTATCAAGATCAGGATATAAGTACATGTCAGATTCTTCAATACGAACAAAACCTTCAATTGAAGAACCATCAAACATCATTTTATTGTCTAATGCTTTATCTAATTGACTAACGGGAATTTCTACGTTTTTAATTGTTCCTAAAATGTCTGTAAATTGTAATCGAATGTATTTTACTTCTTTTTCTTCTACAAGACGTTTTATGTCGTCTTTTGTGTATTTACCCACAGTATTCCACACTCCTACTTTTTTCCCTAACAAATAATTTATAATTTACGCGTCTTACTGATAGAAACGCGATAAATCCCCTTGGCGCAACGACGATTTTTGGTGACGATTTGCATTTCGCATTTCTTCACGTAAAATTCGACGTAATTCTGAATCGGAAATTTCCTTTTCTGCCTGCACGGATTGAACCGCAGCATTCTTTTTCATATCAAATAACTTTTTTATTCCTGCCATGTTAATGCCCTGTTCAAGCATATCTTTGATTTCAAGAAGAGTATCGACATCATTTAATGAAAACATTCTTCTGTTACCTTCAGATCGGTGCGGCTGAATTAAATCGTGTTCTTCGTAATAGCGAATTTGACGAGCAGATAACTCAGTTAGTTGCATTACTGTACCAATTGGTAATAGCGGCATAGATCTTCTTAATTCACTAGATTTTTTATTTTCACTCATTTAATTCACCTCCCTTTGTCTTATAATACGCTCGGTTATTTATATTGTCAATGCAATGTTAGAAAAACTAACATTAAAGAGGGAATTTAATAAAAACCTACTAATATTTAGAAATTAACGATAAAAAACAGGAGACGAATGAACAATCTCCTGTCTTAAGTCATCTTCGTTTTTTTGTAACTTCGACTAAATTGAAAAATACATTTAAGAAGTTTAAGTATAAACCTAGGGCAATCGCAATCACTTCATTGTCCCTTGCAAAGGTCTTTCGGATATTATTTAAATCATAAACTGTGTAAATCGCAAATAATAATACAAATAAACCGGCAAGAATGAGAATGATGGTGCTACTAATTGGAATGAAGATATAAATAAATGCAAAGACCACAAAAACAATTAACACCGCAATCGCATAAATGGCCGTATCGGTAATTTCTGAAATTAACTTTAATCCTAAAAAGGCCAACAATAAAAAGATAATAACCGTGCCAATAAAGACAGATAAAACTAATGCTTTTCCGAGCCATCCAATGAACAGAGTAATGAGTAGGAAATGAAAAACACCCATAAAAAGTGGAATCACATAATACAAAATAACATTTGCCAGTTTAGTAAGGTAAATCAAAACAAGTAGTCCAATACAAACAATCGACAATGTCACAACCGTCCACATCGGCAAAATAATTGCAATTAATGCACCAATCACCGTTAAAATCCACATGACTGCAAAATGTTTCAATATGAGGTCGTAGTTCCGATTCCTACTTAACTGCCCCATACACAACCCCAATCTTATAGTTTTATTAATTACTATATTTCAATGACGTTGTGGTTATTAATAATTTTTCCAATATACTGTACGGTGATTTGATTATTTTCAACGACTAACTTTGTCACACTTGCACCATCTATTTCTTCAATGTTCCAAATTCGGTCACACTCTAAGCCGAGAACGTTGAGTAGTAACGCTCGAATCGCTACTGCATGGGTAATGAATAAAATTTTGCCCTCTTTATATTTATTGCTACAATCCATGAGCAAGTCGGTCATCCGCGCACTAACTTGCAAAAAAGATTCCCCACTATCTGGTTTGTAGCATTGTGGCTTGTTGCAATAAGCAAAATAACGATCATAGTCTTCTTCCCAAATGTCGGCAATTTTTCGCCCTTGCCAGCTTCCAAGATGAATTTCTCTTAATCGGTCATCAAGCTTGATTCTCGCTGTTTCTCCAACTAAAATATTTGCCGTCTCCACAGCTCTTTGTAGTGGACTTGAATAAACGGCATTAAATTTTATATGTTGTAACTCTTGTTGTAATGCTTTTACTTGATCCCGACCATTCTCCGTTAATTCTGAATTCAGCCAACCTTGAAGTCGTCCTTCTTTATTCCACTCTGTCTCTCCATGCCGTATAAAATACAATTCCACTCTACTCATGCCATCCTGCCAGAACTTCTGTGAACTTGTCCATTGCTACGTCATTTTTTATACCAATACGAAGCCACTTCCCATTCATGCCTTCATAGTTTTGCGTGTGACGAAGAACAATCCCTTGTTTTAAACAATGGAAGTAAAAGTTTTCAGTTTCTTCAGGATGTTGTAATTGGAAACATAAAAAATTGGCTGCACTGTTCGTTACCGTACAATGATGGGACTTTAGGAAATTTTGGATTCCGTTCTTTTTCGAGAGATTTTCTTGGATGCTTCGTAATCGAAATTCTTCATCTTTCAAACATTCCATTCCAATTGAAATGGCTAAATTATTGACATTCCAGTGAGGCAAACGATTTCGTATCGTACTCACTAAATGCGGTTGCCCAATTAAATAACCAAGCCGTATACCTGCAATTCCATACATTTTCGTCATGGATCGGACAACCGTTACATTTTTATGCGTTGAAACGAGGTCTATAGCGGAATGTTCTTCATCTGTCCAATCCATAAATGCTTCGTCAATTAAAAGAGAGCAACCAACCTTTTCACCATGCTTAATCAACTCTATAATAGTTTCCCTTTGTATCAATGCCCCAGTTGGATTATTTGGATTGCATAAATAAAGACAATCAGCAGCTTTCATATGAAGCTTGACTTCTTCTAAAGGTAAATGATAATTTACAAAATCCCCCACTGTAATATTTACGATTTCCGCCCCGGCAGCCTCGAGTGTCATTTTGTATTCTGAAAATGTTGGATGAATGAGTATCACTTTTTTCCCCTTATAGACTTGAGCATAAAAAGTTAGCAATTCTGCCCCGCCATTTCCTACAAGGATACATTCTGGTGTCACATTGTGTTTAGTTGCAATCATTGTCCGAAGAGGTTCTGCCAATGCATTTGGGTAAGATGTAATTTTAGCTAGTAAGTCTTGCCATAACATTTCAATTTGCTTCGGGAAGCCTAAAAAATTTACATTTTCACTTAAGTCATAAACGGTCTTTGGCATTTCTAGATTAAAATTTTTATAAAGTTGTTCATAATTCGCTCCATGGGAAGGAAATTGCAACAAAAACACCTCCTACAATGAACAAAAATAGCCATGATACGATGAACATTTGCGTGATGGCGTCTTTTATATGATTTTTTTGTAATGTTTGCTCTGGTAACCCCATATGCGCACGGAATGATGTAATGCCTTTATATGTATTGTACCCGCCTAATTGAATGCCCAGCTGATAAGCAGTAGCCGCTTCTAAATAGCCGCTATTCGGACTTGGATGTTTTTTCGCATCCACTAGCCAGCGTTTGAACCGTTCCACAAAATTTCTGTTCGTTTTATTTTTTGTAAATAATAGTAAAAATCCAGTGATGCGACTTGGAATAAAATTAGCAGCGTCATCTAGTCTCGCAGCAACTTTCCCAAATTCCATATACGTTTCATTTTTATAACCAATCATTGAATCTAATGTATTGATTGCTTTATACGCCCATAAACCGGTTGCTCCAAATAAAATTGCATAGAACAGTGGAGCCGTTACGCCATCGCTCGTGTTTTCTGAAACCGTTTCTACAACGCCGCGCACAATTTCTGGTTCATCTAAATGTTCTGTATCGCGTCCTACAATCCAAGACAGCTTCAAGCGTGCTTCATCTAAATCACATTTATCCAATGCATCATAAACTACCATTGCAGCTTCTTTTAAACTTTTTTGCGCAAGACCAATGGCAATCAAAATCATCTCTACAAAAAGTCCGACAAAAATATTCACTTTGTAAGACAGGGTTACGATGCAAAATGTGATGGTCGTTACTATCGCAATTACCAACAATGCAGTAAATGCACCTTTCATAATACGAAACCGTCCACTATTTAATATTTTCGAAAGCCATGCAATAAATGAACCAATCCACTTAATAGGATGAGGAAATTTGGGCGGGTCTCCTATGATTAGGTCGAGGAGTTGTCCCAAAATAACAGCAATCATATGCATTTACCTGTTCCCCTTTTTATATTCCAAAAAACTTTCGACGGAACAATTCATCGTGTCATATAACCCTTTTCCGATTAGTTTACCGAGTTTCGTAATTGACCCACCGTATGCATGTGCTTCTCCAGTTTGAGTTGAGGCAATACAAATACTATCCGTTGATGTCCCTGTTGCAATTGTCCCTGATTGTGGATCAAGTATCTGATGTTCAGCAAGAATTTTTGTTTTCACTTCCACAGCACCGCACAACGCTTGAATGAGTGCCTCATCTGTTAAGTAGCCGTTTATAAAAATAAACGTATTAATTGTGCCGACTCTCGGGGGATGGGCGTACTCATAAGAACGGGTAATATCTACCGCATTGCCAAGACCTGTAGTGACGAGGATGACTATCGACGTATCACCATCCTCATAAAAGCCAGTAAATGCAAACTTCATATCCACAGCCGTCATCATCGCCACAGTTTGTGGTAACGGATAGCCGCATTGTTGAATAAATTGCTGCATTTCTTCATGGGCATCCAGTGGGTTATAGCTGAGATCGACCGTACGATTCATAAAAACCTGGTATTCTCCATATCCCGGGTTGTGCATGGCCGAGCTAAAGGTTCTTAAGGGTTCTTTTGACTCGAGAACAATATATTCTCCGTAATTTTTTATATTTTCTAATGTTAGCATGTATGATCCTCGTTTTATTTGCTTTTTATTGAGAGTTATTTGCTTTTTGTTTAGATTTATTTGCTATTTTCCGCAACTTATTTGCTTTTACGCTTCCCGGATTTTCTGCACCGCACTACAAATCGCAAATTTCACGTGTTCATAAGTTAATCCACCTTGTACATAAGCAGTATATGGAGGACGAATTGGACCGTCTGCTGTTAATTCAATACTTGAACCTTGTACAAATGTTCCTGCAGCCATAATTACGTCATCTTCATACCCTGGCATATAGGCTGGAACCGGTGCAAAATGCGCATTAATTGGTGATGCAGCTTGGATTTCCTGACAAAACGCCACCATTTGCTCAGCTGTTTGGAAGGAAACCGATTGAATAAGATCCGTACGTTTAGCCTTGTAATGAGGGAACGTTTGCATCCCAATTTCTTCTAGCATTGCTGAGGTAAAAATCGCCCCCTTCAAACTTTGTGCCACTACATGAGGTGCAAGGAAAAATCCTTGGTAAAAATCGGCTAACGTATTTAAAGATGCTCCTGCTTCAGCACCAATTCCTGGTGACGTCATGCGATACGCACATTTCTCTACTAAATCCGCGCGCCCTGCAATATAGCCCCCAATTTTCGCTAATCCCCCTCCTGGATTTTTTATAAGAGACCCTGCCATTAAATCTGCCCCTACTTCAGTTGGTTCCATTGCTTCAACAAATTCTCCGTAGCAGTTATCAACAAAGATTACGACGTCTTGCTTTATTTCTCGAATTTTTTCACACATTACGCGGATTTCACTAATTGTAAATGATGGTCGTGTTGCATACCCTTTTGAACGTTGGATGGCTACCATTTTCGTAGAGTCAGTGATAGCAGCAAGAACCGCTTCCCAATCAATTGCTCGGTCTTCAATTAAGTCCACATGTTGGTAGCCAATGCCAAAGTCTTTTAAAGAGCCAGTGTCCTTTTCGCCCCCGTCTACAATGGATTGAAGTGTATCATATGGTTTACCTGTTATGTATACTAGTTCGTCACCTGGTCGTAATACACCAAAAAGGCTAAGAGTAATCGCATGAGTACCTGAAATAATTTGGCTTCGAACAATGGCTGCTTCTGCTCCGAACGTTTCAGCATACACTCGTTCTAAGTTATCACGGCCTTCATCGTCATATCCGTAGCCTGTTGAAGGATGTAAATGAAAGTCACTTACTTGATGTTTGCGAAATGCGGCTAACACTTTTTGTTGGTTGAAAAAAGCCATTTCGTCTACTTTTGAAGTATACGACTTAATTTTTTCTTCTACTTGATTTGCAAGTTGTATCGTTTCTTCTTTTATAGTTGAAATAAATGTCATTAATAATTGCTCCCTTATTTATCGTCCTTTACCATCTTATCAATTCTTATAGGCATTTCAACTATTTACAGTTATTTTAGAAATTGTACTATTAAAAAGATGTTTAATGGGTTCCGGCCAGGCAGTACATGAGAGCAAATAGAAAAATAAATGTTAAGGTTGCTCCTAATACATTTTGATTATGCGTGCTTTTTCCATTGTTTAAGTGCTTTAAAAATGTAGTGAAATTTAAAAACCATAAAACCCCAATTGTTGGTACGACAAGCAACATCATCACTAACATAAAGTTGACCCCCCAAAAATAAAAGGACTGATAATTACAAATTACCAATCCTTTTGTGTGCTTATTTAAATTCTAATTCTCCGTCGTAAGCCATCATTCCGCCTTCAAGATTGATCACTTGGAAGCCTTGTGATTCTAAATATTGGCATGCTTTTTCGCTACGAACGCCGCCTTTACATACTAGGATATATTCTTTTGAAGAATCCAGTTCGTTTGCGCGTTCTGGAATTGAACCTAGAGGAATGTGAACAGCGCCAGGAATCATTCCTTCTTCTACTTCAAAATCTTCGCGAACATCTACTATATTTAAATCTTCATTTGCATCTAACAAGTTAATTAGTTCTTCCGTTGTCATTGTTTTCATTAACAGAACCTCCAAAATTAATCTACACTGCCATTATAGAGAAAAAATAAAAAATCGGCTAGTATTTATCACTACGCCGATTAATTGATTATTGATTTACTTCATCTTCCGAACTTAGTGAAACATGTTTAGAAGGGACGAACGTGGAAATTGCATGCTTATAAATTAGGTGTTGTTTACCATCAGACTCTATTAGTACAGTAAAGTTATCATATGATTTTACTAAACCCTTAAGCTGAAAACCATTTAATAAAAATACAGTAACGAATAGATTGTTTTTGCGTAGGTTGTTAAGAAAAGTATCTTGTAAATTAATTGATTTCATGCCGTACACACCTCTTCTATTTTTCTTATATTGGAAGTATTCGGCAAAAGGAAATTAATTTCCTTCTTTATTTATAAAATTTTTTGAAAACGCTTCAATTTTTTCCCAATCATATCCAATCCACTGCACGTCCATTTTATTTCGGAAGTAGGTTAATTGTCTTTTTGCATAACGGCGCGAATTTTGCTTCAGCTGTTCAATTGCATCCTCTAACGACATGAGCCCATCAAAGTAGGCATATAACTCCTTATAGCCAATTGCTTGAACTGATTGCACATTGCGGATACCTCTGTCCCATAATGATTTCACTTCTTCCAAAAGACCTTTTTCCATCATTATGTCTACTCTTAAATTAATTCGTTCGTACAGCTTTTCCCGGTCCATATCCATGCCAATTATTAGGTGATTGTAAAGGGGTACATTTCCACGATTCAGTTCCTCTGTTGCCTTGGATACACCATGTAATTCCACTAATTCTAATGCACGAATAACACGACGAGTATTGTTTGGATGAATGGTACTTGCTGTTTCTGGGTCGAGTTTCGCAAGTCGCTCATGCATCGCTTCTGGCCCTATTTCCGCTAAATCATCGTAATATTTTTTTCGTGCCTTTTCGTCTACATCTTCTTTTGTAAATTGAAAATCATATAACACCGCTTGTACATACAAACCAGTGCCACCAACAATAATTGGCAGCTTGTTGCGTTGTTGGATTTCACGAATTTTCTCGCGGACTAATGTTTGATATTCTGCTACAGAGAAGCTTTCTGTTGGTTCTTTGAAATCAAGTAAATGATGAGGAATGCCTTCCATTTCTTCTTCTGTAACTTTTGCTGTCCCAATATCAAGCCCTTTGTAAATTTGCATTGAATCGCCGTTAATAATTTCACCGTTAAATTGTTTAGCCATTTTTATGCTTAATGCTGTTTTACCTGAAGCAGTCGGTCCTACTATGGCTACTACTTCAATTTCTTTTTCCGTCATTCTCTAACCACCGTGACACCACATGAAACACATGCTCTTTATTTTTTTCTTTTAAAATTTCATGGCGCATTCCTTCAAAAAGGTATACGACAATATTATTTAAGCCTAATTTTTTATATTGATTTGCAACTTTAAAAACGCCCGCACCTCGATTGCCAACTGGGTCTTCACTGCCACTAATCAAAAGTATTGGTAAATCTTTTTGAATGTTTTCCATTTCACTTTGACGATTAATCAAGAGCAAGCCGTCTGTTAAATCAACAAAAAATCGATTTGTTGGAACGAATCCGCAACTTGGGTCCTTGATATACGTTTCCACTTCTTCTTCATTACTACACAACCAATCAAAAGCCGTTTTGACATTGGAGATGTTTTTATTAAAACTACCAAAGCTCAATTCGCTCATGATTTTACTAAGTGTTGTCGGTCCTTGAACAAAGCAAAGGATTTTTGCAAGTGTATTGCCTATATTGTGAGTAAATGTGGTGCTACCTGTTCCACATAAAATGCATTTATCAACATCATTATAGAGTTGAATATAACGACGGGCAATAAAGGAACCCATACTATGCCCAAAAAGTATTGTTTTAAAATTTTGATCGAAGCGAAAAGATTGAACTAACTCATAAACGTCTTGCACTACTCGTTCAAAACCGTTTTGATCCGCAAAATAGCCAAGCCTTCCATTAAATTCCGCCGTTTTTCCATGACCACGATGATCGTGAACTGTCACAAAATAACCTTGCTCACATAAATTTACCGCAAACGCATCATAGCGGCCACCATGTTCTGCCATTCCATGTAAAATGTGAAAATTGCCAATTGGTTTGTTTTGCGGTTCATAAATGCGAACAAAAATTTCATGACCATCACTCATTGATAAAACTTTCGTTAGTTTTTTCAACTCTACCACGCACCTTTACATTGTTGCATCATCGATAAATTGCTCCAACTGCATCTGATAGAAAATTTTCTCACTCTCTGAATAACCGATTGTTTGACTCATAATTTCGATTATTTCATTTTTATAGTTTTGTACTAATTCTATATCGAAATAAAGATAACCTGTTCGGCGAATGAAAAAGTCACATGGCGTCATGACCATTTCAAAATAAATCGAGTATAAAAGTTCTGCATATAAGGTTATCGGAACATTTGATTCCTTACCATAGCGAATAAAATGAAAAACATCATCTACATTTGTTCCATATTTTTCGACTAATAGTTTCGCTTCATTATATGAAATTCCAAGTTGCTCTCCTTCTTTTGCTTTGTTTGCAACATAGTCATGGAAATTTACAGAATTTAACCCTTTTGCACCTGATAGCGACAAATATTTCGTGTTACTTTTTTGGCCATGTTTAAATTTATGTTTTTTAATAATTAAATCAACAATTGTTTCGGCCATTTGACGGTACCCTGTAAGCTTTCCACCTGCAATTGTTAAAAGGTCACTAGGAGAAGACCAAATTTCATCTTTCCGAGATATTTCAGAAGGATTTTTGCCGTCTTCAAAGATGAGTGGTCGAACGCCTGCCCAAGATGACTCAATATCTTTTTTCGCAATGTCGAGCTTTGGGAAAATAAAATGGATTGCATTTAGTAAGTACGTTACATCTTCCTCACTAGCAACGGGCTGAATCGGGTCATCAGCATAAAATGTATCCGTAGTCCCAACATAGGTTTTGCCCTCTCTTGGAATTGCAAATACCATTCGTCCATCGTCAGTATCAAAATATATCGCTTGTTGTAAAGGAAACTTTGATTGATCAAAAACAAGATGAATACCCTTTGTATGGCGAATTTGTTTGTTATTATGAACTTTATCCATTTTCCGGACATCATCTACCCAAGGACCGGTTGCATTAACAATTTGGTGAGCATGGATGGTGATCGACTTTCCGGAGATTTCATCACGTACGTTTGCTGCAACGATTTTTTTCTTTTTATATTCAAAGCCTGTAACACGTGCATAATTAATACAAACCGCTTTATATTCTACTGCCTTTTTTATTACTTCCATCGTAAGGCGAGCATCATCTGTTTTATATTCCACATAGTACCCCGCTCCTAGTAACCCGTCTTCTTTTAAAATCGGTACTTTTTGGAGGGTTTGTTTTTTCGTGAGCATTTTCCGGCGTTCATTTGGACGAACCCGTGCTAGTCGATCATAAAGGGCAAGAGCTGCACTTGTCGTCATTTTCCCTAATGTTCCTTCTTTATACAGAGGAAGCAACATCCACTCAGGTTTTGTGACATGAACCGCATTTTCATAGACAATTTCACGTTCACGACCAACTTCTGCTACAAGTCCTATTTCAAACTGTTTTAAGTAACGAAGCCCACCGTGTATCAATTTTGTGGAACGGCTAGATGTGCCTGCAGCAAAGTCTTGCATGTCAACTAAGGCAACGGACAGACCACGGGAAGCAGCATCTAACGCAATGCCAGCACCAGTTATTCCCCCACCAATGACGAGCACATCAAAGGTATAGTGGTTCAAAGTATTCAAAATTGTAGACCTTTGTTTATACGAAAACATAATGATTACCCCTTTTATTCATTTAGGTAAATCTACATAACACGTTTAAACATTTTTTCTACTTCATAAGAAGAAAAGTGAATCATGACCGGTCTTCCATGAGGACATGTGAAAGGATTGTCTGCTTTCTTTAAATCATCTAGTAGTGCTATCATTTGTTCCTTCGTTAAAAAATGGTTCGCTTTGATGGATTTTTTGCAGCTCATCATTATGGCAGCTTCTTCACGTAATTTTTTTACGTCGGTTTTTTTCGTTTTCAATACTTGCTCAATCAGTTCTTCGATAATTTCCTGTTCAAATCCTTTTGGAAACCACGTCGGATATTCGCGAACTACAAATGAAGATTGCCCAAAGTCTTCTAAAAATACGCCCACTTCCTGTAGTGAATGCAAATTTTCTTTTAAAATTAAGGCTTCATCGGCGGAATAATGAAATGTCAAAGGTAGCAATAATGTTTGACGTTCGTTAGGATTCACTTCGCCCACTTTTTCACGGAAATATTCATATTTTATTCGTTCCTGTGCTGCATGTTGATCAATTAGATAAAAACCATCTTCCATTTGCGCAACAATGTATGTGCCGTGAATTTGCCCAACAATTTCAAGTTGTGGGAAAGGCTCTTTTTTCTCTTGCAGGGTTGGCTCTTCTTCTATGACTACAGGTGTTGGCTCCTCAAACATTACCTCGTTATTTGGGATCTCTTGAAAAGCCGTTTCTTTTACAACAGAGTCATTTAACTTTTCTACAATCTCAACCATTTTTGTTTGATTAAACGTCGGGGCTGGGGCTGGTTTCCAAATATTCATTTGTTCACTCGGAACTTTTACCGGTTTTTCCTTTTTTTCTGCTAAAGGAACATGGATTGCGGATCGAATTGCGTTTCGAATCGCATTTTCTACTAAAGGTAATAATTCCTGCTCTTTACTTAACCGAATTTGCAATTTTGCCGGATGCACATTGACATCGGTTAAGTACGGATCCCCTTCGATATACATGACGACGATTGGGTAACGTTCAATTGGTAAATACGTGTGATAGGCATCTACTATAGCCTTTTGAACGAGATAATGTTTCACATAACGGCCATTTACAAAAATGGACATATAATTTTTAGAAGCCCGCGTTACTTCAGGTAAACTTGCAAAACCATGAATTTTATAATCTTTGGACTCCGCGCTAAAGGAAATCATCTTTTTGGCATTTTGTACACCATAAATTGCGGCAACGACTTGTTGAACATTTCCTCTTCCGTTCGTTTGTAAAAGTGTTCCACCATTATGTACTAATTTAAACGCAATTTCTGGATTACTTAATGCTAACCGATTCATATAGTCTATGGAATGCCCGAGTTCGGTTTGGATCGTTTTTAAATATTTTAATCTTGCAGGCGTATTAAAGAATAGTTGTGACACTGTTATATCTGTTCCTTTTCGAAAGGCGGTTGGTTTCATCGACACAACATGGCCGCCGTCAAGTTCGATTTCTAGTCCTGAATGTAGGCCATCTGAAGTTTTCAGCAGCACCTTTGAAACAGAAGCAATTGATGCTAATGCTTCACCGCGAAATCCGAGTGTTCGAATACGGAATAAATCTTGCTCTTTGGAAATTTTAGATGTTGCATGGCGAGAGAACGATTTTAATGCATCTTCCTCATCCATCCCACTTCCATTATCTGTTACTTGAATGGAGGTTAACCCTGCTTCTTCAAGGAAAACTTCAATGGATGTGCTTCCTGCATCAATGGCATTTTCGACAAGCTCTTTTACAACAGACGAAGGTCGCTCCACCACTTCACCTGCTGCAATTTTGTTCGATAACCATTCATCCATTATTTGAATTTTTCCCATGGTCAATTACCTCCTTTTTGTTTTGTCGAATTATTTCCCGGGTAATGTCGAACACCTATTTTTTACTTAAAAGCGTTTGTTGTAGTTCGTAAAGTACGTTGATGGCTTGGATTGGAGAAGTCCCCATAATATTCATTTTCTCTAGCTTCTCAAGGACCTCTTGTTCTGCACCTGATAGTTCTGCAGGTTGATTTACTTCTTCAAACAATGATAGTTGAAGATCGTCTTCAGCTACAGGGGTAGGCTCTTTTGACTCAAATTGTTCTAACAGTGTTTGAGCGCGTTCTATAATTGCATCTGGCATTTCTGCTAACTTCGCCACATGTACACCATAGCTTTTATCCGCTGCGCCTTCTCGAACTTTATGAAGGAAAACTACTTTTCCATCTTTTTCTGTCGCACTAACATGGACGTTTTTCAATTTCGCGAGTTGTTGTTCTAAAGCTGTTAACTCGTGATAGTGGGTAGAAAATAACGTGTTTGCGCCAATTTTATCATGAATATACTCCATCATAGATTGAGCTAAAGCCATACCGTCATAAGTCGATGTGCCCCGTCCAATTTCATCGAATAACAATAAACTTTTCTCTGTTGCATTTGTGATGGCATGTTGCGATTCTAGCATTTCCACCATAAAAGTAGATTGGCCCGCAACTAAATCATCTGCTGCACCAATTCGAGTGAAAATTTGGTCGATAATCGGAAGTTCTGCTTCTTCTGCAGGAACATAACACCCGATTTGGGCAAGCACCACAATTAATGCCACTTGTCGCATAAAAGTACTTTTACCTGACATGTTTGGTCCAGTGATTAACATCATATTTTTATCTTCTGTTAAAACACAATCGTTCGGTACATACATTTGTTTATTGAGCATTTTTTCAACTACTGGATGACGTCCATTGACAATTTTAAGCGCTCTTCCTTCATGGAATGTTGGTTTAATAAAACGATATTTTTCAGACACATGCGCAAAACTTATAAAAACATCAAGTTCGCTTATTTTTGATGCCAAAGCCTGTACACGAGGAATATATTCTTTTAATTGTTCACGAAGCTCTACGAAAAGATCATATTCTAGTGCTAAGCTTTGTTCTTCTGCGTTTAAAATGATTGCTTCTTTTTCTTTTAACTCTTCTGTGATATAACGTTCTGCATTTGCTAATGTTTGTTTTCGTTCATAGCGTGTTAAATCGGCATTGGCAACATTGGATTTTGTAATTTCAATATAATAACCAAATACTCGGTTGTATCCGATTTTCAAGTTTTTAATGCCTGTTATTTCTCGTTCTTTTTGCTCGAGTTGTGCAATCCAATCTTTCCCGTTTCGTGAGGCATAGCGCAATTCATCTAGTTTTTCGTTATATCCATCACGAATTACATCACCTTCCTTAATGGCAATGGGTGGATGATCTGTAATGGCACGAGACAACAGCTCTTCAATTTCAACACATTCATCAAGGGAGTTGCCTAATTGCATTAACGTCTCTTTTCCACTTTGCAGTAATTGACCTTTTATAAAAGGCACTTGGCGAAGGGATTCACGTAGCTGAGCTAAGTCACGACCTCCTACATTGCCAAACGCAACACGACCTGCTAAACGTTCCAAATCGTAAACTTTCTTTAATAATTCTTGTAATTCGTCGCGCACAAAAAATTCATCTAATAAATCTGTTACGATAGCAAGGCGTTGTTCGATTAGTGTTTGATTCGCTAATGGTTGGTGAAGCATTTGTTTTAGTTTGCGGCCTCCCATTGCTGTTACGGTTTCATCTAATAACCAAAGAAGTGTCCCTTTTTGGTCGCCCCCGCGAATGGATTGAAGCAGTTCAAGATTGCGTTTCGAGTTCGAATCGATCCGTAATAGTTGCTTCGTTTCAGTATATGTAAAGGGTTGGATATGGGAAAGTGACCGCATTTGTGTTCGTTCTACATATTGCAACAAGCTTCTAGCCACAGCATGTAAATTTTCCGGTAAATTTTCAATATACTGCCCCGACTTTTCGTTTGGCATTTCTTCTTTTTCAAGAGAAAGGACTAAACTTAAATGTTTTGCTGGTTCTTCTAATAAAATTTGCAGTTGTTCCGTTACAACTAATTCACGAATATTTAATGATATTAATTGTTGAAGAAGTGATTTAATTCCACCTTCAACAATGGTAGTATTGGCTTCACCTGTTGATACGTCTAAATAGGCTAGGGAGAAAATGTGCTCAGATAGTTGCTCTGCGCTTGCAATAAAATGGTTGGATTTCCCGTCAATCGTTTTTCCTTCCATTAAAGTACCAGGTGTAATGAGTTGGACAACTTCTCTTTTCACAACCCCTTTTGCTTGTTTTGGATCTTCTGTTTGCTCACAAATTGCCACTTTGTAGCCTTTAGACACAAGCGTTTCAATGTAATTTTGGGCAGAATGATGCGGCACACCACACATTGGGACACGGTCTTTGCTCCCTGCATCTCTACTAGTTAACGTAATTTCTAATATTTGTGATGCGTTCACGGCATCCTCGAAAAACAACTCATAGAAGTCGCCTAGTCTGTAGAAAAGAAATGCATCTTCATATTCAGATTTAATTGTTAAATATTGTTGCATCATTGGTGTGTATGTCGTCATTTTGGTGTTCCTCTCTAAACTACTTAATACCTTCCATTATAACAAAATTTCATGCTTAATTTGAGATTCATACAAATTCGAAAAGTAAAAAAAGAAGAGCGCCTATTAATCTACTAATCATTAGTAGATGGCGCTCTCACTTTATTATCGATGAAATGATGACGATTCGTCGCTTATATTACCATATTTTCCTTTTCCAAAATCCATTCCTGATGAAGAACTAGAACTTGATGAGCTTGAGCTTGAGCTAGAGCTTGATGAAGAAGAACTTTCATCATTGTCATCTTCGTCAAATCTCCATTCTTCTTCATACTCGATTGGATGTACAGATACAACCACTTTAGTTTCTCCGATTACTTCTACTAAGAAGTCGCGCTCAATCACAATGTTGAAGCATTCACCATTTTGTGTAATGATTGCCTCTACGCAATTCGGTTGTTGTAATACACGCACATGGCAATCATTTGTTTCGATTACATCTTCATCACGGTAATGCAATTTAATACGATCTTTGTAATGAACTGTTTCTGTATGCACTGCTGTTCTTGAATGATTATTGTACGCGTACCATACGTTTACATCGAATTTTCCAGATACCTCAACAAATTTGCCCACTTTTTTTGCACTGTAGTGGTGATTAATTACCCAGCAACCTAAAATGCTCGTTGGAACATTTGAAGGACGCAGAACCTCACTGCTCTCTGTTCTTTTCTTACCTTTCGCGACAACCGCTTTTGTCACTATTTGACGCAAACGTTTCAACGCTTTTCCTCCTTTACTTTCTAGTCGAACTATAGTATGCGGCTAGTGCCTAATTGGTGAAATGTCTCGGATTTGATTTTTTGATAAATTTTTTAGTAGAAAGCAAAAGTGTAATTTTTCGATGACTAACCGAATCCTTTCTGACTTCCCACTTATAGTATTACTGTTGGGCAAATTATGTTCCAATTTTTTCGTTCTCATTTTAGAAAGATGTTATAATGTAGGGGAATTTTCATCATTAAAGGGAGGATGCATATGACAGATCGTCAATTGTTAGAAACGTTAGTACAAGGCATAGAAAAACTGAATTACGAAATGTCACAGTTTAAAGCTGAATTGTCACAGGTAAAAACAGAAATGTCACAGGTAAATGCTCAACTTGATGAAAATACGCAAATAACAAAAGCCATTCTTCACCGCCAAGATGAAACGGATGCGAAACTCGACCAATTGGCAATGGACGTCCACAACCTACATGCTGAAGTCGCATCAACAAAAGAAGAAAGTGCCATCCATACTCAACGAATTGACCAGCTTTCTGAACTCGTACCAAGAATCGAGGCACTCGAATTAGACGTAAAAGTGATTAAGAAAGCAATCAGATAAAATAAAAACCCTCTACATTTGTAGAGGGCATTTTCATTATGAACAGCTTCCTGGTTTACTGTTTTGAACTTTTGAACCAGTTTCACCTTTTAATAAGTCGCCGCCAGTTGATTCAATGATTTCATTTGTAACTGTGTTAGCGATCGCATTAGATACTAATTGTAAAATGTTATTCACATCAGCTTGCGATTGTTTAAATTCTTGTACAATCGGCACAGCATCGATTTCTTCCTCAATTTTCGCAATTTTGCTTTCCACTAATTTTAATGCCTTTTCTTTACCAAGATGTTGGAAGTTCACAGCTTGTTTTTGTAACGTTTTTAAAGAAGCGATTTTTTCACGAACCATTTGATTTTCGTTAATTTGTGCTTCTGCTTTTTTGAAAAATTCAACTTCTTCTGTATTCGCAATCATATGTGCAATTTCTTTGGCTTTTGCTACGATTTCGTCTTTTGTATAAAGCTTTGTTGTCATTATACTTCCACCTCATGTCGATTTACGATTTCTACAAACTCACCGCGCAGTGAATAAGATTTCGCCTCGAGTATTTTTACTTTCACAATTTGGCCCACTAACTCTTGTGGCCCTGCAAAGTTTACTAATTTATTTCTTCGTGTGTATCCTGCTAATACGTCATCACGTTTTTTACTGCTACCTTCTACTAATACTTCCACAATTTCACCTTCATATTTTTTCAATGCTGCTGAAGAAAATTCTTCTACAACCGCATTCAATCGTTGAAGGCGTTCTTTTTTCACTTCAAGGGGAACGTTATCTTGCATTTTTGCAGCAGGTGTCCCTTCACGTGGAGAGTAAATATAAGTAAAGGCTGTTTCAAATCCTACTTCACGATATAGATCAATTGTTTCTTGGAATTGTTCTTCCGTTTCGTTTGGATAACCTACAATAATATCCGTTGTAAGGGCAACATCCGGAATCGCCGCTTTGATTTTGCGAACTAAATCTAGGAAATGTTCACGTGTATATTTACGAGCCATAATTTTTAAAATATCATTTGAGCCAGATTGCACTGGTAAATGAATATGTTCAACTAAGTTCCCTTTTTTCGCTAATACTTCAATTAAGTGATCATCAAAGTCGCGTGGGTGACTTGTTGTGAAACGAATACGCGGAATATCGATTTTGCGTAACTCGTCCATTAAATCGCCAAGACGGTACTCGATATCTGCAAAGTCTTTTCCGTAAGCATTAACGTTTTGGCCTAGTAGCATAATTTCTTGGTAGCCTTGTGCTGCTAAATCACGTACTTCTTGAATAATTTCATCAGGACGACGACTACGCTCTTTCCCACGAGTGTAAGGAACGATACAGTATGTACAGAATTTATCACAACCGTACATAATGTTTACCCATGCTTTAATGGCACCATTTCGTTGTTTTGGAAGACTTTCAATAACGTCCCCTTCTTTTGACCAAACTTCAATGACCATTTCTTTTGACATGTACGCTTCTTTTAAGATGTGCGGTAAACGATGAATATTGTGTGTACCGAACACCATATCCACATGTTGGTATGTTGTTAAAATTTTATTGACAACCGACTCTTCTTGCGACATACAGCCACAAACGCCGATTAACATTTCAGGATTTTTACGTTTATATTTTACTAGGAATCCTAATTCACCGAATACTTTATTTTCTGCATTTTCACGAATCGCACATGTATTTAATAACACCACATCTGCTTCTTCAATTAAGTGAGTTGGTTCATAGCCAAGTTGTGTGAAGATTCCAGCCATGACTTCAGAATCGTGTTCATTCATTTGACAACCGTACGTACGTATATAAAATTTACGCCCTTGACCCATTCCTAGGAATTCTTCATCAATTGCGAAATCTTTATGATATTTTACTTCTTCTTTCCCGCGTTTTTTCGCATCTTTTAAAGAAGGAGCTGCTGTAACTACTCGTTCAAAATAACTGCTATAATCTTTTTCAGGTTTTGGTTGTTTCACTTGTTGACTAGCTAGTCGTTGTTCCTCATTCATTGAAATCCAGAAACTCCTTTCAAGATTGGTTTCGTACATTCGAATCCCATTTTAATATTATAACGAATTATAGGTAGAAAGAACAATAAAAGTTGTTATAATTTGATGAACTGTTCATATTGCTTAGTATCATTTTCCTTCAAAATTGCAAGGAAAGTAAAAGACAGTTGCACAACCGCTTCCCAATTCATTTGGTATTGTTCTTCAAATTTATGTTTTGGTAAGGTGAGTACATGGTGAAAAATCGTTTTTGGCTCAATTTGCTTTTCTTCTAGATATTTGAGAAATGCTAAAAACAATTTGTGGTCTTGTATTGCAAGCGATTTTTCTTCTACTAATTTATTAATTTGATGTGGATCTTTTAACGTGTTTGCTTTGCGAAATACTTTGTTAAGCTGCTCGTTTGTTTTTTGTTGTTTTATTTCGAGAAAATTGATGATTTTGCTCAATTGGGTGACCTCATTTGCGCTTTGAAATTGTGTTATATTATGATATCGGACAGTTTTGTTGGGAAATCGGACAGTTTCTTTGGGAAATCCGACACTTTTTCCGGGAAATCCGACACTTTTTCCGGGAAATCCGACACTTTTTCCGGGAAATCCGACACTTTAATACTCTCGCCAAATATTTTTAGGAATGTAGTAACGCCTTGCCCTGTTATCTCCTTCATAATAGAAATTCAATCTTTTCATTAACTTTGTTACTAAATCTTGGTTGTCTATTAAAAAGAAATTACGAAATTCGCTATTTGTAATCCACTCATTTATCAAAATTCTATAATCATGTAACCCTTGAAAAAGTGGTTCCTTTGAATTCTCACCACAAATACATATAAATTTCCCATACTTATATCTCATCACTTCTCCACATGAACAAATTGCTCCTTTTTTTAGTGGCGGAACTTCAAATTTCGGTTTATAAATTCTAGGTTCGTATAGTTCCATTAAATGACTTTGTAACAATTCAAAATCAACAGATGAAAGCTTAAAGGTACTATATTTTAATAATAACTTTTTAATCTCTGTTCGCAAACCAATTGCATGGATAAATGGAACATCATTGGGAATATTGCCTATTACTGTTGATGGTTCTGCTATAACAATAATTTTATGAAGTGGTATTGATAACCCAATACTTTTTATAACTCTATCAATTACAGTTTCATTCCTCTTCACCTGCTCAATCGGGCTTTGAAAGCTTTCAATTTCTCCCGTTCTCTTTTTACGTAAAAATTGGTGCTTCTCTTGTTCATACCAAATGTATCCTGCTACATTTTTTATTTCAAGAATCAGGACAAAATGAGGGCAAGCAAATAACGTGTCGAGTTGATGGCGGTGAACTTCGTAATTATGAAACAGTAATGAATTCGAAGGTATCTCAAGTTCATTCCAGATGGCGTCTACTTTCAATTCTCCTATGTAACCAATTTCCGCGCGTTTTAAATGATTTGCAATGAATTCTCTTTGCTCTTGTGCTCTTCGGTGTATCGCTTCCAACACGATAATTTTCGATGGAATCTTTCGCTCAACTACTATCAAAAAAATCCCTCCTACTTTCATTCTACTGAAAAGTGGGAGGGAGAAAATAATAATCTAGAATATGCTCGAAACTCGTCATTTCACACTTTAAATCGTTTAATAGAGTTCGTTAACGAGCGTATATTTTTTGATATTTTTTGAATTTCACTATGCATTTTTCGGGTTGCATCTAGTTGGTCATTTGTTGCATTTGATACTTTTTCTATTCGTAGGGCGTTTTGTTGGGACACCTCGCTTAACTGTACTGAATTGTTCGCCACATCTTTCGTGTTCATCGTAATCAAATGAATCGTTGCAGATACTTCCCCAATGTGAGGACCGACCTCGTTCACCGCGGATACGATCTGTTGAAACTTTGCTGCAGTTTGATTTGTGATATCAATACCTGTTTGCACCGAGTCAATGGCACTCGCCATAAAATGCACCGACTCTTTCGTATCTTTTTGAATATGTTTGACAATGTCTTCAATAATTCTGGTTGAATCCACAGATTGCTCTGAAAGCTTACGAACTTCCCCTGCGACTATACTAAAACCTTTTCCATATTCACCAGCTCTAGCTGCTTCGATTGCCGCGTTTAAAGCGAGAAGTTTTGTTTGTTCAGCGATTGCATTAATAATTTCGATTACTTGCTCAATTTCCTTAGAATGTTCCGCTAAGACAAGCATCATATGATTCGTTTGTGTTACAGCTTGCTCAATTTTTTGCATTTGTTCCATGTTAATGGTTACATATTGAACCCCTTCATTTGCTTCATTTACTGTTTGTTGAATATTTCTTTCGATGTATTCGATCTGTTGTGCAATTGTTTCAACTCCAGAAGCAATTTCTTGAATCGAGATGGTATTTACATTTAACTGCTCTGTTGAACGAATGGTAGACTTTGTTAAACTCGACGCATCATGGGAAATATGTATTGAAGCTTCCGTAGTTTTCTCCGATGCATGTTGGAGTTGTTCATTAGCTTCATCCACAGAAGCTGCACTTTGTTGAACAACTTTTAACAGTTCCTTCACTTCCGTTGCCATCTGATTATAGCTCAGCATCACTTCCCCAAGTTCATCCTTTGAGTCATAGGTTGCAATACTCGTAAAATCTCCTTGTTCGGCCTTTTTTAACAGTTCTTTTAACTGGCGAGTTGGTAATTTTACCGCACGTGTTGCTCCCACATTAAAATAGATAATGACTAAAATGATAAAAAGAGAAACCGCAGTTAATAATTTATAACCAAATGCAACATCTTCTTTGTATGTATTCAGTTGGCTCTCAGCACGATCCACGACATACGGTTTCATTTCTTGCAATATGCCGAGTGCTTCCTCTATGTTCCGTTCAGCTAAAGAAGTAGTTAACTTTTTACCGTAAAACTCCATTTTCGAATCAAAAGTAGGTAAAGATTTTTGAAGTTCACTAGCTTCGGGAAAGTTCTCTTGATGCACACTCGCTTCAATAGTTGAAATTGTATTTATTGCTAGTAACTTTTCTTCATACATGATTTCCGTATTTTTTTCCATCTTCCTTAAATAGTCCATGCTAAATATAGCAAAAATTGAATTTGATAATATACAAACTATCATTAAAACTAGTAATCGGTCATTTACCTTTATATAGCGTTTTAAACGCAATTTACTCGACCCCCACATACTTTGTAGTTCGAGCATAGATTAGTACTTTAAAGTAGTTGTAGCTTTATTGTAAATTTTTTGTAAAAAAGAGCCCCTAGCAAGTAGGAGCTCTAAAATATTACATAAATTCTTTTACAAGTTCATTAAATTGATCTTCACTTAAATTCATATCTAAGTTTGCTAAAGGACCTTCTGCAAAACCAGGAACTTTTTCTTGGTACGATTTGTTTTGCGTGTCTTGATAGATAATACCAGTAACTAAACCTTCTTTTTCCATTACTGTTTGCATTGCTAATTCTCTGTTTGAAGAATCGTACTCTTCAATGTCAGATAGTTTTGTTAAATGTTCTTTAAACCATTCGTATGTGTTCACTTTATTGTATGTTACACATGGGCTGAATACGTTGATGAACGAGAAGCCTTTATGTTGAATCCCTGCTTCGATTAAAGCTGTTAGTTCTTTAATATCAGTAGAGAAACCTTGTGCTACAAATGTTGCACCTGATGATAATGCTACTTCTAATGGTTTTAATGAAGGTTCGATTGCTCCTTCAGGTGTTGATTTTGTAATAAACCCTTTTGCAGATCGTGGTGAAGTTTGACCTTTTGTTAAGCCGTAAATTTGGTTATCCATTACAACGTACGTAATATCGATGTTGCGACGGATGGCATGTACTGTATGCGCCATACCAATTGCAAAACCATCTCCGTCACCACCTGAAGCGATAACGTTTAGATCACGGTTTGCCATTTTTAAGCCTTGTGCAATCGGTAGTGCGCGGCCATGGATACCATGGAATCCGTATGAGTTAATGTAACCCGCGATACGACCAGAACAACCGATACCAGCTACTACTGCTAACTCATGTGGTTCGATACCAACATTTGCTGCGGCACGTTGAATAGCTGCTTGAACAGAAAAGTCACCGCAGCCAGGGCACCAGTTTGGTTTCACTGAGTTACGAAAATCTTTAAATGTTGCCATTAGTCAAGCAACTCCTTTACTTTATTTTTCAGCTCACCTGGTAAAAACGGAGTACCGTCATATTTTGTGAGACTCGCAATTTTATCATGTCCGCCAACGTTCATTTTCAAAATGTTTGCTAGTTGGCCCGTTTTATTATTTTCAACAACGATTACTTTTTTCGCACTTGCAACTAATGGCGCCATTTCACTAGATGGGAATGGGAAAATTAGTCGAACATGTGCATGGTTTACTTTTACGCCTTCTGCACTAAATCGTTCTTGAACTTCTTCAATGGCACCACGAGTTGAGTTAAATCCAACTAGTAATACGTCTGCTTCTTCATGAGGTGCGTTTACGTAAACAGGTGTATCAAATGTTAATTTTTCTAATTTGCGGAAGCGCTTGTCCATTTGTGCATTACGATTGCCCGGTGCTTCGTTCGGTTTACCTGTTTCATCGTGCTCAACACCTGTTACATGGTGAATGCCATTTGGTGTACCTGGGAAAACGCGAGGTGAAACGCCATCTTCGGTATTTTCGTAACGTTTGAAATAGTCTTTATTGTCGTTTGGCTCGATTTCGTGGTCGATAATTTTGCCACGACGAATTTCAATTTTGCTATAGTCAAATGGTTCAGTAGTTTGTTTACCTAATGCAAGCTGTAAATCAGTGATAACAATTACAGGGATCTGCAACTCTTCTGCAATATTAAATGCTTGGATTGTATCAAAGAATGCTTCTTCTAATGTTGAAGGCGCAATCACTACTTTAGGAATTTCACCATGTGTACCATAAAGCATTGCCATAAGATCTGATTGTTCTTGTTTAGTTGGAAGACCTGTTGATGGGCCGCCACGTTGCGTATCAAAAATGACTAATGGTTGTTCGGTCATTCCGGATAAACCAATTGCTTCCATCATTAATGATAGACCAGGGCCTGCTGATGCTGTAAAGGCACGAACACCACCATAGTTAGCACCGATTGCCATTGTAGCAGCTGCAATTTCGTCTTCTGTTTGAATCACTGCTCCACCTAATTTTGGAAGCTTTTTAATCATATATTCCATAATTTCAGAAGCAGGAGTAATTGGGTATGCCGACATAAAACGTGAACCCGCTGCAACAGCACCTAACGCAACTGCATCGTTCCCAATCATATACATGCGGCGTTTTCCGTCAGCTGGAGCTAATTCCCACTCGCCAACACGATCGCCTAAAAGTTCGCTCATCGCATCAAACCCTTTTTGGATGGCGTCCATATTTTTTTGTACGACTTCTTCACCTTTACGACCAAAGATTTCTTCTACAACACCTTGGAACACGGATGTTTCTAAGTTTAGTAGAGCTGAAGTTGCACCAATTGCCACCATGTTTTTCATTAAAGAGGTACCAAGTTCTGTGGCAATTTCTGTGAAAGGTACAATAAATAATGGCGCCTTTGAGTCTTCCGGTTTTACAGGCTCAAATTTTGCATCCGCCAGTATGATTGACTTTTCTGTTAACTCTTTGTAATTCACTTCAATTGTTTCTTGGTCAAATGCAACCAATATATCTAAATCGTCCGCAATGGAACGTACTTCTGTTGGTCTAACTGTAATTTTATTATTCGTGTGGCCGCCTTTAATACGTGAAGAGAAATGACGGTAACCGTATAAGTGATAACCTAAACGATTCATGGCCATTGAGAAAATTTCACCAGTACTCTCAATCCCTTCCCCTTGCTGCCCACCGACTTTCCATGAAAGCTGATGTAACATTTCAACATCTCCTTAAGTGAAACTAGTTTTTATATTTTTTCCATTCATAGTTTAACACGAACTTTTTCCATTAACTATTGAATTTACAACATTTTCATGAAAATCAGACCTTTGACGGAAAGCGAAAATTCACGAAATTGTGGTAATTACATATGTTTAGGTTTCTTCATTAAAATGAAGAACATACTACCAAAATGAAAAAGCTCTTCCCAATTAGACTTTAATCTAATTAGAAAGAGCTTTCTACATTAAATTTTAACGGTTTCTCTTTTCAACAACCAACTTCAATGCCGTACGATCTTCCCCTGCAATTGTAATATCAGCAAATGCAGGTGCGCAAATTAAGTCGGTACCACTTGGTGCGACAAAACCACGCGCAATCGCAACTGCCTTCACTGCTTGATTTAAAGCACCTGCACCTACAGCTTGCATTTCCGCATATCCTTGCTCCCTGATCACCGCGACTAGCGCACCTGCGACAGAATTTGGATTAGAGCGAGACGATACTTTTAATGAATCCACATTTATTCCTCCCCATATAGCTTTAATAAATGTTGAATGAAGCATTTGAATTGTTTGGCGTTCATTCAAAGGACTTCTTCTTAGTGTCCGTAACACATTTTATGTTGCTAAAGTGGAAAATAGAATCTAATGTAACTGAATTTGGAAATGTTTTTTCATAATTATGAAGCTTTTGAAAATGAATGGAGTTTCTTACCCCTGAAACGGATAATCTTCATTAATATATACTCGTTCACAACGACGTGCTTTCCCTGTTTTATCATCAATTTCAACAAAGAATCCGCTCAACACGTCACGCCCTTCTTTTGGGACTTCAAAGCGTGATGGCATATTTGTTTGAAATTTATAAATGACACTTTCTTTTGTCATCCCTAACACTTCATCGTATGGTCCCGTCATGCCTACATCTGTAATATACGCTGTTCCTTTTGGATAAATGCGAGCATCTGCTGTTTGAACATGAGTATGGGTACCAACTAATGCCGAAACTCGTCCATCTAAATGCCAACCAAGGGCGATTTTCTCACTCGTTACTTCTGCATGAAAATCCACAAAAATTAGAGGCGAAGTTTTTCTTGCTTCCTCCACTAACTCATCTGCTACTGCGAAAGGATCTTCATGAGGTGGTAAAAAGACGCGACCGTGTAAGTTAATAACGGACAATGTTATTCCGTTTTTCGAAATTTGAACCATCCCTTTCCCAGGTGCTTCCTTTGAGAAGTTTGCTGGACGAATTAAATAGTCTGCATCATCGATAAAATCAAAAATATCTTTATTGTCCCAAGTGTGATTTCCCATCGTAATCACATCAACGCCCACTTGTAACAACTGTTGATAAATCTTTTTTGTAATGCCGCGTCCAGCCGCAGCATTTTCTCCGTTCGCGATCACCACATCTAGACCGTATTTTTTCTTTAAGCGCGGCAAATATTTTTCCACTGCTTCTCGACCAATTGAGCCAACGATATCGCCAATAAATAATACTTTCATTCGTACGACCTACTTTCTATTTTCACATCGTCAATTTTACCACTGGATTCTATAAAAGGGCAAATAGTGAAGGGTAACCTTGTGCAAGGCTACCCTACTTAATCGTTTATTTTGAGCTAGTAATAATAACTTGAGCGGTTCATTTTCAGATTATTTAATACAACACCAATAATCTTCGCTTGTGACGTCTCCAAACTTGTAATGGCTTTTTTTACGTCCGTTTTATTTACCTTCCCTGAACTAACAATCAATAATGTTCCATCGCATTTGTTCGATAAAATTAAGGCGTCTGAAACAGAAAGTAACGGTGGTGTATCAAAAATGATGATGTCGTAAATTTGTTTCACGTGATTAATTAGTAAATCCAAGTTTTTTGAATACAATAATTCAGAATGGTTTGGTGGGATATTTCCACTTGGTACAATGTAAAGGTTTTCGATTTCTGTTTCCTGAACAACCTCAGAAAACTTTCTTTGCCTTGATAAAAGATTCGACAATCCCTCTAAATTGAATACATCAAATAATTGATGTAGGGTTGGCCTTCTCATATCTGCGTCAATAATGAGTACCTTTTTTCCTTCTTGAGCAAAAACTACCGCCAAATTAGCCGCAGTTGTAGATTTCCCTTCACCTGGAATTGAAGATGTCACCAAAATTGTTTTTGATTTCTCATTTGGCAAAGAAAATTGTAGATTAGTACGAATCGTCCGGTATTGTTCAGCTATAAATGAATCTGTTTTAATTTGAGTGACAAGTTTTCGCTCTCCGGGATTATGTGCGGATTTTCTTTTTTTTCTATTTGGCATTTAACTCCTCCTAGAAGGTTGAGATGAATACGGCCCATGAATATCTTCAGATGATATCATCGTCACAACCCCCATAATTGGGATCTTGAACTGTTCAATATCATCCTCACTTTTTATCGTAGTATCCATTATTTCTAGTAAGAAAACTACTCCAACGCTTAATAAAATGCCAAATAGTACCCCTAATGAAAGATTGAATGGAATATTCGGTTTTACTGGTGAAGGCTTGTCGTCCATTTTCGCGATAGAAAGAATATTGATATTGTCCACATTAATCAGCTTTGGAATCTCTTCCTTAAATACATCCGCTACTTTATTCGTAATTTGTACCGCCCTGTTCGGATCATCATCTTCAACGATCAAATTAACTACTTTCGAATTTTCTTCATGGTATAAGGAAACCTTTTCTGCAAGCTCTTCAACTGACATATTCAACTTCAATTCTGAAACTACTTTGTCTAAAATGGCTGGACTTTTTATGATCACACTATAAGTTTTAATTAATTGGATATCTGTTTCAAATTGATATAAAACATCATTTTCCCCAATAATTTCTTTTTGATTTATTAATATTTGAGATTGTGCTTGGTAAGTAGGTTTTACAATGAATAAACTAAAAATGATTGAAATGGAAATGGTTAAAATTAAAATGGATATGATTACAATTAAGCGCCGAAATAATATTTTATATATTTGTTTAAAATCGAACGCACTGTTCATTGAACGTCCCCCATATCGTTTCTCGGCTAGTATAATATATTCAGAGAATACAATTTATTATTACTAAAAAATCCATCTCAATATCATTCTTTTGATTCAAGTATTGGATCCCTTTTATAACTAAAAATAAAAATCCCAATCATTAGAATCATTTGGTACACACTTGAAATGAATATACCGATACAAAATCCCATTAAGCCATAATGTCTAAATAACAAAAATGTAGAAATAACATATACAACTATATTGGTTCCATTAATAAGAATTTGCCAATTAATATTATTAAATTTTAATATGAAAGGATTGATTACAGTTATTATCATATCCGCAATGGCTGTAGCAGATGTTATATAAATATATTTCATTGATTCATCTGCCCAACTCTGGTACAAAAAGTTTAATACAATTGGATTCGCAATAATGGAAAAAATATAACCTATTGCACCAACACCGCTAGAAATGAGAATAATATAAATGAAGGTTTTTAGGGTGATTTTCTCCATTTTTGAGATATAGCTTAAGATCACGCCATTTATTGGTGTAACTGCCATGGACATAATTTTACCAATAATCGTAGAAGTATAATAAATTGAAACAGCAGTAGGACCTAATAAGGGAAATAATAATAGTTTGTCTGCATAGGAGAGAATGTTTTTTAAGAGTGAGGAACAGAGTAGAACGATACTTTTATAAGTGGTCGATTTAAAAGTGGGCGTTTTGGCAAAAGGTTCCTTTAATAATGTAGAGTTTTTTATTATAAAAAGTAAACTGAGTCCGTAACCTATTACAAATATTAGCTGCCACATTCCTGTTACTTTAAACAAGAATGTACCAATAACATAACCTAAACTGAGTACAAAATTATTCATTAAAATTAATTTATAATTTAATTGAATTCGAAAACTAACAACCAGATATTCTCTCAGTAAATTTAATGAGCTAATTAGTACAATGAAAAAGATATTTAAAATCGAAAATTGGTCTTCATAATAAATTGTTCCAATAATAATTAAAATTGTACTTACAAGAAGGCTACTAAATAATAAAATATTAAAATCCCCGGAATAACCTTGATCATTGTATTCTTTATCTAAAAGTAAACGAACATTATTTAATACATTTCCAAAGGGAAAACTGATGATTGTAAATAAACTAATTAATGTCACAATTAGCCCATATTGTTTTCCACCTAAATCTCCAATAATAGGAAGCGTAAATAATTGAATAACTATTATTGGTATAGCTGTTCCAACAATATTTAATAATGAATCGAGTAAAAACTTTTTCTTACTCATGGGTTGAACTCCCTCTGAAATTAATTCTCTATATTTCCGTTTGTTCTGTCACTTCATTTGGTTTTACCAATTCGGGGCCATGAAGATAATATCCAACAATCAGCCCCATTAGTACCCAAAACTGAATTTCCGTTAAATAGGAGCCACTAACAAATAAACTAATTAAGCCTATGCTCACCCAAATGATGATCATATTATAAATATCCAATTCTTTTACAAAAAGGAATTTCATGATCGTAAAGAATAAGATGAAAATGAAAACTCCTCCAATAATTACTCCAAAATTTGAAACAATTTCTAGAATAATATTATGAGCATATACCCCGTCAGCTGCGAGTCGATCCCCTCCAAGTCCTATTCCTAAAACGGGATGCTGGAGAATCTCCGTAATTACTCGCTGATAAATATCTTCCCTACCACTTAAACTTACTTCTCCCTTAAGGAATAGTGAGATACTTCTACTTTGAATGCCTAAATCTACGAGTATTTTCTGTATAGTAAATAAGAGTTTTTGAAGATTGAACACGATAAATAATCCCACTAGAACAAAGGAGAAAAAAAAGAACATTCTTACCTTCGAAAATAATAGTTCTCTATTAGGACGCAGCAGTTTTAATAGTATAAACACTGCAATGCACAAAAAAGCACCTCGAGAACCAATAGCTAAAATGATGAAAATTGAAGACAATGAAATCATAAGTGACTTGAAAGAGTAACGATCTAAAAGTTCATTCAGATGGATAATCGTTGGAAACAACATATAATAAGAAAATGTCATACTATATGTACCTACAGATGCGATTCCCAACGTAATTTGAATCCCTAATAATAAGCCGAGGATAAAGACAATTACACTTGCTTTTTGTAGTACCTGTTTAAAAACGTTCCAGTTTTGAAGGCTCATTGAATACACAAAAGTAGGTAGACAAGTGAAAAAGAAAGGAAAAATTAACTCTTTCATATACATACGATTTTCGGGGAATAGTATAAAATGCAGGCAAAATATAAATATTGCAATATAATATACCAAAAAAAATTGTAATTTTACTCTTTTCAATACTACCGGAAAAGAATAGATGAGAATAATTGCAACGAACACTTTTGACATCAGTTGGACTTTAGAGCCAATTGAAGTATCTAAAATATTAAAAGTAGTTAATATAAAAAATTGGATCATTAAAATCACAGTAGATGCAATAATGGCGAAACTAATTTTTATATCATCGCTATCTTCTCTACTCTTTGGCACATTTACTTTCATTAAATTCATAGAAGGCCCCCATTTGCACTAGTCAAATCTTCGCCAAATTGTAAGAGCTACATTTTATAAACTACTATATAATGCAATTAATTTTTTTTCTTCAACACCCCAGTTGAACTTCTCCTTAATGGCTAAACGACCATTTTCCCCCATTTTCTTTGCTACTTCCGGGTTATTTAATAAATAAACAATCGCTTCCGAAATTTCGTTCACATCTTCAGGATTAACGGGAATTCCAAATTTATATCGTTTTAATACTTCTCTCACATAAGGAGAATCTGTTAAAACAACTGGCAAACCCATTGACATATATTCGTATACTTTTGTAGCAAAATGGTCGCCTTTATTATACTGACCTATATTCAATAAAGTAGATAACCCGATTCTACATTGTTTGTAGGTATTCACCACTTCATCTCGATTTAAAAAACCTAGGTAATCTACACAGGAATATTCATTTCTTTTCTTCAAATCTTGATGATACTCAGATGAAGTGAACACTCCACCTAAAATTAGTTTCGCTTTTGCAAGGTACGCCGCTTCCATTATATTCGTAATTCCTCTATCAATCGTTAAAGAACCTATATAGCAAACTGAATTTGGTAGTTTGTTGCCTTCTTCTGTATAGCAATCGTATAACTCTTCTAACATCGGGAAATTATCGAGAAAAACGGTCTTTTTTGAGCGATTTTCAAATGGATCTTTTGCGCTATATGTGCAGGGGAAAATGACCGCATCATATTTTTTTACTGAATAGGTTTCATATTTAAAGTATATTTTTGAAATAAGGTTTCTAAAAATTTTCGGTAAATAATCTTTTTGTCTTAATTGATACGGATAATTTTCGTGGGAATCAAAAATAACTTTTTTCCCTAATCTTTTAAGCTTATTGCCTACAGGTAATAATTCAGGATCATGGAAATGATAAATATCTGCATTCACTTCCAATGCTTTTTCAAACATTTTTTTATTGGACCCTAACATTCGTTGAATTCTATTTTTAGGTTTGAAGTTGGTGGACAATATTTTAATACCACTTACCACCTCATCCCCCAGATCATCATTAACGATTAGTGAAACATCAAAACCATGATTAACTAGTGATTTACATTCTTTTTCAAAAATCCTAATGTCATATCTATCATGTACACTAGTTAAATGACACACCTTTTTAATAACATTCCCTCCATTGTACTTATTCCGTTTAATCTTGAATGAATTGTAAAATGGCTTCTGTTACAAGGTCTACTTCTGCTTCTTTCAAATAAGGGTGCATAGGTAATGATAGAACTCTTTGGCTAAGATTAATTGAAACAGGGTAGTCTAGATCTTCTAATTTTAGATAGGTAAATGCAGCTTGACGATGTAATGGTTTCGTATAATAAATCATGCTTGGTATATTTTTTTGCCTCAAATATTCTTGTAATTGATTTCTCTCGTTCTCATCTTTTAATTTAATCGTATACTGGGCAAAGCTAGAAAAATAGTCATTAGGTATTATCGGAATTTCCACATATCCAGCTAGTCGTTCGTTATATAATTTGTAAATTTCGTTCACGTCTTGTAATTCATGATTGATAAAAGCTTTTAATTTCACTTTTAGTACAGCTGCTTGTAATGTATCAAGTCTAGAATTTACTCCTACACGAACATTATCGTATTTATCGTTCCCTTTCCCATGAATTTTCAATGACCTTATCACTTCTGCTAAAGCGTCATCATTTGTAAAAATAGCTCCCCCGTCTCCATAGCATCCTAAAGGTTTTGCCGGGAAAAAAGAAGTGGTAGCTGCATGCCCAAAACTACATGCTTTTTTGCCTTTAAATTGTCCCCCAAATCCTTGTGCTGCATCTTCTAAAATGGATAGTTGATAGTTTTTTGCAATTTCTTCTATTTGGCCATAATCTGCTGGTAAACCAAATAAATCTACAGGAATAATGACTTTTGGCTTTAATTTGCCTTCTTGAATCGTTTTAACAATTGCCTGTTCTAATTTTATAGGATCCATATTAAATGTATCCCAACATACATCTACAAAAATGGGGGTTGCCCCACAATACGAGACAACTTCACCTGTTGCAAAAAACGTAAAGTTTGGAACAAATACCGCATCACCAGCTTGAATTCCCCATGCTCTCAGTACTAAGGTCATGGCTTCTGTCCCATTTGCACAAGTGATACAATGCTTCACTCCAACATAATTCGAAAGCTGTTCTTCAAGATCATTTACTTCTTTTCCTTCGATAAATTGTGTGTTATTGATTACTTGTTGAATGCTTGAGTCTATTTCCGTTTTATAGTATTGATATTGAGCACGCAGATCACGAAATTCCATTTTTTCTAGTTCACCTCAATTAATTAGAACGTTTTAAAAATATGATGATATGCCTTTTGAACTGCACCAAATTGACGAAAATGATGTTCAATATTTTTTTTCATACTGCCTTCAAAATTAAACTTTTTCTTCATTTGATGTGCTAACTTTATTCCCTCAAACAGCAACAACGAGAGAGATTGGGTATTTCGAAAATCTGGATGGGATCCTGACATTAAATAGTACAGTGTGTCATCATCCCATACAAAGTAGATCGCTGAATGGATTTGGTTGTTCTCATCCACACAGTAAAATGTTTTTTTTGCACCTCTTTTTGCACAGGCTTCGTCTATTCTTGAAACAATTTCAAAGGAGTAAGGAATATTTAAACCTTGTCGCTCAAAGGTCATTTTATTAAAACAGTAAAAGTCCTCTATCGGGATATCCTCTTTTATTGTTACTTGTTTTTCTGCTTTACGAATACTTTTACGGAGGTTTGAATTGAAGTTTTGGTAGACTTGCTGCAAATTAGAGGTATCTTCTATTACATAAGTGTATCTTGTTGTTTGTGAGTACCCTCGCCAATAAAAAGGGAGCCAATTTTCAATTGAATAATGAAAGTATTGTTGGTATTTTGTGATTGGAAGCTTTTCAATTTCATCGATAACGAGAGACATTAATCGATTTTCATATGAAAGTTGTTTTTCGTATTTTTGATTTTGTGGGTAGTTAATCCAAATCCCATTTGTTTGGGTTAAAATGGCTTTTTTTATTTCCATCCTATGATTCGTTTTGTAAAAATAATAGGGGAGGGATGCGAGTATTTGGTCATTATTTTCTATCAATATTACATTCCAATCATTTTCACATACCGCATCCATCCACCATCCTTTTGAAAATAAAGGAATCGATTTTTCAAATTCGCTCAACTGGCGGTATTTTTCTAGCTGACTCATTCCCCTTCTCCTAGTCTTTTGAGTTGCTCATAGATTCCTAATGTACTTAGATTATTAAGAGGCAATTGCACACTTTTGTTCTCAAGTGAAGACTTATAAATAGCGAGTACGAGCTCTAACGCTTTTCTTCCATCTTCAGCCGTTACATAGGGTGTTCGATCTTGTTGAATCGCTTCGATAACGTCAGCGTAGAGAGGGGTGTGACCAAATCCATAAACTGAAGACGGATTTTCTGCATACTTTTCTTTGACTTCTTTCGGGTCATCTTTTTTATCGGCAAACAGCCATTCTTCGATTAAGTTCACAGATTTTCCACCTAGTTTTGCAGTGCCTTGTGCTCCAAAAATATAAAGCGTTTCTTCTAAATTTTGTGGGTAAATATTAGTTGAACCTTCAATCATGCCATAACTTCCATTTGAGAAACGTACTAAAGCCATTCCTAAATCTTCACATTCGATGTATGGATGAAGTAAATTGTCTGTCATGCCAACCACTTCTACAATTTCTTCACCCATCATCCAGCGCAAAAGGTCAATATTATGGATGCATTGATTCATCAGTGCACCACCATCTTGTTCCCATGTACCACGCCAAGGTGCCTGCTTATAATACTCTTCACCACGGTTCCAACGTATATGGGCAGTTCCGTATAGTAATCTCCCAAACCGATTAGATTCTATGGCATTTCTCATTTTTTGAACAGATTTATTAAATCGATTTTGGTGACATGCGCTTACCTTTACGTTGTGCTTTTTTGAAAGTTCAATGATTTGGTCTGCTTCTTCTAAAGAAAGGGCAATTGGTTTTTCAATAATTAAATGAATTCCTGCCGTTATACAATCGATAGCTATTTGACCATGTTTTCCACTTTCTGTACAAATGGCAATTAAATCTGGTTTTTCGGAAGCAATCATTTCTCTGTAATCGGTGTATTGTTTGACGGAGCTGGATAAATTGAAAGTCGCAATTGTTTTTTGCATTTTTCCTTGTTCTAGATCGCACAACGCGACTATATTTAAATTATTTTTTTGTGCAGCTGCAATATGATTAGGAGAAATTCGACCACATCCGATAATGGCATATGTTAAGCTCATGAATGGTCATCCTCTATTTTTCTTTTTATTTTTCCTGGCACACCTACTACAACAACATGGTCCTCTACATTTTTCACTACTACTGCACCTGATCCTACTAAACTATTTTCACCAATTGTTAATTGATTCAGAATAGTAGCTGCAGGCGCAATATAGGCATTTTTCTTTACATGTACACTTCCAGCAATATTGGAGAGTGCCGCTATCATAACATTTTCTTCAATTATGACATTATGACCGATATGACAAAGGTTATTAATTTTCACATTATCCCCTATTTTCGTATCATCTAATGTACCCCGATCAATACATGTGTTGGCACCAATTTCAACGTTTTCTCCTATTACAATCCCACCAAAATGTGGTACTTTTACATTTTTCCCTTCAGCATTATGAAAATAGCCAAATCCATCTGTTCCAAGGATCACACCTGAATGAATAATCGTATTTTTATTAATGACTACTTTTCCTTCAATCGAAACATTATTTTTTATTTCAACATCATCACCAATGACGACTTCTGGCCCGATATAGCAACTGTGACCAATCGAAACATCCTTACCAATATTAGTTGTTTCAATAATTGATTCAGTTTGTATTGTAGGTTTTTTATTTTTCACATAAAAAAAGTGATTCAATATTGTAAAAAACACTTGCTTGGGGTTATTACTAAAAATGAAGTTTCCTTCTTTAAAATTACTAATATCAAACTTTTTTGAAATAATTAACGTATTTGTTAACCTTTTCCCTACTATTACATTTACTTTACTTTCATCTTTAATCCAAGAAATATGGTGGCTATTTATTTTTTGAATAGGTGCGTAACCGTTTATTGTAAGTTTTTCATCCCCTATATAGGAGTACGTTATGTGACTTTCATTTAAAAAATCCATTATTTTCATAATGCTGATCAACCGATAATCTCCTCTCTACGAATTACTTGATCAAATGCTGTGAAATTACTATTAATAAAATCGTATCTATCCGCGATTGATTGTTTAATAAAATCTTTCAACTTTGCTTCCATCGTTTCATTCTTTGTAGAGTACCAGAAAGGGTGAGTTAATATATGAAGTTTTTCATATTGCCCTGATTCAATAATTTCAATCGGATTTTCTCTCCAATTCATTCTAGAGTCCGATACATATTTCATGTCTTTGAAAAATTTTGAGGAATAGGAGTTAATAAATTGTTCGAATTGTATGTCATTGTTTAATGTGAATTTTGAGGGACGATGCATGGAGATTACGTTTACTTTTGTATCAAGTAATTTTGATAGGATTTCTGCTTCTTTTTCTACATAACGTTTCAATTCATCAAGGGTGTGAATATCATATCTAGTTTCATCAAAATGCAAACCAATTTCATGTCCAAGATTCGCAATTTGAATTAATTTTTCGAAAGATTGTTTTGAAAACACATTATAAAAATTTGTCGATAATAAAACAAAGTAAGTTGACTTTACTCCTATTTGGCTTTCAACTACTGCCATTTCTACTGCTTTATCCAGTGTAAAATCTACGTCATGTCTAAGGATGACCGTTTTGTTCTTCTCATTAATTTCATTGTAGAAGCAAAACTCATATCCTTTGCTCTTTAACAGTTCCAATAATTGGACATATGCATTGATAGTAAATTCCATATGAACTCCCCTATAATAATTCAATATTTTCACGTTCTTTAATATCGTGCATCACGTTTTTTGTATCAAAAATCATTTTTGCATGTTGTTGAACAAAAGAATAATCTACATTTGTATGAGCTGTTGTAATGATGACTAAATCTGCATTATTTATTAGTTCGATCGTTAAAAAAGGTGCTCCTTTTCTTAACTCTCCATTATTAATATATTCTTGAATATAAGGGTCATAAAAAGAAACATTTGCCCCTTCCTTTTCTAAACATTCTATAACTCGTATGGCAGGGCTTTCTCGATAATCGTCAATATCTTGTTTGTATGCGATGCCTAATACTAAAATATTGGAACCATTTAAAGCTTTTTTATATCGATTTAATATTTTACTAGTTCGTTCTGCACAATATTCTGGCATACGGTCATTAATCATCATGGAGGATTCAATCATGGATGTATGAAAACCGTATTCACGAGCTTTCCAAGATAAATAATATGGATCTAACGGAATGCAATGACCACCTAATCCGGGACCTGGGTAAAATGCTTGAAATCCATATGGTTTAGATTTTGCCGCTTCAACTACTTCCCAAAAATTTATGCCCATTTTGTTACTTAAAATAGCTAGTTCATTAACAAGACCAATATTTATATTTCGATATGTGTTTTCTAATATTTTTTCCATTTCCGCTATTGCTGGAGTAGAAACTCGATGAATAGGAGCTTCTAATATACTTTCATATAAAGTAGCTGCAATTTCAGTACAATTCGCAGTCACACCGCCAACAACTTTTGGTGTGTTTTTCGTCTTATATTGGAGGTTACCTGGATCGACCCTTTCTGGTGAAAATGCTAGATAAAAATCTTGCCCACAAAGTAATCCAGTTGATTCAAAGATTGGTTTCAATAGTTCTTCTGTAGTGCCAGGATATGTTGTTGATTCAAGAACGATTAACATTCCTTTATGCATATATGGAACAATGCTTTCTGCAGAAGATTTCACGTAACTAATGTCTGGTTGTTTATATTTATCTAAAGGGGTTGGCACACAAATACATACACAATCTGCTGATGCTACTTGTGCAAAATCAGTGGTAGCAGAGAATCGGCCACTTTTTACGATTTCTTCAAGGTCCTCATTCACCACATCGCCAATATAATTTACCCCGGCATTTACCATGTCTACTTTGCTTTTTTGTATGTCAAAACCTATTGTTCGATATCCTGCTTTTGCCTTTTCTACTGCAAGAGGTAGACCAACATAACCTAGACCAATTACCCCCAAAGTTGCAGTTTTTTTCAACAATTTTTCCTTTAGTGAAATCATCTGACCACCCATCTTTATAGTAGTTTTTCAAGTTGATTTGTTAACACTTTAAAATCATAGTCCCGCGCGGCGATTAATGCATTTTTACAATAGACTTCATATTGTTCTTGTGGCAATTCGGACATTTCAACAATTGCTTCAGTAAGTTGTTCAACTGTTGCATTATCGATTACAATGCCACATTTATATTTTTGTATCAGGTCATAACCAAATAGACAATCAGAAATCGTTGGCTTACCACTTGCAAAATAGTCAAACATTTTATTTAGACTTGCACCATATTGTTTCAATTCGTTTTGATCAAAAAGTTGAATAATGTTTAAGTTAGATTGAGATAAAACATAAGGAATATATTTTTTGTCAATAAATCCTTTAAACTTGATATTCGTAATCTCGTTTTCAACACAATAATTTTCTAACGATTCCTTGTCTGGTCCCTTCCCGTAGATGAGAAATTGGATATTTTTATAACCTCGATGATGAATATTTTCACCTATCTCAACTATTTTTTTAACATTATTTGCTTGGCGAATGGATCCAGTGTAGACAACTTTAAAAGTTTCTTCATTTGATAAATCACTATCATCTAATACAAATTCATTTTTATTAAAATTGAATTTTTCTAAGTCTACTCCGTTATTAATATGATAGATATTTTTTACATCTATTGGACCGCCACTATTTTTATCCCACCCTCTTTCGATGATATAATCTTTTCCACCCTCCATTGTGAAAATTAGTTTGTCTGCATTTTTGTAAATCCACTTTTCCCCTGTATATAACAACTTAGTAAATAAACTTTTCCTTTTTAAGATTCCATAAGCAACTAAAGATTCTGGCCATAAATCTCTTACTTCACAAATACATGGCACTCCAAGCTTTTTTGCGATTTTAATAGCGGCCACTAATGTTAATGGATGCACACTTGAGGCTACAATCGTATCTGGTTTACCGTATTTTTTGGCATACTCTTTTGCGACAGGGAAAAGATTACGATAGAAGGAAAACATATTTTTTATTCTTTGCATTCCATTTCCTGAATAAGAGGGCGTTTTTATAAAGACAAATGAAATATCTTGAACCTGATTGATTAAATATTTTTCATTTCCCAGTTCAATCGATTCATTATTGGAATTATGAATGGTCGATGCACAGAAAATTGTCGGAGAATAACCACGTTCATTCAAATTTTTAGCGAAGGAATAATGCCTGCCTGCTCGATCTAAATACATTGCAGCTGCATAGTGATTGATGAGCCAAATATTTTTTTTCAAGGTTTATGAACTCCCCACAACTTCTTAATTGTGTTCACCACTCTATTTAACTGTTCATTTGTCATTTTCGTATCAGAAGGCAAACATACCCCGTTATAAAATAGCCCTTCAGCAGCTCCAATTCCAATATAATCACAGTTTTGATAATAGGGTTGTAAGTGCATTGGCTTCCAAACAGGGCGTGACTCAATATTTTCCTTTTCTAAAGCTTCAATTAAATGGATGGGTCGAACTTTCCCCTTTAATGTAACGCAACTTAACCAAAAATTAGGTTCATTCCATTCATTCACTGGCATCATTTGAATGTCATCAATATTAGCTAACTCATTACGATAAAATTCAAAAATATATTTCTTCTTTTGTATTCTTTCATTTAACACTTTTAACTGACCTCTGCCAATCCCCGCCAATACATTGCTCAATCTGTAATTATAGCCCAATTCACTATGTTGGTAATGTCTGGCAGGATCCTTCGATTGGGTTGCCCAAAATTTCACTTTTTTAATTTTTTCTATATGTTTTGAAATAAGCATTCCTCCACCAGAAGTGGTAATAATTTTATTGCCGTTAAAAGAAAATACTCCAAAATCTCCAATTGTACCTGTTAGCCTTCCTTTATAAGTCGTTCCTAAACTTTCTGCAGAATCTTCAATCACCACCACATTGTGTTTATGACATATTTTCATAATTTCATCCATATCAGCAGAAAGTCCATAAAGATGAACAACGATTATGGCTTTAACTGATGGATACTTTTTGAAAGCCTTTTCTAATGAATTAGGACACATATTCCATGTTTTTTCATCACTATCTATGAAAACGGGAATGGCATTTTCATAAATAATTGGATTGGCAGTTGCTGCAAAGGTCAGGGTAGGACAGAAAACAATATCTCCTTTTTGAACTCCCGCAGCTTTTAAAGCTAAGTGAATGGCTGCAGTTCCAGAAGATAGGGCTGCTGCAGATTGAATGCCCACCGTTGATGCAAATTCCGTTTCAAAAAGGTCCACATTCGGTCCTTGAGGCGTTAACCAGTTTGAATGAAAGGCGTCATTTACATATCGCTGTTCATATTTTTCCTTGCTCATATGAGGCGATGAAAGAAAAATACGGTCATTAGCGTGACTTTTTTCCATTCGTCTCTCAGAATTTATCACGGAATCCCTCTTTCTATATATAAATACATTTCAATCCGCTTCGAAGTTAGAATGAATTAGTTTTTTATTCCACTTTCCATTGGCAACATCTATTAATTTTTGCTTTAATTCTGGATTCTCAAGTATTTGTAGCTCGTCTAAAAGTGCACTTAGTTCATTTTCCTCAATTGTATTTGCCTTCCCTACATGAATTTTTGGATAGATATTTTGCTCCTGTATTTCCTCTTCATTTAGTAATTCTTCATGCAATTTTTCTCCAGGTCGGATTCCTGTAAATGTTATAGCAATCTCTTTTTCCGTATATCCACATAATTTAATTAAATTTTTAGCTAAATCAACAATCTTAATAGGCTCTCCCATATCTAGTACAAATACTTCCCCACCTTGTGCAAGTGCCCCTGCTTGAATGACTAATCGGGAAGCTTCAGGAATCGTCATAAAGTAGCGAGTCATTTCTGGATCAGTAACTGTGACAGGTCCTCCTGCTTGAATTTGTGCCTTAAATCGAGGCACAACACTACCTCGCGAACCTAACACATTGCCAAATCGAACTGCTGTAAAAATCGTTTCACTAGAAAGGGCTAAATTTTGAATAACCATTTCGGCAATTCTCTTTGTTGCGCCCATCACGTTTGCTGGTTTTACTGCTTTATCACTGGAAATCATCACGAATTTTCCCACATTAAATAGATGAGCGGCTTCCGCAACATTTTTTGTTCCGAAAATATTATTTTTCACCGCTTCTCTTGGATTTTCTTCCATTAACGGAACATGTTTATGTGCAGCAGCATGGTAAATTACATCTGGCTGATAGTACTGTATAACTTCAAAGATTCTTTCTCTGTCTTGTATATCCGCAATAACCGGGATAATTTTCACATTACTGTTCCTTAATTTTCCTATTAACTCCAAATGAATAGTATAGATTGAATTTTCTCCATGGCCTAAAAGGATAATTTTTTTAGGATTGAATTGTAACAACTGTCTACAAATTTCAGATCCAATCGAACCACCCGCACCTGTAACAAGAATAACCTTATTTAACAACTTACTTGAGATTTCTTGCATGTTTAGTTTTACTTCTTCTCTACCTAGAAGTTGCTCGACACGTATTTCTTGAACATCATTCATTTTATATTTTCCTATTATAATATCCTCAATTTTTGGCATTGTTTTTACAACTGCTTTAGTTCTTACACACTGTTCGTAAATGTTACTAATTTCTGCTTTTCCCAAGGATGGAATAGCCAAAATAACTTCTTCGATGTTTTTTTCTTCAACAATTTTGGGAATATCTTTTGTCGTTCCACACACTTTCACATCTAGCAACGTTAAGTTTTGCTTATTTGGATTATCATCAACGATAGCACAGATAAGATATTCCGGATTAGGGTTCCTTTTAATACTACGAATAAGCAATGTTGCTGCTTCACCTGCACCAACAATTAAAACTCTTTTTAATTTATTTTGTGGTTTAACAATATTGCGATAATCGTGTAACATTCTTAATAAAAATCTTGAACCACCAATTAGTACGATGTGTAATAACCACGTAATAATCATAACCTTTGTAAACATTAGGCCGTAAATTACATATTGCATAAAAATGGTAATAATAACACAAATACTAACGGAATATCCGATTACTAAAAGTTCTTTAACGGAAGCTACACTCCATATTCGATCATATAAGTGGAAAAAGTAGGCCATAATGTGGTGACTTATTAGAAGGATTAACGAGCTTGAAATAATGATTGAATTTAGGTTGAAAGTGGGGGCATAATTTACGAGCCAATTACTTATAAAGATAGCGGATAGTACAAAAATTGAGTCAAGCGTAAAAAAAAAGAAATACCTAAGAGTATGATTCAAATTTCACACCTCGTTTATGTGCATGTGTTACAAAATACTTTGTTTCTGTTTTTCTTCGGGCATTAAATCCTAAAAAATGCTAATTCATTAGTATTATTATATTTACACTTCAGGCTGTTAGAACTTCCATAATCCCTTTATTTAGTTTTTGTTAAATAGCAATTTTTTCAATATTCCATTACTTTCATTTTATATTTTTCATCATCTTTTATAACTTCGTATTCATTTTTATTTTTCTTAGCCAATAGAATAGTAGCATTGACTTTCTATGCTCTAAAGTCCATTTTAGGAAAAAGGGGTGCGTTCTTGAAAAAAGTTTTAATTCTCGGTGGTAGCTTTTTCCAAGTACCAGCTATTCAAAAAGTTGTTGAACTTGGATATTACGTCATTTTGTGTGATTTGTTAAAGGATGTTCCAGGAAAACAATATGCCCATGAGTTTTATCAGGTTAGTACGTCAGACAAAAAATCCATTTTGAAATTAGCGCAATCTTTACAAATTGATGGGATTCTCTGCTACGGTGCAGATTCTGGTGCACAAACTGCAGCCTTTGTTGCTGAAAAAATGGGATTACCTACCTACCCATTAGAAGCTGTGGAAGTCTTAACAAATAAGGAGTTATTTAGAAAATTTCAAAGGAGACATAAGTTTAACACGCCAAAAGCGAAGGGGTATAGCCGTTATGCGGAAGTAAAAGAAGAGGTGGATCAGTTTCGATTACCGTTAATGATTAAACCTGTAGACTCATCTGGTTCTAGAGGGATATCTATTGTACGCTCTGTCTTGCAATTAGAGGAAAAAGTGAATATTGCCTTATCTCATTCAAAAGTGAAACGTTTTATTGTCGAGGAATATATCGAGAATTATGGTCCACATGTTGGAGGAGAGGGGTTCGTAGTTAACGGAGAACTTGTATTCCGTTGTTTTTCTAATGAGCAATTTTCAACTTCACAAAAAAATCCTTTCATTTCAGTCATTGCTAGTTGGCCTTACATGATGCCTCAAAAACTTCATTTGAAAATCCACAATGAAATTCAAAGATTAATTACACTACTTAATCTTACAACAGGTGCGTTAAATTTTGATATTCGAATAGATGAAAATGAAAATGTCTATTTAATTGAAGTTGCCCCTCGAAATGGTGGAGCATGCAATTGCAAAATTATTCAATATAATACGGGAATCGATTTAATCGAATATACAATAAAAGCTTCCTTAGGTGAGGATTGTAGTGATCTAAAGCAAGTAGAACCAACAGGCTATTGGTCAGATTATGTTATAGTTAGCCAACAACCAGGTAAATTTAGGGAAATTAAAATAGATGAACATTTTTCAAAAAAACATCTCGTTGAATATGAGTTATTAGTAAATCCTGGTCAAGACATTGATTTTCCTGAAGAAAGCTATGAAATATTAGGAACAATGGTTTTACGATTTTCCTCAATGGAAGAAATGCTGAAAAAAATGAAAAACATTCACAATTGGGTGAAAGTTAATGTAGAGACTCGTAATAAATTAACATACCGTAACTTACTCTAACATAACTTATTACAAACTATGTTTACCATTTTGGATTTGGAGAGGTAAGAAGTAATGTCAAACAGTAAATTAAAATTAATTTTTATTACGATGGGCCTTTCAAAAGTATTAACCTCCTTACTTGAAGCAAATATCAATATTATTGGCGTCATTGAATCAAAAACAAAAAATAGTGCAAATCGTACAACTAGTTTGAAAGACTTTTGTAGCGGAGAAGACATCCCATATTATTATATGGAAAATGGCTGCGATCAAGATTTAGAAAACTGGGTAAAAGAACTTGCGCCTGATTTAATTGTTATTAATAGTATGTCAGAATTATTGAAGAAAAATATTATGGATATTCCGAAGAAAGGGTGTATTAATTTACATCCAACCTATCTTCCTAACTATCGGGGGGGATATCCACTTTTTTGGACTTTTTATGACATGGACTTAAACCCAGGAGTGACGGTTCATTACATCGATGAAGGCGAAGATACTGGGGATATCATTTATCAAGAAAGATATCCCATTCCATTAGGGTGTACTGAGGAAGAGCTAATTGAAATTCTCGAAACAACGAATGGGGTTAATCTACTTTTAAGTGCCATTACTGATATCGAACATGATTGTGCACCACGAAAGAAACAACCGAAAGAAAGTCCTACTGTAAGGGCTAGAAAAATCTCACCTAGCGAATTTCATCAAATTGTTGATTGGGAAACATGGGAAATTGAACGAATTTGGCATTTATTACGTGGCACACAAAACTGGTTAGACGTATTCGACTTTTCAAACATTGAAGAAACTGTTTTACAGTGGCGTATTTTACATTTTGAGAAAGAAAACATTGATCAATCTGTGGAACTAGGAAAAGTTTTCTCAATAAACAATCAATATGTTGTCTATTGTAAACAAGGTAAAATTTATTTGGACCTTATCACGGAATCAAATTATTAAGTGTTACTATTCTATCAGCGGGAAAACAAGAATTTCGTATCCCCCTTTGCACCAAACCCGCTGATTAAATTTAAAATGAGGTCATGCTCGGTATTCAGGGAAAAAATTATCTTTCCTATTTTCTTCAATTTGCTCACATCTAATTTTTAATAACAGATCATAGTTTTCTTTTGAGAAGATTTTTTTCCCAAGTTTAAAAACAGTAGAAGAGTTTCTATTAAAGCTTCTTTTAAATTCGTAAAGGGAATCTTCCTTGCTGCCAAGTCCGCCACCAAGGTGAAACGTCTTAAAACCATTCTCATTACCCCAGCACATCACTTCATAGATTAATAAGTTCATCGGCCTAAGATGGCTATAGTCTCGATCTAATGCTGAGAAATGATAATGAATGTGATCTTTCGAGTAAAGAATGATCGCCATTGCAATTTTTTTCTTTTCATATTCTGCATAAAAAATCATTGCTTGATATTTTAGTTCTTGAAGAATATTTTCATAAAAATCTTTCTCAAAGTAATAATAGTTGGTTGCATTATTATTTGTCATCGTGTCATTGTAAAGTGTCATAAATTCATCTAATAGGTCTTGATTCCAACCCCAATAAATTTTCACACCAGATTTCTTTGACTTTTTTATTTTATATTTATTACTATCCGCAAGATTTTTCCTCATTTGCTCGATTGACTCGACATCGATCGTAACCGTTTTACCTAATGTTGATATATCGTAAATGTTTTGTAAAACATCTGTATGATTGTGGATTGGGTGAAACCGGACAATTTCTGAGATTATTCCATTTTTTTGACAAAACGAAGTATATTCATTATCTAACATGTTTATATTTTCTTCTGTAATATTACCTTCTAATATAAATCCTCCAAAACCATATGGAGTGGAAAAATCAAAATACGTATTAGATGGTATTTTTTCTGTAAACCTTTTATCCTTTGAAATATCACGTTTCATGACAACATTTATTGCTTTCATTTTGTTATGTTCAAAATAAAAAAGTAGTGGTTCACCATCTCCATGTAGTTGAAAAGCTTCTACATAATTAGATAAATAATAAATATCGTAATGATTAAAGTTTTTGACGATTTCATTCCACTTTTCTTTTTCATTGATTTTAAAAATTGAAAGCAATTATGCACTTCCTTTATAAATATTATTGTTTAAATCCTCTTGCTTTTTGTCTCCTTCAAAATTCTCCATGATTTTATTTGGATCTTCATAGATGTCTTCCCGTTTAATCACTTTTTTTAATGTTAAAACCAATATTTTTATATCATTTAACAGACTAATATTATCTACATACTCTACATCTAAATTAAATTTTTCCTCCCACGTTAAATAATTTCTACCTTTAACTTGTGCGAGTCCAGTTAATCCTGGCCTTACTTCATGTCTTCTTTTTTGATGTTCATTATATAATTTCAAATAGTGTACTAGTAAAGGTCTAGGTCCAATTATCGACATTTCCCCCTTTAATACGTTGAACAGCTGTGGTAATTCATCTAAACTAGTAGATCTTAAAAAACGGCCAAATTTTGTTAATCTTATCGTTTCAGGAAGCAATTGACCAAATTGATCCTGTTCATTGGTCATCGTTCGAAATTTATATAAAGTAAAGATTTTTTCATCTCGCCCTGGCCTCAATTGCTTAAATATGATGGGGCTCCCGAGTTTAATTTTTACCAATAACGATACCAATAATAAAAGTGGGCTAAGTAATACAATAGCAACAAATGATATGAGCAAATCAAGTGGTCTTTTAATGAATTTTTGATATAACTTACCACTGAAGGCATTCAAATATATATCACTCCTACTACATGTGATGACATTCTTAATGATAATAAATTGATGACTCACTATCTGTTAAACTTTCATAAATCAAAAGATTACTATAACACTAACATTATAATGTTTGAGGATATCAAAATATTACTATTTATTCATCCTAGTGGTCAAAAAAGGCTTATTTTTTCCAAATTATTGCTAAACAAAACAGATAGCTCCCCGAATTTTAGGTAAATAGTCTTAATAATATGTATTGTATGTATCAAAATTTTACACACTAGGTACATCTGCTTATAAACCAATAAAAAAAGATACTTCTAAAAATCTTGGAAAAAGACTTTTAGAAGTACCTTTTTAACTGATTTATTAAGCTTCTTAAAAATAATCAATAAATGTGGGAATCCCTACTGGTATGATGTCCTCTAACACAGCAATGGTTTCACTTTTCCCTTTTAAACGTTCAATTTTTTCAAGGTATTTAGGACGCTTGTATCCCAAAATCATAGTAGTTAATGTTTGAATCGACATGTTCACCGTAATGTCAGATTTCTCATTCCCTTCATCCATTTTTCTCACTGTTACTTTCCAATCACTCGATGAAATATCGTAGATCCCGTTATTCCATTCTGCTAAACGATCTGTTATATTAAATCGGATATGGAAATTTGGCTCGTCAAAAGGAAATCGTTCTAGAAACTTTTCAACATCAACAATACGGGCCATAAAGTATGGAGAGACCTTTTGGATAATTTCACTGTCTTCTAATAAAAATGCAACCGGCTCGTTTCCGGCTGTTTTACCGTAAGCATTGTAAACCATTGATTTATGGGCAGAGACGAAATTCCATAAACCTTTCCGTGCTTCTTCTTGCAAATAAACAATTTCATCAATATAAAAGTTTTCTTCCATGATTCGATAAAACAAATAGCCTTGAGGTACATCGTCTTCATCATAGTAAACTGCTGCTTGCAACTGAACATCCGTATCCACAAATTTTTCTTCCCAATAATCTTCATGAAATTTTTCATTCCAAGCAATTGAATTACGAATCATCGCTCCATGAGTTCTTGATGCGTATCGCTCATATATACCAATTACTTCTTTGCTTAATGTATCAACCCGTCGCATCTTTCCTGATACCTCGGTATAATGGGGAAATTGTGTATCCTTTACTTGAAACTCTACAATATCGCACATGATCTCCCATCCTTTTTTCCGATAGTAAGGAATAGAAAAGGGAAATAAGTACGAAATAAATCGGCCCTCTTCACGCATAATAATTAATGTTTTTTTGATAAGTTGATCTATTAACCCTTGTTTTGAATATTCAGGGTACGTACCAATTGCAGTAATTCCACCCATTTCATAACTCTCACCGAAAACATTCACTTGGAAAGGTAAACTTAAAATTTGTGAAACGAGCTGATCTCCATCAAACCATCCTAAAGCATGCCCAACATGGAACTGTCTGCTTTTCTCACTAACGAAACGTCGGTCTTTTTTTATTGACATAGACATTTGAAATACATAATTTAACAAATCAATGGATTGCGCCATTTCATCCATTCGAATTTCACGCATGACTAACCCTTTTCGCTGATTCACCTATTATCACCTATCGTCATATTATTGACTTATTGTGCTTCAAATTAACATAATTATGATATCTACATAATTTATTGTAAAAACCATCTATTTTTTTTAATACTCTTTGGTTCTAGGACAGTTAGAGGTTCGTTCATAATGACACATTCATTATTTTCTAGAAATAAATTTACATAGTTCGATAATTTTCTTTTCTGTAAGATTCTTAAACCCTCTTTAAAAAGAAATGGTCTGGTAGTTAAGTTGTGTGCATCAGAGCCATAAGTATGAATGAGATTTGCCTTTATTAAACTAAAGGAAAATTTTTGAATATTACGCCCGAAAAGTCCAGCAATACTTCCTGCTGTTATTTGGGTATACGCACCATTCCTTATTAGCTCTTCTAATAACCTAGGATTTTGATAGATTGCTCTATTTCTTTCCGGATGAGCAATTATTGGTGTAATCCCTGCAAATGTTAATTTTTGAAGCATAAAGGGAGTAAAATATGGAACAGAATTGGAAGGTAACTCGATTAACATGTATTTGGAGTTTGCTAACGTATGTATGTGGAGTTGATTGTATAAATTAAGAATGTTGTCTGATAATCTAACTTCATGGCCTAGGTGAATCTTGATGGGGATATTATTTTTAATCAGCTCTAACTGTATAAGATTTACCTTTTGATATACTTCATTAAAATCCACTGAATAAAGCGGATGTTGGAAATGGGATGTTGCCACGATTTCACTAATCCCCTCACAAACAGCTTGTTTTAACATTTCTATCGTCTGCTCCATTGTTGCGGGTCCATCATCTGCACTCCATAATAAATGACTATGTAGATCAACCATCAGCCCACTCCCCGTACAATATATTTATTACACTATACATAATGTAAAGAGGTAGAAAATAGAACAAGATGGAGAAACAATTAGAAACCCCCTTTCTGACATGCATCAAAAAGGGGGTTTGTATAATCTCATAAAGGCCTATAAAATCTACTATTTCGCGTATTCAACCGCACGAGTTTCTCGTATTACGGTTACTTTTATATGGCCTGGATAGTCAAGTTCTTCTTCAATTCGTTTTCGAATATCTCTTGCCAAACGATGAGAGGCTAAATCATCCACTTTTTCCGGCTGTACGATAATGCGGATTTCACGTCCAGCTTGAATAGCATATGATTTTTCTACGCCATCATAACTTTCAGAAATTTCTTCAAGTTTTTCTAAACGACGAATATAATTTTCAAGCGTTTCACTACGAGCTCCTGGTCTAGCTGCTGATAGTGCATCTGCAGCTGCAACAATTACTGCAATGACGGATGTTGGCTCAGTGTCACCATGGTGAGAGGCAATACTATTAATGACAACTGGGTGTTCTTTATATTTCGTAGCCAGTTCTACACCAATTTCAACGTGACTTCCTTCAACTTCATGGTCAATTGCCTTACCAATATCATGGAGTAATCCTGCACGTTTTGCTAATGTTACATCTTCCCCTAGCTCTGCTGCAAGTAATCCAGATAAATGAGCTACTTCAATGGAGTGCTTTAATACATTTTGTCCATAGCTTGTACGATATTTCATACGACCTAAAATTTTCATTAAGTCTGGGTGTAAATTGTGAATTCCTACTTCGAAAGTTGTTTGTTCACCTGTTTCGCGGATTTGCTCGTCCATTTCTCGGCGTGATTTCTCAACCATTTCCTCAATACGTGCTGGATGAATTCGGCCATCTTGTACTAATTTTTCAAGAGCTAAACGTGCAGTTTCACGACGTATTGGATCAAATCCTGATAGTATAACAGCTTCTGGTGTATCGTCAATAATTAAATCGATTCCAGTAAGTGTTTCAAGTGTTCGAATATTTCGACCTTCACGACCAATAATACGGCCTTTCATTTCGTCATTCGGTAAGTTTACAACTGATACAGTCGTTTCTGCAACATGGTCAGCTGCAAAACGTTGTAGTGCAAGCGACAATATTTCACGAGCCTTTTTGTCAGATTCTTCTTTGGCACGAGTTTCAGCTTCTTTTGTCATCACAGCTATATCCGTTGAAAGTTCGTTTTCAACTTGTTTTAAAATGATATCTTTCGCAGCTTCTCGTGTTAAGGCTGCAATTCGTTCAAGCTCTAACGTTTGTTCGCGTACTAGCTCTTCCACTTTACTTTCCATCTGTTCAATATGCTGTTGTCTTTCAGTTAGAGCCTCTTCTTTTCGCTCTAAGCCTGATTCTCTCTTATTCAGAGCATCATCCTTGCGATCAAGATTTTCTTCTCTTTGCAATAACCGGTTTTCTTGTTTCTGAAGCTCTGCCCGGCGTTCACGGATGTCTTTTTCTGCTTCAGTTCGAATTTTGTGAGTTTCATCTTTTGCTTCAAGTAGTGCTTCTTTTTTAAGCGCTTCCGCCTCACGCTTAGCTTCATCAATGATAAGTTCGCTTGCGTGTTTCGCACCATTTACTTTTGATTCATTCACTTTTTTCATATAGAAATAGATAACAGCGGCACCGACGATGAGTCCAAGCAAAGCGGAGATCATTAAATCCATCATTCGAACACCTCCTCTTGCTATATTCGTTTCATTTTCAGTCGGCTCATACATTGATATTTATTTAATTTTTCAACATACTGCCTATTTCATTTCGCAATTTAGAAATTATACAACTTTTATTGTATAGCTCCATACTAGGTATGTCAAGGATTCCCACTACTTAAGAAGTTTTTTATACATATATTTTATATGTTCTTTATCCTATTAAATCATTATTTTGATTTCTTATTATTTTAGGCAAATATTGTGAAAACTATTCAAAAATGGATAATCCTTAGGGCAATATTGTTTACTATTTTTACTTTTCCATAAATTAGTGAATTAAATGTCTACCCTTATAAAGTCTTAAGCAGAAGCTGGTTTATTAGATAAAAAAACGTCTACCCTTAAACAATTGTTTTAAGAGTAAACGCATAGTAATTATTCTTCTTCTAACAATAATGCTAATTCTTCATCCATCTCTTCATCTTCATCATGTGCACCAATTGTATATGATGCTGCAGCTAAACCATAAGATTCACGGATTTTATTAGAAATTTGCTCACGAATTTCAGGATTTGCCTTTAGGAATTGCTTTGCATTTTCTCGACCTTGTCCAATTCGTTCGTCCCCATATGCATACCAAGAACCACTTTTTTGGATAATATCTAGTTCTGCACCTAAGTCAACAATTTCTCCTTCTTTTGAAATCCCTTCACCGAACATAATATCAACTTCTGCAGTACGGAATGGTGGTGCAACTTTATTTTTTACAACTTTAATTTTTGTTTTGTTCCCCACCATTTCAGTACCTTGCTTAATTGTTTCGGCACGGCGAACTTCAAGACGGATAGAAGCGTAGAATTTTAATGCACGACCACCAGTTGTTGTTTCAGGGTTTCCAAACATGACACCAATTTTTTCACGGACTTGGTTAATAAAGATTGCTAGAGTATTTGATTTATTAATAATACCTGATAATTTACGAAGCGCTTGTGACATTAAACGAGCTTGTAATCCCATATGAGAGTCACCCATCTCGCCTTCAATTTCAGCTTTTGGTACAAGGGCAGCAACTGAGTCAATTACAATAATATCAATTGCACCACTTCGAACAAGGGCTTCGGCGATTTCTAATGCTTGCTCACCTGTATCTGGTTGAGAAAGTAAAAGTTCATCAATGTTAACGCCTAATTTTTGAGCATAGACAGGATCAAGAGCATGTTCAGCATCGATAAAGGCAGCTTGACCACCCTTTGCTTGAACCTCTGCAATTGCATGTAGAGCAACAGTTGTTTTACCAGATGACTCTGGTCCATAAATTTCAATTATACGACCACGTGGATAGCCACCTACGCCTAGTGCAGCATCAAGCGCTAACGAACCACTTGATGTTGTTGAAATTTGGCGGTCAGATTGCTCTCCAAGTTTCATAATGGAACCTTTACCGAATTGTTTTTCAATTTGTTTTAACGCCATATCTAAGGCAGCTTTACGATCACTCAAAAAGATTTCCTCCTTATAGAACACGTGTATTTCTCTCTCTTTTTCTTATGTCTCTACTATACTTCTTTTTGAGACAAGTTTCAAGAAAAAAGCGAACATATTTTCGTTTTTTAGCCAAAATAAAAATTCGAGCTATTTATTATAACTCAAATTTTGAAAGTTAAACATTAATAATGAATATTATATTCTGGAATTCTATCCTTCATCAGGATTTAAAAAGCACAAGCAACCAGACCCTTATAGCTTTTGTAAGCCAATAAGATTAGGTTGCTCGTGTGACGTATACCCGTTATTTTTTTTCGTAACCTTTTTCAGCTAACAGGCGCATTAAATAACTGAATGCTAATTTTACAGCTCTTAATCGGTTTGTATTGCGCATTCCTGATAGTTTTAATTGGCGTGTAATAGGTTCAAATCCTTTAATGCTAAAGCCAATCCAAATCGTTCCGGCAGGTTGACCATCATGAGGTTCGGGTCCAGCAGCACCAGTTAAACCAACACCAATATCTGTGCCGAACTTTTCTCGTACCTTTACTGCCATTTCTGCTGCACATTGCTGACTTACTACTCCATATTGATCTAACAAAGTTTTCTCGATACCAAGTTGATTTATTTTTGCATCTTCAGTGTACGTTACAACGCCACCTACTAGAGTGCCACTCACACCAGAAATTTCAGCTAGTTCGGATTGGAATAAACCTGCTGTTAAACTTTCTGCAGCTGAAATTGTCAGTTTATTATGTAAGAGCATTTCGACTAGTTTCGATGCTAATGAGTCATCGTTATTGCCGTAATGAAATTCCCCTACAATCGATAAAATCTCAGCTTCTTTGGATTTAATTAAATCCCATGCAACCTGCTCATTGTTTGATTTTGCTGTAATTCTTAAAGTTACTTCACCATCAGAAGCAAGGGGCGCTATCGTCGGGTTTGTTTGACTATCTAAAATATGTTGTATTGTATGTTCTAATTCTGCCTCACCGATTCCATAAAATCGTAACACATGGGAGATGATGACACTTTCTGTATTAAGTCTAGCAATAAGTTTAGGTTTTGCTTCGTATTGAAACATTGGTTCAAGTTCTTTCGGAGGACCAGGTAATAAGATATATGTATGTTTATTTTTTTCTAGTAACATACCTGGTGCCATTCCATGATGGTTCGCTAACACTTCACTTCCATCAAGTATAAGAGCTTGTTTACGATTATTTTCGGTCATTGGTTTTCCTATTTTTGCGAAAAACTCTTCGATATATGACAATGCCGTATCATCGAATGTTAAAGGTAATCCTAAATGACTTGCAATGGTTTCTTTAGTTAAATCATCTTTTGTTGGTCCAAGCCCACCTGAAAAAATGATTAAATCCGCTCGTGATTCAGCCATTTGAATTGCAGACTTCAACCTTTGGGCATTATCACCAACAACCGTATGATAGTAAACGTTTATCCCTAATTCAGATAATTGATTCGAGATAAACTTCGCATTGGTATTGGTAATTTGTCCTAATAATAACTCTGAGCCAACCGCTATAATTTCAGCATTCATTTTCTAACCTCACTTATTTTGAGTTGACAAACACACGACGGTTTAAATAGAAATATTCCCAACCAGACCAGATTGTAAAAATTAATGCAACATAAAGCGCAATCATATCAAATGGAATGTTAAATAATTCGAAAATAATATTGTGTAATAATAATGCGGAAATTGCGACAATTTGTGCCCATGTTTTTATTTTTCCTAATTGACTTGCTGCAACAATTTCTCCTTCGCCAGCTAATATTGCACGTAAACCAGTAACGGCAAATTCTCTACTTAAAATGATAATGATTATCCAGGATGGCGCCATCCCTAATTCAACAAGTACAATAAATGCAGCACTTACAAGTAATTTATCTGCTAATGGATCAAGAAATTTCCCTAAAGTAGTAACTAGATTGTATTTCCGCGCATAATAGCCATCTACCCAATCTGTTGTTGAGGCAATGATAAAGATCATCGCCGCAACAAAGTGATTGACAGGCATTTCTGCTCCAAATAACTTCATTGTTCCCCAACCAAAATCAAATAGTATTACAATCACAAATAATGGTATTAAACATATTCTAGAGATTGTAATCTTATTCGGTAAATTCATTTTAAACACCTTTCATTCGAAAGAAAATAGCCATCTTAGGAGATGACTACTGTTCTTGTTGTAATGTAATGATAATATTTTGTGTAGTTATATCCTGAACGAGTTGAACTTGTTCGTCATTTACAAAAACTTTTGCATTTTTTGAATTGCCAAGTCTTATACGAGCATAGGCGTTTGTAGTTGAATCATGATTTACTACTTCACCTGCGTTATAAACTCGATCATCCACTTGCTCTTGACCATTAGCGTTGCGGATTCCTACCCATGTTTCTCCAGATACTTCAATTCGAATATTCATCGTATCCGTTCCAGATAAAGTATAGTTAGTTGTTTCGCCACTTACCTCACCAGCTGTAATTGTTTGAGTGACAACAGGTTCTTCTTCTACATCTTCTTCAACTGGTGCTTCTGTATCTTCCTCGTCTGTTGTTGCTTCATCTTCAACAGGTTTTACTGGAGTAGGCGATTTATCATATTCCACCTCGGAAACGTCATCTTCTAAATCATCTGGCGTATTTGAAACTTTTTGCTGATTTAAAAACCAAATGGCCAGTATAATCACAACAATAAACAGAGCAACGATAATCTTTGGCATTGTTTCTAATAAACGATTTGTTGATCTTGTATTAAGCTTTCTGCGGGTAGGACTTTGTGAAATCGATTGAGCAACCTCTTCTGTTGGTTGATTTGGAAGCTCCTTTTTAAATTCTTCTAAGATTTCATCTGCGTCTAACCCTACAGCCTCTGCATATTGTTTAATAAACGCCCGAACGTAAAACGACCCAGGCATAATTGAATAATTTCCTTCTTCTATCCCTACAAGATATCGTTTTTGAATTTTCGTAATATCTTGTAAGTCATCCAAACTATATCCTTTTGATAACCTCGCTTCTTTAAGGCGAGTACCGAGTTCTGTCAACAATAACACCTACTTTTTCTAAATTACTAAAAATTAAATCCACCAAAACCACCAAATTGGTCATTCTGTGACATCATCTCATTTTTTTCAATTATCTCATACGTAATCACTTCGTCTGGATGGTGACGCAGCTCAATAATGTAATCGAAATCTTCAATTTTATATTCTGAATGTTGAACAAACAAATCTGGATGCTCTACTACTTTTGTAGCTGGTAACCGCATAATTTCTCTAACTAGTTGTTGGTGTCGTTCGTCTGATGTTCTTCGTGTTACTGCACCATCTAGTATAAAAAGATTATTATGATTAAATTCATCACCAAGTAACTGATTGCGAACTGTTTGTTTAATCATTGTTGAGGAAAGAAAAATCCATTTTTTATTGGCACATACACTTGCAGCAACAACGGATTCTGTTTTACCTACACGAGGCATGCCACGGATACCAATTAATTTATTGCCTTCTTTTTTAAATAATTCTGCCATGAAATCAACAAGTATTCCTAGTTCATCACGGACAAATCGGAATGTATTTTTCTCGTCTGCATCCCGTGTAATATAGCGACCATGCCTTACAGCTAGACGATCCCGAACTTTTGGTACACGGAATTTGGTTACATGTATATTTTCCATGGTTGAAACGATTGACATGAAACGCTCGATGGATTCTTGCTTCTCTGCTTTTAATAGCATTCCACGGCGTCCTTCATCAATACCATTAATTGAAACAATATTTACTCGTAACATACCGAGTAAGGAGGCTATATCACCTAATAAACCTGGACGATTTACTTGAATCTCATATTCAAAATACCATTCACCCATGAAACCGCCCTCCATTAAACGAAACGATTATTTCTTTTATAAGTTTCATCATAGCGGATTTTATATGTATTGAAAAGTTAGAAACATGCGATTTTCTTCCATTTTATAAAAATTTATTACAAACTCTAAAATACCGGTAAAAAAAAGAGAAAAAGGAAATGTTTTTGTCGAAAAATGATGAATAACTAAATTTACCACTAAAGAAGGATAGAAGAAAAAGGAGGACAAGCCTCCCAGAGTAATATTCGTGATAAGCGTCCTTACCCATTGCTAGTTGGCAATAGTAGGGACGCCCCACGAAATCTGTGTATTATTGTACGCGATTTTTTTGTACAAGTTTTATAACACAGTTTGCAAGCGCATGTTTTTCTTCGCTATCCGCAACTCCCCATAAATCGGAAAGTACACGCTCTTGTTCGTTTTTTGGATCAACATTTTTAGCTAAATAGTCACCAATTTGAACAGCTGTTTTTTCAATCACTTTTTTACTCATTCCGTGTTCTTTTGCTTCTTCAACTTGTTGACCTAAGAATGATGTCCATTTTTCCCAGTTTTCTAATAACATTGTAATCTCCTCCTTTGCACTTTATTATGTGCAGCTTCCGAGATTATATGTACCATCCACCGTTAATTCGAATAATTTGTCCCGTTATATAATTTGCTTCACCACTTAAATAGAAAGCAACTAAATTTGCAACATCTTCAATACTTCCAGCCCTACCTAATGGAATATCGTTTTGAAGTTGAAGTTGTTCGTCACTTGATAGATGTTCGTTCATCTTTGTTTCAATTAATCCAGGGGCTATTGCATTAACCAGTATATGATTATAGGCGACTTCTTTTGCATAGGATTTTACGAATGCATGTTGAGCACCTTTTACAGCACTATAAACTGTCTCATAAGCAGCACCTGTTTCACCCCAAATAGAGCCAATGAATAGCACATAGCTTACCTCGTTTGCTCGAAGTTTACTTGAGACTAACGCAAGTAAACGCATTGGGTTTTGAACATGTACTTTCCATAATTTATCCATTTCTTTCACGGGAGTATCTTCAATTAGACCATAATAAGCATGGCCCCCTGCAAACACAACGGCTTGTAATGAATAAAGTTGAACAGCAAGTTGTTCTGCCGCGTTTTCTAAAGAAAAATCTGCTTGAACAATTAAAAACTCTTGCTCTTTATATTTTGCAGACAACTCTATTTGCAATTCATTTACCTTTGATTGGTTGTAGTTAAAATGCAAATAGAGCGACCAACCTCTATCTGCTAGTCGCTTAACTATTGCACTACCTATTGCACCAGAAGCACCCATTACAAGGGCAAATTTCTTCATTTAAGCTTCTTTCTCACTTGTAGGTAAGATTTTAAATAATGTTTGTTGCGATTCGCCCTGGATTGTTTTAAATGCATTTATAACGTCATCTACAGTGATTGTTTCAATTACAGGAACTGCATCAAACAAGTTCATGTCGTTAAATTTATATCGTGTAAATTGGTTTGCTATGAATTCCATCGAATTTAAGGCTCTTAAGAAATAACCAATTTTTTTACGTTTTACTCTTTCTATAGCTTCTTGCGATAATAACTGTTCTGCATTATTAATTTCTTCTTTTATGCGTTGTGCCAATTCATCTGGACTCGTTGAATCAGAACCAATTAAAGCAAAACCATACCCTTTTTCTAAAGAGAAATCATAGGCAAATGATTCATCAATCAATCCGTTTTCATATACTTCTGTATAGAAATCAGATGCTCGACCAAAGAGGCATTCTAGTGCTATTTGGACAGAGAGTTCGTGTTTTAACATTTCCTCTCCACTTAAATTCGTATCCTTTGCCTTTAAACCCACATAAACTTTTGGTTTTTGAACATCCATTTTAAGTTCCCGTTCTTTTACAGCAACTTCAACTGGTTCTTCTTCAAAGTGACGTTCAATAGGTGTTGGTTCAGGGAATTCTTTTTTATTTTGATTTTCTTCAATAAATGCCATCATTTCAGTAGGATCAATTGCACCGACAACAAATAATAACATATTTGATGGATGGTAGAACGTGTTATAGCAAGTATATAAATGCTCTGCTGTAATTTTATCAATGGATTCAATTGTTCCTGCAATATCAATTTTTACAGGATGTGTATGGTACATATTTTCGATTGCACCGAAATAAAGACGCCAATCCGGTTGATCGTCGTACATTGTAATTTCTTGACCGATAATTCCTTTTTCTTTATTTACTGTTTCTTCAGTAAAATAAGGTTCCTGGACAAAATTTAAAAGTGTTTCCGTACTCTTATATATTTGGTCTGTTGCAGAAAATAGGTATGCAGTACGGGTAAATGAAGTAAAGGCGTTTGCCGATGCACCAGCTTCACTAAATTGTTGGAAAACGTCTCCATCTTCCTTCTCAAACATTTTATGCTCTAAAAAGTGGGCAATTCCATCTGGTACTGTAATTGCTTCACTTTCACCAATAGGCACAAAGGTACGATCAATCGAACCATATTTTGTAGTAAAGGTAACAAATGTTTTTGAAAATCCTTTTTTCGGTAAAATGTATACATCTAATCCGTTCGATAATTTTTTATAATATAACGTTTCATCTAATTGTTTAAATTCAATCGTTTTCACGGCTTAAGCCTCCTTCCCAGATAAGAAATAAATCGCTTCTAACTCTATTTGAGAAGCCATTTCTTGCACATCTTCCTTCGTTACATTTGCCCAACGTTCTTTCCAAAGGTCTATTGAGAATGTTTCCCCTAAATCTTTATATTGATCATATATATCAATTTGTCCCCTTGCTAAATCAAGGGCCTCTTTTAGTTGGTTAGTTAGCATGGCTTTCGTTTGATTTAATTCCAAATCTGAAATTTCTCCATTTTTAATAGCATCCAGTTGTTCAAAGATAACATCCGTTGCTTTCTTTTCTTTCGCTGGCTCAATACCAGATACAACATAAATTAAGCCATAGTGGGATGAATACGAACTTGAAGCGTAATAAGCTAAACTTTCACGCTCTCGAACATTCATAAACAATTTTGAATGGGCATAGCCGCCAAAGACACCATTAAATATTTGCATTTTCGGGAAATCTTCATCACCAAATAATACAGGGGTGCTCAAACCGATATGAAGTTTTCCTTGTTTCATATCTTGTTGTTCTTTTGTATATTCTTGTTCTGGTTTTGAGACTTGGTTTTGTTTCTCAAGTTTTTTTGGTGTGCGGTCTTTAAACTGTAACACTTGAATTAATTTTTTTTGTACTTCTTCTACATCGATATCTCCTACAACGTATATATCAACTTGGTCTTCATTAATCATGGAATTATAACATTCCGTTAACGATTGAGGTGTGACTTGTTTTACCGTATCAATTGTTCCATTTGCTGAAATTGAAGCAGGATGATTTGGACGGATAATTTGTGTCAATCGAGTTTGGGCATAACGTGTTTTATCATCGAAAATTGATTGAATACGTTGAATAATCATTTCTTTTTCACGTTCAACAATGCTAGATACAAATTGTCCATTTTCAAAATTTGGTTCGAAAACAACCGTTTTTAATAAGTCCAAAACGTCATTTAATACGTTATTTTTAGCCAAATATTGATCGTTTACTGTTTCGATATTTAATAATACCGTATGTTCGTTTCCACGTTTTGAAGCATCAAAATACAAAACAGTTCCAAACAAATCATCTAAATAACTGCGAAACTGCGCTGATTTTTTATATTTACCATTACTATGGTGTAGTACGTTTGACAATACTGCGCGTTCTGCTGCTTTTTCTTCTGTTAATGGAGCTCTCCATTTTATTGAAAAATTCACAGTCTTGAATTGAGTAGTCTGTCTTATATGAAGATTTACACCTTCAGCTATCTTTGTCGTTAAAAACAAAAAAATTCCTCCTGACATCAATCTTTAGAAGTAACTATCATTACTATACATGTAGAATTGGTGTTTATGCAAAAATAATCCAATTTGTTTTTCACAAAATGAAAAATCTAATAATTTAACATGTATTTTGCCCTACAATAGTTGTTTAATTCATCCACAATAAAAAAGACCACCTCCACATTTGTGAAAGGCGATCTTTTTAGAGAAATTATCTTTTTCCTTTTATATAAGGGACACCACTTGCTTTTGGCGCGTTAGCTTTTCCAATAAACCCAGCTAAAGCTAAAATCGTTAATACATACGGTAAGATGTGTAAAAAAACATCCGGTACATCTTGAACATATGGAATAGAAGAACCAACAACACTTAAAGCTTGTGCAAAGCCAAAGAAAAGTGCAGCGCCTAGAGCCCCAATTGGAGACCATTTACCGAAAATCATTGCAGCAATTGCCATGAAACCTTGACCACTAATTGTTGATGCACCAAAGTTTCCTGCAATGGCTTGTGCATAGATTGCTCCACCTATTCCACCCAAAGCTCCAGAGATCAGTACGGCAATATATCTCATCTTTGTAACATTTACGCCCATTGTATCAGCAGCCATTGGATGTTCACCTACTGCACGTAATCTTAAACCAAATGGAGTTTTAGTAATGATAAACCAAGCAATAAGTGCAACTGCTATTGCTAAAATAGATGTTGCATAAACGTCTACGAAAAACATTCTACCAATAATTGGAATGTCACTTAAAAGTGGAATGTCAAAACGTGAGAAACGTTCTGTAATTGAATCTGTTTGACCTTTGTCATAAACCATTTTAACAGTAAATACTGCTACTGCTAAACCTAACATATTTAAAGCAACACCAGATACTGTTTGATCTGCTCGTAATGAAACGGCAGCAACAGCTAAAATTGCGGATAAAATAATTCCAAATAACATGGCTACAATTAAACCAATCCAAGGTGTCGCATCGCCAAATTGGTCTGCAAATGTAAGGTTAAACATAATACTACTTGCTGCACCAACAATCATAATACCTTCAAGACCGATGTTCACAACACCAGATCGTTCTGTAAATACCCCACCAATTGCCGTCATAATTAATGGCGCTGCATAGAATATTGCAGAAGGAATGATAAAATATAACACTTCTAAAAAGCTCATGTTATTTTACCTCCTTTCTTTTACCGAAACGTTCAAGCGCCACTCGAATTACATAGCCTGATGCTACGAAGAAAATAATTAAAGCAATGACAATTGAAACGATTTCTGTTGGTACCCCAGCTTCACTTGGCATATTTAATCCACCATATTTAAGAGAGCCGAAAAGGATTGCTCCTAGAAGTACTCCAAATGGTTGGTTTGCCCCAAGTAATGCAACCGCAATTCCATCAAAACCAATACCAGTACTAGCATGTAGTTTTGTCATATTTTCAAATGTTCCTAATGCCTCCATCGCTCCACCTAGACCGGCAAAGGCACCTGAAATAACCATTGCAAGAATAATATTTTTACTTACATTCATCCCTGCATATTGTGATGCATGTTTATTAAATCCAACAGCTTTCAACTCATATCCACGCGTTGTTTTTTCTAAAATAAACCACATAACCATTACTGCAATGAGTGCAAGTACGAATCCCCAGTGCATACGAGAGTAATCTGTTATCGATTCAAAGAACTCAGAACGTAACGAAGCGGATTCATGAATTTTATCTGTCCGTTCTCCCCCACCAGAAATCATTTCAATAAATGCATTTGCTACATGTAAAGCAGTATAGTTCAACATGATTGTAACGATAACTTCGTGTACTTGTAATTTTGCTTTTAATAAACCAGGAATAAAAGCCCAAAGTGCACCAGCAACAGCAGCTGCTATTAATGCTAAAGGAACGTGAATAATTGCAGGAAGTTCAAACGCCTGACCCACATAGGCGGCAGCCAACCATCCCATAATAAGTTGACCTTCAACACCGATGTTAAATAGTCCAGTTCTGAAAGCAAAGGCAACAGCTAAACCTGAGAACACATAAGGGGTAATTTGGCGGACTGTTTCACCCAGTGTATAAGTATCCATAAAGATTCCGTTCCACAATGCCATATATCCATCAACAGGATTAAAGCCACTTACAGCCATTACAATTGCACCAATAACTAGACCAAGTACAATCGAAATCAGTGGAACAAGAATATTGATAAGTCGTTTATTCATTTTCGCCACCTACTTTATTTTGGTTTTCTTGTAGCGATTGACCTGCCATTAATAAACCTAATTCTTGTTCGCTTGTTTCATGTGGTAACACCGTATCAATTATCGAACCATCATAAATAACAGCGATTCGATCAGAAACATTCATTACTTCATCAAGTTCAAAGGAGATGAGTAGGACTGCTTTTCCGTTATCTCGTTGTTCTATTAGACGTCTATGAATAAATTCTATAGCACCAACATCTAGTCCGCGTGTAGGCAGTGCCGCTATTAGTAAATCTGGATTTCTACTAATTTCGCGCCCGATAATTGCTTTTTGTTGGTTCCCTCCAGAAAGAGATCTTGCAATTGATGCTTCACCATTTCCTGAACGAACATCATATTCTTCAATCACCTTACGTGCAATCTCGTTCACCTTTTTGTAATCGATTACACCAGCTTTTGAAATTGGGGCTTGATAATATGTTTGTAAAGCAATGTTATGTCCGATAGTAAAATCTAATACAAGTCCATGTTTATGACGGTCTTGCGGAATATGACCGAGACCTGATTCAGTAATTTTACGTGGTTTTAAACCAGTAATATCTTGACCGTTTAAAGTGATTTTTCCTTCTTTTACTTTTCTAAGACCAGTTATTGCTTCAATTAGTTCAGATTGCCCGTTTCCGTCTATTCCTGCAATCCCTACAATTTCTCCTGCACGCACGGAAAGATTTAAACCTTTGACTTTATCAATCCCACGGTTATCTGCCACAACTAACGAGTCGATTTGTAAGACAACATCTTTTGGATGCGCCTCTTTTTTCTCAGTTTTAAATACTACTTGACGTCCTACCATTAATTCCGCTAGTTGAGTTGGGTTTGTTTCTGCTGTTGTAACAGTTCCAATACCTTTCCCTTTACGAATTACCGTTACACGATCGGAAACTTCCATGATTTCTTTTAATTTATGTGTAATTAGAATAATGGATTTACCTTCTTCAATTAGACGTTTCATTATTTGAATTAATTCTGAGATTTCTTGAGGAGTTAACGATGCAGTTGGTTCATCGAAAATTAGTATATCCGCTCCCCGATAAAGCGTTTTCAAAATTTCTACACGTTGTTGCATCCCAACAGAAATATCCTCAATTTTTGCATGGGCATCTACGTTCAGCCCGTATTTTTCAGATAATTGTTGTACTTTTTTTGATGCATCTTTAATATTAATCGTCGCCATTTTTGTTGGCTCCGCACCTAGAATAATGTTTTCCGTCACCGTGAAATTTTCAACTAGCATAAAGTGTTGATGTACCATACCAATTCCAAGTTTATTTGCAACATTTGGGTCAGTTATTTTAACTTCCTTACCGTGAAACACGTATCGTTCCAGCTTCCGGTTGGTATAACCCAAAGAGCACATTCATCAACGTTGATTTTCCCGCACCATTTTCTCCAAGTAGTGCATGAATCTCGCCTTTTTTAAGTTGAAGGGTGATATTATCATTTGCTACAAAATCCCCAAATTGTTTACGGATTCCAAGCATTTCAATCACATATTCCAATGTGTTCACTCCCTTGGACACTTATATTTTTTAGACTAGTAGACTTGTATATTAACACAAGAAAGGTTTCAAACATGTTAGTAAATTTATGTAATTTTAAAACCTTTCATCTGTTAACGATTACTTGATTCTAAACATTTAAAAATAACATGAAGACTAGCAGGGCTAGCCTTCATGAAACCTTCTTACTTCTCAGGTTGTTCTGGAACTACAACTGTTCCATCGATGATTTGTTGTTTATATTCTTCAATTTTTGCTAAGTTTTCTTCTGTAATAGCACCGCGAGAATCAGCTAAGTCTACACCTTGGTCTTTTAATCCATAAGTGATTGTTTCTCCACCAGGGAAGTTTCCTTCTTGAGCTAATTTTGCAACTTCTTGAGCTGCAACGTCAACGCGTTTTAATACAGATGTTAATACGATGTTTGTGTCATCGTTAACTTTTCCTTCGTCATATTGGTCACGGTCTACACCGATTGCCCATACATTAGCATTTGGATCTTTTTGTTTACGTTCTTTCGCTTCTGTGAAAAGACCATTACCAACTCCACCAGCTGCATGGAAGATAATATCTACACCAGAATCATACATTCTTTTTGCAATTTGTTGACCTTTTGCTGCATCTGTGAAAGACTCTGCATATTCTACATCTACTTTAATGTCAGGATTAATAGCTGCTACACCAGCTTCAAAACCAGCTTGGAAACCACCAATGATTGCACCTTGCATACCACCAATGAAACCAATTTTGTTTGATTTCGTTTCAAGAGCTGCTGCTACACCTGCTAAGTAAGATGCTTCATTTGCACGGAACATAATGGATGCTACATTATCTCTACCATCAACAACCTCGTCAATAATAGCAATTTGTGCTTCTGGTTTTTGACCAGCAATTTCATCAACCGCATCATGTAAAGCATAACCTACTGCAAAGATTAAATCGAAATCACGGCGAATTAAGTTATTTAAGTTTGTAACATAATCAGATTCTGATTTAGACTCTAAATAATCTATACCACCATCACCTTTTTCAAGGCCATTTTCTTCACCAAATGCTTGGATACCTTCCCAAGTTGATTGGTTGAATGATCTGTCATCTACCCCACCTGTATCCGTTACCATTGCAACAGAGAAGTTATCGGCAGTTTCTTCAGTACCTGTATTCGTATCCTTTTCTTCTGTTTCATCTTTTGAGCCACAAGCACCAAGGATTGTACCAAGTGCTAATAAACCTGATAGCGCAAAAGCAAATTTACGTTTTTTCATTTGTTTACCCCCCAAGATTTTAGATTCAGTAATTAGCAGGAATTTTTGAAACTTGTTCTAAACGCGTTTTCGAATTACATGGAAGCTGAATTTATCAGCCCTAAAATAGTTCTTAGAGTAAAGAACAACACAATCATTATCATCATAATGTAGTTGTTTTAATACAAGTAATGCTGTTTCTCGACCGCAATTTAATATAGGTGATACTTGTTCATGGTAACCAACTGGATCAATGTACGTCACAGCGTATGCAACATGAATGTCACCAGATTGCTCAAGCGATGAGAAAATGGATACTTCTTTCTTTTGAACGAAATCGTCTGGAAGATATTTAGCTAATACCTTATCCACACAATAGACAACAGGTTCGTTATTAGCTGTTCTCACTCGTTCGATTGTTATTACCTTGTCATTTACGTCACTACCAAAGCGTTCTAAATCATTTTCAGTTGGAGAATCTTCAGTTGCCTCAAGAAAAATTGTACCAGGTGTCATACCTGCTTTTTCAATCATGGATGAAATACTCGATAATTGTTCAATACCCGAAGTAAAGACAGGTTTTGGGTTTACGAATGTTCCAACTCCATGACGGCGAACGATGACATTTTCCTCTTCTAATAGTCTTAGTGCTTCACGTAATGTTGCTCGACTTACCCCAAGTTCTTTCGATAGTTCAAATTCGGAAGGGAGTTTTTCATTCTCTTTGTAGACTCCTTTTTCAATATCCGATTTTAACCGGTCGATTACTTGAAGGTATAAATGACGATGGTCTGCTTTTATTGACATTTTATCTCACCACCACAACAAAAGATCAGACATCTGATGTTGAACATTCCTACTAATCGTTCATACTATACCATTTTTATTCATTAAAGAAAATAGATTTGCATATAATTATTCTTCAATAAAAGTAGATTATTATCATTATTTGGTAGTAATATGATATAATAAAGATTTATCCATTTTCCACAATTGCTTTATTAATGAGAACTTGTCTAGGTCTACTACCATCTGGCGGACCAACAACTCCTCGCATTTCCATCTGATCGACAATACGAGCTGCTCTAGAATAGCCAATTCTAAAACGTCGCTGTAACATGGAGACGGATGCGGTCTGCATTTCAACGACAAGTTGAACTGCTTCGTCATATAATTCATCTGTTTCGTCCTCAAAGGATTTTTCTGGTTCGTCTGTTGGAATCATTGTTTCATCATACTGAGCTTTTTGTTGTTCAATGACAAAGTCAACTACAGCTTCTACTTCTGCATCTGATACAAAGGAACCTTGAACACGGGTTGGTTTAGATGATCCAGATGGTAAAAATAGCATATCACCTCTTCCTAGTAATCGTTCAGCACCACCCATATCTAATATTGTGCGCGAATCAACGGCAGATGATACTGCAAAAGCGATACGGGAAGGAATGTTTGCTTTAATAACTCCAGTTATCACGTCTACAGAAGGTCTTTGGGTTGCAATAATCAAATGGATACCAGCTGCACGTGCCATTTGAGCAAGACGTGTAATAGAATCTTCTACATCATGGGACGCAACCATCATTAAATCTGCTAACTCGTCGATAATAACGACAATATATGGTAACTTTGGATGTTTTTCATTTTGGTCCCTATTAAACTGTTCAATATGGTCGTTGTAGCCTTTTATATTTCGAGTTCCAGTGTGAGAAAATAAATCATATCTGCGTTCCATTTCTGATACTACTTTTTGTAGTGCTTGTGAGGCTTTTCTTGCATCTGTAACTACAGGTGCAAGCAAATGTGGAATACCGTTGTACACATTTAATTCAACCATTTTCGGATCGATTAACATCATTTTTACTTCATGTGGAGCCGCGCGCATAAGAATGGATAAGATAATACCATTAATACATACACTTTTACCGCTTCCTGTAGAACCAGCTACAAGTAAATGCGGCATTTTATCAAGCTCTGCTAATATTGCTTGCCCTGTAATATCTCGACCAAAGCCAATTAATAATTTTGATTTTGGCTTGTTATTTTCTTTCGCCTCTAATACTTCCCTTAACGTAACCATCGCAATCTCGCTATTTGGTACTTCGATGCCTATAGCTGATTTCCCAGGAATAGGTGCCTCCATTCGAATATCCTTCGCAGCAAGAGCTAAAGCTAAATCATCCTGAAGACTTACAATTTTACTAACTTTCACGCCGATATCCGGCATAACTTCATATTTTGTTACTGCCGGACCTAAGTGAACTTGAGTGACCCTTGCTTTCACACCAAAACTATAAAAGGTCTGTTCAAGCTTTTTCGCATTCGTTTGGATGATTGAATATTCACCACTTTGATCATATGAAGGAGGAAGCTCTAACAAGTTCATCGATGGTAATCGGTAATTTATGTTTTCAACATTTACCTCAACTGCTTGTTGAATAGATTTATTGAATTTTTCTTTTTCCTGCTCATCTAAAACTTCTTCTTGCTTTGCTTTCTTTTCTTTAGGTTTTTCGTCTGGGATATTTCGTTTAAATGCTTGAATAATCGGTTCCTCAGGTTGTACCTCTTCTTCAAAGTAATCTAAGTGATGCGAAGGTTGGTTAATCGGCACTTTTTCTTCTGTTGTGGCAGCTATCTCATCAGCTATGGGTTTGTCTTTTGCCCTCCTCCGTCGCTTCGGTTTTTCATCTTTTACAACAGATTTTTTACTTCTTCTTCTCTTTGGGAAACTTTTTTTGATTTTCGGTGCTTTTTCCACCAATATCGGAACAAGTGCTTTTCCAGTAATTAATATGATACCTATAAATAATATAAACCATGCGGCAATTTTAGCACCTGCAGAATCAAATAAAATATGAAACATACTAAAAAATAGTGCACCAATCATTCCTCCACCTAATGCACTACTACGATTTTCAATACCTTCCATCTCAATAAGTAGACGCCATGTCTCTCGCAAAACTGAATCTGTCAGTAATTTATTGCTTTTATATAATTCTTCAAATAACACACTATGACCAAATATGGATAAGCTTAGGACGATTAATAACGATCCTTGTACAACTCTGTCCTTAAAAGAAATCCCTTTTCTTTGAACCATTAACAATACTGCAGTTAATACTGCAAAAAATGGAACGGCAATGTAAAGGTTACCAAATAGAAACATTGAGATTGTCTGAATTGTTCGACCAACAATCCCATATTCAAAAAATACGATAATTGCAAATGCAATTAATAAAAGTCCAATGATTTCATAAGCTAACGGATGTAGTCCTGTTTTTGCTTTTGTACTTGGTTTCTTTTCTGCCACATTGTTCACCTGCTTTTCTTTTACCAATTAAACTATCAACTATTTTAGAGAAAAAAAGGATTTCCTTGACCGGTAATTCGGCTAAGAAAATCCTTCTCGGTTGATGACAATTAATCCTTCAAAGATATAAACTATTTTTTTGTCGGACAACCTAATTTAGAACTTATGTGCTTAATATTCCATAATTATTGGGATAATCATTGGGCGGCGCTTTGTTTTTTGGAATAGGTAAGCGTTCAACGTATCACGGATTTCTTGTTTAATGTTTGTCCATTCAAATGTATCTTTATCTACATACTTTTCAATAACACCACGTGCGAGGTCAGTTGCTTCGAGTATTAATTCTTCTGACTCACGTACATAAACAAATCCGCGAGATAAAATTTCTGGGCCAGATGCAATTTTCTTTTGAGCTCTGTTTAAGGTTACAACAACAATAAATATCCCATCTTGAGAAAGTAATTTTCGGTCACGTAGTACAATGTTTCCTACATCCCCTACACCAATTCCATCAATGAGAACATTACCTGCTTGCACACGGCCACTCATTCGCATCTTGCCATTTTTGTATTCGACAATATCACCTTTATCGGCAATAAAAATTTGAGATTTTTGTAATCCCGTTGCTTGAGCCAATTTTGAATGGGCAATTAACATTCTGTACTCACCTTGGATCGGGATAAAGTATTTTGGTTTCATTAGATTAAGCATCATTTTTAAATCTTCTTGGCTACCGTGCCCTGATACGTGAACTTTTTTATCAGATGTTAAAACTGTAGCACCCAATTTAGCAAGATTATTCATTGCACTTGCCATTTGAATTTCCATACCCGGTGAAGGTGTGAATGTAATTAAAACTGTATCTGTTTCTTTAATGCGAATATCACGATGTTGTTTTCGAACAATTTTATCTAACGCTTCTAAAGGTTCACCTTGGTTACTCGTTATAATAATAATTAGTTCTTCATCATTATATTTTTGAATTTCGTTTACTGGAATAAGCGTTGATTCATCGATTGTTAAATAACCAAGCTTTACGCCTATATCGATTACTTTTTCTAAACTTTTTCCAATCACTGCTATTTTTCGATTCGATTCTTGTGCTTGGTTAAAGACTTGTTGAATACGAATAAAATTAGAAGCGTAAACCGCAACAATAATCCGTGCAGGTGCTGAGTAGAAGTATTTTGCCAACTTCTCTTCAATGACCGTTTCACTTGTTGTATATCCTGGTCGTTCTGCTTCTGTTGATTCAGAAAGTAAGATGAATACTCCATCTTCACCAATTTGCGCCATTTTTGCTAAATCAGGTTTATATTTCCCTTTAGCAGATTGATCAAATTTAAATTCCCCTGTATGAACAATAGCACCTTCAGAAGTATGGAACACAATTCCTAGTGAATCAGGTATGCTATGAGTAGTATGGAAAAACGTTACATACGTAGAGTTAAAATTCATACGACTTTTGTTAGTCACTTCAAAGAATTTCACCGGTTGAGGCACTGGTAAATCTTTAATATGTTCTTTTGCCAATGCAATTGTTAACTTGGATCCATATACAGGTGCTTTAATTTTTTGAAGTAGATATGATATTGAGCCAATTGCGTCTTCGTGTCCATGTGTTAAGAAAATCCCTTTGACACGCTCTTTATTTTCTTCTAAGTAAGTAATATCTGGGATGACAATATCTATTCCGAGCATTTCATCTTCTGGGAACATTAAACCACTATCAACTACGAATAGTTCGTCATCTATTTCAATTACGTACATAGATTTTCCGATTTCTCCCACTCCGCCAAGTGGAATTACACGGATTACTTCGTTTTTTGTTTTCGTCACTTGATTTCCTCCTAAAATATCCCGAACGCACAACCACTTAAACTCATTATACGGTGTCCATGAATGAAGCACAAATAAAAAAGCGCAAATTTTCATATTAGGCATCAGGTATAGATAATTTTTAATATTTACTCTACTTCTTTTACTGCCCAGCGAATTTTTCTATCTATGCTTATGAAAAAAATTTGCTTCTATTTATCAATATTATTACTGCTCTCATTCGTAATAACAAAAAGACTGTAGGCAAACTCAACATTATGAGTTTATCTACAGTCTGAAATATTTAGGTATTCTTGTTTAGCTTCTTCATTTTCTCTTGGAATTCGTTCCATACATGGTCAAAAGCTGCTTTATCTTCATCTGTTAACTCAACTAATGGAAGTCTTACCTTTTCTACTTCAAATCCTACTTTACTCATTGCGTATTTAACTGGAACTGGGTTAGGGTTTGCAAATAATTGTTTAATTAATGGTAATAATGCTTGATGGATGTCTGCTGCTTCTTTATGACGGCCTTGTTCAAAGGCACGAATCATCGTTTGCATTTCATTACCTACTACATGGGATGCAACAGAAATAACTCCGCGTCCGCCAATCGCAATTAACGGTAGCGTTAAAGAGTCATCTCCACTATAGATAAATGTATTATCAGAAACATTTGCTAGTATTTCTGTCATTTGATCTAAATTACCACATGCTTCTTTTACAATACGAATATTTGGTATTTTACTTAAAGCGATGGTCGTTTCAGCTGAAATATTCACACCCGTACGACCTGGTACGTTATATACTACTATCGGTAAATCAGTTACCTTTGAAATTGCTTCAAAATGCGCATATATACCTCGTTGATTTGGCTTGTTATAAAATGGAGCCACGACCATGATACCGTCAGCCCCAAAAGCCTCAACCACTTTTGTCGCTTCAATTGTGTATGCTGTATCGTTCACACCAACACCAGCAATTACTGGGATTCGTTTCTTTACTTTTTTTATTGTAAAATCAATAAAGTCCCTTTTTTCCTGAATTGATAATGTTGGAGTTTCACCTGTCGTCCCACATACAACAATTGTATCCGTACCGTTTTGAATTAAAAACTCAATTATTCCCTCTGCTACTTCATAATTAATTTTTCCATTTTCATCAAATGGGGTAACCATGGCAGTAGCAATTCTACCTAAGTCCAATCAATAACACCCCTTAGAGTAGATTATCCTCCAACATGGCTTCAGCGATTTGAATTGAGTTTAATGCAGCACCTTTTAATAAGTTATCTGCAACGATCCATAAGTGGAATCCTTTTTTGTTTGCAAGGTCTTGACGAATACGCCCAACGTAAACTGGGTCTTCTCCTTCAACAAATAAAGGCATTGGATAATCTTGTGATGTAATATCATCTTGTAATACAATACCAGGAGCATTTCTTAACACTTCAAAAATATCTTGAACACTAGCATCTTGTTCTACTTCAATATAAACAGATTCAGAATGTCCAGAAACAACAGGTACACGAACACAAGTAGCAGCTACAGGTAGTTCTGGCATGTGTAAGATTTTTTTCGTTTCGTTGATCATTTTCATTTCTTCATATGTAAAGCCATTGTCCGTAAATACGTCGATTTGCGGAATGACATTACGTGCAATTGGATAATGTTTTTTATCTGATTTTGCTGGTAAAATGTTTGCTTCTATATTTTTACCTGCATCCCATTGTGCACTTTGTTCGCGTAGTTCTTCAATTGCAGAAACTCCAGAACCTGATACTGCTTGATATGTTGAAACAATAACACGAGTTAAGCCGAATTTTTCACGAACTGGTTGAAGGGCAGCTACCATTTGAATAGTAGAGCAGTTTGGATTTGCAATAATGCCTTTATGTTTTTTCAAGTCTTCTCTGTTTACTTCTGGTACTACTAAAGGTACCTCTTCATGCATACGGAAATGACTAGTATTATCGATAACTACTGCACCACGTTTTGCTGCTTCAGGTGCTAATTTAGCAGATACAGAACCACCAGCAGAGAATAATGCAACATCTACACCTTCAAAAGCCTCTGGAGTTGCTTCTTCAATTTTGTACATTTGACCGTTAAACTCGATATCTTTACCAGCAGATCTCGCTGAAGCTAGAAATTTTATATTTTTAATTGGAAAATTACGTTTGATTAATTGTTCTTTCATTTTACTTCCTACAGCGCCTGTTGCACCTACGATAGCAACTGATAATTCTTTAGCCATACTTCTCATCTCTCCTCAAAAACTAGTAACATAATGTTGTAGATTGTATCATAAAAATATTAGTTTGTGTTGGAAAAATTGATTATTTCAAATATTGTATAAATAATGGTTGTAATTGTTTTTTATGGACGATGGCATGTTCTACTGTTTCAACCATCTTTGTAAAATCAGAAATCAGTGAGTTTGGTTTGTTGTGAGGATCATCTTGACCAAATGGAATAAAGTAAATATTTTTTGAATTTAATAGTCGCATTATGTTCACGCCATTTAATCCAAGGGCATCATTTGTTGATATCCCTAAAACAACAGGTGAACCATTTCGAAGTGTCGCTTTTGCTGCCATCAAAACAGGACTATCTGTAGCAGCGTTGGCGAACTTGCTAATTGAATTCCCTGTCATCGGTGCAATAACCATACAATCTAAAGGATTTTTCGGTCCAAATGGTTCGGCTTCAACAATGGATGAAACGACCTTTTCCCCGGATAACGCTTCAATCTTTTTAATCCATTCCTCACCTGTACCAAAACGTGTTGCTGCTGTTAACACCGAATGCGTAATAATCGGAACTACTGTAGCACCAGCATTGCGTAAATTCATTATTTTCGGTACAACATCCTCATAAGTACAATGTGATGCTGTTATCCCTAGACCAATTCTTTTACCTTGTAGCAACATTTCTCCTCCTTAACTGTTCAACAATTGATTCATATAATACGTTTCCTGCGTCTTCTGGGAAAAACTTACCAGGAAGTGCAGGTAACAATTCATAATGCTTTCTTTGAACTTCATCTTGTAAACACCCTGGAAAGGAGGCTAAATCATAAATTGGCATTGGTATTTTCTTGTTAAATTGTTCATCCAACCATTTAGCAGGAATTGTATTGACGAGGAAATCTCCTTTTACTTCTCCTACATCGATTAAATCAACTGTTTCATAACGAAATGCTTTTGCTTCATTGAGCTGTACATTTGATCGCACTGCAATACACACTTCTGCCCCAATACTTTTTAAAATATGGGCAACCATTTTCGCCACTCGACCAAAACCTGTAACAATAAATTTTTTCCCTTGTATTGCACGTTTTGTATTATAAAAATGCGACACAAAGCCTTCAGCAGTTAATGCCGCATTATGCCATATAAATCCTTCATCCTCTAGATAATAATAAACTTCATTTTCCTTTAAAATGTGGCTCCATTCACTGTTTAGCTTTCCAGAAAAAACAATTGCATTTGAAAGTCCTAAAACAATGGGTACTTTAATCGGCAGAGGATGAATCGGTAGCACAACAAAATGAGGATGAAAATCTAAAACAGTTTTGTTTAGTTCCTCATCCCATTCACTAAAGTTTTTAAAATACACCGTTCTGTTACCATTGCTTAACCGTTTTGCTAGAACTTTCATTCTTGCATCCGTTCCAATTACTAACCATTTTTCTTCATTCATTGATCAAACTGCCTTCTACTTGTTGATGTTTTGCGGAACAAAATGCGATCCTCCCCAATAAGGTGAATCTCTTCCCACGGAATAAACAATGGTGAAGTTGATTTTTTCTTTTGGAAAGGCATTTTACCAGATTGATTATCTAATTCAAACCCGTAAATTTTTCCTGTCTTTGGATCGAATAAACATTCCGTTTCGGATAGATAACCATACCTTACACCGTTTTCCATTTCAATCAGTTCTTTTTCCGCAAGCTCCGATAGCAGCATTATCTCCCTCCTCCATGAGCTTATTGATACTATATGCAAAGTAAGATTTGAAGGTGCCTATAAGTTAGCTATTGACATAAACTGGTACAACTGTATATAGTGTATATATACAGTTGTACAGGTGGTGCAAAAATGCAAATACGATTAAGTAACGCAAGTGAAAAACCAATATACGAACAAATAACCCAGCAAATTAAACAAGCAATTTTATCAGGTGATTTAAAAGCAGGTGATGCGCTTCCTTCTATTAGAAGCCTTGCCAAGGATTTAAAAATTAGTGTCATGACAACCAAAAGAGCTTATACAGATTTAGAGCGGGATGGTTTTATTGAAACCGTAGCTGGAAAAGGCAGTTATATTGCTGAACGTAATCAAGATTTTTTAAGGGAAGAACTATTAAGGCAAATTGAATCTCATTTACAAAATGCTATACAAACAGCAAAAACTGCCGGAATGCCAAAACGAGAATTGTTAGAATTAGTATCTTTGTTAGTAGAGGAGGAAATGGAATGACATTTGCAATCGAAGTGTTCAATTTAAGAAAAAACTTTAACCAATTTCATTTAAATGATGTATCTTTCACTTTACCAACTGGAACAATTATGGGGTTTGTTGGGGAGAATGGTGCCGGGAAAACGACGACGATTAAATGTATTTTAAATTTATTAAAAAAAGATAGTGGAACAATTCAATTATTTGGTTTAGATGCAAAGGATGACAATTTAACAATAAAAGAACGAATTGGCGTAGTATTTGACGACATCCATTTCCCCGACATGTTATCAGCACAGCAAATCAATAAATTTCTACAAGAGACTTACCAAAATTGGGATCGTCAGTATTACTTCGATTTACTCACACAATTAAAAGTCCCAATTCATAAACCAATTAAAGAACTTTCAAGGGGCATGAAGATGAAATTGTCCATAACAATTGCATTAGCCCATCATCCGCAACTTCTCATATTAGACGAACCAACAAGCGGACTTGACCCCATTGTACGTGACGAAATACTCGATTTATTTTTACAATTTATGCAAGACGAAAATAATAGTATTTTGTTTTCTTCTCATATTACGAGTGATTTAGAAAAAATTGCAGATTATATTACATTTATTCACGAAGGCGAAATATTATTTAGTGAAAATAAAGATGTTTTATTATATGAGCTTGGTATTTGGAAGGGATCAAAGGAACAGGCTTTGGACTTACCTTCTGACGCTAAAATTCGTACAAGAGCATCAGCCTTTGGAGTTGAAATATTAGTAAAACGAAATGAAGTTAGTTCAGCTTTTCAACTTGACCAACCTACCATTGAAGACATAATGTTATTTTTTGTGAAAGGAGTACTTATCTAATGAAAGCTTTATTACTAAAGGATTTCTTCTCAATGAAGTCTCAAATAAAATGGGTCTTTTTCATCGTCATTTGTGTGATTGGCATGACATTTTTTATTCGGGATGGAATGATTCTTTTAGCGATTACTTTAATGTTTGGAACAATTCAAGTCACTTCTATTTTTGCATTTGATGAAATGAGCGGCTGGGACAAGTACGCAAACACCCTTCCTTTTAGAAAGTCAGAAATCATAAAAAGTAAGTACATTTTAAGTTTACTTCTAACGGTAGGTATTTTATTACTTGTTTGTCCTTTTGTTGTCTTCTCAAATTACGTTTCTGAAACTTTTAAGTTGAATGAATTGATATCCATCATTTGTTTAGTTGTTTCCTTAAGCATTGTTTTGTTATCCTTTATTATTCCAACTTTTATTAAATTTGGGATGCAAAAGGCACGAATTGTATTATTCATAGTTGTCTTTTCATTTAGTTACGGGATGAAATTTGTATTGGACTTGATTACGGTCCCATCATTACCACCTATAGAAACGATACAAAGAATGAGTTATGTTAGTCCCATTTTCGCGCTCATCTTATTAGTTCTTTCATATATAATTTCCGTCAAATTTTATGAAGCGAAGGAATTTTAAAAATAGGTTATCTCCTAATGACCTTAGGAGACAACCTATTTTATTTTACTCCTTGGCCAATTATTGAAATGGCTGGATCATTACCTAGAATGGATTCAATCAATTGATTCACTTTTTCCATTGATACTGTATCAATATCAGCTATTGTTTCATCCATTGTTTTATGACGTTTTGAAGTAAGTTCGTTGCGACCATTTCGGCTCATCCGGGAATTTGTACTTTCTAATCCTAGAACAAAACTTCCTTTTAATTGTTCTTTTGCATTATTTAACTCTGTTTCTGAAACGCCATGAAGAAGCACTTTGTTTAATGATTGCTCAATGGTATTTTGCAACAATTGCAATTGCTGATTGTTCGTACTGCTATAAATTGTAAAAGCACCAATATCTTGATAACAAGATTGATAAGAAAAGATTGTATATGCAAGACCTAAATCTTCCCTCACTTCTTGGAACAGCCTAGATGACATATTTCCACCAACAATATTATTTAAAGCGATAAAACTATAAAGTTCAGGTTCTTTAGAACCTATTGCCGGATAAGACATCGCAAAATGGGATTGCTCCACATCGCGTTCTTTGACATTTCTTCCTGAATGAAAAGTTGGATACGTTAAAACCGATTCAACAGCCTTAGGGGAACGTTTCATTTCTCCAAAGAGCTTTTCAATATGTAGAAGTAGCTCTTTTGTAATGTTCCCTGCGACAGAAATCACAATATTTTCAGGATAATAATGTTTCTCCATATAATTTCTTATCGTGTCATCAGTAAATGTTGATAGGGTTTCACTCGTCCCTAATATAGGTAACCCTAATGCATCATTTGGATACATAACACGCCATAACACTTCATGTACATCATCATCTGGCGCATCTTCACTCATTAATATTTCCTCTAATACCACTTGACGCTCTTTTTCTAATTCTTGACTTGTGAATGTAGAGTTAAAGAACATGTCTGCTAATATAGAAATGGCTAATGGTCCATGGTGATCTAAAACTTTAGCATAATAACAAGTATTCTCTTTTGAGGTAAAAGCGTTTACCTCTCCACCTATGCGGTCAAATTCTTCTGCTATTTGTCTAGCAGTTCTTGTATTTGTTCCTTTAAAAAGCATATGCTCAATAAAATGGGTAATCCCATTTTCTTCAGGCAATTCAAATCGTGACCCAGCCCCTACCCAAATCCCAACAGATATCGAACGAACATGGGGAATGTGCTCTGATACAATTCGAACACCGTTTTTACATGTATATACATTCACCAATAATATCCACACCTACCTACTTGAAATTACATTACTTAATCATATGCTAACTTTTTACATCCTTCAACTTTGAACATTTAAATATTAAAAGCTTCTTTTTCATTTCTTAAGAATATCTTCATATTTACACTTCTTCTTTCTTCAGATTTATTACCTACAATGAAGCTATCACAAAACAAAGGAATGACAATATGATTAAAGTCGACTCACTAAAACATACTTTTACAATCGGAAAAAAAGACAAAGAAAACCGTATAGAAGTATTAAAAGGTATAAACTTCAATATCCAATCTAAAGAAATTGTAGCAATTGTCGGAAAAAGTGGTTCAGGAAAATCTACATTACTACAAATCATTGCTGGCTTTATGAAACCTGAATCGGGTTCCATTTTGATTAATAATACCGAAATTGCCCATTTTTCTGAAAAGGAAAGTGCTGCATTTCGAATGAATCATTTCGGGTTCATTTTTCAAAACTTCCAACTGCTACCTGGACAGACTGTGTTTGAAAATATCGAGCTCCCTTTAAAGTTAAAAGGGATAGGTCACCAAGTTCGCCAAAAAAAAGTACAAGAAATTCTTAAGAAAGTAGGTCTAGTTGAGGTAGAGGATCACTACCCGAATGAACTTTCAGGTGGACAACAGCAACGGGTAGCTATCGCAAGAGCAATGATTACCAATCCTCCTATTATTTTAGCAGATGAACCAACAGGCAGCCTAGATTCGCAAACTGAACAAGAGATTTTATTATTAATTCAACAATTAAACAAAAATGAAGAAATCACTTTTGTCATTATTACCCATGACGAAGAAGTAGCTTCTATTGCAAACCGCAAACTGCGCATGAGTGATGGATTTCTAGTAGGAGGTACACAATATGCTTTTTAAAGACCAAATATTATTCGTTTTACAACATATGAAGAAAAATAAACTCCGTGTAACAATGACCGTCCTCGCTACGATGATTGGGTGTTCTTTCTTAATTGTTCTTGCCTCTGTTGGCTTTGGAATACAAGAAACGATGCGAAACGAAATCTTGAACCAAGAACAAATTACACAAATTGAACTTTGGGGAAACGAAACGTTAACGGAAGAAGATAAAAAATTTATCGAAGAAATTGAGCATGTTAATGTCGTATTAAAAAAAGAAAGTATCAATAGTACCATTCACTCAAAACTTGAAGGTCGAGAGGGAGATTCCAATGGTACATTTATTGATATATCTGCACAAAAGAAACTTCCATCGAACTTAAGTGAGGGTCGCCTTCCTGAAACTACAAATGAAATCGTTGTCGGCTTTCATTACGCTCAAAGTTTATTAAATGAAACGGACAAAGCTGAGATAGAACGAAAATCAAAGGCTGCACAAGAAGAAGGTGGCTACTATGATGGAGCTGATGAAGGTTATAAAGGGGAAATATTAAACAAAAAAGTAGAACTTCAATTCTTTGATGAAACTGCTGAACAATATGGCGAACCTATTTCATTTACAATTGTCGGCATTTTAAAAGAGCCTACTTATGATTGGTACATCGATTCGTCTATTGTTTTTCATGATGAATTAAGAAATGCGTACCCTGCTTTAATAACATCACCGACTACACTTATTTATGTGGACAGTTTAGAACATGTAATGCCAGTATTAGATGAACTGAAAGAAAAAAAATATCAAGTATATTCCCAAGTGGAGCAATTAGAGGAACTGGATTTATTTTTCCTTATTTTTAAACTAGGACTTTTATTCATTGGGACAATTGCCATACTAATTGCCTCCATTGGAATTTTCAATACGATGACGATGGCTGTTACAGAAAGAACGCGAGAAATTGGTGTACTAAAAGCAATTGGTGCTTCTCCAAATTTAATTCAGCGTCTATTCTTAATGGAAAGTACATTTATTGGCTTATTAGGTACGATTTTAGCCATTGGTGTATCCTATATCATTAGTTTTTTAGCCAATGCGATATTACCTCATATCGTCTCATACGCATTATCAGATGAAAATATTATGAATCATGATATCACATTTTCTATGATTCCACTTAGTTTAGTCATTATTGCTGGTAGTATTAGTATCCTTGTTGCAATATTTTCAGGATGGCGGCCAGCACGGAAAGCTACCAAAATACAAGTGATCCATGCATTACGCCAAGAGTTATAAAAATAGAAAAAGTACAACTCAAATTTGATGTTGTACTTTTTTTATAGTTAAAAAATTATTCTTGTGCTTGTGCTGCACGCTCTTTTTCTTCTTTTATGACTACTTTACGTGATAAGTTAACGCGACCTTGGTTATCAATTTCAATACATTTTACAAGTAATTCGTCGCCGATTTTTAACACATCTTCAACTTTATTCGTACGTTCTTCTTGAATCTCAGAGATGTGTAGTAAACCATCTTTTCCAGGGAAGATTTCACAGAATGCACCGAACTTTTCGATTCGTTTCACAGTAGCCATGTAATACTCGCCTACTTTTGCTTCACGAACAATTGATTCGATAATTTCTTTAGCACGTTTGTTCATTTCTTCATTTGCTGAAGAGATGTAAATCGTACCATCTTGCTCTGTATCAATTTTAACGCCTGTTTCATCAATAATTTTATTAATCGTCTTACCACCAGAACCAATTACGTCACGAATTTTATCTGGGTTAATATGAATTACTTCAATTTTTGGAGCGTATTTTGATAAATGTTTACGTGGCTCGTCAAGTGTTGCAAGCATTGATTCTAAAATGACCATACGACCAACTTTTGCTTGAAGAAGTGCTTCTTCTAAAATGTTGCGTGATAAGCCATCAATTTTAATATCCATTTGTAGAGCTGTTACACCCTTCGCAGTACCTGCTACTTTAAAGTCCATATCGCCAAGGTGGTCTTCCATACCTTGAATATCTGTTAAAATTGTGTAATGTTCATCTTTTTTAACAAGACCCATCGCAATACCAGCAACAGGAGCTTTAATCGGTACCCCTGCATCCATCATTGCTAAAGTACTTGCACAAATTGAAGCTTGAGATGTAGATCCATTTGATTCAAGTACTTCCGATACACAGCGAATTGCATATGGGAAATCTGATTCATCAGGAATAACAGCTAATAGAGCGCGCTCACCTAACGCACCATGTCCAATTTCACGGCGACCTGGTCCGCGCATTGGTCCAGTTTCACCTACAGAGAATTGTGGGAAGTTATAATGGTGCATAAAGCGTTTTGACTCTTCAAGACCAAGTCCATCAATAATCTGTACATCACCTAATGGACCTAAAGTACATATAGAAAGAGCTTGTGTTTGTCCACGTGTAAATAGGCCAGAACCATGGGCACGTTGTAGTAATCCTACTTCAGAAGAAAGAGGTCGAATTTCGTCAACTTTACGTCCATCTGGGCGAATTTTTTCTTCTGTAATAAGACGGCGAACTTCATCTTTCACCATTTTATCTAAAATTGTTTTTACTTGTTTTAACGTTACGTCATCTGCTTCTTGTTCTTCGTAAGCCGCAAGTACACGTTCTTTGACTGCATTGATTGCATCTTCTCTAGCATGTTTTTCAACTGTTTGAATCGCAGCATTCATATCTTCTTCGCACATTGCTTTTACTTGTGCAGTAATTTCTTGGTCTAGTTCGAATAGTTCTACAGCTATTTTTTCTTTACCAACTTCAGCAACAATTTGTTCTTGGAAGGCGATTAATTTCTTAATTTCTTCATGACCGAACATAATTGCTTCAAGCATGATTTCTTCTGGTACTTCTAGAGCCCCTGCTTCTACCATGTTAATAGCATCCTTGTTCCCTGCCACTGATAGGTGAACTGTGCTTTTTTCTGATTGTTCTATAGTAGGATTGATAATGAATTGTCCATCAATATAGCCTACGTGTACGCCTGCAATTGGACCGTTGAACGGGATATCTGAAATGGCTAATGCCAATGACGAACCAAACATTGCAGCCATATCTGTTGGGCAGTTTGGATCAGATGACATAACCATGGAAATAACTTGTACTTCGTTACGGAAACCATCTGGGAACATTGGGCGAATTGGACGGTCAATCAAGCGAGAAACTAGGATTGCGTGTTCAGATGGTCGCCCTTCACGTTTAATAAACCCACCTGGAATTTTCCCGGCAGCGTAAAGACGTTCTTCATAGTTAACAGTTAACGGGAAGAAATCAAGAGCTTTTGGCGTTTTCGACATTGTTGCAGTTGCAAGTACAGCGGATTCACCATAGCGTACTAATGTTGCACCATTTGCTTGTTTCGCTAGCTGACCCACTTCAACAGTTAGATTGCGGCCAGCCCACTCATATGAAAAGACTTTTTTTTCGGTCATTAAATGAACCCCTTTCTATTTAAAACACACTACGTCACGATTTATATATCATAGTTAGTGTATCAAAAAAGCACTTTCTATGCTAAATATTTTCAATATAATTATGGCTAATTCGTATATTTTTTACAAATTATTTAGGAGCTAAAGGATACTTTAATAATAATAGCCCTAATTTGACCCATATATGTACAAAATTAACTTTTTATTTAAGGTTAAAAATAATAGGACCATAATTGAATAGTATTGCCAAAAATATTAATTTTATCTATCGTTTTTGCATAAATAAAAAGCGGGATAAATCCCGCTTTTAACTATAGCTTTATTAAAATTAACGACGTAATCCAAGACGTTGGATTAATTCACGGTAACGTTGTACGTCATTTTCACGTAAGTATTTTAATAAGTGACGACGACGACCTACTTTTTTAAGAAGTCCACGTTGAGAGTGGAAATCTTTTTTATGAGTGCCTAAGTGAGCGTTTAAAGCATTGATTTCAGCAGTTAATACTGCGATTTGTACTTCTGGAGAACCAGTATCTCCTTCGTGAGTACGGTACTCAGCGATAATTTCATTTTTACGTTCTTTTGTAATTGCCATGTGAATGGACCTCCTAAATAATTGTTTTAACACCGTTAGCACAGCAAACGTTGGAGATTCGAAAAGCCGAGCTAAGGAATTATATGCATATAGCACTTAAAGAATAGTACCATACTTTATGTAATCAAGCAACTTTTACGATTTTGATTGGAAATATTGAATTGCTTCATTTTTATCTTTCTCGATTTGGGCTTTTAAAGATTCAATACCGTCAAATTTTTGTTCACTACGAAGTCGCTTATACCAACCAACTACTACTTCTTCGCCATAAATATTTTTATTAAAATCTAAAATATGGACTTCAATTGATAGTTGTTTGTCATTCGGGTTTTTGAAGGTAGGTTTATAGCCGACATTACATACCCCATCATACCATTGATCTTGAAGTTTAATACGAACTGCATAAACTCCTGTACCCGGTATAAAAGAGCCTTCAAAGGGTTGAATATTAGCTGTTGGGAATCCGATTGTACGGCCACGTTTGTCACCGTGCACAACAATGCCAGGTACTTTAAAAGCTCTACCTAATAATCTAGCAGCACTTTCCATATCACCATCTTGTAAGCATTGTCGAATTCTAGTTGAACTAATTTTTTCTTCGTCATCAGCTTGTTTATTAATGATGGATACACCATAATCATCATTGCTTAAAAGTTCCATTGTTTCCATATTACCTTTACCAAATTGTCCAAAGGTAAAATCGAAACCAGCTGTAACATGTTTCACATTTAAATCACGGATAAAATATTGAATAAAATCTTCAGGTGAAAGTTTCGCAAAATCTGATGTAAAGTGAACAACAAAGACATTTTGTACGCCCATTTTGCGGAAAAGATCTATCTTTTGCTGTAGTGGTGTAATATAAAATACTCTTTCTTTTCTACCTCCCAAGACGATCGATGGATGAGGGTCAAAGGTCATTACTGCACTTTCAATATTTAATTCTTGAGCTTTTTTAATTGCATTTTTGATTACTGCTTGGTGCCCTTTGTGTACGCCATCAAAAAATCCTACTGCTAAAGAATAGGCAGTTGATTGATCATTTGGATCTAATTGATGTGGGTATCTTAAATGTTCAACATTCAAGTGAATTGCCTCCTTATGATAGTTCCGGGAACATTTTTTCAGGCTTCATTAGTCCTTCTTTGGATGGATGGGGAACATAGACTGCTAAAGCCTTACCACCTTTACTAAATACAATTTTATCATTTTCTTTTAATAATGCATGCAAAGGTAGTATTTGTCCATTCAAAATTTGTTTTTCAATTGATTGTGTAATTTCAATAAATGGATAGGATGAGAGTGCATATTCAATAGGAAGAATTTTTTCATTTATCTTCCCGTCTTGAACAATTTCCTCAACTTGTTTTAATGTAACACAATCCTTTTCAGAAAATGTACCAGATGCTGTTCGCACGAGTGATGCCATATGCGCTGGAAAACCTAATTGTTCCCCAATTTGCACTGCTAAAGTACGGATATAGGTTCCCTTACTACAAGTAATTCGGATACGAAACGTAATTTCATGCCCTTCATAAACATGTTCATCGCTTAGTAGTTCTAACGAATAAATTGTTACTTTTCTCGTTGGTCTTTCTACCGTTTCACCTTTTCTGGCATATTCGTATAGTTTTTTCCCGTTTACTTTAACTGCAGAAAACATTGGAGGTGTTTGCTCAATTTCACCTGTTAACTTTGTTAAAGCATCTAAAAGTTGTTGTTTTGTTAATTTTTTATATGAGGAGTCCTGCTCGATTGTTTCTCCTTCTGCATCTTCTGTTTCTGTTGTTCTACCAATGGATACCACAGCTTCGTATGTTTTGCCCGCATCGGTTAAATATTCCGCAATTCTTGTCGCTTGTCCAATACAAATAGGTAGAACCCCTTCAACTTGCGGGTCGAGCGTTCCTGTATGTCCAACTTTTTTTGTTTTCAATATTCTTCTTAACTTAAAAACACAATCATGACTCGTCATGCCTTTTTCTTTCCAAAGAGGTAGAATTCCGTTCATGTTTAATCTCCTTTAGATGAAATAGAAAAAGTCTACATTGCACTTAAATATGCAGATGTAGACCTCTTCTTAAAATAATACTTTAGCGTCCATTAACCACTAATCGTTGTTAAGAGAGCGTAATAGTGCATCAATTTTATTTCCGTACTCAATAGATGAGTCAAATTCAAATGTTATTTCAGGAGTCCGTCTCAAGCGAATACGGTGCCCGATTTCAGTACGAATGAATCCTGATGCTTTCATTAATGCTTTAAGTGTATCTTCACGTTCGCGTTCACTACCAAGGGCTGATATATATACTGTTGCTTGTTGTAGATCGCCTGTAACATCTACATCCGTAACTGTTACAAAACCAACACGGGGGTCCTTTAACTTACGAGTAATAATGTCGCCAAGCTCTTTTTTCATTTGTTCTGCGATACGATTTGAACGTAATGACATAGATGAGTCACCTCTTTATTAAGATGATGAAAACTCGTTAAACAATTTTCGTATTTAATTATTGTCACCATTATTTTTAGAAATAATCGCGCCATACTTCAAGCTGTTCCCATGCAGGGTTTGATTGTAAAAAATGAAGGGCATTGTTAATTTCTCGTTCAGCACTTGGTTTTGATGATGAAACTACAGCAAGTGCTAATCTTGTTCGTTGCCAAACATTTTGATGGTCGATTTCTGCTATTGAGACATTAAATTTTTGTTTTGTACGAGTTATCATTCGCTGGAGAACTGCACGTTTTTCTTTTAACGAATGGGCGTCGGGTATTTGATATTCAACTTCTACGTAAACAATCACTATCGTTTAATTTCTTCCATAATGAAGGCTTCGATAATATCGCCTTCTTTAATGTCGTTGAAGTTTTTAATCGTCATACCACATTCGTACCCTTTCGCTACTTCTTTCGCGTCATCTTTGAAACGTTTTAATGAATCTAATTCACCTTCGAATACTACGATGCCATCGCGAATTACACGAACACCTGAATCACGTGTGATTTTTCCTTCTGTTACATAAGAACCAGCAATCGTACCAACTTTAGATACTTTAATTGTTTGACGAACTTCAGCTTGACCGATAATTTTTTCTTCATACTCTGGATCAAGCATACCTTTCATTGCCGCTTCAATTTCTTCAATTACTTTATAAATGATGCGGTGTAGACGAATATCTACGCCTTCTTCTTCTGCGGCACGTTTTGCATTGACATCTGGACGAACGTTAAATCCAATAACAATTGCGTTGGATGCAGCAGCAAGCGTAATATCTGATTCAGTGATTGCACCTGCACCAGTGTGGATAATTTTTACGTTTACGCCTTCTACATCAATTTTCATTAAAGATGCAGCCATTGCTTCAACTGTACCTTGAACATCTGCTTTGACGATTAAGTTTAATTCTTTCACGTCACCTTGAGACATTTGTTCGAATAAATTATCTAATGTAACACGTTGTTTTTCTGAGCGACTTGCTTGGATCGCTGTCATTGCACGAGATTCCCCAACAGAACGAGCTGTTTTTTCATCATCGAATACGACGAAACGATCACCTGCTTGAGGTACTTCGTTAATACCAGTGATTTCTACTGGAGTAGCTGGGCCTGCTTCTTTTACACGGCGGCCAACATCATTAACCATTGCGCGGACACGTCCATAAGCATGACCAACAACAATAGGGTCACCAATACGTAACGTACCATCTTGCACTAGAAGCGTAGCAACTGAACCTCTACCTTTATCAAGTTGTGCTTCAATTACAGTACCAATAGCTGAACGGCTTGGAGATGCTTTTAATTCTGCTACTTCAGACACTAATAGTATCATCTCTAATAGCGTATCAATACCTTCACCTTTTAAGGCTGAAATTGGAACAAAAATTGTATCGCCGCCCCAATCTTCTGGTACTAATCCATGTTCTGTTAATTCTTGCATAACGCGATCAGGATTTGCGGATGGTTTATCCATTTTATTCACTGCGACAATAATTGGAACTTCAGCAGCTTTAGCATGATTGATAGCTTCCACAGTTTGTGGCATTACACCATCATCTGCAGCTACAACAATAATCGCTAAATCTGTAATTTTTGCTCCACGTGCACGCATTGTCGTAAATGCAGCATGCCCCGGTGTATCTAAGAATGTAATTTTCTTATCATTTACGACAACTTGATAAGCACCGATATGTTGCGTGATACCGCCTGCTTCACCTGCAGTAACTTTTGTATGACGAATAGAGTCTAATAAAGTTGTTTTCCCATGGTCAACATGTCCCATAATTGTCACAACTGGTGGACGTTCTGTTAATTCTTCATCGTTTACTTCCTCAGTTTGTTCAAAATATACTTCTAAGTCAGTAATATCCACGCGAACTTCTTCTTCAACTTCAACACCATAATCAGCACAAATTAATTCAATTGCATCTTTGTCTAATTCTTGGTTTATTGTAGCCATTACACCAAGCATAAATAACTTTTTAATAATTTCAGATGGTTCACGGTGAAGTTTTTTCGCTAAATCAGCAACTGATAAAGATTCATAAAACGTGATTTTTTCTGGTAATTCTTTCGGTGTTGCAGGAAGTGTAGGTAGATGAGTTTTTGGATGACGTCGTTTCCCACCATGGATTCCTGGTTTTTTACGTTGATTAAATCCACCTTTTTTATTTTGATCCATATTCTTATTGTTGTTATGGTTGACTTTTTTATTTGGTCCTTGAGTAGATTGTTTATTTTCGTTATTTGAGTTATTTGTAGGTTTTTTTTGTTTAGTCATTTGTTGTTCTTTCGATGTATTTTTTGGTTTTGATGCTACATTAGTAGCGGCTTTTTGATTTGTATTTGCAGAATTACTTGTATTCGTACTACGAGTAAATACAGTATCTAGTTTCGAAACTGCATCACCTTCTAGCATAGACATATGGTTTGTTACTTTTATATTGAATTTACTCAGTTCTTCTATTACTTCTTTACTTGACTTGTTAACTTTTCTTGCATATTCATGAACTCTGATTTTGGTCATCTGCTCACCCCCGATTATATTTCGTTGAGTAGATTAGACATCTTCTTCGCAAACCCGCTATCTGTAATAGCGATTACGACACGTGCTTCTTTACCAATAGCATTTCCGAGCTGGTAGCGATCACCAAAGACATGATACTCAACGTTGTAAAACGTACACTTATCTTGAATTTTTTTACTTGAATTATGAGCGGCGTCATTAGCTAACAATACTAGTTTTGCTTTGTTGTTGCGAATTTCTTTCACAACTAATTCTTCGCCTGAAATTACTTTTCTTGCTCTAGCAGCGAGACCTAATAGTTGAAACACCTTTTGACTCATAAAATAGACTCCCTACGAATCAATTTAATAATTTCATCGTAGATTTCGTCTGGTATTTTCACTTCTAAATGGCGCTCTAATATATTTTTCTTTTTGGCTAATTCAACAGCCTCTTCTGACTTTGATATATAAGCACCGCGACCTGATTTTTTTCCTGTATTATCTACTGATACTTCTCCTTCTTTAGAGCGAACAATCCGTATCATTGATTTTTTAGGCAAGCTTTCTCCAGTTACGACACATTTCCGTAATGGTACTTTTCTTTGAGTAGCCATGAGAACTTCACCTTTCCTCATAAAACAAAAATCTTAAAGCTTGTAAAGTTTTTTATTCTTCGTCGTCTTGATATAAATCGTATTCAATATCTTCATCATACAATGAATCATTGTCATTATCTTGTTCTTGAATAAATCTACTTGATTCGGAAGGATAAATACCTAGCTCACGAGCATCTGTTTCACTTTTAATATCAATTTTCCAACCTGTTAATTTGGCAGCAAGTCTTGCATTTTGACCACGTTTTCCGATAGCGAGGGATAGTTGGTAATCTGGTACTACAACAGTTGTAGACTTTTCTTCTTCATTTACCTGTACATCTAATACTTTAGAAGGGCTTAAAGCATTAGCAACGAAAACCACAGGATCTTCTGACCATTCTACTATATCAATTTTTTCACCATTTAGTTCGTTTACGATTGTTTGTACACGTGCACCCTTAGCACCAACACAAGCACCAACTGCATCCACTTCTTCGTTATGAGCATAAACGGAAATCTTTGAACGGTCCCCAGCTTCACGGGCAATGGATTTAATTTCCACGATGCCTTCATAAATTTCAGGTACTTCCATTTCAAATAATCGACGTAGCAGACCTGGGTGTGTACGTGAAACAATTACTTGAGGACCACGAGTAGTTCGTTCAACTTTCGTAATATATACACGAATTCTTTGTTGTGGTTTATAAACTTCACCTTGAATTTGTTCATTTACCGGTAAGGCTGCTTCAACTTTACCTAAACTAATATAGATATTCCTTGCATCCTGGCGTTCAATTATACCATTCACAATATCATCAGTACGGTCTACAAACTCTTCGAAAATTAATCCACGCTCTGCTTCACGTACTCTTTGTGTCACCACTTGTTTTGCAGTTTGAGCAGCAATACGGCCAAAGTTACGTGGTGTAACCTCTTGCTCTAAAACATCGCCAACTTCATATGCAGGGTTAATTTCTTTGGCATCTTCAACAGCAATTTGAAGGCGATCATCTTCTACTTCTTCTACAACATCTTTACGAGAATAAACGATCATAGAGCCATTTTCCAAGTTTAAATCAACACGAACATTTTGTGCTTGATTAAAGTTTCGTTTATATGCAGTTACTAATGCCGCTTCGATTGCTTCAACAAGAACCTCTCTGGAAATTCCTTTTTGCTGCTCCAGAGCAGTTAAAGCATCTAGTAAATCACTACTCATTTTGTTTTCACTCCTAAATATATGCGTTATGAAGAAAAATCGATGGCAAGTCGTGCTTTTGCGATTTTTTCTTTTTCAATTGTAATATTGATTTTACGTGTTTTTATACGAACTTCTAGCTCTAAACCTTGTTCAGTATATGCTTTTAGATAGCCTTGGAATTCTTTCATATCTTTTATTGGCTCGTATGTTTTTACATAAATAAATTTACCAACTGCTTTTTCAAAATCAGATTCTTTCTTTAATGGTCGTTCTGCACCAGGAGAAGAAACTTCTAGATAATAGTTTTGCTCGATAGGGTCTTTTTCATCCAAAACGAGACTTAAACGCTCACTAACAATAGCACACTGGTCGATATCTATTCCGCCTTCAGGTGTATCGATATATACACGAAGGAACCAGTTACGACCTTCTTTCACAAATTCTATGTCGACTAATTCAAGTTTTAGCTCTTCTAAAATAGGTGTAACAAGCTCTTCAATTACTGACGTTACTTTACTCATGGTATCCTCCCAACGTAATTTGGCGCTTATTAAAAATTGAATGTTGTAAGCATGCTGCACTATGCAATGATAGTTTCTTACTTTTACTATCCCCTATAAACGCAAAATTCCACCATAAATGGTGAAATTAAAATTGAACTTAAGTTCAAGTGGGATAATTTGGATAATCCTAACAACAGAAAAGAGCGGGATAAAAACCCACTCTTTGCTGTAAAAACTATCAACAAATTATTACCATAACAATAGCATAAACTTTTAGTAAATGCAAATTTACACTATTTTGTATCTTAAATGGCAGTTGAAAACCTTAGAATAATGACAGTTGGTTAGCATCTGGAAGGCCTTCTAAACATCCTAGCGTGTCTAAATATTCGATGATTGTTTTAGAAACTCTACCGCGCTGTTGCAAGTCTTCTTTCGATAAAAACTCTTTTTCCTCTCTTGCTGCAACGATGGCTTTTGCAACGTTCGTACCAAGTCCTGGTATTGCATCAAACGGTGGAATTAAGGAATTTCCGTCGATAATAAATTCACTTGCTTTTGAGCGGTATAGATCAACTTTCTTAAAGTTCATTCCTCGTTCACACATTTCTAGTGCAAGTTCTAAAACTGTTAGTAAATCCTTCTCTTTTTTAGATGCTTCTAAACCTTTTGCATTAATTTCATCAATCCGAGAACGAATAACTGCAGAGCCTTGCGTCATGGCGATTAAATCAAAGTCACTTGCACGAACAGTAAAGTATGCAGCGTAATAAAGAATAGGATGGTGTACTTTAAACCACGCTATACGTACTGCCATTAAAACATATGCTGCAGCATGGGATAGTGATAGGTAAATCCATCCTCGACCCTACTCGTTAGGACTTCATTTTCCCCCACTTCACACCGTACGTGAACCTTTCAATTCATACGGCGTTCCATCAAACGTTTATAAACTATTCATCGCTAATTTGTTTCTGAAGTTAAGAATTTTCTTTACTGAGGTTGTAGTATAACCTTTAGCAAGTAATAAAGTTTCGGTTAATGTCAGGTTATGCATGTCATTGTGACAACTAGCATGTAACGAAGCTAAGTTGCTTACCCGATTAACAAGTTCAGTTGTTAAATTCGGATTAACATGATGTGTCTCAATTTCATGTGGAGCAATTTCTTTTCCACATATTCTACATTTCCCTTTATCTCGATTAAAAGCATATGCCCTATTTAAATAAAACTCAAAGTTATACAACCGTTTTTTCTTTTTCTTATTAGCCAATAATCTTCGGGTTGCCATTGCATCTGCACCGAAGATAAAATCTAAACGAAACTGTTTTGGTCTTTTTCTTAATCGCGTTAAATGACGTTCCCTACCTTCTTTAGTAAATGGTGTTTCCATTTGATTAAACAAAGTAGGCTGTTGAAACTTAATAAATGCTAAGTCCGTTACGCCAATTACATGCTCTTTATATTTCAGTGTTGGCAAAGTTGTGGTATAGTTACTATGCAGTTCTATCAAATTTGTACAAAGGTTGGCTCTCATCCAGTCAACCTTTTTATTTTTCCCTTTAGCACTTTTTGCACCAAGCCTTCGCCTAATAGCTCTATAAGCCGCCCATCTCACTCGTTGATTATACTTTTTCATGGACTCAGAACCCCAAGTTGTCACTTGATAATAGTTAATAAGACCACGTATTTTTGAGTTGATGATATTTATATCTGAAATAAGTGTTTCGGTATCTTTACATTTTTTCAGCATTTTAATGTCTTTTAGCAATTCGATAATTTTCTTATCTAATTTATCTTCAATCGGCTTTGTTCTAGAGATATAGCCTTTTTCTGCTTTTCCTCGGACTTGTTTATATTTATAACCTAAAAACTCAATAGCTTTTGAACGAACATTTGTAATTTTCGTCTTTGTTATGGAAAGCGTAAGTTTCAGTGTTTCTCGCAAATACTTCTCGTATTTATATACAAGTTTTTCAGCATTCTTTTTACTGTTCGTTACAACTACCCAGTCATCCGCATAGCGAATGAGGTAGCATGGAATTGGTTTGATTCTAGGTTTCCCAGACAATCCCCGCAGTATTAAGCTTCGCTGTCCTGAACTATATTCTTTTCTCAACTTTTTCCGTTCATACTCTCTTGTAACAAAGTTATCGAAAGGTGTTAAATACACATTTGCTAGTAGTGGTGAAATAATTCCACCCTGTGGAGTTCCTAAATCACTTTTAATAATCTCGTCCATCACGCCCGATTGAAGCATTGCTTTAATCATCATTAAAATGCGTCTATCTTGAATACCGAATGACCAAAGTATTTTAATCAATTTCGTATGATTGACTGTATCGAAAAATTTTGAAATATCCCCTTCAATAACCCAATGATAACCCGTTTTTTGTACGACATCCGTTACTCGACTGAGTGCATGCTCTGTACTTCTCCATTGTCTAAACCCATAAGAATGCTCGAAAAATTGAGCTTCACATATCGGTTCTAACACACTTCGAATACATTCTTGCACTACCCTATCAACAATAGTTGGAATTCCAAGTGGTCTCGTTTCTCCATTGTCTTTTGGGATGTGTACTCTTCTAACCATATTCGGTGTATAATGCTGAAACTGATTTTTTACTTCTTTTAAAACCTTTTTAAAGTCCTTATTTAGAATATCAGTACGCATCGTTTTTTCATCTACACCTGGAGTATCGCTACCTTTATTGCCCTTCAACTTATGAAATGCAGTTAGAATAACAACGTCACATTGTGCTACCTCAAGAATACCTTTAAAAATTGGTTGTTTATTTTGGGATAGGGCTACTTTCGTTTCTTCATATAACCTATCTTTTTATTGTTGAAATTCTTCTTCCGATTTCGGTATGCTAAGTTTCAATGGCAGTCACCTCTACAATAAAATCGTATTAGTTACACTTACCAAGTAATTTATTCTCAACGGAGTTTCTTAGCATTAGCGATTGTTTATAACCTATCGTTTGACTATGCCCCTTCGCTCTACATCCATTACAGATGCTTCAACGCTACTACGGGCTGCTGCCAGCTACTTTAAGAAAGTCATTTCCTACTTTCAAGACTTCATTTGGCTCCTCCATCCATCTAGTAGCCTTCACACGTTCCGTATAAAACTATCCCTTAAATATGGTTGCCTTAGGTACTCTCTCTAACCCGTCACCTAGTACAGCAAAAGCAGGTTACTTGCTGTACCGAATATCCTTCGAATGGATAAACGCAGTCACACCCCCAAAAGATAGGATGACCACAGATGAACTACTGCAAGCAGTAGTCTCCACTTCTCAGTGAAGCTGTCCTTACGAGCCTTTCCAAACGAGAGTTCGTCTCCTTACCATAGCAACTTTTATAGGACCCCCACCTCTACTAACATCTACGTGTCATGCTTTCGAGATGAACTTTAGCGAGCTCTCTGACTTTTCATTTGTGAGAAATTCCAAGCCAGTCGCAGTGCTTAGGGTGTTTCACTACTCCCTGTAAGTAGTGGAAAGGGATTTCACCTTCCGAATCGTTTTATACAGTTCTCTATAAGAAAACTATTTTTTATTGTCTTTGTTTTCTTTATGGGGCAGTTTTATCCAACATTTCTGTTAGGGTTGTGCTGCCAACGTGTCGCACCTTTCGGGAACATATATTTAATTTTTTTACAAGAGTCAATGTACCACTCCGGAACTTTTTGAGCGCGCATTTCCGCTTCCATTTCCTCTGTTAAACCTTTCCCTTTACGTACAGATTCCATAATTTTAAAGGCAAAGCTTGGCTCTAATCCTTGATAAATTAAATAAACCATAATGTCATCACGACAGCCAATAACTTCAGATAATACACAAGTTCCACTGTTAATAAGTTCTTGTGCATTTCCTAGCCATACGTCCGTACCGTGAGAAAGACCAGAAATTTGTACAAGTTCACTAAACGTTGAAGGCTTTGTTTCTTCTAACATTTGGCGAACAAAACGTGTTCCAAATTCAGGTATACCTAAAGTTCCCGTTTTACAACCAATTTGCTCTTCTGTAACACCTAATGACTCTGGTGTAGAGAAAATTTTCATCACTTCAGGATCATCTGTAGGGACAGTTTTCGGATCTATACCTGATAAGTCTTGTAGCATCCTAATCACTGTCGGATCATCGTGCCCTAATATATCGAGTTTTAATACATTATCATGTATGGAATGGAAATCAAAGTGAGTTGTTTTCCACTCAGCATCTTGGGCATCGGCTGGAAATTGAACTGGAGTAAAATCATAAATATCCATGTAGTCAGGCACAACAATAATTCCACCTGGATGCTGCCCAGTTGTTCTTTTCACACCTGTACAACCTTGTACGAGGCGGTCAACTTCTGCATTTCGATATGTAATGTTATGATCTGTTCCATATCCCTTTACATAACCGTATGCAGTTTTCTCAGCAACTGTACCAATCGTTCCGGCACGGTAAACATAGTCTTCACCAAATAGCACTTTCGTATAGTTATGGGCATTTGGTTGATATTCCCCTGAGAAGTTTAAGTCAATATCAGGCACTTTATCTCCTTTAAATCCTAGGAACGTCTCAAACGGTATGTCTTGTCCATCTTTCTTATATTGGGATCCACATTTTGGACATTCTTTGTTTGGTAAGTCAAAGCCACTACCAACAGAACCATCATCGAAGAATTCCGCATTTTTGCAGTTTGGACAAATATAATGCGGTGGTAATGGATTTACTTCTGTTATTTCCATAAATGTTGCCACAAGGGAAGAGCCAACCGATCCACGAGAGCCTACTAAATACCCATCTGATAAAGATTTTTTTACGAGTTTTGCAGAAATTAAATAAATAACTCCAAAACCGTTACCTAATATCGATTTTAACTCTTTTTCAATTCGGGCTTTCACAATTTCAGGTAAATCTTCACCGTAAATTTTATGTGCCATTTCATAAGTTAAATTGGTTACCTCTTCATCAGAACCTTCAATTTTTGGTGTATATAATTCATCTTTAATCGGTTTTACATCGCCAACCATATCGGCAATTTTTTGTGTGTTTGTAACGACAATTTCTTTCGCTAAATCTGGTCCTAAAAAATCAAATTCTTTCAACATTTCATCTGTTGTACGGAAATGAACTGCAGGCAATTTATAGCGATTTAATGGGTTCGCCCCACCTTGGGAACCTACTAATATTTGTCTAAATACGGCATCCGTTTCATGTAAATAATGGACATTACCAGTTGCAACAACAGGTTTCCCCATTTTTTTACCTAGTTTCACCAATTTACGAATAATATCTTCTAAGTTCCATTCGTCGTGAATTACTCCACCTTCAATTAGTTGGGAATAAACTGGCTTTGGTTGGACTTCAATATAATCGTAAAACTTGGCCACCTTTTCCGCTTCTTCAGGTGATTTGTTCATCATCGTTTCAAATAACTCTCCGTTATTACAACCAGAGCCAACGATTAAGCCGTTTCGAAGATTAATTAAATCTGAACGCCGAATTCTTGGAACACGGTGGTAAGTTTGCGTATGGGCAATAGAAATCAGTTTAAACAAATTTTTCAATCCATCATTATTAGTAGCTAAAATTGTACAATGATATGGGCGGGATTGTTTATAGCTTTCATTTTTATTAATTTGCTTGTTAAATTCATCATGATATTTGATTCCATGATCATTTGCTTCTTTCAATAAGTGAAGCATTAATTCCCCTGTTGCTTCTGTATCATAGATTGCGCGGTGATGTTGAGTTAGCTCAATACCATACCTTTTACATAGCGTATTTAAACGATGACTTTTCAATGTAGGATTTAAGAACCGTGACAACTCTAACGTATCAATAACAGGGTGTAAAACGCCTGTAATTCCTGCTTTTTCGTATGCCGTGTATAAGAAGCCGATATCAAAGGACGCATTGTGGGCTACAACAATTGCATCTCCTATAAAGTCTTTAAACTCGGCAACAACTTCATTTACTTCAGGTGCATCACGAAGCATATCATCTGTAATATGAGTTAATTCGATAATTTTCGCAGATAAAGGTCGATGAGGGTTGGCAAATCGTTCGAACCGCTCAATAACCTTTCCTTCTTGGATTTTAACTGCAGCAAGCTCAATAATTGTATCGTAAGCAGTTGAAAGACCAGTTGTCTCAACGTCAAACACAACAAATGTTGCATCATCAAGGTTTATATGTTGTTCTGCATAAGCAATTGGAGAACCGTCATCCACTAAGTTTGCTTCCACGCCATAAATAATTTTAATTCCATGTTTTTTTCCGGCAGAATATGCTTCCGGGAACGCTTGCGCAACAGCATGATCTGTAATGGCTATGGCAGGATGTCCCCATTTGGCGGCTTGGGCAACTAGCTGGTCTACGGGTGTAACTGCATCCATTTGGCTCATCGGCGTATGAAGATGCAATTCTACTCGTTTTTCTCCTTCTGGTGCTAGGTCTTTTCTCGACTCTTTATAAATTTCATTAATATCATTAGCCATAATAACTAAGTCACGAACAAACGTATCATTTTGAACAGAACCACGGACTTTAATCCACATACCCTTTTTCAATCTTGCCATGATCTCTGCATCTTCTTTATCGCGGGAGAACATTTTTACTAAAATTGAATCGGTGTAATCTGTCATTTTCAACTCTAAAAGAGAACGGCCGCTCTTTAATTCTTTTATTTCTACAGCAAATACATAACCTTCAATCACTACACGGCGCTCTTCTTCGATAATTCCACGAATTTCTCGGATTTCAATGTCCTTAATGTGTTGACCAAGTTGGAACGGTCCAGTTGGCACTGCATCTGGCGTATCATTTTTAACTTGTTCTCTTTTATTGAAATCTTCCATAGCTTGTCTAGCAAGTTCTGCTTCCTCTAATTGCCTTTGTTCGATATATAAGGCTTGTGCTTCTTTCATTTCGTCGGTTGCTTCTACTAACTGTACTTCAACAGATAAAGGTGGAAATCCAACACATTGGAAAGCTTCAGAAATCTTTTGCGTATATTTTGACTTCAACGTTAACTGTTCCATCTCTAACATACAAGTCACAATTAGTTTATTACCGTTCCATTTTGGGATTTGTGAAATTAATCGTTCTTTTATTGGCGGAGAAGCATCTAAATGTTCAAGTGACGTTAACCAATAATCAGAAACTAATTGTTCGTTAATCACCGGATTTCTAGTTTCAATTTTAAACTCCACTTGTGCAATATGAGAAAATTGTTCATTTAATCTTGTTCGAATAAGTTGGTAAAGTTTGAAAGGTAGGATATTTTCGAGTTTAATGTGGAAACACCAATTTCTCTTTTTTTGATGAACCGTAAGTCGAGTGAGTTCTCCATGTTCAAAGTAGGACATATAGACGTCTTCAGTTAATTGTAATTGCTGTAATAATGTTAAAAATCTTTCTCTAGCTTCTTGAACTTCTGACATTAAACTCACCTCTTTTTTATGATTAATTATAGAAAGGAAGTACAAATTTGTACTTCCTAATCGTCTAGTTATAGGAATTCGTTCGGAAAAACTCGTTTAACCGATCTACTAATTCTTCTTTCGCCCATTCAAAAGTTTCACCAGTTGATCTAATTTTAACCTCTACAATACCTTCAGTTGCCTTTTTGCCAATCATTACACGAACGGGAAGGCCGATTAAATCCGCGTCTGTAAACTTTACCCCCGGACTTTCATGGCGATCGTCAAAAAGCACATCAAAATGATAAGAACTTAATATATTGTATAGCTCATTTGATAGGTTCCATTGTACTTCATCATCGCGGTTAATTGGGATTAAATGAATATCATATGGAGACAAGTAGGTTGGCCACACAAAGCCATTATCATCTTGGCATTTTTCTGCTAAGATAGCAAGTAACCTAGAGATGCCTAATTGGTAGCTTCCCATTAAAATAGGATTTGAGACATCATGTTCATCAACAAAGTTTGCGTTAAACTTTTCTGAGAAGAATGTCCCTAATTTTATAACATGACCTATTTCGTGTCCATAAATAAATTGTGTAATCCCTTCCCCATCAGGAGAAATTTCACCTTCTTGTATATACCGTAAATCTGCATAAGTATTAATCGCAAAGTCTCGCTCTGGATTCACATTAATATAATGGTAGCCCTCTTCATTAGCACCTGTAACGGAATTCGTTAAGGATTGTATAGCATAATCTGCAAACACTTTTATGTTAATTGGTAGCTTAATTGGACCAATTGAGCTAGGTGAACAACCAAGCAGATCATTAATTTCATCTTCATTTGCTAAACGCATGGATGTTGCATTTAGAACTTTCTTCAATTTATATTCATTTACTTGATGGTCGCCTCGCACTAAAACTACGACAAATTCATCATCTATTAAATAAACAAGCGTTTTCATACAACTCTCAGGTGAGATATTAAAATATTGACAAAGATCACGAATCGTTGTTACTTCAGGTGTAGCAACTTTTTCAAGTAATTTCAATAGTGTAGTTTTCTCTTTATTATTAGGCATAATGTTAGCAACTTCAACATTTGCCATATAGTTTGATTGATTAGATTTAACAATAACTGTATCCCCATATTCTGAAGGGATAATAAATTCCTGTGCTTGGATTTCTCCTTTAACTCCAGAATCCGCTTCAACAACTAAATAGTTTAATCTTAATCGATTTAGTATATTTGTAAAAGCTTGAACTATTCGATCATAAGTATCACTTAAACTGATTTCATTTGCATGGAATGAATAAGTATCATTCAGATAAAATTCACGACTTCTTATTAAACCTTTTCGTGATTTCTTTTCGTCGCGGTATTTCATTTGAATTTGATAAAGAATTAATGGGAGTTTTTTATAGGATTTTATTTCATCACGAACTAACATTGTTACTATTTCTTCGTGGGATGTTGCAAGTAAAAGCTTTCGTTTATGTCTATCTGTTAAAGTTAATAATTCGTCTTTAAAATGGTGTATTCTTTCCGACTGCTCCCAAATATCATGCGATTGAAGACTAGAGAGAGAAATTTCAATGGCTCCAACCGCTTCTATTTCTTCTCGAACAATTTTTTCAATTTTTGTGAGTAACCGTTTCGCTAAAGGTAAATACGAATATACACCGTATGTACTCGGTTTTAAAAACCCTGCTCGAAGTAACATTTTATATGACTTTACTTCAATATCTGAAGGCACTTCACGCATTGTCGGAATTAACGTTAAACTTTGTTTCATAAGTGCTCCACCTTTTTTTCTCACTGATTAGTTCCACAAGAAAATGCACTTGCACTCGCTAACCACGACAAATGTAATGATAAAGAACATGTTAACGGGTGATTGCATGATAATAAAAAGATAAACCTTATTCATTTGGATTTTACCATAAATGAATAAGGTTTAGTTATAGAATCGTGCTAACTAAAAGAAGAACAGCTTAATATCTTTCCAAGTAACAATGACCATTAAGATCATTAATAAAACGATGCCAACGAAGTGTACGAGCCCTTCTTTTTGTCGATCAACTGGTTTCCCTCGTAATGCTTCGAGTCCGAAGAATAATAATCGACCACCATCTAGTGCAGGTAATGGTAATAAGTTCATAATTCCTAAATTGATACTTAATACTGCAGCCCAGTTCATTAAATTGTAAATTCCATATTGGGCAACTTCTTCTGTAGCCTTATAAATTCCGACAGGGCCAGATAAAGCATCAATATCAAAATTCACAACAATTAAATCATATAGTAAGGTAAAGATTAATGTTGAAAATTCCACAGTTTGTTTAGCACCAAACACAATTGCATCTAGTATATTCGCATCTTTTATTGGACTATATACACCAATCTGTCCAATAGTTTTACCATCATCTGTTTCGTATGGCTTAGGTGTTAATGTTAGTTCTTGAGCTTTTCCATTTCGGTCAATTTCAAAAGATAGAGCTTCTCCAGGATGTTGTTGTACAATGCCAACTAAATCATCCCAACTATGAACTGCCACGCCATTAATTTCTTTAACCACGTCACCATCTTGCAACCCTGCCATTTGTGCTGGAGAGCCATCAACTACATTTTTAATAACAGGATCTGAAATTGGAATTCCTGTTAAAAGAGCAAGTGCTATAAAAATTACGAATGCTAAAATGAAATTGAATAACGGTCCGGCAAAAATAGCCATTGTCCGTTGCCCTACTGTTTTTGAGTTAAATTGACGATCTAGTGGAGCAATAATTGTTTCAGTTCCATTTTCAACGATAATTGCCTTTCTAGAAATGTCAATTCTGACTAAATTATCTTCTTCATCATAGCCTTCAATCCATAAACCATCTTCTAAATCAGCACGTTCAACTTCTAGGAATAAAACATTGGGATTTTGAACTTTTTGATTTAAATAGATTTTTTCTGCAACATTATCTCTATTTAAAATCAAGCCAACACGATACCCCGGCTGAAGTTCAATTTTATCGATATCTTCTCCAGCCATTCGTACATATCCACCAATGGGTAATAAACGAATGGTATACATCGTTTCACCCTTCATCATTCCAAAGATTTTTGGACCCATTCCAATTGCAAACTCTCGAACTAAAATTCCCGCTCGTTTGGCAAATATAAAGTGACCAAGTTCATGGAAAAATACTAGTGATCCAAAAACGATGATAAATGCTATAACGGTTTGCATACTATCCCACCTTTAAAGAGCAAGTTAACATATTCTATGCTCACTCTATCTATTTTACCATGCTTTCTACTGTTTTTCTTGTCTCGATATCAACATGTAATATCGTTTCTAAATCTGGAAGTAAGATATTATTATGATCGTTCATAATTTGTTCTATCATTTCATCTATCTGTAAGAATGTTATTTTTTCTTGTAAAAATAATGCTACTGCAGCTTCATTTGCTGCATTCATTGCAGTTAGAACTGTACCACCTGCTCGTCCAGCATCATAAGCTAGCTTTAATGCACGATAACGGTCAAAATCAACTTCTTTAAAATGTAATTGTCCAATTTCAGCTAAGTTTAATCGCTTTCCTTCAACAAGTGGTAATCGGTCTGGATAACTTAATGCATATTGGATAGGTACACGCATATCCGGTGTTCCTAATTGCGCAATTACACTCGTATCATGATACTCAACTAGTGAGTGAATAATACTTTCTCTATGTAATAAAACATCAATTTTTTCAAAAGGGAGACCAAACAATACATTGGCTTCAATTACTTCTAATCCTTTATTCATCATGGTTGCCGAATCAATTGTAATTTTTGCCCCCATTGACCAATTTGGATGATTCAGTGCATCTTTAACTGTTACATTTTTAAGCTCTTCACGTGTTTTGTCTCGGAATGATCCACCTGAAGCAGTTAAAATAATCCGTTCCACTTGCTTTGGATTTTCACCATTCATTGCTTGGAATATAGCGGAATGTTCACTATCTACAGGAAGAATTGGTGCGTTATATTTTTTTGCTTCCGCCATAACAAGATGACCAGCTGTAACTAAAGTCTCCTTATTAGCTATCGCAATTGTCTTACTCATCCGTATAGCAGCTAAAGTAGATTCTAACCCTACACTACCTAACACTGCGTTTACTAATACTGTTGAATCCGGGTGAGTAGCAACTTCTATTAACCCCTTTGTACCATATGTAAAGTGCGTATGAGGAAACTCATTTTGTAATGTTTTTGCATCCACTTCATCCTGAACTGAGACTAGTTCAGGTTTTAAACGATTAATAATTTCCTTCGTTTTTTCAATATTTTTACCCGCAGAAAATGCAACAAGTTTGAACTCATCTGAATGACTACATAAAATATCATAGGTTTGCCATCCAATAGAACCTGTTGCACCTAATAGGCTAATTTTTTTCAAAATAATTTCTTCCTTTCAATACCAAAATTTACCGCAAAAATTTTATACAAATTGTAAAAAGTGCAATAAAGGGAGCACAAAAAGTAAACTATCGAATCGGTCTAGTATACCACCATGACCAGGTAATATTTTTCCTGAATCTTTAACAGCATAATGTCTCTTTATTGCAGACTCTACTAAGTCGCCTAACTGACCAAAGATTGACGCAATGATTGTAATTACAATTAAAGCAATCCAAGATTCAGTTAAGGGGTAAATCAACTGCATTACACATGCAAATACAACGGCTGTAATGATGCCACCTATAAAGCCTTCAATTGTCTTATTTGGCGAGATTTCAGGCCAAAGTTTCTGTTTACCAATTTTACGTCCAACAAAATAAGCACCTGAATCAGTTGTCCAAACAATTAGTAAGGCAAATATGATAAATTGTAGTCCTGCATTGCGTGTCTCAATTAAATAGTAAAAACCTATCCCGACATATAGTGCACTGAGTAAGATAAACCCAACTTCATCAAAGGTAAAGTGATTTTTTACAACCACTGTGTAAATTAACAATAATACAACAGCAATCATTAAAAATTCCAATTTAGATGTTGTAAAATTCATTAGTATTAAAGTGTATTTTTCAGGTAATAAAATTGAGAATACAGTGAGAAGACCTATAATTCCTGGGATAGAGAAAATAGGGATCTCCTTCATTCTCAAAAGTTCATATAATCCAACAGCAGCTATCACATAAACTAAAAATGTAAAAGGTAAGTTACCGTAAATTACAAATGGAATAAATAGTGCTGCGGCGATTACTGCAGTGATAATACGTTGCTTCAATTAATTTCTTCCCCTTTCAACCCACCGTAGCGACGATTACGCTTTTGAAAGGCATGTATCGCTTCCATTAGAGTTTCCTCATCAAAATCAGGCCATAGCGTATCGGTAAACCAAAACTCCGTATAGGCGAGTTGCCATAACATAAAATTACTTAGTCGAACTTCACCACTAGTACGGATGAGTAGATCTGGTTCTGGTAACTGCGATGTCATTAAATAGTTATTGATTGTACTTTCATCTATCATGTCGACAGTTAAGTTTCCATTCTTTACTTCTACCATTATATCCTTCATTGCACGTACTATTTCAGCTCGACTACCATAATTCATAGCAAAATTTAAAATTAATCCATTATTATTTTTTGTTCTTTCCATTGCCTCGTTTAATACTGCTTGGGTACTAGCAGGTAATGCCTCTTTTTCACCCATCATTTGCACACGGATGTCACGTTCCATAATTTCAGGCATAAATGATTTTAAAAATTTTTCTGGTAAACCCATAAGATAGTCTACTTCAGATTTTGGACGTTTCCAATTCTCCGTAGAAAACGCATAAAGTGTTAACACTTTAATTCCTAAATCATCTGCGCATCGAGCAATTTTACGAACGGTTTTCATTCCTTCATGGTGCCCAGCAATTCTTGGCATCGCTCTTTTTTTAGCCCAACGTCCATTTCCGTCCATAATGATTGCGATATGAGATGGGATTAAGTCAATTTCAGAAAGATTTTGTTCCTTCAATAATTTCTTTTCTTTTTGTGACTTTCCAAATATTTTTTTGAGCATTATATTCCCCCACCTGCCAACATTTTGGACGTATTCTTAATAATCATATCAAAAACAAATGTTTGTGTCGCTTTTTTCTTATAACATTTGTTTAAATTTGTACGAATTGGTTTATATGTATGAATTACTTATTCCTTGTATAACAAAACTTTTATTAGGCTTTTATCTAAAACCATGAAAAAGACGTCCTAATAGAAAGGACGTCCTAATCTAAAAATTGTTCACTATATATCTTGCTCTAAACTTGTAATCAAGGTTTAGAGAAATTTCAATTACATAAGTAATGAGATGATCCCATATTTCTAGACATGTTATACTGATAAAATTTCTTTTTCTTTTTCTTTAGCTAATTGATCTACTTTTACAATGTATTCATCTGTTAATTTTTGAATATCATCGCCATAACCACGTAAATCATCTTCTGTAATCTCGCCATTTTTCTCTAATTTTTTCAAATCATCATTAGCATCACGACGTACATTACGAACTGCAATTTTTGCTTCTTCTGCTTCTTTTTTAACTACTTTTACAAGTTCTTTACGGCGTTCTTCTGTTAAAGCTGGAATGGCTAAACGGATAACATTCCCATCATTAGTAGGTGTAATTCCAATATCTGATTTCATAATTGCTTTTTCAATTTCACCTAAGATCGATTTATCATAAGGTGTAATCACAAGTAAACGTGCTTCAGGAACAGCAACACCAGCTAATTGATTGATTGGAGTAGGAGCTCCATAGTAATCAACTGAAATACGATCTAAAAGTGATGCGTTTGCACGACCCGCTCGAATTGATGCTAATTCACGACTAAAAGCAGCAATCGATTTTTCCATTTTGTCTTTTGCTTGTGCTAATACTTGTTTAGCCATTATAAATTCCTCCTAACTACTGTACCAATCTTATCTCCTAGTACGGCGCGTTTAATATTTCCCTTATCCATAATAGAGAATACTATTAAAGGTATGTCGTTGTCCATACATAATGTGGATGCTGTGGAATCCATTACTTGTAATCCTTGTTGAATTACATCTAAATACGTGAGTGTGTCATACTTAACAGCAGTACTATCAGTTTTTGGATCGGCAGAATATACACCATCTACATTATTTTTAGCCATTAAAATTGCATCTGCATCAATTTCTGCAGCACGTAACGCAGCAGTTGTGTCAGTGGAGAAGAATGGGTTTCCTGTTCCAGCAGCAAAAATGACAACACGTTTCTTCTCTAAATGACGTACTGCTTTTCTACGGATATAAGGTTCCGCTACTTGCGTCATAACAATAGAAGATTGGACACGCGTTTCAATATTTAGCTTTTCCAAAGAATCTTGTAATGCTAAAGAATTCATGACAGTTGCAAGCATTCCCATATAATCAGCAGAAGCGCGATCCATACCCATTTCACTACCGACCTTACCACGCCAAATATTTCCTCCACCTACAACCACTGCTACTTCAACACCTAATTCCACGACTTCTTTAATGTCTTCTGCAACAGATTTAATGATTTTAGGTGATAACCCAAAGCCTGCTTCACCTGCTAATGCTTCTCCGCTAATTTTAATTACTACTCGTTTATATTGTGGCACACTCATTGGAAACCTCCGTTACTCTTTTTTAAAATTCGACCATAAATTGTAACTATACCTTGAAAAATAGGGAACACGTAAAATGTGCTCCCTATTTCTTTTGTGTAATAAACACAATTATCTATTAGATTGGATTAGTTACCTTTAACTTGGTTCATAACTTCTTCAGCAAAGTTATCTTCACGTTTTTCAATACCTTCACCAACAGCAAAACGAACGAATGATGTTACGTTACCACCAGTTGATTTCACGAAGTCACGAACTTTTTGGTCAGAATTTTTAACGAAAGTTTGGTCTAATAAACAAATATCTTCAAAGTATTTACCAAGACGACCTTCTACCATTTTAGCAACGATATTTTCAGGTTTTCCTTCGTTTAATGCTTGTTCAGTTAAAATTTTACGCTCGTGAGCGATTTCTTCTTCAGAAACTTCATCACGAGAAACATATTTAGGGTTAATTGCAGCGATGTGCATAGCTACATCTTTCGCAGCAGACTCATCAGTAGAACCTTCAAGAACTACTAATACACCAATTCTTCCGCCCATGTGTAGGTAAGAACCGAATGCATCGCTATCGTTTTTAGTTTTAATTTCAAAACGACGAAGCGTAATTTTTTCTCCGATTGTAGCAACAGCAGTTGAAATTTGATCTGCAATTGTTACACCTTCAGCATTTTTAATTTCTAATGCAGCTTCAGGAGACTCTGGTTTAGATGCTAAAAGTTGTTGAGCTAATTCAGAAACTAAAACTTGGAATTTTTCATTTTTTGCAACGAAGTCAGTTTCAGCATTTACTTCAAGAATAACTGCTTCATTACCTTCTGTTAAAATATAAGTAGTACCTTCTGCAGCGATACGGTCAGCTTTTTTAGCAGCTGAAGAAAGACCTTTTTCACGTAATAAATCAATCGCAGCGTCAATGTTACCATCAGTTTCTACTAAAGCTTTTTTGCAGTCCATCATACCTGCGCCAGTTTTTTCGCGTAGTTCTTTTACTAATTGTGCAGTAATTGCCATTTGAAGTATCCTCCTTGGGTTAAATAAAGATTAGATATAGTATTAGCAAATATTTCTAGTTTATTACTTTAAAAAAAGGTGATAAGGGTTTCATCCACTTATCACCTTTTGTAGGCAACTAAGAAAGTTCAACACTTCCTTAGATGCTTATTGCAGTTAAGGCATCATAAGAAAGTTTGGCGAAATGCCAAGATTTCTAATAGTGAATTACTCAGCAACTACTACTTCTTCAGCTGGAGCTTCAGATTCACCTTGTTTAGACTCAATAAGAGCATCAGCCATTTTTGCAGTTAATAATTTAACAGCGCGGATAGCATCATCGTTTGCAGGGATTACGTAGTCGATTTCATCTGGATCACAGTTTGTATCAACAATACCTACGATAGGAATATTTAGTTTACGAGCTTCTGCAACAGCGATACGCTCTTTACGTGGGTCTACTACGAACATAACATCAGGAATATCTGTCATATCACGAATACCGCCTAAGAATTTAACAAGACGTTCGTGTTCTTTTTTAAGTTGAATAACTTCTTTTTTAGGAAGTACGTCAAAAGTACCGTCTTCTTCCATTTTTTCGATAGCTTTCATACGAGCTACACGTTTTTGGATTGTACCGAAGTTTGTTAAAGTACCACCTAACCAACGTTGGTTGATATAGTAGTTACCAGAACGTTCTGCTTCTTCTTGGATAGCTTCTTGAGCTTGTTTTTTAGTACCAACGAAAAGTACTTTACCGCCATCTTGTCCAACTTGGCGCATGAAGTCATAAGCTTCCTCTAATTTTTTAACTGTTTTTTGTAAATCGATAATGTAGATACCGTTACGCTCAACAAAAATGTATTTTTTCATTTTTGGGTTCCAACGGCGAGTTTGGTGACCAAAGTGTACACCAGCTTCAAGTAATTGTTTCATTGAAATTACTGACATGAATGTTTCCTCCTAATAGTTTGGTTTTTTTCCTCCGCATTTTTCATTTGCAACAAGCTACTTTTTAATCAAAAAGCACCACTTACTGCATCAAAATGCGTGTGTAATTAACACCAATTGATAATATATCATACTAATTTATTCACTGCAACATTTTTATGAATGAAATTTTAATAGTAGTTCTATTTCAGTTTTACCTTTTTGCGTTTCTTTTGCAATTTCTTCAACTGATTTACCCGCCTTAAAGAGATCAATAACTTTTTCTTCAAAGGATTTTAAAGGCGCATTGATTTCTTCATCATTCTTCTGTTGTGGTAAATCAAAACTTTTTTGTTGTTGATATGCTTTCTTTACCAAATTAGGCAAGACCGTTTTTGTTTGTAATACGACTTCTGATGAAGAGGGTGAAGTTAAATCAATGTTTTTTGCATTTGACTCTTTATCCTCATCATTTTTAGTCACAGCTGAAAGATTTGATATGTGTTCTATTTTATTTACTTTTGACAGTTCTTTTATTAAGCGATCATTTTCTTCACGCATTTCAATTAAATAAACACTAATGGCGTCATCCATTTCTCTAATTAACCTATCTTGTCTGACCTCTAAATCTTTAAATTTTGCGATTTTCATGTTTAACAAAATAATTAATAAAAACGAGATAAGTTGTGCAATGATGAGTATGATAATTAAAAAAAACATTCTATTCTCCTATCCGCTAAAATCGATAAAATTACCTTTATAAGGATGTTGGGCTTGTGGCTCTTTCTCTTTAGAATGTTTATTCTTTTTGCCATTCCCATCATCTTTACTATTATTACCATTCTCTTCATCGGTTATTTGATCTGTTTTTTCCGTATCCATCACAGTAAGTTGCTTTTTTTCGATATCCTTTTTTAGAGCTTCATTTGCATTATATTGTTGTTGAATTACATTTTGCTGATGTTGTTCTTGCACTTTACCAGCATCAAACGTTTTTGGAATTGCGATTTGCAACTCAACCCCTTTTAAACTCATGAAATTCCTCCCTAAGCGTTTAACATTTCATTTGAAAGAAGTTTCCTTAGTTTCAATAACGCTTTTGAATGAATCTGTGATATTCGTGATGTAGATAATTCAAGTAGTTCACCGATTTCAGTAAGTGTCATTTCTTCTGAATAAAATAAACTTAATACAAGCTGTTCTTTTTCATTTAGTTTCTTAATATTTTCCTCAAGATCATTGATTAATTCTGAATGGATAGCAACTTGTTCTGGCGTTTTTGTATGGTCATCCCGAATAACAAACGCTTTTCCTTCCGCCTCTTCTTGATCTTGTTGTTCATTAATCGATAAAACATTGGAAAAGAAATGTTCTTGAACAGTTTGGTAAACTTCCTCCACAGGTAAATTCATATGGTCTGCAAGTTCTTCTGGCGTAGCATGACGCATTAATTTTTGTTCTAACATTTCAATTTGCGCCTCTAATTTTTTTGATTTTTCTCTTGCTGAACGAGGTAACCAATCTTCCTTCCTTAAACCGTCTATAATAGCTCCACGCACACGGAAAGAAGCATATGTATCAAATTTCAAATCTCTATTTATGTCAAATTTATTTAATGCATCAAAAAGTCCCATCATGCCTAGACTTAGCAAATCATCACGGGATACATTTTTAGGAAGACCTGCTCCTATACGTTGAACATGATATGTAACAAGAGGTTTATACTTTTTTATTAGTAAATCTCCCGCATGAGGATCACGATTATTTATCCAGCTATTCCAAAGTTTTTGTTCGTCATCTAGCTTTAGTTGTACCACCCGAATCCCCCTCACTTTTAGCCACTTTCTATCAATCATTATATCAAATCTAGTAAGAAAAACACACGATTCTATAAGACTAAATATATTTCCTACCAACCCTATATTTTCATAATAGAAGTAAATTAATATCACTTTTTTATAAAATTTAAACAAATTCTAATATTAATACTACTAATGATTTTCCAACTAATGAGTAGCATAAAAAGGACAGGATAGTAAAAAAAAGAGCTGCCATTCAGCTCTTTTAAAATTTACTATATAGGTACTTCCTCGTTCATCATCGTTCGTACTACTTTTGCGATATCTTCTGAACTTTGATCATTAAATTCTACTGATGTATTACCGTTCATCATATTGTTATCGTCTTCACTTTTGTATACTTCCATTTTATCAATCTCTGCTTGAAATTTCTCAAAAAGCTTTTCTTCTGGTGTATAAAAAATATAGAAAAGGAAATTACGGAACGGAAACATAATGATAAAAGTAATAATTGCTACGATAAATGAACCTATTAAAATGTGTGTTGGTGAATATGAGTTTAAAAGAGTTACAACAAAATAGATGGAAAATGAAATTAAAGAAGCCCAACAGTTATAAAATATTGAACCAAACATCATATTTCACTCACTCCTTGATTCACTGTACGTATGCTTAGTTTGCAAGTTTCCGGATTAAACTCAATTGTTCTACCACTACTGCCTCCAGTATCTTCTGCAACAATTGGAATCCCCTTTTTTCGAAGTTCATTTTTTACTGCCTCTACATTGCGTGGTCCAATACGCATTGAATCTTTATCTGAAGCAAATTTAAACATTTGAGCGCCACCAGCAATTTTCGCCTTAAGTCTAAACACCTGCACACCTTCAAGTTTTAATAAATCGATTAAACCTTTAATTCCTGTATCTGCAAATTTCGCGACATTTATCGAATCAGTTCTCCCTAAACTTGAATCGGGTAACATCACGTGTACCATGCCAGCAATTTTTTTTGCTTCATCATATAAAACAACACCAACACATGACCCTAATCCGGAAGTACGAATTGTGTTCGGCATTTTTACTACATCCATTTGAGCAATTCCAACTTTAATGACATTGTTACTGATAGAAGGTACCATCTCTACGATACTCCCAAAGCTTTAAAGATTGTTTCAAAAGAGTCGGGATCTGGTAATAAGAAGAAATGACCTCTTACTTCATTAGAATCTTCCATACCGTCTTCAAAAATGGATGTATTTATTACGATAACATGATCACTAACCTCGGATATTTCAATTAAACCGATACTTATAATGGCTCCAAACATATCAACACTTAGGCCAGGAACGGTAGGATAAATTTTTAAACCTGTAAAATCAGACAAAGCAGATAGGTATGAGCCAGATAAAATATTCCCCATCTCTTGCATAGCTGATAAACCAAGGTCTGAAATTGGTTCATTTCTAAAGTTGAATGTTTCATCATTAATTAAACGTTGGATAAAACGATTTGCTTGATCAATTGGTAATATAAAGAACATACTTCCTTCTGCATCACCTTCTATACGAAGAAAAATACCAACAACTGCTTTTTCAGCACCACCAGCAAATTCCATCATATCGTTGAAGGTTACCATCTCTACTTTTGGAACTCGCATATCTACTTTTTTATTTAATAGATCTGATAGAGCTGTCGCAGCATGAGCAGCACCAATATTCCCAATTTCTTTTAGTACATCTAAATGTAACGAAGTAATTTTTTGACTATGATTCATGAATAAATCCCTACTTTGATCAATCCCCGAATTGCGGAGAATTTATTCTACTGGATTTAAGACTTTATCTAAATGCAATAATATTAATAATCGGTTATCTAATTTAGCAACTCCAGAAATGAAGTCTTCCTCATTAGATCCGACAACTTCTGGTTGTTGTTCAATTGAATTTACAGGAATGTCAATTACATCATTAGCGGAATCTACGACAAACCCAACTTCCATTTCATCAAGTGTAATGATAATAATCCGTGTTGATTCTTCATTTTCTGAGATTGGAATACTAAAACGTTCCCGTAAATCAATGATTGGTGTAACTACCCCACGTAAGTTAATAACACCTTTAACATATTTTGCTGTTTTAGGTACACGTGTAATATGCATTAACTTTTCAATTCCTTGAACATTTGATACAGGAATTGCATATTCTTTGTCAGCTAATTGAAAAACAATCACCTTTAAAAATTCTTGTTCAAGCGCGTTCATTTACTACACCTCTTCCATTCACCTGATATTACTTCATCAACGCATTACAATCGACAATAAGTGCTACTTTACCATTTCCTAAAATTGTTGCCCCTGAAATTGCAAAGATATTTGTTAAGTAATTCCCTAAAGATTTTAGAACAATTTCTTGTTGGCCAATAAATGAATCTACTACTAACCCAGCAAGTTTTTCACCTTTACGAACAATGACAACAGAATGGAATTCATCGTCTACTTGCTGCTTTCTAGGCACTTCAAAAATTTCCTCTAAGAAAATTAGTGGAACAACTTTTCCACGGAAATCAATTACTTTTTGATTATGTGCGTTTAATATATCTGTATTTTTAATAATTGAAGTTTCAATAATTGATGATAGAGGTATTGCGTAAATTTCTTGCTCAATTTCTACTAACATAACAGAAATAATTGTTAATGTTAATGGTAATTGAATGGAGAAAATTGACCCAACACCTTCTGTTGAATCAATAGAAATACTTCCACCAAGAGATTCAATCGTAGTTTTTACAACATCAAGACCAACACCGCGACCTGAAATATCAGAAACTACGTCTGCTGTTGAGAAACCAGATGCTAATATTAGCTCATTGATTTGTTTATCAGATAATGATAAAGCTGACTCTTTCGTAACTATTCCTTTTGAAATTGCTTTTTTCAATACTTTTTCCCGGTTAATACCAGCACCATCATCTTCAATCTCTATAAACACATAGTTACCACTGTGGTATGCACGTAATACAACATTACCCTCTTCAGGTTTCCCATTTGCACGACGAATTTCAGGACTTTCAATTCCATGGTCAACTGAATTTCGAATTAAGTGAACAAGTGGGTCCCCAATTTCATCGATTACTGTTCGATCAAGTTCAGTTTCAGCACCTAGAATTTCTAAGTTGATTTTTTTCTTTAAATCTCGTGATAATGTTCGAACCATTTTCGGGAAGCGATTAAATACAGTTTCAATCGGAATCATTCGCATTGTTAAAACAATATTTTGAAGATCTCCCATTGTACGGCTCATTCTTTCAACCGTTTCATTTAATTCTCCATGGTTAACTTCTGCAGCAATTGATTGAAGTCTTCCACGATCAATAACTAGCTCTTCGAATAAGTTCATTAGTATATCTAAACGGTCAATGCTTACACGAATTGTTTTACTAGCCGCATGTGAATGTTGTTTTGACGAAGTTGAAGTAGAAGTTGTTGATTTTTGAGCAGCATCTTCTAGCGCTTTTTCATCTAATTTAGGTTCATTCGATTGTTGAATTTGTACAGCTGTAGGTTTGATTGTTTCCTCTGTTGGCGATTGAATTAACAATTCTTTTAATATTGGAGTAATCAAAACATTTGCAATCTCTGAAACTTTCATAATTTTACTTTGAAGTTCTTCTGCAGTTGTTTTCGTAATATATGCAACTTGGAAATTCTGGTCAAATTGTTCTTCTTCTAATCGTTCCACAGCAGGAGATGCCTTTACAACGTCTCCGTTTTTCTCCAAAATATCAAATACCATATAAACACGCGCAGCTTTTAGTAAGCAATCGTCACGTAAAGTAATGGAAATTTCAAAAGCATTGAAACCTTGTTCTGTTGATTGTAGAAGAACTGTTTTCTCAAAATCGTCGTAATCTAAATTAGAAACAACTGTAGCAACATCGGCAACTGCTACTTCTTGTGCTGCTATTTGTACTTCATTTACTACTGCTTGTATCGGTTCTCCAGATTCAATACGTTTTAATTTTGCAACTGTTTCAGATACATCTTTTTTTCCATCTCCACCATCAGCAATATCCATTACCATTTCTTCCAAATGATCTACTGATTCAAAAACAACATCTAAAATTTCAGGTGTTACATGGATTTTTTCATTTCGAATAGCATCTAAAACATTCTCCATTTTATGGGTTAAGTCTGCTAAATCTTCATACCCCATTGTTGCAGACATACCCTTTAACGTATGAGCTGACCTAAATATTTCATTTACTATCCCAAGATCATTAGGATTTTTTTCAAGTTCAAGCAAATTATCACTGCAGCTTTGTAAATGTTCTTTACTTTCTTCGATGAACATTTCTAAATATTGGTTCACTTCCATACGACAACACTCCTTTTTAAGGCAAATATTTCAAAATTGTTTGCGCTATGTCGTCAACATCTACTACCTCATCAACAAGTTGAGTTTCAACAGCGGCTTTAGGCATTCCATATACGATACAAGTTTCAGCTGACTCCGCAATAGCGATTGTTTTCCCATTTTGTTTTAATGCTATTAAACCTTTTGATCCGTCATATCCCATGCCTGTCATGATGACAGCTATTTTGTCAAAATCATTAAATTTACTAACATTCTCGAACATGACATCAACTGCTGGGCGATGTCCTGAACGTGGGGGTTCATTTTGATCTAAAACGATTTGGAAATGAGTGTTCTGTTTTTTGAGTTTCAAATGGCTTCCACCCGGTGCAATGTATGCTTTTCCATCTTGTAAAATATCCCCATGTTCTGCTTCTTTCACATCTATTTTACTCAGTTGATTTAACCGTTCTGCTAGCGATTTTGTAAAACCCGGTGGCATATGTTGAACAATTAAAATAGGTGCTTTTATTGTTTTTGGTAATTTTGTAATAACTTCCTGTAATGCCCTTGGACCTCCTGTTGATGTCCCAATTAAAACAATTTTTCTAGAAGTATTACTCCATTGATTCTTACTTAAAGAAGCTAATATATCTTTGTTAAATCTGTTAGTAGTTGTTGAACTTTTCATAGGAGTCGTTTCTTTTCTTATGGTAGTATCATTAGCAAACTTTGTAGATGTAGTTTTGTAACTAATGGGCTTTTTTAGTTTGGCAACGGAAACATGGGCTGCTTGCTCCACTTTATGTACTAATTCTTCCTTAATTTTATGTAAATCAAGGGAAATTGTACCACTTGGTTTTGCAACAAAATCAACAGCCCCATTCTCCATTGCATTCAATGTATTTTCAGCTCCGCTAATCGTCGTACTTGATAGCATAATGACTGGTACTGGGCATTTTTCCATAATCTCTTTTAATGCATCTAATCCGTTCATTTCGGGCATCTCTACATCCATTGTTACAACATCAGGTTTTAGCTGTTGAATTTTGTTGATTGCATCTTTACCATTTCTTGCTGTTCCAATTACTTCAATTTTCAAATTACCAACAAAAAAGTCACTAATTAGCTTTCTCATAAAAGCAGAGTCATCCACTATTAAAAGCTTGCTTTTATTTGAGAATTCCAATTAATCACGCCCTTTCGAAAAAATACTCCTTAGTTTTGATAAAAATGTATTCGATTGAACAGGAGCATGAACTTCTTTTATATCTTGATGAATAAATTGATTAACAATTACTTTTAATGTTTTTGAAATGGGTGAATCAGGATAAGCAATGGAAAAAGGGACCTGTTCACGTACTGCTTTTCTTACAACTGGGTCTTCCGGTAATGAACCTAGGATTGTAACATCTTTATTTAGGAATTTTTTCATTGTATTTGATAGACGGTATAACGTTTCTTGACCTTCTTCTTTTGAATATGCTCTGTTACACAGTAGGTAGAACTTTTTGTTTTGATCCTTTAAATAGATATATTTCATCATTGAGTATGCATCTGTAATTGCTGTTGGTTCAGCAGTAGAGATGACAATTATTTCGTCGATGGATGTAAGCAAATCAAGAGACCAATTTGAAGCACCCGCACCCATATCAAATAAAATATAATCAAAGGATATTTGTAACTCTTCAAATGCATGTATCAATGAATTGAACATTTCTTTAGACCATTCCATAACAGAAGAAAGACCTGATCCACCAGGAATATATTGTAAATTATTAGGTCCTTCATACATGACATCTTTTAGAGTAGCGTCACCCATTAAATAATCCTTAAAGCTGTATTGGGCAGTTTTTCCTATTAAGATATGAATATTACCCATTCCAATATCCATATCTAACACAACTACTTTTTTCCCCTGTAGGCTTAAGTTGATTGCAAAATTCGTTGAAAAATTACTTTTTCCAACGCCCCCTTTTCCACTAACAACAGCTATCGATCTACCTATAGAACCTTGACTTTGTAGCATTTTCATTCTTAATTTTTCGGCTTGATCTCTCATTGAAATTCTCCTTGAAAGAACAATTCAAGTAACTTATCTAAATTTGCCTCTTCTATATCTTCTGGTACTTCTTGTCCATTTGTATAGTAAGCAAGTCCTTTATTATATTTAATCATTAAATTATACATAGTGCCAATAGAATTTGTTTCATCAATCTTAGTAAAAATAAACTTTTCAATTGGAAATTCATTAAATTGTTGAATTATTGATTCCATATCTTGTTCTTTTGATGTTAATGATAAAACTAAATATGATTCAACATCCTGGTCAAAATTAATTATTTTTTTTAAGTCACTTACATACTTAGCTTCCTTGTAGTTTCTACCTGCTGTATCAATGAAAATTAAATCTAAATTCTGCATTTTTCCAATAGCTGACTTATAATCACTAGCGTTATATGCAATTTCTACTGGAGCTTGTAAAAGGTTAGCATAAGTCTTCAATTGTTCAATAGCAGCTATTCGATAAGTATCGGTAGTAATAAAACCAATTTTTTTCTTCTTTTCTAAAACTGAACGGGCTGCCATTTTTGCAATCGTCGTCGTCTTACCTACCCCAGTAGGACCTAAAACATTAATATATTTTTTTTCAAAAGACAATCCACCTATTGGTAAGTGTGCAAGTTTTTTGTTCAGAACGTCTTTAATAATGTCTTTAGCTTCATCATTATTTAAAGCTTTTGTTTTATTATAATACACAAAAAGCTCATCACTTATTGCTGTGATAAGCTCTTCGTTCAGCTCTTGACGTTTTAAAAAGTCAATAATAGGCAAAATTTCCTCTGGTAATTCTGCGTGTTTTGTTTGCCTTTGCATGGATTGCAATATTGACTTTAAATCAGCTATTTCGCTTTTTAATTCATTTGTTAATTTTAAATCAGCATTATGTACCTCTTTATCTAAAGCTGATTCTGCACTTTGGGTAACAGAAGCAGCTACGGTACGGTTATGCATTTCAGGTATGTGTGAAGGCATAATATTTTCCACACTATCTACCCCTGCAAGTACTTCAAAATTTTTATGTTTAATTAACCCAAAAAACTTTTTTGTAATAACTACTTTTGAATTTATGATTACAGCATCATCACCAAGTTCAGCACGAATTTGCTTCATTGCTTCTGAAATCGAAGGAGCAATATATTTTTTCATCTTCATTCTACATTCACCACCCCAACACTTTGGATTTCTACATTAGCGTCTAATTCATTATAGGATAAAATTGGTATTTGCGGGAAATAACGTTCAGTTAATTGCCTTAAATACATACGAATTCCAGGTGAGCAAAGAATAATTGGAGATTGTTCCATAAATGAAACTCTCTCGACTTCTTTAGCAATTGCCTCTAATACTGATTGAGAATCTTGAGGATCCATAGCTAAATAATTTCCATGATCAGTTTGTTGTACACTATCTGCTATTATCTTTTCCAACTTACCAGGAATCGTAATCACTTTTAATGAAGGTCCGCCTGAAACATATTGTGTTGTAATTTGTCTTGCTAAAGATTGCCTTACATATTCAGTAAGAATTTCAGTATCACTAGTAAGTTTCGAATAATCCGCTAATGTTTCAAAAATAATTGGTAAGTTTCGAATTGAGACATTTTCTTTAAGAAGTCTAGCCAAAACTTTTTGGATTTCACCAATTGAAAGTGGTGTTGGTGTTAATTCTTCAACTAAAATAGGATAATTTTCACGTAAATGATCAATTAATTGTTTCGTTTCTTGACGTCCTAATAGTTCGTGAGCATTTGCTCGAATAATTTCAGTTAAATGTGTTGATACAACACTTGGCGGGTCTACTACAGTATAACCATACATTTCAGCCTCTTCTTTTACCCTTTCTGTTATCCATTTCGCAGGTAATCCGAAAGAAGGTTCGATTGTATCAATTCCATCTATTGAATCATCATCACCGGGGCTCATTGCTAAGTAATGGTCAAGTAACAGTTCCCCTCGAGCCATTTCGTTCCCCTTGATTTTTATTCGATACTCATTTGGTTGTAATTGAATATTGTCGCGTATTCTAACTACTGGTATAACTAATCCTAGCTCTAATGCTAATTGACGACGAATCATTACAACTCGATCTAATAAATCACCGCCTTGTGCAGCATCAACAAGAGGGATTAAACCATATCCAAATTCAAATTCAATAGGATCTACATTTAACAAATTCACTACGTTTTCTGGGCTCTTCATCGTATCAGCAGCCACTTCTTCTTCAATTTCTAGTAATTCTTCAGGATCTTCATTGTTCTTACGGCTTGTCATATATGCACCACCAATTAAAACCAAAGCGATAGGAATTGTTATCCATTCTGGAATTGGTGTAAAAAGACCTAATAAAAATATAGTGCCACCAGCAATATACAACAATTTCGATTGAGCAAATAGTTGTCTCGTTATATCTTCTCCTAGATTACCATCAGAAGCTGCACGTGTCACAACTAGACCTGTAGCTGTAGATACTAAAAGTGCTGGGATTTGTGCAACTAAACCATCACCGACAGTTAACTTCGAGAAATGTGTCGCCGCATCTGCTAATTCATAACCGAGTTGTAACATACCAATAATGATACCGAATAAAAGATTGATAAATACCATGATAATAGAAGCAATTGCATCACCTTTAACGAATTTCGTAGCACCATCCATTGCTCCATAAAAATCCGATTCCTTAGATACTTTTTCACGGCGTTCACGTGCGTCTTTTTCTGAAATCATCCCCGCATTTAAATCAGCATCTATACTCATTTGCTTCCCTGGCATTGCATCTAATGTAAAACGTGCTGCAACTTCAGCTACACGTTCTGACCCTTTTGTAATAACAATAAAGTTGATTATTACCAATAACATGAAAATAACTAATCCGACTAAAATATTACCACCAGTAACAAATTCCCCGAAAGTTTCTACAACATCACCTGCATCACCATTAGCAAGAATGGCACGAGTTGTGGAAATACTTAAGCCTAAACGGAATAAGGTAAGTAAAAGAATTACTGAAGGAAATATGGCAAAGTCTAAAGCTTCCCTCATATTCATTGATACTAATAAAACAATTAAAGATAATGTAATATTAATAATAATTAAAAAGCTTAATAACCATGTCGGTAGAGGGATAATGAGCATTGCTACAATCATAATTACTGCAGCTAAAACCCCTAAATCGCGAATTTTCATGTTTCCCCTCCTACAAATGGTCTAAATTTTACGTTTAATACGGTATACATAAGCTAATATTTCTGCTACTGCTTTAAAAAATTCTTCCGGAACTTGTTGGCCAATTTCAACTTGGTCATACATTGCTCTTGCTAACGGTCGATTTTCAACCATAACTATATTATTTTCTTTTGCAATCAATTTTATTTTTTGGGCAATAAAATCTGTTCCTTTAGCAATGACAGTTGGCGCTTCCATACTTTGATCGTCATATTTAAGTGCAATTGCATAGTGAGTTGGGTTTGTAATAACAACGTCTGCATTTGGAATTTCTTGCATCATTCTTCGCATTGCCATCTCACGTTGTTTTTGTTTAATTTTCCCCTTCACCTTTGGGTCACCTTCAGCATTTTTATATTCATCTTTAATATCTTGTTTCGACATTTTTAATTGTTTTTCATACTCATATTTTTCGTAGATATAATCAAACAGTGCAATAAATACTAATGTAAGTGATGCAGCAATTCCCATTATTCCAACCAATTTGGCAACTGTAGTTAATGTATCCCAAGGGCTTTGGAATGAAAGTGATAGCACTTCCTCAATATTCATCCAAACGATTGTTGTAGTCACGGCTCCAATAAAGGAAATTTTTAACAAGGATTTAATTAAGTTAACAATTGCACGAATAGAAATTATTTTTTTTATACCTTTTATTGGATCCATTTTTTTTAAATCGATTTTCATCGTTTCTGTAGTAAATAGAAACCCAAATTGTAAATAGTTTGCTCCGATCCCTGCAAACATAGCTAGTAACATAATTGGCAATAATATTTTTGCCATTTCTTTTAATGAATCTGTATACATATTTAAAACAGTTTCCACAGTCAAAGTTTCAATTAGTATATTTTTTTGAAACGCTTGAATTAAAAAAGAGAATAATGTTTCTTGGATAATTGGTGCAAATAAAAATAAAAACATAAACAGCGCTAAAAGGACTAACGATGCTGAAACATCCTGACTTTTTAATACTTGTCCTTTTTTTCTCGCATCTGATCGCTTTTTAGGTGTCGCTTTTTCCGTCTTTTCACCGGAGAAAAATTGGATATCTAATGGAAGTAGTAACTTCATATTAAGCACCACCTAATAATTGCATCAAATCTCTCATTGAGATAATCGTGAGTTCAATCAATTTTTCCATTACTTCAACCATTACACCCATAGAAATAATAAGCACTAAAAAACCAACTGCAATTTTTATAGGAAAACCAATAACGAATATGTTTAATTGTGGAACGGTTTTAGCCGTAATACCTAAAGCAAGCGTCACTAATACTAATGTTGCAACTATTGGTGCTGACATTTGAAAAGCAATTGCAAATACAGTACCAAATAATTTAAGAATAAATTCGATTGTATCGGCATCACCGAATCTTGGAAAAAATTGATTGATTGGCATAAACTCATAACTATAGAAAATGCCATCTAAAATTAAATGGTGTCCGTTAATGGCAAGCAAAACAAATAATAATAAAAAATTAAAAAATTGACCCATTAATGGTGTCTGTGCTCCAGTTTGGGGATCTATAATATTCGCCATTGCAAAACCCATTTCAAAATCAATAAATCCACCGGCAATTTGTACTGCCGAAAAAATGATTGTCGCTGTAACGCCAATCATTAATCCAATGATTGCCTCTTTTAAAACTAGTAATATGTAATCTCCATCAATTGGTATAGCCTCAATATTTAATGTATAATACATCATCCATGATAGAATAAATGCAAGTGCTATTTTCAATTGTGGCGGAATGGTACGATATGAAAATAATGGGATTGATACAAAAAATGCAGAGACTCTGACTAAAATTAATAACAAAACTGATGCTTTTGGAATAAGTTCAGTCATTTAATCACCCGATATACCGAGTTAAATTACTTAGAATATCCGAAACATAATTAATCATTTGCGATATCATGAACGGCGCAAAAAAGATAAGTGCAATAAAGACTGCAACAATTTTAGGAACAAACGCCAATGTTTGTTCTTGAATGGAAGTTGTTGCTTGAAATATACTTACTAAAAGGCCTGTTACAAGAGCCACAATTAATAACGGCCCTGAAACTATGAGGACAATCCATATAGCTCTTTCTGCAATTGAAATAACCATCTCTTGGCTCATTTTGTATCATCCCCTAAAAACTTTGAAGTAATGATTTAATTACTAAATACCATCCATCTACTAATACAAATAATAATATTTTAAATGGTAAAGAAACCATGACTGGTGGTAACATCATCATCCCCATAGACATAAGAACACTTGCTACAACCATATCGATTACTAAAAATGGAATAAAAATCATAAATCCCATTTGAAAAGCAGTTTTAATTTCACTTAATGCAAACGCAGGCACAAGCATTGTTAATGGAATTTCTTCAACGGATGCAGGTCTTTCTGCTTGGTTATAACTTAAGAACAACTCTAAATCCTTTTGTCTCGTATGTTGAGCCATAAATTCTTTAAAGGGAAGTGCTGCCCGATCATACGCCTCTTCTAAACCAATTTCCTCATCAAAAAGTGGCTGTAGTGCTTGTTCGTTTACTTGCTGGAAGGTTGGAGCCATAATGAAAAATGTCAAGAATAATGCTAATCCAATAATTACTTGGTTCGGAGGCATCTGATTTGTTGCTAATGCAGTCCTAGTAAAGGACAATACAATAACAATTCTTGTAAAACATGTCATTAGGATTAAAATGCTTGGTGCTAATGACAGAACAGTCAATAATAAAAGTAATTTAACAGACGTGGAAACATTCGTAGGGTCATTTTCAGAAAAGAGTGAGATAAAATCTTCCATTACCTATCCCTCTCCTTTTCTTTCCACTTTTCCAATTCATTTTGTCGTTCATGTTTAATATCTGCAATTTTTTTATTAAGAATTTCTCCAAAGTCTGTTTTGCTTTCATCTTTTTCTGTTTTTGAAAATTTTGGATTAAATTTTTTAAATACATCGAGTATATATGGAGTCGTATTTACTAAAGATTGTTTTTCATTGTACTGCTCTAGTAATTGTTGAACTTCATCTGCATCATGTATTTCTTTTAAAAGTTGAACATCCTCACCAACACCTACAATATATAACTTATCTCCAATGTGAAGAATTTGTACTGATTTTTGAGAACCAACAGTGATTCCACCTACATTACGTACTAGACGATTTTGTTGATAATTATTACTTTTTTTGTTTAGAAACTTCAATACAAAAATTAATATTGCTAGTACAAATATTAGGGAGAATAACATTTTTACATAATCCCACATACCTAGACCAACAGCTGCCGTTTGGGCATTTTCGGCAGCCGGTTGGATATCTTCGCAATCACTTGGATTTTGCAAACACTCATTCGAGATCATTTGGTTATTATTTGAAGTTGCATGAACAAAATTCATTGGCGAAAAAAATAAAGTCACAACTAAAGAAGCAATAATAAACCGAATACTTGCAAATTTGTTCAAATACATTTTATCAACCTAATGCTTTTTGAATTGCTTCAATTACACGGTCAGCTTGGAATGGTTTAACGATAAAATCCTTTGCTCCAGCTTGGATAGCATCTATAACCATTGCTTGTTGTCCCATTGCAGAGCACATAATAACAGTTGCGTTAGGATCTGTAGATTTAATAGCTTTTAATGCAGCAATCCCATCCATTTCAGGCATTGTAATATCCATCGTAACTAAATCAGGTCGTAATTCACTATATTTTTCTACTGCTTGTAAGCCATCTGCTGCTTCCCCTACAACTTCGAAACCATTCTTCGTAAGTATATCTTTAATCATCATGCGCATAAATGCCGCATCGTCTACTATTAAAATTCTTCTTGACATGGTAGATTCCTCCAATTAATTACTATCGTAGATTATTTAAACGTTCAGCCTTACTAATAATATCGGTAATACGGACACCAAAATTTTCATCAATTACGACAACCTCGCCTTTTGCAATTAGTCGACTATTAACTAAAATATCTACTGGTTCACCGGCAAGTTTATCTAATTCAATAATAGAACCAGATGCAAGCTGTAAGATATCTTTCACTGAATGCTTTGTTCGACCTAACTCTACTGTTACCTGTAGTAACGGTATATCTAATAACATATTTAAATTCCGTGCTTCTGATTGAGAAATATTAGCTGTCTCAAAAGATGCAAATTGAGCCTGTTGCACGTTTACGGGTTGTTGTGGCGGTTGATACTGCGGCATTGCAAAAGTTGGCGGTTCCGCATATGTTGTAGCTGCCTGTTGTTGATACACAGGTTGTTGGTACATCGGTTGTTGTTGCATCGGTTGCTGTTGCATCGGTTGCTGTTGCACTGGTGGTGATACAGCTACTGGTTGAGCCGGTGCAACAGGTTGAGCTGGTGGTGTTGGAGTATCATCAGGCTCACCTAGTAATGACTTCACAATTTTTTTACTAAATCCTAATGGTAATAATTGCATAATTGTTGAGTCAATTAACTCTCCAATTCTCAACCTGAAGGAAATTTTCACCAATAAATCATCATCAGGAATACTATCTTTCCCTTCATTTTGGGGAATATTTAGTAAATCAATTGAAGGTGGTGAAATATCTACTTTTTTATTGAAAATTGTTGACATTGAAGTTGCTGCTGAACCCATCATTTGATTCATTGCTTCTTGTACCGCACTAAGGTGTATTTCCCCGAGATCAGAATTTGGATTTGTCCCGTCTCCACCTAACATTAAATCTGCAATAATGGCAGCATCCGATTGTTTTATAACAAGTAAATTCATCCCTGTTAAACCAGTCGTATACTCAACTTGGATTGCAACATAAGGTTGAGGAAATTCCTCTTCTAGCTTGTTACGATTAATCATTGAGACTACTGGTGTAGTAATATCTACTTTCTGACCGAGAAGGGCAGAAAGGGCAGTAGCTGAACTACCAAAAGAAATATTTCCTACCTCACCTAGAGCATCCTGTTCCATTGGTTCAAGGTAATCTTCTACCCGCAGTTGTTCATTACTATTTGATTCATTTTCTAATTGGTTAATTTTTTCTTCCAACGTCTCGCCCCTTAATAGAGCTTCAATTTCTTCTTGGGAGAGCATATCATCACTCATCTTCGTCTCCTCCTTTCAAAGGGTCGATAATCTGGATTGCCATTTTTTTATTTCGTTTGCCTGGTTGAACTGTAAACTTCGGTAGTCCACCAACTCTTAAAATAAGCGAATCATCAATTTTTTGATCTAATTGAATGACATCTCCAATGGACATATAAAGGAAATCTTCAATTGTAATATCAGTAGTACCCAACTCAGCAATTAAAGGTAGCTCTGCTTGTTTTACCCTATTTTCTAAAGCTTTTGATTGTTCAGGCGTTGCTTCCTTAGTATTAGATTGCATCCAATATTGAACTGATAGATTATGAATAATCGGCTCAAGTACAACATGTGGTATACAAATGTTGATCATGCCTGTTGTATCACCGATTATTGTATTCAATGAAATTACTACAACAGTTTCATTCGGTGAAATCATTTGTAAAAATTGCGGGTTAACTTCCAGCTCTACTAACATCGGATCAATTTCAGCAATTGTATCCCATGCTTCCCTTAGATTATCAAACGACCTTTCAAACAAATTCGTCATAATTTTTTGTTCGATTTCTGTTAAATTATCAACATTACTATAGCTTGCTCCACTACCACCCATTAAACGGTCTAACATTGAATATGCGATATTCGGATTAATCTCCATTAAAATATTACCATCTAACGGCGGTACTTCAAATACATTTATTAATGTCATATTTGGAATTGAACGTACAAATTCCTCAAAGGGAATCTGATCAACAGACGCAACTGTAATTTGTACGTATGTTCTTAGTTGTGCAGAAAAGAAAGTTGTAAGTAATCTGGCAAAGTTTTCGTGTATTCGGGTCAAACTTCGGATTTGGTCCTTTGAAAAGCGAAGAGCACGCTTAAAGTCATATACTTTAACCTTTCTCGTTTCCTCTTCCTTTTTCATGTCATCTGCTGACATTTCTCCTGTTGATATCGCAGATAGTAGCGCATCAATTTCGGATTGGGATAAAACGTCTCCAGCCATTTGCCCACCTCCTATTTCAAGATCTTTCGTTTATTGAATGATGTAGGAGGTTATATAAACTTGTTGTATTTCACCCTCTTGCATCAATTCATTTAATTTTGATTTAATTGTTGATTCAAATAAAATTTTACCTTGTTTTCCTTGCAAATCATCTTCTGTCATTTCTGAAAGTTCTTCAATTATAATATTATTAGTTTGGAAATCACGTTTCGTTAATTCATCTGCTGCATCCTTACTATCGGTTTGAATTTTTAATGTAAGTTTTACAAAGTTATTGTCCGCTAGGTTGGTTGTGATTTCCGGAACATCAACTGAAGATTCAATGATTTCGTCAATTGTAGGTTCCGTTGTACCTTGTTTATTAAATTGTGTTAATAATACAAAAATTACAACACCAATTAGCGTAATTGTAACTAAAATGATGAGCATTATGGTTAATAGTTTATTCTTCTTCATTTCGATCACCTCGAATGTGCGGGTTTGACAATACTTGTATACTTCTATAAAAAAGTAGTACTTTATTACGTACTTCTTCTTCACTTTCTAACACAATAAACTTCCGACCATCCGTCAGAGTAATTGTTGTGTCTGGAAAGGATTCTACTGTTTCTATGTATAAAGCGTTTAATGAAAATGATTTACCATTTAAACGTGTGAGTTCAATCATTGAAATAGGGCCGGGTCGCTTAAACGAGAGCCGGCCCGACCCTCCTTTACAATGAATTTATTAATCTAATACACTAATAATAAAATTAACGTTTTAAATTTACAAGTTCTTCTAAAATCTGGTCAGAAGTTGTAATAATACGAGAGTTCGCTTGGAAACCACGTTGAGCTACAATCATTTCAGTAAACTCTTCAGAAAGGTCAACGTTGGACATTTCTAAGAAACCTGATTCAATTTTACCAATACCTGCTTGTGTTGCAGTTTGTACTGTTGGGTCCCCAGAGTTTGTTGTTACTTGATAATAGTTACTTCCAGTTTTCTCCAAACCACCTGTATTAGGGAATTTCGCTAATAATAATTGACCAGCATATTGTAATTTCCCGTTTACGTCAACGTAGTTTACAGTACCGTCGGATCCAATACTCATAGATTGAGCATTTGTAGGGATTTTAATAGGATTTAAACCAGCGGGCACTTCAATTGTACCTTCTTGATATAAATTGTCAGTACCTAAATCGTAAGTGGCTTTATCAGCATCTGCTTGACTTGTTGCATCTTCAAGAACATCTGTGTATAAAGTTCCATTAGAAACACCAACTAAATATTTACCATCTGAGTTTACTAAATAACCATTTCTGTCCATATAAAAGTTACCAGCTCGAGTGTAGAGATAATTCGTAAAACCACTTTCAGCCTCAATATTTCCATCTTCATCTGGTCCAACTGTAGAATTTGCTACCATAAAGAAACCATCTCCAGATATTGCTAAATCCAGAGTTCTTGACGTAGTCTGTAATGAACCCGTACCATGAATGATATCTATAGCGGCCATTTGAGAACCTAAGCCGATTTGTTTAGCATTAATACCACCTTGATTTGCAGTTGGACTAGATGCACCCGAAACTGATTGAGATACTAAGTCCTTAAATACAACACGACTCTTTTTGTATCCATACGTATTTACATTTGAAATATTATTCCCAATTACGTCTAATTTAGTTTGATGGTTTTTTAAGCCTGAAATACCTGAGTACATTGAACGTAACATTGTTATGTTCTCCCTTCACTTTAAGAAATTTATTTATCTTTGTGTTACTTCATTCATTCCGCAACACTAGGCATCCGTAATGGTCCTGCCTATAGCACAATTGTGCCATCAATATTTGTGAAAATTTGCTCTTTAGCTTCAGTGCGTTCCATCGCAGTAATTACTGTTGCATTTTTTGCACTTACAATCAACGCTGCTTGATCCATCAATACTAATGGTTGATTGACTCCTTTTGATCGAGCTTCAAACACTTTATCCGTTACCATTTGCCATTCTTGATCTGAGATAGAAATATTTCGCTCTAGTAATCGTTCGTTTGCATGTTTACTAACCTTTAATTGGAGACTATCTGTTGCATTTTGCAAATGTTCTGCAAATGATTGCTTTATTGGCAAGTCATATTGTTTTGTCTTCGAATGAATTGCTCTAGGTTGTAATGGCACGTGCTGAATTCCTATTCTATGCATGTGTACTCACCAACCTTATTCACTTATTAAAGAAAATTGATCCTTTGTTAGTACTGGTCCATTCGCAAGGATATACTCTATTAAAGTATTATTTGTTTTAACAGAAGCAATAACATCTTGTATCTTTTGTCCATTTAACTCAAATTCAACTTTCTTTCCAATTAACTTACTTGCTGTGACAAGTGGATTTTCAGAAGGTTTATCACTCGATGTTGTCAATCCATCAAGAATGGATGAAATATTACCTGGTGTAATTTCTTTCCCATCTTGAAGAATGAATATAGGTTCACCATCTACAAATTTCAATTCTTTTATTTTCCCAGTACCTTCATTTATAATTGGATCGCCTTTTTCATCAACTTTATCCGTAAGTTCGTGCCACTTAACTTCTTTTCCAACAAAGGTTGTATAATTCATTAATTGCGATTGTTGTTGGGACTCTAAAAGTTTCCCCATAGCTGTTGTCATATTTTGCATTTGTTCTAAAGAGGAGAATTGAGCCATCTGTGCAATAAATTCTTTATCATCCATAGGTTGGGTTGGGTCTTGGTTTTGGAGCTGCGTAATTAAGATTTGTAAAAAAGCATCTTTACCAAGTTCGTTCGTCCCAGTCTGTTTTTCTGGCTTTTTATAATTAGATAAGTAGTAATCATTAGGTATTCCATTTGCACTTGTCATCATTACACCTCCTCATTTAACAAGTATTCATCGAATGACATAGTATCCTCTTGTTTACTTTCCTCTTGCTCTTCATCATCTTGATCTGCTTGTTGTTGCTTGAACAAGTTGCCAAATAAACTTTGATCACGAGTATTTCGGTCAGTTTCTTGTAGACTTTGAGCAATATCAATACGGTCCATCTGAATATTTTGTTGGGCAAAAGTAGATTTTAATTGCTGAATTTGGCTATCTAACAACTCTTTTGCTTGCGGTGTAGAAGCTAGTAGTCTCGCTGAAAGCACTCCATCTTTCTGTAGGATTTCAATACGGATAGAACCTAAGTTTTCAGGATAAAGCTTGACTAATAACTTCATCGTACCCGGTGAATTGTTAATTTGAGTTCTATTTAATAAACTTTGAAACTCTTTAACAAATGCTTCTGCTTGAGCAGGTTTTTCAACGGGCAAATTGATTGTTACAGTCTTTGTCGTTGTTATTGACGGTGCAATACCATTACTTGGATTTGATTCATTTTGTTCTTTACTTGCAACCATTTGTTTAATAGAGGTTACTACACTTTCAGAATTAGTCGTTATTTGATTTTTGCTAGTATTTACTACTTGTTCGGTGTGTTTTACATATGAAGTAGTAGAAACATTGGATTGTTCATTTTGTAATTTGAAATTTACAACGTTTGTAAATAATAAATTACTCTCTACTCTTGTTGTAGTTTGACTATTTTTCACTTCTAACTCTCTAGAAACAACTTGTAGCAATTCTTTCAATTTTACTAGTTGATTTTGTTGTTCAACAACTAAGTTAGAATTTGAACCAACTACTTCAATTATTTTCAATGCCTGTAGAAATTGTTGAACAGTTTGAGGTGGTAAGTTTTGTTCACCGCTCAATCCTTTTATAAGACTAGTACTCATTAATTCTTGAGATTGATTATTTAGGATGTTAATTAGACCCCATACATCATTTACAATAAGTTGTCCTTCACCAAGAAGTTCTTTTACAATATTATTAAAGTCATCTTCATTAATTTTTAAAACATTTAGTAAGTTATCCAAAATCAGCAATTCATTAGTCTCTATGGATTCTACATCTTTTGATGTATCTAGAATCTGTTCAGGGTTATTAAAATTCACGATTTCATCTGATTCGATTTGAATATCTATTCCTGATAACAGGTTTTCAAGAGAACTTGAATCTAATTCATTAATTGTTAAAGGATCATTTTGAGATACACCTAGTAAACTAAGAACTTCTTCAATTGTTGATGAATTTAGTAAATCTTCTAACGTTTCAAAGTTAACCAATTCTCCATTGTCAGGATTGTTTTGAATTAGTTCTTCCTTGTTAGCGATTTGACTAAAAATTTCACCAAAGTTGCTGTTTTTCGATGTTTGTGTAGTGAGTGCTGATGATTTCGTACTCGTATTAACATTCGCTAATTGCATAATTCCGATATTCATTTTTTCACCTCCTTTTGTTTAGCTACTGTGAAATTAATTCAGTATAGCGAGCTGCTTCTACAGGATCCATTTTCGATAGTATTGCAGAAAGTGTTTCTGGGTCCATGCTTGATAATAGCTTAACTGCTTTATCGTCACTCATTTCCATAATAATTGGTGCAGCTGTTTTCGCAGACATTTGCTTAAAGGTAGATAAAATATCGTCAAATTCTTTTTTAGATTCACTTTGTTGATTTTCAAGTGATTCAATTTGCTTTTGTAATTGCTGCTGTTTCGCTAAATTGTTTTCTGTTTCAGCAGTAGCTTTTTCAAGTTGTGATTTTAGTTGTTCAATTTCTGCTTCTTTTTCTTTAATTTCTGCTTCAAGTTCTACAATTTTTTTATTGAAATCAATTGAAGGTTCTTCCGTTTTATTTTTAGAAGTAAAAGGTAAAGAATCAGTTAATTCAGAGGCTTTTTCAAATACATTAATATTTGTAAAAGACGCAACTACGAGTAGAATAGCCACTACAAAAAGTAATGGTATTAAAACTAAATAGAACAGTTTTTGAAATATACCCGGCGATTTTTCTTCTTTTATTTCTTCAATATTCATTTCTTCTTTAATTCTATTTTTCGCCATCAAATCACCTGATTTCTTTTTTGTTATACATCAGTGAAGAGAGCTCATCCATATACAACATTTCACTTCGGTTTTGTTCCTCTTTGAACATTTGATAATCTCTTTCTTTCATTTTCTCAAACTTAGACACTTCAATGTTTATTTCTAACATTTTTTGTTCATGCCAATTCATCTTCGTTCTTGCTTGCATTACCTTTGCTTGTAGGTCCGTAATGGATTTTTCAAGGCTATTGATAAATGTAGAAAAATGATGAATTTCGTCAATTGTTGCACCAATAGTTAATCGCTTATTTTGATAAGTTATTAAATCTTCTTTTTTCTTTAATACTTCATATAGCTTTGTAGCTACTTCTTCAAAAGCACGTACGGATTCTTTATAAGCTATTTCTGTTTGTTGCTTTTCTTGCTCACGAATTGTGAGGATTTTCTCAAATCGGTATGTATATTGGACCATTATTTTCCACCACCATTTGATAATGAAATTAATTCATTAACTGTATCCTGTAATGAAACCTTATCTTTATATCCTTGTTTTAAGAAACTTGTAATTAGTGGTTCGAAATGTATTGCTTCGTCAATATCCTTTGAAGTCCCCCGCTTGTATGCACCAATGTTTATTAAATCCTCAGATTTTGAATAAGTGTAATACAATTCACGAAGTCTTTCTGCAGCTTTTACGTGTTCTGGTGTAGATATATGATTCATTAATCGACTAACACTTTTTAGTACGTTTATTGCTGGATATTGCCCTTTATTTGCAAGTGTTCGGTCTAATACGATATGACCATCTAGAATACCACGAACAGCATCAGCAATTGGTTCATTCATATCGTCTCCATCAACTAGAACTGTATAAAAAGCTGTTATAGAACCTTTCATATTTGTACCAGTACGTTCTAGTAATCTCGGTAAAATCGAGAACACTGAAGGCGTATACCCTTTTTGTGCAGGTGGTTCTCCAGTTGCTAATCCAATTTCGCGTTGGGCCATTGCAACACGCGTGACAGAATCCATCATTAACATAACATTTAGTCCACGATCTCGAAAATACTCGGCGATTGCGGTAGCTGTAAAGGCCCCCTTAATACGCATTAATGCGGGTTGATCACCTGTAGCTGCAACTACGATTGAGCGACTCAATCCTTCTGGTCCTAAATCTCGTTGAATAAACTCAAGTACTTCACGGCCACGCTCACCAATTAAAGCGATAACGTTTAAATCTGCTTTTGTATTACGAGCAATCATACCAAGTAATGTACTCTTCCCCACACCAGAACCTGCAAAGATTCCGACACGTTGCCCATTCCCTACTGTGAGCATTCCATCTATAGCTTTTACGCCAACTTCCAATTGCTCACTTATGGGTGGTCTTTTTAATGGATTTGGTGGTTCTTTTTCAGTTTGAACTGTAACTAAGCCTCTTGGTAAGGATGAACCATCAAAGGGATTTCCCATTGAATCTAATACTTTCCCTATTAATTCTGGTCCTACCTTTACTTCTAATGGTTTTCCTGTTCCTTCTACTAAACATCCAATTGAAATTTCCCTAATAGATGTAAAAGGCATGAGTACGACATATTCATTATTAAATCCTACTACTTCAGCAAGAATCTCCTGATGGCCATTTTTAGGCGAGTTAACATGTATTTTACAAACATCACCTATTGAGCTTTCGGGTCCTTGCGACTCAATCATTAGGCCTACAACACGATTCACTTTACCATATTTTTTCAGTGTTTCAACATGTGGGATTTTTTCGATTAATTGAGCCGCTTTCATTAAATCAATCCTTACTATTTAAGAGTTCCATTAATTTTAGACGCAATTCATTTAACTGTTCATCTATGGATACAACGATTCTGCCATGATTTGTTTCTATATAACTTTCGCTTGAGTTTAAATCTTCATTAACAAAAATTAGTAAAGGTACATCTGTTGGGAACATTTCGACCAACTCATCGAGGTTTTGAGATACAACTTTATGAAATTGTGGAGAAACATAAATTTTAATTTCTTTCATTTCTCTAGCTTCTTTTAAACCTTTTTTCACTATCGAAACATATAATTCTTCATTGCGATCCAAGGTAGCACCTATTATACGTTCAGATGCAGTTAATGCCAGTTCGAGAATGACCCGTTCTTGCTCTTCTAAGTAAGCCCTAGCATTTTGTTTCGAATTTTCAATTACCTCGTTGGCAGTTTTCAAACCTTCAGCCATATCAGCATGGGCTTTCTTAATACCTTCTTCGTAACCTTGTTGAAAACCTATGTCATAGGCTTGTTGTTCTAGGACTAACTTTTCCTCTTCCCACAATTGCTTTAACTGCTCAATCATTTCTAGTTGTTCATTGCGATATTTTTCAAACTCGGACTTTTGTTGTTCTATTTCACGATGAGCATCTGCCAAAATTTGATTACGTTCAGCAAACATTTCTTCTTTCGTAATGACTAATTCTTCAGCTGTATCATAATCGCCATCTATAAATTGTTCCGTAAATAGGTTTTTAAGGTGAATTTCGACCTTTTTGTCCTCAGTTTGTTTTGCATAGCTGGAACGGATAATTCTAGACAATGACGTCATCTCCTCCGCCACGAGCGATAATGATTTCACCAGCATCTTCTAATCTACGAATAACTGCAACGATTCTCGATTGAGCTTCTTCTACGTCGCGCAAACGAACTGGACCCATAATTTCCATCTCTTCTTTAAATGTTTCAGCCATACGTTGTGACATATTTCTAAATATAATTTCTTTTACTTCTTCACTACTTACTTTCATTGAAAGCAATAAATCCTCGTTTTCACAATCGCGAATAACACGTTGTATTGAACGGTTGTCCAAAGTAACAATATCCTCGAATACAAACATACGTTTTTTAATTTCTTCTGCAAGTTCAGGATCTTGAATTTCAAGAGCATCAAGAATTGTTTTTTCTGTTTGACGGTCAACACCATTTAACACTTCAACAACTGCATCCACGCCACCAGTTTCAGTGTAATCTTGAGTTACTGTAGATGAAAGTTTTCTTTCTAATACCGATTCTATTTCACTAATTACTTCAGGTGATGTTGAGTCCATTACTGCAATACGTTTTGCAATATCTGCTTGGACTTCTTGCGGTAGTGAAGATAAAATTACACCTGCTTGACTCGGATCTAAATAAGATAAAATTAATGCAATTGTTTGTGGATGCTCATTTTGGATAAAGTTAAATATTTGGGCTGGGTCAGCTTTTCTAGCAAAATCAAAAGGTCTCACCTGTAAAGAAGATGTTAGACGGTTAATAATTGCCTGCGCTTGATCTTGACCAAGTGCTTTTTCTAGTACAGTTTTTGCGTACCCAATCCCACCTTGAGAAATATAGTCTTGAGCAAGAGCAATATTATGAAATTCTTCAATTATATCTTCTTTAATTGTTGGTTCAACTTTTTTAACACTCGAAATTTCTAACGTAAGACGTTCAATTTCTTCCTCATTTAGATGTTTGTATACGGAAGCGGAAACTTCAGGTCCTAGTGAAATCAACAGTAATGCTGCCTTTTGTTTTCCTGTTAATTCTTTATCTTTCTTGGACACTTTCGAACCCCCCATTAATCTTCAGTAATCCAACTTCGCAGTAGTTTTGCAAAGTCTTCTGGCTTTTCTTTCGCCATTTTTTCAAGCTGTTTACGTCGTACAGTACTTTCTGTTTCTTTTTCATCATTTATATCATCAACAAACAACTCTTCTTGTTCTTCGAGAATTGATAGTTCATCTTCTTTTTCTTTTCTTCTTTTCGAACGTATAATAAAGAATACTAGAAGTAGAATTACTGCAAGAAGTATTCCGCCAACTACCCAAATCCACCATGGTACAACTGGTGTCTCTTCAGGAGCAACTACATCATTTCCGTAAAACGGTTGAACAGATACAACAATTTTTTCATTCACTTGTTCTTCTGTTAATTGTCCTGCTGCCTCTTTATCGATTGAAGTTCGAACAATAGTTGATAAAATTTGTTCGATATCAGCTTGTACATCTTCTGATAATGAATTAGGATCATCAGCTACTGGAGGTTCTACCATTACTTGGATACCAATATCACGAATTTTATACGGGCTCTCTTCTATATTTCTTTTTATACGGTTTACATCATTGTTCACAGTTTCTTCCACACGCTCGAAGTTTCCGTCCCCATTATTCCCTTGTTGATAATCAACAAAGTTATCTGTTACGTTCTCTGCCTCTGGTGTACCTGTTGCTGCATCTGTACCTGTATATGTTTCTGTTATTCGTTGAGCACTGATTTCAATACCTTCCATATTTTCAGCATTAACTGGCTCAACTAGATTTTCTTCACGATTTTCCTGTTTAAAATCTATATCTGTAGTTACGGATACTACGACTTTATCTTTCCCCATCATCGTACCAAGCATTTGTTGTACTTGACGTTGAAGATCACGTTCGATTGTTTTCTTAACTGTCATTTGACCATCCACTGAATCAATTGAATTTGAATTAGATGCTGCTGATTCTAAATCGTAATATTCAGAGTACTGGTTAGAAATAACAATATTTTCTGTACTTAAATTTGGAATACTTTTAGAAACAAGATTATATAAGGTTTTTACTTGTTCATCTGAAAACTTATGTCCAGGTTCTGTGTCTAAAATAATTGCTGCACTTGCTTCTTGTGCTGCATCATTAATAAAAACTCCTTGTTCCGGCATCGTGATCATCACATTTGCATTTTTAACGCCATCAATTGTTTTAATAAGGTTTGCTAATTCCGTTTGAGTTGCAGCTAATTTAATGACATTAAATTCATTATCTGTCATACCAAAGCCAGCATTTGATGTGAAAAATGAGTTGTTTATTTCTCCCGATTGAGGATAACCTTGAGATGCAAGTGATACTTTCAATGAATCTACTTGTTCTTCAGGTACTAGTATATTTGTCCCTCCCGGAGCAATTTCATATGTAACACCTTGTGCACTTAATACTTCCGCAATTTCACCTGCTTCTGTTGCAGACAATTCGGTAAAAAGAGGCACCATTGTAGTTTTGGTTAAAAAATATGTAAGAATACCGGCAAGAGCAATAACACCAATAAACGTCCCTATAATTGCCCCTTTTTGGCCCTTTGTTCGACTCTTCCAAAAATGCGTAGAGTCCGTTTTTACTTTCGTCAATCTTTCATTCATTATGTGTCCCCCGATTATAGTGGATACACAACAATTTATAGTTGTGCCAAACCGTTAGTTTATACACTCATTCGCATTATCTCTTGGTATGCTTCGATTGCTTTATTTCGAACTTCTATTGTTGCACCTAGTGTAATACTTGCTTTTTGTGATTGAATCATTACTTCATGCAACTGTACATCTTCACCATTTATAAGCTTTTCTGTTAATTTATCTGAATTAATTTGTTGTTCATTAACAGATGCAATCGCATTTTTTAATGTATTCGCAAATGATTGCTGCGCTTCAAATGGTGTTGGCTGAGTTATTATTTTATTTGGTTCGCTTACTACTTGAGTAGGCATCATTAATGATACTGGATTTACCGCCATATTAACTCGTCCTTTCTACCTATTTTATTTTCCTATTTCTAGTGCTTTTGTTAACATTGATTTACTTGCATTAAACACTGTCACATTCGCTTCATATGAACGTGTAGCAGAAATTAAGTCAACCATTTCTGTTAGTACATCAACATTTGGCATTTCTACATATCCATCTTCATTTGCATCTGGATGGGTTGGGTTGTAAACAAGTTTAAATGGTGTTTGATTATCATCACGGATGGCCGTTACTTTCACACCATTTCCGGCGTTTTCTTCTTTGTTCATTGCTTTACTAAGAAAACTAGAAAATTGCCCTGTATCCTCAGTCAGTGTTACTGATTTTCTTCTATACGGTTCCCATTCTCCATTTACTTGTCTTGCTCTAGTTGTATCAACATTTGCTATATTTGAAGAAATAACATCCATTCTTAAACGTTGTGCTGTCAGTGCTGATGCAGTCGTGTTCATACTAGAGAAAATAGACATACTTATTTCCCTCCTTTAATGACTGTGTTAAGTGTATTGAATTTCCCTGATATACGATCTACTAATGCATTATAGTAAATTGTATTTTCTGCTAAACTTGCTTGTTGTGCATCCATATCAACACCATTTCCATTACTTCGATATTTAAAGTTTTCATAGCTAAATACTCCGGGCGTTGATTGTTGAATAGTAAAATCATAATGTCTAATGTCAGTTCTATTCGCTTTCAACCCATTTACTTTGGCTTCTTGAAGCATCTTTTCGAAACTTACATCTTTCGCCTTATAATTTGGCGTATCGACATTTGCAATGTTTTGTGCAATCGTTTTGTTTTTCAATGACGCATAATTTAGACCATTCTCTAGGTTACTGATTGTTCCACCGAATAAGTTCAAACCATTCACCTCTATATATTAAATTTTAGTTACATTATGTTTCAAACAATAATTTAATTTTAAAGTATCTTATCATAAAGTGTCTATCGCCTTTTGTCTTTTTTTAATAGTATATTGTTACCAATTTTCATTTTCTTTAGATTCAAAATAGTCACACATTCCTCATCTAATATCCTATTTCGACAAAATTCTTGAAACATAATCTTTATTATAAATTATTAACAATAAAAAAGTATCAAAAAATTTCTAAATTCTGTATTTATTTAATTGCATTAAAAAATAGGTTCCATCTTTAAAAAGTTGATGGAACCTATTTCGAGTAAATTTAACTTTTCAATTATTTCATTTTTATTTCAGCAAGTGCAGCTAAAAATTTGTCATTCAATACTTTTATATAAGTACCTTTCATACCTAGAGAACGTGATTCAATCACACCTGCCGATTCTAATTTACGTAAAGCATTTACAATTACTGAGCGCGTAATCCCTACACGATCCGCAATTTTTGAAGCGACTAATAATCCTTCGTTCCCATCTAGTTCTTCAAAAATATGTTCAATAGCTTCTAATTCACTGTAAGATAAAGAATTAATTGCCATTTGAACAACTGCTTTACTACGTGCTTCTTCTTCAATTTCTTCTGATTTTTCACGTAAAATTTCCATACCTACTACAGTAGCGCCGTATTCCGCTAAGATTAAATCTTCGTCTTCAAACTTTTCTGTTAGACGTCCTAAAATTAATGTTCCTAAACGCTCACCACCGCCGATAATTGGCACAATTGTTGTCAAACCATTTTTAAATAAGTCTTTATTTTCAATAGGGAAGATTGTATGTTCACTATCGATGTCAATATTTGGAGAAGTTTCAGTAATATCAAATAAATGTTCTGTATAATCTTCTGGGAATTGACGCTCTTCAAACATTTTATTCATACGAGGATTTTCAATTTTTTGATGTATTGAAATACCTAGTAATTTCCCTTTACGACTAACGATAAAAACATTGCTATCTATAATATCACCTAGTGTATCTGCCATTTCTTTAAAGTTAACTGGCTTCCCTGCTGATGCTTGTAACATTGAGTTAATTTTTCGTGTTTTTGATAATAAATTCATTTAAAAAAATCCTCCTAATAAGGCATATGATAATTCACTTAATATTCTAAAGGTTTCAACAATTTATTGTAACTATTTTGCTCAATTTAAAGGATAAATTGTGACAAATCTTTGTTTTTTGAAATTTCACCGAGTTTTTTGTCGACATATGATGGCGTAATTTCAATGTGTGCTGGGGCAATTTCGGAAGCTTCGAAAGAAAGTTCTTCTAATAAGCGCTCTAATATCGTATGAAGTCTTCTTGCACCAATATTGTCCGTTTCACGATTTACATCTGTAGCAATTTCTGCAATTCGATCAATTGCTTCATCGGTAAAGTTAATCGTTACTCCTTCTGTTTCTAACAATGCTTTATATTGTAAAATTAATGATTGATCTGGTTCTTTCAAAATGCGTACAAAGTCTTCTTTTGTTAATTTGTCAAGTTCAACACGGATTGGGAATCTTCCTTGCAATTCAGGTATTAAATCACTTGGTTTTGACATATGAAAAGCGCCCGCTGCTATAAATAACATAAAGTCTGTTTTTACTGGTCCGTATTTCGTTGTAACAGTCGAACCTTCAACAATCGGTAAAATATCTCTTTGTACACCTTCTCGTGAAACGTCAGCTGATGCACCACTGTTGCGACTTGCAATTTTATCGATTTCATCAATAAAGATTATTCCTGACTGTTCTGCTCGTCGTATTGCTTCAGATGCTAATTCATCTGAGTCAATTAATTTATTTGCTTCTTCGATTGTTAATACGCGTCGTGCATCTTTTACTTTCATTTTGCGTTTCTTTACTTTTTTCGGCATTAAATTCGATAACATATCCGACATACCTGATGAACCAAGATCCATTCCCATCCCAGGCATTAATTCCATAAATGGGGGATTTTGTTCTGTTACTTCTACTATTACCCATTCATCTTCAAGTTTCCCCAACTTTAAATCTTGGGCAACTTGAGAACGTTTTGAGCGAATTTCCGTTTCATCATGATTTGAATCATCTTCTTGTTTCTCATTCTTCTGGCCAAATATCATTTCAAAAGGGTTTTGCGTCATTTTTGATTTTATTTTCGATGGTACAAGAAGCTTAACAAGAACATCATTGGCATTTTGTTCGGCTTGTTCTTTTACAGATTCAGTCATTTCATCTTTTACTAGTCTTCTTGAGGCTTCTACTAAATCACGAACCATTGATTCCACATCTCTACCTACATACCCAACTTCAGTAAATTTCGTTGCTTCTACCTTTATAAATGGAGCATTTGTTAGTTTTGCAATACGACGTGCAATTTCTGTTTTACCGACACCGGTTGGGCCAATCATAAGAATATTCTTAGGAATAATTTCGTTTTTCAAATCCTCATTTAAAAGTGAACGACGATATCTGTTACGTAATGCAATAGCAACAGCCCGCTTTGCATTATTTTGTCCAACAATATAACGATTTAATTGTTCAGTTATTTGTCTAGGCGTTAAATTTAATTGTGTCATTCTTCAAGCGCCTCCACGATAATATTATGGTTTGTATATACACAAATATCTGCTGCAATCGTTAACGCAGCTTTTGCAATTTCGCTAGCAGAAAGTTGACTAGAATGTTGTTTTAATGCACGACCAGCAGCCAATGCATAGTTGCCACCAGAGCCGATTGCTAATATTCCATCATCTGGCTCGATTACTTCACCTGTACCAGATACGAGTAAAAGCGTAGAATGATCCATTACTAATAAGAGAGCTTCAAGTTGTCGTAACATTTTATCCCCACGCCACTGTTTTGCAACTTCCACTGCTGCACGTTGTAAATTCCCACCATATTCATTTAATTTGGTTTCAAACATTTCAAACAATGTAAACGCATCGGCTACAGAACCAGCAAATCCTGCTAATACTTTACCATTGAATAGCCTTCTAACTTTTCTAGCGGTATGCTTCATCACAACAGAGTTTCCGAGTGTAACTTGACCGTCGCCTGCCATTGCACATTTCCCATTATGGTGTATGGCAAATATAGTCGTCGCATGAAATTGTCCCATAAAATTCCCTCCTTATTTTAAGCTCTAGGATGTGCATTCATATAAGTACTTCTAAGGTGTTCTTTCGTAACATGAGTGTACTTTTGGGTAGAAGATAAATTTGCATGACCTAGCAATTCTTGAACTGTCCGAATATCTGCTCCATTATTTAGTAAATGTGTAGCAAAGGTATGCCTTAACATATGGGGATATATTTTCGTATTCATTGCAGCTTTATTAATCATTTCTTCTAAAATATAACTTACACCACGAGAAGTAAGCTCCCCTCCACGCAGATTTACAAATAATTTGCGGTGGTTTTGATTTTTTATCAATTTCGGTCGAACTTCATCGATGTACCTTACTAAAGCGTCATGAGCAAATTGTCCAAAAGGAATGATTCTTTCCTTTCTCCCTTTCCCCATTACCCGAATAATAGAATAGTGCAAATCAACATCTTCTAGCTCAATGGATGTACATTCACTAACACGTATTCCAGTTGCATACAGCAATTCTAGCAAGGCAATGTTGCGAATAGATTTAGGGTCTTCTCCAAAATTTTTTTCAAATAACTGAGAGAGTTCTTCTTCATAAAAAAAGTGCGGTAGTCGTTTTTCTCTTTTTGGATGATAAAGTGAGCGAAAAGCAGCATCATTTAAATCAAACTCTCGATTTAAAAATTTGAAAAATGACCGAATAGATGAAATTTTTCGAGAGATAGATGTTCTGGCTTTTTTATCATCATATAGCTTCGTAACATAGTTTCTTGCATGGATATATTCAACATCATTTAGGTCTGTAATACATTCAGTAACTAAAAATGATAGAAATTCCTTTATATCAAATTCATATTCCCGAACAGTATGTACAGAGAAGTTTTTTTCGAGCTGTATATAACGAATAAATTGTTCCAAAGCAGTTTTAGACTCAACTTGCAACGTAATACACCTCCTATCAAAATGTACTACACGAGAACTGTATTTCGTCCAATTACTCCTGTCTTGTAACCAAATCAGAAATAGTCACTTTGACACTAATCTTATTCTGAAAATATCGCAAGCATTTTGTCGGATATACTGCCATATTTGTGTAAATAGTTAACAATTCAGTGAATTAATAAAAAATTATTATCCATTTAGGCAAAACCTTCATTTCATAACAAAGAAAAAGCCTCATAAATTATAACAATTTACGAAGGCTTAATCAATTAAATTGTATGATTATTCATAAAATTTCGAATTGTCGTTAAAGCTCGTTCTGCATGACGCTCTGCTCGCTCTTGCTTTGATTTAATTCTTTCACCTAGCTCTGGGAAAATTCCGAAATTCACATTCATTGGTTGGAAATTTTTCGGATCTGCTTCAGTTATATAACGCACCATACTACCAAGTGCTGTTTCAACTGGAAACTCGATAAGTTCTTGTCCTAATGCTAGTCTTGCAGCGTTAACACCTGCTATTAAACCACTTCCTGCAGATTCTACATAACCCTCAACACCTGTCATTTGACCTGCAAAGAAGATATTAGTATTTGCTCTTAGTTGATAAGTTTTATTTAAAACAGTTGGTGAATTAATAAAAGTATTTCGATGCATCACACCATAACGTACGATTTCCACATTTTCAAGCCCTGGAATCATAGATAGAACGCGTTTTTGCTCTCCCCATTTCAAATGGGTTTGGAAGCCTACAATATTATAAAGTGTCCCGGCTGCATCATCTTGGCGTAATTGAACAACAGCATATGGACGTTTACCAGTTTTCGGATCTTCTAATCCTACTGGTTTCATAGGACCAAACAACATTGTCTTTTCCCCGCGCGACGCCATCACTTCAATCGGCATACACCCTTCAAAGTATTTCTCTTTTTCAAATTCTTTTAATGGGGCACATTCTGCAGTTATTAGAGCCTCTCGGAATGCATCAAATTCCTCTTTAGTCATCGGACAGTTTAAATACGCAGCTTCACCTTTATCATAACGGGACTTTAAATAAACTTTATCCATATTGATACTGTCTTTTTCAACTATTGGAGCTGCTGCATCATAAAAATATAAATATTCCTGACCTGTGAGTTCTTTAATTTTTTCCGCTAACGCTGGAGAAGTTAGTGGTCCAGTTGCAATGACCGTGACACCTTCAGGAATTTCAGTTACTTCTTCGTTTATCACTTCAACGAGCGGGTGTTTTTTTACAGTTTCTGTAACAAAACCTGCAAATTCATGGCGGTCAACCGCAAGAGCGCCACCAGCAGGAACGGACGCATTGTCAGCAGCTTTAATTATCACTGAATCTAAAATACGCATTTCCTCTTTAATTACTCCGACTGCATTTGTTAAAGAATTTGCTCGTAAAGAGTTAGAGCACACTAATTCAGCAAATTTATCTGTATGGTGTGCAGGTGTTTGCTTAACTGGTCGCATTTCATATAGCCGTACTCTTACGCCTCGTTTTGCAATTTGCCACGCTGCTTCACTGCCTGCAAGACCAGCACCAATTACATTAACAATTTGTTCTGTCATTTTTTTATACCATCTTTCTAAATCATTGTGTTGGTGCTTCCTCATAGTCACATTTTGTACATTGGATTTGAACACCTTTTTTAATTTTCTTCTCTATTAATAATGCATGACATTTCGGACAAGGTCTACTAATTGGCTTATCCCAAGATACAAAATCGCACTCTGGGTAAGTGTTACAACCATAAAATGTACGCTTTGTCTTACTTTTACGCTCTACAATTTCTCCAGTATCACAACTTGGACATTTTACACCAATCGGCTTCATAATCGCCTTTGTATTGCGACATTCTGGAAAATTCGAACAAGCCATAAATTTACCATAGCGACCTAATTTATAAACCATTGGCGAGCCACACTTTTCACAATCTTCTCCAGCTGGTTCATCTTTTATTTCAATTTTCTCCATCACTTCATCAGCATGTTTTACATGTTTTTCAAAATCTTTATAAAACTCATCGATGATCTTTACCCAGTTTGTTTGAGCTTCTTCAATTTTATCCAGATCTTCTTCCATTTTTGCTGTAAATTCAATATTGATGATTTCTGGGAAAAACTCTACCATAAACTGATGGACGATTTCACCTAATTCTGTAGGAACAAATCGTTTTGCATCTAATTGTACATACCCACGTTTTTGAATTACATCGAGTGTTGGGGCGTACGTAGAAGGACGTCCTATTCCAAGTTCTTCCATCTCTTTTACTAAACGCGCTTCAGTATAGCGAGGAGGTGGTTGAGTAAAGTGTTGTTTTGGTTCGATTTCAATTGATTTAACCATATCCCCAACTTCCATCTCAGGGAGAAGTTTTGTCGTTTCTTCAGTTTGGTCATCTGTACCTTCAATATATAATTTCATGAAACCAGGAAATTTCACATGAGATCCATTTGCACGGAATTGTACATCTCCATTATTTAAATCCACCGTTACAGTATCTAATATTGCTGGAGCCATTTGACTTGCAATAAAACGTTCCCATATAAGGCGGTATAAGCGGAGTTGATCTCGACTTAAAACTTCTTTTAACTCATCTGGAGCACGCATCACACTCGTTGGGCGAATCGCCTCGTGGGCATCTTGTGCATTGGTAGCCTTTTTCGATTTCTTTTCTTCACTAATTAAATAATCTTTGCCGTATTTTTCATTGATATAGTTTGCTGCTTCAGCTTTTGCAGTATCAGAAATACGTGTGGAGTCTGTTCTCATGTAGGTGATTAACCCAACCGTACCTTCTTTTTTCCCAATGTCAATTCCTTCATACAATTGTTGAGCGAGCATCATAGTTTTTTTCGCTCGGAAATTCAATTTTCTAGCTGCTTCCTGTTGAAGTGAAGAAGTGGTAAAAGCAGGTGCTGCATTACGTCTACGTTCTTTTTTCACTACATTAGTAACTCGGAATTCGTCACCTTTTAAGCTCTTTAAAATTGAATTTACCTGTTCTTCATTTGATAGTTTAATTTTTTCGTTACCGAAACCAAAGAAAAGTGTATCAAATTGTTTTTTGCCTTTTTCAAAGACTCCTTCAATCGTCCAATATTCTTCAGGAACAAAATTTTTAATTTCTTCCTCCCGATCAATAATTAAACGAAGAGCGACTGATTGTACTCGCCCTGCTGAAAGACCCTTTTTCACCTTTTTCCATAAAATCGGGCTTATATTATATCCTACAAGTCTGTCTAAAATTCTTCGTGCTTGTTGGGCATCTACTAAATTCATATTTATTGGACGAGGATTTTTAAAAGAGTCTAAAATTGCATCCTTTGTAATTTCATTAAATACGACACGACAATCAGAATTTGTATCGATATTTAAAGCTGTTGCTAAATGCCAAGCAATTGCTTCTCCTTCACGATCGGGGTCGGCTGCGAGATAAATTTTTTTCGCCTTTTTTGCAGCTGATTTTAAATCTTGAAGTACAGGTCCTTTTCCTCGTATCGTAATATACTTAGGTTGATAATTATTTTCTGTATCAATTCCCGTTTGGCTACGTGGTAAATCCCGTACATGTCCAATTGAAGCTTTTACTTTATATTTCTTTCCTAAATATCTTTCAATTGTCTTTGCTTTTGCTGGTGATTCTACAATCACTAAATAATCTGCCATCTATACTTCCCCCTTGTAGAGGTAAATTAATTATATTCATTAAATTTAACATACTCACTATTTTATAAAATAAATACCTGTTGCAAAATGTATAACAGTTTTTAGGATAATGCAACTTTTTTTCAATATTTACCTTAGAAAAATACGATTTAACACTTTAATAAGCCAAATAAACCACGCACTTTTTCGGATATTAATAAAATACATAGTTCCTTATTCGCGGATAAATAAATTTAATTCTTCTATTATTTGGCGACCATCCCAAATTGGAATTGCACCTTCTTTTAACAAACTATTCGTCCCCTTAGAAAGTTCGGAGTGAATAGGTCCTGGCACTACAAAAACGTCTTTTCCATGGTCTAATGCATGCTCAGTTGTGCTAAGAGTTCCGCTTTTTAGTGCAGCTTCCGTCACCACAATTGCATTACTGATACCGCTAATAATACGATTTCTACTAGGAAAATGCCATTTTTGTATCCCAACATATGGTGGATATTCGGTTAACAACAAATGTTTTCCTGCAATTTCTTCAGCAAGAGCTTTATTTTCCTTCGGGTAAATATGGAAAAAACCATGACCCAATATAGCGATTGTTTTACCGCCAAATTTCATAGCAGCAATATGTGCGAAACTGTCTGCCCCCTTCGCTAAACCGCTTACGATTACGGCATTATGCTCTACAAGAGGTGGAATAATAAAATCCATTGCCATTATTGAATAGCTCGAAGCCTTTCTAGAACCAATAACAGCTATTTTCAATTGTCTCGTTAATAATGAGATATCTCCTTTTGCATATAAAACAGTTGGTGGATCAACAAGTTCTTTTAATTGTTTTGGATAATACTCATTATTAAATGGAATAACTTTAATATTAGCAGATTGATAAGCTTCTATTAAATCTGTATTTAATATTCTTTCATATTGAACTAAGATACTCTCTGCTTTTTTTGTAGAAATCGATAAAATATTAGCTAATGTCGTCGAAGGTACTTTGATCAAATTGTCGATAGAACCTATATATCGTTGTAGTTTTTGGAATTTTTTTAAAGTGAGAGGATACACATAATGGAGAGTAAGTATTTCTTTTAGATTTTTCATCAACATCACCCCTCTTTAAATAGAAGAAAATATTCCGAGTTGTGACCGCAAAAAATAAAAAGATGCAACGCCAAGAAGCGTTACACCTTTATTTTAATGTGTCTTACATTTTTCGTATAGACCTTTTTCTTTTATTACTTTTATTAACGTTTCACCAATAACAGATGGCGTTGGCGCAACTTCGATTCCAGCCTCGTTCATTGCCTTAATTTTCTCTTTTGCTGTACCTTTTCCTCCAGAAATAATCGCACCAGCATGTCCCATACGTTTTCCAGGAGGTGCCGTTTGACCACCAATAAAGCCTACGACAGGTTTCGTCATATTGGCTTTAATCCATTCTGCTGCTTCTTCTTCTGCAGTACCACCAATTTCACCAATCATCACTACTGCATAAGTTTCTGGATCTTTATTAAACTCCTCTAAAACATCAATAAAGTTTGTCCCATTTACAGGGTCTCCACCAATTCCTACAGCAGTTGTTTGGCCGATACCAGCCTGTGTTAATTGATGAACCGCTTCATACGTAAGTGTTCCAGAACGTGACACGACACCAATATGCCCTTTTTTATGAATATAACCAGGCATGATGCCAATTTTACATTCATCTGCACTAATAACACCTGGGCAGTTAGGACCTACTAATCGTGTTTTCTTACCTTCCATATATCGCTTAACTTTTACCATATCTAAAACTGGAATATGCTCTGTAATACAAATTGTAAGATCTAATTCAGCATCAACGGCTTCCATAATAGCATCTGCTGCAAATGGAGCCGGAACATAAATAACTGAAACATTTGCACCTGTTTCATTTACCGCATCTTGTACAGTATTAAAAACTGGTACTCCCTCAATAACTTGTCCGCCTTTACCAGGTGTTACACCAGCAACAATTTTTGTACCATATTCAAGCATCTGTTTTGTATGGAATAGGGCAGTTTCCCCCGTAATACCTTGAACGATTACTTTTGTATCTGCATTAATATATACACTCATGAAATGTCCCCGCCTTCCTTAGCCTACAAGTTTCACTATTTTTTCGGCACCATCTGCCATTGAATCTGCTGCAACGATATTTAAACCAGATGCATTTAACAATTCTTTACCTCGTTCTACATTTGTTCCTTCTAAACGTACAACAAGTGGCACTTCTAACCCTATTTGTTTTGCAGCGGTAATTACACCTTCAGCAATTACGTCACATTTCATAATACCTCCGAAAATGTTGACGAAAATCCCTTTAACATTTGGGTCAGAAAGGATAATTTTAAACGCTTCTGTTACTTTTTCTGTTGTTGCACCGCCTCCAACGTCTAAGAAGTTAGCAGGTTGTCCACCATAATAACTAATCGTATCCATAGTTGCCATTGCTAGACCAGCACCATTTACCATACATCCGATATTTCCATCTAAAGAGATATAACTTAAGTCATATTTTGAAGCTTCGATCTCTTTTGGATCTTCTTCGTCAAAGTCTCTTAATTCTACAATATCTTTATGACGGTATAGTGCATTTGAGTCAAAATTAAATTTTGCATCAAGGGCCATTACCTCTCCATTACCTGTAACAACTAATGGGTTAATTTCTAAAATTGATGCATCTTTATCAACAAATGCTTCGTATAAGCCTAACATCAATTTTGCTGCTTTATTTACTAGTTTAGGTGGAATATTCATATTAAATGCCATTCGACGAGCTTGGAATGGAAGCAGACCAGTGATTGGGTCAATTACTTCTTTAAAGATTTTTTCAGGATTTTTTTCTGCTACTTCTTCAATATCCATTCCGCCTTCTTCTGAGCCCATTAATGTTACTCTTGAAGTCGCTCTATCTAAAACGAAACTTAAATAATATTCTTTTTCAATATCAGAACCTTCTTCTATATAAAGACGCTTAACTTCTTTACCTTCTGGACCTGTTTGATGTGTTACTAAGATTTTTCCTAATAATTCCTTCGCGTAAGCTCTAACTTCTTCAAGATTTTTGGCAATTTTCACACCGCCCGCTTTACCGCGTCCACCAGCGTGAATTTGAGCTTTTACAACAGTAACATTCGATCCAAGTTCTTTTGCAACTTTAACTGCATCTTCAGGAGAAAATGCAACTCTTCCATTCGGTACAGAAACACCGTATTTTCTCAAAATTTCCTTACCCTGGTATTCATGTATATTCATGAAACATCCTCCAATTCTGCATTTGGAAATTATTTTATTAACACATTCTATTCTAAACAAATATTCTGACAAAGTCTATAATTGTAATAAATGTATTTTTTTCTTTGTATTATTACATTTTTACCTAATTTCAACGGAAAACCCTACTTTTATTTGACTGTTATACAATAACTATTTTTTCAGCTTTTCTGTACTGTAACGGCGATCCAATTTGTAAATAAAGGCAAAAACTTCCGCCACTGCTTGATACAATTCTTCAGGTATCGATTCGTTTAAATCTAAATTTCCTAATAATTCGACTAAATTTCGATCCTCATAAATTGGCACATTATGAAGAGACGCTTGTTCTAAAATATTGTCTGCAATTTTCCCTTTCCCTTTGGCAACCACTTTAGGACTATTATTTTTTTCTTGGTTATAAGTTAATGCAATTGCTTCTTTTCTTACATATTTTTTATCGCTCATATGCGGATATCAACTCCACTTTGCGATTTTTGATTTCCTTTTACTTTATTTAAATTTTCTGCTTTTTGAGGGACAGTTTTTTCAAATGTTTTAAAAGTTAGTCCGGAAAGATGATAATTTTTTTCTAAAAGCCCTTTTTTTAAAGATTCTCTTAGTTGAATAGCAAGATTTTCTAAAGAATTGTTTTCATTATAAACATTGATAGTTACAATTCGGTTTTGAACTTGCATATCAACCATTGTTTCCTCTAGAGCTTCCATATTTAAATAAAATAAAATTCTTACAAAATTTGAATCGATTTTACCATTTTTACCCATTCTACCATTCCACTGAACTGTAGCATCTGTGTTTTTTCCAAAGAAGTGTAATGGAATTTGCATTACTATTTGATGCTGATGTCCGTTTTCTCCAGAGTGTAGCTGCATACCATTTAAACGTGATAAAATACTTTCTGCTGCTTCTCTCACCGTTGCAGAAGTTGTTGCATCTTGCATTAATGATAATATTTGCGGTTTTAAAGAATGGATATGGTCTTGAATGTTTTCAGGTTTCGTATTTAATGATGCTTCGTAACTTAATCCTAAGCTTTTTAAAATTGTCTTTACTGCATATTCCATTGATTTCCCTTCAATAGAAGCCCGAATTTCATCATCTACTTGGACTACCATTTGTTGTATGAATGGCTGTTTTGACTCAGTAGCAGTTTTTGCTAAATTAGAAAATGTAGTATTTGCATTTATTATCGATTCTGGTTTTAGAAGGGAGAGCAAATTGTCTTTTTTAGAATACCCTTGTTCATTTAATTCAAACGTATTTAAGCTCTCAGAAAAGGCTTTAATTAATTGTTCATGAAGTTGTTTTGCAAAGATTTCAATGGTTTGTGGAGTTTTTGGCAATACTTCAAATCTATTTATTAATTGATGAATTTGCTCCTTTTGATTTGCTGTTAGCGGTTGTTCATGTAGCCATGTTTTTAAATTATCCAATAACCTTGGCAAATTTTGTTGAGTTCCATTTGCAATAGCCTGTACAATCTCATTTGCTATAGATTTTTGTATAGTATTATCGTTCCCTAATTGGGCCTGTAATTGTTTAGCAAATTGTTGTAAAGAGCTATCATTTTTCGGTGCCTTTTCAAATTCGTTTATTAATTGGGTCATTTGTTGTTTTTCGTTACTATCAAAAGATTTCAGCTGTTGAAGTATTTTAGATATATCGTGCACTATTGATGAATTTGGGCGTATATTAGTGGGAAGTTCATCCCCTTGATTTTGCCCTTCATTAATAAAAGTTCTTAGTTGTTGTAAGATCTTTGGAATATCCTCTACCTTTGCCGTTGAAATTAACTTTCCTAAATCATTCCCTGTACTTTTATTAGTTTTAACTTGTTGAAATGCTTGTGAAAACCAATTATTTACCTTTGCATTTTGCGGTAAAATATTTGCTTCTTTTAATAAATCCAGTGAGTCGACACGGCTTTGTGACTCAGCATTCTGATTCATTATTGTTTGTAATGCCTTTGCCAAAATCATGCCACTTGTTTCACTTTCAAAAGGTTTTGCAATTGTCTGAAGTGATGAAAAAATGTTTGATTTCACTTGAGGTAACACGGATGAATCCTCATTTAGTAACTTAGAGAAATTTAATAGTTCCTCTGTAAAGCCACTCGTTTTTGCTCCATTTAATAATCCATCAAATATTTCTTTTGTAAATGGCATTTTCGTTTCAACCATCCGTTGAACAATTGCTAATGCATCCTGTTTCATTGCATTATCTGGAATGTTTTTCAAGAAAGATTCTGTTTGTACTAACGTTTCCTTAGCAATTGGTAATTGATTTTTTATAAAATATGACAGTATTTTTTGCATTTCACTACTTTTCGGTAAATTCATTGATTCTAATAACTGTAAAAGTTGCTGTGTCGTTTGCGAATTTTGCATTGGGCCTGTAACCACTTTCAACTGTGCTTGGGGGTTCATGTTTGTAACTTGAAAAAAATGCGAATCTCCCGCTTTTAGAGGGGTTTCGAGTTTAGCAAACAGTTTATGGCCCCCAACTTGAATTTCAGCCATCTGATCAGGATAAAGTTTTTTTACTGTCCCATGAAAAACTTGACCCTGCTTTAACGTTAGTGGTTGATTTGACTGGAGCGCTATTTGTTGAGATTGTATAGGATTAAAAGATGTCGACGTCATAGGAGTAATTCCTCCTTTTCATTCATCATTGATTTTATTGGTTCAAAACTTTTACGATGTTCTGCTATTGGTCCGAAACGCTCTAGTGCATCAAGATGTTGCTTTGTTCCGTATCCAGCATTTTGATTAAATCCATACATGGGAAACTGTTCGTGTAAACGATCCATAAATTCATCCCGTGCACATTTCGCTAAAATTGAGGCCGCCGCAATAGCTAAGCTTTTCGCATCCCCTTTTATAATCGATTGTTGTGGTATCGGAATATCTAACTTAAGTGCATCCAGAAGACAAATATTTGGACGAATACTTAAAGACTCAATACTAATTTTCATAGATTGTTTTGTAGCTTCATATATGTTAATTTCATCGATAACTTCAACGCTTTGAAAATGGATGGAGTAAGCAATTGCATTTTCTTTAATTCTTTCTGCATATTCTTCTCGCGCTTTACGTGATAACTGTTTTGAATCATTAATTCCAATTAACTGCTCACAATTTTTTGGTAAAATAACAGCGGCTGTTACAACTGGTCCTGCTAAAGGTCCTCTACCCGCTTCATCAGCACCTGCGAGCAATGCATTTTCGAAGGGCAAAAACGATTGGTCAAACTGTAATTTTTGTTCATGTTCCTCTTTCACAATTTGTTGTTTACTCATTTTCTTTTCCCATTGTTGAAATGCTTTTTGTACTCCTGCCCGCGGATCAGTTTTTAACTCTTCCATCCAGTTTTCGTAGTCTGTCGCTAAATTTAAAGCATTTGTTATCTCTTTTATAGTTTTTTCCATTACTTACACTTCCCTAAAGTTACTATTCTTTTTATCGGCTATTAATATGTACTATGTATTTTTGATGCAAAAAAAGGGCTACCATTTCATACTACATGGTACCCCAATTTATTTATAATAAGGACTCTTTTTCAATTTGTTCATCCACAATATCAAAAGTTAACTTACCGAAATTTTGATTTCGAATATCTCGAACGATAATTAAAGCAACCTGTTCATAATCGATTTCTCCACCTTGCCCATAAACCTTTCTCTTTTCTCCAATAAGGTCAAAAGTTTCAACTAAATTTTCATGAACAAAAGATATCCCGTAGCGTTCTACCATGCGTTCTGGATAGTGGAGTGAGAGGAATTTTAAACCGTATACAGCCAAGTCTTCCATATTAATAATGGTATCTTTGATGGCGCCCGTTAAAGCTAATTTTAAACCAACTTCTTGGTCCTCAAATTTTGGCCAAAGAATCCCTGGCGTATCTAAAAGTTCTAAATCCTTACCAACTTTAATCCATTGTTGAGATTTTGTAACACCTGGCATATTCCCAGTCTTTGCAATATTTTTCTTTGCAAGGCGATTAATTAAAGTTGATTTCCCAACGTTAGGAATCCCAACAATCATTGCACGAATGGCACGCGGTTTCATACCTTTTAGTTTCATACGTTCCCATTTCGGTGCAAGGATCTCCTGAGCAGATTTTGTCACCTTTTGTAATCCCTTACCATCCAAAGAGTTTATCGCCACTGCAGTTTGACCTCTTTGGGCAAAATAGTCAACCCATTTACGTGTTTCTGACTCATCGGCCATATCAGCTTTATTTAATATTAATAACCTTGCTTTTTGATTGATTACTTCATCAATCATTGGATTTCTTGAAGACAAAGGTAATCGTGCATCGATTAATTCAAAAATAATATCAACAAGTTTTAATTTTTCAGAGACTTCTCTTCTCGCTTTTGCCATGTGCCCTGGAAACCATTGAATTGTCATATTGTTAAACCTCCTTGTTGTTACAAAAAGAAAAGGAGATTATAAAAACCTCCCCCAAAATGCAAATTTTTATTTTACAATTTTAATTTCATCAAATGGCCAAAATACAACACTTGTACTGCCAATAATTTTTTCTTCACTTACAATTCCGATATGACGGCTATCTTTACTGTAGCGGCGGTTATCCCCCATTACAAATACATAGCCTTCAGGAATGACTTCTATTGTCGGTTCAACATCTTGTAAAGTAAAGTCTTGAGTAAGTGTCCCTTCAGTTAATTCGGATTTATATTGTTCTAAATATGGTTCCTCGTAAGGTTTCCCATTTATATATAATTGATCGTCTTTATATTCAATATGGTCTCCAGGAAGCCCAATTACACGTTTAATATAATCTTTTCCTTCTGGAGCATGGAAGACAACAATATCAAATCGTTTTGGATCACCTAATGTATAACCAATTTTGTTAACAATCATTCGGTCCCCATCTTCTAATGTGGGCATCATCGAATCACCATCAACGACAATTGGGGTAAATAAAAAATAACGTATAAGAACTGCGATACCAAACGCGATTAGAAGTGCCTTAATCCATTCCCATAGTTCATTTTTCTCTTTTTTTACATTTTCCACGAGAGAAGTTCCCCCTTAATTACCCATATTAATGAAAAAAGCGCATGTACTCAATTTTAGCAACAAGATAAACAGTGTTCAAATAAAGTTTATGCTATTATTTCTTCAAAAAGAAAGGGAGCTTGCCTTCCAAGCCCCCATTCTAAATCGATTATCGAATTTCTTTAATACGAGCTGCTTTACCACGTAGGTTACGTAAATAGTAAAGTTTAGCACGACGTACTTTACCACGACGAGTAACTTCTAACTTAGCGATTTTTGGAGTGTGTACAGGGAATGTACGTTCTACACCAACACCATAAGATACTTTACGAACTGTGAATGTTTCGCTAATACCGCCACCACGACGTTTAATTACAACACCTTCGAATACTTGGATACGTTCACGAGTACCCTCTACAACTTTCACGTGTACTTTTACAGTATCACCAGGACGAAAAGTTGGTAAGTCTGAACGAAGTTGTTCTTTTGTAATTTCTGCGATAATGTTTGACATAATTTTCTCTCCTCTTAACAGATGCTCTTATAGTCATTGTTTGGCTACAGCGGAACACCGTAATATGAGCGCTTCACATAGAAGCACAGAATGTATAATAACATAATTTCAAGAGTTATTGCAAGTTATTTTTCATTCTTTAGTTTTTCAAGATAGCTCAATTGCCTTTTATTTAATTCAATATGTTCTAGTAAGTCTGGTCTTCTTTCAAAGGTACGTTTTATCGATTGTTCTTCACGCCATTCCTCAATTTTACCGTGGTTCCCCGACGTTAATACTTCAGGTACCTTCATCCCTCTAAAATCTGCTGGACGCGTATAGTGAGGGTGTTCTAATAATCCTGTTGAAAATGAATCGTGAATATGAGAAGCTTCTTGTCCTAATACTCCTGGCAAGAGTCGAACAACGGCATCTATAACCGTCATTGCAGGTAACTCGCCACCTGTTAACACAAAGTCGCCAATCGAAATCTCGTCTGTCACTAGAAACTCACGTATACGTTCATCATAGCCCTCATAGTGTCCACATAAAAAAATTAGTTCGTCTTCCTGTGCAAGTTCTTCTGCTTTTTTCTGGGTAAATCGTTCTCCCTGTGGACACATTAGAATAATTCTTGGTTTTCGGCCTTGAGTAATTTGTTCAACTGCTTGGAACATTGGCTCTGGTTTTAGTACCATACCAGCGCCACCACCATATGGATAATCATCAACTTGTTTATGTTTGTTATCACTAAACTCCCGTATATCAGAGACATTTAATGTGACTAATTCTTTTTCCTGTGCTTTTTTTAAAATGGATGATCCAAACACGCCTGTGAACATATCAGGAAATAAACTTAAAACATGAATATTCATTACAATAATCCTTCCATGATGTGAATCGTAATTTTTTTCTCTTCAACATCAATGTTCTTCACAACTTCCTCGATATATGGAATATAGTGTTTTTTGCCATTGGATGCTTTAACTTCCCATACATCATTAGCACCAGTTTCTAAAATCTCACTAACTGTACCAATGAGTTCCCCTTCCTCAGAAAACACTTCACAACCGATAATTTCAAAGTAATAATATTCGTTTTCTTCTAGTTCATCATCTTCTAGTTGATCCATCGTTACTTTTAACATACCCTCTTTAAACGGTTCAACTAAATTGATATTATTGTACCCCTCAAAGGTAAGTAAAATAAAATTTTTATGTTTTCGAGAGCTTTCTACTGTAACCCAAATTGGCTTTTTCTCATCTTTTTTAAATACTGCTAATTTACTACCCGGTGCAAAACGTAATTCTTCAAAGTCTGTCGATGAAAGTACGCGTACTTCTCCACGTATCCCATGTGTATTTACAATTCTACCTACATTAAACCATTCCATATTAAATCCACCTTTGTTAAAGTCAAAATAATTGATTGACATTATCATACTAAAATGAGTAATAAAAAAGAAGGGAAAGCCTATAATAGGTCCCCTTCTAATTTGTTAAGCTTTTGGCCAACTAGCTAAACAAGTTGCCATTCGCTTTTAATCCAATATATCGACGTACGTCTTTTTCTTATGGTGACCACCAGCAGCTGAGTAAACAATTGTACGAATCGCTTTTGCAACACGCCCTTGTTTGCCTATTACTTTTCCTCGATCTTGCGGATGTACAGAAAGTTTATAAACAATTCGACTTGAATTTTCGTCCGTCTCAACACGAACTTCTTCAGGAAAATCGACTAGTGGTTTTACGATTGTTTCAATCAGCAACTGCATAGTGGCACCTCCGATTATTTACTGAATTTTTGGTTGTGGAATTTTTCCATGATACCTTTTTCTGAGAAAAGGTTACGTACAGTATCAGATGGTTTTGCACCATTAGCTAACCATTGAAGAGCTTTCTCTTCATCGATTGTTAAAGTAGCTGGTGTAGTAAGTGGGTTGTAAGTACCTACTGTTTCGATTTGACGTCCGTCACGTGGTGAACGAGAGTCAGCTACAACGATACGATAGAAAGGAGATTTTTTAGCTCCCATACGTTTTAAACGAATTTTTACTGCCATGTTTATTTGCACCTCCGAATAAGTTTCACACAAGATAGAATATTATCAAGTTTCTCGTAGTTTGTAAAGTGTTTTTTCTTAACACCTAATAATTTAACATAAATATGTTATTTAAACAATGAATCTAGCCCAGGTAATTTCATTTTTTTCTTTCCTTTTCCTTGAGCCATACCTGTCATTTGTTTCATCATTTTTTTCATATCTTCAAATTGCTTAAGCAATCTGTTTACTTCTTGAATCGATGTCCCTGATCCAGTAGCAATACGCTTTTTACGGCTAGAATTAATAATGTCGGGATTCGTTTTTTCAGCAGGTGTCATTGAATAAATTATTGCTTCAATGCGTCCCATTTGCTTTTCATCCACTTTTACATTGTCTAACCCTTTTATTTTATTGGCACCAGGTAGCATCTTTAACAATTCATCAAGTGGCCCCATTTTTTTCAAAGCTTGCAATTGTTCTATAAAGTCATCAAATGTAAAACTTTGAGACATGAATTTCTCTTCAAGCTCTTTTGCTTTTTCCATGTCTACGTTCGCTTGTGCTTTTTCAATAAGTGAAAGAACGTCACCCATCCCTAAAATACGGGAAGCCATTCGATCTGGATGGAATGGCTCTAATGCATCCATTTTTTCGCCCATACCAACGTATTTAATTGGCTTATCCGTTACAGCACGAATAGAAAGGGCTGCACCACCACGAGTATCACCATCTAGTTTTGTTAATACTACACCAGTAATACCAACAGTTTCATTGAAGCTTTGCGCTACATTTACAGCATCTTGACCTGTCATTGCATCGACCACTAAAAATACTTCATCCGGTTCTTTTAATGCTTTAATATTTTTTAGTTCATCCATTAATTGTTCGTCAATATGAAGTCGACCAGCAGTATCGATAATGACTACATCATGGTGTTCTTCTTTTGCTTGTTCAAGGGCCTGACGAGCAATTTCAACAGGTGATACATCGTTGCCTAGTGCAAAAACAGGAATTGATAATTGTTTTCCAAGTGTTTGTAATTGTTGAATCGCAGCAGGACGATAAATATCTGCTGCTACAAGAAGCGGCTTACGGTTATATTTTTTTCGTAAAACATTCGCTAGTTTCCCAGTTGTTGTTGTTTTACCGGCACCTTGTAAACCAACCATCATAATGACTGTTGGTGGTTTGTTATTGAAATTAATAGGGCTTTGTTCCCCACCCATTAATGCGACTAATTCGTCTTGCACAATTTTAATTACCTGTTGGCCTGGTGTAAGACTTTTCATAACCTCTACACCAACTGCACGTTCACTTACTTTTTTTACAAACTCTTTTACAACTTTTAAGTTAACGTCGGCTTCAATTAATGCAAGTCGTACTTCCCGCATCATTTCTTTTACGTCTTGTTCGGAAACTTTTCCTTTTCCTTTAATCTTTTGGATTGTTCCTTGGAGTCGTTCCGCTAATCCTTCAAATGCCATGTCTAGCCTCCTAATCCGTTTCCTTTAATTGTGAAATTAATTCAAGACGCTCTTCAATAGAAGAAGAATCATCTTTTATTGCATTCGTCAATTTTTTAAGGATTTGCTGACGTTGCCCGAATTTTTCAAATAGCTTTAATTTATCTTCATATTCCTCAAGCATTGCCTCTGTACGACGAATATTATCGTACACAGCTTGGCGTGAAACTTTGTAACTTTCTGCAATTTCCCCTAAAGAAAGATCGTCTAAGTAGTAAAGTTCCATATAGCTGCGTTGTTTATCTGTTAATAATGCTTGATAAAAGTCGAAGAGAAAGTTCATGCGTGTTGTTTTTTCAAGTAGCATCAATATCTCTCCAATCATAATTTGTCTACTGTATCATATATGGTTTCCATAGTGTCTGTCAAGGGAATTTCCTTGTCCATAATACATTATAGTTAGTTTAGAATTCGATTTCGTTTACTTACCTTCTGACCATGAAGGATATAGTAAGCGCCAATTGCAAGGACAAACCATATCACCGTCCAGCTATACATAGATCTGTAACTCATAAATCCTAAAAGAATTCCGTAAAGATAAGGTCCAACACCAATCGCTAAGTCCATTAAAATAAAGAATGTAGAAGTAGCTGTAGCTTTTCTATTTGACATAACTTCTTTAATGGCAATAGCTAGATAATTTGATTGAACAGTACCGTAACCAATCCCAATTAAAGCACTCGCTAATAAGATCATCCATCCACTATTTGCTTGGCTTAATACAAAATAACCAACAACTACTAATACTAGCATCGGATAGGTTAATTTATTTTCTCCAAAGCGGTCAAACAATCGTCCAGTAAATGGTCTTGTTACTACCAATGCAGCGGCATAAACCACAAAGAAATAAGTAGCCACTTCAGAATTTCCAATTTCCTTTGTGTACGATGATAAAAAGGAAAGTAAACTTGAATACCCAAGAGCTAACACAAAAATACAGATTGAAATTGGCATTGCCTTTTTTTCAAACATGTCACTTAATGAAAAAGTTAATTGTGCTTTTTCTTTTCGTGATGGAGTTGGTACATTTAAAAAGATTCCAAGTACATTGCAAAATGCTACGAAAACTAATACCCAAATAAACATTTCAAACGTAGATACGCGCAACAAAAATAACCCGATAAAAGGTCCCGCAGCCATGGCAATATTCATTGCTGTTGCGTAATAGCCTGTTCCTTCTCCTCGACGTTCATCAGGGACAACATCAGCCATAATTGCGCTAGTTGCGGTCATTAGAAATCCAAAAGCAAACCCATGAATTGCTCTAATAATTAGAAACAGTGTGTAAGTTGTTGCAATTTGATGGGCTAAGATTGCTAAAAAGAACAAAACAGCAGAAGACATTAGGATTTTTTTACGTCCTAACACATCAACCAACTTGCCAGCAAAAAGCCGCGCAAAGACTGCCATAATTACGTAAATTCCAACAGCTAAACCTGCTTCACTTTGACTTCTTCCAAAATGCCCAATCACATACTGAGAAATGGTTGCAAGCAAACTATAAAAAACTATATGGGTAAAAAGATTAATTCCACATATAATCATAAAATTTTTGGTCCATAGTTGCGGACGATTCATTTTTAACCCTTCTTTCATGGCAAGTGATTTGCAGGATAAACAAAAATAATTATACTAAACTATTATTAAACTTTCGAAAAATTTCAAAATAAAAACTACTTCAGTATTATTTCTATATAATACTGAAGTAGTTTTAAATTAATCATCTAGTTTTTCAAGTTCTTTTTCTAAACCTTCCGCAAACAAACCATATACGTAACGTTCTGCATCAAATGGTTGTAGGTCATCCATTTTTTCACCAAGCCCTACAAATTTCACTGGTATATGAAGTTTGTTACGAATCGCTAGTACAATACCACCCTTAGCAGTACCATCAAGTTTCGTTAGGACAATACCCGTTACATTTGTTGCTTCTTTAAATGTTTGAGCTTGAACAAGTGCATTTTGGCCAGTTGTTGCATCAAGTGCTAGCAATACTTCATGTGGGGCATCCGGAATTTCACGAGATATTACACGATGAACTTTTTCCAACTCTTTCATTAAGTTTACTTTATTTTGCAAACGTCCCGCCGTATCACAAATTAACACATCTGCACCGCGTTTTTTCGCAGCAGCAATTGCATCATAAATAACGGCAGCTGGATCTGAACCTTCTGATTGTTTTATAACTTCACAACCAACGCGATCTCCCCAAACTTGAAGTTGATCGATTGCCCCAGCACGGAATGTATCGCCAGCAGCAAGTACTACGGATTTCCCTTCAGATTTAAGACGGTGAGCTAATTTACCGATTGTTGTCGTTTTCCCAACACCGTTTACACCAACGAAGAGGATAACCGTTAATTCCCCATTTGGCTGCATATTTAACTCTGTAATATTTTCTTCGCCTGCTTCGTAAATTTCAACAAGTTTTTCTGAAATAATTGCTTGAATGCCTTCAGTATCTTTTATGTTTTTTCGTTGAACTTCAAAACGTAATTTGTCCATTAACTCCATTACCGTTTCAAAGCCAACGTCAGCTTGTAACAATAATTCTTCTAATTCTTCAAAGAAATCTTCGTCAACTTTACGATAACGAGCAACTAAATCATTCACCTTTGATGTAAAGGAATCACGTGTTTTCGCTAGACCCATTTTGAATTTTTGAGTAATTGACCACGCTGAAGGTTTCTTATCAGCTGATTCTTCTATAACTGGTGCAGGCATTGTCTCTTCAACATTAGAAGTATTTTCAATAGTTTCCTCTTGTGGTTGCTCTACTTCTTCAATTACTTCGATGATTTCTTCAACCGATTCTTTTATTTCTTCTTGCTTAACATCATCTAAATCTACATCCGAATCAGCTTCAACATTAGTTTTAAGGTCAGTTTCCTGAACTTTCTCTTCTTCGGCACTACTTCCCATTAGTTTTTCTTTTAAACGTTTAAAAAAGCTCATTATAAATCGCTCCTTTGTAATTAAAAACCGACTAATCACTAAGTATTTTTAGCGAGAAATCCCAATATATTCTCTATCTACTAAGCAGGGCCTCTTCTTCAAGTTTTACTGAAACTAGTTTCGAAACCCCAGATTCTTGCATTGTAATGCCGTATAAAACGTCTGCCCCTTCCATCGTTCCTTTCCGATGGGTAATGACAATAAATTGTGTATCATTACTTAATTTTCTTAAGTACTCACTATAGCGTTGAACGTTTGCTTCATCGAGTGCCGCTTCAACCTCATCCAAAATAACAAATGGCACTGGACGTGTGTTTAAAATTGCAAATAATAAAGCAATTGCTGTTAACGCTCTTTCTCCCCCAGATAATAAACTTAAACTCTGAAGCTTTTTACCAGGTGGTTGAGCCACAATTTCGATGCCAGTTTCTAGAAGATTTTCAGAATCAAGTAGTACTAAATCTGCTTGTCCTCCCCCAAATAACTCACGGAAAACAATTCTAAATTGCGATTGGATCATGGAGAAAGTTTCCCCAAATCGAACAGACATTTCTTCATCCATTTCTTTAATCGCCTCATGTAACGTTTCCTGTGCTTCGAGTAAATCATTACGCTGCTCTGATAAAAACGTATGTCTTTCTAAAACACGTTCATATTCCTCAATAGCTGTTAGGTTAACAGGGCCCAGTTCTTCAATCGATTGTTTTAGAAGTTTTACTTTACGTCTTAGTTGATCTTCATCTTTTATTTCAATCGCGAGAGCTTCGGCATCTTCAAAGTCAAGTTCATACTGCTCATCTAACTGTGTATGTAGACGATTCATTTCAAATTCCATACGGCTTTTGCTTACTTCAATCGAACGTAAACTTTCTAAAAATCCTTTGTGAATTCTTTGTAACTCCTTTAATTGTTCTTCTAACACGGATAATTTCTGTTGATGGTTGGAGCGTGCTTCTCTACTAACTTGAATTTTATTTGAAAGCTCTTCTTTCCGCATCATCCATTGTGCTACAGTTTTTTCAATCTCTTCTTCGGATGGACCGTTTAAATCATCGTTTTGAATCCATTGAATTTCTTGATTGATTGACTCAACTTGCTGTTTCGCTTTTGCCCTTTTTAGAGCAATGTCAGCTGTGGCGATTTGAATATGACTTAATTGTTCTTGTACTACTGCAAGTTCAGATCGTTTAATAGCAGATTGTTCACGTAAACTATCTTTCTCTGTTTCGGTTTGTACTTTTAATTTAGTCAATTGTTCAACTGTGTCATTTAATTCATGTAGCTCAATTTTTAATTGCTGAAGGCGGTTTTCCGCTTCTTCCTTCTGCAGTAATAGAGAAGATTTTCTTGTTGAAGCTGAGGATTGTTCGGAAGTTGCAACATTCACAGTTGCCTTTAAACTCTTTTCTTCCACTTCTAATTCAACAATTTTTGAGCGGTGTTCCATCTCCTCTTTTCGAAGCGCTTCACCTTCTAGCTTAATGACCTCTAATTGTTCCCTTAAGCTAGAAACAATTTCCTTTTCAGCAGAAAGTGTTTTTTCTGCTTGAACAATTGAAGTCTCCATTTGCTCTAGCCTAATTGTTAAATCATCGAGCTCTGCTTTACGAGAAAACAGTGAAGATTGTTGCTTTGATGCTCCACCTGTTAAGGAACCTCCAGCATTTACAATATCACCATCTAAAGTAACAACTCGATATTTGTAGCCACAGCTTCTGGCGATTTCACTTGCTCCTTCAAGGTTTGCAGCAACTAGAACGTTTCCTAATAAATTCTCCGCAATAGTACGATTCGCATCATCAAAGCTTACTAATTCAAATGCAAGACTAATAAATGCAGGATGATTTTTTGCTGTCACATACTGTTGAGGCTGAAGTAAACGTGATTTCATTACAGTTTTCGGTAAAAATGTAGCTCTTCCAGCACGTTTCATTTTTAACCAACCAATTGCTTTTTGAGCATGTTGTTCGGTTTCAGTAACGATATGTTGAGTTTGAGCACCAAGAGCCGTTTCAATTGCTTTTGAATACTTTCCATCAACTTGAATTAATTCTGCTACAGCTCCTTGAATACCAACTAATTCACCCCGATCACGAGCATGCAAAATTTCCTTTACCCCTTGGAAAAATCCTGAAAAATCGGCTTCTAGTTCCGCTAAAGTATCTTTTCGGCTTTTTAGTTGTTGTTGATGCTGATAAGCTTGGTACAACATCTTTTGTTTCTCTTCAAAAGCAGATGATGATGACTTTAGCTTCATTTGAATTAGTTCATGCTGCTCTAAGCGGTCTTTCAATTGGCTCTTAATGTTTTGTAAGATGGATTGAAGATTTAATTTCGTTTCAATAACATGTTCTAACTTTTTTGCCATTTCCGAAGAGCGGTCATTCATCCGTTCTGCCGTTTCTTGTTGCAGAGCTAGCTGTTCATCAATATGCTTTAATTCATTTTTTACCGTCGCTTCTTCATTTAATAAATCGATATATTTATTTTTCGATTGTTCAATTTCTTGTTCGATTTCAATAGCGGATGAGTTTAACGTTAATTCTAATTGCTTTAGTTCATTTTTAAGTGTTTGAACTTCTCTTTGTTTTTCAGCAAATAAACATTTTTTCTCTTCCTCACTCGTTGCCAATTCATCTTGTTCTTGTTGTGCTTGCTTTAAAGAAAGTTGGAGTTGGGTTAATTGCTTTTCTGCATTTAACCGTTTTTCTTTCATTAATGCTTTTCGGCCATCCCAACGCTCCGCTTCAGAGCTCGCTTCTACTAGTTGTTCTTGGGCTAGGTCGAGGTCGCCATCAAGTTTTTTCAATTTATCACGAATGTCGTATACGAGCGTCTCAATATTGTTTATTTCGAAAAGATGTTGTTGTTCTGTTTGTTGCAGGCGTTCATATTCAGACATTACTTGTTTTAAATTTCCAGCATATTTTGTTAAATCGTGAACAATTAAAGCGATATCAAATTCCCTTAGTTCTTCTGTCATTTTGACATAATCTTTAGCTGCAGATGCTTGAATTTGTAGAGGCTCGAGTCGACTATCTAATTCATGTAAAATGTCTAATACGCGATGTAGATTTTCATCTGTCTCAACTAATTTATGCTCTGCTTTTTTCTTACGTATTTTATATTTTAATACTCCTGCTGCTTCTTCAAATATTGTTCTACGGTCGTCTGGACGGCTATTTAATATTTCATCCACACGGCCTTGAGAAATAATCGAAAATGCTTCTTTTCCTAAGCCTGAGTCTAAAAATAAGTCTGTAATATCTTTGAGACGACATTGCTGATTATTAAGCAAATATTCACTATCACCCGAACGATATACCCGTCTTGTCACACTTATTTCGGTAAATGGTATTGATATTTTTTCATCTTCATTATTTAGTACTAATGTTACTTCCGCAAAGTTTAGTGGTTTACGAGAATCGCTTCCTGCAAAGATAACGTCCTCCATTTTAGCGCCTCGCAAACTTTTAGCGGATTGTTCCCCTAAAACCCAACGAATAGCATCTGTAACATTACTTTTCCCACTACCATTCGGGCCAACAACCGCCGTTACACCAGGTACAAAGTCAATCCCAATCCGATCAGCAAACGATTTAAAGCCTATTACTTCAAGTCGTTTAAGGAACATATTATTCCTCCTTAAGAGCGGACTGATTCAGTGTAATCATTGCATTTTGAGCAGCTTGTTGTTCAGCCTCTTTTTTCGATTTACCTCGACCAATGCCCAATTCTTGATCGTTTAATAAAACACGGGAAACAAATGTACGATTATGAGCAGGTCCTTTTTCATCTACAATTTCATAATGTAAAACGCCATTGTTTGATTGTTGGACCATTTCTTGTAGTTGACTTTTAAAATCCATCACATGCGAAAAAGCACCGACTTCTACTTTAGGGAACACAATTCTTTCTAAAAAGCAAACGACAACATCTAAACCTTGATCTAAATATAATGCGCCAATGAATGATTCAAACACGTCTGCAAGTAATGCTGGACGCTCACGACCACCAGTTAATTCCTCACCTTTCCCTAAGAGGACATACTTGCCGAAATTTAGTTCATTCGCAAAAATAACAAGGGAAGGTTCGCAAACAATCGATGCACGCAACTTTGTTAACTCTCCTTCACTCATATGTGGATATCTTTCAAAAAGATATTTAGATACAGAAAGTTCAAGAACTGCGTCTCCTAAAAACTCTAGTCGTTCGTTGTCGGTAAATAGTTTTCGACGATGCTCATTCACATAAGATGAATGGGTAAATGCTTGATATAATAGACTTTTGTTACGAAAATATATGTTTAATTCCTCTTGTAAAAATTCGAATTGATGTTTAACTTTTTCCGGTAAAACACCGATTTTTTGATTGCTACTTTTTTTTCTAATTGTCATGAACAATCTGCCTTCCTAATAGATTCTACCGTTTAGTTTACCTTGTTCAACTGTAGAAATTCAACTTTTCTTTCGATTAATTATTATTGCAATAATGAAAAGAGGCACTTCTTGGTATTTTTTAAAATGCCAATGTGCCTCTTATAAAGATTAGCCTAATTTACTTTCAATATAACTGATAGCATCGCCAACAGTTCCGATTTTTTCAGCATCTTCATCTGATATTTCCATATCAAACTCATCTTCTAGTTCCATAACTAATTCAACAACGTCTAATGAGTCTGCTCCTAAATCTTCACGGAAAGAAGCTTCTACTTTCACTTCGCTTTCGTCAACACCTAAACGGTCAACTACTACTTTTGTTACACGTTCTAATACTGTAGCCAAGATGGTCACCTCCCCTCAAATAGTATACATAAAAAACGTAATTGTTCAAAGAATGATAGCAATATTATTCAATAAATAATAATTTTTGCTAAGAATTTATACGCACAATTTGTTACATGTACATTCCGCCATCAATATGCAATGTTTGACCTGTCATATAACTAGCATCATCTGATGAAAGGAATACTACTGCTTTTGCAATATGTTCTGGTTGACCTAGAGTACCTAATGGAATCTCCGCTAACATAGCAGTTTTAATATCTTCTGGTAATGCATCCGTCATTTCGGTCGTAATAAACCCTGGTGCAATGGCATTTACTAAAATATTACGTGATGCTAGTTCTCTAGCGGTTGTTTTTGTTAAACCAATCACACCTGCTTTTGCTGCAACATAATTGGCTTGCCCTGCATTTCCTATCGTTCCAACAATCGAGGAAATGTTTATAATTCGTCCAGCCCGTTGTTTCATCATTTGGCGCGTAACTGCTTTTGTGCATAGGAAGACACCTTTTAAGTTCGTGTTGATTACATCATCCCATTCTTCTTCCTTCATACGCATTAATAGGTTATCTCTTGTAATCCCAGCATTGTTTACTAGAATGTCAATTGAGCCGAATTGTTCGATTGCAGTGGCCATTAAGTTTTGGACAGCCTCAGCATCCCCAACGTTGCCTTGAACAGCTATTGCATTTGTACCGATTGTTTTAATTTCTTCAATAACTTCCAATGCTTTTCCAACGCTACCGCTATAGTTGACTACAACATTAGCACCTTCTCTAGCAAGTTCTAAAGCGATTGCACGTCCAATTCCTCTAGAAGCTCCCGTTACAACAGCTGTTTTACCATCTAATTTTCCCAATTTGTTCACCCCTTCAATGTTTCAATGACGTCATTTAGTGAAGCTTCGTCAAATACACAGTAAGTGCTAACGGAACGATCAATTTTCTTTACTAAACCTGATAGAACTTTTCCAGGGCCACATTCAATAAATGTTTTAACACCTTGCTCAATCATAAAACGAACAGAATTTTCCCATTGAACCGGTGAATAAACTTGCTCTACAAGTTCATGTTGAATGGCAGAAACATCTTCCAGCTCTTTTGCCCATACATTTCCAACAACAGGAATTTTAGGTTGAGCGACTTCAATATTTTTTAAAACATCACTTAATTTTTCTGCAGCTTCTCGCATTAATTCAGAATGGAATGGGCCACTAACAACAAGAGGTATTGCACGTTTTGCACCTGCTTGTTTTGCTTCGACGCAAGCCTTATCAACTCCTGCTTTCGTTCCAGAAATTACAATCTGACCCGGGCAATTTAAGTTGGCAATTTGAACGGTATCGCCCTCATTTGTTACTTTGTCTGTAACTTCTTGTAATGCATTAGCTTCCATTCCTAAAATAGCCGCCATTGCACCTTGCCCTGCAGGTACAGCTTCCTCCATGAAAAGACCACGTTTATGAACAATTTGAACTGCATCTTCAAAAGAAATAGATTCAGAAGCAACTAATGCGCTATATTCTCCTAAAGAATGACCCGCAGTAAAATCTGGAACAATTCCTGCTTCTTTAAGTTTCGCAGCAACCATAACTCCTGTTGTTAGCAATGCTGGTTGTGCGTTATAAGTTAACGTTAATTCTTCTTGAGGACCTTCAAGCATTAATTTTGAAAGAGAAAAACCTAAAACCTCATCCGCTTGATTATAAAATGCTTTACTATGAACATCATTTTGGACAAACTCTGCCCCCATTCCCACTTGTTGGGAACCTTGCCCAGGAAAAATAAATGCAATTTTCGTCATGTGTATCCCCTTTTCAAATGTCTTATTCTTGAACTGGATTTTCAGCTATTGTTGTCTTAATGACATCCGTCACATTATGCTCTACCATAATCGATGCTTGGCGAATGGCATTGTAAATAGCCCTTCCATTAGACGAACCATGAGCTTTCACAACTGGTGCTTGTAGACCAAAAAGTGCAGCTCCCCCGTGTTCAGAGTAGTCCAGTTTTGACTTTAAATTTTTCAGTTCACCTTTCACTAATAGTGCACCGATTTTCGTTTTCCCTGATGCCATAAATACATCTTTCAACATGGACATTAATGCGCCAGCTGTACCTTCAATTGTTTTTAAAACCATATTTCCTGTAAATCCATCTGTCACTACAACATCTGCAACATTATCTAATAAATCTCTCGCTTCCACATTCCCAACAAAGTTAAAGTCTGCCTCTTTTAATAATCCGTAAACGCTCTTTGTAAGGTCATTCCCCTTTTTTTCTTCTGTTCCAATATTTAATAAACCGACACGTGGATTTTCTATACCGCGCACCTTTTTCGCATAAATATTCCCCATAATTGCATATTGCACAATGTTTTCCGGTTTCGCATCTGCGTTTGCACCAAGATCCAACATTAAAAAACCTTTGCCATCAATCGTCGGTAATGTTGTCGCTAATGCTGGTCGTGATACACCTTCGATACGACCTACTTTGAATAATCCACCAGCCATCAATGCACCAGTATTTCCTGCAGATAAGCAAGCATCTGCTCGACCTTCATTCACGGCTTCAAGCATGCGAGCCATGGAAGAATCTTTTTTGCGACGTACAGCACGGGCTGGATCATCTTCAGCTTCCACTACTTCCTCACAGTGGATTACTTCTAGGCGGCTATGTTCTTTTATAAATGGTTGTAATTCTCGTTGATTTCCATAGAGCTGAATTTCGATATTCGGAAACTCATCTAGTGCAAGTAACACACCTTCGACAACTGCTTTCGGTGCATTGTCTCCACCCATTCCATCAATTGCTAGTTTCATGATTGTCACCCTTACCTTTCGTGCGATACATCTCAAATTCGCCTTTAAACACAGTATCATTATTTACAGTTGATACAACATCTATATACGTTCTATTTTTTTCGTTATGTTGACCACGAACAATTGCCTTTGTAATTACCCGATCCCCTGCTCTTACAGGTTTTACAAAGAAAACATTCGCTTTTACTGTGAGGGCAAGTTCATCATTAATTACAGCAACTGCAAGGGAGTTTGCTTGTGCAAACAGATGATGTCCCCTTGCAATTCCATTACGTTGAAAAACATGCTCAGCCCCTACGTCAAAAATAGAAATTGCACGACTGTCTAATTCAATATCAATAATTTCACCAATTACTTCATCTATTGGTAGAGATTTAACTTCATTTTCATATTTTTTTGCTGCAACATCTTTAATTCTTTCGCGCAATTCCGGAATGGCTAATTCCATTCGATCAAGGCGAATTGTTTGTACACTTACACCAAATTGGGAAGCAAGTTGTTCATCAGTGACGAATGGGTTGTCTTCAATTGTTTCAGTTAGAAGACGTTGCCGTTCTTTTTTCGTTCTTTTCATTCACTCGTCACCTACTTCCAATTTTTTTAGCACTTGGTACTAATACCAGTATACATTTCCAAAAAAAAGAACGCAACATAAATGTTACGTCCTCTAGTTTTTTAATCGATTCGTTCACCAGCAAGTACTCCAGATTCTTCAAGCATTTCTCGTAAATATCGATATTCTTCATTTTCCCAAAAATCCTGGTCATATATTAATTTTTCTGCATCTTGCCGAGCGATTTCTAACGTTCTATAGTCATGTACTAGATCTGCCAATTTAAAATCAGGAAGACCACTTTGTTTTTTTCCAAAAAAGTCACCTGGTCCACGTAATTCCAAGTCTTTTTCGGCTAATCGGAAGCCATCATTTGTTTGGGTCATGGACATCATCCGTTCTTTTCCTTCATCGGATTTTGGGTCAGCAATTAATACGCAATAAGATTGGTGTTGTCCTCTTCCAACACGTCCTCGCAATTGATGTAACTGTGCAAGTCCAAACCGATCAGCATCGTAAATTAACATAAAAGTTGCATTTGGAACGTTTACTCCTACTTCAACTACTGTTGTAGATACTAATACATCAATTTCTCCTTCAGTGAAAGAACGCATCACCTGTTCCTTCTCATCCGGGTGAAGACGACCATGCATAAGACCTACTTTATATCGTCCACGGAATATAGTTGCAAGTTGTTCATATACTTCAACAGCATTTTGAACGTCTAATTTATCTGACTCCTCAATTAAAGGACAAATTACATATGCTTGTCTACCTTGGCGTAGTTCTATTTCCATTTTAGAAATAGCTGAATTTAGTTGTTCTTTTTTTAGCCAATGTGTCTCAATTTGTTTTCTACCTGCTGGCAATTCATCAATAATTGAAACATCCATCTCACCAAATGCTGTAATGGCCAGTGTTCTTGGTATTGGGGTTGCTGTCATAAAAAGAACATCTGGATTCATCCCCTTATCCCTTAATATACGCCTTTGCTCAACTCCAAAGCGGTGTTGTTCATCGGTAATGACAAAACCCAACTTCGAAAAAACAACATCAGGTTGAATTAACGCATGGGTCCCAATTAAAATGTCAATTTCACCATTATGTAGTTGTTCTAAAATTAATTTTCGTTCTTTATTTTTTGTAGAACCTGAAAGTAGGGCAACACGAACTCCAATAGGATCAAACCAGTTTTTTAGACTTTCTGCATGTTGTTCTGCTAATATTTCTGTCGGCGCCATTAAAGCTCCTTGAAAACCTGCTGTTACTGCTGCATAAAGCCCAATAGCAGCAACGATTGTTTTACCAGACCCAACATCCCCTTGTAAAAGTCGGTTCATTCTGTGAGGTTCTTTTAAATCTTTACATAGTTCATTTACAACTCGTTTTTGCGCATTGGTTAATTCAAAAGGTATCGTATTAATAAAATCCCTTAACTTCTTTAGATCATATTGTATTATCGTTCCTTGTTCATGACTTTTACGTGCCTTACGTAACGCTTGTATTCGCAACTGAAATTGCAGTAATTCTTCATAAACAAATCTTCTTCTCGCTTGTTTCGCATGATCTGCATCTTTAGGAAAGTGAACTCCTTCTAACGCATCAGTAATTGAAAGGAGTTTATATTGTTGAATTAGATGCTGCGGGAGAGTTTCTCCTAAATTCTCCCCAGCTACATCTAATGCTTGGCGCATATACTTTCTAAATTTATTTTGATGTATTGAACCCCGTAAACTATAAACAGGTTCAAAATCTGTATCATCAGTTTTCGGTCCAAAATGAATGGATGTACCATTTATTACCTGTCTACCACGATCCCATTTTCCTGAAACCGTGATAATCAAACCTGGTGTTAATTTTTGACGCAAATATGCTTGATTAAAAAATACAACTTTCACTAAATGTCTACCAGCTAGAACGGTTACTTGTATTCTTGTTTTATTTTTTCCAAGATAAAGTACAGAAGGGACAGTTTCTACTCTAGCTTCGACTGTTACTTTTTCATTGTGCGGTGTTTCAGCTAAATTCTTTAAACGTTGGTCTTCATGGCGAAAAGGAAATGTCCAAATTAAATCTTGTACAGTATATATCCCCATCTCTGCTAAATGCTCTGCTGTTTCTTTTCCTATCCCTTTTAGATCAGTAACTGCTCCAAAAACTTTTTTTGTCAATTCATTGCACTCCCGAAGATCTTAGCAGCTATTTCTTTTCCTGTTGGAGTTGCCGCTAAACCACCACGAGCTGTTTCTTTTAAATTTGGATTCATTGTCTGACCTATTCTAAACATCGCGCCAATTACTTCATCACAAGGGATGCGGCTTGTGATTCCAGCTAACGCCATATCGGCTGCTACAAGAGCATTTGCAGCACCCATTGCATTTCGTTTTACGCAAGGTACTTCTACAAGACCCGCAACTGGATCACAAACTAGACCGAGCATATTTTTTAAGGTAATCGCAAAGGCTTCAGCGCATTGGGAAGGAGAACCCCCAGCCATTTCAACAATTGATGCTGCAGCCATTCCAGCAGCTGAACCTACCTCTGCCTGACATCCTCCAGCAGCACCAGAAATTGATGCATTGTTTGCAACAATAAAACCAAATGCTCCAGCAGTAAATAGAAAACCAATCATTTGTTCTCGCGAAGGATTTAGTTTATTTTTTACTGCAAATAATGTTCCCGGCACGACGCCAGCAGAACCCGCTGTTGGTGTCGCACAAATTGTCCCCATTGCTGCGTTGACCTCATTTGTTGCAACTGCTTTACTAACTGCGTCTAACAGTAAGTCGCCTGATAAACTATTTCCTGTTGCAATATAATTTTGTAATAATACTGCATCACCACCAGTAAGCCCCGATACCGAGCGAACACCTTTAAGTCCTCGTTCAACCGCTTGCTCCATTACGTTTAAGTTTCTATCCATTTGGTCATAAATCTCTTGTTTTGTTCGACCACTTATTTTCATTTCTTGCTCAATCATAATTTCAGAAATGAGCTTATTTTCCTTTTCTGCCAGTTCAACTAATTCTCGTACATTATGAAATAAAACGTCCAACTCGCCCACTCCTTAATTGTTTATTTTAGATACCTTCGTAATATTTGGAATCAATGTAATTTGTTGAATTACACGTTCATCAATATTTTGATCGACCTCTATGACCATTAATGCCGTTAAGCCTCGTTCAATACGTGACACTTCCATATGCCCAATATTGATATTATGCATTGCTAAACAGTTAGCAACATTGGCTATACATCCAGCACGATCATCATGTACAACAAGCAAAGCCGGCATTCCACCAGTTAAACGTAATTTGAAACCGTTTACTTCACTTACTTCAATTTTACCGCCACCAATCGAGATGCCTTCAATTGACATTTCACCAGTGTCATCTCCTAATACAATTCGAGCCGTGTTAGGATGTTCTTTGTTTGCTGTTTCTGCGATAAATTCAAAAGATAACCCAATTTTTTTTGCATGTTCAAAGGATGTTTTAATACGTTCATCAAAGGTATCGAAGTCAAGTAATCCACCTATTATGGCCACATCGGTTCCGTGGCCTTTGTATGTTTCTGCAAAAGAGCCGTAAAGATGAATCTTGGCCCACTTAGGTGTACGACCGAATAAATCTCGTGCAACTCGTCCAATTCTTGCTGCACCTGCTGTATGTGAAGAAGAGGGGCCAATCATAACGGGTCCAATAATGTCAAAAACTGAAGTAAATTTCAACCTATTCTCTCCCTTAAAAAAGTAATTTTACGAATCTATTTCTATAGTACATTGTAAGCCTAGTTTATCATGAACATTCTTTAACAATCAAAATAAATAGAATTCAGAAAATAAAAGTGAAAGCAAGTTAGTTTTACGAAAAAGAAGTTAAGGAGTTTTTTGGATAAAAATAAAGACAGTACTAGGAATTCACTTCACAAGTACTGCCTTACTGTTTTATTCAATTGATAAGATAAACGGATAAAGTGATTGCTTACCATCTACAATCTCAACTTCAGCATCTGGATAATTCTCTTCAATAAACTGAGACAATATTTGTGCCTCGCTTTCTGAAGCATCTTCGCCAAATAGAATTGTAATGATTTCAGAATCTTCATCAACTAACTCAGCGATTACTTTTTGTGCTGCATCCATTTTATTTGGAGTAGAAAGTACAATTTTCCCTTCAGCCAGTGCCATATAATCATCTTTTCGAATCTCTACACCATCAATTGATGTATCACGAACTGCATATGTTACTTGGCCTGTTTTGACATGGGAGAAGGCACTTGTCATATTCGACTTATTTTCTGTCACAGTCGCCTCTTGGTTGAAGGCTAAAATTGCCGCCATCCCTTGTGGTATCGTTTTTGTTGGAACAACGGCAGCTTCAATATCTAATAATTCTACCGCTTGTTCTGCAGCCATAACAATATTTTTATTATTTGGCAATATTAAAACACGTTCAGCATTGATTGCTTTAACAGCCTTCACAATATCTTCTGTAGAAGGGTTCATCGTTTGTCCACCTTCAATGACATAAGAAGCACCTATGCTACGTAATAAGTTAGCAATCCCTTCACCCATCGCAATCGTAACAACGGCATAAGGATGTTTTTCTACCTTAATCGATGGTTTTGTAGGTGATTGGTTAGATTCATCGTTTACAATAGCCGAATGTTGTTCACGCATATTGTCAACTTTAATTTTAATTAAGCTACCATATTTTTGCCCTGCAGAAAGTACAGCACCCGGTGTTTCGGAGTGTATATGTACTTTTGCAATTTCATCATCTGAAACAACTAGCAGCGAATCACCCATGACGTTTAATTCTTCTCTAAATTTTGCTTCATCAAATGGTTCCTTTCCTTCTTCAAGACGAACCATTATTTCAGTACAATATCCAAATTCGATATCTTCTGTACTCATAAAGTCTTGGGCACGGTGATGTTCAGCGTTAATTAGATCATCTAATGATGCAGTATTCTTCTCTGGAAGTGCTTCACCCTTTAATGATGCAAGGAAACCTTCGTAAATAAACAGCAACCCTTGTCCACCACTATCGACAACCCCAACTTCTTTTAATACAGGAAGTAATTCTGGTGTACGGTCCAAGGAATTTTTCGCTTCCTTTACAACAACTTCCATAACAGAAATAATGTTTTCTTCCGTTTGGGCAGCTTCCACAGCTTTAGATGCCGCTTCACGTGCAACTGTTAGTATTGTACCTTCAACTGGTTTCATTACTGCTTTATATGCTGTATCAACCCCGGCTTGGAATGCGCCAGCAAATTGATTCGCATCGATTACTGGTTCTTTTTCAATGAACTTCCCAAATCCACGGAAAAGTTGGGACAAAATTACGCCTGAATTTCCTCGAGCTCCCATTAACAATCCTTTAGATAAACTTTGCGCTGTTTTTCCGATATGTTGATCCGCATTACTTTGCGTTTCCTTTGCACCTGATGTCATAGATAGGTTCATATTCGTCCCCGTATCTCCATCTGGCACTGGGAAAACATTTAGTGAATCAACATAACTTGCATTTTGTGATAAATGGTGAGCTCCCATTTGTACCATTTCGGCAAATTTGATTCCGTCTAGAGACTTCATCCGATCTAAATCCTCCTCTTACACATTCATAACACGAACGCCTTGAACAAATATGTTAACTGATTTTACGCTCATACCTAATGTTTTATTTATAGTATATTTCACTTTTGATTGGACCTGGTAAGCTACTTCAGAAATTTTTGTCCCATAGCTTACAATGATATACATATCGATATTAAGGTCTTGTCCATTTTGGCGAATAATTACGCCCTTTGCGAAGTTTTCTTTTCGTAAAATGTCTGTTAATCCATCACGAATTTGATGCTTAGATGCCATACCGACAACTCCGTAACATTCGATTGCCGCTCCACCAGCAATTTGAGCAATTACATCATTTGAAATATCAATTTGGCCAAAATCATTTTTGATTTCTAGTGACATAAATTTTCTGCCTCCTTGGCTAATTTGGGATAAAAAGTACTGTAGTTATCCGCTACTGTAACGTGCATTTATCTCGATTTAAACGACAAACTTATAAACTAAACTACTCTATATTGTACTACACAAAAATTGATTATAAAAGAAAACGTTGGTATTCGTCTACTTATTGTGCATTCGATTGACCCCATTATGCAAGAAATGACTATTTTGTTGGCTTCGTTTTAAAGATATATAATGAGTTGTATTTTTCTAATGTGTAAAGTATTTTTTCTTGAAAGGTTGTGCAAAAATTGTTGCATAGAAACCCGAGCTATGTTAAATTATTAAAGTATGTGAAATAACGAACTGAAAAACAAGCTTTCAGATTCATCTGTAAGGAGGGAATATACATGCCTAAACAATGTGCAGTAACTGGTCGTAAAGCTCGTTCAGGCAATAGCCGTTCACACGCTATGAACGCTAACAAACGTACTTGGGGTGCTAACTTACAAAAAGTTCGTATCTTAGTTAACGGTAAACCAAAACGTGTATGGGTATCTGCTCGTGCTTTAAAATCTGGTAAAGTTGAACGCGTTTAATACGAATCAACCTTATTAAAAAACATCGATTTTTACTTTTTGTAAAAGTCGATGTTTTTTCTTTTGGCTACTATTTATGATAATTGATGGGATTGCACAAGAATGAAATAAATATAAGCACAATCCACAAACATTAACATTTTAGAATGATTAAGTCTTACATTCATTTAGCTTGTAACATAAGAAGGAGGCGCCTCAAATTATATGAGACGCCTCCTTCTTCAGCTGAAAGGTTTAACCTATGCATCCAATTATTACTACCGGCGTAATAAATAAACGAATAAAAAATATTATTATTCCTTACGTTTTTTCTTCTTTCCGCCGCCGGTAAATAAATTGATGCAACTACGAGTAAGGCTACTAACAAACTTTGGTAATTGAAATGTATAAACTCTCAAAATCGGGCCCTCCTTTTTAGTCACTGCTTCTTATCATTAAACATATGCCTGATGAAAAAGAGATATACCCCTGCTCGAGAATCAATTCATTACTAGTAAATCTAGAAGTACCAATTTCAATTGTTTCATTTGTAGTCTCATATTTTACCCCACGCAATGTTACATTTTCTACCATTTCTTCAAAAGCAAAAAATGAAATATATCGAAACTTTTCATCTCGTAATATAGTATGTTTGCCAGGCAATAGTATGCGAATTTCATTATGAGAGTTGATAATTTTTATTTCGATATGAGGATTTGCCTGTTGAACTCGATAAATTGAGCGTATTGCTGCCTCAAAGTGATCTAGGCGACCTCCAGTTACCCCTGTTAAATATATTTCTGCAGGATGATATGAAAGTGCCCTTAATAAAGCTAAATCCGTATCCGTTTCGTCTTTTTCGGCCTTTACCTTATCGATATGTTTAACAACTTTTGAAACGCGGTCCCAATCTTCTTCAGATAAGGAATCAAAATCCCCAAGGACCTCTTTAGGGGTTATTCCTGCATCTAACAAATAAATAGACCCGTAATCAGCACCAATAAAAACAATATCCTGTATGTTTTTAAAACGTTCCAATGGGTAGATTTCATCGTAAGGGCCTCCCGAGCAAATGACTACGATTGACATTACACTAATGCAGCCTCGCCTGCAGCTTTTATTTGTTGTAACGCCCCTGCACGATCCTCTTGATTATAAATAGCAGACCCTGCAACAAAAATATTCGCTCCTGCTTTTGCACATGGCACAATCGTTTCTGCCGTGATGCCACCATCAATTTCAATTTCAATATTTAAACCGCGCTCTTTAATCATTTTCGATAATGCTTCAATTTTTGGCACAACAGAAGAGATAAATTTTTGTCCCCCAAAACCGGGATTCACTGTCATGAATAGTACAAAATCGACATCTTCTAAAATATGCTGAATGGATTCAATCGGCGTATGTGGATTTAATACAACACCAGGCTTTATATTATATGAACGGATTAATTGAATTGTACGGTGTAAATGTCTACATGCTTCAACATGAACAGAAATATAGTCTGCCCCAGCTTTGGCAAATTGTTCGATATAGCTATCAGGATTTTCAATCATTAAGTGAACATCAAGGGGTAATTTTGTAATGGGACGCAATGCTTCTACGACAATTGGCCCCATTGTAATATTTGGAACAAAATGACCATCCATTACATCGATATGAATTAGCTCTGCCCCAGCTTCTTCCACTTCTTTAACTTCTTGTCCTAGTTTTGCAAAATTTGCTGCTAAAATAGATGGTGCAATTTTAATCATTGTTAGTACCTCGGCTTTCGATCCAATATTTCTTGTAAAAATTGTTGATAATGTTCGTAACGATGTGGCTGAATTTCACCCGTTTCCAGGGCATTTTTTATTGCACATTTTGGTTCTTTTATGTGTAAACATCCCCGAAATTTGCAACCTTCACTTAAATTAGCGAATTCAGGGAAACATGATGTTAATTCTTCTTTTTCGATTGTATCAAAATCAAAAGAACTAAATCCAGGTGTATCTGCCAACAAGCCATTGCTAACATCAATTAGTTCAACGTGACGTGTTGTATGCTTCCCACGTCCAAGACTTTGAGAGATGACTCCAGTTTGTAAATTTAAGTTTGGTAAAAGTGTATTTAATAGTGTGGATTTCCCTACACCTGATTGTCCGGCTAATACGGATGTTTTCCCTTCTAAAATGGGTTGCAATCTTTGTAATAAAGTTGGGTCGTTTTTATAAGTTTCGATGATTTCATACCCTATTGCCTTGTATTGTTGGATATAATTTTGAAGTTCTTCTTTATCTTTTTCATTAACTAAATCCATCTTCGTTAACACAATAATTGGATTTACTTGGAATGATTCTAATACCACTAAAAATCGATCTAATAAAATGGTGTTAAAATCAGGTTCCTTAACAGAAAAAACAAGTAAAGCTTGATCAACATTCGAAATAGGTGGTCGAATTAATTCATTTTTTCTCGGATGAATTTTCATAATTACTCCATCCGATTCACTATCTTTAGTGAAATCGACAATGTCACCTACAAGAGGAGATTCTCCGCGATTGCGAAAAACCCCTCGTCCGCGACATTGTATTAATTCTCCATTTTGTTCAACATAATAATACCCACTTAAAGCTTTACGAATTTGGCCTTGCGCCATCCTTTCACCCCTAATTTGCATTCTCGTATGGAATTGTTTCTTCCACAATATTATTGGAATCTCTTTCGATTCGATAAACTGCCTTGGATCCTTCTTCAATCTCTAATGAAATACGATAAGGATGATCTGCAGTTATCGTGAATTCGTCGTATGGTTCTGCCATTGTTTTGTTTTTATCTTGAATAAATATTCGAATTTTTTGTTCTTCACCTAAATTAATTGGGTTATACGGGATTACGATGTCTTTATAATAAACTTTCACATGTTTCGCTGCGGGACCTTTCGAAATATCTACTTCTATCGTTCCACCTGCTTCAATTTTAGAATTTGGTGCTGGATTTTGTGAAATAACCGTTCCCGCTTGAGCAGTATCATGATTAATTGTACTTTTCACTTTTACTTTTAACCCTGACGTGCGTTCAAATTCTTTTAAGGCTGCTTCGTTATATCCAATTAGATTTGAGACAGTAACAAAATTCTTTCCTTTACTGATTGTAAGTTTAACGACCGTTTCCTTTGGTGCAATTTCTTCACCTGCTTTAGGTTCTTGTTCAAGAATCGTTCCAGATGCTTCAGGAGAATAAATTTCTGTTATCTCATAGTCGGCAAACTCTGCATTCTCAAGTATTGAAGTTACTTGATTAATTGATTGACCTACATAGTTACTCATCTCTATCTTTTCATTACCAATACTTTGAATTAAATCAATTTCTGTCCCTTTTACACGAGTTAAACCAGCTTTAGGATTCGTCTCAATGATAAGTCCCTCTTCAATTTCTTCATTGTTTTTCTCGCGTATATCTCCCACAACAAATCCTGCTTCTTCTAGTTGCTTTGATGCTTCTTCAACATCCATATTCGAAACATCCGGAATTTCAGATTTGGATGGTGTTAATAAATTTATTAATAAAAAGGCGGAAAGAGCAATTATTGCTATAAAAGCTAAAATAATACTGAATGCTTTACCTTTATTTTTTTTCTTTTTTTGCTTAGTCTTCGTTTTAACTTTTTCATCCACAGGTTGTTTTTCATTTTTTTCCTGGGACATTACTTTTGTAGTGGCAACTTCAGTAATTTGCATACGATCTTTAATTATTGGAATTGCCTTTGTTTCATCATCATCAATGGGTGGAGTGAATTTCACCTCATTTAGTCGACTTGGTGATAAAACAGTTTGTAAATCCTCAGCCATTTCTTCAACAGAATTGTAACGATGATCCGGGTTTTTAGCGGTCGCCTTTAATACGACATTTTCTAAACTTTGAGGTATCGATGCATCAAATGCTCTTAGGGAAGGCGTTTCTGATTGCAAGTGTTTTAATGCAATAGATACCGCAGACTCGCCGGAAAAAGGTAATTCTCCTGTAAGTAATTCATATAGAACTATACCTAGCGCATAAATATCTGATTTTTTTGTGGCCGAACCTCCCCTTGCTTGCTCGGGAGATAAATAATGAACTGTTCCGATTACAGAATTCGTCTTTGTATAACTAGTGGCACTTAATGAAGTCGCAATCCCAAAATCCGTTACTTTAATATTCCCCTCATCATCCATCAAAATGTTTTGTGGTTTAATGTCTCGATGGATGATTTGATTTTCATGGGCATGGGCAATAGCAGACGTTAACTGTTTCATAATTTGCACACTACGGGAAGGAGACAAAGGCGAAAACTCATTTATGTATTGCTTTAACGTTTTGCCTTTTACATATTCCATAACAATGTAATGCATATCCCCATCTTCCCCAACATCATAGATACTTACTATGTTTGGATGAAGGAGACTTGTTGCGGATAGAGCTTCCCTTTGGAAACGGCGGTGAAATTCTTCCTCATTGGACGCATCATAGCGTAAAATTTTTACAGCAACTTCCCGATTCAAAATGATATCGTGGGCTAAATAGACGTTGGACATTCCTCCTCCACCGATTAGCTGTAAAATTTTATACCGATCATTTATTCGTTTACCAATCAACATCGTTACACCTCCTCATCATCAAGGGATAATAAAATGACGGAAATGTTATCTTCCCCACCTGATTCATTCGCCAGCTGGACGAGTTTTTTTCCTTTTTCATTTATTGACATTGGCAATGTTAATATAGCCGACATTTCATCTGTCGTTAGTTTATTACTAAGTCCGTCAGAACAAATTAAAAGATAAGATGGGTTTTCTAGCACAAGCTCATAAAAATCTGGTTCAATTGTGCTTTCTGTCCCAAGTGATTTTACAATAAAGTTCTTTTGTGGATGATTTTCTGCTTCTTCTTCACTTATTTCTCCATAGTCAACTAATATATTGACGAATGAATGGTCTCTCGTTACAAGGGAAACAGCTTCTTGAGTAAAATAATAAACTCTACTATCTCCAATGTGAGCAATAAAACAATGATGACCATCAATTAAAACAGCAATTAAAGTAGATCCCATTCCTTTACAGCTTTCATGTGATAAGGAATGATTGTAAATCTTATGATTAAGCTCGGAGATAACATCAAATAACCATCTCTTTTTTGCCTCTGGAGATTCCAAGTCTTCCGGTTTCATTTGCAAAAAACTTTTTTCCATTTCTTTGATGGCCATTTCACTTGCAACGTCCCCTGCATTATGACCACCCATTCCATCAGCTAAGATGGCTAGCTTAAAATGATCGGGGCGCTCAAAAAAAGCAGCCCGATCTTCATTTACTTTTCGTTTGCGCCCTATATCACTTTCGACTGTATACTTCACAGTAATCACCTCGTCTCTTGCGCTCTCTCTTTCGCTCTTAATTGTCCGCAAGCAGCATCTATATCCGAGCCGTGTTCACGACGAATTGTTACATTAATACCATTTTTCTTTAAGGTTTTTTCAAAGGCAAAAATTTGATTTCTTGGTGTTCTTACGTAATCTCTCTCAGGTACATAGTTTACAGGAATTAAGTTGACATGACATTTAATTCCTTTAATTAATTTTGACAATTCTTCTGCATGTTCAACAGAATCATTTTCTCCACCAAATAAACCATACTCAAAACTTACTCGTCTACCTGTTTTGTTCGTATAGTAACGAATAGCTTCCATAAGATCCTCTAATTTATATGCACGAGCAATCGGCATTAATTTTTGACGCAATTCTTGGTTCGGTGCATGTAATGATAATGCAAAATTGATTTGTAACTGCTCATCAGCAAATTGGTATATTTTCGGGACAATACCTGAAGTTGATACTGTAATATGACGTGCCCCAATGTTTAAGCCTTTATCATCATTAATGACTTTTAGGAAATTCATCATCGCATCGTAGTTGTCAAATGGTTCGCCAATTCCCATAATTACAATATGCGAAACACGTTCATTCACTTCATCTAAAGCTTGTTGAACTTTTACTACTTGTTCTACAATTTCTCCAGCTAATAAGTGTCGTTTTAGTCCACCTAAAGTAGATGCACAAAACGTACAACCAATTCGACACCCAACTTGAGTTGTCACACAAACAGAATTTCCGTAATCATGACGCATTAAAACTGTTTCAATTGAATATCCATCTTGTAATTGGAACAGAAATTTGATTGTGCCATCTTTTGATTCCTGCTTAATAATTGTGGAAAGTGTTGTTAATGCAAAATTCTCTTCTAATTTCTCGCGAAGAGCTTTTGACAAGTTTGACATTTCTTCAAAAGTTTTTACTCGTTTTTCGTATAACCATTCATAAATTTGGCCTGCTCTAAAGGCTTTTTCACCATTTTCTTTCAGCCATTCTTGCAGTTGGTCTAATCGCAACGAATAAATCGATTCCTTAAGTTGGGGTTTTTCTTTTTTCTCACGACGGCGGGGCTTTTGTTCAGCCTCTTCTACTAAATCTTGTATACGTTCATTAAATTTATTTTGATCCATTTGTAATTGGATTCTCCTTTTGTCTATCTAAGTAGTTTTTCGAAAAGCTGCTACAAAAAATCCATCACTTCCAAAATCTTGTGGAAACACTTGAAGCATTCCACTTTGTCCACGTTCTGAAAGTTCTTCAGGCAGATTTTCAATTTCAATTAATTCCATTTCTGGATGCGACGCTAAAAAAGCATGAACAGTTTCTTCATTTTCACTAGAATTCACTGTACACGTACTGTAAACAAGACGTCCCCCGGGCTTTAACACTTTAACTGCATTATTTAGTAACTCTACTTGAATACGATGTAAGCTCTCGAAGTCTTCTTCTCGTTTTGTATATTTAATATCTGGTTTTCGACGCATAACACCAAGACCTGAACAAGGTGCATCCACTAGCACGGCATCGAAGGATTCAGCCTCTAAATACTCAGCTGCTTTTCGACCATCAATTGGAGCTGTTTGAATAATGTTTAGTCCTAAGCGTTTACTTGTTGCGTCAACTAAGTCCAGCTTATGCGGGTGCAAATCAGTAGCTAGAATTGAGCCGTTATTGCCCATCTTTTCAGCCAGATGTGTCGTTTTTCCACCAGGGGCAGCACACATATCAAGAATACGCCACCCTTTTTGTGGATTTAAAACGTTAGCTGGCATCATACTGCTTTCATCTTGAATCGTAATGTACCCTTCTTTAAAGGCATTTGTTCTGGATGCTTGACCAGTAACAAAATGAATGCATTCAGGGATAACATTACTTTGTTTTGCTTCTATCCCTTCCGCTTGTAGAAGTTGAAGAACTTCTTCTAAAGATGCCTTTGTTGTATTTACTCGTACTGTTTGGATTGGTGGAACATTATTTTCATGCAACATCTCAGTTGTTTTTTCAACACCATATGATTCTATAAATCGCTCCACTAACCATTCAGGGTGGCTTGTTTGAATCGCTAAACGTTTAATCGGGTCATCAATTACATCAACGGATGGAATACCTTGGCGCAATATTGAACGCAATATTCCATTCACAGTTGAAGATATTCCTTTGTGTCCTCTTCTTTTAGCAATTTCTACTGCTTCATTAACCGCAGCATGATCTGGTACACGATTTAAATAAACAATTTGATATACTGAAAGGCGTAGTAGCCACCTTACCCAAAGATCTAGTTTGCCACGGATAAATGGCTCTAAGTAAAAATCAAGCGTGTACTTATGCTGCAGTGTTCCATAGGTAATTTCAGTAAGTAATGCTCTATCTTTTGAATCGATGTTGTATTTGTTGATTGTTTGGTTTAAAAGTAAATTACTATAGGCTTGGTTTTTATCCACAGCTAAAAGTATCGTTAAAGCTGCATCTCGAACATTACCATCCCAAATCGTTGCCTTCTTTTTTGTCATTCAAATTGGTCCCCTATCGATAATTTCATACCTGTGCCGCGTAAATAGTCTTCTGCAGTCATTCGTTTTTTTCCGGCAGGTTGCAATTCCAGTATTTCAACAGTTTCACCATTGCCCGCAACAATTTCGAAACTCTCTTTATGGATTTTGACAACTTGTCCAGGTTGTTCCTTAGTCGAAGTATTCCCCATTTTTGCCGACCATATTTTGATATTTTCTCCATTAAGGGTTGTATAAGCTACAGGCCAAGGAGAGAGTCCACGAATTTGGTTAAATACCGTTCTCGCATCTTTTGACCAATCAATTCTTTCCTGCTCTCTTGAAATATTATGAGCAAATGTTGCTTTTGCGTGTTCTTGTTCAATTCGTTCATTTGTTCCGTCGATAATTTGTGGGAGCGTATCTTTTAATAACTCTCTTCCTACAATGCTTAATTTATCAAATAGGGTACCTGTATTATCTGTATCTTCAATTAAGATTTCTCTCTGGGAAATAATATCACCAGCATCTAATTTTTCCGCCATATACATAATGGTTACACCTGTTTTTTCTTCTCCATCTAAAATTGCTTGATGAATTGGTGCTCCTCCACGATATTTAGGTAAAAGTGATGCATGGACATTAATACAACCTAAAGGAGGTGAATCGAGTAAACTTTTCGGTAAAATTTGGCCGTATGCCGCAGTAACAATTAAATCTGGATTCAGTGCAATGATGTCTTGCAATTCTTGAGAATCTCTTAACTTCTCAGGTTGTAAAACAGGTAGACCTAATCGAGTTGCTTCTGCTTTTACAGGAGGAGGAGTTAAAACTCTTTTCCGCCCAACTGGACGATCTGGTTGAGTCACTACTGCTAAAATTTCATAACCTTCATCATGTATCATTCGTAAAATAGGAACGCTAAAATCTGGTGTTCCCATAAAGACTATTTTCGTCAAGATTATTCCTCCTCTTCACCGTACATTTCAGCTAATTCTTCTTCTGTCACAACTCGAATTAATTTTGAATTAAATAACACACCATCTAAATGATCTATTTCATGAAGTATTGCACGAGCATCGAAACCGCCAGCCTCTAGTTCGTATACACGGCCTTCTCGGTCGCATGCTTCTATTTTTACGTATGTAGGTCTTTCTACTTCCCCAAAAAGATTCGGAAAGCTTAAACATCCTTCTATATCAACTTCTGCACCATCAGTTTCTAAAACTGTTGGATTAATCATTTCTAAAATGTCACGTTCTTCACCGATTTCTACTATTGCTACTCGTAATGGGACATTAATTTGAGGAGCTGCAATTCCAACACCATCATATTCAACCATTGTGTCATATAAATCATCAAGAAGTGTAATGATTTCTTCATTAATTTCAGTTACTTCAGTACATTTTTCAGTAAGCACCGCTGCTGGATGTTTTACTACTTCTTTAATTGCCATTATTTTTCACCTCTTTCTACACTTCTTTTTATAATTTGAAAGGAGTTGGAACAGTTTCGTCCCAACTAAAATTTAAATCATTGTCGGATCTAAATCGATGGATAACAATATCCCATTTTTAATCCATTGTGAACGATAAAGTTTAATAAGCTGCATTAGTGTTGGAATCAAATCTGGTTCTATTTTGTATTTTATCAAACATTGATATCGATATCTATTTTGGAGACGACTAATACCCGCTGCGGTTGGTCCGATAATTGAGACGTTAAAAGAGAGATTTGACCGTAACCATTCAACACACTTTTGTGCATATTCTGCCGCCATCATAACATCTTCATGTGAGATTTGAACCAAGGCCAAGTAATAATAAGGAGGATATCCTGCAAGGTGGCGCATCAGCATTTCACGTTCATAAAAAGGTTCATAATGTTGTGCTTTGGATAATTCGATGGCGTAATGTTCTGGTGTGTAGGTTTGAATAACTACTTCTCCTTTTTTCTCATGTCTCCCCGCACGACCGCTAACTTGAGTTAACAATTGAAAGGTTTTTTCTGCTGATCGGAAGTCAGGTAAATGAAGGGATGTATCTGCACTAAGAACTCCTACTAAAGTAATGTTTGGATAATCAAGACCTTTTGCTATCATTTGGGTACCTAACAAAATATCCGCCTTTCCTTCCCCAAAAGCTTCCAATATTTGTTCATGGGACCCCTTTGTTTTGGTCGTATCAACATCCATCCTTAAGACCCGCGCATGAGGGAATAGTTTGTACAATTCTTCTTCAACTTTTTGTGTTCCAGTGCCAAAAAAACGGATATGTTCACTTTGGCATTGTGGACAAAACTTAGGAACAAACTCTTCATAACCGCAGTAATGACATTTGCACTTTTCATTTGAGCGGTGGTAAGTTAGTGAAATATCACAGTTTTGGCACTGTAGAACGGTACCACAATCACGACATAAAACAAAAGATGAATAGCCTCGGCGATTTAAAAATAAGACAGTTTGTTCTTTTTTATTTATTCGGCTCTCAATCGATTCGATTAATTCTTGAGAAAACATCGAACGATTCCCTTTTTTCAATTCTTCCCTTAAATCCACAATCTGAACAGTTGGTAATGCTTGTTTCATAGCCCTTTCCTTTAATGTAAGAAGTGAATATACATTTTTTTTTGCTCGGGCATATGACTCTAAAGATGGAGTCGCACTACCTAACACAACTGGACAATTATGATACTTCCCTCGCCATATAGCCACATCTCGTGCATGGTATCTTGGATTATCTTCTTGTTTGTAAGTTGATTCATGTTCTTCATCCAAAATAATAATGCCAACATTTTCAAATGGTGCAAAAATAGCAGATCTTGCTCCAACAACGACTTTTACTTTTCCTTGATGAACTTTTCGCCATTCATCATACTTCTCACCAACTGATAATCCGCTATGCATGACAGCGACAAGTTCCCCAAACCTCGAGCGAAAGCGTTCCGTCATTTGCGGTGTAAGAGAAATTTCTGGTACTAGAACAATTGCTTCTTTTCCGTCTTCTAAACATTTTGCGATGGCTTGCAAATAAACTTCTGTCTTCCCACTACCTGTGATACCGTGGAGTAAAAACGTTTCAGTTCGTTTGTCTCTCATTGATGATGTGATTTTTTGAAGTGCTAAGGATTGTTCATCAGTCAAATTAAGAAAATTGGTTTTCCCCACTTCTTTAGAGAACGGATCTCGGTATACTTCTTCGTGTACAAATTTAGCAGCACCCAGCTCAATTACTGCCTGTAAGACTTGGGGCGAAGTATTGGTTTCATGGTAAAGTGTGTCAGGTTCTAATGTTTCCCCAACATGTTGCATCATCCATTCAATCAATACTTTTTGTTTTTTTGCTCGATTGGAAATTCCCTTTGAAAGGGCAATTAATTTTTCTAATTCATCATTTATTTGTACTTTCCGAACTTCCTTTACTTGCCCTTTTTGTTTAACAACATTTTCTAAAACGACTACCTTTTCTTTTAAAGCCATTTTTAAAGTATGAAGTAAATTATTTTTCTCAAACTCTTTGTAGTTCACTTTAGATGATTGACTAAAAAAAGGTTTAAGTGCATCTGGTAAGTTTTCTATATCTGTTTGAAGTGTAATAATTTTTTCATATTTCGCCCGTAATGCGGAAGGTAACATCACTTGTAATGCATCAATTTCATAACAGATTGTTTCATGTTTTAACCATTTAGCAAGTTGTAGCATTTCACTTGTTAATACCGGTTCAATATCAAGAAGTTGTGAAATTGGTTTAATTTTTTCAAGGGGTACTTCTGTGTCCTGCTTTAAGGCAACTACAAACCCTAGGACATTTCTTGGACCAAATTGAACTTTCACACGGCTACCTAATTCAATTAACGAAACCATTTCTTCTGGTACCAAGTAATCAAAGGAACGATCTACAGGATAAGCAGCCACATCAACAATCACTTCTGCGATGAAAATTGTCATTGTTTATCCGCTTCCTCCACAAAAAATTTACCAACAATTTGTGTAATTTTTTCTGGTTCTTCTAAACGGCCTTTTCCTACGTAACCACAAGCTAAAAACCCTTCAGATGGCTCAATAAACGAACAACCATCTTCTGCTAAACGGGCAATATTTCTCTTTACTGCTGGGTGATCATACATATGTACATTCATTGCTGGGGCTAACCAAACAGGACATGTTGCTGCAAGACAAGTAGTTGTAATCATATCGTCTGCAATCCCATTTGCCAGTTTCCCAATCACATTTGCTGTAGCAGGGGCAATAAGGATTAAATCTGCCCAATCTGCAAGATCGATATGGGCAATGACACTCGACTCTTTTTCATCAAACGTATCATAATACACATCATTTTTTGACATTACTTGAAAACTTAAAGGTGTTACAAATTTACGTGCTGATTCCGTCATCATTACTTTCACATTAAAATTTGCTTGCGATAATTTACTTACAAGGGCAACTGCTTTATATACGGCAATCCCACCAGATACACATAGTAAAATATTTTTTTTCATGATGAATTCATCCTTTCAAATGACAAGCTCCCAAAGAAAAATTCTCCGGGAGCTACCAAGTTAGTCATATCAACAATTAAAACATATATTCGAACAGGCTAGTTGTTTGTTCAATTAAACAACTATTAAACTTCATCTTCGTATACTGTTGATTCATCTTGCTTTTCTTTCTTTAATACACCAACAGCTACTTCTTCTAACGCTCTTCCAACAGGCTTGTATGAAACATACACTTGTAGTTTTTCGTCACCTTGTTCTTGCATTTGACGAGCACGTTTTGCAGCAAGGCTCACTAAAGAGTATTTTGAATCAATTTTACTTTTTAAAGCATCAATAGATGGGTATAACATATCATTATTCTCCTCTCAACATAGACAAATATTGTTTTTCAACGCGTTCTCGTCTGCAATGTTCTGCAACGATTATGGCATTAATTTTATCACAAGCATTTTGAATTTCATCATTTTCAACCACGTAATCATATAAACTCATCATTTCAAGTTCAGCACGGGCCGTATCAATTCTTTTTTTAATAATATCTTCAGTTTCTGTCCCGCGGCCTACTAATCGGTTTTGCAATTCTGTAATACTAGGTGGTGCTAGGAAAATAAATAATGCCTCTGGAGCTTTTTCACGAATTTGAGCTGCACCTTGCACTTCAATTTCTAAAAAGACATCACGGCCAGCATCTAGTGTTTGGTTTACATAGGCTAGAGGTGTACCGTAATAATTACCTACAAATTCGGCATGTTCTAATAATCCGCCTTCTTTAATTAATGCTTCAAATTCATCACGAGTCTTAAAAAAGTAATCTACACCATCTACTTCGCCTTCTCTAGGAGCACGCGTTGTCATTGATATGGAATATTCATAATTTGTGCCGGCCTTTGAAAAAAGCTCTTTGCGTACTGTTCCTTTACCGACACCAGATGGGCCTGATAGAACAATTAACAAACCTCGTTCTTTTCTCATTGTTCTCTACTTCTCCCTCACTTACTGCTATTAAACAATATTTTTTTGTAAATTAAAAGTTTTATTATCTGCTCCTTTAGTTCGGTGCAGTTTATTGGAGTTATTATTCAATATTTTGTACTTGCTCACGCATTTTTTCTAAGATTGTTTTAGATTGAACAACAGCAACGGAAACTTCCGAAGATTGGTTTTTAGAACCAATTGTATTAATTTCCCTATGCATTTCCTGCATTAAAAAATCTAATTTTCTACCTATAGAAACAGACTCCTCTAATGTTTCTTCAAGCTGTTTAAAATGACTACTAAGGCGATCAAGTTCTTCTGAAATATCAACACGTTCTGCGAATATTGCAACTTCCGCAAGAATGCGATCTTCAACCAACTCTCCATTTACAATTTCCTTAATTCTTTCCATTAACCTCTCACGGTATTTTTCTACAGCGTCAGAGGAATGCGTTCGAATAAAGTCCACGTGTGACATCATTTCTTCTTTATAGTGAAGAAGTGTTTGTTTTAACTGTTGTCCCTCTTTTTCACGCATCATTACTAATTGTGCTGCAGCCTCTCTCACGGCATTTTCGATTGCATCTCGAAGTTCTTCAGGTGAAATTTCTTGTTTTTCATAAACTAACGCAGTTTCTAAAGAGAAAATTTCATCCATTGTCCATTTTTCTTCTAATGGCAAAACGTTACGAAGTTCATTTTTTGCTCGTTTGTAGCTTTCAATTAGAGGCCAGTTAATTTGAAATGTTTCTGTTTCATTTCCGTTCGATTTCATATTTACTGTGACATCTAATTTTCCACGTTGGACATATTCAGATAGAAGTTTTTTTGTTAATATTTCAACTTCTAACCATTCTTTGGGAAATTTCGTATAAATTTCGAGGAATCTATGGTTAACCGAACGAATTTCTACAGTTAGCTGATAGTTTACTGTTGTTGTGACACCCCTGCCAAAACCAGTCATACTACGTACCAAGGTTCGTCACACCTTTCTTTGCATACTATTTTCGATTATAACATAATTTTTTCAACTTATTACCTTTCAAACACATAAAAGTTAATTTAGAAGGCAACTAAAAAAATGTGTAGTATAATGAAGAATAAGATGTTTTTTGAACGAGCAGATGAGATGATAAGCTTTTTGTTCGATTATTTCATGTAGTAAATAGGTAATGATTATGGAATTCACTAAAATACGTGATTACTCGTCATAAATCTCGCTACACTTTAAAAGTATATTCAATAGAAAAAACACTAAACAAAAATGTAAATTATCGTAACGGAATTGATTTTTAAGAAAAGAGGAATAAATATGGCTTTTGATGGATTATTTACATTTGCGATGGCAAACGAGTTAAAAAAACTCATAACCGGTAGAATTACAAAAATTCACCAGCCAAATGCTCTAGAGATTGTATTACATATTCGCGCGAACGGTGAAAACTACAAGCTTTTAAATTCTATTCACCCATCATATGCCCGAGTTCATTTGACAGACCATTCAATTGATAACCCTTCAGAACCGCCAATGTTTTGTATGTTATTGCGTAAACATATAGAGGGTGGATTTATTTCTGCCATACAGTTTGAAGAATTTGAACGGATTATTACAATGGTGATTGAGAGCAAGAATGAAATTGGTGATGCTGTTACTCGTAAACTTACCTTCGAAATTATGGGTCGTCATAGTAATTCGATATTAATTGATAGCGAAACTAATAAAATTATCGATAGTTTAAAACACCTTCCCCCATCGATGAATAGTTACAGAACAGTTTTACCTGGGCAAACTTATATAAGCCCACCACCACAAGAAAAACTTAATCCGTTAAAGGTTACAGATGATGAAATACAACAATTTTTCTCTGAAAGTAAAACATCAAAAGAAATTGTAGAATCATTTAAAGGATTTTCACCTATTCATGCAACTGAACTATTATTTCGATTGAAAGATGGAAATGTCATAGAAGTGTTTAGAACATTTGTAAATGAAATTATTACTGGTACACATCCAACTTATTTGGAAATCGATAAAAAAATTTACTTTTCCCCAACCAAACTAACTCATTTACATGAACAAGAAATTTCTTTTGAAAATTTGAGTAGTTTATTAGATCGTGTCTTTTATGCGCGAGCCGAACGTGACCGTGTTAAACAACAGGCTGGCGATCTGGAAAACTGGCTTCAAAATGAATTAAATAAACTAAAACTAAAACTAAAGAAACTTCATAAAGACATTGAAAACGCATCAAAACTAGACAAATTTCAATTATATGGCGAATTGCTTATGGCGAATCTGTATCAATTTGAAAAAGGAATGAAAGAAGTAACGGTTACAAATTATTATAGCGAAGATTCAGAACAAATAACGATTCCTATAAGCGAACGAAAAACACCTGTTGAAAATGCGCAAAGTTATTATACAAAATATAATAAAGCAAAAAATGCATTGATTATGGTAAAAGAACAAATTGAAAAGACAAATAATGAAATTCAATACTTTGAAATGTTAATGGCCCAAGTAGAGCAAGCATCACCTGCTGATATTGAAGAAATTCGAGAAGAACTCGCTGAACAAGGTTACCTACGAATGCGAGCAAGCAAAAAGAAAAAGAAGCCTGTAAAACCATCTCCAGAACAATATATTTCTTCAACTGGAATCCGTATTTCTGTTGGAAAAAATAATAAACAAAATGATTATTTAACCTTTAAGTTGGCAAATAGAAATGACATTTGGTTACATACAAAAGATATCCCAGGATCACATGTAGTAATTCATTCTAATGAACCAGACGAAACAACCCTTCTTGAAGCTGCGACTCTTAGTGCATATTTTAGTAAAGCAAGGTCCTCTTCATCGGTCCCGGTTGACTATACAGAAATCCGCCAAGTAAAGAAACCAAATGGGTCAAAGCCTGGATTTGTTATTTATTTTGAACAGAAAACGCTATTCGTTACTCCGGATGAAGAAATCGTATTAAAATTAAAAAAGTAATCTTAGAAAAAACGTCCTCTTTGGGCGTTTTTTTTTTACTAATTCTACAAAAAGCACAACACTTACTCGTAAATAATAAAAAATCCTTGAAAAAAAACAATTTTCTTTCAATTCTCAATACGATTATTGACCGAACAAATAAATAGGAATAAAGTAGTTATGTCATTACTATAAATAGGAAATTTGTTTAGTATTTCAGGAGGGAAATTATGTCAATCGGGAAGAAAATTGGACTTGGTTTTATAACAATTATCATTGTACTAATCGCCTCACTAAGTATAATCCTTAATCAAATAAATAATATTAATAAGAAAGTCGAGCAAGCAATTGATGAACAGGTGTATCAAGTAGAATTAGCTGAAGAAATTAAATTTGGTCTTGCAATGCAGGGGATTTATGTGCGTGAGGTTGCTTTAGATAACAATCAAAAAACACGCGATAACCTAGCACATTATCAAAACTATTTAGATGAAAAAATAGAAGAACTGACAAAAGTAGCAAATACAAGTGTACTAAAAGAATACACAGAAGAAATTAATAAATTTAATAATCAATTCAATGCCGATGTAGAAAAAATGTGGGAATATTACAATGCTGGTGAAGAAGAAAAGGCCTTTGATGTGATTAATATTGACGCAGAAAAATCAAATGTTGGAATCTTAGAAAACTCTGAAAAGATTTTAAATTATCAACTTGAACAGTTGGATAAAGTTACTGCTAGTGCGAAAAAAACAGTATCATTGACTCGTACGATAACATTTTCAGCAATTATTATAGGATTTATTATTGCGATTATTATACTACTATATGTACGTAGAGCAATTACAAACCCATTAGTAAAAGTCGTTGAAGCAGCAGGTTCTATTGCAGATGGCGATTTATCTCAAGAGGATATGCAAGTTCGATCAAAGGATGAAATTGGACAGCTTTCCATTGCTTTTAATAAAATGAAAACAAATTTACAAGAATTAATCAAAAATATTCAATCCAATGCTGAGCATTTAACAATGTCTGCAGAAGAATTGTCTGCAAGTACGGAAGAAATGACCGCAACATCAGAGGATATTGCTTACCGTATAAGCGAAACTGCCGAAATTGCAGCCACTTCTGCAACAGCTTCAAATGAAAGTTCCAAAGCAATGGATGAAACGGCTTCAGGTATCCAAAGAATAGCAGAATCAACACAGGCACTTAATCAAAACGCACAAGATACTTCCACAACAGCGTTCAATGGCAGTAAAACGGTAGAAAAAGCACAAAGCCAAATGAAGGTTATTAAAGACTCAACGACATTAGTAAATGATTTGGTACAAAAACTAAGTAAACAATCAGAAGAAATTGGTAACATTACACAAGTAATTACAAACATAACAGATCAAACGAACTTACTTGCTTTAAACGCTGCAATCGAAGCTGCAAGAGCTGGTGAACACGGTAAAGGATTTGCAGTTGTCGCGGATGAAGTGAGAAAATTAGCCGAAGAATCAAAAGTTTCAGCTAGCAAAATTGTTGAATTGACAAATATTATTAAAGCAGATACAGAAAATGTTGAAAAAGCAGTATCAAACTCATTACATTCAGTGAGTGAAGGTGTTGATATTATTACTGAATCTGGTATTGCCTTTAATACGATTCAAGAAGCAATTCATTCTATGAACGATCAAATAAGTGACATTTCTGCTGCTTCCCAACAAATCTCTGCAAGTGCAGAACAAGTAGCAGCATCCATCGTAGAAATTTCTAATGGCTCGACAAGCGCATCAGATAATGTACAAATGGTAGCGGCTGCAGTACAAGAACAAACTGCAACAATGGTCGGAGTAAATGATGTGGCGGTTGAATTGGCTGGAAAATCAGTTGAATTACAGGAGCTAATTAAACAGTTCAAAGTATAAACTAAAAAAGATGTCTGGTAGCAAAATACTTCAGACATCTTTTTATTATTACTTATACTTTCCAAAAGTATTTTGTATGATCTCATAAGATTGTTTTAATCTTTCCTTTGAAATAGGCTGTTCCCAATTTTCCCAAGTAAAAGATTTGAATGGTTGCAAGTTTCCTTTTTGCATGGAAGGTAATGTATCGACTACTTGACCCTCATCATTTACAAATAAAGAGCCTATAAAAATTTCATCGACAAACACGGAGGCATCTTCTCCATTTTTATAGAAGTCACCCATAAATTCCTTTTTACTAGGATCTTTTGCTTGGATTAATAGCCAAGGAATCCGTAACTCAATCTTATTTTCATTTGACCATGAAAAGTCAATTAATGAGTTGTAATCTTTATTCGCAAAATTTCCGTTACCTTGTAGTAATTTTCCTGTTTCATAAGATTTAAAAGGAATTGTTTCTCCACTTTCGGGTAAGGTAAATTTTTTATTTAATGCATAATAAATTGGACTAAATTTATTACTTTTTGCCTTTTCATTTATTGACTCAGTATCAATCATTTTTAATTGATGCCCATAAATATAGGAATAATAATCAAAATATGGATCAATAATGATTTGTGTGTTCTTATTTCGATTTAATTCAATAATAAAATCAACACCATTGGAAAACTTCGCATTTGGTACACCTGAAGCTGAAGTTTTTCCTTGGTTTGGCACAATATCCAGCAATATTCGTGGTGAATTAGTATTAAGCAATTCACCATTTAATTGAATATACAAGTAACGTTCATCTACATCTAGTGAAAGACTTGGCGTTTTTCCTTTACTTTCATAGAGTGGCGTTGAAGTCCATTCAGTCAAATCTCCATCAACACGAATTTTATGTTGATCAAAACTAAGTAACCCAAACTGTTGTTCATTCGTTTGAGCATTAGACCAATATGGGCGACGTTCTGGGTTATCATAGTCCATTGTATTCCAAGTTCTCTTAAACCACTCATCCTGCCAAGAAAATATAAGGCCGCCTAAATAATCCTCAGCAATAATATCTTCATAAAGATGCGTCAGAATTTCCCCTTGTTTTTGTTCTGAAACAAATCCTTGGTTCCAGCCGAATGGATTCTCATGGGTTAAACCACGTGAACTAGGTATTCCAAACTCTGCAATTAACACTGGCATGTGATGAGCTGCTCGTAAATCTGCTAAGTAACCCGCATAACTGTTCTTCTCTCCACGATGATCAATATAATTTAAGTATTCTTGGTCATAGTTTAAAAAATCAGGATAATACGGATATACATGATAAGAAGCAAATTGCCCCGTTTCATTCGCTAATCCTTTTGGTTGAATAACATTAGGGTTCACACTAACTAAATCTTCCTGTACACTAGGCTCTGAAGGATGCTCAAGCACATCTGTTGTTACCCAATTTGTAAAACTCATCGGTCGAATCCACTTGTACTTTTCATATTCATATTGAGTAAGAAAATCCATTTGTTCTGCTAACCAATATTCAAACGCGCTTGCATTTTGTGTTTTGAAATATTCTCCATCATATTGACCAATCGTAGCATACAGCTCATTTGTTTTTTTCACCATTGGAGGGTACCACTCTATACCTATAATCCAACCAATGACATATTGTGAAATGTCTGAATCATATATTCCTGATGCATGACCTGCTTGAGGTTCCACATTTTTATTTCCATGAATAACATTAACTATTGTTTTCATTTCGTCATGGAATTTTGATAGTATTTCTTTGTCATAAGCATCTAAAGTTTGTTCAAGACTTTCTTCATCAATCCATATACCATGCAACACATAAAGGGGTGCATCTGCCTTCTCATTATATCTTACCAATGCATGATAAAATGCAGGGGGATGTAGTGTATAAACACGGATTGTATTTGCATTCATTTCGCCGATTTGTTCAAACCAACGATAATATTCCTCTTCAGTTATTGCGGCCTCCCCTGGAAAATACCCAGGTTTTGCCATACCGATATTTACACCTTTAAATGTAATGGACTCCCATTTTCCATCTTTCAATATTTCAAATTGTTGATCATTAATTTTTGCGTTATATTGTAATTCATCGTTTCGCTTTTGTTCGCCTTGTACTACAGTGGTTTCATTAAAATCGGTTAATATGCTTTCCATCATTGGTAAGTAACTTGACCAATAAAACCCATCGTCAGAAAACATTTGAGCGTATTTGTAAACCGTTGCCAATCCCTTAAATTGGTAAAAGAATGGCACTTTACTTATGTCATTGTAATCTCCAGCAAAGTAATATGCTTTAGCATTTTTACGATCATTATTAATTACTGCAGCAAACGATATTGGAACTCCCTTCTCTTCCAATATTTCCCTTCCACTATCTGTAAGAGCCCATTGATAATTTGCTAAAACATTTTCTTGATTAGATGCTGTAATGATATCAAACCAGTAATCATATTTTGGGTTTGAATTAATATTAAAAAATGCTTGTCCCTCATCAGTATATTGTAGGCGAATTCCTTCTTCACTAATATGTTTGTCCAACTCTAGTACAATAACCTCATTCAAGAAATTATTTACGAGTACAAACCCTCCACCATTGTAGTTCCAATTTTCTCCAAAATCTTCAACAATCCATTGAGGAATTTCACTGTTCTTTTCTGGGTCTAATTCATAAAAATATCGACCGATCCAACCTGTCCAATTTATGTTTAAATAGTCCAACATCGCGTCTCGAACTTCTTTTTGCGTAGGGGAAGCAAATGAGTTATATTCTGCAACAAGTAAGCTTTTTTCATTACTAGTTAAGCGATTTACAATATTGTTCCACTCTTCAATATCAAGGCCACCAACTATCTTTTCTGACCTTGCTCCATCCCGTTCTAAATTCTCGTTTAGATCATCTTTATAAACTCCATATGTATCTGCTAAATAAATAACATCGATATTTGAATAATCTTTTGGTAAGGAATTCGTTTGTACTGTCGTTGTATCCAATTTTGGAATTGTCCCAAAGTAATCGTCTTCCTTAAAACGCCCTTCTTCGTTTCGATACTTGAAATAATTGAGTGCCCACATAAAGCCTAAATGCTCTCTATACGTTTCATCTGGAACGGTTTTATCAATAATTGCAACGTTTAGTTGTTTTTGGGGTGTGAGCCACCAAACCACAGAAGGCAAAATGACTAATGCGATCACAAAAAGAAAGACTAGATAAATTTTTTTCATATTAATTGTCACCTTTTAAGATTCTTACTAATCTATTTTTCGTCTAAATGCTATTAAAGTTTTGATATTTAATATCAACTAGCTAAGAAAATGCTGGATTAAGAAATATTATCTTATAACTTTAATATTTTTCGCTAACTTAAGCAAAGGATATTTTTAGTAAGGAACTTAAAGAAATAGAAAACGCAAGAATGTTGAATCAACAGCATCCTTGCGTTTATCTTTTTTAGTTATATGAATTGGTGGTGCTTTTCCGCAGCACTCTTAAGGAACAAGCTAACTGCCACGCTTTTAGTATCGCTTATGAAATTAGAGCGCCCCGGCTTTAAGATCCGCGTGCCACTCTTTAAGAAAAGGGATATGTTTTTCGTCGATTGCGCCTGATTCAGTGGCAGCTTCAACTAAAAAGTCAAAGTTTGTTAAGCTTACGTATTTAACGCCTGCTTCTTCAAATGCTTGTTCTGCTCTTGGTAAGTTATATGTATATACACACACAACGCCAACTACTTCACAACCTGCTTCACGCAAGGCTTCAACTGCTGTAATTGAGGAGCCTCCCGTTGAAACGATATCTTCAACTACCACTACTTTTTGACCTTCTTGGTATTTTCCTTCAATTTGGTTACCACGGCCATGTCCTTTTGCTTTAGAGCGTACATATACCATTGGAAGCTCTAAAATATCAGACACCCATGCAGCGTGCGGAATACCAGCCGTTGCCGTACCTGCAACAACTTCTGTTTGTGGGAAGAATTCTTTAATGTTTTGTGCTAAACCATTGGCAATTTGTTTACGAACTTGCACGTCTGAAATCGTTAAGCGTGTATCGCAATATATTGGTGATTTAATACCGGAAGCCCATGTAAATAAATCTGTTGGGTTTAGTTCGACTGCCCCTACTTGTAACATTCCTTTTGCGATTTCTTTTTGTAATGACATATTATTGTTCCTCCCATAATTCACGTACTATTTTATAAGCAGCAACTGGATCCTCTGCATTTGTTATAGCCCTTCCAACTACAATTAATGAAGAGCCGTCTTTTTTTGCTCCATCAGGTGTTGCGATCCGTTTTTGATCGTGGGCTTCTCCACCTGCTAATCGAATTCCTGGTGTTACTCGAAGAAACTCTTCACCACAAGTTTCACGAATGGCCCCTGCTTCATGAACTGAACATACGACCCCATCTAACCCTGCTTGCTTCGTAATACTCGCATAGTGTAAAACCGAATCGAGCAAGGATAAATTGATTTTTTGTTCATTTTGCATTTGTTGCTCTGTTGTGGAAGTTAGTTGGGTTACAGCAATTAATGCCGCTCGCTCTTTACCAGCTGGTGTCCCTGCTTCTAAACCTTCAAGAGCACCAGCCATCATATTAATACCACCTGCTGCATGAACATTCACTAAGTCAACACCTAATTTTGCTAACCCTTTCATTGCAGATTTTACAGTATTCGGAATGTCATGAAGTTTTAAATCTAAGAAAACGTCGTGACCTTGATCTTTAACTTTACGAACAATTTCAGGACCTTCCTGCATATAAAGCTCCATGCCAATTTTAACGAATAATGGTTCGTTAAATTTGTTTAGAAAATTGAATACTTCTACTTCACTAGGAAAATCTAGTGCAATGATTGGTTTTCTGTTCATTTAACGGTGGCTCCTTCCAATAATTTCTTTAATATGAGTGACACCTAGTTCTTTTAACTTAGCTGGTAATTCATCAATAATATTAGAGCAAACAAAATGATCGACAAAGTTTGCAGTTCCAACTGCTACTGCAGAGGCCCCTGCAGACATGAAATCAATCACATCTTGAGTATTTGTCACGCCACCCATTCCGATAATTGGTATCTCTACAGCTTTATACACTTCATACACCATACGAATGGCAACTGGTTTAACTGCTGGACCAGAAAGACCACCTGTACCATTCGCTATTACTGGTTTCCCAGTACGTTCATCTAAACGCATTCCGACTAATGTATTAATCATTGTAATGCCATCTGCTCCACCAATTTCAACTGCTTGGGCAATTTCCACTATATTGGTTACATTTGGTGACAACTTCACATAAACTGGCACTTTCGAAACTGCTTTTACTGCTTCCACTAATTCCCGTGCAATCACCGGGTCTGTTCCAAATGTAATTCCACCATGTTTTACATTTGGACAGGAAATATTTAATTCTAGAGCCTTTACGTTAGGAGCAGTTGAAATGCGGCGTGCAACTTCAACATAATCTTCCGTTAATGTACCAGCAACATTGGCAATAATCGGTACATCAAAGCGTTCTAACCAAGGAAGTTCTTCACTCATTACTTTATCTAAACCCGGATTTTGTAGTCCGATTGCATTTAACATTCCTGCAGGTGTTTCTGCAACACGAGGAGTTGGATTTCCTAGTCGTTTTTCAACCGTTGTCGCTTTAATCATGATTGCACCAAGTTTAGATAAATCATAAAGCTGTGCATACTCTCGACCAAAACCAAAACAACCAGATGCAGGCATAATTGGATTTTTTAAATCAAGTCCTGGAAGTTGGATGCTTAATTTACTCATAGTTGTACCACTCCTTTCGGGAATACTGGTCCATCCGAGCAAACTTTAACATAGTCTTTTTCCTGTTGTTCAGTTGTTTTACAAATACAAGCAAAACACGCACCAATGCCGCAGCCCATTCGTTCTTCAAAAGATAGGTAACCAGGTTTGTCAGGGTAGAAATTTTCTAACGCTCGTAACATTGGTAGTGGTCCACAACTGTAGAACACATCGAACTCGGGCTTTAATTCTTCTAATAAATCCGTTACAAAACCTTTTGTTCCCTTTGTTCCATCAACAGTAACAAAATGTGTGTCTCCTAATGTTGAAAACTGATCTTCATAAAACGTTACATTTTCCGTTGCAAATCCAAACACATGTATTGTTCGTATTCCACGTGCATTTAATTGTTTGGATAATTCATAAAGTGGTGGTACGCCAATCCCTCCACCAACTAGTAAAGCAGTACCTTTTTCTGGAATTGCATCAACAGGGAAACCATTTCCAATTGGTCCAAGAACATCTACTTCATCGCCAACTTGTTTAGTTGCCAAAATTGAAGTTCCTCTTCCTTCTGCACGATAAATAACCGTTACTTCCCCTGCTTCTTTGTTGATATTTGCTATACTGATTGGTCGTCTAAGGAGCGGCTCAAATGAATCAGACACACGAATATGGACAAATTGCCCAGGATTCATTTCCTGAACAATTTGGCCTTGTAATGTAAGTTCAAATATGTGATGAGCAATTTCACTTTGACGAACGACAATCATTCGTTCTTGTTGAATCATTAGTGAAATACCTCCGCTTTTGGCATTTCTTCTGCCGTAAATGTCATCGATTCAATTACTTCTAACATTGCTTCTGCTGTATCAAGTGAAGTTAAACATGGCACCCCATTTTCCACCGATTCACGGCGAATACGGAATCCGTCACGAGCTGGTTGTTTGCCTTTTGTTAGTGTATTAACTACAAGTTGAGCTTCGCCATTTTGGATAACATCTAATAATGTTTTTCCTTTTGATCCAATCTTCTCAACGATATCTGTTTGGATGCCTGCTTCCGCGAAAGCTTTTGCCGTACCTTCCGTTGCCATTACACGATAACCAACTGTGTTGAAGCGTTTTGCTAATTCAATCGCCTCTTCTTTATCTTTGTCTGATACAGTAAACAAGACTGTTCCGTGAGTTTTAATTTCCATGCCAGCTGCAACAAAGCCTTTGTATAATGCTTTTTCGAACGTTGCATCTTTGCCCATAACTTCACCAGTAGATTTCATTTCAGGCCCTAATGTAATATCCACACGACGTAATTTTGCAAAACTGAATACTGGTACTTTTACAAATACACCTTTTTGTTCTTTAGCTAGTCCTGTTGGGTATCCTTGTTCAACGATTGATTGCCCAAGTATTGCTTTCGTTGCAATGTTTGCCATTGGAATATTTGTAATTTTACTTAAGAACGGTACTGTACGGCTTGAACGTGGGTTTACTTCAATTACGTAAATTTGACCTTGTGACAGTACATATTGAATATTCATTAACCCAACAATGTTTAAACCTTTTGCTAAACGTGTTGTGTAATCGACTAAAGTTGCTTTTTGTTCTTCAGTTAGCTTTTGTGGTGGGTATACAGAGATTGAGTCACCAGAGTGAACCCCTGCACGTTCAACATGTTCCATAATACCTGGGATTAATACATTTTCACCATCACAAATTGCATCAACTTCGATTTCTTGACCTGTTAAATAGCGGTCAACTAATACTGGGTGATCTGGAGAAGCTTCTACAGCGTTTTCCATATAATGTTCTAATTCTTGCTCATTATAGACAATTTCCATCGCACGTCCACCAAGAACATAAGAAGGACGAACAAGTACTGGGAAGCCTAATTTTTCACCAATTTCAAGTGCTTCTTCAGTTGATACAGCTGTTTCCCCAGCAGGTTGAGGAATATCAATTTCATGTAATGCCTGTTCAAATTTATCACGGTTTTCTGCACGGTCGATATCTTCTAAGCTTGTTCCTAAAATTTTCACACCATTAGCTGCTAATTTATCCGCTAAGTTAATGGCTGTTTGACCACCAAATTGGACAACCACTCCCACTGGTTTTTCTAAATCGATAATGTGCATTACATCTTCAATTGTCAGTGGTTCAAAGTAAAGTTTATCCGAAATTGAGAAATCAGTTGATACTGTTTCTGGGTTTGAGTTAATAATGATTGCTTCATAACCTGCTTCTTGAATCGCCCATACTGAGTGAACTGTTGCATAGTCAAACTCAACACCTTGACCAATACGGATTGGACCAGAACCTAATACAACAACAGATGGCTTTTCAGAAACGATTGATTCGTTTTCATCTTCATACGTGCCGTAGAAGTAAGGTGTCGCGGATTCGAATTCAGCCGCGCAAGTATCAACCATTTTATATACAGGAACAATTCCCTTTTCTTTACGATATTCATAAATTTCTTTTGCAGTTGTATTCCAAAGCTCTGCAATTTTTTGATCCGCAAAGCCCATACGTTTTGCTTGTCGTAAAACTTCAATGTCATTAACATTTTGAGCTAACGTATCTTCCATTTTAATAATGTTTTGAAGTTTATTTAAGAACCATAAATCAATTTCTGACCATTCATGGATTTGTTCAATTGTAACCCCACGGCGTAATGCTTCTGCGATGAAGAATAAACGTTCATCTCCAGCTTTTTTAATACGCTTTTCAATCCAGTTATCTGAATTTTCTTCTGCGTGTTTTAATTCAATATGAACTTGGCCTGTTTCGAGTGAACGAACTGCTTTTAAAATGGCTTCCTCAAAGGTACGACCTAAAGCCATAACTTCCCCAGTCGCTTTCATTTGTGTACCAAGGTTACGTTTTGCAGATTCAAATTTATCAAATGGCCAACGTGGAATTTTCGCCACGATGTAGTCAAGGGCTGGTTCGAAATCTGCAAATGTTGAACCAGTAACAGGGTTTTTAATTTCATCTAGTGTTAACCCTACTGCGATTTTTGCTGCTAGTTTAGCAATTGGATATCCTGTTGCTTTTGAAGCAAGGGCAGATGAACGTGATACACGTGGGTTTACTTCGATTACATAATAGTTAAAGCTGTTTGGATCAAGGGCTAACTGTACGTTACATCCACCTTCAATTTTCAGTGCACGGATAATATCTAGTGAAATGTTACGTAACATTTGATATTCACGGTCAGATAATGTTTGAGATGGTGCTACAACGATTGAGTCGCCTGTATGGATACCAACTGGGTCAAAGTTTTCCATGTTACATACAACGATGGCATTATCAATTGAGTCACGCATTACTTCATACTCGATTTCTTTGTAACCAGCAATTGATTTTTCTAGTAAACATTGTGTTACAGGACTATATTTTAAGCCACTTGCAACGATTTCTTCTAACTCTTGTTCATTGTTACAAATACCGCCACCAGTTCCACCTAGAGTGAAAGCTGGACGAACGATTACCGGATAACCGATTTTAGCTACGAAATTTTTCGCTTCTTCAATGCTATGAATAATGTCTGATTCAGGTACAGGTGCACCTAATTCATACATTAAATTACGGAATAAGTCACGGTCTTCTGCTTTATGGATGGCATCAAGTTTTGTACCTAAAATTTCGATGTTTAATTCATCTAAAATCCCAGATTCTTGAAGCTCGATTGCCATGTTTAATCCTGTTTGACCACCTAATGTTGGAAGGATTGCATCAGGACGTTCTTTACGTAAAATACGAGAAACAAATTCTAAAGAAATTGGCTCGATATAAACTTTATCTGCGATTTCTGTATCTGTCATAATTGTTGCAGGGTTTGAGTTAATTAAGATTACTCGGTATCCTTCTTCTTTTAAAGATAGACAAGCTTGTGTACCTGCATAGTCAAATTCTGCTGCTTGTCCAATGATGATAGGACCTGATCCGATTACTAAAATAGTTTCAATATCTGTACGTTTAGGCATGTTGTTTCTCCTTCCCTGCTTCTACTTCCATTAATTCAATAAATTCGTCAAATAAATGATTTGAATCTTCTGGCCCAGGTGAAGCTTCTGGGTGATATTGTACTGTAAAGATTGGGTGTTTTTTATGACGTAATCCTTCTACAGTACCGTCATTTAGAGCGATATGTGTTACTTCTAAATCTGTTCCTTCCAATGAATCTGCATCAACTGCATAACCATGGTTTTGTGAAGTTAACTCTGTACGACCTGTGCGTAAATCTTTTACTGGATGGTTTCCTCCACGGTGTCCAAATGGTAACTTGAAGCTTTTTGCTCCACAAGCTAAAGCAAACAATTGATGTCCTAAGCAAATACCGAAGATTGGAACTTTTCCAACTAAATTACGAATTGTTTCAATTCCTTCAGTAACGTCAGCTGGATTACCAGGGCCATTGGATAGCATAATGCCATCTGGATGCCAAGCTAAAATTTGCTCTGCAGAAGTATTGTAAGGTACTACTAACACATCACAATCACGTTTATTTAATTCACGTAAAATTCCGTGTTTCATACCAAAGTCAATTAATACAACACGTTTTCCACGTCCTGGGCTTGGGTATGCAGCTTTCGGTGATACTTCTTTTACGTGATTTGTAATTAGAGGAGTTGCAATTAACGTTTCAACAACTTCATCAATATTTACTTCTTCGTCTGCTGCAGTAAGAATCGCTTTTACTGCACCTTTTGAGCGAATAATTCTTGTTAATTTACGTGTATCAATTCCTTCGATACCAGGGATATCTTGTGAAATTAAATATTCATTTAAAGAAAGATCTGAGCGGAAGTTTGATGGCTCTTTTGCTAATTCACGACAAACCATCCCACGAATTGCTGGTGTAATCGATTCAAAATCATCGCGGTTAATCCCGTAGTTACCGATGAGTGGATATGTAAATGTTACAATTTGTCCATAGAATGAAGGATCTGAAAGTGTTTCTTGGTAACCAGTCATACCAGTTGTAAATACAACCTCTCCTTGTGATGCACGATCACTACCAAATGCTATTCCATTAAATACTGTGCCATCTTCTAAAATTAATTGTCTTTTCTTCATTATTGTGCCTCCTCGTAGACGATGTTGCCTTCAAATATTGTCATTACTGGCCATCCTTTTGCAGACCAACCATTAAATGGTGTGTTGCGACCTTTTGAAACAAATCTTTCCGCATTCACTGTTTGTTCCTTATTTAAATCAATTAATACTAAATCAGCTGAAGCTCCAACTTCAATTGTTCCATAAGGTAAATCGAAAATTTTAGCAGCTTTTACACTCATCCAATCAATTAATTGCTTTAAAGTCCATTTCCCTGTTTCAACAAATTGTGTATACAATAGTGGGAAAGCTGTTTCAAAACCAACAATGCCAAATGGGGCCCCTACCATACCACAACATTTTTCTTCCACAGTGTGTGGTGCATGGTCTGTTGCAATACAATCAATTGTTCCATCTAGTAATGCTTGGTGTAAAGAATCTTTGTCATCACTTGCACGTAATGGCGGATTCATTTTCCAATTGGCGTCATCACTTGGAATGTCCATTTCTTCTAGTAAAAGATGGTGTGGACAAACTTCTGCAGTAACGCGGATGCCTGCAGCTTTTGCATCTCTTACAGCTCGTACTGATTCTTTTGTAGATACGTGACAAACATGGTAACGTGCCCCTGCTGCTTCAGCTAACAATACATCACGTGCAATTTGGACAGATTCACAAATCGATGGAATCCCCGGTAATCCAAGTTCTTTATTTCGTTTTCCTTCGTGCATTACCCCATCATAGATTAGGGAGTTATCTTCACAGTGAGCAACGACTACTGCATCAACTTTAGCGGCAGATTTCATTTGCTCAAACATTGTTGATGCTAGTTGAATTCCAACCCCATCATCAGAGAATGCCACTGCGCCAAGTTCCTTTAATTCTTCAATGTTTGTACGTTCTTCACCAGCTTCAGCAACCGTTAAGGATCCATATGGTAAAACACGAACAACTGCACTTTCTTCTATTAAGCCTTTTATTAATTTCATATTTTCAGCTGAATCCGGTACCGGTTTTGTGTTTGGCATAGCACAAATTGTAGTGAACCCACCTTTTGCTGCTGAGCTTGAACCAGTTTCAATCGTTTCTTTATGTTCAAAGCCAGGTTCACGTAAATGTACATGTAAATCCACAAACCCTGGTGCTACTAGATTGCCTTTTCCGTCAATCACTTCTGCCCCTTCTGGAAGTTGTGCTCCAATTGCAACGATTTTACCATCTTCAATTGTCACTGATGAATCAATTAATTCACTGTTTTCATTCAGTATTTTGACATTATTCAAATATTTCAACATGTTCATCTTCCTTTCAAAATCGTTTCAATGATAGCCATTCTTACAAAAACGCCATTTCGAACTTGACTAAATATTCTCGAACGCTCGCACTCTACCAGTTCTGATGCAATTTCTACATCTCGATTCACAGGTGCCGGGTGCATAATGATTGCGTGTTTCTTCATTCTTGCTTCACGCTCAAAAGTTAACCCGTATTGTTCATGATAACTTTCTTTTGAGAAACTTTTATTTACTATATGCCGTTCATGTTGAATACGTAGTAACATGATGACATCACTATCTTCTAACAGTTCATCCCAAGAATGGTGTGCTTCAAAATCTCCTGCCCACTCAGGTGGACATAAGAACCGAACATTTACACCAAGTCGTCTTAATGCCGTAGCGTTTGATTTTGCGACGCGGCTATGTGAGATGTCACCAACAATCGTAACATTTAATCCTTCAAATGATCCGAATTCTTTATAAATTGTGTATAAATCTAACAAGCTTTGCGACGGGTGTTGACCTGCTCCATCGCCAGCATTAATAACTGCTACATTAATACCTTCAAGGAGTTCATTGTAATATTCATCTTCTTTCGCGCGAATTACAACGGCATCCATTCCGATCATTTCTAATGTTTTCACAGTATCGTACATTGTCTCTCCTTTTAATGCACTTGAAAACCCTGCATCAAATGGAATCACTGTGCACCCAACTTTTCTTTCAGCCATTTCAAAACTTGTTTTCGTCCTTGTACTTGGCTCAAAAAATAAGTTTGCTACATGATAAGTTCGATCTAGAACACTTTGTTCACCAGCTTCAAATTGTGCTGCTCGTTCAATTATCATCATTACTTCATCATTTGTTAAATGTTCCATTGAAAGTAAATTTCTCATTGCCTCTTCCTCCTAGAAATCGGTTCTTGTTTGAAAAGTTCTTTCATGAGCGAAATTAAACTCTTCATGTCAGTATGAAAAATGCCTCGTGGATTTCACGAGGCTTAGGAGGTATGACAAAATTAGTACGTCAACGTACGGCTGTCATATTTCCCCTTTTTTGCCTCTCTGGACAACTTTTAAAAGGTCATGTTGCTTTAATCTAAATCTTTAACTTCTTTATCTCTTCCAGGTAATACAAGGTTTAACAACACACCAACGATTGCTGCTAAAGCCATACCTTCAATTACAAAGCTTTCTGTAAATCTTAGAGCTGCTCCTCCAATACCGATGACTAAAATTACTGATGAAATCACCATATTGCGGTTATTACCAAAATCAATATTGTTTTCAACTAGCATTCTTAATCCACTTGAAGCAATAATCCCGAATAGTAATATTGAAATACCACCAAGTACTGCAGTTGGAATTGTTTGAACTAGCGCCATTGCCTTACCAAAGAAGGAGAACAAGATGGCAAGTACGGCTGCACCTAATATGACATAAACTGAGAACACTCTAGTAATAGCAAGAACACCGATATTTTCACCATATGTTGTTTTCGGTGGACCTCCGATTAAGCTGCTTATAAACGTCCCTAATCCGTCACCTAGTAATGATCTATGTAAGCCCGGATCCTTAATGTAGTTGCGATTCACTACTTTACCTAACACTAATTGGTGCCCAATATGTTCTGAAATTGTGACGATAACAATTGGAACCATAGCTAAAAGAATTTTTGAAGTAACGTTAAATTCATAATGAATACCTGGGATTAAAAAGTCTGGTAACGCAAACCACGCTGCATCCTTGACAGGAGTAAAATCAACAATTCCTACGATTGCTGAATATATGTATCCGACAATTAAACCTAAAAGAATAGGCATTGTACTTAAAACATTTTTAAAATATACATTGAAGATAATCGCTGCAAATAAAGTTACTAACGCAGCAGTAAAATGTAAGAAGCTATATTCACCATTTACATTCATTGCCATATTAACGGCTGTTCCAGCTAATCCTAAACCGATTACCATAATAACTGGAGCTACTACAATTGGAGGTAACAAGCTCATTAACCATTTGTAACCTGTTTTCCAAATTAATAAGGAGACGATTCCGTACACGACTCCGACAGCCATTGCACCAATCATAGCATTTCCAGGGTTAACACTTTGCCCATTTTCATTTAACCCACCAGCTGCTAAAAGTATTGGGGCAATGAAGGCAAATGATGATCCTAAGTAAGCTGGTACTTTAAATTGTGTTATCAACAAGAAGACGATTGTTGCTATCCCACTTGTTAATAGTGCTATAGCAGGGCTTAATCCTACTAGTTGAGGCACTAGAATTGTTGAACCGAACATTGCAAACATGTGTTGAAAACTTAGTGTTATCAACTGTCCTGAAGTAGGCTTGTCATTAATGTCTAAAACTGCTTTGGACATATTTATTTTCCTCTCTATTCTCTCATCTGTTAAATTAATCTACTTTGTGTAATGTTACGTTATCTTCACCATCTACTTCTTGTAAGCGAACAACAATTCTTTCTGTTCCTGATGTAGGGATATTTTTCCCAACATAATCTGCTCTTATAGGCAACTCTCGATGACCTCGGTCTACCAATACTGCTAGTTGAATTTGCGAAGGCCTTCCTAGATCCATTACCGCATCTAAACCAGCCCTAACTGTTCTGCCTGTATAAAGTACATCATCAACTAAAACAATCTTTTGATTTGTTACAACGTAGTCAATATCCACTTGCTGTACAAGGGCTTCACCATTGTCGTTTTTAGAAGATAAGTCATCACGATATAATGTAATATCAAGTTCCCCTGTTCGAATTGGTTTGCCTTCAATCTTTTCAATTTTCTCTGCCAAACGTTTTGCTAAAAATGCACCCCGAGTTTTGATTCCAACTAAAATACATTCATCAATCCCTTTATTGCGTTCAATGATTTCATGGGCAATTCTTGTTAGTGCACGATTCATTGAAGGGCCATCTAATAGTTCAGTAATTTTCGACATACTCATTTCCTCCTTCCTTGAAAATTTATTGTTTAGTTACACAGTCTCATGAGGTTCGCTTTTTCAAAATAAAAAACCTCCTAAGCACCAGCTTAAGAGGTTGGGATATACAAGTTGAAAAAGCATGTTTGGTAGTGTTTTCATTTTTAGGACACACCTAAATAAGCCTAGTATCTTTCAAAAGGATACAATTTTGGCCATTTTAAGTTGCACGAAAACTCCAATACAATTCATCTTATACCTTCTCAGCCTCTCTGGACTGCCATTAAAGGTGAATATTTAATTTTTATACTATTCCCTATCACAGTAGGTTTTATTCACTGTTGTCAGTATATTCTTATATAGAACTCAAGTCAACATAGTTTTAATAAATAAATTATTTAATTATTGTTCATTTCTCAATTGTTCAAGTAATTGTAAAAAATCATCAGGAATTGGAACTTCAAACTCTAAGTATTCATTTTTAGTTGGATGGTTAAATCCAAGAACACCTGCATGTAACACTTGACCACCAAAATCAATCGTTTTCTTTGGACCATATTTCGGATCTCCTACTAAAGGGAAACCAATATAATTCATATGCACACGAATTTGATGTGTACGGCCTGTTTCAAGACGACATTCAACTAAAGTAAAATTACCAATTCGTTCTTGCACGTGAAAATGGGTAACAGCATGCTTCCCGTTGTCTACAATTGCTTGTTTTTGGCGATCTTTTGGGTCTCTTCCAATTGGTGCATCGATAGTTCCTTTATCGTGGGCAATATGACCATGAACTAATGCAGTATATTTACGAGTTACGGTTTTATTTACCAACTGTTCTACAAGAGAATGGTGAGCATGGTCATTTTTAGCAACCATTAGTAAACCAGATGTATCTTTATCAATTCGATGGACGATACCTGGTCTTAAAACACCATTAATTCCTGATAAGTCTTTACAATGATACATTAATCCATTTACCAAAGTTCCTGTCATATGTCCAGGTGCCGGGTGGACTACCATTCCCTTTGGCTTATTCACAACTAAGACATCTTCATCTTCATAGATAATCTCTAAATTTAAATCTTCAGGTATTACTTCAAGAGGCTCTGGTTCTGGCACATCAATTTCAACCACATCGCCTTCTTTTACCTTATATTTAGCTTTTGGCACCTCACCGTTTACTTTTACATTCCCATCAGCTATCCAATTGGCAATTAGAGAACGAGACCACTCTTCGTTGATTACGGATAAAGCCTTGTCTATACGATCTCCTGCATTTTCTGTTTCAATTGTAATTGTTACAACTGTCATTTTTTCACCTTTTTCTTTTCTTCACGATCTTCTTTTAGTATGACTAAAATTAACATCACTACAGATATTGTTAATGCTGCATCCGCAATGTTAAAAATCGGAAAATCATAATTAATTATTGGAATTAATACATCGATAAAGTCCACTACCTCGCCACGAAAAATTCGATCGATAAAATTCCCTAGAGCTCCACCTAATAAAATCATCAGACTAATAGCAAAGAACGGCTTATCCCTAGCTTCCTTATGAAAGTAGTATATGATACCACCAATGACGACTAGTGTGACGATGGTGAAGATCCACATTTGACCTTGTAACATTCCCCAAGCTGCACCTCGATTTCGATGAGAGAGGATGGCAAACCACGGATCCATAACGATGATTCGATCACCTAATTCCATATTTTTAACAATTAACCATTTAGTCCATTGATCAATTAACACAACGATTGCTGCTAAACCATAATACTTATACACAGTATTCCCCCGTTTGTCTATAATCTCTCCCATTCTACCATTAGAAAAACCCGTTTTGCATTAATAAAGGTAAATTAACGGCACTAGGTTGTCTCTATACAGGATTGTTCACTAAATCAACATAAAATGTATGTGTTGTAAATACTAGTTATTTCCCTTAAAAGCTACAAAATAACCGCACCTCAAAAAATGAGGGCGGTTATTCATTTCATTTATTTAAACATAATGTTTTTCAATTACTTCTGCACAACGGCTACAAATCGTTGGATGATTTTCGTTTTGACCTACTGATTCAGAATAGCTCCAGCAGCGTTCGCATTTTTCACCATCTGCTTTTTCTACAATAATTGCTGTTTGCTCTAGAACAAGTGCATTATCCGGAGCACTTTCCTTAGAACCAGCTACTACTAATTGAGAAACGATACAGCTTTGGGCAAAGTTAACTGCTTCATCATTTAATAACTCCGCAACTTCTTGGTCTGCATAAAGTGTCACTTTTGCTTCTAATGATTTACCAATCGTTTTCGCATTACGTGCTTCTTCTAATGCTTTTAATACTTCATCACGAATTTCAATTACACGCTCCCATTTTGTACGTAATTCTTGGAAATTACTACGCTCATCAACTTCAGGGAAATCCGTTAATTGAACTGATGCTTCTTCTGCATTTAAGTAAGACCATAATTCATCAGTTGTATGCGGTAAAATTGGTGTTAATACTTTTAATAAAGTCAACAGTGTATCATACATAACTGTTTGCATAGCACGACGTTTTTTGCTGTCTACTGCTTCAATATACACAACGTCTTTTGCAACATCTAAATACAATGCTGATAATTCAACTGCAACAAAGTTATTAATTGTATGGTATACAGATGCAAATTCATATCGGTCATACGCATTTCGTACAGCCTTTAATACATCCTGCAAACGCATGTACATATATTGATCCATTTCACTTAATTCTTCATATGCTACGCGATCTGTCGCTGGATTAAAGTCAGCTACGTTACCGTGTAAGAAACGAAGTGTGTTTCGGATTTTACGGTAAACTTCTGAAATTTGCTTCAGCATATCCATACTGATTCTTACATCCCCAGTATAATCCACAGATGCTACCCATAAGCGTAAAATATCTGCACCATATTGGTTCATAACTTTTTCTGGAATGATTACGTTTCCTAAAGATTTACTCATTTTACGTCCTTCACCATCTAGAACGAAGCCGTGTGTTAACAAACCTTTATAAGGTGCATATCCATTAATTGCAACAGAAGTGATTAAAGATGAGTTAAACCATCCACGGTGTTGGTCAGAGCCTTCTAAGTAAAGGTCTGCTGGATATTTCATGCCACGCTCAACAAGTACACCTTGGTGAGATGAACCTGAATCGAACCATACGTCCATAATGTCATTTTCTTTTGAGAATTTACCATTTGGACTACCAGGGTGTGTAAATCCTTCTGGTAATAAATCTTTTGCCTCACGTTGGAACCAAATATTTGAACCATGCTCACGGAATAATTGTGACACATGTGCAATTGTTTCAGATGTAATAATTTCTTCGCCATTTTCTGCATAGAACACAGGAATTGGTACACCCCATGCACGTTGTCTTGAGATACACCAATCTCCACGGTCACGAATCATATTGTAAAGACGTGTTTCGCCCCATGCTGGAGTGAATGTTGTATTTTCCACCGCTTCTAATAATTGATCGCGGAATGCTTCTACAGAACAGAACCATTGAGGGGTTGCACGATAAATTACCGGCTTTTTCGTACGCCAATCATGTGGATATGAATGGGTAAAGAATGATAATTTTTCTAGCGCGCCTACCTCTTTTAATTTTTCAGTAATAACTTTATTTGCATCATTGTAGAATAAACCTTCAAAGCCAGGTGCTTCGTGTGTATAACAACCTTGATCATTAATTGGGCTTAATACTTCTAAACCGTATTTTTTGCTAACAATAAAGTCGTCTTCCCCGTGACCTGGTGCAGTGTGCACACAGCCTGTACCAGCATCAGTCGTTACATGATCTCCCACCATAATAAGTGAATCACGGTCATAAATAGGATGTTTTGCAACAACGTATTCTAATTCTTGACCTTGAACTTCTTGAATTACTTCTGGGTTTTCCCATTCAAGAGTTTCCGTAACTGTTTGTAATAAATCTTTCGCGATAATAAATTTGTTATTATTTACAGCAACAACTACATAAGTAATTTCTGGATTTAAAGAAATACCTAAGTTAGCTGGAATTGTCCATGGAGTTGTCGTCCAGATGATAAATTTTGCATCTTGTGGAACAACCCCTTTTGCATCTTTAATTTCAAAACTAACATAAATAGATGGTGATTTAATATCTTTATATTCGATTTCAGCTTCAGCTAATGCAGACTCAGAAGAAGGAGACCAATAAACTGGCTTTAATCCTTTATAGATATATCCCTTTTCTGCCATTTTACCAAAAACTTCAATTTGGCGAGACTCAAACTCTGGCTTTAACGTAACGTAAGGATTTTCCCAATCTCCACGTACACCTAAACGTCGGAATTGAGTTTTTTGATTTTCAATTTGTTCATACGCATATTTTTCACAAAGCTCGCGGAATTCAGCAATTGTTAACTCTTTACGTTTAACACCTTTATTCGTTAAAGCTTGCTCGATTGGTAAACCGTGTGTATCCCAACCAGGAACATATGGAACATGGTAACCTGTCATAGAACGATGACGGTTAATCATATCTTTAATGACTTTGTTTAATGCGTGACCAATATGAATATCCCCATTTGCATATGGAGGGCCATCGTGTAAAACGAAATGAGGTCGGTCTTTTGTACGCTCATTTACAAGGGCATTAATGTCCATATGATCCCATTTTTCTTGAATTTTCGGTTCATTTGCCGGTAAGTTTCCGCGCATTGGGAAATCTGTTTTTGGCATTAGTAACGTATCTTTATACTCTACCATTAAAAAATCCTCCTAAATGTATTAAAATTTATCTTTACTTAAAAAATAATGTGGTAAATTAAGAGAAATAAAAAAAGTTTCGCATCCCAAAAAGGGACGAGAAACTATTGCTCGTGGTACCACCCTAATTTGCAAATTGAATAGTAGATCAACTTGCCTCTTAGACACTGTAACGCCGTGAAATACGAAATCACTTACTGATGTATTTACAAGGTATATAATTTTTTCTACCTCGATAATACACTTTTTCAGTAATTTAGCTCTGGAGTGATTTTCCTCTAAGAATGCTTCGTTCGAGCTTCCACCCTCCCCGAATCGCTTTAACCACCTTCAATAAGTACTCTCTCCGTCAACACTAATTTGAATATATAATTTTTTTTACTCGTGTTTCAGTATATGGAAATAGTGAAAATGAGTCAAGTAAAAAAGAAAAGCGAAAAAACGTTTTCTTAGCAACTGGATTATTTCAATACACTCTACATATACTTTACGTCGTTTTAGTTAAATTAAATCCAATTATAAAAGATTATTTAGTTCCTCTTTCGATAATTCAAAATCATCCTGTTCATTTCGTCCATGATTTTGAATTTCTGTCAAACCGATATCATATTCCATTAAATGGTCCCAATCATCAGTATTTAGTAAATCTAGTTGTGCCTCCACTAACATTTTGAAACGATTACGGAATACTTTTGATTGTTTCTTTAATTCATCTATTTCAATGGCAATTTTACGTGCTTTACCCAATGCATCATTAACAATTCGATCAGCATTTTTTTCCGCTTCTTTAATAATTAATTTTGCTTCCTGCTGAGAATTGCGTCGTACTTCTTCAGCAGCCTCTTGAGCAACAATGATAGATTTTTGCAAAGTTTCTTCTAAAATATTGTAGCGGTTCATTTGCTCTGTCATAGATTTTACTTTTTCTTCAAGTTCCTTTTTTTCCCGCAAGATGATCTCATAATCCTTAATGATCTGATCTAAAAATTCGTTTACCTCATCTTCCGCGTAACCGCGAAAACCACGAGTAAACTCCTTATTATGTATATCAAGAGGTGATAATGGCATTGGTCAACACTCCTTCTCTCTTTTAAATATATAAACCTATTATAACTCGCTAACTGTCACTTGACATCAAAATTTCGTAAGTTTTCACTATAATCTATTATTTTTGCTCTAAACGTCCTATTTGAAGTCGAATTTTATCTTTTTTCGTTCTTCCTTCTGTCATAACAATTTTCACTCTTCCAAACCCTCTAGCTGATACAATATCCCCATCGTGAAGCTCAAAGGATGTATCATCTCTTAGAGTCCAATTCACTTTAACTTTGTCTGCTTGAATTAGGCTTTGAGATTTTTGCCTAGATATATTAAAAATTGAAGCAAGAACAGTATCAAGTCTCATAGAGGAAACTGTATATGTTTTATTTACCCATTCCTGTGACATTTGGATTATTTCCGATTTATCAGTTAATTTTTCCAATTGAATTTTTGCTTTACCGATGCTATTTAAATTCATTTTTACATAATCTTCAACTTCTTGTGCGACCGAAAATTGAATCTTTTCTCCATCAATATGGATATCCCCGAATTTCCCACGTGTTAAACCTATTGATAATAAAGACCCTAATACATCAGGATGCTTTAATTGAACAAATTTCGAAGGATAATTTACAGAAAAAACGGTAATTTGTAAATCTTCATAAGTAGGTACATAATAATTCGGATAAATTAACATGCGTTGCCGTTCTGCCTCGTGAAAACCACCTTCAGTAGTAATTTTCAACTCATTATTCTGTGTGAGAATGGAAGTAACGATAAATCGCTCACGTGGGTCTAAAAAATCACTTAACTTAGGCGCAAATCGATCTTCTACTTCCCTTTGCCAACCAATTACTTTTTCAATAAAAGGCTGTTCATCTTTTCGAAAATGTTGGATTAAATGATCCATCTGCTAACTCCACCTTATCTTCTATAGTATGTTCATTTTTGTAAAAATAATAAAAGAAAATCCCCACAACTAATCAGCAGGGATTTTGAATTATATTTTATACAAACATGAAATAGATTTTTTCAACTACAATTAATAGACCCATTTGTATATATCGTAATAATAAAAGGGCAACAATTGGTGAAATATCAATCATACCGATTGGTGGAATAAACTTTCTAAAAATTCCTAAGTATGGTTCAACTAATTTACCTAAATACTCTCCCACCGTTGAACTTCGAACAGATGGCACCCAAGACATAAAAATATAAATAATAATCATAAATTGATAAATTGTAAATGCTGCCGCAATGAAATTTATTATGGAATAATAAAGCATTAAATTGATAACCTCACTAATCTATTGAATATCGTCGTACAGATAGTTCGAAACTTCTCCGGAAACTTCAACGTTATCTGGCGTACAAAGGAAAATATCCGTACCAATACGTTGAATATCTCCTCCTAATGCATATACAGTACCACTTAAAAAGTCGATAATTCGCACCCCTGCTTCGCGATCAATTCTTTGTAGATTGACGATAATGGCACGTTTACTTTTTAAATGGTCCGATATATCTTGAGCTTCTGCATAAACACGAGGTTCAACGATGACAACTTTGGATTGTTTTAAAGAATTTGCTGACTGCAAACTTACAACATTTAAGTGTTGATTTGGTTCAACTTCAACTAATTTGCGTTCCTTTTTTGGCCGTGATTTTACAATAGGTTGCTCTTTGGCGATACTAATTGGTTTACTTGATGTTTGAATTTCTTGCACTTCTTCATCTTCATCTTCAAGGTAAAAGAAATTTTTTATTTTATTTTTCATACTCATCTAGCATCCCTCTTTTCTATCCAACAAGAGCTGTTCCAATTCTTACAAACGTTGCACCTTCTTCTACCGCAATTTCATAGTCATTTGACATCCCCATTGAAAGTTCTTTACAAGGCGCATAATCTAATCCTAAGTTCATAACTTCTGTCTGCAAGTTTTTCAAATCACGAAATACTTTTCTAATAACAGATTCATCTTCTGTATTTGGGGCCATTGTCATAAGCCCTACAATATGAATCTTATCGTACTTTGCTAAAGAATGTATAAATGGAATTACTTCTTCCGTGCTTAACCCGTGTTTTGACTCTTCCCCTGAGACATTTGCTTGAACGAAACAGTTTATTGGTTTTTCTGCTCGTTTATTTATCTCTTCAGCTAAACTAATGCGATCTAATGAATGAAGATAGTCAATTTCATTAATCACTTGTTTTACTTTTCTAGTTTGCAATGAACCAATATAGTGCCAAATTGCTTTATTGTTAATTTCGCCTTTTTTAGCTAATAATCCTTCTGGGCGATTTTCACCTAAATGAATTAATCCTGCATCAAGTGCTTCAAGTGTTCTTTCCACTGTAACTTGCTTCGTTACTGCAATTATTTTGACATCTTGTGTTTGATGCGACGTTGTTTTTGCATTTTCTATTTTATTTTGAATCGTTATTAAATTATCGCTTATCTTTGTCACGTTAATACCAACTTTACTTCAATAGTTTCCTTAATTGTATCAAGCTGTATAGTAATTTTCAATGAATAGCATGAACTATTAAGAAAACTCTTTTACCAAGATTACGTCTTTTCCTACTACGAGAATATCACTTATTAGGACTTTTCTCACATGTTCGTCATTTTGTAAGAATGACATAAATTTTTTTGGTTCTGCAACGAGGAAAGCGGTTATACATCCTGTTTTTTCACATACCTCTGCATCGATAATATATCCAACAAAACGGCCATTACCAGCCTCGATAATCTCTTTCTGTTGTACAGCAGAAAATCGCAAAAATGGTCCCCCTTCTTTTCATCTACTATTGGAAAGTCATGATTTAATTATCCTTTCTAAACTATATTATTGAGTTAGAAAAATATTGCGTTAATATTTTAATTCTTTAGTAAATAAATAAAAGCGCACCTTAATAAAAGTGCGCTGTGATTACTTATCCTAATTTATAGTCTTTTTGCATTGTCTCAATTGCATTTTTCTCTAATCTCGAAATTTGCGCTTGAGATATGCCTAGCGATTTTGCAATTTCAGTTTGTGTTTCACCATAGTAGAATCGTTTCGAGAGTATCATTTGTTGTCTTTCATCCAGTTTTTGCATACTTTCCTTCACACTAACGTATGCAACCCACTGATCTTCTGACACATCATCATCTCTTAATTGGTCCATAATATATACGGCATCTCCACCATCTGAATAAATTGGCTCTTGTAAAGAAAGAGGATCTTGTATTGCATCTAGTGCGTATAACACGTCTTCCTTTTTCATTTCGATTGCTTCTGCCAACTGTTCAATTGTTGGTTCATATAAATTTTCTGAAATAAACTTTTCCTTTGCTTGCATCGCTTTATATGCGATATCTCTTAATGACCTAGAGACACGTAATGCATGGTGGTCTCGTAAATGTCTTCTAATCTCACCTATAATCATCGGAACCGCATAAGTTGAAAAACGAACATTATGCTTTAAATCAAAATGATCAATTGCCTTTAATAAACCGATACAACCAACTTGGAATAAATCATCCGCTTGTTCTCCTCGATATGAAAATCTACCGACAATACTTAAAACAAGGCGTAAGTTGCAAATGACTAGTTCATCTCTTACCCACTCTTCTCCAGATTGTAGGCGAACGAACAGCTCTCTCATCTCTTCATGTTTTAGAACTGGCAAAGAAGCAGTATCTACACCACAAAGTTCTACTTTTGTACGAACCATCTTCTTTTCCTCCGAACTAGTTTTTTATCTCTGAACTGTTTTTTCAGTTTGTCCGGAATAAAGAAGAATATGCACGTTTTTACTCGTCCAATTTCATCCAGTAAATTATGAAATTGGTTGATTTAAATGCTCTCGTAAATCTAAAATGATTTTCTTTTCAAGTCGGGAAATGTATGATTGTGAGATACCTAAATGATCTGCTACTTCTTTCTGCGTCATTTCTTGTTTGCCATTAAGGCCAAATCGACATTCCATTATATATCTTTCCCGTTCACTTAAACCATTAATTGCATTGAACATTGTAGCTCGTTCAATTTTCTTTTCAACATCGTTCATAATAATCTGTTCTTCTGTACCTAAAATATCAGAAAGTAAAAGTTCGTTTCCATCGGGGTCAGAGTTTAATGGCTCGTCTAATGAAACTTCACCTTTCATACGACTTGTTTTTCGCAGATGCATTAAAATTTCATTTTCAATACAACGTGATGCATATGTGGCAAGTTTAATATTCTTCTCTGTATTAAATGTTTCGATAGCTTTTATTAGTCCAATGGAGCCAATACTAATTAAATCTTCAATTGGCGTTCCAGTATTATCAAAACGTCTTGCAATATAAACAACTAGACGTAAATTTCTTTCAATTAATGTGTCTCTTGCTCTCAAATCACCATTCATAAAGGCTTCAATAACTGTCATCTCTTCTTCTCTAGTCAATGGTACTGGCAATGAATCGTGCCCTCCTATATAGTATGTTCCTTTAGTACGAAACTTACTCCAAATTTTTCTAAATAGGTCGATTAATTTATTAAACAATCATTTTCCCCCTTTATGCTCGAATTTCACAACGCTAAAACGTGAAGAATCATCTGTGCATCTTGTGGATATCTCGCATCATGCCTTGTAAAAACAACATATTGCTCAAAAATCTCTTTATCCGTCACCCCATTTATCTTTAAGCGATCAAAACGAAATGCCAACACTGTCGACCTTTCCTTTTGAACTGTAGATAAAGATAAAATTCGAATTTTCGGATAAATGAAAGCAGGAAACATTGTTAACTGATACGGGTTATTTTCATCCCATGACAATAACGCATCATTTAAATCTTTGGGCAATTCCTTTGATATGGCATTATATGAGAGAAAATGAACCGGCTTCCCACTAAGGGGTTCAATACATTCATTTCCTGTATCGATGAAACCTTTTAAGCAAAATTTTTGTTTAAATAGTTCGAGCTCACAATCCACTACAAATGAATGCTGAATTTTTAGTTGCATCATTTTTCTCCATTTGGAGTGTATCGTTGTTAAACTAAGAAAAGCGACTGCTGATGAAAGAACAAAAAATGTTAGTTTGGATTGATTAAGTAAAAAGGGTAGAATGCTTGTTAAAACGCCGCCGAGGAAAAACGTAGTAATAAACAAAACAGTTCCTTGCTTTAACAACGATTGGATGCGAAAAGAAAACGCGAGCCCAATTAAAACTACAAAACTAAGTAATGCACCAATTAAGGACTTATAAAATATTGATGCTATTAATCCACTGCAAAACGCACTTAGAAGCAATCTACTCCTCTTTACATACAATCCCGTTATTTCTTGGGTAAACTTTAATAAAAAGTAATTAAACAACGTATTGTATAGTACGAGTAATTCTCCAATCATTTTGGCGTCCTCCTATTAAAAGATTAACACTAGCATGATGAGGAAAATGTCAAACCATTGTATTAGAACGAAAAATAATTTTGACACTATCTTCTTCGATTCTAATTTTTTTGACATATAGTTACAAAGCCAATACGAAGCTTTGTCTGATGAGAAAAAGGAAATTTCGTCAAACTTGGTGTTACTTCATAGAAAGAATTCGTAATGATACCAATTCGGCGGTTTATGAACATGGTTAATGCAAAATCTATTAAATAAATAAAAAAGAGACAATCTCTCCAATTTGGATGAGTTGCCTCTTTTTGTCGAATATTTTATCCTCGATTACGTCTATTGCGTAAGAACGTAGGAATATCCAATAAATCATCTTGTTGTTGTACTTGTCGTGTTGGCTCAGGTTGTTGAACAGGCTCTTGTACTCTTTCACGAATAGGAGTTTGCTGTGGTGCTGCTTGCTGTTGGCCACCACGCAATCCACCACCTATTGGACGTGAAGTTTGTTGACGTTGTTGTTGAGTAATGATGTCGTCAGAGAAGCCTGTAGCAATTACTGTAACGATAATTTCATCATTTAAATTTTCGTTAATAACCGAACCGAAGATCATATTAACTTCTTCATCAGATGCTGAAGCAACGATATCAGCTGCTTCTTGCACTTCAAATAAGCTTAAGTTCGAGCCGCCTGTAATATTCATAATTACGCCTTTAGCTCCATCAATTGATGTTTCAAGAAGTGGACTTGAAATTGCTTTTTTCGCAGCTTCAGTAGCTCGATTTTCGCCTGTAGCAATACCAATACCCATTAATGCTGAACCTTTGTCAGACATAATTGTTTTAACGTCTGCAAAGTCTAAGTTTATTAATCCAGGAGTTGCGATTAAGTCTGAAATCCCTTGAACCCCTTGACGTAAAACATTATCAGCTTCACGGAATGCTTCAAGCATAGGCGTGCTTTTATCAACAATTTGAAGTAATTTATCATTTGGTATAACAATTAGTGTGTCGACCGCTTCTTTCATAGATGCAATTCCACCAATTGCTTGGGTTTGACGTTTACGCCCCTCAAAGGAGAATGGTCGAGTAACTACACCAACAGTTAAAGCTCCTAAGTCACGAGCAATTGAAGCGATGACAGGGGCTGCACCCGTACCAGTTCCGCCACCCATACCAGCAGTTACGAAAACCATATCTGCTCCACGAAGTACTTCTTCTATTTGCTCCCGACTTTCCTCAGCTGCTTTTTTACCTACTTCAGGGTTAGCACCTGCACCTAAACCACGAGTTAATTTGTTACCAATCTGTAATTTATATTCTGCTTTTGATAGATTCAAAGCTTGGGCATCCGTATTTACTGCGATAAAATCTACACCTTGAACGCCATGTTCAATCATCCTATTTACCGCATTATTACCACCGCCGCCAACACCAATAACTTTAATATTGGCCAGCTGATCTATACTCGTATCGAATTCTAACATAGTTTCTCCTCCTGCTACACTAGTCTTTCAAAAAGTTATTCAAAAAACTTATCAAATAGTTTTTTCGCTCGGTTTATTACACTTGGTTTATTTGGATTGTTTTCTTTTTCAGTTGTATTCGTTTGTTTCTTAGGAGGAGTGGAACCTGCTCCAATTGTTGCATAAACAGGTGTTTGGTTCGGGCTTCTACCATAAAATTCATCCTCTGAATGTGCATATCTTATTAGACCAACTGCTGTTGTAAATGCCGGCTCACGTACACCGATATAGTCAGGAGTATAAATTCTTACACGTGTTTGCATAACTTGACGAGCAAGTTGTGCTATACCTTCTAACTGTGCAACCCCACCTGTAAGTACTACTCCACCGGGTAAATCACGTACCCCTAATCTAGCAAGTTCATCTAAAACAAGTTCAAACATTTCTTCCAATCGAACACCAATTATTTCTGAAATAAACTTTTGACTATATTGATCCGTCACGTCTGTTCCAGATACAGGTACTTCAAAAATTTCATCATCGGAAGCGTCATCATAAAAGGCATGTCCAAATTGTTTTTTTATTAATTCAGCTTGTTCTGTAGGGGTTTTTAGTACTATAGATAAATCCTTAGTTATATGTTCTCCACCAACAGGGATAACTCCTGTTCTAGTTAGTAATCCATCTTCAAAAACTGCGATTGTTGTGGAACCTCCGCCTAAATCAATAAATGCAGTGCCTTGATTTTTTTCATCTTCAGTTAAAGCAAAGAAACCAGCAGCTAGAGGTTGTAAATAAATTTCTCTTATTTTCAAACCAGCACGCTCTACACATCGTAACACATTATGAACTAATGTTTTAGAAGTCGTTATCATTGTAGCATCCATTTCAAGGCGAATGCCTATCATTCCGCGTGGATCTTTTATTTCATCTAAGTTATCAACGATAAATTGGCGTGGGATTAGGTTAACAAGCTCGCGCTCAGGTGGAATCGACATAACTTGTGCGGATTCAATAACTCTTTCTAAATCGTCATCAGTAATTTCTCTGTTTTCACTATTAACAGCAACAACACCCTTTACTGGTTGAAGGGTAGTTTGATTTGCAGGTATACCAAGTATAACCTCATCTATTTTAATACCTGTCATTCGTTCTGCTTGATCGACCGCTTTTCTAATTGCTTGTACTGTTGCATCAATATCAACTATTGCACCTTTTCGAATGCCATTAGATTTTACGTTACCGACGCCGATTACATGTAGTTGATTATTTGTAATATCTCCTATCAGAACTTTAATAGAAGATGAACCAATATCTAGAGAAATATAAATATCTTGATGATTCACCTACCGCACCTCCTTCGATTGCTCCTATTTTTTATTCTATTGTAATTCCTAGCTATTGTCTAAGTAAATTCAAGTATACTATATAATTTTATAGCTATTATACTGTATTTTCACCCTTTTTTATATGTCTCTCTTCCCATTTTGTTATCAAAATTCGTCGAATAACTGCAATATTTTGGAATAGTCGGACACCAAAGGCAAAAATGGCAGCTAGATAAAGATCAACCCCAAGATGTACACCTAAAAAGGCTAGTCCTGCAGCTAAAGCAATATTGAAGAAAAAACCAGTTAGAAAAACTTTATCGTCGTATACTTGCTGCAAATTTGCTCTAATACCACCAAAAATTGTATCAAGGGCGGCTAATACGGCGATGGATAAATAGCTTTCATAAACTACGGGAATTTGTATATCAGTCAGTAAACCAAACGCTAGTCCTAAAAGTAAACCTAAAAATGGTAGCCACATTTTTATTCCCCTTTGTTGTTTTCAACTAGAAATGTATTTGATAGTTTTCCGTCGTACTCTTTAATGGTTATGTTAGACAGTGCTTTGTTAATGTTGAGACTTAAATTATCGAGGTAAAAATCGTCGTGAAATGTGGAAGCATATAAATAACTGTAGAGTTTTTCCGCTTTTTCAAAACTCTCCGTGATTACACGAATTTCCACGTTTGATTCATCGATTGCAAAACCATTTATAGTCGTTTTTCCATTAATATCCCGAATAGCAGATGTATGAACTAGTCTTTGCCCATCAATTTCAATATACAAACCATTATATCGATATATTTCATTTACTAATCGAATTAATAAATCAGGTGAAATCGGCTCTATTTCTAATCCCAACGCAACTAATTCCATTGCTGGTTGAATAGACATGATGACTCCTGGACCCGATACAGCCTCAATTCCTGCTCGAACTTTTAAGTCATGAACCGTACTTTTTAATATTTGTGCCTGACTATCTTTGTCATCGTTTTCATATTCATCTACAATCGATTTTAATGTACCAATTTCTGAAAGTAATTCTGAATGGCGTTTTTTCTCTTCAGATAATTCCTGCCGTATTTCCCATATGTCTCGAGTATCTCTTTCAGTTGGTTTTTGAATTGTATTATATTGAATGGCAATCATTAAACCTACAATAAATGATACAATCGTTATTCTAGTAACTATTCTTTTATTCAATTACAAATCCCTCCTGTATCTGTTTTTTAACTGGGCTTGTCCGTTGAATAAAGGATGATCTACTATTCATCATTTATTGTTGGCATTTGAATAAAATCACTTTCCTCAATTGTTACAACGATTCGATCATTCAGTAATTGGTCAAAAACTCCTCCAACTAGTTTTAAAGCAGGGATTAACGTATCTACATCCCCTACTGCTTCAATAATAAACGGTGCAGGGTATTGATTGCCGTCGATTGTAATAACAGGTCCATTACATCTGATGTACGAATTGGATTTAAGCCTTTGTCCATTAATTGAAATGGCTTCTGCTCCAGATACTTTTAATTCATTTATTACCGAGAAAACATGACTTTCATGAACAATATATTCATTGGGATTTGTTGAATTCGGATTATATTCTCCATCTTTTAAAGTGACACGTATGCCTTCTCCATGAGCAGGAATTTCTCCAAGCAATAGACGTAAATTTTCTGCCTCTTCAAGTAAATGCCCATAATCTTCTTCGTTTTCTGCAAAGTTTTTTTCATATTCTCTTCTTTTTGTTTGGAGAGCTGTTAATTCTTCCGTTAGTTCTTTATTTCTTTCTTGTTGAGAAATTAATTCTTCCCTATAGGATTCTTCTTGCTCAAGATAACTTGTATTCACTTTTACTTCATCTTTTGTAAGTTTATAGGAATAACCGATAATAAATCCTGTACTTATACATACAATTAGTACGATGAACTGTTTTCTTGTAAATTTGCTATTGTAATGTGGTTTCTTCATCGCCCAACACTTCCTGTTCTTGTACATCCATTTCTTCAAGATTTATATCAAGTTGTGTGTACTCATCGTCAAATGATTTGTAATAGGAACCTACCTCGATATCTATAATCCCTTTACTATAACCTGAAGCGTGTTCAATTTGTGCAACGATTGAAGGGTAATAATTAAGCTTTTCTGCTAATGTTGTTATTTCTGCACGAACTTCGTAACCATCATTCATGAATAGTGTAATCGCATATGGATCGGCACTAGTTGGGGTTGCGTTAATTTGAGAAATTAATGCTAAAACGGTTGGTTCTAATTTCGCCAATTCCTTCAGTAGTCTTTTCCTTAACTTCTCATCATCAAATTGTAAAAATAACGGTGCATCAATTGGTTCTAATGTATTTGATTCTCTAAACACATCGCCATTTTCTAACATTGGAAAAAATGCATTATCCTCGGAAATATAAGCTACTTTTTGCCATTCATCCACTTTTATTTCTACAGTTGTTAACCATTTTCTTTTCACTTTGACACTTTTCACCCAGTATTGTTGTTGTATTTTTTTTTCAATTTCCCCAACATGAAAACCCCACATTGAATCCCCAATTTGTAAATCAGATTGCTTTAAATATTCGCTATCCTCTACAAGATTAGATCCACTTATTTGAATTTTTTTTATTTCACTGTATGGAGATTGGAAATAAAGGAGTAAAAATAATGTGAGGAAAAACAGAATGATTAGTACTATAAATTTTATATTTGTTCTTTTTCTTCTTTTTTCTCTTAATGTTGGTATGCGATCTTCAATGTCTATTACTTTATCCATATTTTTACTCCTCCTTCCTTTTATACCGAGTTGGTCCGATTTGCAAACCCTACAACAATCGCAACAACAAACCAAATAATCATTAAGGATGTTCCACCGTAACTAATAAATGGTAGCGTCACACCTGTCACTGGGATTAATCCAATTACAACTCCTATATTTAAACAAGCTTGAAAACCTACCATGCCAACTAATGCAGAAATGGCATAAAAATCTGAACTTTTTAACGATTGAAGTGCAAGTCCACATCCAGAATAAATAAATAAGCCAAACAGAACTAATACAACACAACCACCTAAAAACCCAATTTCTTCTAAAATAATAGAAAATATAAAGTCATTTTGTGGTTCAGGTAGATACAGGAACTTTTGTCGGCTTTCTTGAAATCCGTGTCCAAGTAATCCAGCAGGGCCTATAGCAAGTAAAGATTGCACTGCTTGGAAGCCGCTTCCTAATGGATCAGCCCATGGATTAATAAAGGCTTCTATACGTTTTAAACGATACGGAGCAGACGCAATTAATGCAATTAAGCCAATTACTCCTATTACAATAAAACCCACATATAACTTAATTGGATACCTTGCAATAAACAATAAAATAAATGCTGAAACAACTAAAATGAATACAGAACCAAAATCAGGTTGTAACATAATTAATGCACAAGGAAGAATAATGATTAAAAAATGTTTCACTTGTACAACACGTTCTTCATTTCTTACTTTCCCTAATAGAAAGCTTAAATACATTAGTGTTGTTATTTTAGCTAATTCTGCGGGTTGAATCGTTAGTGGACCTAATCCAATCCAACTTTGCGAGCCATTACGTACTAATCCAATACCAGGGACAAGAACTAAAACTAATAAAATTAGCGAAAATACATACAGAGTAATCCATGTCTTTTCCATTGTAAATGTTGGCATATTGGCTATTGTAATAAACACTGCGATAGCTAAAATCAAGTAAATTAATTGCTTCAAATAAAACGGCATTTGTCCTTCGTAATGAATCGAACTCCAATATGTACCTGCAGAATAAATAAATAGAATCCCCATAAGTGATAAAAGAAGTGCTGAAATAATAAAAAGCCTTTTATAGGTAAACTTCAGTGAAGGCATCCTTTCGTAAGAACTTTTCAATTTGTAATATTTGTGCTTAGAAACAATATCAATTGTTCTAAGCACATTTGTTAAAGCTTCATTACGGCATCAATAAACAAATCGCCGCGCACTTCAAAACTTTTATATTGGTCCCAACTTGCGCATGCAGGTGATAATAATATTACTTCTCCACTTTCTGATATCGGTACAGCTTTTGCCACAGCATCCTCAACATTTTGAGCAAGGATAGTCTGTTCAATACCACACGACTTGGCAAATTCTATAAAACGTTCACCAGTTTGCCCATATGCAACAACTGCCTTTACATATTGCATAGATTCTCGCAGCTCTTCAAAGGAATGACCTCGATCAAGTCCTCCTGCAATTAAAATAGTAGGCTGTTGGAAAGCATTTAATGCAACTTTGGTTGCCAAGCAGTTGGTTGCTTTTGAATCATTATAAAATTTACGTCCATTCCACTCGCGAACAAATTGTGTACGGTGACGAACCCCTGAAAAAGTTTTTAAAACTTCCTCTACAGCAGATTTATTACAACCGTAAAGTATACAAGTGGCAATAGCTGCTAAAGCATTTTCTAAATTATGATTCCCTGGTAATGCAATGTTCAAACGACTTAAAATAGGTTTTCCCATCCAATAAATTGTTTGTTCATCTGCACTGATACCATAATCCGAGCGACCACTCGAACTAAAAGGAACTTTCTGCGCTTTCGATCGGTCTGCAAATTTCTTCACGACTTCCTGATCTGCGTTATAAATGAACCAATCGTTCTCATCCTGATTTTTCGTAATATTGAATTTCGCCTCTGCATATTCCTCGAACGTACCATGGTAGTCCAAATGTGCATCATATAAATTTGTTAAAATGGCAATTTTCGGTTTAAATTCAACTGTTCCCATTAATTGAAACGAAGATAGTTCAGTAACAATCACATTTTCTTTTCCTGCTTCCGTAGCAACTCCACAAGCAACGGTACCAATATTTCCGGCAATTAACGGCTGTTTTTGAGCGTTTTTTAACATTTCAAAAATTAAAGTTGTTGTCGTCGTTTTACCATTTGTGCCAGTAATCCCAATAATCGGTGCCTCACTAATTAAATAGGCGAGTTCTACTTCCGTTATTACCTGCAATCCTCGGTTTACTGCATCCGCTATAATCGGATTTGAATAAGGAATTCCTGGATTTTTTACAACCAACTCAAAACCTTCATCTAATAAATCTTCGGGATGTCTTCCACAAATGACCGTTATGCCTTTTTTAAGAAGTTCTTGTGCTTGAGGGTTTTCGTCAAAAGGCTTCGAATCGTTAACCGTAACGAAAGCTCCTAACTGATGTAGGAGCTCAGATGCTGCAACACCACTTTTTGCTAATCCGAGTACTAAAACTTTTTTATGTTGAAAATTTGGAATTTGATTCATATCATGGCCTCCGTTAATACTGCAATTAAAGCGACAACTACTGCCGTGGACCAAAATACTCCAACTACTTTACGTTCCGACCAACCTGATAGCTCAAAGTGGTGGTGGATAGGACTCATTTTGAAAATACGTTTTTTACGTAATTTATAGCTTCCCACTTGTAAAATAACCGAAAGCGTTTCAATCACAAAAACTAAACCAATTAATAAAAGCAATAATTCTTCCTTCACTAAAACCGAAACAAGAGCTAATGCCCCCCCTAAAGCAAGGGATCCGGTATCACCCATAAATACTCTTGCTGGGTTCGCATTAAAAATTAAGAAACCTAACAACGCACCCGTTACAGCAAAGGTAAATAGTGCTACATCATGCTGTTCATTAAATAATGCGATAACCCCATAAGCTGTAAAAGCAATTGATGCAGTACCAGCAACTAAGCCATCTAATCCGTCTGTTAAGTTCACAGCATTGGAAAAACCAACTAACCAGAAAATAAGAAAACCTACATATAAGATACCAAAGTCAACAGATATATCTGTAAATGGGATACTTATTGTTGTATCAAAATCACCTAATCGAATTAATAGGAAAGCCGCAATTGAGATAATAATCTGACCAATTAACTTTTGAATTGACGTTAACCCAAGATTACGTTTGAAAATTACTTTGATGCCATCATCTAAAAATCCGATAATCCCAAATCCGGCTAAAACAAGAATCATTACAACTGATTGTGTTGTAAAGAGGTTGTAGATGTTTCCAACAATTACCGTCGTAGCAATGATAGATATAAGAAATATGACGCCACCCATCGTTGGTGTTCCAGCTTTTTTCATATGCGACTGCGGGCCTTCTTCACGGATACTCTGTCCAAATTTCAACCGACGTAGTATTGGAATTGTTATTGGGGCTAAAACCACAGAAGCGATAAATGATATTGCTAGAATGGTTATTGTTGTTAAAATTGTCATGTTAAATCTCCTTTAAAGTCTTGTTCTTAATAAACTTTTATTAATAATTTAATATTAATTAAGAACTAAATGAACTAGTTATTCTCTAAATACAAATGAATGGTACCATCTTGTTCAAGGATGTTTTCTGGCTCAGGTAGTTGGGCAGTAACCACATTTCCATCACCATGCCATTCAATTTTAAATGGATATTGTAACTTCATTATTTCCTGTTTCTCGTAACCAATTAAATTAGGTACTCTGTCTGTGATCGGGTCACCCCATCGGTACTGTTTTTCAAGTTGACCTTCACGATTTACTTCTAAACCGATTGTCGGTGCAATATCCTCAATAATCTGTCCGACGATTGGAGCAGCAATAGTACTACCAAAAATTAACGACCCTTTTGGATTATCAACGGCAACGTAAACTACCACTTCCGGATTATTTGCAGGGGCAAATCCAATAAAGGAAACAATATAATCGCCATCCTTGTACCGTCCGTTATCTACTTTTTGAGCTGTTCCTGTTTTTCCACCGATTCGTAAACCATCGCGGAAAGCAGCCCGCCCAGAACCGTTTGCTACGACCGATTCCAAAGCCTCTCGTACCTTTTTAGAAGTTTCCTCACTGATAACAGTACGTTTTAATTCTGGTTTATTTTCTAACACCATTTTCCCTGTTTCTGAATCATAAACTTTTGATACAACATAAGGAGTATATAATTTACCACCGTTTACCGCAGCAGCTACTGCCTGTACTTGTTGGATTGGTGTTACAGCGATTCCTTGCCCAAAAGAAGTGGTGGCATGTTCAACTGGACCATATGCTTCTTTAGAGAATAAAATACCAGAAGCTTCTCCAGCAATATTTGATCCTGTAGCTTCCCCGAATCCAAAATCTCTAATATATTGTTGTAACTTTGTCGGTCCAACACGCTGACCTAACTCAATAAAGCCTGGGTTACATGAATTTTCTACAACTTGTAAAAACGTTTCACTACCATGACCTTCTCGTTTCCAACAACGGAGTCTAGCCCCTTCAACAATGGTGTACCCTTTGTCATGGAATGTATCTTTTTCTAAATCCACAACCCCTTCTTCAAGGGCGGCACTTAATGTAATAATTTTAAAGGTAGAACCCGGTTCATATGTCATCCAGACCGGCAAGTTACGATTATAGATTGAAGAGTCTACATCTTCAAAATTTGAAGGGTCATATGTAGGATAAGAAGATAATGCTAATATTTCCCCAGTATTGACATTCATGGCAATTGCTAATGCTTGGTCAGCATTATATTTTTTCATTGCCTGAGATAATTCTCTTTCAACCACTTGTTGAACATCTAAATCAATCGTCAATTCAACGGTTGCACCTTGGTCTCCTTCTCTCCACTCATCGTCAACGTGTGGTAGTGAATTGCCCTTTGCATCGGTAAATAATCGAATTGCTGCATCTTTTGATGTTAGTAATTTATCGTATTGATATTCAATTCCAGCAAGACCTTGTGTATCGTAACCTGTAAATCCGATAAACCTTGATAATAAATTACCATAAGGATAATGCCGGACATAATCAACTCCACTATATAGGCCATCTATTTTTAACCCTTGAATTTGAACTGCTTGTTCATACGTAATATTTTTTGCTTCAGGTGCCAATTTTACAAGATAATCCCTTGTATTCATTTTTTCAAAAAGCTTTTTCTCATCAAGTTTTAATACTGAAGCAATCTGTTTTGCAGCAAGTTCAATATTATCATTTTGAGCAGGCATAAAATAGAGGGTTGGAGCAAGTTTATTGGTAACCAAAACATTACCATTCCTGTCGACAATTTCACCACGCTCGGCTGCAAAGGGAATTTCACGGTCCCAATTTTCTTTTGCTAACTCTGTTAATTTATCATGCTGAATAACTTGGACATAAAATAGCCTTATAACAACTGCAACTCCAAAAAGAATAAATCCATAAATAATTAATTTCAAGCGACTTTTTGAAATGGTAGAAATCCACTTCATTCTATATTCACACCTCGTTTTTAACAAAGTATGATTCGAAGTGGACATCTATTCTATTTCATTCTTAATCTTGTGGCAATATCTCACCTTCTGCAGCAGATTCTTCTGTTTCATCTACTGGAACTGTATACATTTCTTTAGGCGTTTTAAGTTTAACAACAATTGGCGAAGAATCGTAAAGAACCGTATTAGCAGATACACTTTGGCTTTCTACGTAACCATCCCCTACAATTTCAATTGGTAATCCCGACATCATTTTATAAATGAGTATGTTTCGTAGCGACCAATTTTCAAATGATGGTAATGTGATTGCACCATCTGTCTTTAAAAATACTAAACTACCTTTTGTAATGGCTAGGTTTTTATCTGGATATTGTTCAGTAATATTTCCACTTTCACCAATCACAATTGGCGTTAACCCTGCATTCGATAATTCAACTTGGATACTATCCGAATTTTTTCCAACATAATCTCCCATTGGTGTTGTTTCAACTTTTGCAGCGTCTTCCGGTTTAATGTTTAAATATTTCAAGCTATTCTGTACAACTGATGTAAAGATTTCAGCTACTGGCTCTGAACCACCCTCTGTTGGTGCTAACTGTGGACGTTCGACCGCTACATAAACAATCAGTTGAGGGTCTTCAACAGGTGCCAAACCTAAGAAAGAATATAAATAATTATTCTTTCCATAGTAGTAGCCACCACCAGGTTTTGCAATTTGGGCTGTACCTGTTTTCCCTCCCACTTCATATCCTTCTACTTGGAATCGTTTAGCGGTACCAACCTCAGAAGTGATTGTTGAAGCTAATATTTCACGAACTTGTTTAGCAGTTGATGCCGAAATTGGCTCACCTTTTACTTTTGGTTCAGATTTCTTTATCGTTTTATCGTTAGCAGAATCTACTATTCTATCAATTACATACGGTTGCATCATTTTGCCATCGTTTGCTATTGCTGTCATAGCTTGTATGAGTTGAATAGGAGTAACTGTGGAACCTTGACCAAAGGAAGTGGTTACACGGTTGATTGGGTAAGTTGTTAATAATGTCCCTGTTGCTTCACCAGGTAAATCAATGCCTGTTTTTTCACCAAACCCGAATTTTTTTAAATAATCAATAAAAGCTTCGTCACCAATCATTTGTAATAAATGTGCCATGGCTGTATTAGCTGATCGTTGGAAACCTTGTAAATAACTTATCTTCCCCCAACCGACATTGTTATGGTCACGAATTGTTCTATCTAAAATAGTATAGCTACCTGATTGAAATTCAGCATTAGGATACCAGTTGCCTGTTTCAATAGCAGTAGCCAATGTAAACGTCTTCATTGTAGACCCCGGCTCAATTACATCTTCTATTACATCATTTAACCAGTTATTTTCTAAACCTTCACGCGTATCGGGATCAAAGGTTGGTCTTTGAGACATCGCTAAAATTTCACCAGTTTTCGGATTAGCTACAACAGCTACCATTGACTCTGGGTTATATTGTTTATAGACCTTTGACATTGATTCTTCTAAGAAGTTTTGAATTGTTTTGTCTAAAGTTAAATAAATATTGCTGCCATCTTCAGCAGGTTTTATCATTTTTTCGCTATTCGGTAAGAGGTAACCAAAAATATCACTCTCGTATTTCATTTTTCCATCTATACCAGTAAGCTCTTTATTATAAATAGATTCTATACCCATCTTACCAATTGTTTTAAATGTTCCATTTTTCTGTTGTTCCTTTTGTGCAAATCCAACTAAATGAGCTGCAAATGATCCATTTGGATAATAACGTTTTGTATCACTTGCAAATATAATGCCAGGAAGTCCTTCTTTATCAATTGTATTCATCAATTCGTGACTAATACTACGTCCCGCAACCCCAAATTCCACTTGATAAGGTTGTCGTCCATCACTTAATTTCCTTGTTAAAATTTGATAAATTTCAGACTCTTCCATTTGGATATATTGAGATAATACTTTCGCAGTATATGCAGGATCAAGTACATGCCTTGGTTCCTTGGGATCTGTTGTCGCATCTGGTCTGACAACCGCAATGAGTCGATAACTTAAAGTATCCTCTGCAATAATATTTCCATTACGGTCCAATATCTTACCACGTTCTGCAGATAACACAGCTTCCTTTTCATAAAGAGCTGCAGCTTTTACCTCTAATTCTTGTCCGTCTACAACACCTGTAGCTTGAATGTAAATAATTCTAATAAATAATGCAAAAAAGAGCCCTCCATAAAGTAATAACATTAGAAAGGCTCCCCATTGGAATCGAAATTTCTTTTTTTTCATTCTCCCGGCACTACCTTTACATTGTTCTCATTTAGAGTTAAACCGAGTGCTTTTGCTTTTTCCCAAATTCGCTCATAAGTAGATAATTCACTAACTTGAACTTTTAAATCAACATTTTGTTTTTCTATTTCCGCAATTTGTTTTTCAACTTCTTGGATTTCATAAGTTGTCTGTTGAATTGTGCTTTGTTTATGCAAGATAGACACTGCAAGATAAGCTACCACAACGACAAAAGCAATATATAAAAGTCTTTCTTTTAGTGTGATTATTTTTTTGGATTTTTGTACTTTTTGTTTTTTAGAGGGCTGCTGCTGTTGTGGTGCGACAGGCTGCTGGATATATGAATGTTGCCTAACACGAACTGCCATTTACCCACGTCCTTTTTCAAATATTTTCTCTGCAATTCTAAGTTTTGCTGATCTTGAACGATTGTTTTCTTCTAGTTCTTCATCTGAAGGAAGAATTGGCTTTTTGGTTACAAGCTTTAAAACAGGTTTAAATTCATCAGGAATTACTGGTAAGCCTGGTGGTAAATCTGGAAGAGAAGAAGCCTCTTTAAAAATTGTTTTTGTTAAACGATCTTCCAATGAGTGGAAAGTAATTACACTAATTCGTCCTCCAACTTTTAACAACTCAATTGCATCTACTAACGAATCCTCAGCAGCACCAAGTTCATCATTAACTGCAATCCGTATTGCTTGGAAAATTCTCTTCGCCGGGTGACCACCTTTTCGTCTTGCAGGTGCTGGAATCCCCTCTTTGATTAATTCTACAAGCTGTCCAGTCGTTTCAATTGGAGCATGTTTTCTTGCTTCTTCAATTTTTCTTGCAACTTGTTTCGAAAACTTTTCTTCACCGTATCGGAAAAATATCCGTACTAAATTTTCATAGGACCATTCATTTACTACATGATAAGCAGTTAAATCTGCTGTTTGATCCATACGCATATCCAAAGGTGCATCGTGATGATAACTAAATCCACGCTCCGGAGTATCTAGTTGAGGTGAAGAAACACCTAGGTCATAAAGAATACCATCAATTTTTTGTATATTTATTTGCTGTAATTGTTGTTTTATATATCGGAAGTTTGAATGTACAAATGTTACTCGGTCTAAGTATGGCTGCAGACGAATTTTAGCATTGCTAATCGCCGTCATATCCTGGTCGAAACAAATCAAACGACCTTCTGGGGATAATTGTTGAACTAAATATTCACTATGCCCTGCACCGCCTAAAGTACAATCTACGTAAATTCCTTTTGGATTGATGTTCAATCCATCAACAGTTTCTTTTAGTAATACGGTTGTATGATCGAACATAAACCAAGCTCCTTTTTTGCGTTTCTAGAAGTCAAATCCAATTAAATTTTCTGCAATTTCATTAAAAGAGTCTTCTGCTTCATTGAAATAAGATTCCCAAGCATCTTTAGCCCAAATTTCAATTTTACTTGATACACCTAGCACCACACATTCTTTTTCAAGTTTTGCGTAAGTTGCAAGTGTTGATGGGATATTGATTCGTCCTTGTTTATCAATTTCAACTTCAGTTGCCCCCGAAAAGAAAAACCTCGCAAATGCACGAGCATCTTTTTTCGTCATAGGGAGTTCTTTTAATTTTTCTTCGAGTTTTCGCCATTCATCCATAGGATAGCCAAAAAGACAGTGATCAAGTCCACGAGTAATTACGAAAGTATTTCCTAACGCTTCTCGGAACTTTGAAGGAATAATGAGACGTCCTTTTGTATCAACGGAATGTTGATATTCTCCCATGAACATGCTACTCACCCCACTTTAGTAAATAATGTACCACATTCCCCCACTTTCCTCCACATTTTTAAAGAGATTGTAATTAAACTTTTATAATTTGTGTAAATAGTACTTTTTTAAGTCCAACCCTCTAAGTTAATAGACATAAAAAAATGAGTTACCTCATTTGAGATAACTCGAAAATAGAATAAAATCTACTACAAATGGACTACATAATGTTTGTTTGCAATTGTCATTGGTAAATCACAAAGTTCTTCAATTAATGAAGGTCCATATTCATTTAAATACTGAAATGGGTTATATATACGTTCTTGAAGAGTTTCATTTGGATAAATTTCAGCATTGATAGTATTAAATTGACGAAGTGTTTTATCATGTTTAATTAAAATATGTTGATCTACCTTTTTACTTAAGTATTGTAATTGCATCTGGTGGTATTGTTTATTCTTCTTTATTATTGCATCTAGGTTAATTGTTTGTGATGTTAAATACGAACCAAGCTCCTTATACTGAACTTCAAGCATGTTATATATTTTTTCGATTTGTTGTTTTGTATTAACATCTTGAACACTATCGATAAATTGTTCTTTCAGCTCAGTTACTCTTCCATTTATGACTTCTGGGATTGTAAGATTATAATTCAATAATAATTGCTCCACTTTTCTTGTAACCAATGTGATATTTAACCTTGGTGCCAATATTGGCATTTGTAAATCCAGACAATTGAATGCATCCTTTAAAGTTCCCCAATAAGCAAGCTCTCCAGGACCACCAACAAATGCTAAAACAGGGATTGCCATTTCCTGCATTAATGGTCTTGTTACAACATTGTTGCTTAGTTTTTCCGGTGTGGACGAAGCAATATCTAACAAATGACCTTCCGTAAATTTATACAAGCCATTTGCATCTTGGAAATGCCCATTTTTTCTCTCTAATAAAAATCGCTCGCCATCATGAACATAAAATAAATTCGCATTGTGGCTAGTAGCATTGATTGGTGACCCATAACCAGCTGCATTAAGTAATGCCTCTTTTTCGACTACTACCTTAGCGATTTCTTCATTGTGGTGTATGATTTTTTCAAAAAATGACGATTCATATTTACGAAATGGTGTGAATGCAGCATCGATCATTAACAATCCTTCGTTTTTGAATAGCTCATTCATCGTATGTGTAAAAAACTGAGTAAATGTTGTGCTGTGTTCTAAATGCCGAAGAAGCATTTTGTATAAATCATTCGTATATTCCGTTTCACCATAATTTTTAAAAATTATTTCGAGTAGTTCGTTTAGCTGATCTTTTTGAATAACTGTAGCAGATGCCATTGTTTTTTTAGGAGATCTAACGTCATATATTTTTTTCTTTGGTGTTTCATTCACAATTGTGTACGTATGATTGATTTCCTCAATGTCATGGTCTTCCCCAGCAATCCAGAATAGAGGAACAACCTTTTTACCTAATTTTTCACTTTGCTGTCTTGCTAGCAAGATGACAGATAGCGCCTTATGAACAGAATATAATGGGCCAGTTAGAATACCCGCTTGTTGACCACCCACTACTGCTACTGCACCATTATGTAAAGATTGTAAGTTTGTTTCTTGCTTTTCCGAAATACCAAAAGGCTCCATATACGAACGAATAATAGTACTTAATTCCTCATAGTTAAAATTTTTATCTTTTAAGTAATGGTATCGTTTTGAAAAGGAATCATCGTTATACTCGTATTCATAAAAGGGTTTCAGTTTTTCCCAATGTGACCAATAATCATTCAATATTTGATTGTTAACTGGTATTTCAATCTGTTCCAGTTTCATAAAAAAAATCTCCTCTACTTATAAACAGTTCACTAAAGATGTTTTATTTAAAAAATATGTGTTTTCCATAGACTCTATTTATTGTAATGCTTAGAATGCTTTCTTCAAAAGAAAATGCTTATTAAATAACAACGTACTTTACAATACTTTGTACTAATCCTACAATCCAAACAAGAAAATAACAAATTGTTAAAAGGATAAAGTATAAGCGCCATACCTTTTTAAATAAAGGAAGCACTTCAATTTCCTTTTTTGATCTCCAATCTATGTATGTAAAAATAATGGCGATTATAATTGCAATACTAAAAATGAATACATTCAAATTCATTCCCCAAAGACTTGTTAATGACAATGGAACCGAAAAAAAGAGCACAAAAGTTGTAACATCTGCAGAAAAACCAAAAGCTTTGGATTTAGTTATTTTTCTCTTCAGACAAATAAAATATGTAATAAGGAATAATATGATAGGAAATAAAATAACTGTACTAACTACATATTGTAATATTATTTTCACATTTTCTCACCGCTCTCCTCTAACGCCAATAATAGATGATATAGCGTTGATAGTATTGGTAAAGACTTCCCTCTACTCTCTGCTCTTTTAATGACAGCACCAACAATTGTTTTTACCTCAGTCGGTCGATTATGAAGTCGATCTGTTAGCATCGAAGAAGTATTTGACGCTGTTTGAGTACATAAGTTCTTAACATCTTGAAATAAGAAACGTTCCTTCTCTTCCGGGAAAGCCGTCATTAACTCGTTATATAAATCTTCTAGTAATTTTATCGAGTGAACATTCTCTAACAGTTCCCCATTCTTCACTTGAAGCAATGCTGTTAAAGGATTAATAAAACAATTTAATAATGCTTTTTCAAATAACATTTGTTCTGCATTTTCTTCTATTGTTATCGGAAAGCTTTTAATTTTCGCTTCTAAAGTATGTAATATGTCTTGATTCCCTCTCGCCTTTGCAAGTTTTAATACTCCTTGTCCGCGATGAGCAACCGTATAATGATTTATTTTTTCCGCTCCAAATTGGCAAGAGCCAAAAAGAAGCGTACTTTGCGGTAATTGTAGTGCTTCCCCATAATGAGCTAATCCATTTTGTATAAATAGAAGCGGGGTATCTTTATGTTGTTTTTCTAAAATTTTATAAATGTTTTGTAATTGATTATATTTAACTGCCACAATAATTAACGAATCTTGTGGTACTTTTGGAAGGTTATGTTGTATTTTAATGTGCTTTTGTCGAACTGAACCATCTATATTTTCACGAACTAATCCATTTTTTTTAAGTAGTAATGCTTGTTCAATTGTTCGAACAACAAGTGTAACGTCTTTAAATGATTCTGATAAAAAGCCTGCAAGTAACATTCCAACAGAACCCGCTCCGATAATTGTAATCTTCATTTAACCACCTACTCTTTAATACGAAAGTAAAGGTCTACCAGTTGAGGCAGACCTTGTCTTAAACTTCTTTCTATTATACTGGAAATACTGGATGTTTTCGATAAGGTAATGCAATTTGTTTACTTGAGTAGTAGTGTAAGCGATTTGATATTGTCTCCCGTAGATTTGACGGAGCCACAATATCATCGATGACCAATTCTGAAGCTAGCTTGTAAATATCAATCTCTTCTTTATATTCATCAATTTTTTCTTTTACAAAGTTTACTCTTTCTTTCACGTTTTTTATTTCTTCTATTTTATTTGAATACACTGCGTTAACTGCTGCTTCTGGACCCATAACAGCAATTTGCGCTGTTGGTAATGCAATGCAAACATCCGGTTCAAAAGCAGGACCACACATAGCGTATAATCCTGCTCCATACGCTTTTCTAACGATGACAGAAATTTTTGGAACCGTCGCACTACTCATAGCAGAAATAAATTTTGCCCCATGTCGAATAATGCCTGCCCGCTCAACTTTTGTACCAATCATAAAACCAGGAACATCTGCTAAAAATAATAGAGGTATGGAGTATGCATCACACAATTGGATAAATTTCGCTGCTTTATCTGAAGAGTCAACAAATAATACCCCACCCTTCACTTTAGGCTGGTTGGCAATAATACCTACAGTACGACCGGAAATTCTTGCAAGACCTGTTATTAATTCTGGGGCAAATAATTTTTTGATTTCAAAAAAGCTACCTTCATCTATTAATTGATCAATTAGTTCATACATATCGAAAGGAATATTTTGATTCTCCGGTATAATTTCTTCTAGTGTACGACCAATTACAGGTGATTTAGATTCTTTTGTTTTTGGCAATTCATTATAGTTTGCACCGAAATATGATAAATAGTTTCTGGCACATTCAATTGCCTGTTGCTCTGTCTGAACTAAAAGATCCCCACATCCACTTATTGTACAATGCATTTTTGCGCCGCCCATTTCTTCTAATGACACTTTTTCTCCAATTACTTTTTCAGCCATTCGAGGCGACCCTAAATACATCGATGCATTATTTTCAACCATTATGACGATATCACAAAATGCTGGTATATATGCTCCCCCCGCCGCGGATGGGCCAAATAATAGACAAATTTGTGGAATCACTCCACTTAATTTCACTTGATTATGAAATATTCGACCTGCACCACGTCTTCCAGGAAACATTTCTAGTTGATCTGTAATACGTGCACCTGCAGAATCGACTAAGTACAATAGTGGAACTTGTAGCTTTTCAGCAGTTTCTTGGATACGAATAATTTTCTCAACCGTTCTTTTTCCCCAAGATCCAGCTTTTACTGTCGAATCATTTGCCATTACACACACTTTTTGACCTTCAATTTTTCCAATTGCACATACTACACCATCTGCTGGTAAATCTTTTTCTACACAGTTTGCAAATCGACCATCTTCCTCGTATTCCCCATGATCAAAAAGTAGATTTAATCGGTCTCGGACAAATAATTTATTCTTTTCTTTTAATTGATCATGATATTTCCTAGATCCGCCAGCAAATATTTTTTCGGTATTTTCTGATAATTTTTCATTATATAATTTCATGCCAAGCTCTCCTCTTGTTTTGGCTATGTCCATTATGCAAATGTTATTAAAACATCATCTTCGTTTACAAAATCACCTTCAGAAACATGTATTTTAGAAACAACACCGTCCGATTCCGCTTCAAATGGAATTTCCATTTTCATCGACTCGATAATTATGACGGTTTGCCCAGCGGTTACCTGTTGCCCCTCTTTTACGAGCACTTCAAAAACTGTACCCGCCATCTGTGAACGTAATTCCTCCATCCATGACTCCCCTTTCATTAATAGAATGTAAAATTTCTATTAATGATACATTTTCTATTTTAAAAGATACATTGTTCATTTATTTTTGGTGTTCAAAAAAGCTTGAACCTTGCTGTAACCATTTTAAAATCTTTTCATGCTCCGTTTGTAATTCTCTATATTTTATTTCTAACTCATTGTAGGCTTCTGTTAATTCATCAAAACTATTTAGTGCCAATTTTAAATGGCTTCTCATTAATTGCTTTGGACGCTTTCTAACGCTATTTAACATTTGACCATACTGCTGACGCAAAGTTTTATTCCAACGAAATCCACATGCTTGTTTTGTACGATTTAATACACTTGCTGCTTCAGCAAAAGCTTCTAATTGTGTTTTTCCATTTTGAACAGCTTGAATAACGATTTCAGCTAGTCTTTCATCATCTTCGGTCGTCCATTGATCTTTACGTCTTTTTCCATCCATGATTATCACCTCACATTTTTTACTACTATATGCTCCTAAATAGAATAAATAGAAGCATTCAGTAGAAAAAGTAGGTTGTGACATATTAAAGTTCTTTCTAGCTTCAGAAACGTAATAATAATTTTCAGATTGACACCCTCTTGCAACATAAAAGAAAATGAATCTTTATGATTTGTGATTACTCTCCCATTTGAATTCTAGTGCATCCCAACAAAAAAACGTCCCATATAGAGACGTTAATTTAATAAGTTATTTAGACTTTGATTTACTTAGAAAAGAGTTTACAGCCTCATTATGGGCATCACTCTCCCAAAGTTTTGCACATAGCCGTATTTCTTCCATAACACGATTGTAAATATTTCTTTCTTTCCATTTGCGTAATTCAATTTCTTTATATGCTTGGTGAACAGAAGGATGTATTTTTCTCATATCGGCAATAAATTCTTCTAATGCCTGTTCTTTAGAACTATCAAAAACGCGCATTGCCCAACCTATTTCATGTAAAAGTTGTGCTTCATATACTTTTGCATCCACTAACATTTTTAAAGCTCGGTCGTGTCTTAACCCTCTTTCAAAGAGATAAGTTCCGCCTCCCCAGCCACTTGTAATTGCTAAAGTGCCTTGAATAAAACCACACTTTGCATGAGACGCAACTAAACGAAAATCACAAGCAGTTGCAATTTCACAACCACCACCAACCGCCGCTCCGTTGATTAGCGCAATTGTTGGCACACGTAATGTTGCTAAATCATATAGAATATTTCCCATCTTACTTAACATCCCAAAAGCTTGTTCTTCTGTTTGTAAGCTATGAAACTCTGATAAATCTCCACCTGAACAGAATGCTTTTTCCCCCGCACCTGTTACAACTAAAAATCGTACATCTTCATGTTCTTTTATGTATGTAATAACTTTTTTTAACCCTTCCATTACCTCGTCATTTACTGCATTTCTTTTTTCTTCACGATCAATTGTAAATGTTAATACCCCATCATTATTGTGAATTTGATAAGCCAATCTTTACATCCCCTTTTTGATTGCTATTTTAACATAATGAGTTGCCTTGTTTTAAATAGTATAGGACTTACATAATTTTGACAAGTAATCGAATAAAATATTAAAAAATTTTCCCTCAAAAAATAATAAAAGGCTATTAGAGAGCCATGGCCTCTCTAATAGCCTCAACTAGTAAATACTGAATTATTTACTAACTACTTCTTTACCTTTGTAGTGTCCACAAGCTTTACATACGTGGTGAGCTAAAGTTGCTTCTCCACAGTTTGGGCAAGCTACCATACCAGGTACAGATAATTTGAAATGCGTACGACGCTTTCTTTTTGCAGTTTTAGAAGTTCTTCTAAATGGTACAGCCATTATTGGCACCTCCTTACAGATTATCTATTCATCTGTTTGATCAAAATACTTAGCTAAATCAGCAAGTCTTGGATCCACTTTTGGTTCGTCATTTTCGTTTTGACGTGCAACATCATCTTCTGTTGAATAGCTCCAGCCTTTTCCGCCTTGTACTTGTCCTTCAGTATTTTCTTTAAATACTTGCATTGGAACTTCTAATAGCACAAGCTCTTCTAAAACTGGTTTTAAGTCGATTACTTCACCATCAATATAATGAATATCTTCTTCATCGTCATTACCACGAAGTTCAGGATCTATCCAGCTGAAAATTTCAACTGCATCGACTTTTATCGGGTATTCAACATCTTCCCAAGTGCGTGCACAAGGAAGGGTTAATGTTGCCGTCAGCGTAAACTGACAAGTCATTTGTGATGCACCGAAAGTACAGTGTCCTTTAACATGAACAGGTGAAATATGACGAATATCGCTATTTCGCTTCTTTACATCATCCAATTGTACTTCTGCATCTATCGGCATCCCATTTTGGCGATACTTCGATAATTGATGAATTGACCATTTCATTCATTAATCACCTCGAGACAACAATGTTGATTATATAATGTGTATTTTTAGATGTCAAGATATTTTCTTGTCACTATACAAATTAAAGAATATAATTTTTATAAATAGAACATGATTAGTAAATCTTAGTTCTCTTAAATCAGGTCTTTTAAAACAAAAACAGTGGCATTTCTAACAAAAGAAATATCTTATAAAAACATTTTAACCTATGGGGTGTAACAATGAAAGCAGTTGGTGTAATCGTAGAATATAATCCTTTTCACAATGGACACTTTTACCATATTAAAGAGTCAAAAAAAGAGACAGAAGCTGATATAACAATTGCCGTAATGAGTGGACAATTTTTACAGCGCGGAGAACCAGCTCTAGTAGATAAGTGGCACCGTACTAAGATGGCCCTTCTTAGTGGGATTGACATTGTTATTGAGCTTCCTTACGTGTTTTCAACTGGACATGCAACCCATTTTGCTGAAGGAGCAACACAGCTACTAGACGCCATTCAATGTGATTCTTTTGCTTTTGGAAGTGAGCAAGGTACGATACAACCATTCTTAAATACCTATTCATTATTAAAAAAATACGATGACGATTATAATGCCTTAATCAAACAATTTGTATCAACTGGGCTTAGTTATCCCCAAAGTTTATATATGGCATACGAAAAACTAAAAAAGCTAGAGGAGAAAGATTATATTGACCTTTCTCAACCAAATAATATTTTAGGTTATCATTATGTTGAAGCAGCTAGTCGATTAAATCTTTCTATAAAACCTGTAACAATACAGCGCATTAAAGCAGGTTACCACGATTCAATCTTTAAAGATTCGTCCATTGCAAGCGCTACAGGTATACGAAAGTCACTATTTGAATCATTAAGCTTAGATGAGATAAAAAATTACGTACCTACAACTACTTTTACTCAATTACAAGAATGGAAAGACAAGCATACTCAATTTGTCAATTGGGATACTTTCTGGCCTTTATTACGATATGCAATTATACGAAATACCCCAGAACAACTTACTCAATTTGCAGATGTTTCAGAAGGAATTGAACATGCATTAATGAAAGCAGCACGAAAAAGTCATTCATTCTCACAATTTATGACAACTTTAAAATCAAAACGCTATACATGGACAAGGCTGCAACGTATGATTACACACATTTATACTGGTATTACAAAAGATGCCCTACAGCAGTTTTCAAAACCAACCTATATCCGTTTATTAGGTATGACCAGTGACGGACAAAAATATTTATCCGAAAATAAAAAGGACTTCAAACTCCCTTTAATAAGCCGTGTCGCATCTACTAAGGATGCTATGCTGCAATTAGATCTCCGCGCAACAGAAATGTATGGACAAGGTTTAAATCTTGTAAGTAAAGATGCTCCCGCTGCGGATTACCAAACGCCACCTATTCGATTATGAGGAAGATTAGCTATTATCCTGATATTCATATTTAAAAGCGAGTACCGAACGAAATAATGCTCATTACTCGCTTTCTTTCATTTGCTAGCTATTTTTCTTTTAGGGATAATTTATTTAAATAATTAAGTGCATCATCAATCGTCTTAACAGGCACTATTTGCATATCTGTTTTAATTTTTTTAGCCGTTTCAACAGCAGCTTCATAATTTGATTGAATGTGAGGATTTACCTTCTTCATATTTTCCGTAATTTCATCATCCGGGGCAAAAAAGATTTCCATTCCATCTTCATGGGCTGCAACTACTTTCTTTTCAATCCCACCAATTCTACCAACTGACCCATCTTCATTCATTTCTCCTGTACCAGCGATTTTGTATCCTTTAGATAAGTCTTCATCAAGTAGTTGATTTAAAATTTCTAGTGTAAACATTAATCCTGCAGATGGTCCTCCAATATTTTCTGCATTCACTTTTACTTTAGGGTCTGTTTTAATTGATTTACTTTCCGAATATGTAACCCCGATTCCAATCCGCTTATGTTCCTCTCCAGGGATTTCTTTTAGCATAATCGTTTCATCTAGTAATTGTTCATTTCGATTTATCACTAACTTTACTTCTTCATTGATATTTTTTTTACTTATTATAGTACTTAATTCTTCAGCCCGATTAATTAGTTTCCCATCTATTTCAACAATTTCATCACCAGGATGCAACTTACCATCTGCTGCACCACCCGCTAGTACATTTAATACTGTGATCCCGTCGTACTCAATTGTATAAGGTAAATTTGCCTTCTTAAAAGCAACGAAAAGAGCGCTAAATTGCGAATCCGTCATTAATTTAAGTTGTCTAATACTATATTCTTCTTCATCCTCTTCTTCTTGACGGACTTCATCCATTTCAATAATTTCTTCAAACTCTCGTAAATAGGCAATCACATAGGTAAGAGGTGTCGCAGGAGCCATTGCAACTGTCATTAAGCTAAGAGACCCATTATCATCTTGGTCCCCGCCCTCAACGGTTACAAACTGGCTAACATCATAGGCACTTCCAGGTTTCATAATATAATAATCAAGTTTATAAAATGCTAAGAAAAAAACAATTAATAATGGAAGGACTACAGTGAATAGTGCCTTTTTCATTTTCTTATTGCACCTCCTGATGGAACAAATTGATAGACTAAAAATTTAAGGTAACGCATATATTAGTTTAGCATTAGAGGATTTGGAAAACAAAAATTTGAAAAGAGATGATGCTTATTCCACTACTATATTTATTCGTTTGTATCACCTTACTTTGTTTGTTATTGCTATTTCCTGGTGTCGCCCACGAAGGCACAGATTTAGGTATAGAATTATTTATGGAAGCTTTATTTCCATATTTATTACCGTACTTAATTTTAACTCAATGGTTTATACGTTTAACGCCTAATACAAACAATTCGTTATCACGATTTAAGTTATACTTTAAAACATATGGAATTAGCGCATTAGGAGGGTTTCCTACAGGGGCTGCAACAATTACTTATTTAAAAAAAAGTAAACAAATCTCCTTGAAAGAAGCAAACATCCTTTTAAGTATTTGTCATAGTCCAAGCCCTCTATTCGTACTCGGATTCGTTGGAAATGACTTGTTAAATGATACGACGTTTAGTTGGCAATATTTATTTTTGTACCATATTGTTTCCCTCATCATACTAGGCTGCTTCTATTTTTATTTTGGACAAGGGAAAAGTGAGACACTAAATTTTACTGACATCAAATCTACTAAACAACAAAACCCTTTTACTAGTAGTATTAAAGATAGTATTCCTACCGTATTAGTTGTAGGATCCACCATCATTTTCTTTACGACGATTTATACAGTTGTCATTCATTCAGTGAAAAGCTTTTTTCCAGAAATACATAATGGGATAATGCTCTCGTTAGCGGCAATGCTTGAAATGACAAACGGATTAAAAATTGGACAGGAAATGTTTAGTGGACAACCTACACTTTTATTAGTAATCCTTGCACTTTTTTTAACGAGCCAAAGTTTAAGTATTCATATGCAAGTTGCTGTAATCGCCAAGAGTGAGCAACTCTCATTAAAGCCCTATACAATTATGCGAATCTTTTATACCCTATTAATTCCATTATTATACTACTTAATTTTCCTTTAAAAAAAATGGACAAAATCAAATTTTCTGATTTTGTCCATTTTACTATTTATTAATAAATTTTTCTGAAAGCGCTTCTTCTACAATAGTTGGAACAAGGCCAGTTACAACCCCACCGTACTGAGCCACCTCTTTTACAATACTTGAACTAAGGAATGAATATTGATTTTTTGTCATAATAAAAAATGTTTCAATCGATTCATCTAAAAAACGATTCATAGAAGTGATTTGCATTTCATACTCAAAGTCAGAAATCGCTCTCAAGCCCCGTACAATCGCTTTAGCGTTTTTAGAGCGAGCATAATCAATAAGCAACCCAGAAGAACATTCAATGCGAATATTTGGTATATCCTTTGTTACTTTTCCAATTAACTCCACTCTTTCTTCTATCGTAAAAAGTGGGTTTTTTGAAGAATTATTTAAGACCGCTACATATACAAGATCAAATACATCTGCTGCCCGTTTGATAATATCTAGATGCCCGTTTGTTATCGGGTCAAAACTCCCTGGTACTACTGCAATTTTGTCTGACAACCGTTTCTCCCTCTTCCTTTTATCTATATATGGTTACGATATATAGAGATGATTGTTCCCCCATAAGTTTCCTGTCTTGTTAAAGAAAATGGACCATATTCTTTTGGTAGGTCAATTTCTTTCGCATGTTCACAAACGATAATTGCATCTTCAGTTAACTTGTCTGCCTCAATTAAAGCCGTAATTAAATTATAATATTCAACTTTGGCGTAAGGCGGGTCCATAAACAAGTAATTAATTTGCAAGTCTCTTTTTAGTAACCCTTTAATGGCTCTGTTTGCATCGGTTTTATATGTTTCAACAACCTCTTCATAGCGGCATTTTTTAATATTTTCTAATAAAGTTTGGTAAGCACGTCCATCCTTTTCAACAAAGATGCCGCGACTTGCTCCTCTACTTAAGGTTTCAATTCCTAATCCACCACTACCTGCAAAAAGGTCTAATACGATCCCACCATCAAAAAAAGGACCAATGATGTTGAAAATTGATTCTTTTACCTTGTCAGTCGTCGGTCTTGTAGTAGTTCCAGTAATTGCTTTTAAGGGCATTCCCTTTCGTTCACCTGCTACAACTCTCATGTCATCACCAAACCTTCTATTGTTGTGCTGTAGTAGATTTAATTGAAATTGAATCATCTTTTTTCTCAATTTCTACTGTAAATAATTTTTGCAACCACGTTTCTTCAATATACTGAATTCCACCAACTTCAACGATAGGCTTGGATACTGTATTGTATCTTCTTTCGTTATACACATAGAAACCATGATTTTCGGGGAATCGGAAATTACGTTCCTTATTGTAAACATAGTATCCATTATCTCCGTTACTTGTTTCATAACCTAAATGTTTTAAAATTGTATCGGCAGAATATAAAATTAACCCGTTTTTAAAAATCACATTAACATCTTTTTGTAAGTACGAATCTACCAATATCTCTCTATTATCATTAAATAAAAATGGGAACACTTCTTTTGCTGATTCGTTCATACTTAAATATTGTGTATGGATACCAAATACTTCTGATAATGCTTCATCTAAAATTTTGGCTGATATTTCTTTGCCCTTTAAATCTTTTAACATTTGAAGCCAGTTTGCTAATTGCTTATCTGTCATTTGATGAGTTAAAGTATTTACGATTTCGGTAGATTTATCTCCACCAATCGTAGTGCCTGCTAAAAATGAAGCGACCATCTCACTTAACCACAGTGGGCTATCATTAAATTTATATTGTGCTTTTGCTTGTGAAAGAATAACTTGGCGCTTTATAGAATTCATTGATAAATCCTTCAAAAATACAATGCGCTTTCCTTGAAGTTTTGAAATGTTTTCTCCTTCAACAATGGCAATATGATTTTCGTTTAACAAATTTAAATCTTTTATTTTCTTAATTAAGTCGTCCGATAACGGTTTCTTTGTATAAACCGATAAAACGTCAGCAGTTTTATGTAGATTTAATTTACCCGCATTCCAGTACAATTCTGAAACAGGACCTGTCCCACTAAACATCGAATAGTTAACAAGCGATAATGTTTGTTGACCAATTTTCGGCAATCCAGTAATCCATTGACCCTCAACATTTTTATCTGTAGAAATATGTACTGTTGAATATGTTACTTCACCTTTTTTTAAAGAGACAAAAATTTCTTTTAATAATTGATTAGATTTCAACTCATTATTTAGTGGTATTATGTAAGACAACGATTGGCTATGGTTGTCCCCTTTTTCAAACTTAGTTTTATCTTCACTTAAGCGTTTACAAGTATTTTCTGATTCAATAAAACAATCTGGGTTAATTGCTAGTTTCGGCCACTGAATATCAATCACTTGATTTGGCAAATTTTTAAAGTGATGTCTTATGTCTAAACTCCCGCTCCGATACGTAATATCAATTTCCTGCGTATAGGTAAAATCATCTACTTGAGTCTCGACTTTGTCCGAAAAGACTTGATATTGGAAAAAAAGCATACCACTTATGACTAAAACAAGTACTGCAAAAAAACTTATTGCATATTTCATGTGCCTAACCTCCTGCATCATGATACTATTATTTTGAAAGGAAGTGTGAATATTGATACAACAATTTATTGAACTCGGACAAGGTTATGGAGACGTTTATGAACTTTGTGAGCTCATTAAAACAAACGAAAAAAGATTCCATAATGCATTTATTTTCATTTCGAATAAAGGAGATAAACAAGTAGCTTCAATTGCTGCTACCTTTAAAGCAGCAGGTGAAGGTAAGTTTATGCCTATTTACATATGTCGTGAAGGTATTCCGTATACACCTGAAAAACCTTCCAAAAGACTTACGATTTTCGAAAATGCATTACATGAGATTGGTAGGAAAGCAATTCCAATGGAGGTCAAACATTCGACAGTATACTCCGAAACATCATTATATTATCAACATTTAATCGGAATCCTACGAATGAATCACTTTATACCACCAAAGCAATAATCCTTAATTTAGCTATAAGCCAACTTTATAATCGTACTCTTTTGCCTTATCTGGTTTTGCATTTTCAAATTCAGTTTTCAAGAACGGGCGAAACGATTCAACAACGTCTTTCACAAAAGGAAGGCGTTGTATTTTATTTATTGTCGATTCAATTTCATCCCGATTACAATAAATTAAAACATATTTTAACTTTCGCGAAATATAATGAACATGTCCGTATTTTCTTAAACCTTTTGCGTGTTTAAGTTGATGGACGTAAACAATAATTCCTTGTCGTTCTTGCATTTGTATTCCCTCATTTCTTACATAAAAGCATACCATATAGTTAATTTTGATAGCAACAGAGTTTAGCTGACACAAGGTAAGATTTTCCGTTATAATCATATTTAAAGTATGATAAAAAATATAAATTTGTTTTGAAATGAGAAAAGCCATTTTAGTTAACATAGTTAAGTTCCATTTAAGGAGGATCATAATGGGAAAGAAAACAAAAGTAGCTCTTGCAATCGCTGCTGCCAGTGCTGCAGCATGGGCTGGCAGTAAAGCCGTATCAAAGCCACAAAGAAGAGATGATAAAGAAGTTTTACAAACGCAGCAACCAATTGTTTTAGCACACCGTGGTGGTTCTCATTTGGCGCCTGAACATACAATGCTTGCATTTGAAAAGGCATTTACTTTAGGTGTTGATGGATTTGAAGTGGATATTCGATTAACAAAGGATGAAGAAATCATCGTATTCCATGACGAAACAGTAGATCGAACAAGTGATGGGGTAGGATTTGTAAAAGATTTGAACTTAGAAGAGTTAAAACAATTAAACTTTGGATATAACTTCCAAGACTTAGAAGGCAATTATCCGTATCAAGAAGAAAAAGTAGAAATCGTAACTTTAAAAGAACTATTCGAAACATATCCAAATACTTATATTAATATTGATATAAAAGATGGACCGGATACGTATGAAGGGAGCTTAATGCCTTCTAAACTTTGGAGATTAATTGAAGAATATAATGCAGAAAATCAAATTGTCGTAACAAGCTTCTTTAGCGAACAAGTGGACCGCTTTAATTTATACGCACAAAATCGAGTAGCATTAGGTGCAGGAGAAAATGATGTTAGAAAGGCATTTACTGCTTTCTCAAGTCAATTTGGCCATTTATATCATCCAAAAGTTGATGTTTTCCAAATTCCTATGAAGTCTGGTGTAGTTTCATTAGATTCTTCTAGATTCATTGCCTTCTTAGGAAAATTAAACATCCCAGTTCACTATTGGACAATTAACGATACTGATACAATGCGTCACTTACTAAATATCGGTGCAAAAGGAATCGTAACAGATCGCCCAGATATTGCAATTGAATGTATACAACAATATATCCAAGAGGAAGTACAATAAAGGCGAAAGTGGGAATTACCCATTTTCGCCTTTTTTTACATTTATGCAGAACATGAGCAACTCCCACCACTTCCACAACCAGAGCCACAAGATGAATCTGATGCAAAAAATGGATTACTTACAGGGACCTTAACCGCCTCTGATACCGATTTTCCGATGATTAAGCTAACCTCATCTAATAAATCTTGAAAATCGTTTTCAGCAATTTTTAAATTTGCTACTTGTTCGTTTAAATCTAATGCGCGTTTTTGCTCGCGTATTTTTTTCATTATTGTATGATAATCAGGATGGTACTTCCCAAATCGTTGTACATCCTCATATTGTTCTTTCATTTTTGTAAATGCATGAATCTGTTGCACTAAAGACTCATCACTATATACTTCTCTATAAGCATCGCGGTATTTTTGAGCTTGCTCAGAAGAAAGGATCATTTCACTTAATTGATCTGCTTCATCTATAATGAAGGCCCATTCTGATGTCATTATCATCATTACTTCCTCCAATCTAATACCATCATAACAGAAATTAAAGAATGTTTGTATTGGGAATACTTGATGATGTTAGTAATTACTCTACGCGATCGATTGTGCTTTGTTCTAACACTTGCCGAACACATTCAAAGTCGGAAAACTCAAATTGCTTTGAACCAATCGTTTGAGTTTTTTCATGGCCTTTTCCGGCAATTAAAATGGTATCTCCTTCTTTTGCTGAACGAATAGCTGTTTCAATTGCTTTTGCCCTATCAAGTATCATTTCATATTGTTGATTCGGTGTAAACCCTGCTGCAATTTGAGCATTAATAACTTCAGGATCCTCACTTCTTGGATTATCCATTGTTAAGTAAATCTTATTTGCAAATTTTGAGGCAACAGCTCCCATTTTCATTCGTTTATGCTTATCACGATCCCCACCACAACTAAAAACAACGATGAGGTCACCTTTTACTGTTTTCTTTAACGTTTGCAATACAGCTCTCAAAGCAGCTTCTGTATGTGCATAATCAATATAAATCGATAAACCTAGTTTATTTTTTATTTCTTCTAATCTTCCTTTAGGTAAATAAAGCTTTTCAACTGCCTCACAAATCGCTTCAATTGAAAAACCAAGTTCACTGACAGTACTTATTGCTGCAATCGTATTTTGTAGATGATGGTCCCCAACAAACGGAACTGAGAATACTTTTTGACCTTTATTACTTTGTAAACAACAAGTCGTTGTACTTAGACCTTCCGCTAGCATTTGTAATTGGTAATCAACCCGATTTCCTAGACCAAAGTAGGCTTTTTTCTTCTTTGCCTGTAATCCTACAGTACGACAGAATGAGTCATCACCATTTAAGACAAGTTGACTCGACAATGTAGCTAGTATTTGTTTAGCTGATTTATATTTGTCATAAGAGCCATGATCCTCTATATGATCTTCTGCTAAATTTAAAAACACGCCAACATCAATTGAACAATCATCTAGACGGTGTTTTGCTAATCCCATCGATGACGCTTCTAACACAACATATTGAACACCACGGCTAACGGCAATTTTTAATATTTTGTGTAGATGTTTTGGTTGTAAAGTTGTTAAATTTTCATAATCTAATTTAACTTCTACTCCGTTAATATAAATCCCGTTTGTTCCGATGACAATTACGTTTTTATGTAGTGCATATAGTAATTGACCAATGAAATGACTTACTGTTGTTTTTCCATTTGTCCCCGTTATCGCAATGACTTGCATTGCATCTGCTGGAAATTGATTCAATTTTGCTGCACTGAATGACATAAACTTCAAACAGTTTGGAACCCAAATAATAGGCACTGACAATTTCAACGTATCTAGTAATTTCTCGTCCTCTATTACTACGCCAACAGCACCATTTTCAATTGCTATATCCATATATTTTAATCCATCTGAGTTTTTTCCCTTTCTTACTACAAATAGATCACCTTTTTTTACTCCTTGCGCATAGTCCTCTATACCGAGCACTTCAACTCGTATTGAACCACCCTTAACAGTACACGGCCAATCTTTTAATAGTTCTGCTAGTTGCAAGTTGTCACTCCTTTTCCCTATATTATGCCTAGGGTCCATTCATGACACTAAAATCGTGCCGGCTTTTTCAAAAAGATTTATCCTTCAATAATTTTATAAGTACTTTACACTTCTAACTACTGATTGCTCACACTTCTGTATAGAAATAAAAGGTCAAAATAAAAACACCTTGAGGAATTAAAAATCCTTCCAGTGTTCTATATAAGGTATTTATTCAGCTTCCTCTTCAATCGGTTTTTGTAAGAAAATTTGTGTATAGTAATTAATAAATACACCCGATCCAACATGAGTAAACTCGTCATCTAACATATATTCTCGGTGGCTACTTGAATTTAACCACCCATGAGCAGCTTCAATCGAATCAAAGTAAGCTGTTGCAATATTTTCCTCCGTCTCATCATATAGAATATTTGCTTCGTCTAAACGATCCTTCAATGAACCTTTTGTTGGGGAGTCATGGGATAAATAATTTTGGCTATACATATCCTCACTATGCTGCATCGCTAATACAGATACTTGTGCATCAGGCTCAATTGTCGGTATATTATTTTGGACACGAAAAACGTTTAACAAATCAAACAATTGATTTGCACCAGCTTGATTACTCTCTTCTATTAAAAATGAAGTTGGGTTCGGTGGTGAAAGAAGTTCTCCTACAAAAGACATTTCATAAGGGCGATGCATCACTAACGACTTACTATCTGTAAACCGAACTCCACTTAATACCCCTCGTTCACTATCAATATATAATTGAGCAAATATATCATCAAATTTCGTTAAAATTCGAGTATTCATATCTTCTTCGCTTAAAGTAAATGTATATATGCTATCTCCAATATTAGCAACGATTTCAGAATTCACAATGGTCATTCTATAAATATCTGATAAAGATTGTCCTATTTTATAAGGTGATACATCGATATTTTGCCCACTCGTATAAACCTGTGTAATTAAATTTTTGTTCACCCCAAACATGACAAACTGTTCTGGATTTGTATTATAAATCCACCAATCGTAACCATATGGAGATGGGTCATATCTGCTTGGTTCTCCATACTTCTCTAATAGTATCTTACTTTTTTTTCCTATTAATGTGGATAGGCCTTCTTCAGGTCTTGGTAAAGCATCTTGCAGCACTTGTAGATCGCTTATCGTTTTCGGTATAATTTGAGATGTAGAATTTGGTCCTTCTAAAGGTTCATAATCACTATTCGAATTAGATGAATAATAGAAAATAATTGCTAGAAATGAAAGGACAATTAATATTCGAAAAAGAGTTTTCATGTCATTTCTATCCTTTCGTTTTTATGGTAATTATATCTTATTATATATTTGTTGACACAATGTTGCCATTGCAACTAAAGTTATTTTGCTCTATTATAAACATTGAGCCTATACTTTAAGTACGATTTTTCTAAAGGAGGATATATAAATGTATTTCGATAACAAAACTCTTGAAAATATAACTGCTGAACAAGAAGTCCTTGTAAGCGTTATGGAAAAAAACGGTTTGGAATGCCATGGTGCATGGGATTACGATCGCATGACTTTCGATAAACGTTTCGATCTAAAAGAAGGTCGCTATTATTTACGTGTATTCTGTAGTGCTATCTCTGGTGATGTTGGTAATAAAAGCGCAGTTTTAAAGATTGGTAAACCTGCACTTGGTAAATACTATTACCCACACGGAGTAGAATACGAGGATGAAGTATTCCCAAAACATTTAGTTAAAGAATGTGAACAAATTTTAGCTAATGCTAAAAAACAATTCGCAGATCTTGGATTAACTGCTGAAGAAACAGAAGTTGGAAAGAAAACAGTTAAAGCGTAATAGGCTTCTAGATTAATAGAGTAATATAATACTAAACTCATAGAATGTAGATAAAGTAATTTTCACTTTACCTACATTCTTTTTTCATTTGTAAAAATAACGAATTGGGTAATATATACAAAAAAAGACTACCGAAGCAATAGCTTCTGATAGTCTCTTAAATATAAAAATTAATATTGCTGACTTTGTTTTTTAGCTTGGAATTCTTTTAATGCATTTTCTGTAATTGCATCTTCGTTTGATTTTTCTTCTCTCCACCAACGAATAAAGACTTTATATAAAACGAAAGCAAATATAATTTCTTGGATAATTTTCATTAGTACCCCGCCCATTTGTTGATCTCTAATTGGGCTCATACTGTTGAAAATTTGAGGACCAGACAATGCTAAACCAGATAAAGTTGAAGTAGGTACACAAAGTTCCATTGCTTTTAACCATGTTTCACCATCTGTATATGTAGCATACATCGGATCAGGGCTAAAAATAATTAATGCACAAGCTGGGGTAATAACAATTGCATTTGCAATAATATATCCAATCTTATATAACCCTTTCATCTGTGGTTGACCCTCTACATCATGAATCAACGGCCAGTTCATAAAGAATGCTGAAAGAAACAAAATAAATGTAAATATTCCATGGAACGTTTCATCTAGTTTTATCGTATCAAATACAAGTGGTAAATGGTAAATAGAAAACATTAAAGCAAATACAAAAATTGCAACTACTGGTTGTCCAAAGATTTTAAATATGTTTCGGACAACAGGGGCTTCTACAACAACTTTCCACACCCACCAAGGAATACCTTTAATTAATAACATAGGGATTAATAGAAGTAGAAAAGCCATTTGCACCATATGATATGTGAACATAATATGAGACATTAAATCAATTGGCGATCCTTTAATAACGTAAATTAAAATCATTGCGAGAACAAAATAAATTGCCTCACTTTTCTTTAAAGGTTCACTTACTTTAAAATCTTTTCTCCAAACAACAGTAACTAAAAAATAAACTATAGTTAGAAAAATGATTACCCCTATTAAATACGGGCTCCATAATGCTTGAAAACCAAATATACTTAACGGCATCGTTCTAGCGCTCCTTTATTTCAATAGTCTCATTATAGAACGCTTACATAGTAACATCAATGGACGAACTATGACAATTAATTTAATTTATTCAAAATTATTATCCTGATATTTTGTTGATTGTTGGATTCAATAGCAAGTTAAATAACACCCCGCTGTAAACTTCAACAATTTCATAATTAAAAAAACACGCTTCTGAAGAAACTCCAGAAGCGTGCCTCTTGCAATAGATTACCACCAAACGACAGTAACAAATGCTAAGAATACAGGGAAGATAATCATTGCACCTGACCATACGTAAGTTGAAATAACTCCGATATGGTGACCATTTTTATCATCCATGTGCATGAAAGAATATAATTGTAGTACAACTTGAATTCCAGCTAGTAATAGAATAAACGGTTTAATTAAATATGGAGAAAAATCTGCTACTACTACTGCAAATGCTAGAAATGTTAAGAAAATCATGATGGCAAAATTAACAACTTGCTTTTTCATATGTACCGCATTGTGATGGCGGTCATATTCATATTGAGCTTTTGTTTTTGCTTGTACTTCAGTATGATGTCCCATATTATCCTAACACCCCCATTAAGTAAACTACAGTAAAGATGAATACCCATACTACGTCGATAAAGTGCCAATAAATTGACGCTGCGTAGAATTTTGGAGCATTGTATAAATTTAGACCACGTTTAGCGTTACGTACGATTAAACATGTAATCCAAACTAAACCAATGATAACGTGCAACCCGTGCGTACCTACTAAAGTAAAGAACGCAGAAGAGAATGCAGATTGTGTATACCCGAATCCAATGTGTACATAGTGATAAAACTCATAAATTTCAAGACCAAGGAAGCCAAGACCTAATAATACAGTAATTGCCATCCATGTAATAACGCCTTTAATATTATAGTTTTTCATATGATACATCGCGTATACAGATGTTAAAGATGATGTTAAAAGCAACATCGTCATGACAAATGCTAATGGTAATTCAAATAACGATTGTGTAGTGAACTCCATTCCAGCAGGACCTTTGTTTCTTAAAGAAAGATAAGTTGCAAATACGCTGGCAAATAATACGATATCACTACAAATAAAGATCCAAATACCTACGAATTTATTTTTCCCTTCAGCAGTTGCTTGTTCAGCGTGATTCGGCCAAGTTTGTGGGGTGAATTTAGTTTCTTCCATTACTTGTTACCCCCTTTTCCATAAAGACGTTCTTCAGTCGCAATAACTTCTTCAACATGTACATGGAAACCATGATCGTCTTTCACAGAACGTGTAATCATAGCTAATACAGTAATTCCTAAACCAATTACAATTACAGGAACTGACCATGAAACACCATCTGGATGATAAAGTGCACCAAATGCTGCAATAAATAAACCAATAGACATAATTAAAGGTAAGATTGAATTGTTTGGCATATGAATATCACCAAGTGGTTCTGCATATGTCATCATTTCTTTATTACCTTCTTGTTTTTCTAACCAACATGGGTCAAAACCACGAACAAGTGGAGTTTGTTTAAAGTTATAGAATGGAACTGGTAATTGGATTGACCATTCTAAAGAACGTCCATCGCCCCAGTAGTCTCTTCTATTAACTGGTGGAGTTTTGATAGATAGTAATACGTTGATTACTAATAAAACTACACCGACAGCCATCATAATCGCACCGATAGATGAAATATAGTTAAATAAATCCCAACCTTGGTCTGCTTGGAACGTGAATACACGACGTGGCATACCCATTAAACCTAAGAAATGTTGTAGGAAGAATGTTAAATGGAATCCGATAAAGAATACCCAGAAAGTTAAAACTCCTAATTTTTCACTTAAAGTACGGTTAAACATGATAGGCCAATAATAGTGCATTGAACCGAAAATAGCTGTTACGATACCACCAACGATTACGTAGTGGAAGTGAGCTACGATAAAGTAAGAATCATGTAATTGGTAGTCAAGTGGTGCAGTGGCCATCATAACCCCTGTTACCCCACCAGCTACGAATGATGGAATGAAGCCAAGAGCGTATAGCATTGGCACTGTAACTTTAATTGAACCGCCCCAAATAGTAAGGATCCAGTTAAATACTTTCATACCAGTTGGTACTGCAATCGCCATTGTAGCAATCGCGAAAATTGCGTTAGCAGTTGGTCCCATACCTACAGTAAACATGTGGTGAGCCCATACCATGAAACCTAAGAAACCAATTAAAATTGTTGCGAATACCATTGAAGAGTATCCGAATAAACGTTTACGAGCAAATACCGGAATAATTTCAGAGAATAAACCGAATGCAGGTAATACTAAGATATAAACTTCTGGGTGTCCGAAGATCCAGAATAAGTGTTCCCAAATAATTGTGTTACCACCCATTGTATGATCAAAGAAGTTTGCTCCGAACATACGGTCAACTAACATGAAGAATAAACCAACAGTTAGTGGAGGGAATGCGAATAAAATTAATGAACTTGAAATTAAAGTAGTCCAAGTAAATAAAGGCATACGCATGAACGTCATACCAGGTGCACGCATTGTAATAATTGTTACGATGAAGTTAATACCAGAAATTAACGTACCAGCACCAGAAATTTGTAAACCTAATACATAGAAATCAATACCATGTCCAGGTGAATATAAAGATAATGATGCGTAAGAAGTCCATCCAGCATCAGGTGCTCCACCCATAAAGAATGATAAGTGCATGAAAATAGCACCAAGGAAGAACAACCAGAATCCTAATGAGTTTAGGAATGGGAATGCTACGTCACGTGCACCAATTTGTAATGGTACAATCGCGTTCATAAATCCGAATAGCAATGGAGTCGCTGCTAAGAATAGCATTGTTGTTCCATGCATTGTTAATAATTCATTAAAAAGGCCGGCAGAAATAAAATCATTGTTTGGAACCATTAATTGAATACGCATTAATAGCGCTTCAAAACCAGCGATAGCAAAGAATAAAACCCCTGCGAATAAATACATAACGCCTAGTTTTTTATGGTCAACAGTTGTTAAATAATCCCACAAAACTGCTCCAAAGCCCTTTTTCTTTGAGACTGCGACAGAGCTCACAACTTTAACCTCCTTCAAGTGTTTCTAAAGTTCAAATTATTTTTCGACAGATAAACTCATAATATAGTCTGCAACTGCACTAATCTCTTCAGGAGATAATTCTGAGTACTTACCAGTCATTAAGTTACCTGGTTTGTATTCTTCAGGATTTGCAATCCAGCTTTCTAAGTTTTCTTTGTTATGTTCTAAAATACCAGCTACACGGTTACGATCTGCAAAAGTTGCTAAGTTTGGACCCATTGCTCCAGTAGATCCTACACCTGAAACTGCGTGACATCCTAAACAACTTTGAGCAAATGTAGCTTCACCTAAATCAGTTGAATCTACAGAAGCAGTTTGACCTTCAGTAGCTTGCATAGAAGCAACCCATGCGTCAAATTCTGCACGTTCTACAGTTTTAACTTTGAAATCCATTAATGCATGTGAAGGACCACATAACTCAGCACATTTACCATAGAATACACCGTCTTTTAATCCTTCAGATTCTTTACCAAACTCTAACCAGAATTTGTTAACGTTTTCTACGTTGTTATCCATTTTACCGCCGACAGCTGGAATCCAGAATGAGTGTTTAACGTCAGCAGCTTTTAAGTTAAAGTAAACTCTTTCACCTGTAGGAACTACAAGTTCTTGTGCAGTAACAATTCCTTGCTCTGGATATTCAAATTCCCACCAATATAATTTAGCAGTAACATTAACTGTTAAAGCTGTTTTGTTTCCTTCTTCATCAACTTCATCCATTGCTTTTACATCAGCAAATTTGTAAGTAGAAAGAATTGTTGGTACTGATAAGATTAATAATAAAACGATTGGAATCACTGCCCAAATAATTTCTAGAGTGTGACTTCCTTCTACTTGTTTTGGCATGTGTTTCTCGCCTAATTTTGAACGGCGGAACTTAGCAAAAGCGTATAAATAAAGGAATGAAACTACTACTACAACTAACGTCATAATTGAGATAGAGAAAATTAGTAAGTCAAACTGATCTTGTCCGACTTCACCCGCTGGTTTTAGTGTAGAAATATAATCTTCACCACTGCAGGCAGAAAGGAATACTGTTATTACCGCCAATAGCGAAAACAGACGCCATTTTTTTAGCCCTTTCATCATAGCTTAATAAAACCCCTCTTTCTTTGTTGTATTTACATGTGTAACTAGGACCTTCGTGTTTTGTTCAATTGGAATTCTTATAAATGTAAGTGGAATTCCATTTTCAACACAATTAATAGTATCACCTTTTTATACTATCTTTTATGTTAAAATTATGAACTTAAATAGTAGCCACCCTACATTCAATACAGTAAAGATTGTAAAAATACAAGTTCGGCTAATAGATAGTAGTACAAATTGCAAGGAATCCTAATTAATTTGCCCTAACCTTTTAATACAAGTAGTAGCATTGGTATTTTTTATCCACGATATTCTATGTATTATTAAATAGCAAGTGCTTTTTGAATATTGTGGTTGCTATACATAAAACAATACACAGAAATGTTTCATTACTACCCATAAAAAGTTAGTCTCGTAAAGGATTCTCAACTTACTATCAAAAACATCTCTTCTTTTAACCCATATTGAATATAGAATTTAATTACTATTATTCAAATAAGTCCGCACATGCCGGCAGTTTTCAAAATTGCCGTTTAAAACAAAATTTCACTTACAATAAAATCAAAAGAGAATTCCAAATGGGTACGTTACTTAAATTGCCGTGATATTATCAGCATACTTCCTTTGATTATTAATTGGATCGATATCTTAACCGATGTTATTAATCATTGCACCAGATCCACCGATAATTAACGCTGCTCCGAGCAATGTACAAATTATCAAATCGAGTTATTGTAAAGTTAAAATCAAACCGTTTATCAACAACAGAAATTGTTGGAAACACAATAATTAATTTCGATTTTACAATCCCAATCTTTATAAGTGCATGAAAGTCTTTTGAAGTATATAAAGCTGACCACACCTGCATCGCTTAAAGCACGTCCAATTGTTACTCGTCCCTTTCATTTTTGTAAGCATATTCCGCTAACAATAACTATATCGAAATTTGTCTGTGATTTCTAGACATTAAGTAAAATTTCGATGAAGTTTGCTGAATTTGCCCACTGTTAGCTAATTATAGAAGAACATATATATAGTAAAGCATTTTCACAAAAGATTTGTGAAAGTAAAAGCACGAATTTATGAACAATTTGTGAAAAACAAAAACCACCCGTAACCCATATCCCGTTTGAAGTTGTCTTTTAACTTTTTATTCGCTATCATAATAAAAGTTAGGACGCAAAATACACAGTTCTATAGATAAAAAGTAGGTGGCTAAGATCATGCAACAAAAGCAAAGTATACTATTAAAATTGATTGCTTTAGCTACAACCTTAGGAATGTTGTTTATTCTTTTAGGAGGAGCACTCGTTACGAAAACAGAAAGTGGTATGGGGTGTGGGCGTAACTGGCCTGATTGTAATGGTTCTCTTATTCCAAAAGAAATTACAACTGAGGTGTTGATTGAATTTTCACATCGTTTAGTTACTGGTTCAGTATCTATACTGGTTCTCTTATTAGTTATTTGGACATGGCGTAGTTTAGGACATATGCGCGAAGTGAAATTTTTAGGCTTTTTAGCAATCTTCTTCTTAATTGCCCAAGCATTAATTGGTGCAGCTCAAGTATTATGGGGACAAGGCGACTTTATCCTTGCACTACATTTTGGTATTTCATTAATATCTTTCGCATCAGTTTTATTATTATCAATGATTGTGTTTGAAGTTGATACAAAATTTGATGCTGACAAAGTATTTATCGACAAAAAGTTAAAATGGCATACAGTAGGTGTAACGTTATATTCTTACATCGTTGTTTATTCAGGTGCTTTAGTGCGCCATACACAATCTAGTTTAGTTTGTCCAGATTGGCCACTTTGTAATAATACAAATGGAATTGCACTACCAAGTAATATGTATGAGTGGGTACAAATGGGACACCGATTTGCTGTTCTTTTAATTTTTGTATGGATTACATACATAATGATACATGCAATTAAACATTATAAAAATCAACGTGTAATATATTGGGGATGGATTATCTCCTTCATCATTATCATTTTACAATCACTAACAGGAATGCTAAGTATCTTTACTAAATTAAACATAATGGTTTCTTTACTCCATTCATTGTTTATTACATTACTGTTTGGATTGTTCTGTTATATGATCATGCTCAATTATCGAAGTGGATTAAACGAAAGAAAATCTAAATAATAAAAAGGGAAGTGCGGCAAATTGCCCACTTCCCTTTTTATTATTCTAACTCTATTAATAGATCACCTGTTGAAATGGCATCTCCTGCTGAAGCATAGACTTCTTTTACAACACCATCTTTTGGTGCCTGAACAGTTGTCTCCATTTTCATCGCTTCTGTGATTAATAAGTAATCGCCACGTTTAACTGGGCTACCCTTAGAAACGACAACTTTTAATACCGTACCTGGCATTGTTGCACCAATTTGGTTTGGATTACTTGGATCGGCTTTTAACGCGATGTTGCCGTCCACTTCCACCGTTAAATCTTGAATGACTACTTCTCGAGATTGACCGTTAAATTCGAAGTAAATGACACGTGTGCCGTCATGTTGTGGCTCCCCAATGGATACCAGCTTCACAATTAACGTTTTTCCTTTTTCAATCTCCACTTCAATTTCTTCCCCAAGTTTTAGCCCATATAAGAAGGTTGGTGTATCTAAAACTGAAATGTCCCCGAATGATTCTGTAGCTTGCATATATTCTTCAAACACTTTTGGATATAACGCATACGCTAGTACATCTTGATTTGATACAGGGCGTCCAAATTTTTCCTTTAGTGTTTCCTCGAGTTTTTTGAAATTCACAGGTTCTAATAATTCACCAGGACGAACCGTGATAGCTTCACGTTTCTTTAAGATGACCTTTTGTAACTCTTTTGGGAATCCACCCGGAATTTGCCCTAAATAGCCTTGGAACAACTCCACAACTGAATCTGGGAAGTCGATGTTTATGCCACGCGTATAAATATTTTCTTCGTTCAAATCATTTTGCACCATAAATAATGCCATGTCCCCTACAACTTTTGAGGATGGTGTTACTTTAACGATATCCCCAAATAACATATTTACTGTCGAGTACATTTTCTTCACTTCATCCCAGCGATCACCTAAACCAACTGCTTTCGCTTGTTGTTGAAGGTTACTATATTGACCCCCTGGCATTTCGTGTACATATATTTCAGAATGAGGGCTCTTCATGCCGCTTTCAAAGTCACTGTAAAATTTGCGTACATCTTCCCAGTAATAAGATAATTGTTCTAATGCCTCGATATTCGCTCTTACTTGGCGTTTATTGCCCTTCATTGCGTAATATAATGAGTTGGCACTCGGCTGAGATGTTAAACCAGACATCGCTCCTAACGCGGTATCAATAATATCGACACCCGCTTCAATAGCTTTGGCATACGTGTAAATGCCGTTTCCACTTGTATCATGGGTATGCAAATGAATTGGTAGATTTGTCGCTTCTTTTAATTCCGATACTAATCTATATGCTGCTTCTGGTTTTAAAAGCCCTGCCATATCTTTAATCGCTAAAATATGCGCGCCGCTAGCTTCTAATGCTTTCGCCATATCTTTGTAATATTGCACAGTATACTTTCCTCGAGAGTCATCTAAAATGTCTCCAGTATAACAGATCGCCGCTTCTGCGATTTTTCGTGTTTGGCGCACTTCATCAATGGCTACTTCCATTCCTTTAATCCAGTTTAAACTATCGAAAATTCTGAAAACATCGATTCCAGTTTGGGCTGATTCTTTAATAAACTCACGAATTAAATTATCTGGATAGTTTGTATAGCCAACTGCATTTGCACCACGTAAAAGCATTTGGAACAATACATTTGGCATTTGTTCACGAAGTTTCTCAAGTCGTGCCCATGGATTTTCTTTTAAGAAACGATAAGCTACGTCAAACGTTGCTCCACCCCATAGTTCAAAGGAGAAGAAGTCATTTAACATTCTCGCATTGTAATCGGCAATTTGGAACATATCTTGAGAACGAACTCGTGTTGCAAGAAGTGATTGGTGTGCATCACGGAATGTTGTATCCGTTAATAAGACATCTTGCTGTTCCTTAATCCAATCTACTAATCCATCTGCTCCACGCGCATCTAAAATTTGTTTCGTCCCTGCTGGAATTTCCGTATTTAAATCAATTTTCGGTTTATTTGGTTGAACTAAAATTGGTTTCGCTTTCTTTTCAACACCTGGGAAACCGTTTAATGTAACATTCCCAATATAGTTTAATAGTTTTGTACCTCTATCTTTTCGTACTGGGAAATTAAATAGTTCTGGTGTTGAGTCTATGAAACTTGTATCAAATTCACCCGTAATAAATTTTTCATGCAATACAACGTTCTCTAAAAACGGAATGTTCGTTTTCACACCACGAATACGGAACTCACGTAAGTTTCGATCCATTTTCGCTGCCGCTTCACGGAACGTCATGCCCCATGTTGAGATTTTCACGAGCAACGAGTCATAATGAGGAGTCACAACGGCCCCTTGGAAGCCATTTCCGGCATCTAAACGAACACCAAAACCACCGCTTGAACGGTATACCATTAACTTCCCGGTATCTGGCATGAAGTTGTTAGCAGGATCTTCTGTTGTGACACGAGATTGAATCGCATAACCGAATAATGGGATTTTACTCTGTTCCGGAATGCCAACTTCCTCTGAGTGAAGTGGGTGTCCTTCTGCAATTTTAATTTGTGCATGAACAATGTCGATTCCTGTAATCATTTCTGTAATGGTATGTTCTACCTGAATTCTCGGATTTACTTCAATAAAGTAAAACTCATCGCCTGATACTAAAAATTCCACCGTACCTGCATTGATATAACCTACATTTTCCATTAACTGAACAGCAGCTTGGCAAATTCGATTACGTAAATCTTGTGAAATGGAATTAGATGGTGCAATTTCCACAACTTTTTGATGTCTTCTTTGAATGGAACAATCTCGTTCATAAAGGTGAACAATATTGCCAGAAGCATCCCCTAAAATTTGAACTTCAATATGTTTTGGTTTAATAATTGCTTTTTCAACGTAAACTTCGTCAGAGCCAAATGCCGCTTTTGCTTCTGATTTGGCACGCTCATAGGCTGAAGCTAGCTCATCTTCGGAATGAACTAAACGCATGCCTCGTCCGCCACCACCAAGAGATGCTTTTATCATCAGTGGATAGCCAACTTTTGCACCAAATTGAGCGACTTCTTCTACTGAAGCAACAGGACCATCGCTACCAGGAATAACTGGAATATTCGCGGCAATTGCTTGTTCACGGGCTTTTACCTTATCGCCAAACATGTCTAAATGTGCTGAAGTTGGTCCGATAAAGATAATGCCTTCTTCTTCACAACGTCGAGCAAATTCAACGTTTTCGGATAAGAAACCGTAACCTGGGTGAATCGCATCTACCTCTGCATGTTTCGCAATCGCAATAATTCCCTCGATATCTAAATAGGCATCGATTGGTTTTTTCCCAACACCTACGATATAAGCTTCATCGGCTTTATAACGATGGAAAGAAGCTTGGTCTTCCCTTGAATAAATCGCAACTGTTTCAAGTTTTAATTCATTGCATGCGCGGAAAAGTCGAATCGCAATTTCACCACGGTTTGCCACTAAAATTTTACGAATGTTTCTCAACACTAGTCCCCCTTGATTTTCCTCTGCTCTAGTTTTACATACATAGAAATATTAATTAATATTCCCATAGCAATGGATAAAAGTAATATAGATGTTCCGCCATAACTAATAAAAGGTAGCGTAACACCGGTTAACGGGATAAGTCCCGATAATCCCCCTATGTTTACAAAAGTTTGAATGGCAATCCAACTAGCAATTCCAGAAGCTAGCATTCTAGCAAGAGGATCTTTCGTTTTAAGAGCAATCATTAACCCTCTGAAAACAATAAATCCTAAGCCGCCTAATACGATAATGACACCTAATATACCTAATTCCTCAGCAATGATTGCCATAATAAAGTCATTTTGAGGTTCTGGTAAATAGCCTAATTTTTGAACGGATTGTCCTAAACCTACACCTTCTAGTCCACCTGATCCGATTGCGATATAACCGTTGATAATTTGATAACTCGAACCAGTTTCATATTCGAAAGGATTTAAAAATGCCTTAATCCTACCTATTCGGTTTTGTGTTAAAAATTCGTCACCTTTAATGAGTATAGCAGCTCCTATTATTGCCGAACCAAAAACGACAAGAACAACTAAAAACTTCATAAATTTTTTAATGTGTATACCACTAGCTGCAATAACCGCCACTGCAATACCAGAAATAATTAACATCGCGCCTAAATCTGTTTCAGTAGCAATAAATGAGACAATAACAAGCCAGACTATTATTGGATATACAATGTTATTCGGTTCTAAATTTTCCATTGGGTTATTTAAACTTTTGCGGTAAAAGGCCCCTGCAAAATATATAATAATGAACAGTTTAGCAAATTCAGAAGGCTGGAACATTGTAATACCAAACACATCAATCCAACTTCTGGCCCCACCAGCTTCACTACCGTCGATTAACAGCCAGAAGAATAAAAATAAAGTGATAAATAACAGTATTTTCATTAGTCTTTTACTACTAAAGTGTTTATAGGGGAAAAATGCACCCACAATAAAGAATACAGATGCTACTAAAAGATTTGTTATCTGTTTTCGAAAGTAAAAGTCAGCCGTCCCATCTTTGTCAAAACTAACAATTATACTCGAACTATAAATCATTACCAAACCAAATATACACAAAAAGATATAAGTGAAAAATAAAGGATAATCAAAATTTCTTACATAATAGGCTATATATTTTCTCATTGTAAAAACTCCATTTTAGAAAAAAAACTCAAATCGCCAAACGCGTTTGAGTTTTTTATTATTTGTTTGTATATGCTTCGTGTAATAATGAAAGTTCTTTTTCTAATGTATCAAGAATCTCTTTCCCACGATCACGATCAAGTAAACCTAGCTTAACTGCAAAATCTATTTCACGTGATAAGCCAAACATTTGAGTATCTAATACTTCTTCATATAAAGGACAAGATGGCATTGTTAAATGATCCATTTGAACTTTTATTAAACGTGCAATTTTGTCTGCATCCGATAACAGTAACTCTAAAGCTCTTTCCTGGTAGGAAGCTTGGTTTTTCGTATCCATGAGGACGCCCCCATCATTTGATATTTCTTCTATTCTATCTTAATAAAGTTTATCTTTTAGTGATTAAAATTGCAAGTCTATACATATGAAAACACCAAACTTGATTATATTTCTTTATTAAATATATCAAGAAGCGGTATACTATTTATGTATATAGATTAGGGGGAGCAATAAAATGGAAAATATTATACCTATTAAAGGATTAGTTAAATATTCTATTACGATCGATCCTACTGTATGGATTTTTGATGACCGCAGATTAGATTTAAACACATATTTTACCGACCGCCCAGAAGAAGTTGATGAAGAATTAGATTATTTAAAGAAAGCTGGTGCTCACTGGTCCAGAGAAATTATGGAAGGCGCTACTTTCCCACCGACATTAAAAACCGAGCGAAAATTCGATCGCCAAGGAATGAAAACAGGTACTTTTGGTATGGAAATTAAACATTTCCTAAAAAATGCTGAAATCACAAGTGATGCTGAGCGTGTTATCTTAGAACTTAAAGATGGTCAGGAACATTCCTTCTCTATTGAAGAAGCGAATACCCTTATTTTTAAGTATAGTCAAGATGGAAAACCAATTACTGATGGAGGGCCAGTTCACGTTCTATTCTCTGATGGCTCTAATATTGATAATCCAATCAAAAATGTATCTGCTATTCGTGTTGAATAGATTGGAGGAGTTGTGATGCGAGTAAAATGTGTCATATGTGACTCAGTAAATAATTTAGACGACGACGCTCCTTTAGCAAAAAAACTTCGAAATCGTCCCATTCATACATATATGTGTGAACAATGTCGTGATCGAATTACATTAAAAACCGAACAGCGTCTAGCTACTGGAAATTTTCGATTGTTCCGAACATCTTCGCCAATTGATGAGGATTTCTAACTAAATTCATTAATTAGGAAACAAAAATCCTTGAACTTCTTAAATAAAAGTTCAAGGATTTTTATATTATTCGTTTTTTATTAATTTTTTCTCTAGTAATTCCACTAATTGATACATAATGGTTGCAAATACGGCAATGATGAGTAACGACATTAACACTAAATTGAAATTAAACACTTGGAATCCATAAATAATTAAATAACCAAGTCCTTTTGATGAAACGAGAAACTCTCCTACAATAACCCCGACCCAAGACAAACCTACATTTACCTTTAGAGTAGAAATAATTGTTGGAAAGGATGCAGGTAATATGGCTTCTTTAAACATTTGTAGTCGAGTTGCATTAAAAGTTTGTAACACTTTTAGATAGTTTGCATCTACATTTTTAAAAGATGTATAAATAACGATTGTTGATATTATGACGGATATTATTGCACCCATTGTAATAATCGAACCCATACCTGGACCCATTGCTACTATTAAGATTGGACCTAAAGCCACTTTAGGCATTGCATTTAGTATTACTAAATACGGATCCAGTACCTTTGATAAAAAAGGCGACCACCACAAGATTGCAGCTAAAATTGTTCCAAGTAACGTCCCGATAATAAACCCTAAGACAGTTTCAAATAATGTATAGCTAATGTGTGTGAATAAAGTACCATCCGCAATATTATCAATAAATAGTGTATATACTTTAGATGGTGAACTGAAAATTAATGGGTCAATCCATCGATTACTAGAAGCAATTTCCCATAGAGAGAAAAATGCAATTAAGATTAATAGTTGATAAAATCGAACCCACCTTTTTTCTTTGACAAGAGACGCGATAAACTGTTGATGTAATTTATTATTGTTCAAGGCTTTCTAGCTCCTTCCAAATCAGCTGGAAAAGCGATGAATAACTTGAATGTCCGCGCGCTTCAAATGGAGTTAAATTTCTTATTTCTTCAGGTACTTCGAAGGTTTTATAAAGTCTACCTGGTCTTGGCGAAAACAAGAATATTCGATCACTCATAGCAATCGCTTCCCCAAGATCATGAGTTACTAGAATAGCCGTCTTATTATATTCTTTTAACATTTCTGATACTAAGTCTTCTAGTTTTAATTTTGATTGATAATCAAGTGCAGAAAACGGCTCATCAAGTAGTAATATTTTCGGATTAACTGCAAGAGTCCTTGCAAGAGCAACCCGTTGTCTCATCCCACCTGATAGTTCTCTCGGGTATTTCTTTTCTACTGGTGGTAACCCAACATCTTTTAATAGCTTAGAAGCAATAGAATGGTTTTCTTTTTTTAACAGTTTCAATCCTAAAGTTATATTCTCCTCAATCGTTTTCCAAGGAAAGAGGTAATCTTGTTGAAGCATGTAACCAATTGAGAGGTCATCATTCTCAAAGACATCTTGACCCTCGATTTTCACGGTACCTAATGTAGGTTGAAACAATCCAGCAATAATTGAAAGAAGTGTCGTTTTTCCACATCCACTCGGGCCAATAAATGAAACAAATTCACCTTTGTTAATTGATAAATTAATATCTTGTAACGCTTCTGTTGCTGCTTCTTTTGAGAAATACGTATGGTGTACTTTGCTAACATTTAAGAAGTTCATTTACTTCGAAACCTCTTCTGCAAAGGTTGTATCCACTAATTCGTTATAATCCATACGTTTAGGTAGTTCCCCTGCTTCATCCATAATGTTTTGTAAGTTGTTCCATTCTTCTTCATCTAATATTGGATCTTTAGCAAATGATTCCTGTGAACGATATCTTTCAACAACTGTTGCAATTAATTCGAGATCTGTGTCTTCAAAGAAAGGTGAGATGGCTTTTGCCACTTCTTCAGCAGATTTTTCATAGACAAAATCTTGAGCTTTATGGATTGCACGTGTGAACTTCTCTATCACTTCTGGATTTTCATTCATATAACTATCTTTCGCCATAAATACTGTATACGGTAAATGACCTGACTCTTCTCCAAAAGAGGCAATTATATGACCGATGCCCTCTTTTTCAAAAATACTTGCAGTTGGTTCAAACAATTGTACATAATCACCAGTTCCTGATGCAAAGGCTGTTGAGATATTAGCAAAATCGATATTTTGAATTAACTCTAAATCAGCATGTGGATCTATCCCATGTTTTTTTAGAACAAATTCGCCGGCCATTTGCGGCATTCCACCTTTACGTTGACCAAGGAATGTGGATCCTTTTAACATATCCCATGTGAAATTATCGATTTTCTCGCGGGACACTAAAAACGTTCCATCAGTTTGTGTTAATTGTGCAAAGTTCTTTATTGGGTCATTTGCACCTTGAGCAGATACATAAATGGATGTTTCAGAACCAACAAGAGCGATATCAATTCCATCTGAAAGTAATGCTGTCATTGTTTTATCCCCACCCGCAATGGTAGATAATTCAACATTTAAACCTTCTTCCTCAAAGAAGCCTTGTGTGATTGCTACATATTGAGGTGCATAGAAAATAGAACGAGTAACTTCACCAATTTTCACATCTTGAAGCTCCTCTTTATCACCACATGCTGCGAGTAAAATCACACCGAAACACGCCAAAACCACTAAGAAACTAGACTTCACCCACTTCTTCAATGCCTATCCTCCTTAAAATCGTACTTTTTCATCTAGAGTAGATTATGCGTTTGTCGAAAAATGTGTGAATACCTAGAAAAGTGGAGAACGTTATCCTGCTCTGAAAAGCCACGTACCTTCTTTTTTAATTTTAATGGAATATTTTTCATTACATAAAAAAACCGACCTCAAGTTGAGATCGGCTAAATTAATTGATTAGCTAGCGCTTTTTTGTTCCCGTTTTTCACGCCATAATCTTGTTTTATAAATAATTAATATTAATGCTGCAACAATCAGCCCTTCAATCATTGGAAGGAATAAAGCTAAAAATGTTAGGACAATACATCCTACAAATAGGAAAATATAAATAATGATATTTTTTACTAGTGTTAAATCGTTTTTTGCAAAGCCAAGTTTAAAGACAATTGCAGATAAAACAAACACTAAAAAAAATACAACATAGCCCGCAACTTCATAGCTTGGTAAATTTTCGTATAAATATCGAGTTATGCCTGCCATTCGACCGAACACAAGTTCATTATCCTTCGCGTTCGTAGGTACAGATGCTTGAATAAAGTTTAATGTGCTATACAAGTTCATCTTCCACAACACCTTTCATCATTTCCCCACAACAACTCTTGCAATTACTGTTCAGCGTATTTCTTTTTCTTAGCTAATTTTTCACGTTCGTTTTTATCTAAAATTTGTTTACGTAAACGAATTGATTCTGGTGTTACTTCTAAATATTCATCATCATCTAAGAATTCTAATGCTTCTTCAAGCGTTAAGATCTTCGGACGTTTAATTACGTTTGTTTGATCTTTAGTAGCTGAACGTACGTTTGTTTTTTGTTTTGTTTTCGTAATATTCACGGTAATATCGTTATCACGGTTATTTTCACCAACGATCATACCTTCATAAATTTCAGTACCTGGCTCAACAAATAGTGTACCACGGTCCTCAATTTGCATCATCCCATAAGTAGAAGCTTTACCTGTTTCCATCGATACTAGGGCACCTTGGTGACGGCCACCTACACGTCCTGCTACTACTGGTTGGTAAGAATCGAAAGTATGGTTAATAATACCAAACCCTTTTGTTAATGACATGAATTCTGTTGTGTATCCGATTAGACCACGAGCAGGAACCATGAAAATTAGACGAACTTGTCCATTTCCTTCATTGATCATGTCTAACATTTCGCCTTTACGGTTACCAAGAGATTCAATTACTGATCCCACTGATTCTTCTGGCACATCGATTTGTACACGCTCGATTGGTTCACATTTTACACCGTCAATTTCACGAATAATAACTTGTGGTTTTGATACTTGTAATTCGTATCCTTCACGACGCATATTTTCAATTAAAATCGATAAATGTAGTTCTCCACGGCCTGATACGATCCAAGCATCTGGAGAATCTGTATCTTCTACACGTAGAGATACGTCTGTTTGGAGTTGTGAGCGAAGACGTTCTTCAATTTTTCTTGAAGTAATCCATTTTCCTTCACGACCAGCAAAAGGTGAATTATTTACTACGAAAGTCATTTGTAGTGTCGGCTCATCAATACGTAATGGTGTTAACGCTTCTTGATGGTCAACAGGACAAACTGTTTCACCAACATTGATTTCTTCCATACCAGAGACTGCAACTAAATCTCCAGCATATGCTTCTTGAATTTCCTCACGTTTTAAACCGAAGAATCCAAATAATTTTGTTACACGGAAGTTTTTCACAGAGCCATCAAGTTTCATTAAAGCTACTTGTTGACCTACATGAATTGTGCCGCGGAACACGCGTCCAATTCCAATACGACCTACGAAGTCATTATAATCAAGTAATGCAACTTGGAATTGTAATGGTTCTTCGCGTGTATCTTGCGGTGCTGGAATTGCTTCAATAATTTTTTCAAAAAGACATTGCATGTTTTCTTCTTGCTTAGATGGGTCTGAATCTAGAGAAGCCGTACCATTTACACCCGAAGCATAAACAACTGGGAATTCTAATTGTTCTTCGTCTGCTCCTAATTCAATTAATAAATCAAGAACTTCGTCAACAACTTCTTCAGGACGAGCTGAATCTTTATCGACTTTGTTAACAACCACAATTGGCGTTAATTTTTGTTCTAGTGCTTTTTTCAGTACGAAACGAGTTTGTGGCATACACCCTTCATATGCATCAACTACTAATAAAACACCATCAACCATTTTTAAAATACGCTCTACTTCTCCACCGAAGTCAGCATGTCCTGGTGTATCTAGGATGTTGATACGTGTACCGTTGTAGTTTACAGCTGTATTTTTCGCAAGGATTGTAATCCCGCGTTCACGTTCTATATCATTTGAGTCCATTGCACGTTCTTCTACATGTTCATTTGAACGAAAAGTACCTGATTGTTTTAACAATTGGTCAACTAATGTCGTTTTCCCATGGTCAACGTGGGCGATAATTGCGATATTTCGTAAATCTTCGCGTAACTTTGTCATTATTCCACTCCATATTCTTTTTTCATAAGATTAACTGTGTTATTATAGCACAAGAAGAGACTTATGTCTTTTTCATATATTAACAATTCAACAATATTATATAAACTTTATGATTTTCGACATATATAAGGAGGCATAATCTCATGAATCGAGCAAAAATGGTGATGTTTATTTTTGCAGTAGCCGCTATGTTATCCATGATTTCTATCGGATATGCAATTGCGCTCAAATCAATTATTGCTGTTATCGTAGGAATTATTGCGTTATGTGCTGTTATGATGACGGGCTTTAAAATGAAGCGTAAATTCAGGGAACAGGGTTTATTGTAGATTCCCAGGTTGTTAAGGAAAAAATGAACTTGTATACTTATCATTCCACAAGTTAATACGATAAATTCGTAAAAATATCCGCAGATGCTTCAAGTCAACTAAAGCAGCTGCGGATTACTTATTTTTCTTCTATATAATCTTCAATGATTTTTTGGTGAATGTAAGGATTAGCGATAATAAATGTATCTGCAAATAAAAGATCGCACTCTAGACCATTTAAATTCGTTGCAATTGCTCCAACTTCATTCGCAATGACAATACCTCCACCGATATCCCAAGGTGCTAAGCGCATAGAAATGTATGCATCTAGTTTCCCACTTACAACAAATGCGATTTCCATTGCCGCTGAACCATATGAACGCGTGCCTCTAACTGTATGAACTAAGTCAATGATTTTTTCGTGATTAATATGATTGTTTGGCGTCACCCAGCTTGCATTTATGCCAATCACTGCTTCTTCAATTGTTAAAGGTTGTAGTTTTCGTAATTGAGAACCGTTATACCATGCCCCTTCACCAGCAATTGCACAAAATAAATCCTCTCTCATTACGTCAAATATGTACCCTAATTTTCCAACACCATCAACATAAAATCCGATTGTAATAAAAAAATGCCGATGTTGTTTAACAAAATTCATTGTGCCATCAATAGGGTCGATAATCCATACTGGACCTTCTAGGGAATGTACTTTCTCCCCCATCCCTTCCTCACCTAGCACTTTATGTGTCGCATCGAATTCCTTTATTTTCTCGATAAAGAAAATTTCTGTCTCTCGATCTACATTTGTTACTAAATCATTTGCGCCAGATTTTGTTTCAATTTTCAAATCATACGAAAACGCTTGGCGAATTTTTTTACCTGCTTCGAAAATCATATCCTTTGCAAATTTATCTACTAGTTTTAAATCCATAAATCCCCCACCTCATATAACAAACATCGATCCACTTTACCCAAAATGTAGTTGTTTAAAGTTAACCCTTAATTTGATTATAACAAAAATCACTTGCTAACCGATATCGGTGCAAGTGATTTTTTAAATAATTGCGAAAATTTTATACATATGCGTGGAGACCGTCTAATTCGTCCTGAATCTCTTTAAGACGTTTTTTGCTCTTTTCCATTTCTTTTGCATCTTTTTCTTGCATTGCAGCATATAACGAAGCGAGTTCATAATCCAGTTCTAAACGTAAAACCTGTTCATATTGCTTTTCAATATCAACTTTACGTATAATTTTAATCATCTGTTTCATAATGATTCACTTCCCTTTCATTTTTAGAAAATTTTTGTCTCATGAATGGTTTGTTACAAGATTTTTCCCAAAAAACAGTTAAAATAAACATGTAATCTAAAGACGGGAGCTAAAATAAATGAATACAATTAACTGGACAAATAAAGACTTTGAAGTTTTTGAAATTGACGGTTTAGAGCAACGTATGGATGCATTATCGACAGTTGTTCGACCAAAATTTCAATTATTAGGAGAAAAATTTGCAAATTTCTTTAGTGTAAATACTGGAGATGAATTCTTTCCGCATATTGCTAAACATGCTAGAAGAACTGTAAATCCTCCTAAAGATTCGTGGGTTGCATTTGCTCCATATAAACGTGGATATAAATCGCTTCCTCATTTTCAAATTGGACTTTGGAATACACATTTATTCATAATTTTTGCAATTATTTACGAAGTACCTCAAAAATCCCAAATGGCAGAACGATTATTAGAAAATATGAATATTTTTAATCAACTGCCCGATGACTTTATTATTTCAGGTGATCATATGTCACAAGACGCAATTTCTCTAATCTCTGGGCGTGATGGGCAACTTGAGCAGATGCTAACTCGATTACGTAACGTAAAAAAAGCAGAATTTTTAGTTGGACGTCACATTTCTCGTGAAGAAGCTACCAAACTCTCATCTGAAGCTTTTTTACTACTTGCAGAAGAAACATTTGAAACGCTATTACCTATTTATAAAATTGCAACTGGTAAATAACATTTGATAATTCACATTTGGTTGTATTTCTCTGCATCTTTTTAATTTTTAGATGGTATGTGTTGCAAATTTTTACTATCTTTTTGTGTGTTGTATAATTAATATGCACAAAATACAACCAAACATTACATATTTCTACTGTTAATTTGTTGTTTTTTAAAATTTTTATTTAATAATAATTATTGACAAACAAATATTCCAATTAAAGTAAAAAAAATCGTTTTGCATTCGAAATTTCGTTGCAAAACGATTTTTTTATATTATCTCATTTGAACAATTTGACCATTGTCCAATTCCTTTGTTTTTTTTATCACTTGATAGCTAACGTAATTGCTTACCTCTTCAAATTCTCGGAATAAAGTTTTTTCCTCACCCTTAGAAGGTACAATTTCTTTAAAACGGCGATATCTTGCGAGCATGTCTTCACGTTTTATTCCTTTTTCATAAGCATGTTCTATACCTTCAAAAAATTTAATAACATCTACAATTTCTTGTGTAGACCAATCTGGTAAAATTGGATATGAGTATTCCATTATTTATAAATCGCTCCTTTATTTAGTGACCCCATTTTATCCTGATTTCTTTTGCTTCTGCAACCATTCGATTAATTAACTCTTCAACAGACGGTATATCTTTAATCATTCCCGTTACTTGTCCAGCCCATCCATAGCCTGCTGTTTCATCGCCATCATATACGTATTTTTTATTTGCTGTTCCACTAATATAATCTTTTAAAGCGTCATAACTTGGTGAAACTTCTTCTATTTTTAATATTTTTTCTGTGAATTCATTTCGAAGCACCCGTCCAGGAGTACCTAATGATCGCTTAATAACTGTTGTATCCAATTCTGTACTATTAATTAGAGCATTTTTATATGTTTCAGAAGCATGAACACATTCCTTCGTTGCAATAAAACGAGTGCCCATTTCAATCCCTTCAGCTCCTAATGCATGAGCTGCCATCCATCCACGGCCATCACCTATCCCACCTGAAGCAATAACTGGGATCGAAACACTATCTACCACTTGTGGCACAAGAACCATAGTGCTGACATCATCCTTTCCGATATGTCCTCCACCTTCTTGTCCGACAACCATGACAGCATCGGCCCCAAGACTTTCTGCTTTTTGTGCTTGTCTTTTTGCTGCAACGAGAACTAGCTTTTTAATGTTCGTTCCCTCTAACCTTTCAATAATAGGCGCCGGGTTACCACCTGTTATTGAAACAACGGGGACATTTTCTTCTATTACTACGTTTAACATTTCTTCATAACCTTTGCCATATATGCCAATAGCAAAGTTTACGCCAAAAGGTTGATTAGTTATTTCCCTAACCTTTTTAATCTCTTCTCTTAATAACTGAGGGGATTTTAAAGTCATTGCTGTTATTTGTCCTAACCCACCTGCCTTTGAAACAGCAGCAGCTAACTCTGAGTAAGCTAAATAAGCTAAACCTCCCTGTATGATAGGATATTGAATATTTAAAAGTTCAGTTACTTTTGTTTTCCATTCCATATTTTCATCCCCTTTTTCAATTCTATTAATTTCTTTCGCTAATTTATGAAAATTTCCTTTAATTTAATGTAGTAATAAACTTCAATAGGTGCTATAATTCATTTTGTTTTCTAATTTCCATATAAGTGAGGTGGTACCTGCGTTGTCACAGTTAGAGACTCCATTGTTCGACGTATTACTCAAACATCGAAATCGACATCCAATACAATTTCACATTCCAGGACATAAAAAAGGACAAGGAATGGATCCTGCGTTTCGCGAGTTCGTCGGCGACAACGTTTTATCAATTGATTTAATAAATATTGCTCCACTAGACGATTTACACTCACCAAAAGGCGCAATTAAAGAAGCGCAAGATTTAGCTGCGGAAGCTTTTGGTGCTGACCATACATTTTTCTCCGTTCAAGGTACTAGTGGCGCTATAATGGCCATGATTTTAACAGTCGTCGGTCCAGGCGATAAAATATTGGTACCACGGAATGTTCATAAATCAACAATGTCTGCAATTGTTTTGGCTGGCGCAATTCCTATTTTCATCCATCCTGAAGTGGATGAAGAATATGGTATCGCTCACGGTATTTCTGCAGAATCTGTAGAAAAAGCTTTAAAGACATACCCAGATGCAAAGGCAATGCTTGTTATTAACCCAACTTATTTTGGCTTTGCTACTGACTTAAAACGAATTGTTGATATTGTACATGCACACAATATTCCTGTAATTGTGGATGAGGCACATGGGGTTCATATAAAATTCCACGATGAAATGCCTATCTCAGCAATGGAAGCAGGAGCAGATATGGCTGCAACGAGCGTTCACAAACTAGGTGGTTCTATGACAGGAAGCTCCGTTTTAAATGTACGTGAAGGTATAGTTTCTGTTAACCGTGCCCAATCTGTTTTATCAATGTTAACGACAACTTCAACATCCTATCCACTATTAGCATCATTAGATACTGCTAGACGTCAATTAGCTGTACATGGATATGATTTAATAGATAATGCAATTCGTCTTGCGAAAGATGCAAGAAAACGTATTAACAAAATACCACATTTAAAAGTTGCTGGAAGAGAAAAACTTCATTCATCAGCCACTTTTGATATGGATCCAACAAAACTTCTAATAAGTGTGAAAGACCTAGGTATTACTGGTCACCAAGCAGAAGAATGGCTCCGACATAATGCAAACATTGAAGTAGAATTGTCAGACCTTTACAACATCCTTTGTTTAATAACTTTAGGAGATACGAAAAAGGAAATCAATCTACTTGTAAATGCACTGCAAAGAATGTCACTTGCATTTGAATCTGAAGCAACAGTAAAAGAAACAAATGTAAATGTTCCAGAAATTCCGGCCCTTGCGATGTCGCCGAGAGATGCTTTTTACGCTAGTACAGAAGTCATACCTTTTGAAGAAGCAGCTGGGTATATTTGCGCAGAATTTATTATGGTATACCCTCCTGGAATTCCAATTTTCATTCCCGGGGAAATAATAGATCAAGGGAACATTGATTATATTAAGATGAATATAGAAGCAGGTTTACCTGTACAAGGACCTGAAGACCGTTCATTAAAGACGATTCGTGTCATAAAAGAACGAAAACCTATATACTAATGGCTATACTAATTTACGCAATTTTATATTATAAAAAATAAAGCATTCTAGTTCGAATCGACTAGAATGCTTTTTATTTAGAAAAATAGAGCAGGCTCGCTCCATTCTTGATACGTCCTCGAGGATACGACATGGAGGTGCTTTTGCCTTCACGGAGGAGAGAAGTGAAGAGTGAGCCAAGCAACCGCAGAGCTAGATATATTAGAACAGTAGTGCACGCTTAAGGCACAGGAGACTTCTGACAAGCGTTTTATAGGCGTAGAAGATGAATTGTCCAAAAGTGCTAACTCATAGTTCAAAGCAACTTATCCTGCCTAGGAATCATACTGCCCTTAATCATCTAAAAGAAAATTAACACAAAAATAGGGCATAATACTGCACCAACAACCGCGCTTAACCCCATGGAAAGTGATCCAATCGATAAATCTTCCTCACCAAAGTCTTTTAATTTTGATATTCCAACTCCATGACTTGCGCTGCCCATTGAAATCCCTCTACTAATAGGAGAAGTGATTTTCCCTATTTTATATACAAATGGCCCAAACAAAGCGCCTGCAAAGCCAGCAATCATAACAAGGACAGCTGTTAAAGGTGGAATTCCATTAATCGTTTCACTTACCTGCATCGCTACAGGGGTAGTTAGTGATTTTGGTAATGCAGTTAAAATATATGAATCATCTAATTTAAATAATACTAACATTAGAAAGATACTAATTAACCCACTAATCATCGCTATAAAAATACCTGAGATAATTGTATATTTATATTTTACAACTAAATGACGTTGATTATATAACGGGTAAGCCAAACTAACAACAGCAGGACCTAATAGGTGTTGTATATACTTGCCACCCTCCATATAATCCCCATAAGGTATATCTAACATAAGCAATGCTGCGATTAAAATAATAGTAGAAGTTAATATCGGTAATAAATAAGGATAGCTATATCTTTTATGTATTAAACTCATAAGGTAAAAGACTATAACTGTACTAATGATGAAGATGATTGCTTTCAAAAGCATCCTCACCCCTTTCCCCTTTCTCTTTCCTTGCCATTTCCTTCATTCCTATTTTTTGACTAATTATACCTGTGAAGAATATTGTAAACAACGTACTAATGAATACAGCTGAAATTAAGATTGTTCCTTTAATAGAAAGAAGTTCTGGATAATCAATTATTCCTAACATTGGAGGAATAAAAAATAGTGTCATGAATCCTATTAAGAAACCTGCACCATCTTGAATGTATTCCACTTTAATCCATTTTAACTGTAGACAGCCTACTAAAAGCAACAACCCAACAATACTCGGTGGTAATGGCAAATTTGTCATCTCGACAATAAAAACGCCCATATAATAAAATATGTATAAAATAAGTATTTGAACAATTGTACGAATAATTCTCATGCATAAGGCAATAGGTTCCCCTAAATTGCCAATCACCCCCTTACACGATATTGTACGCTTAGTAAAAATTACTGTCTATTAAAACCTTAAAATTTAACAAGATAGAGATAGTGACAAACAGAGTCTGCATAATATAAAAACACGCAAATTTTTGCGCATTAAGCGAAAAATCTACGTGCTACATTAAAATTATTTAGAAATGATATGGATTGGGTTGCCAAGTAATACTTCTGCAGTTTCCATTGTAATTTCACCTAATGTTGGGTGAGGGTGAATTGTAAGAGCGATATCTTCAGCTGTCATACCGCCTTCAATTGCTAAACATAACTCAGAAATCATGTCAGAAGCGCCAGCACCGATAATTTGTGCACCTACAAGCAGACCATCTTCTTTACGTGCAACAAGTTTAACAAAGCCTTCTGTTTGGTTTAACGCAAGAGCACGACCATTTGCTGCAAATGGGAATTTTGCAACAGTTACTTCTAATCCTTCAGCTTTAGCTTGTTCTTCGTTGTAACCAACTGTAGCCATTTCTGGATCTGTGAAGCATACAGCTGGGATTGCTAAGTAATCAACAACTGATTTTTCACCAGCGATTGCTTCTGCTGCTACTTTACCTTCGTATGAAGCTTTATGAGCAAGCTGAGGACCATCAACGATATCCCCAATTGCATAGATATTAGAAATATTTGTACGGCATTGTTTATCAACTTTAATTAATCCACGTTCAGCGAATTCAACACCGATTTGTTCTAAACCAAGCTCATCTGTGTTTGGTTTACGACCTACTGTTACTAATACGTAATCAGCTTCAACTTTTTTCTCTTCGCCTTTTACTTCATAAGTAACTACTACACCAGATTCTGTTTCTTCAACACCTTTTGCTGAAGCACCAACTTCAATTGTTACGCCTTTTTTCTTAAGACCCTTTTTCACAATTTGAGTCATTTGTTTTTCGAAACCAGCTAAAATGTCTTTTCCGCCTTCGATGATTGTTACTTCGCTACCAAAGTTTGCAAAAGCAGATCCTAACTCAGTACCAATATAACCTCCACCGATAACAACTAATTTACCTGGTAATTCAGTTAAGTTTAGTGCACCTGTAGAGTTTAGTACACGTTTAGAGAATTTAAATGTTGGAATTTCAACAGGGCGTGAACCAGTTGCTAAAATTGCATTTTTAAATGTATATGTTTGAGCAGAGTCACCGTTAATAACGCGTACAGTGTTAGCATCAACGAAATATGCTTCACCTTTCACGATGTCAACTTTATTCCCTTTAAGTAGACCTTCTACTCCGCCAGTTAATTTTTTCACAACACCGTTTTTAAATTCTTGTACTTTATCAAAGTTAAGTTTTACGTCAGTTGCAATTACACCCATGTCTTCTGAATGTTTTGCTTGCTCAAAACGGTGACCAACTGAAATTAAAGCTTTAGATGGGATACATCCAACGTTTAAACAAACGCCACCAACTACATCTCTTTCAACGATTGTAACCTTTTGTCCAGTTTGAGCTGCACGAATAGCTGCAACATAGCCACCAGGGCCTGCACCCACAACTAAAGTATCAATTTCAATTGCAAAATCTCCAACTACCATTATTATTACGCCTCCATTAATAAAAGTTCCGGCTCACTTAGCAAACGTTTTAAATGATTTAAAGCATTTTGCGCTGTTGCACCGTCGATCATTCGATGATCAAAGCTCAATGATAATGCTAACACAGGTGCCGGTACAATTTCACCATTTTTTATTATCGGTTTCTCAGAAATTCTTCCAATACCTAAAATGGCCACTTCAGGATGGTTAATAACTGGCGTGAACCACTGACCACCTGCAGAACCAATATTTGTAATCGACATTGTGCCGCCTTTCATTTCTGCTGGTGATAATTTTCCTTCACGAGCTTTCGTTGCTAGCTCATTAATTTCAGCTGAAATATTGAAAATGGATTTACGATCTGCATGTTTCACAACCGGAACTAGCAATCCTTTTTCAGTATCTGCAGCAATACCAATATTATAGTAATGTTTTTGAATAATTTCATTTGTTGCGTCATCAAATGAACGAGCAAATTCTGGATATTCACGTAATGTTGATACTAAAGCTTTTACTACATAAGGTAAGTATGTTAATTTAATGCCCTTTTCAGCAGCAATATTTTTGAATTTTTTGCGGTGAGCTACTAATTCTGTTACGTCCACTTCATCCATTAATGTTACATGAGGTGCAGTTTGTTTAGAATGAACCATCGCTTTAGCAATCGCTTTACGAATACCAGAGATTTTTTCACGAGTTTCTGGGAATTCACCTTCTAAGTTCACCGGTAAAGCAACAGTTTGAGTTTCTTCCACTGTTTCAACAGCGCGTTCATTTTCCACATCAGTTGAAACTTGAACAGGAGTTGCTCCGCCTTTCATGAAGTTTTCAATGTCTTCTTTTAAAATTCGGCCATTTTTACCTGAACCGTTTACTAAGCTAATTTCTACATTATTAGTTCTTGCAAATTTACGAACAGATGGCATTGCAATCACACGTTTATTTGATGACTCTTCTTGTACTACTGCTGGTGGTTTTGCAATAGGAGCTGCAACATTTGGAACTTCACCTGAGTCACCTTCAACTGGCGCTTTTTCAATTGGGCCGCCATCTTCATTCGTAGCTTGAACTTGTGCTGCTGTTATTGAAGTGTTATTTTCTTCTGCATGCATATCTCCTTTTAATTGCATGTTTTCATAACCAGGCGCATCAAATCGAATTAATACGTCTCCAACAACTGCAACCGTTCCTTCTGCTACTAATACCTCTTCTACTGTTCCTTCTACAGGAGATGGAATTTCAACTACAGCTTTATCGTTTTGGATCTCACATAATACATCATCTTCTTGTACTTTATCCCCAGCTTTTACAAACCACTTAACAATTTCACCTTCATGGATACCTTCCCCAATATCAGGCATGCGGAATTCAAACGCCATAACTTTCACCCTTCCCTAGAACTTATTAGAATGTTAGAACTTTTTTTGCTGTCTCTAAAATATCTTTATAGTTTGGTAACCAAATGTTTTCCGCTTGTGGGAATGGATAAATGGTATCAGGCGCAGCCACACGTAAAACTGGTGCTTCCAAACTTAATATTGCTCTTTCGTTAATTTCAGCCACAACATTTGCTGCAATACCTGCTTGCTTTTGAGCTTCTTGAACGACGATTGCACGGTTTGTTTTTTCAACAGAGGCGATAATTGTATCGATATCTAATGGAGAAATCGTACGTAAATCAACAACCTCAATTGAATAACCTTCTTTTTCAAGTTCCTCAGCCGCTTTAATACTCTCATGAACCATTAATCCATAGGCAAAGATAGATAAATCACTACCTTCACGTTTTACATCCGCTTTACCAAGTGGAATTGTATAAGATTCTTCTGGCACTTCTTCACGGAATGAACGATACAATTTTAAATGCTCTAGGAAAACAACTGGGTCATTATCACGAATAGATGAAATTAATAAACCTTTTGCATCATATGGAGTCGATGGAATGACAACTTTTAATCCTGGTTGTTGAGCCATTAATCCTTCTAAACTGTCAGAGTGCATTTCTGGTGTATGAACCCCTCCACCAAATGGAGAGCGAATAGTAACTGGCATGTTAAAAGTGTTTCCAGTTCGATAACGATAACGAGCTAGTTGCCCACTAATTGAATCCATTACTTCATATACGAAACCAAAGAATTGAATCTCAGGAACTGGACGGTAACCTGTTAAACATAAACCTACTGCCAAACCTCCAATTCCAGATTCTGCAAGTGGTGTATCAAAAACGCGATCAACACCAAATTCATTTTGAAGGCCTTCTGTTGCACGGAATACCCCACCGTTTACCCCAACGTCTTCACCGAATACTAAAACATTTTCATTATCTTTTAATTCGCATCGAAGCGCATCAGTTATTGCCTGAATCATCGTCATTTGTGCCATAGGTTATTTCGACTCCTTTGCTTTAAAGATTTCGTATTGTTCTTTTAAGTTGTGAGGCAGCTCCTCAAACATATTTGAAATAAGGTCTGATACCTTTTGTTTTGGTGTTTCATCCGCTTTTTTAATAGCTTCTTTAATTTCTTCTTTCGCACGCTCGATTACTTCAGTTTCTTTTTGTTCATTCCATAAGCCTTTTCCTTCTAAGAAGATACGGAATCGAACAATCGGGTCTTTTGCTGCCCATTCATTATCGATATCTGAAGTACGGTAGCGTGTTGGGTCATCCCCAGACATTGTATGTGGACCATATCGGTAACACATTGTTTCAATTAAAGATGGTCCATCGCCTCTTACTGCACGATCACGAGCATCTTTTGTAGCAACATAAACTGCTAATGCATCCATACCATCTACTAATGTACTTGGAATGCCTGCTGCGATACCTTTTTGAGCAATTGTTTTTGCTGCTGTTTGAACTTCACGTGGAGTTGAAATGGCAAATTGGTTATTTTGAACGATGAAAATAGCTGGTGTTTTTTGAGCTCCTGCAAAGTTAATTCCTTCATAGAAATCGCCCTGTGAAGAACCACCATCACCTGTATACGTAATTGCGACTGTTTTTGAGCCGCGTTTTTTAAGTCCTAATGCTACTCCTGCTGTTTGAACATATTGTGCACCAATAATGATTTGTGGTGGAACAACATTTACACCTTCAGGAATTTGATTTCCAACAAAATGTCCACGGCTGAATAAAAACGCTTTCCATAATGGTAAACCGTGCCAAACAATTTGTGGCACATCACGATAACCTGGTAAAATCCAATCATCTTTTTCTAAAGCAAAGTGTGATGCTAATTGTGATGCCTCTTGACCAGCTGTTGGAGCATAAAATCCAAGTCTTCCTTGACGATTTAATGAAATTGAACGTTGATCAAGAATTCGTGTATAAACCATGCGTGTCATCAGTTCCACTAATTCTTCATCAGATAAATCAGGTAGTGCGTCTTTATTAACGACTTCACCTTTTTCATTTAAAATTTGGAACATTTCAAATTTGTTTTCAATCTCATTTAAAGTAGCAGCCGGATTAAATACTTTTGTTTTCTTTTCTCCCATATAGCACCTCTCCTTGTGTTCTGTATTAAAATTTTTTCTAAAAAAATTAGTACAACAAATCGTTAAATTGAGTATATAAAAATAATTTCAATCGGTCAATCATTGAATTCCGTTTATTTTACACTTTTTTTCTCATCACCAACTCATACTGTATCACAAACTGTTATACCTCTTAAAACAAACTGTATTATAACAAGTATTTCTATAGCTGGGTTTATTTTGTTTTCATTACATAATATTTACAAATAGTTTCTCTTTCTTTTTATTCACATATACTAAAACATCTAAACATTTCGTAAGCAAAAAAAATAAACTTATGATACTTTTTAACTTAGAAAGTAAAATGTTTTTATGTATACTTAATTTACATAGTTTTTTTGAAAGGAAGTTCATTTATGATTTTAATGGAAGATATTATTCGTGAAGGTCATCCAACTTTAAGAACTCGTGCGGAAGAAGTAAAATTCCCTTTAGCTGTTGAAGACCGAAAACTTGCCAATGATATGCTTGAATACTTAATAAATAGTCAAAATCCAGAAATTGCTGAAAAATACGGACTACGATCTGGAATTGGTTTAGCTGCAAATCAAGTAAATTCATTAAAAAGAATGTTTGCCCTGCATCTTGAAGATGATAATGGCGAATTACTTAGCTTTGTAGCTATTAATCCTAAAATTGTGAGTCATTCCGTAGAAAAAACGTATATACCTAATGGCGAAGGATGTTTATCAGTAGATCGACAAGTGCCTGGATATGTCCCACGTTACGCTAGAATTACAGTAAAATTCTTTACTATTGATGGTGAAGAAAAAAAATTACGATTAAAAGGACTACCAGCCATTGCTTTTCAACATGAACTAGATCATTTGAATGGCGTAATGTTTTATGATCACATTAATAAAGACAATCCTTTCGCAGAAGTACCTGATTCATTTCCATTACATGGCGAATAAAATCGAAAAGGAGGTGCCCTAAAAATTTAGGGTCACCTCCTTAATTATTAACAAAATGCTCAAAATATAGTCCAAAAATCTACTACCCATCTTGCATAAACTATTATAAGAGTCTAGATTATTTTTAATTCCTTCATAATTTTTGCCAAACCATCTTTATCGACATGTCCCGCAATGACGTCTGCACTTTTTTTCGCTAATTCATGCCCATTGCCCATCGCAACCCCAGTACCTACTGCTTGTAACATTTCAATATCATTTAAACCATCACCAAATGCAAAGGAATTTTCTATTGGGATATTCATTCTTTCCAACAGCTTAATGATACCTCTTGCTTTCGATCCATCTTTCGGTAGAATATCACAAGAATATTTATGCCATCGAACGAACTTCACTTCAGAAAATGTATTATGGTAAAGTTGTTCATCCTTTTCTTCCATAAAAATTAACGTTTGATAAACGGCATTTTCCTCATAAAACAAAGGATTAATAATTGGGTATGGATATTTTAATGTATTTAAACTACTTTGAATATAATCGTGTCCTTCAATGGATGCAATCATTTCTCGTTCATCAATAAAAACGACTGGATGGTTTCTTTTACTGCCAAACGCAATAATTTCCGATAAATATTTTTTATCGACACTATCTGTAAAAACTACTTCACCTTTATACACAACGTACTGACCATTAAACGTAATATATGTATCAATCTCCAATTCCTCGAGTAATGATTCAATCATAAAAGGTGCTCTACCAGTAGCAATCGCTATTTCATAACCGTTACTTTTCGCTTTTTGTATAGCCTCTTTTGCTGAAATAGGTATTTTTTTCTCACTATTGTATAGTGTACCGTCAACATCGAAGAATAAAATCTTTTTCATTTTAATTTCCTTTCGGGGCGCATATTTACATGTAAATGGAAAATACTTTACATATAGAAAAAGTTTACGTATAATTTACCTAAGGAGTGATGTGCCATGTTAAAGCGCCTCAAAAAGAGAATTTTGAAACGGTTAAATGGCATCCTCGGAAAAAAATCAATTGCTTAAGCCCTTCAATTTTGAAGGGCTTTTCTTTATTTTAAAGGACTTGCATGATAATATAAAGGAAATGCATCATATGGAATAGTTTCACATTAGGTGAAAATAGCAATGAATGCACTAGAATGTACGTAATTAAAGGAGAGAAAACATGATTTACAAAGTTTACTATCAAGAAAATGCTAATGAAGTACCAGTTCGCGAAAATACGAAAAGTCTTTATTTAGAAGCATCTTCTGAAAGAGAAGTCCGCCACTATTTAAAAGACCGAAAAATTAGTATTGAATACATTCAACTACTAGAGGGCAACTACTTAGAATATGAAAAAAACAGCCCGAACTTCCAATTGGAGAATGCATAATCCTTTATGAAGTTTGTTAAAAATGATCAAGCAGCTGTTTTCGCACTTGGCGGACTAGGCGAAATCGGTAAAAACACATATGCTGTTCAATTCCAGGATGAAATCATTGTTATTGATGCTGGAATTAAATTCCCGGAAGACGATTTATTAGGAATCGATTACGTTATTCCGGATTACACTTACTTAGTGCGTAATGCTGATAAAATTAAAGGATTGTTTATTACTCACGGACATGAAGATCATATTGGTGGTATTCCTTATTTATTACGTCAAGTAAATATCCCGGTGTACGGAGGTAAGCTGGCATTAGGATTATTAAGAAATAAACTGGATGAACACGGCTTGCTACGCACAACGAAATTAATTGAAATTCAAGAAAGTGATGTTATTAAATTCCGAAAAACATCAGTAAGTTTCTTCCGTACTACTCATAGTATTCCGGATGCATTCGGGATTGTTGTAAAAACACCTCCTGGTAACATCGTACATACAGGAGACTTCAAGTTTGATTTTACTCCTGTAGGCGAACCTGCCAATTTAACGAAAATGGCAGAAATAGGACGTGACGGTGTACTTTGCTTACTTTCAGATAGTACAAATTCTGAAGTACCAAACTTTACAATGTCAGAACGTAAAGTTGGAGAAAGCATTCACGATATTTTACGTAAAGTTGAAGGACGTATTATTTTTGCAACTTTTGCATCAAACATCCATCGACTACAACAAGTAACAGATGCTGCTGCACAGTATGGTAGAAAAATTGCCGTATTCGGTCGCTCTATGGACAATGCGATTTCAATCGGTCGTGAACTAGGATATATTACTGCACCAAAAGAAACATTTGTTGATGCTCAGACAATCAATCGTTTACCAGCCAATGAAGTGATGATTTTATGTACCGGCTCACAAGGTGAACCAATGGCAGCATTATCTCGTATTGCAAATGGAACACACCGACAAATTCAAATCCAACCAGGCGATACTGTTGTATTCTCTTCTTCACCGATACCAGGAAATACAATGAGTGTTAATAAAATTATTAACCTTTTATTCCGCGCTGGTGCAGAAGTAATTCATGGTTCTTTAAATAATATTCATACATCAGGGCACGGTTCACAAGAAGAACAAAAGTTAATGTTACGTCTAATTAAACCAAAATTCTTTATGCCAATTCATGGTGAGTACCGCATGTTAAAAATGCATACAAATCTTGCCGTAGATTGTGATGTATTACCTGAAAATACTTTTGTCATGGAAAACGGTGATGTATTAGCATTAAGCCCTAATGAAGCAAATGTCGCTGGACGTATTCCATCTGGGGATGTTTATATTGATGGAAGCGGTATTGGGGATATTGGCAATATTGTTTTACGTGATCGACGCATCCTTTCTGAAGAGGGATTAGTGATTGTCGTAGTTAGTGTGGACATGAAAAAACAAAAAATTGTTGCTGGACCTGATATCATTTCCCGTGGCTTCGTATATATGCGCGAATCAGGTACATTAATAAGCGAAGCACAAAAAATGTTAAATAGCCATTTAAATGAAATGATTCAAGAAAAGTCGACTCAATGGACAGAGTTAAAAAATGAAATTACAGACGTTTTAGGTCCATACCTATTTGAGAAAACAAAACGTCGCCCAATGATTCTTCCAATTATTATGGAGGTTTAAAACAGACTCCATTAAAAAGCCGCAACTTTGAACAATGTGTTCTTGGTTGCGGCTTTATGTTTTTACTAGCTCATCATCTTTTTTACAAATCGATTAATATCAACATCAGCACCAATGACTAACAAAATATCGCCTAATAATATTTTTTCATCAGCGGCTGGAGAAATAATAATCGCCTCTCCTCTTTTAATACCAACAATATTGATACCATACTTTGCACGAATGTCTAAATCAATTAATGAATAACCTGCAATTTGATCATTTGCCTTTATTTCCATTATGGAATGTTCATCGGAAAGTTCTAAATAATCAAGTACATTACTCGACATCATGTTATTGGCAATTCGAATGCCCATATCACGTTCTGGATGTACAACAAAGTCCGCACCAATTTTCTCCAACACTCTGGCATGATAATCATTTTGTGCTTTTACGGTAATTTGTTTTACACCTAAATCTTTTAATATGAGGGTTGTTAGTATACTATTTTGAATATTCTCCCCAATGGCAATAATTACATGCTCAAAGTTTCGTATTCCTAAAGATTTAATTACATCTTCATCTGTTGTATCAGCAATAACCGCTTGCGTTGCGATTTTTGCAAATTCATCTACTTTTTCTTGATTCGTATCAATTGCTAATACATCTGCCCCTAGTCTTACAAGCTCTCGTACAATACTTCCTCCGAAACGACCCAGTCCTATTACAACAAATTCTTTTTTCATTGTTTTCCTCCGTACCAAAACTTTAATGGCACTATTTTAACCCACTCATTCTTTTAATACAATTGCTGATGGTATATTACTTAACTCCAATTACTCTTATTCTTTTATAATCCGCTTCCCAATAGCCTTCTTTAAATAAGTTTGGCTTTAGTGCATTTTCGACGTTTACAATAATTTGTTCTTTCAACCTATCATCAATTCCATCTAGCAGCTGTTGACCAAACATGTTAATCCAGTTTTTCAACCCTCCCTCCCCATTTAATGGCGTAGGTCGGTCGATATGTTGTGCAAAGGTTACACGGAAACCCACTTCTTCCATTAATGTTGTATATTCCGCAACACTCGGATAATACCAGGGATTATTTTGTTCATTAAATTCATTACCACTTAATCTGATTTGATTAATTATTTCATTCGTAATAATGGAAACATTACCTTTCCCACCAAACTCAGCAACAAAGCGCCCTCCATCTTTTAAACTTTTATAAATACATTGTAAGGCTTTAATAGGCGGTTTCACCCAATGTAATGTCGCGTTTGAAAAGACCGCTTCAAACATATTTTCATATTCTAAATCTGTTGCATTCATGACTCCAAAAGTTATATTTGGATATTTAGATTTTGCAGCTGCAATCATATTTTTAGATAGATCAACTGCAAATACCTTTGCCCCTTTTTCGTATAGCTTATTTGCAATATCCCCCGTTCCGCAACCAAGATCTAAAATCATTTCTCCTTCTTTTACTTTCAATAATTCTAAAATATTGCTGCCATAATTTGATACAAACGAATGATTTTCATCGTATAACTGTGCGTTCCAATAATCTTTGTTAACATTACTCATTATCTCCACTCCCCAATTAACAATATCTACTAATTGGGTTTATTATAATGAAATAAGTCAAATAAAGATATTCGATAAAATGAATCAATCTTATAATTAATTTTATATGGAAACTAGAATATAAAAAAACGCAAGGGAAAGTCCCTTACGCTTGAAATCACTTAATTTTGTTCGTTACGCATTTCATCTAATACGCGATTTACACGTTTTTCTAACATCTTCATTCCGCTTCCACCAGCTTGGAAGTGACGTAAAACACCGGATTTATCGAATACATAGTAAGCAGGTACATATTGATTTTCAAATGCATCTGTTAATTTCATTTCATTATCAACAAAAATTGGTTGTGTAATATCGAATTGTGCAGCCACTTTTTCGATTTGCTCTAAATCTGTATCTTCTTCAGAACGTGGCATATGCACTGCGATAACATTTAACTCATCTTTGTATTGATCACGGAAATTGTTTACATCTGGCATTGCTTCTTTACATAAATGACAGCTTACTGACCAGAAATGGATTAGTGTTGGTTTTTCACCTACTAATTCATTTTTTGTTACCTGGCCATTTAACCATTTCGTAGCGCCTTCTAATTCAGGCATTGGTGAGCGTAATTTCATTATACTAATCCTCCTATTTTCTATAAGTAAAAAATCCCCACGAACCAATGTGGGGATTTATTTGTTAATTCAAACCAGATTAAAAGGCCTTTATTATAGAGTTGCTTGACCTGGGCGCCAGTTTGCTGGACATAATCCACCAGTTTGAAGAGCTTGTAATACACGTAATGTTTCATCTACATCACGGCCAATGTTGTTATGGAATACAGTTTGGTATTGCAATTCACCTTCTGGATTGATGATGAATAATCCACGAAGAGCGATACCCTCTTCTTCAATTAACACACCATATTCTTTAGAAATAGTGTGGTTAGTGTCTGCTGCTAAAGGATATTTTAGTTGACCTAAACCATTTTGAGTACGATCAGTATTAATCCAAGCTAAGTGTGTATGAATTGTATCAGTTGAAACACCGATTACTTCTGCATCAAGGTCTTCGAATTCGTCATAACGATCAGACATTGCAGTAATTTCTGTTGGACATACAAATGTGAAGTCCATTGGGTAGAAGAATAATACAGTCCATTTATCGTTTTTCATGTTTTCTTCTAAAGATACTTTACCAAAAGATTTGTCAGGCATTACTGCTTCCATTGAGAATGCAGGTGCTTGTTTACCTACCATACGTTCAGCCATTAAAATTCCCTCCAATATTTTGTTACAAAATGATTAAATTAGGATATTACCCACATTTTACGATAACAAACGACAAATTTTTTTTCAATAATTTGGACGTTTTATCAAATAAGAATTTTTATAAAAGACAAAAATTCGTCAAATTTTATTATTGGCAATTTTTTATGAATTATTCCATTTTGCCGTTTTTTAGTGTAAATTATTGATTTTTATAATAGAATACGTATAATAATATCGTTATAGTAAACAAAAAGTTATGTATTTATAAACTTCTCACATTTAAAGTTTACGAACAATAAACTAGGAGAGTATGTATATGCAAATCGGTGCAAAAATAAAGGCATTACGCATAAAAAAAGGTTTAACACAAGAAGAATTAGGAGAACGGACAGATTTAACAAAAGGATATATTTCTCAATTAGAACGAGATTTGAATTCTCCTTCCATTGAAACATTATTCTCTATATTAGAAGTACTTGGAACAAAGCCAAAAGATTTCTTCGATGATTCTTTAGAAGAACAACAAGTCGTCTATACCGAAGAAGATCAAACAACTCATTTTGATGAAGAAAAAAAGTATCAATTACAATGGTTAATTCCTACTTCAAATGATAAAGAGATGGAACCAGTTATTTTAACTCTTACTGAAGGTGGCGAATATAAACATTTTGCTCCATCTTTAGCCGAAACATTTATTTACGTACTTAAGGGACGTATCCGTTTGGTATTAGGCAATCACGAATACATTGCAAGTGCTGGTAATGCAGTTTATTATGAGGCATCTCATAATCATCAAATTTTTAATGCACATCAAGGAGAAACCCAGTTGCTTTTGGTAGCAACAGAATCTTACCTATAGTAAAGGAGGCAAGAACATGAATGATACAATTATTCGCTTTAAAAACGTATCTAAAACCTACGACGACGGAACTTTGGTATTAAAGAATATTAACTTTGAACTAGAGAAAGGGAAATTTTATACATTACTTGGCCCTTCTGGTTGTGGGAAAACAACGATACTTCGAATAATTGCAGGGTTCACTTCTCCATCTAGTGGAGAAATTTATTTTAATGATAAAAAAATAAATAATGTGCCTGCAAACGAACGCCAAGTAAACACTGTCTTTCAAGATTATGCCCTTTTCCCTCACTTAAATGTATTTGAGAATGTCGCTTTCGGTTTAAGAATTAAAAAGTTAAAAGAAGCAGAGATTCAAGAGCGTGTGATAGAAGCATTAAAATTTGTCAATTTATCTGGATTTGGCAACCGTGAAATTTCCGAAATGTCAGGTGGTCAACGTCAGCGTGTCGCAATCGCTCGAGCAATTGTAAACGACCCTGAAGTTATATTGTTAGACGAACCATTATCTGCCCTCGATTTAAAATTACGATCAGAAATGCAGTACGAACTACGTGAATTACAACAACGTCTCGGCAAAACTTTTGTCTTTGTAACTCACGACCAAGAAGAGGCGCTAGCAATGTCTGATGAAATCTTTGTTATTAATGATGGAGAAATTCAACAATCTGGTACACCTGTTGATATTTACGACGAGCCAATCAACCGTTTTGTCGCAGATTTTATTGGAGAATCAAATATCGTGGATGGTGTGATGGTAGAAGATTTTAAAGTTCAATTTACGGGTAAAACCTTTGAATGTGTAGACCAAGGAATGAAACCAAATGAAAAAGTGGATATTGTAATCCGACCAGAAGATTTAGAAATTACAACAATAGAGAAAGGAAAGCTTGTTGTAACTGTTGATACACAACTTTTCCGTGGTGTTCATTACGAACTATCCACTTACGATCAAGATGGAAATGAGTGGCTTGTGCATTCTCTTAAAAAGGCTAATGTTGGTGAACAAATAGGGCTGGATTTTGACCCTGAGGCAATTCATGTTATGCGATTTAACGAAACAGAAGAAGAATTTGACAAACGATTAGAATCTTATGGAGATGAAGATAATGGCTAAACAAAGGGGCGCGTTATTTCCTTATATTATTTGGATTGCATTATTTGTCATCGCACCTATTGCCTTAATCGTTTATTACTCGATGCTTGATTTAAGTGGAAATTTTACCATTGCCAACTACAAAGCTTTCTTCTCACCGGTTTATTTAAAAATGACGCTTACTAGTTTTTGGTATGCTTTCTTAATTACATTGTTTACGTTAATGATTGCTTATCCAACTGCTTACCTATTGACAAAAACAAAACATAAACAGTTATGGTTGATGTTAATTATCATTCCATCGTGGATTAATTTACTGCTAAAAACCTATGCTTTTATCGGTATTTTTGGTTTATACGGACCAATCAATGCGGCGGTTGAAGTATTTGGGTTTGAACCAAAACAAATTTTATTTACTGATTTTAGTTTTATTTTTGTATCGGTGTATATTTTCATTCCATTTATGATTATTCCGATTTTCAACTCGTTAGATAAGTTAAACCCAACTCTGATTTATGCTGCTCGAGATTTAGGTGCATCGAGTTTTACAACATTCCTTCGAGTTATATTTCCGTTAACAATTGACGGTGTAAAATCAGGTATCCAAGTAACATTTATTCCAGCCTTATCACTATTTATGATTACTCGGTTGATTGCAGGAAATCAAGTAATCACATTAGGTACTGCCATTGAACAACAATTCCTCGTATCGCAAAACTGGGGTATGGGCTCTACCATCGCTGTCTTCCTAATTCTTAGCATGGTTGTCATCATGTTCTTAACTGGTCAGAAGAAAGGAGGCCGCGTGCGATGAGAAAACTATCTAGCGCATCTAAGTTATATCTTATCATTGTATTTCTTGTTTTATATGCGCCGATTTTCTATTTAATTTACTATTCTTTTAATAGTGGAGGATCAATGAATGACTTTGAATCCTTTACATTAGAACATTACAAAGCAGTTTTTAAAGACTCGCGATTAATTGTTATTCTAATCAATACCGTAATTGTAGCTCTCCTTTCCGGCTTAATTGCTACGATTTTCGGAACTTTAGGTGCAATTGGGATTGTTTCAATAAAAGATAAAAAAATACGCAACACGCTTCTTTCGTTAAATAATGTATTAATTGTTAGTCCAGACGTTGTAATTGGAGCAAGTTTTTTAATTTTATTTACAATGATTGGTGTTAAACTTGGGTTTGCTTCAGTTGTCGTTTCTCACGTGGCTTTTAGTGTTCCCATCGTTGTGTTAATGGTACTGCCAAAGTTATTAGAAATGAATACGTCATTAATCGATGCAGCTAGAGACTTAGGTGCTTCAAAACGCGATGTATTAACCCGTGTCATTTTACCTTACATTAAACCTGGTATTTTTGCAGGATTCTTTTTGGCGTTAACGTATTCATTAGATGATTTTGCCGTAACATTTTTTGTAACAGGAAATGGCTTCTCAACTTTATCGGTTGAAATTTACTCAATGGCACGTACTGGAATTTCTTTAACAATAAACGCGATTTCCGGACTTGTTTTCCTTGTTACTGTGTTCGTTGTCATCGGCTATTATTTCTTTAACAACCGTTCAAAGCGCATCCATGAGGGGGTGCAACGATGAAATCTTTAGTTCAAGCTACGATTGCCATTGTTGTCGTTTGTGCCCTTCTTCAGTTTGCAGCAAACAGACTAGAATCAGCAGGTTCAGCAGGTAGTAAGGATACGATTACTGTCTATAACTGGGGAGAGTATATAGACCCAGAATTAATCAAACAATTTACAAAAGAAACCGGCATCAAAGTAATTTACGAAACTTTCGATTCCAATGAAGCAATGATGACAAAAGTTCAACAAGGTGGCTCTGCTTATGATATTGCTGTCCCTTCAGAATATATGGTTCAGATGATGGTTGAACAAGATTTATTAATACCATTAGATCATTCAAAACTACCAAATTTAAATAACATTGATCCATATTTTTTAGATTTAGCCTTTGATCCAAAAAATAAATATTCAATTCCTTATTTTTGGGGTACAGTCGGAATCGTTTTTAATCCAACTTTAGTGGAAGAGCATTTAACTTTTACAACATGGGAAGATTTGTGGGATCCTTCATTAAAAGACAAAGTATTTTTAGTTGACGGTGCCCGAGAAGTAATCGGAATGGGATTAAATTCTATAGGGAAATCTTTAAATGCAAAAGATGATGACGTACTTCGCGAAGCAACAAATAAATTAATAACCCTATCCCCCAATGTAAAAGCGATTATCGGGGATGAAATTACTCCATTAATGATAAATAACGAAGCAACTGTTGCTCTTACTTGGTCTGGTCAAGCACAAGATATGATGTGGGAAAATGAAGAGTTAGACTTTGCAGTACCTGAAGAGGGATCAAATTTATGGTTTGATAATTTTGTTATTCCCAAAACTGCAGCAAACATTGATGGAGCCCATGCTTTTATTAACTTTATGTTAGAGGCAGAGGTATCTGCACAAAATAATGACTATGTTGGATATTCCACACCAAACCGTGCTGCCATGGCATTAATGGACCCAGAAGTGATTAGTGACGAACGTTTCTACCCTGCTGAAGAAATACGTGAGCATTTAGAAGTATACGAAAACCTAGGACCAAAATGGCTAGGAAAATATAATGAATATTTTTTAGAGTTTAAAATGAGTTTAAGATAGGAAAAGTACTAGCACTTCAATAAATATAAAAAACGAGCTTTGACAATCATCATTGCTCGTTTATTTTAGTTTTCTAAAATACCATTGACCATTTTCCATTCGTTTTTCAAGTTTGCCCCGACTAATGGCGTATTCCAAATACCCAATAACCTCAGATATAATGAAGATAAATTCCTTTTTAACTCGTTTTCCATAAAGAGCTTCTGCAATATCCATTGTTATATGATACCCTTTTTCCACGGCTTCAATAATTCTCGTTTCTTTCTTTTGCATACGCTGTAATTTTTTCTGAATTTCTAATGTGTGATTCTGAAATAAATTTTCATGACCAGCAAATACCCAGCTTGTCGATAATTTTAGTGATTTTTGCAAAGAATTTTCATATTGAGAAACTGTCGGAAGCAATTGCAAATTGTCATCAAAATCGATTAAAGCATTCGTTGATAGGTTCTCTAAAAGTAAGTCACCTGCAAATTGCCATCCTACAGACTCGTCATAAAAAATGATAGAATCTGGAGAATGACCCGGTACTTCAATTACTTTACAATCTCCAATTCGATCACCTTCATTTACCGATTGGATATCGCCTAATATACTTAACTCATTTCGTTTACGAAGAGTTTGATTCATTCTTTCAAAGCGATTAGCTGAAAGATGTAAACATCCATATTCTTCGTATATCTTTTTAAAAAAATGAATTTTGTTCGTTAAAAATTCTTTTTCAAAACGTAGTCGGGGTATTGCTTTGTCATGGGCAAAAATAGGAATTTGCCTTTTAGAAAGTATCGAATTCACTACGCCAATATGGTCCTCATGGTGATGAGTGAGAAAAATTTGATCGATGTCTTCAATTGATAATTTATAACGTCTTAATGATTGTTCAAAAAAATCCACAAACTCGGGTGTATTTAACCCTCCATCAATTAAAGTTAATGTCGATCCATCATTATACAAAAAACAATTAATCGATTTCATTGCACCATATTTAATAGGAAAAATAATCGGGTATACAATTTTATTATTTTGTGTTATTGGACCAAACATACAATCGCTTCCTTTACTCCAAACAGTTAGGGGTATGTCATGAATTAGATAAAAATCCCCAATGTATACATATTTATCTTTTTTCTAGTTTAACCTTTTGCAATGTGATAAGCTAGAGAATACACGTTACTAGGGGAAAAGTTTAGGGGAAGGTGGGCAGAAATGTCTCAAAAGAAAAAAAAGATTGCCTTACTATTTTTAATGTTTAACATGTTTATCACAATGGGTGGAATTGGCATCATTATTCCTGTACTTCCCTCCTACTTAGAAATTTTCGGTGTGGGCGGTCAAGTTCTTGGATTTTTAACTGCTATTTTTGCCCTTGCACAGTTTTTATTTTCACCAATTTCTGGGGATCTATCAGACCGTTATGGAAGAAAAGTATTTATCGTTGGCGGGTTAATTATTTATGGCATTGCACAAATTCTGTTTGGATTAGCTTCTGAGGTATGGCTATTGTTCCTTGCTCGTTTCTTAAGTGGGTTTGGTGCTGCATTTATTATGCCTCCAGTAATGGCCTATGTAGCTGACATTACAACTGTTGAAGAACGTGGTAAAGGCATGGGTATGATTGGAGCTGCTATTTCTTTAGGTTTCATGATTGGTCCCGGATTAGGTGGTTTTTTAGCAACTGTTAACCTACATTTTCCTTTTTATTTAGCAGGAATCGTTGCGTTACTTGCAGGTATATTATCTTTCATTGTTTTACCGAACATACAGCCACAAACTTCTGGTGCCCAAAGTCAACCACGGGAAAATTTAATAACTCAATTAGTTCGTTCTGTGAAAACACCATATTTCATTTTATTAATTGTTGTATTTACCTTTAGCTTTGGAATTGCCAATTTCCAAGCTACTTTATCGATGTTTTTAACTTTGAAATTTGATTATACACCGACTGATATTGCCATTGTTGTGACATTAGGCGGACTTTCCGGTGTCATCCTACAAATGTTTATTGTCGATAAACTATTTAAAAAATACGGTGAGATGAAAGTAATTTTAGTTAATTTAGTCGTTGCTGCAATTACGATGGTACTAATCATCTTTGTAAGTGGATTCTTTATGATTTTACTAGTCTCAACATTATTCCAAATCGCTACAGTATTCATCCGTCCTGCAGTGAACACATTAATATCTAAATTTGCAGGAGCAGATCAAGGATTTGCAGCTGGTATGAACAACGCTTATATGAGTTTAGGAAATATGATTGGCCCTGCGTTAGCTGGTGTCTTACTAGAATGGAAGTTATCATCTCCATTCATTTTAGGAACATTCATATTATTAGGCTGTTATGCATTAGCCTATGGTTGGACTCGAAAAAAAGCACCAGCATTAATGCATGCAGAAGTTAAATAAATCATACAGACTAGTGAAGAAAATGTTTTTTCCTTCACTAGTTTTTTATTCAATTCTCTATTTAAGTGTGATAATCATAACGATTTTGTAGCCCCATTGTTTTTTATCGGCAAAGTCAAATTATTATCACTAAATTTGGTATTTAGTAAATATTGTCCTCTTTCAAAAAATGGATAAGCTAAAATGGTTAATATCGCTAATATGCCAAAAACTAAGAATCCACTTTCAAACCCAAACATGTTTAAAAGCATGCCTCCAATTGCTGCACCCGCACTTTGTCCAATAAATTGAAGTCCTGCTGCTCCAAAGTACGCACCCCTTAAATGATCAGGGGCAATATCTCCAATTAGTACATCGCCTATAATGAAACATAGAATTTCACCAATAGTAAAAATAACCATAGCTATTATCATAAGAGGAAGTGAGTGGGAAAAACTAAAACCAAATATCCCAATTCCGAATAAAATACTGCCTGTTTTTAATGAAATTAATGGAGAATACCTTTTCATTAGGTTTATTATAGGATATTGCAATACCAAAATTGATATGGCATTAGTTGCAAATAGCACTGAATATGCCTCTATTCCATCACTACCTAGGTATTGAGATAATGTAGTATCAATGTGTGCATATCCTCCAGTAACAAAAATATTCCCTATTAAAAAAAATCGAAACACTTTATCTTTACTTATTATTTTTAGGCTGTTAAACAAAGTCACTTTCTCGATTATTTCCTTACTAATATTTATTGAAGAATATTTGTATTTCCATACAAATATTAAACTTCCATATAAAAAATATAATAATGCACTAACCAAGAATGGTAATGCTGTTTTAGAAGCACCTAGCGATAGTCCAATTAATGGACCTATAGCTCCTCCAACATTGATTGCAAAATAACGCATATTAAACACATCTACTCTTTTCTCTTGCGGCGTTACATCTACCAAAAGAGCACGTGCAGATGGTTCAAATATACTTCTGCAAAATCCACTAAGAGCATTTAATACAAAGTAATGCCAAACCTCACTTGCAACAGTAAAACCAACAAAGACTATTCCCCATAAGTACATTGAAATAATCATAACTGGAAATCTACCAACTTTATCTGACCAAGCACCACCGATAAAACTTGTAAAAGTACTAACAAAAAAACTTATGGATAATATAGTTCCTGTCATCGCAGTTGAAAAACCCATAACCTCATGTAAATAAATACCTAGAAAAGGTATACTCATAAAAAATCCTGCTCTCGATAGGAACGTACCAATTATTAATCCCCATGCAATAGGGTGAAATTTAAGAGTTTTTCTTAACATGTTATCACCTCCTATTAAATATAAAAAAATTTATATAGTTTTTTTTCCAATCCAATGTGCGAAAATTACAATAGGAAGTAATAAAAACATAAAGGGTAAGCATATGAAAATGATTTGCCATGTAATTATTTCATTAATTATTAATGAGTTGATCATGATGATACTATAAGGTAAAACTATGAAAATAGAGGATACTATACCAGGAGTTAACGAGCGAAATAAAATAGATTGACCGATATGAGTAAATACATGAACAAAAAAAGCAAGGATAATCACAGTAAAAATATAAATGTTACTAAAACTGCCTTGATTTATATACTGACTAGCAAAAAAGGATGAACTACTTACAAATAAGAAAATAACTAGCACCGCCACAGTCATTTGTGCGGTTGACATTGAAAATTGTTTGATTACTTTTAGAGCAATACTTGATGGTAACCTACCAGAAATATTTGTCAAATTCTTTTCCAGCCACTTTTCCATCATGATAATCTCCTCAAAATCATGAAAAATAAACATAATTGGAAATAGCCATATTAATGTTTGGATATCAAGTGTCATATTGCATTCCTCCATAATTTTTCTAAATCAATAAAGTTGCTGTGTACCCCCTACTTAACACAACGCATTTTTTAGGAATTTTTTCAAAGTCTCTTCTCCTTTTCTTCCATTTGATTTTTTCCTACTTTGTATTTTTTTTAATTTTAATCCTTAATTTAAACTGTAAAAATGGTAAAAAATAATATCTTTTTTCATGTTTTTGGCAACTTATTTTCTGATATTATAAAAAATACAGATTATGGAGGGTTATTGAAAAAGGAGGTAACTTATTTATGTCCAAAAAGACTTTTAAGACTGATGTGGCTAAACAAATTTATTTTAAACAGTATGATAGATCACTTAAGCTTTGGGGAATTGAATTAGAAACGGATTACATTGAGACTTCTTTTGGAAAAACTCATGTAATCGTCTGCGGACCTGTTAGCGCACCCCCACTAGTTTTAATTCATGGCATGACGGTTAGTTCAACAATGTGGTTTGCTAATGCTCCCACTTGGAGTAAACATTTTAGAATTTACGCCATAGATATAGTGGGGGATTTTGGGAAAAGTGAATGCACAAAATCTATTTCAACATCAGAAGATATTAATACTTGGCTAGATGAATTATTAGATTCTTTAGGGTTGGATAAAGTTTTTTTAGCTGGTCATTCTATGGGAGGCTGGATGTCTTTACAATATTGTCTTAATTCTAATCGGGTTAAAAAACTTGTTTTACTTGCACCCGTTATGAGTTTTGACCGATTAAACTGGAAATTTCCTCTCAAACTATTTCCAGCAATGTGGTTTAAAAAAACTTACTTCATAAAAAAACTATATAAATGGCTGTTTGCTAAAAATAGTGTACCGGACCAAGTTTTATTTAATCAGTTTGTGGTTGGTTACAAGTTTGGTGTAATGCAACTTCGTGTCCCGCCGAGAACCTATAATGATGAGGAAATACGAAATTTAAAAACTCCAACTCTATTACTAATTGGTAATGAGGAAGTAGTGTATTCATCGGTTGACAAGGCATTTGAGAGAGCTTCAACTAACCCTATAATAACTACTAAGTTAGTTGTTGGCGCTTCACATTGTTTATCTGCGGAACAAAAAGATGAAGTAAACAAATTAGTAACTGATTATTTAATAGCAAACTAATAAAAAATAGGTATAAAAAAATCCTGAAAAAACATATTCAGGATTCTTTTCTATTAAAATTATTATCTATATTTTTTCCCTGTTATGGAACTCTGGATTGCCATAAACCATAAAGAGAAGTTTGAAAGTGTTGTAAATTTTAAAGAGTCTGCCCATTGTCTATTATGAATGTTTGTCCTGTCAAAGATTTTTGTGTCATTTGGAAAATAATACAATCAGCAATTTCATCAGGTGTTGATATTTTCTCTAGTGGGAGATTTCCTGCAAGGTTATACATTTTATCCTCATTTCCAGCCCACCATCTCGTATTCACCGCACCAGGAGCAATAGCATTTACTCTTATCTCCGGTGCCAAAGCAATTGCTAATGATTTTGTCATTATATGTATTGCAGACTTACTTGCAGCATAGGGTATTGATGATCCTATTCCCGTCACTCCTGCAACACTCCCCATATTTATTATGACCCCTGACTTTTGTTGTTTCATATAAGGAACTACAGCCTTTGTACAAGTAAACATCCCTTTTACATTTACATTAAATATGTCATTCCATATTTGATCTGTTACTGAATTTAAATCATCCAGTGGAATTTGGGCTGTAATACTCGCATTATTAACTAACCCATCAATTGTGCCATAAATTTCAATTACTTTGGAAACCATGCTATTTACTTCATCTTCATTTGACACGTCAGCTTTATAAGAAAATGCTTTCCCACCTAATTTCTTAATCTCTCGAATAACATCCTCTGCATTTTTTTCTGATTTATTATAATTTATAACAACTTTTGCACCTTTACTTGCCAATTTCAATGCAGTTGCTCTCCCTATCCCCGTTCCGGCACCAGTTACTATAACTGTCTTATTGGCTAAATCCATTCTGTATCATCCTCACTTTACACGATTGTTTCCCTAAAAATAGTTCGTACATCCCGATTCATTTGAAAAGCTCATTATCTAAAGTTTCTAGTTACTTGAATGAATTTGTATACTCCCATTTTTTTGATAAGGATATTTTTTAAGATTCGTAATTACTTTTTGAACTTACTACTTTAAAAAGAAGCTATCCTACTTGGAGGGCACTGAAAAACTAAATACCGATAAAAATTTATAGTAATTATTTGCTTCTAAATAGAAGGTGGGATTCACTTCGCTTTCCACGGGCTTGGCTTCAGCCTCCTCGTCGCAAGCTCCTGCGGGGTCTTCAGCTCAAGCTGTTCCCGTAGGAGTCTTCGTGAATCCCACTTCCTAAAAGATCTGAGCGTATTTTTATTATAAAAATTTATTAAAATCGACTTTTTCAGTGCCCTACCTACTTGTGGTAACCTTTTAAAAGAAGCGTATTCTATTGCTTATACCAAATGTCCTTAAAATCAATCCACATTCTAGAATTAAAACGTACACCTTTAAGTGAATAGTCATGAAAAACTTCAACTTGCTTATGCACTAAAAAGTGTACAACCCCATTTTCTATAAGAAATTGCTCTAAATTTTTATAAATCTTTAAACTATTACATGTATTATTTTCTTTTTTTATACAGTATATAAATGATTCTACTTTACTCTTTAATTGCTCTGATAAAAATGGATAGATAAAACCGTCTTTAAAGAGGAGTAACTCGAATAAGGAGATTAATCCTTCATTTGGAGTTCCTTCAAACAAAATCATATCTGCATTTTCGAGTATTTCTTTACGTTGAATATTATTCCAATTAACAATTTTTATTTCTAATCGAATACCTGCTTCAGCTAACATTCGTTGAGTTAGTTTTGCATCTAATGAATGTCTTGAATAGGTAACAAGTGTAAGCTTTTCTCCTAAATAACCTTGTTTTTTTAATTTGTTTTTAATGTCTGCAGGAGTGGGGCTTTTTTCAGAATAAGAGAGTTCATGTTCCATTTGTCTATTTTCAATTAAAAAACCTTGAGCAGGGCTTATTCGAGGTTTTCCGAGATTTACAAGCTTTTTACGGTCAAATAGTTCTCCAATTAATTTCCTAATTTCTACTTTTTGAAGAGGTCCATCTCTTTTTGTATTAAAAGTAATAACATTTGTACCAGAGAAGATAGCATTTGATGTTTCCCATTGTTCTTTTTCCCCCAAGTTTGTTTCTGCTGTATCAAGAAACAACTTTTTCGAGTCTTCAATACTTCCTCTAAGCTCTTCAGAAATTCGAATAATTTCAACCTTATCTAAATGAGGTCGATAACCAAAATAACTAGAATGACTAGAAAGTAAACAGAAATCGGGTTGTATTTTTTCAAAACGAAATGGACCTGTTCCGATTGAGTACTGAGAAAATCCATCAGAAGTGGATGAAACATCAACAATTGACATTGGAACAAAAGCAACATAATGAAGAAATAGATGGTTTTCTCTTTTTAAAGAAAATGAGACAACATACTTGGATAGTACCTTAATATCTGCAATATCCTCGACAAGCCATTGATGAGGAGAATGAAACAACCGAATAATTGAATCTTTAACAGAACTAGCATTTAGCTCTTTTCCATTATGGAAATGAACACCTTTCCTCAAATAGAAAAACCATTCCGTACATTTCTCGTTATGCTCCCAGCTATGTGCGATACTTCCGACAAACTCCTTCGTATCAAAATGATAGTCAACAAGTGTGTTGTAAACCTGTTTTACAAGATGGGCATCAAAATCAAAGAACACCCGTGTTGGATCGACTGTTGTAATAGGGCGATATATTGGGAAACGCAATACTTCTACTTCTTCTACTTCATTAAAAGACGATGACATCTTTTGATAACCAAAGTAGTTGGTAATCCAATTAATGAAGTATTCTTCTACTTCAGTACCTTTTCCAAACTCTTTCACTAAATCAATTGCCTGATTAATTTTATTTTCTTTAATCAAATATTGGATTTGCTTTAGTAGGGCCTTATTAAGACTTACCAAAAAGACAATGGTGGATGTGTTCCCTCTCCCTTTTCCCGAGGTAAACTGAATTAGTCCTTCTTCTAGTAATTTATTTAAAATTAACTTTGCATTTCTTTCTGTACAAAATAAAGTTTGCGAAATAAATTTCATGGAAATGGAGATTTCAACATTGCATTCAATATCCCGAAATACTCGCCTTAGCAATAAAAAGTAGTACTGAGTTTGAAGATTCATGCCTTCCTTCCCCCGATTAACTTAATCATGTTAATTCAAAAAGTTTTTACATATTTGATAAGTATTTTACCCTTCCAATTTCACTAAGACCTAATGCACAATAGTTAACCTCTACAACAATTTTTCACCTACTTTACTAAAACTTTCGGCAATTACATCCTTCCAAAATTTTTTCAAGTACCATTTGTATTTTTACCCCTTCACGAAAAGTAACTAGTCTAGTAGGTTCACCGTTGAAATTACGAATAATATCATTTATAAAACTAGTAAAGTGATTTTCACTTGGTAATATAACTTGCTCTTTTATATCCGGTGTCTCTCTCCACAACTCTGTCCAATTTTTATGATGAAGAACTCCACTTGTTCCGCGTAAGGTAAACTTTAAATTCTCTTTCATACCTATATCTGATACTGCATTAAACAATATCGGCGTCCCATCTATTAAAGTTGCTATTGCAACAGTACTTTTTTCACATTGATCCTCGTTAGAAGGATACTCGATGTAAGAGCATACATTTTCAATATCACCAAATAATCTTTGTATCATTTCGATATAATGTGGAAAGACCTCACGAATAAATCCCCCCTGCTCCCGTGACTTTATCCAATTATTATTTTGCCAAGATCGTGGCCATTCTGGAAAGTAGCACTGTACTTCAATTCTCGTTAACTCGCCTAAAAAACCCTTTTTTACATGGTTTTGTAAGGTTAGAAAAGATGGTCTATAAACAGTTGGGAAATTCATTGCATGCATTATATTTTCCTGTTCTGCTAGGGCAAGCATTTCCTCTGCCTCTAATAAAGAGTTTGCTAATGGCTTTTCACAAATGATATGTTTTCCACGCTTTATAATCTCCTTAGCAAGAGAGTAATGAAACTTTGGAGGAACCGCTAAATATATACAATCTACTTTCCTACTCTCTATTAATTGAATTGAATCATAAAAAATTTCAATGCCATAATTTTCCCCAACCTCTACCAGGCGTTTCTCATTCGCATCAAAAATACCAACAACTTCTGTTCTAGGGTGATCCTTAAATGCCTGTAGTAATCTCTCTCCAACAATACCAATACCAATAATTCCAATTCCTAACATGCTTTTATTTTCCATTTTCTTGACCCCCTTAGTCACTTCTATCATTTCATAAGGTAGTCATTTAAAAAATGGAAGAATGAAACATTTTCTTTCTACTTTTGTAACGTAATTTCACTACAGATATACCAGATGATATGTAGCTTACTGAATTATAATATAATCTTTATCCATATTATACCAGTATAAAAGTATTGAACTATCAAAATATGGTCCTATAAAAAAATTCAACAGGATATTTTGTGAGGGTTATTTGTATTTAGTAGCCATAAACAGACCTATGCGACGACGGAGGAACTTAAATCACACCACTAGCATTCCACCTGAAACTAAGAGCAATAGATTTACTGCAGATTTTTGAAAATTAGTCTGTACTCTAAGAAAAATAATTTAAGAAATTGAAGTAAATATATAATAAAAATCTAATTACAATCATATCTACACAAAAAGGAACATTTTTTAGAGAAGGGGGTTACTATAATGGTTCAAGATAAAGTCGTACTAATTACTGGAGCTGGACAAGGGATAGGATATGAAATTGCAAAAGAATTTTATCGAAAAGGTGCAAAAGTTGTATTAACAGATATAGATGAGGTAAAGGTAAAAAACGCTGCTTCCATTTTAGGAAAACACTCTATTGGCATTAAATGTGATGTAACAAATGAAGAGGAAATCAAATCATCCATTAAAACAACAGTAAATACTTTTGGACGGATTGATATATTAATAAATAATGCAGGTTTCCAACACGTTGCCATGATTGAAGACTTCCCAACTGAACGTTTTGAATTAATGGTAAAAGTCATGTTAACTGCTCCTTTTATCTCTATTAAACATGTATTACCTTTTATGAAAAAGCAAAAGTTTGGAAGAATAATAAATATCGCCTCCATTAATGGTCTTGTCGGATTTGCAGGGAAGGCTGCTTATAATTCTGCAAAACATGGTGTTATCGGGTTAACAAAGGTTGCAGCTCTAGAAACTGCTACTGATGGCATAACCGTAAACGCACTATGCCCAGGATATGTTGATACACCACTTGTGCGCAATCAATTACAAGATTTAGCGAATACAAGAAAAGTTCCATTAGAAAAGGTTTTAGAAGAGGTCTTATATCCATTAATTCCTCAAAAACGATTACTTGATGTAAAAGAAATTGCAAATTTGGCTATCTTTCTTGCAAGTGAGGAGTCAATGGGGATGACCGGTCAAGCCGTCGTACTAGATGGAGGATATACAATACAATAATTAAAAGGTCGACTCAATAAACTTCACGAGTCGACCTTTATTTTAATTATTTCTAATAAATTGTTCTACAAAGTGCACATTGAATGCTAATAAGTCTTCATCAGGAGATAACTTTGCATGATGTAATCCATGGTCACAATTTGCTCCTGCCCAGAATAATGCACCCGGGATATCCTTTAAAAAATAACCAAAATCTTCACCTGTCATTGCAGGTGGACACTCAATCGCCTGACATCCTTCAAAAGATTTTGCATGAGATAATAACTTATTCGCACATGCCTCATTATTATTTACTTCATAATACATCGATCCATAATCAATTGTGATGGAACATTCATAAGAAGCTTCAATTCCAGCACAAATTGCTTCAATTCTACGCTTCACTTCATTCATGGCTTCTACACTTAACGTACGAATTGTACCTTCTAATCTTGCATTTTCTGCAATAATATTTTGAACTGTACCGCTCGTCATTTTTCCAATTGTTATAACCGCACTGTCCAATGGATTTACATTACGGCTAATAATCGTTTGCAATTGTAATACTAAATTAGCCGCAGCAACAGTCATATCTCGAGTTTTATGAGGGTATGCGGCATGACCACCAAGACCTTTTAAGTCAATGAAAAGTTCAGAAGTATTGGCAAATAAAAGGCCTGCTCTCGTCGCAACAGTACCAACAGGATATTCTGGGGCAATATGCAATGCATAAATCTCATCTGGCAATAAATCTGGTCTTTCCTGCTTTAACCATTTGATCATTGGCTCTGCTCCACCTGGTCCTTCTTCTGCTGGCTGAAAATAAACTATAACGTTATTCTTTGGTTGGTTTTCGGCAAATGCCTTTACGATACCTAAGGCAATGGTCATATGGCAATCATGTCCACACGCATGCATATTTTCGTTATGAGTTGAAGCAAAAGGTAATCCTGTCTCTTCTACTATCGGTAATCCATCAATATCTGTACGCCAACCAATTGTTTTGGATGGGTTACTTCCTGTAATTTTTACGACGATACCTGTTTCCCAAGTAGTAATATTTAAAAATTGTTGTGGAAACTGAGATAGTTTTTCTAACAAATACTTTTGAGTTTTAAACTCCTGAAAACCTAATTCAGGTATTTGATGTAAATCTCTTCTTATTTGAATGAGTGAATCCATCTTAACACCCTCTTATATATTTCTTAACGCGTCCATAATTTCAGTTTTAGATTTTGTTTTTTCATCTAGTTGTTTTAAAACGCGCGCCGGTACACCACCTACAACAGTATATGGTTCAACATCACTAATTACAATAGCGCCTGCTGCAACAACTGCTCCTTTACCTACACGAACACCTTCTAACACAACAGCATTCGCACCGATGACAACATCATCTTCAATAATAACTGGAGTTGCAGAAGGGGGCTCGATTACACCTGCAAGGACAGTACCTGCGCCAATATGACAGTTTTTACCTACTGTAGCACGACCTCCTAATACTACACCCATATCAATCATCGTTTTTTCACCAATTTCAGCACCGATATTAATGATTGCTCCCATCATAATGACTGCATTGTCACCAATTGTAACCTGATCGCGGATAATCGCACCTGGTTCAATACGTGCATTAACGTTTTTGAAATCTAATAAAGGTACACCAGAATTACGACGATCATTTTCAACAACATAATCTGTAATTTTGTCGCTATGTTCTTTTAAAGCAACCTCAATTACGTTCCATTCACCAAATACTACGGCACTATTATTTTCACCAAATACTTTTGTATTTTCGCCGTACGATAAATTGGCAACACCTTCTCCATTTACATAGACTTTCACTGGTGTTACTTTTTTTGATTGTCCAATAAATTGAATTATTTCTTGTGCATTTAACTTTTTTGTCATTATGAATCTCCTATCTATGTAAAGATTTCTAACATAGAAAATATTGTACTAAATATTTTATTAAATAGCACGTATAAATATCCGATTATTTATAATTCACATAACTATTTTAATTACTATTATCTTCGTGTGATTTAATCGAACATTTAGACGAGCTTTTTATTACCATAGTATTATTTTGTATAATCGTAAAGACAGCTTGCATGTTGTTTAACAACCTCAACAAATGCTGCTACTTGCCTTAATTCAAAAGAAGACTCATAGCCAATTAACCAAGTATCACGGGTTAATCCTAAATCTTTTTCAGTATTTGTGATGGGTATTTTATTTACTTTCTCCTCACCATTTAAAGTTATGGAAGGTAAAATAGCATATCCAATACCATTCATTGCCATTTGTTTACAAGTTTCAATCTGGTCCACAATAATTTGCCGTTTTGGATTAGATGAAAAATGACGTTGCCACCAAAGTTGGATTTCTTGATAATAACTCGAGTCGCTTTTAAATTGAATAAATGGTCGATCTGTCGTCAATATATCATCAAGTTGTTTTATTTCTTTATCAACTAAATACATCATATCTCGAAATAGATGTACTTTTTTACCCTTCCATTCGGCTTGTCCGCGGACAATCCCAACATGTGCTTCCCCTTCATATAGAGCTTTCACAATTTCTGAACTCCATCCTGTAATTAAGGAAATTTTCGCATCTGGATATTGTGTTACAAAATCCTTTAATACTTTAGGAAGCCAGTTTTGTCCCACAATAGATGCACAAGCGATTTTTAATGTCCCATGTACCTTTGAGTTTAATGCTTGAATGGTTTCAAAAACCTCTTCTTTACGTATTATCGTATCAATTGCGTATTGTATGACTAACTCTCCTGCAGGTGTTGGTGTTAAACCTTTTTGCGATCTAATAAAAAGTTGTGCTCCCCAATCTTTTTCAATGGATTGCAAACGTTGAGATAGTGCTGGTTGTGTTAAAAAAAGACGTTCTGCAGCCTTTCGCATATTTTTCTCTTCAGATAATATTTTTATAATTTCTGCTTCAGTTGTAGTCAAACTATTCATCCTTCCTTACATGGCAAAACGTACCGTTAGACTTAAAAATCGACAAAATCCATGACAGGACTTTGTCGATTACTCTACTAATCTACTGAATAAATGTATTTTTTTAATTGTTTTAAAATGACACGACGAGTTAATATTCCAACGAATGTACCTTCATGATCTACTACACATAAAAAAGCATGGTTTATTACTAAATCCAAAGCTTTTTGGAATGTGTCAGTTATTTTTAAATACGTAACACCACGATCCATTACATCGTCAACTTTAATGTTTGCAAGCTTTTCATATTCAATCCGTTCAAGACCTAAAATAGACTCAGTAATCATTTTCGTACTTAATAATCCATGTAAACGATATTTAGTATCCAATACAGGGACTGAAGAATAACCTGTTTTTGTTAATACTAATAAAGCATGTTCAGCACTATTACCAACTTGAACATGAGCTACTTTTTCAGATGAAATAATGAACTCACTAATCGGAGTATCTAATAATGCTCTTCTATTTGTTGAAATCATGGCCTTCTACTCCTTTTTCTGTCGAACTATTCAGAACAGGATACTACATTACTTATATGATATCACAATTTGTTCACAAATGACCATGATAAGCAGGTAGTATTTTGGAGTAGAAGGATGATTTTTCTAAAATAACACATACTAATAGCCGTAAACAGACCAATAGTAAAAAATCATTATTCCAGTAAATAAACCAAAGATAACATACATGATAATAATTGGGTTCATTGCAATTGGGTGATCACGTACTACTTTACTAATCGGTGTATCTGTTGCAGCAGCTCGCTTTCGAACATTTTTCATGACCCCATATGACATATAATACGAAACGGCTACTAAAAGAATACCCGTTATTAATGCCGGTATTACCCACATACCCATCATTACAACCTCCTTTGCATTAGAGTTGTAATTAGTATGCATCTCATATTTTTAGTTATTCCTCTCCGAAAACTTGCAAAGTAACTAAAATGGATATTGATTTAACCACTGACCACCATCTAATGTGACGCATTCTCCATTCATATAAGAAGCTTTTGGTGACAAAATAAAAGTAGCTAAATCAGCAATTTCTTCAGGTGTACCTAATCTTTTTAATGGCACAGCATTAATTGTTCGTTTTGTATGTTCTTCTGATTGCCATAGTTTCTCTGCTCCTCCAGTTCGATCGATTGGTCCCGGTGCAATGGCATTTACCCTTACTCCATATTGGTAACCCCACTCAACAGCGAGTGAACGTGTTAGTGACAAAACACCTGCTTTTGCAGCGGCAGAATGGATAATTCCAGCCCCAGCACCCCAAGCATAAGTAGCTACCATGTTTAGTATTTTTCCTTTTATGTCATTTTCAATCCAATATTTGCCTACTTCAGAAGAACAATAAAATGTTCCATTCAATACGATATCGATAACAGCTTTCCAACCGTTTGGAGATAGTTTTTCTGCAGGTACAATAAAGTTTCCTGCTGCATTATTTACTAAACTAGTAATATTCCCATATTTATTAAGCGTAAACTGAACCATTGCTTGTACATGTTCGATTTCTCGAACATCCATTTGGAAAGTTTCAATTGTGTTACCACGATCTTTTGTTATTTCATTTTTAGCTTTTTGCAATCTTTCATTGTCACGACCTGTAATAACAACATTTGCCCCTTGGCTAACAAATTGCTTTGCCATCGCTAACCCCATACCACTTGATCCGCCAGTAACGATAATTGTTTCGTCTTTTAGTAACATAAAATCCCCTACCCCCTAAGTGAATGACTATTCATTATTTATTGTACAGCAATTTCGTTAGATTGTCATTCAATTGTCAGAAAATATTGCCAAAAGCAATTAGAGCATCTTTTCACTTTCAAAAGACAACCTCAGTCGGCTTTGCTAATTTAATTTTTAATAAATAAAAAACCAACAAATTCTATTAAAATAAAATTTGTTGGTTTGCTTTATTTCATTAAATATTGTTCAATTATTTCTTCTACAGGAAGTGGCTTATTGTATAAATAGCCTTGCCCCTTTTTACAGCGATGTTGTTTTAAGAAAAGCTCTTGTGATTTTTCTTCTACACCTTCTGCAATAACATCCATTCCTAAATTTTGCGATAGGGCAATAATGGCCTTTACTATTGCCTCATTTTTCTCATCTTTATTTAAGTCTGCAATAAAGGATTGATCAATTTTAATTATATCAATAGGATATTTTTTCAAATAGCTTAGTGATGAATATCCTGTCCCAAAGTCATCAACCGATACATAAACACCCAGTTCTTTTAAACTTTTTAAAATGACTTCTGTTTCATCCGCATTCTCCATTGAACTTTCGGTAATTTCTAGCTCAATATATTTAGGATTGACATCATACTTGTTTAATATTTGTTTGATTTTCTCTGCAAAGGAATCCTGTTTAAACTGTTTGGGAGAAATATTCACCGCAATTCGAACAGGTCTATATCCTTTTTCACGCCATTGTTGTTGATATTGGCACACTTGCTCTAATACCCAATCCCCAATTTGAATGATTAACCCAGAAGATTCCGCAATTGGGATAAATTGAGAAGGTGGAACAAAACCAAACTTTGGATTATTCCATCTAATTAATGCTTCGAAGCTATCAATTTCGTTCGTTTCAAAATCAATCTGTGGTTGTAGGTGAATAATGAGCTCATTAAATTCAATTGCACGGCGTAAATGAGCCTCCATTAAAACTTCATTTTGAAATGTATGGCTCATTTCTTCTCGATAAAAGCGATAATGTGAACGACCATGTTTTTTTACATAAAACAGCGCTTGTTCCGCTTGTAATAGTAGTAATTCTAAATCACGGCCTTGATCAGATAATAACGTTGAAATACCAATGGAACATGTAACAAAATATTCCTGTCCATCGATAATAAATGGCTCTTTCAGTTGTTCTAAAATCTGACTTGCCAACAAATCGATTTCTTCCCGTAAATAATAACGAACAAGGAAAAGAAATTCATCACCGTTGTAATGAAATAGTTCATAATTTTCATTTCTTAATTTGCCAAACCGCTCGCTTATTTGCTTTATCATATCATCTGCTTTTTGTTTGCCAAGGGATTCGTTATACTTTTTGAATCGATCTAAATCGATTAATACTAATGCGATATTTTTATCGTCCTTATAATCTCGATAATTTTCAGACCATCTTACATTTAATGCCCGTCGATTTAATAAGCCAGTTGTCTCATCTTGGAAAGTAACCAAACTAAATGGACTATTATTTTGTAATACATGTTTAATAATTAAGGCATAGTAAATATCCTCTTTAAATGATATCGGTTGGACATAAAAAGATAGTCTTTTAAAATTGTTATCAATTGATATGTATTGAATTTCACCAGTAGTAGAATTTTGAATGATTTCAGTAAACTGCTCCCATTTTAACCATTGAAAAAACTTTTGGGCATCCATCCCTTTAATAAATGCGTTAGGAGATAAAATAGATGCTTTTGAATTAATCATTTCAACTGAAAATGATTGTTGTGCACGTTGTTTTAAAATCACAACTGCTTCAAAAGGATTTAGTTTCATAATATCACGTAAATATTCTTCAATTTCCGTAATAGGAAAATTTATCATTTTTATCCCCCATTAAATCACTTAATGTTGCTACAACTATAATACCATTAGTGTAGCCTTATCTATAAACATAAAACTACACTATCCCCCGTAAATCATAAACGATTTATTCTTCCACGACAACGTTACTCATCGCATCTAATAAAAAATATTCTTGAGAATTTAACTTCATAGAATGATTACGGTCTATTTTATAATGGTACTTACCAAAAGAATCTTGAATACGGGCTTTTGCTGTATCATTAAATTGAGTTAATAGTATATGCATGACCCGTTTCTTTATTTGTTCAGAATAAATAGGGAATAAAATTTCAACACGTTTTATCATATTTCGTGTCATCATATCCGCTGAAGATAAAAATAGTTTATTTTCACCATTATGATGGAACCAAAAAATTCGTGAATGTTCTAAAAATCGACCAACAATACTTGTTACCGTAATATTTTCACTTATTCCCGGAATTCCAGGACGTATACAGCAAATACCGCGAATTAATAATTCAATTTTTACCCCATTAATAGATGCTTCGTATAGCTTCATCATTAAATCTTTATCTGTTAATGAATTCATTTTTGCACGAATAAACCCATTACCATATTCTTTATGCATTCGAATCTCTTCATCAATTAATTTAATAAACTCATCTCGAATATCAAATGGCGCAACCACTAAATGATGGAAAACAGGTTTTTCTGTATAACCACTTAAATAATTAAAGAAATTCGTTGCATCGATTCCGAATTCTTTATTGGAAGTGATGATACCCATATCTGTGTAAATTTTTGCTGTAGCATCGTTATAATTCCCTGTACCTAAATGAACAAAGCGTTCAATTTTCCCATGATTCCTTCTTACAACTAACGTTATTTTAGAATGTGTTTTTAAGTTATTCATACCATAAATCACTAAACAGCCTGCTTGCTCTAGTTCTTTTGCCCAGTGAACATTGTTTTCTTCATCAAATCTAGCTTTTAACTCAACCAATACCGTTACTTGTTTTCCATTTTCTGCTGCTTGTTTTAAAGCATTAATAATTGGTGAATTTCCACTCACACGATATAACGTTTGTTTTATGGCAAGTACTGTAGGATCCGTAGCTGCATCTGTAATAAAATCGACAATTGGCTCAAAAGATTCATATGGATGATGGAAAAATACATCCTGTGTTAATGCTTTTTCAAAAATATCTTCATCAGAATCTAAGTCTTTCGGTCTTTGTGGAATAAAACTTTCATATTCTAAATGTTCCAGACCTTTAGAAATTTTCTTTACAAATCCGAATAAAAATGTGAGATCTAATGGCCCATCAATTTTAAATACATCAGATTCTTCGATTTCAAATTCTTCTAATAAATAATCTAGAACTTCGTCACTCATCTCACCATCGCGAACTTCTAACCTGCTGCCAACGCCCCATTTACGTTTCTTTAACTCTTTTTCAATTTCAACAAGCAAATCTTGTGCGCCTTCTTCGTGAATGGTTAAATCTGCATTTCTAGTTAAACGGAATGCTTGCGCAGATTTTACATTGTACCCAAAGAATAGCTGATCAATATGGTTCGTAATGACATCTTCTAAAAGAATATATTCCTTTTCGCCATCGTTACTAGGCAGTTCAATAAATCGTTCTAATACTGACGGAACTTGTACAATTGCCACTTTTTCATTTTGTTCATTTGTCGTATTCTCTTCCAACATGACAAGTAAATTTAATGTTTTTCCTAGAAGCGTTGGAAAAGGTCGATATGCATCAACAGCAACCGGTGTGAGAACAGGGAATATTGTTTCTTCAAAAAATTCATCGATAAATTTCTTTTGAACTTGATTTAAAGATTTAAATTCCTTTATTTTAACGTTTTCTGAAGGTAATAAATTAAAGATTAAATGACGAAATACCTCCATTTGTCTTCGTACTAAAGATTGTGTCTTTTCAGCAATTTTCGTTAATTGTTCTTTCGGTGTTAACCCAGATTTATTTTCTGGTTTATGGAAGCCTGCACGAACTTGATCTTGTAATCCTGCAACTCGAACCATAAAAAATTCATCTAAATTCGAACTAAAAATAGCTAAAAACTTTAGTCTTTCCAGTAAAGGATTTTCAGTATCTTCAGCCTCTTCTAATACTCTTTCGTTGAATGCTAACCAGCTTAACTCACGGTTATTATAATATTCTGGCTTAGCAATTTCTTGAACCATTTGTTCGTATGAATTTCCAGTTTCTTTTTCTCTTTCATCTTGGGAATCTCTCTGTATTTCAGTTGTCAACCCATTTCACCCTCTTTTAAAAATTGAATTTTAACTGGCTTTTTAAATACACGTTCTATATGTTTTTTTTGACGTTCCGATTGGTAAATTTCTGCCATAGGATGTTTGCTTGCTACAATGTTAATGACTACAGTATTATTTATTATTTCTAAACGTATTGATTTTACCACATTTCGCTTCGAAACATTTAATGAATAGACAAATTTTAACAAAGCCCCAAATTCCCTTAAAATTTTTAATTCATCACGATGAATCCAATTTAAAAATGGAGCAGAAAAACGACGGAAATAGTCTTTATTTTTATATGAGGCTAGTAATGCTAATTTAACACGTTCTACATGACTCATACCTGCAATGGATTGATTTGCTAATAAATAAAACGTATGCTGGTTGGATGAATCATTCTCGATATATTCCCCTATCGAAAAAACTTGTGCTGCTTTCTTTAACAAACTAAGATGCTTTTCATTAAATGTGAAAAAGTTTAACCGGCAGCATTCCCTATAGAGCTGTTCAGTAGTCATCGTTAACATCTGGTATTCTTCTTCAAACCGACCATACTGGTACATAATTCTTCTAGCGTTTTCTTCAAAAACATTAAATTTGTCAAAGCTCTTTGGTTCATTTTGAAGCACACGATGAATAATAAGTCCCTCACGCAATCCCTTTTTACTTATTTGGAATTTTTTTGCGCCCACTACATCCATAAGCGTTTTAAATACTTCTAATGCAATTTCAATGATGTCAGCACGGTCAGCAGAAAGACCATCTAGCTGTTTCAATTGGTCATATGGCATTTTCCCTAGAAAAGTGTTTAAAGCTGCTAAGTGCTCAAGATCCATTTCATATTGATGTATACCCGATATTGGATAGTCAATTGTATGTTGGTGAACTTGAGCAATATTGCGGGCACTTCCACCAATTGCAATGACCGGTAGTTTGACGTTTTGTATCCAACTTAATTTTTCAAATTGTTTTTTTATATATTGACGGAGTAATTTTTTTTCTTCGTCATTTATTATATCGCCCGAAACAAATTTTTGCTTAAGTGAAACGGTACCAAATGGAAAACTTACTGATTTTTGTAAAGTTTTGTTCACAAATAAAGTTATTTCAGTAGAACCACCACCAATATCAATTGTCACTGCTGATGGCGTATCCATTGAATGGGCCACTGCTAAAAAGCCAAAATATGCTTCTTGTTCTTCACTTAGTAAATTAATGGTAATCCCCGTTTCCTTCTTCATTCGATTAAGGATAACCTGATTATTTGTAGCTTGTCGAATAGCTGCAGTTGCAGCAGCATAAATATCTGTCACTTCATAGTCATCTAAAACTTTTCTATAAGTTTTTAATGTATCAGCTAAAATAGAGATACCTTGTTCTGACATCTCTCCATTTGATTCAATATAAGTTCTTAGCCTAGCAACAGTTTTAATATTTCCAAATTCATGAAGCCCTTCTTTAGTATTGTATTTATATAGTACGAGACGAATTGTATTTGAACCGATATCTATTATCGCGGTTTTTAACTGTTCCGTAGGGAATCCCTTCTCTCTTTTTATATTTATTGAGGAATCAAGAATTTACTTGTCACCTCTACTATAATTTAAAGAATGGTTAAATGAATATGGAACTATACAGTATTTGTAAGAGTCAATTTTAGTCCTAGCCTAACTTTTGATTGATGAAAATTTTAAAACCTTGAATAGAAAAGGCCGGATTGCCAAAGGGGTATCCGACCTAGTAGAGATTTATATAGTTGGGATACCAAAGCCCACAAGTAGTTTTATAAAATCAGCTCATCTACTTTTAAAATTAATTCAGCGATTTCTGGCTTACTAATTTGATCTTCAGCCCCAACCTCTTCACCTTTATGGCGTAAATCATCCGTAATTAAGCTTGAGAAAATTATCACTGGTAATTTCTCTAACCCTGGATTCGCTTTTATTTTCTTTGTTAAATGATGGCCATCCATTTTTGGCATTTCAATATCCGTAATGACTAGTTGAACATAATCTTCAATTTGTTTCCCAGATTTTAGAATTCCTTCTAAATAATCTAATGCATCGCGCCCGTTTTCAAAAAATTCAAGGTTTACATAGCCGGCTTCTGACATTGTGTCATGGATTAGTTTGCGTAATAAAGGAGAATCTTCTGCACAAACAATTTTCTTTTCAGAACGTTCACGTTTTCCAAGTTTTTTAACTGAGTCCATGCTAATACCGGAATCTGGATTAATATCTACCATGATCTTCTCAAAGTCTAAAAGTAAAATCATCGTGTTATTTTGTTTTATAACACCAATAACTTGTGATGAACCACCTTGATACATATCTGAAGGTTTTTCAATTTGATCCCAAGAAATTCGGTGGATTTGCGTTACATTGTCAACATGGAATACAACCTTTTGTTTATTAAACTCAGCAACAATGTATTTTTGTTGAACGTTAAACTGAGCATTAGGTATACCTAGTACTTTTAACATATCAACAACTGGTAAAACTTCCCCACGTAACTGTACAATACCTTCAACATGTGGATGTGCATGCGGAATAAATGTAACTGGAATTGGTTGAATAATTTCTTTTACTTTAATAACGTTGATGCCAAACTTATTATTCGCCACTTCAAATTCAACTATTTCAAGTTCATTTGTTCCGCTTTCAAGCAAAATTCCTTTCTGCTCCATTGCTTTGGCTCCTTCCCTAATCTAACTATATCTAACTAGTATTCTACCTTGATTGTATCATAGGGAAGTCTTTTCTCCTATAATCGATTTTGTTTTTCAGGTTTCACTTGTAGATGTATAAAAAGCCCAATAATTGTAAGTATTATAAGTGAACCTAAAGCAACACGGCTTGCTAAAGTGCCATAGTCTTTTAACAAAAGTGTCACAGTTCCGTATAGTGCAGGACCAATAATTGATGATACTTTTCCTGAGAAAGCAAACAAGCCGAAAAATTGGCCACGTTTTTCCTCTGGAGATAATTCAATAATGAGCGTTCGAGAAGTAACCCACATTGAACCTAAGGAAATACCAAACATACTGCCTGCAATCCAAAACATCCATTGTGCAGTAGCAAAAACTGCAAATATTAATGCCACAATCATTAGAATGGAAACGATTGCTACAGCACGTCTTGCACCAATTGCTTTTGTAATATACCCAAAGGCTAATGATCCTATAACAGTGGAGATGGTACTAACTAAATATAAAATAATAAATTGTCCTGATGTAAATCCAACAATGGCCGTAGCATAAACTGCCATCATTGCAATGGTTGTCGCTATAGCATCATTTAGGAAGAAATAAGCAATCATGAATGTGAAAATCGCTTTATACTTTTTCATTTCCTTAAATGTTTTTACAATTTCTTTATAGCCTTCTAAAAATTTAATCGGTTTTCGTTTTTCTTTTGGAATTGGTTTGTCTTTAATAAAGAAAAATAAAGGCAATGAAAATAGTAAATACATAATAGCTGTTGGTATAAAAGCACGATGAAAATCTCCATCACTAACCAATAGATACACTAGTAAACCAAATATCGTCCCTAAGTAACCAATTGCTACTCCAAACCCAGATATAAGAGGCATTTCTTCTTTTGTTCCTAGGTCACCCATCATCGAATCGTAAAATACTAAACTCGAATTAAAGAAAAATTTTGCTATAACAAAACTAATGACAACTAAAAATAAGCTTAAAGGTACCCCTGAAATGACCGTGTTGAAATTAATGCTCGCAAATATTCCCATCATAAAAGTAAAGAGAATGGAGATGGAGGCAAACCAGACAATAAATCGTTTTTTATACCCTGTATAGTCAATCCAAACCCCAAATAGCGGTGAAAAAATAACTAAAAAGAAACTGGCGATTGCATTCGCATAGGAAATAAACGTACTTGCAACCTGCTGCCTTACTTCATCTGTACCTAAAACTTCATCCATATAAAACGGGAAGAACACCGTATTGATATTTGAAGAAAAAATCGTATTGGCAAAATCATAAAATGCCCATGATAAAATTGGTAAAGACATGTATAAAGCTAGTTGGCTTCTTTGACCAGGGATATTGCGTCTAAGTTGTTTCCCCATAATATCTCTCCTAAAAATAGATTCTCCCTACTTTTACTTTAGCCAGTCTTACTCAACATAATATTTAATCAAAGCCTGTGTCCCTTTTTCCCCATAGCCATTTTCTAATAAGTGGTTATACAGTTCTTTTGATAATTTTAAGCCGGGTAAGTTTAAATTCATTCTTTCAGCTTCATCAATTGCAATACGCATATCTTTAATAAAATGTTTAATATAGAAGCCCGGTTCTAAATCGCCCTTCACCATTCTCGGTCCTAGATTACTTAATGACCATGATCCAGCTGCCCCTGTTGAGATGGATTGGAAAACATTCTCAATGTCTAAACCAGCTTTAATCCCATAACTAATTGCCTCACAAACGCCAATCATATTTGTTGAAATTAAAATTTGATTGCACATTTTCGTATGTTGCCCCGAACCAGCCTCCCCTTGATATACTATATTCTTACCAAAGATTTGTAGAATCGGGTAAACATCTTCAAATGCTTGTTTATCCCCGCCAACCATGATGGAAAGCGTGCCATTTTGAGCACCAACATCCCCGCCAGAAACAGGTGCATCTAAACTAGAAATTCCTTTTTCCTTTGCTTGCTCGTATAGTTTTTTCGCCAATGATGGCTCAGAAGTAGTCATATCAATGACGATTGAACCTTTCTTCGCAGCTTGAAAAATTCCATCTTGACCACAATAAACTTCTTCAACATCTTTTGGAAACCCAACCATTGTGAAAATGACATCTGCATTTTCAGAAGCTTCCTTTGGTGTAGTAGACCAAGTTGCTCCTAATTCTAATAAACTTTGTGCTTTCGATTTCGTACGTGTATATATTGAAACACTGTATTTTGCATTAATTAAATGTTTTACGATACTTGCACCCATAACGCCTGTACCAATAAATGCAATTTTTTTATTTTGGCTCATTAAAATTCTCCTTCACTAATTTTTTCCTCTTATAGTAGTTTAACAAAAGGAAAATAAATTGTAGATAAATAATTGGTATTATTACATTCTTTTTACATTATTATCTTGTTTAAAAGCAAAAAAAAGAGAGCAGAAAGACTCTGCTCTAAAAGGGGGAAATGAGAATGTTGCTGTGTTCAAATCTAATATCCCCATTTTTTAATAAAAATAAAACAAAAAATTTATTTTTTTCATAACGGCTTCTTCTAATTCAATAATTTATTGTTACTTGAATCATCATCTTCGTCTTCATTCGACCCGTCATCATCATCATCATCATCATCATATTGATTCATTATCCGGTCTAGTTGTTTGCTTAAACGTATTGTTTTTGGATTTTGAAGTCCATTTTCCATTCCTGATTCAATCATTAATTGGCGTGTTTGCTCAAGTTTTTTTAAAAGGTTTTTATCCACAAAGCCCCTCCTAAAAATTCGTGGTGTGTTCCTATTATAATGTTTATTTTCAATAATAGACGAAAAAACATTAGTCAAAGTTCGACACTACTTATGATCTAGGATTGTCTAAAAACGTAAAAACAACATTGCCACCTTGTTTCGCCTCACCACGAAAATGTTTAAACATTTCATCCCGTACTAACACTTCGCGAAATTGTAGAAACTCTTCTTTTGGAATCTCTATATTTTTTATTACCCCGTTTTTTAATTGTTCAATCAGATTTTTATATTTTTCCATATAAAACACCTTACTTTCCTGTTAAGAAATAGTTAAAATTTATTAATTATTCAAAAAGCTCTTTACTTTTTTAAGAAAATAATGCAAACTTTCATAATATTAGTCGATAAGGAGCTGACTCTTATGAAAATAGCAGAGGTTGGAAATATTGTCGAGTTCAAAGAAGGACTACAAGGCGTAGTTGAAAAAGTGAATGAAAACTCAGTCATTGTTGACTTAACCATTATGGATAATTTTCATGATCTAGAAATGGAAGAAAAAACTGTCGTAAACCATAAGAAGTATAAAATATTAAGTCAATTTTAGAGAAATCATTGAAGATTGTCATACTATTTGGATGTAATATACTATAGGTCAACTATCCAACTAGTTAATTTTCTTCACACATCTTCAAGAAATAAATTAATTCCCCGTTATTCGCAAAAAGGTGATAGGGGATTTTTTTTTTGATAATATATATAGAAGGAGGTCAAATTATGAAATTTTCAAAACAAACTTTAGTACTCCTTCTATCAATATTTTTCGTCATCATCATGTTATTTTACACCTTTGAGGAAACAACAATCTTTTGGTACCTTTATACTTTTACCCTATTAGTTGGGATGGCAATTGCTATGTTAGCAGGAAAGTTTGATGATGAACTTCCTACATGGAAATATCTTATTTTAGGTATTGGTTACGGTACAATTTTATATGCAATTGTTCGTCTAGGGAATATTATTGTTTCAAAAGTAGAACCGGGTATGTTAAAAACTGTTTCAAAATTTCTTGAAACGTATGGACCAAATAATATATGGCACTACTTATTACTTATTTTTATTATTGTAGTAGGTGAGGAATTATTTTGGAGAGGGTATGTACAACAACAATTAAAACAATGGTTTACACCAATAGTTGCAGTTGTTTTTACCAGCGTGTTATTTGCTCTTTCAGTTGCAATTAGTGGTTTTGTTCTAGGTGCAATTGCCGCGCTCATTGCTGGACTTATGTGGGGCTTCCTTTATGAATGGAAAAAAAGTATGCCTCTAATTATTGTAGCCCATGAAGTTTTCATTTTATTATTATTTATGATCATACCACTGAATTAATAATTTTTTTGCAATAAGTGAAACTTTAACCATCTTAAAACGTTTAATTCAACAAGGAGGATGTAAATTATGAAAAAATTATTAATGACAATATTTCTATCTAGTCTAATTCTTGCAGCTTGTAATACAGCTGAAAAACCAACTACAGAGCCTGCAAGTGATTCAATTACTGCAGATAGTGATATTAACAACAATGTTGAACAACAACAACCACCTATTACGAAAGAAGAAGATCCTCAAACAAATAATGAAACACCTGCAATTTCTTATACGTCAAATAATAAAGAATTTACAGAAGCAACTACTGCCGTAGATAGCGAAAAATATACAATTCAAACGATTAAAGGGTTTGCACTTACTGCAGAGGAACCGGGGAAAGACGTATTATATTATGAAAAAGACGACTCCATCTTTATGCGAATCGAAGCTGCTTCAGTAAACGATACAACGTTCAATGACCTTGTTTCAAACACTGAAGAAACAATGGCTGCCATTAACGAACAATACGAACCTTTCGATTTCTCTACTTATCACGAAGACTTTAAACTTACAAATTCAAAAGCTTTTATCACAAACTTTGAAGATGAAGAAGTGCTAATGGTCGTATTTGAAAAAGACGAATTATTAGTTCGATTATCAATCTACGATCATGCAAAATACGATTTATCAGATGCGATGATTAAGATGGGCTTAACAATCCAATTGAAGTAGTAAAAAGATTGACTCTACGAAATACAACATTTAAAGGGCAGTTCAAAGTCGAGACGAGACTTTAGAACTCCCCTTTTTAGTTTGATTGTAAATCTTTGTAGAAAAAAAATGATGGCAGAATACGCCACCATTTTAATTGCTTTTAATAAGACAAATCTTTTATCGATAGTCCTAATTTTTTCAATAATGTAATTGCTGTTTCTTTTTCCTCTGGTGTTAAGACACTCAATAATTCATGTAAACTTTGTTCATGCTCTGGAAACAGAGTTTGCATAAATTGTGAGCCTTCTTCAGTAATTTCTGCAAAAGTAACGCGCCGATCTGATGGACATGAAACCCGGTTTAAATATCCACGCTTCTCAAGTTTATCAATCACGTATGTAATCGAACCACTTGCCAGAAGAATTTTATTACCAATTTGTTGAAGTGGTTGTCGACCTTTATGGTAAAGCAGCTCTAAAACTGCAAATTCAGTCGGATTTAATCCATGCTGTTGAAAAAATTGATTCGTCACTTCATTTATTGCTTTATTCGCTCGAGACAAAACGATATATAATTTTAGCGATTGCTTAATCTCATTCGTTGACATGACAATTCATCCTCTTTAATGATATATATGCATTATATCGATTAAGAGAAAGCTTTGTCAAAAATACATTCAGTGTATTAGACTACTGGTATATTTTTTACTGAATCTCTACTATTCCAATAATTGATAAAATCATCTTCATCCTGCGTATGACGTATTTTCTCACAAAATGGAAGATTGATAATAAAGGTTGTCCCGTAACCGATTGTACTTTCTACAGAAATAGTTCCATTATGCTCTTCCACAACCTTTTTTACCAATGCTAAACCTAAACCTGTACCTGTTTCTTTTGTTGTATAGAAAGGTTTGAATAAGTTTTTTTGTTCAACGTCAGGAATTCCTGCACCTTCATCTTTTACAGCTACTTGTATATATGAATCTTTATTTTTTATGCTAATTGTAATTTTCCCGCCAGTAGACATCGATTCAATTGCATTTTTCACTAAGTTAATAAGCATTTGCTTAAGTCGATTATCATTTCCAATTATTTTTGTACAATAATTATCATGTTGTTCTGATTTTAAAGTTATATTGTGATGAACAGCATGGGGCAACATTAATTCGACAACTTCATCTACTAATTGAGTAAATGAAAGTTTTTCAAAATGACGTTCTTTTGGTTTCGATAAGTATAGAAGCTCACTTAAAATGGTATCCATTCTATGAAGTTCAGAGTCCATTACACTTAAATACTTATAACCATCGTCAGTAGAATTAATTTTTAATAGCTCAACAAAACCTTTTAGAGATGTCATTGGATTACGAATTTCATGGGCAATACTTGCTGCCATTTGGCCAAGAGCGTTCAATGAATTTTGTTGGTCAAGTTGCTGTTTTAACTTAACGATTTCTGTTTCATCTGTAATCGTCGTGACTATCATACTCATTTTATAGTTAAATTTGCTCTCTAACTTAAAAAACAGTTCTTCCCCAAACCGATTTGTTCGCGAAACATTAATTGATGCTCGTCCATTATTCATTAAGTTAGCGAAATATTGAAGTTTACAGTAATCATAGTCAACGAAATAATTAAAAACAGTTTCGTGTTGACTATTAATAATTTCGCATTTTTCACATTCGATATAATTTGATGCTAATTCGTTAAGGTCAATCACTTCACCACTTATCGATGTCAAAATAACTCCATGGGGTATGTCATTTATCATTGAGAAAACACTTGTATCGACTTTACTAGTTTTTTTAACGCCTTCATCATGGATTAAACCAATTCGAGCGAAAATTAATTTTTTCTTCTCATGATAATATCCAACCAATTTAACTTTTCTAAATTGATCATCACTCGTTTTAACATTTAAAACACAAAAGCCGCCCATATCCATCTGAATTTTATCGACAAATGATGACCATTGGATTTCTGAATGCTCGTCCAATGGTAATTGTTGTTTAATTGTACTATTTATATTTAATAGTTGCGCTGCATAGTCATTGATTGACTCTATCTGACAAGAAGTATTTAAAATAAGTACTGGATCCTTGACGGCTTGAAACAATTTCCTAAAAATAGGACTTACAGTTTTCACCATTCTGAATACACCAATCCTTCCATTTGGAAAAATACTCTCTCTCTTTCTATTTTTCACGCAAATCTTTTACATTTATTCTATTATTTACAATATTTGAATATGACTTGAACTTGAATTTTTTCTTTTTACAAAATATTCTTTATATAGAATTATTATAAAAATTATTTCACAGTTTTTTTATAAAAAAATGGGCAAAAAATATCATTTTTCATTTTTTACCCTTTTTTAAATAATATTTTTCTGTCGAACAACATATTATTTTGACTTTTCCGTCACTTTTATTTATCATTTTCAATCTTCAATTTTTGTACACAAATTCCACTAGCATTACTATATACCTAAAATATTTCTTCCCTTAACAAAAAAAGACAATTATTGAATGTTTTTATTTCATGAAATCCTCATCTTTTGGGGGAATTTAGAAAATTAAAGATATATTTATAGTACTTTTTATACAAAAAAAGATGTCTCACTAAATTGTATGAGACATCAACATCATTTAACCTATAATGACACGTTCTTTTGGGTAACGATAAGGTGGTTTTTCTGCTTTCCCACCTAATGTATATAAAAAGGAAATAAGGCCAACACGACCGATAAACATTAAAATCATTACAACAAATTTTCCTTCTGTCGATAATTGTTCCGTAATGCCTAAAGACATGCCACATGTACCGAACGCTGAAGTGATCTCAAAAATAATTTGTGTAGTAGTTGCATAAGGCTCTGTTATTAATAACACCATTGTCGAAATCATGACCATAAAAAATGCTAAGATGATAACAACATAGGAGCGGTAAATATCAATTAAATGTATTTCACGTCCAAATAATTGTATATCTGTCCTACCATTTGCAAAGTTAATTAGGAATAATATAGCTAGTGCAAAAGTTGTAGTTCTAATTCCCCCACCAACAGAACTTGGGGAAGAACCAATAAACATTAGAAAACTTAAAAAAATGTCTGTGGCTTCACTAAATTGCGAAACATCATAAGTTGTTAAGCCCGCAGACCTTGTTGAAATAGAGTGAAACATTGCTGTAAATAACTTTTCATGCCATGGCATCCCTCTAAATGACAAAAACGACTCGATTAGAATAATAACAACTGTCCCGACTACAAATAAAATACCATAAGTTAAAGCTGTGATTTTTGTGAAAAGTGAAAAACGGAAGCCAATCTTTTTTCTAAATAAAAACTTTTTTACTTCTATTAAAACTGGAAACCCAATTGCTCCTAAAACAATTAAGATCATCGTAATAAACTGAACAAAATAATCGTTATGGAATGGTTTTAAACTTTCGCCAGTTATGTCAAATCCACCATTAGTCGTTGCTGAGATGGAAGCAAATATCCCATTTTTAATTGCTTCACCCCATGTATCAAAATATTGGTGAAAATGAATAGATAGAATTAATGCCCCAACCGCTTCGATGATAAATAACAGTTTGACGATTTCCTTTAATAACTGCACCACGCCAGACACTTGCGATTGGTTGAAGTCAATCATGATTAATTGTCGTTCTCGCATGCCAATTCTCTTCCCAGTAATGAGCCAAAGAAATGTACCTATCGACATAATTCCAATTGCTCCGAGTTGTAATATGATAAGGAGAACAACCATGCCAAAAGGTGTAAAGGTAGAGGATATATTAAAAACGGTCAATCCTGTAACACTAACCGCACTAACTGCCGTAAACAAGCTGTCCACTAATGAAACTTCTTTACCCTCTTGATACACTGCTGGAATTCTTAGTAGTAAAAATGAAGATGCAATCGCGATGAAATAATAAGAAACTAATAATTGAAATGGCGTGATTACTCGATTATGTTTTTTCTTGTGAGTCACTTTTTTCGCCTCTTATCCATAAAATAGAACTTTTTTATAAGTATAAGGAATACAAATGTAAAAGAAAAGAGGAACAGCACTCTGCCCCTCTAAACTTAAAATCTTTATTTTTCTTCTATAACCTGCTTTTTCTTTTTTGCAACACTGATAAAGTAACCACCAAGCGCAATTAATAACAATACGCTCCAGAAAATTAGTTTCCATGTTGTTGAATGTGCAAAATCGTGTGGTAAAATACCAACTTTATCGTGGGATAATGTTAACACAACTAATTTCACACCAACCCAACCAACAATTAAAAATGCTGCAGTTTCTAAATCAGGATAGTTATTTAATACTTTTACAAACCATTGAGCTGCAAATCGCATGATAATCATACCGATAATTCCACCGAAGAACATTACAGCGAATTGTCCTGCGTTAATACCACCAATATGGAAATCGCCCAATTCAGGTAATGTTACTGCAATGGCAACAGCTGCTAACATAGAGTCAACGGCAAAAGCAATGTCTGCTAACTCAACTTTGGCAACAGTAGCCCAAAATCCTTTTCCTTTTTGAGATTGTTCATCCATTTCATCATCATCTTCATTAGATTTCTTAAATTTCGAATCGTATATATGTTTGATTGAGATGAAGAGTAAATAAGCAGCACCGATTGCTTGAATTTGCCAATAGTTTACTAACACCGTAATCAAGAATAATGCAACGAAACGGAAAATGAAAGCACCAACTAATCCATAAAATAATGCCTTTTTCTGTTTGTCTTCTGGTAAGTGTTTAACCATAACTGCCATTACAACTGCATTATCTGCTGCTAAAAGACCTTCTAATACAATGAGCACTAATAGTACCCAAGCATATTCCAATAATATTGCTTCCACGTAAAAATCCTCCTTAATCTTTTGTATACCCATATCGGTGGGATTTTAAAATGCACAGAAATCACCAAATTTAGGCAAAATAAAAGACCTCTGCCTAAAAATAGGCAAAGGTCTTGCTTAGCAATAATTACACGTGCAAATTATGCTTTCACACCCGATGGAATAAACCATGTAATGACGAATGTGAAGTAAGTATTCTTCAATACTTATAAGCTACTCCCCTTTGACAATTGTCAAATGGATATTTGATTTTCTGTAAATTGATTATAACATAAATTTGAAATTATCATCAATATTATTTTATTTCAATTTGGTAAAGTTTGTTACATTTATTTTCATTGTAAAACTTGACCATCGTTGGAATAGTAGCAATGAAATCCGGACATGAAATATTTCCTTTTCCTAAAATGTACTGCGCTTGTCGAGTATCAAAGGTTGCATTCCAAGTCAAATAATCCAACGTTTCAATTTCAACACCCAGAATTTTCCTTAAATTTTTTATTTTCATCAAAGACCGTGCAATATCAATTGGGAATCTTCCTCGTGGATATTTCCCCGTCATTTCTTTCACCATAGAACGAAATACTTCCTGTACGGGATGTGGTTGTGGGTCGGTTAAATGTAAAGTTTTATCGATAGCGTTATCCTCTGTACAAATAAATGTCGATGCTTCAATGATAAAATCAACCGGTACTACGTTAATAGTAGATGCAGAATTTCCTAAGTAAGGAATAAAAGGCAAACTTTTTAAACGATCAATCATATTTAAGAAAAAATAAGGTCCATCAAATTTAATCGTTTCACCTGTAACAGAATGACCTCTAACAATTCCTGGGCGTATAATCGTTGTCGGAACTTTCCCTTTTAAATCATCCACTAAAAGTTCTGCTTCAAATTTTGTCTCTTCATAATAATTTTTAAATTGGGGTGGACGAATAAGTTCTGTTTCAAGTAAAATACCTTCTCTTGTACCTGCAACATAAGCTGTACTGAAATACATATAGCGTTTAAGATTAGGAAGTGATTTTACAAAGTCATTCACCATTGATGTGCCATGAACATTTACTTTCCAAGCAACTTCCCTTGGTACAGCTAGATCATAAATTGCAGCTAAATGCCACAAAACAGATATTTCAGGCACAATACGTTGAACGGTTTCGTTATCCATATCAAGGTTTGGTAAAGTAATATCCCCTTGAATAATTTCGATACTTCGCCTTGGATAGAGACGAGTGATTTCATCCATTTCTTTTTGAGCTTTTTCTACTTCAGTTGGTAACACTAAAACGACAACAGAATCTGATATTTCTTTTTCAAAAATACTTCGAATAAGTTGACTTGTGATAAATCCTGGAAAACCGGTAAAAAAGTGAATCCCCATCGTATGACCCCCAGCCTATTTTAATGAAGCTGTTGCTTGTTTCCATTTTATCTCATATTCGAATTAAATACACCTATGAAGATATATTTAATGAGCATGATATAACCTCCTAAAAGGCAATCTCTTCCGTTAATCCTAGGATGACAAAAGCTTGCATTTAGAAACATCTTCATAGTGGAGATTATTCTAAAAGAAAAGCGGCCTACCAATGTAAGCCGCGCTAAATTATGAAAAAACTTCCCGTGTTCTCTTATAATAAACTATAAAGCTTAATGTTCTCATTTTTGTCGGAGAACCAACGCATTGCAAATTCATTTTCAAATAAGAATACAAAATTATCATAACGATCTTTTACAAGCATTGAGCGAGATGAAGACATGGACTCTTTCACATCTTCCTCATTTTCAATCCATCGTGCAATTTTTGAGCCAATTGGTTGCATGATAACTTCTACATTGTACTCATTTTTCATTCGATGTTCGAACACTTCAAATTGCAGTTGTCCTACTGCTCCAAGGATTACTTCTTCAGTGTGCAATGTTTTATAATATTGAATCGCACCTTCTTGAACTAATTGTAAAATCCCTTTATGGAATTGTTTCGATTTCATTACGTTTTTGGCAGAAACTCGAACAAAAATTTCCGGTGTAAATTGCGGTAATTTTTCAAATAAAAACGTCTTTTTGCCACCTACTACTGTGTCGCCAATTTGATATGTCCCTGTGTCATATAGCCCAATAATATCTCCTGCTACAGCCTCATCAACTGTTTCACGATCATCAGCTAAAAATTGAGTAGATTGAGAAACTTTGAACGATTTCCCTGTACGCGTTAATGTAATATTCATTCCACGCTCGAATTTACCTGATACAATACGAACAAAAGCAATACGATCTCGGTGGGCTGGGTTCATGTTTGCCTGAATTTTAAAGATAAATCCAGAGAAATCATTATGCTCCACTGGGTCAATGAATTGTTCGTCCTCTGTTATACGTGGTTGAGGAGCAGGAGCAAATTTTAAATAGGTCTCTAAAAACGTTTGTACACCAAAATTCGTTAAAGCTGAACCGAAAAATACTGGAGTTAATTCGCCACGACGTATTTTATCTTCAGAAAACTCATTTCCAGCCTCATTTAAAAGAATGATATCATCCATCGCTTGTGTATAATAAGACGTCACTTTCATTGGATGATCAACAGCTAACTCGCCATCCTCATCAATTGGTAGGAAACGTTCTGACTCTTCTGTACGGAATTGTTCAATACGTTTGTTATAACGGTCATAGATCCCTAAAAATTCTTTCCCCATACCAATTGGCCAGTTCATAGGGTAAGCGTTAATTCCAAGTACCTCTTCTAGTTCTTCAATTAACTCTAAAGGTTCTTTTCCTTGACGGTCTAACTTATTAATAAACGTGAAAATTGGAATACCGCGCATACGACAAACTTTAAATAGTTTTAATGTTTGTGCTTCAATCCCTTTGGCTGCATCAACTACCATTACCGCGCTGTCTACCGCCATTAAAGTGCGATACGTATCTTCAGAGAAATCTTGGTGCCCGGGTGTATCTAATATGTTTACTCGGAAACCATCATAGTCAAATTGCATTACGGAAGACGTTACAGAAATTCCACGTTGCTTTTCAATTTCCATCCAGTCTGATGTAGCGAATTTACCTGTCTTTTTTCCTTTAACCGTACCAGCATCACGAATGGCACCACCGAATAAAAGTAATTTTTCTGTAATCGTCGTTTTACCAGCATCCGGATGGGAAATGATGGCGAATGTTCGACGAGAAATTATATCTTGTTCTATTTTTGAAGTCATAGTTTAAGTCTCCTTTATTTATACCTTTCCTATCATAAAAGAATTTAACTGAATTACACAACCTTTTTTCATTTTAACCAAAATAATACCCTCTCTATATATAAGTTAGAGAGGGTTAGTAAGCATAGATTACACAAATTTTAATCTACCAGCCTCAATGGCAATTTCTGCGTCGCTATGAGGATATTTCGTATTACCAATAATTTGATAATCTTCATGTCCTTTACCAGCAAATATAATAATATCTCCAGGTTCTGCAACAGATACTGCATGTCTTACTGCATCTGCTCGATCACCGATACATGCATAATTTTCATGTTGCATCCCCTTTGCTAAGTCTCCTGTAATACTATCGTATTCCTCAAAACGCGGATCATCCGTTGTTAACACGACATAGTCTGCTTCAGAGGCTTTTTCCGCCATAGCTGGACGTTTCGATTTATCGCGATTCCCACCTGTTCCAACAAGGAAGATGATTTTCTTGTCAGGTTTTTTATATGGAAGTGCAGCATTAATTGCCTTTTCAATTGCATCTGGTGTATGGGCATAGTCAATAAAGATTTGTAACGGTAAATCGGTTACAATTCTTTCCATACGACCTCGCACTGGGTTTAAGTCTTCAATTTGTTCTAATATTGCTTCCATTTCGAAGCCTCTAGAATAAAATACTGCTGTTGCAGCCAATATATTGTACACGTTAAATTCCCCAATTAATTTCATAGAAACGGGAAATTTCCCTTCAGGTGTAATCATGTCGAAGGTTGTTATGTTATCATCGTAGCAACAATTTTCTGCACGGAAAGTTGCATCATTTTTCAAACCATATGTCCAAACAGGATATGGTGTAATGTTCGCATACTTTTCAGACCAAGGATCGTCTGCGTTTAAAACAACCGCTTTATTTTTTGTTAAATCTTGTCCTAGTTGTGAGAATAATAGCCCTTTTGCATTGCCATAGTTTTCCATCGTCCCATGGAAATCAAGGTGATCGTGAGTTAAATTTGTAAATACTGCCACATCATAATCTACCCCGGCAAGTCGACCTAAAGATAGTCCGTGAGAAGATACTTCCATAACCATCGCACGACAACCTTCCATTTTTGCACGGAAAATCATTTGTTGTGTACTTAATGCGTCGCTCGTTGTGTTGGCAGACTCATATAAAACTCCATTTAAGTTAAAGCCGATTGTACCTGAAACCGCTGACTTTTCTCCCATACCAATAAGCATATGGTGTATGATGCCAGAAACACTCGTTTTCCCGTTTGTACCCGTAACACCAATCATCGTTATATCATTTGAAGGATAATCGAAGAACTTAGCTGCCAATAATCCTAACGCTCGATTTGTATCTTGGACGATGACTTGCGCAACTTCCCCTTCTAATTGTAATCTTCGTTCTGTTACGATGACGATAGCACCCATTTCTACTGCCTTCTGAGCATAATCATGACCATCGACGGTATACCCTTTGATACAAATAAAAATACTTTTTGGTTGGACGCTTCTCGAGTCGATAGAAATGTCTTTTATGTTCGTTGGTAATTGTCCAACGATTTCTTTAAAGGGAAGTACACTGATTAATTCTTCTGTATACATACTCACTTAATCCTCCTTTACCATTGATGAAGTTACGTAAACATATAACAATTGTGCAGTCGCCTTAAGTGAGTCAATATGTGTTCGTTCATATGCGTGGCTCGACTCAATTCCTGGGCCAAATAGTGCATGTTTCACATCATAACCAGCTCGAATTGCAGCTGATGCATCAGATCCATAATAAGGATAAATATCTAATTTATAATCAATTTTATGTTGTTCTGCTAAGTTTACAAGGTGTCGAGTTAAGTCATAATGGTATGGTCCACTCGAATCTTTCGCGCAAATTGAAACAGTATATTCATCGGAAGCTTGACCATCTCCAATTGCCCCCATATCTACAGCAATATATTCTACAACTTGCTCAGGGATGTTGGAATTTCCACCATAACCAATTTCCTCGTTATTTGAAATATAAAAGTGTGTTGTATAAGGAAGCAAAACATTGTTTTCTTTAATATGTTTCATTAATTGTAATAATAGAGCTGTACTTGCTTTATCATCCAAATGGCGAGATTTAATAAACCCAGAATCTGTTACTTCAAATCGTGGATCAAATGATACAAAGTCCCCTACATTAATTCCAATATTTCTTATTTCATCTGGAGTTTTCACTTTTTCATCAAGTCGTACTTCAATATGCTTCTCGTCGCGTTTAATTTCTCCAGCCTTCGCGTATACATGTACAGAGGTTTCATGCATTAAAATTGTCCCGCGTATTTTTTTACCAGAAGCAGTATGAATCTTGCAATATTCCCCTTCTATTGCGTTCCAATTGAAGCCCCCTACTAAAGCAAGTCTCAATCGTCCATTGGATTTAATTTCTTTAACCATTGCCCCTAACGTATCAACATGTGCTGTTAAAAGTCTGTGGGATTCATCATTTTGTCCTGTAAATGTGGCAATAATCGCGCCTTTGTTTGTTTTTTTATAGTCAATGCCTAAATCAGTTAAATATTTTGCAATGAAGGTCATGATTGTTTTTGTAAACCCGGATGGACTGGGAATATTTACAATTTGGCCTAATAAATCTACTGTATCTTTTTCATAAAATACATCATTCATCAATAAGCCCCCTAAATTTTCTAATCATAACGAAATCTGAATAAAAATAATCATATCAAAATTCGCCAATTATCGACACCCTCGATTATAGAAAAATTTGAAAGAAAAATGTCAAAAAAGTTTTAAGTTTTTATGTAAGATAGCAATATTGTACTGTTTTATTATTTATTAAACGTGTATATAATTCGAAAGACCGAGAAATTTGAAACCAAACTTCTCGGCCAATACTATTTTAAAATAGAGCGAACTAGTTTTACTTTTTGCTTATATGGTGGAAATACAATATTCGTTGCCAATTTTGAAGAACGTTTCATAATAGATTTTGGATGAGTAAAGTTTTCAAAGCTTGCTTTCCCATGATACGCGTTAACTCCTGATGGCCCTACACCTCCAAAAGGTAAAAACGGGTTGCCAACGTGGGATACCGTATCATTTATACACCCACCACCAAAGGATAATTCTTGTAAAAAGTAATCCATTGCTTTTTCATGCTCGGAAAAGAAATAGGCAGCTAACGGTTTTGGTAATTGACGAATTTGATGAATGGCAACCTTTAAATCATCGTAAGGCATAATCGGTAAAATTGGGCCGAAAATTTCATCTTCCATAATCGGATTTTTCCAAGTGATATTTTCCATGATTGTCGGTTCTATATATAAATCGCTTCGGTCCGTTTTTCCACCAAATGTGATAAAACTTTGTTCAGCTTCTATAAGTTGTTGCAAACGATCAAAATGACGTTCGTTCACAACTCTTCCGTAATCCTTACTTTCTTGAGCGTTTTGGCCATAAAATTGAGCAATCGTCTTTTGGAGAATTTTCACAAATTTATCGTAAACAGATTCGTGAACTAATAAATAATCAGGAGCAACACAAGTTTGTCCAGTATTATTAAATTTACCCCATACGATTCGTTTAGCCGCTACTTCAAGATTTGCCGTTTGGTCAACAATTGTTGGACTTTTACCACCAAGTTCTAGTGTAATTGGTGTTAATCTTTCTGCTGCAGCCCTCATAATTACTTTTCCTACAGACACACTACCAGTAAAGAAAATATAATCAAACGATGCATGAATTAGTGCGGTAACTTCCTCTTTCTCTCCTTCAACAACACGTACGTAGCAAGTATCAAACGTTTCTTCGATGATTTTCTTAATAATTTTTGTCGTATTAACAGTTGTTTCAGAAGGTTTTACGATCGCTGTATTACCGCTAATGAGGGCACCAATTAAAGGCTCCATAATTAGTTGGAATGGGTAATTGAATGGTCCAATAATTAGCACAACGCCATATGGTTCTCGAACAATAAAACTTTTTGCCGGTTGGAAATGGATTGGTGTTTTAACTTGTACTGGTGTTGACCATTCATCAATATTTTTAATTAATAGTTCAATACTGCTTAAAACTAAACCTACTTCATTTGTATAAGCTTCGAATTCACTTTTACCCAAATCTCGATTTAATGCGTGTAAAATGTCTTCTTCATATTTTTTTATTTTCTCTTTTAATTTTTCCAGTTGTTTTTTCCGGAAATCAATACTTCTTGTATGGCCTGTGTAAAAAAACTTGCGCTGTTCTTCAATCATTAATTCTACTTCTTCACCAGTAAATTTTATCATTTCTCTTCCCCTAATCTATACATAATATTTTTCAATCTGCTCATAATAACTATGTACAATTTACTACAAAATGTCTTTCAAATCCTTTTTACAACCTTATTGTAGTCAAAAAAATGAAAGTTCATAATGTTTGTAATGATGATCTGAAAGACGTGATAAGGGGGCAATTTATTTATGATATCGACTGATACTTGGTGGGAAAAAATTTTTTCAGGACCTTTGTCTATTGGCTTAAATGGAGAAAAAATTCATCAATTAGAGGACGAATCCTTTTTATTCCTAAGTGAAGAAGAACAATTGCCACAAGAAAATGAATTTCAAAGTGAATAAGATTGCGATGAAACAAACCAACTGAATAGTAAAAGAAAAAGGACTGTTTTTCAATTGAGAGACAGTCCTTCTATGTTTTCTAGTTTTCAATTACCTCTGGATGAAACCCATCTTTCTGTAGATAATTTTCATTTTCCCAAATATTTAACTGGCCATCTTTAGCAGTTTCTTCAATCTCACGAAATTCCTCTTCTAATGTGTTATTTGGTTCATGAATATATCGAACAGCTGCATATCCTTTTTTAAGTAAAAGCTCTTGTAAAAGTACATCGTCAACAAACACATATGTTAATAATCGCCCATAGTTATCTGTTTCTGGACCTACATCGTGAAGTAGTTCTATCTTTGAAGCGTTTTCTAACAAGTTCAATGTATAACTTTTTGCTTCTTCAGCATATGGCATTGGATTGTTTTTGTCATAGTTCATTTCGGGTGTATCAACCATTAACAACCGAATCTGTTCTTCTTTTCCATTTACTTTTACACGAAATGTGTCGCCATCATTAGTTGAGACATATTGTGCTTCAATTAAGTCATTCCCAGTTGCTTCTGTAGCGAGCTCTGGAGTGATTTGGTAATTATTACTTTGTTCTGGTTCTTTTGACGAATTATTAAATACTAAATAAAGTACTACAGCGAGAATAACTGTCCCGCTCGTTATAATTGTTTTAATATCAGCCGCTTTCATATTGCTACCTCATTCTTTCATTTTACCTAAGTAATAGTATCATACATTATTACGCCAAAGCACAAAATTTTATTGACGAAATTACAGTAGAAATTCTCCTTTAATAGTCGCTTCTACCACTGTATGCCGCGCACAGAATCAAAAAAGTTTAATCGGACCTTCATTAGCACAATGACATGTCGTATAGACAACTACAACTTGGCTTTGCGGCTTGTGTGCAAAGTCTGCTCACAAAAGATAACACTTTATTAGGATACAAAAAAGAACACTATTCATCGTGTAAATAGCGTTCTGCATTGATTTATTCATTTTCTTTTTTCTGCTTTGGTTTAGGGCCTAACACTGTTGGAGGTATGTCAGCAAATGTTTCGCCTTCTTCTTCAAGATCGCGCATACGGTGTGCAATTCGTGATGCAGCACAAGCAGCAATACTTCCCACTAAGTCATCTAAAAATGTATGAACCCCGTTGCCAATTTTTGTATCTAATTTTTTAATGATTCCAACTTTATTTTTATCTAAATGTCCATATGTTGTTAAAGCAATGCTACCGTATGTCATAACAGAACCAAGTGCTAGCGTTTCATCCACTCCAAATAGCCCTTCATCGGATTCAATAATCGATTGTAATGGTTGAGATAACAAATTTTTTTCAGCCAGTTCATCTAATTCGATGCCAACTAAAACTGAATGCTGAACTTCACGTTTTCGAAGTACTCTTTCAACTGAGTTCGTACAATGCTCGATTGTAAGTCCTTCGTTATATGGTAATTGCATATCATAAACGATTGCTGCAATATCTTCAATTGTGACACCACGTCTTTCTAATGCTTCTTTCGTTGCCTTTGCTACCTCTTCTGAAGAAATTCGTTTTTTTACCATTTTTTGCGCCCCATTTCTTTTAATGACAATGAAAATTCTTCCTGTATTTCTATCTTTACTACATAGTACACGTAGTAATACAGATATGATACAATTTTGATACATTTAGTTATGATAGGAGGTCCCCTTGTGGATCAGGGAAAAGTAAAAGATATAACGTTTTATAGCCATTCATTACAAGAGGATATTGAGTTACTGATTTATGTACCAGCGAATTATACCCCTCTTAATAAATATAACATCTTAATCGCATCAGATGGAAAAGATTATTTCCAATTAGGTGGTATCTCACGCCTAGCAGATAAGCTGATTGATGATTTTGAAATCGAAAATTTAATTATCGTTGGTGTACCTTATAAAAATGTGGAAGATAGAAGAAAAAAATACATCCCAACTGGAGAGCAGCATGAAGCATATTTACGTTTTTTAGCTCATGAACTTGTCCCGTATTTGGATAACGAATATTCAACGTTTCAAATTGGCTCGACTCGTGGTTTAATTGGTGATTCCATGGCTGCAACAGCATCACTCATTGCTGCAATTAAATATCCAAACATCTTTTCAAAAGCTATTTTGCAATCACCATATGTCGATGAGCACGTATTACAAATAGTTGAACAATCTCCCGTAAACAATGCCTTATCGATTTACCATGTTATCGGCACAGGTGAAGACAAAGTGTTAACTACTGATAAAAAAATTAAAGATTTTTTAACACCAAATCGAAAACTCCATAATTTACTTTTGACAAAGGGTTATAATACTTTTTATGAAGAATTCAATGGTAATCACACTTGGAAGTATTGGAAGCCCGATTTAAGAAGAGCACTCATTGAAAACTTTAGTTAACAGTAGCTCGCTGAAATGCCTAATTTTCTCTAATCTGCTATAATTAAATTCGTACAGAAGATTTTAGGGAGGTAATGAACGATGAAATTTGGAATTGTTGCTTTTCCATCAAAAAAATTACAAGATTTAGCAAACACATATCGGAAACGGTATGACTCTCATTACTCAAAAATAACGCCGCATATTACATTAAAAGAAGCATTTGAGGCTGACGAACTTGAAATTCAAAATATCTCTAAAGAAATCGCTTCAATTGCGGAAAATTGTGCGCCGTTAAAGATTAATGCTTCTCGTATTAGTTCGTTCTTCCCAACGACAAATGTTATCTTTTTCCGAATTGAACCAACAGAACAGTTGAAAAATCTTCACCAAGAATTACAGAGCCGGATAAATATCGGGAAACCGAGACATGTATTTATCCCACATATTACGATAGCCCAAGACTTAACCGAAACAGAGCATGATGATATTTTTGGTCAACTACGTATGATAGGCGTTAATGAACAAGAAACGATTGATCGTATCCATTTACTATACCAATTAGAGGATGGTTCATGGACAACGTATGAAACATATCGCTTAACTGGGGATGAAAAGTAAAGTGTATGAAGTTAAAATTGTTAAAACGAAAGAAGAATTAGAGTTAGCTTTCTCTATTAGAAAAAAAGTGTTTGTAATCGAGCAAGGTGTTCCGTTACATCTAGAATTAGATGAATACGATGCCACTTCCACCCATTTTATCGTTTTAGATCAAGATAAAACAATCGCTGCTGCAAGATTACGTGAAATTGAAAGTAAAGTAGGCAAAGTTGAACGAGTTTGTGTACTAAAAGAATACCGAGGTAAAAAACTTGGAGTTCTAATTATGCAAAAGGTTGAGGAATATGCAATAAAACAAGGATGGAAAAAACTTAAGCTAAACGCACAAAGTTATGCTGTGCCGTTTTATGAAAAACTAGGTTTTCAAGTAACATCACCAGAATTTTTAGATGCAAATATCCCTCATAGAGCGATGGAAAAATTAATTTAAAAAATCCGCCACTTTTAGTACGGAACCAATAAATTCATTGGCTTTCATACTAAAGTGGCGATATTTTATCCTAACATCTTTTGAATTTTTGTAAGATCCAATGATTGACCATCTTGAACAATTGACTTTACAATTTGATTTTCTAAATCTTTAGAAATCGGTTTATTTGCTAGTTTACTAACTCGTTGTACAATTTTCCGAACTTGTTTTTCATTTTTAAAATCGGCATATTGGATTGCATTTGCTAACGCGAAAATTTCCTCCATGTTTACACCAGTTTTATTTTCAATTTGTTTGAAAAAAGGGTTCTGCAATTTTATCCCTCCCTATTATAACAACTTCCCACGATAATCAATAAAATGAATAACACAACAATTAGTACAAAAGAAGACCCTTTGTATCTAGAACCTCCACAGCAAACTTTCTTTCCCATATCATATGCTGGACTTTCTTGAGTGTGACCGCAATGGTTGTATGCTGGCATTACTTGAGGATGACCGTAAAATACTGTCGGACTTTCTTGATCATATTGCTCCCACATAAAAAAATCCCCTCCCTTCGAATGTATATTATGCAAACATACAATCGAAAGGAGGGGGTAAACGCCCTAGTTTACTTTTCCTTTAGGTTTAAATATTAAAGCAGCAATAAAACCGAAAACAATCGCCGCACTTATTCCAGAACTTGTAACTTCAAACATTCCGGTTAATACGCCAACCCATCCATGTTTCTCAGCTTCTGCAATGGCGCCGGTAGTTAATGCATTACCAAATGAAGTTATTGGGATTGTTGCACCTGCACCAGCTAAATCAATTAAGGGCTGATACCAACCTAATCCAGCTAAAATGGAGCCCGCCACGACTAAGGTTGATAAAGTATGAGCAGGTGTTAGTTTTCCTACGTCCATTAATAGTTGTCCAATAACACAAATTAAACCGCCAATTACAAATGCTAAGAGAAAATCAATAAAAATCATTTTTACTCCTCATTCCATCGTAATTTCAATTGCGTGTGCTGTACAAGGAATGGATTGCCCCTGTTGAAATGATAGCGGAGAGAGCAATGCCCCAGTTGCACAAAGTAAAACCCTTTTATAGCGGCCTGTTTTTAATTGTTGTTCAATGTAACTATAATAAACACTTGCTGAGCACCCTGCGCCACTCGCACCTGATTGGAAACTTTTATCTTCCCCATAAAATTCAGCACCCGCATCTCGGAATATGTCTAATTCTTCTTGTTTAGCCCCTGTTTGTGCAAACATTGCTTTTAAAATTTTTAAACCAATCTTCCCTAAATCGCCAGTCATAATTAAATCATAATCTGTAATTTTTTGATTACGTTTTTTCAAATGAGAACTGATAGTATCAAATGCAGCTGGAGCCATTGCGCCTCCCATATGGAATGGGTTTACTTCGCCATAGTCCACTACTTTCCCGATTGTTCCTGCTACGATGGAAGGTAGTTTTGGATCATGTTTACCGATTAAAGCATAACCAGCAGCAGTAACGGTCCACTGTGCAGTTTCTGGTTTTTGCCCTCCATAATCTACAGGATATCGAAATTGGCGCTCTATTGAGTTATGCTGACTCGATGAACCAGCAATAGCATATTTTGATGCTCCTAATTCCGTTAAGAGACTCGCAACAATTGCTGAAGATACTGAAGTTGCACATGCAGAAAACATCCCAATAAATGAAACAGCTAGTTCTCTTGCAGCAAAGTTAGTAGGGGTCATTTGATTGACTAAATCACCACTAAGGAAGAAATCGATATCTAAATTATTCGTTATATTTGCTTTCTTCATAATGATGTTGCAAGCTTCTTGAATCATCATCGCATGACCTTGTTCATTCGTTTTTTGATTCCAACGCTCATCCTCCACGACAGAATCAAAATAAGAATAAAATACACTTTTTTTCTCTAATGGTCCTGCTACGGCACCACATGCAATAATTGATGGTTTTGTTTTAAAAATAATTACCATTCTACCACGCCCATTGTTACTAAGATTAATTTAATTAACGCCACAAAAAATGCAGAAGCTACACCAAAAACAATAACTGATCCTGCAAGTTTAAATATATTACCGCCAACACCTAATACAAGACCTTCTGTTTTATGTTCAATTGCAGCAGAGACAACAGCATTACTAAATCCTGTTACGGGAACTGCACTACCAGCCCCAGCAAATTGCCCTAATTTACGGTAAAGTCCTAAACCAGTTAAAATCATAGCAATAAATACCATCGTTGCAGCAGTCGGATTCCCTACTGTCGTTTCGGTAAAGTCAAAAAAGATAATATAAAAATAAGTTATTGCATGCCCAATCGTACAAATTAATCCTCCAACTAAGAAGGCTTTTATGACGTTTTTAAAATAGGGGGTAGGAGGAGTAATCTGATCCTCTATTTGTTGATATTGTTGTTGATCCATTATGTTTCCTCCTTAGCAAGCTTTTTGAGCTTTTCTAGTTCGTCGCTTACCTTTTTTTCATCCTCTTCTTCAAGAAGTTTCTGTGTTTCCCAATATAATTTATAATCAGCAGAAACAAAGACTTCTAAGTTAGGGTACTTTTCTTCAATTTGTTTTTTTAAATTTTTCTCAATTTTACTCTTTTTGTAATCTAACCAGGGTTTTGCTTGTACCGCTACTAATAATTGATCATCTATAAATATTGCGTTACCAGCATAAACGTCATTTGAGTTTTTAATCACTTCTTCCACATTTTGATTTTGTTCTGCATTCGCTGTGTTTTTCACTTCTACTAATTGTTCCCCTGAGCATCCGAAAAGAAAAAATGGGATGCAGAAAAGGGCCAATGCCATTTTTTTCAAAATGAAACCCCCTTTTTCTATCCATTATGGGCATTACGATTTTAAATTATTCAAGAACACTATTGTGCTCGCATCAATATGAATTTGGCAATCGATTCGTTATCAATTTCATGAGCTCAATCTACATATAAGTTAAGTGATTTTTATTTTTCCTAAGCATGTTAATGAATTTGACTTGATAACAAAAAAAGTGTCCTAAATCTTGCGCCTATGGACATTCGCCCGTTTTTCAAATGGACTTTAACATATTGTAGATTGAACTAAAAAAAAGTGAGGTGAAAGATAATGGGTTGTGGTAGAAATAATGTGGAAGGTACTTCACATCGTGAGGGTTGTGTTTGTGAAGTAGTAAAAACAATCCTTAAACTACAAAACCATGTAGTAAGACATGATTGTGATGAGTGTGGAACAAGTTGCTTCTTAGAGCCACTAGGAGGTCTTGTAAACCATACACGTAATCAAGCAGATACTCGAGTTTTCATGTTATTAAACAAAGACGGCACTCCATTTAAAGCATTCTTTAAAGAGAAAGATGATAATAACGGCAAAGGTAAAGGTAAAGGTAAAGGTAACGACGGCAAAGGTGATGGCAAAAAAGATAAAGACAATGAATTACATTTTTCACCATTCTTCCGAGTAGAAGATGTTTTCGGTGATTGCTGCGCGACTTTACGCGTTGTAGCACCTGTTGATGAAAATGGTGATGTAGTAGATGTATTTGATGAAAACGGAAACTTCGACTTAATGGAATTCGACGATGTAGAAGACTATGAAAAAACTGATAGCTGTCTAACAGTAGATTTAGAAGCATTTGTTGCAATTCAATGTATCGCAGATGTAGATTTAAATATTTGCAAAAAATAATAGTTAAGAAAGATGGGGCTAATCATGACGGTTAGCCTCTCTTTCTTATTGTATTAAATAAATAGAAAACAATCTTACTAAAAAAAAGCGAGCAAACCCACATAGTGGATCTGCCGACTTTTCGAATTAGATACCATTTGTTGTTGTAATTAAGTCAATTTCATTTCCATCTAGTTCACGGATATCATCTTTCGTTTTCACCTTCACTACTACACCGTTTAGCCCTGCAATTTTACCAACAACATTGTCTCCATTTTTTAAATGGAATCGCAAAGTCCTGCTACTGTTTAACGGTTGGGAAAAGAAGCTCAATTGTCTAGCAATAACTGGATTTAAAATACGACCCGATCTCGATATTTCATAGACAGAGGTACTTTCATCGAGGTATGGCTCTTGCTGCTCACTTTCTTCCACTTCAATATAATAAAATGGCGGAGTTGGAATAAAAAGTAATGGTTCTTCCATTTTGCACATCCTTTTTTTCATAAAATATGCAAAAGGAAAAAATACGTGAATATTGCCTAACTAACTCAGTTGTCCTAATAACGTTGTAGCCAATCCTAAGTAGATTAAAATACTCGTTACGTCATTTAGAGTCGTAATAAATGGTCCAGATGCAACTGCAGGGTCAACCCCAAGTTTATGAATAAGTAATGGAATAAAAGAGCCAGCAATTGTTGCAACGAGAATCGAACAACAAATGGCAGCACCCACTAATAACCCAATGAGTAATGAATGTTTCCAAAAGAAAATTATCGCAACTACAACAATTCCACATACAATACCTGTAATTAACCCTGTCATAATTTCACGGAATAGCATTTTTATTTTGCTTTTTTCTTGTATTTCACCTGTTGCAATACCACGGACAGCAACGGCTAATGCTTGTGTTCCACTATTCCCAGAAGTTCCTGAAATTAACGGAATAAAGAGTGCTAATAATGCTACTTTGTCCAAGGTTGCTTCAAATTGTGCCATTAAAGAAGCTGTAATCATCCCTAAAAATAAAAGCATAATTAACCAAGGTAAACGTTTCGTTGCCGCTTTAAATGGACCCCCATCAATATCATCAATATCTGATACCCCTGCCAATTTTGAATAATCGTCAGAAGCCTCTTCATCAATGACATCGATAATATCATCGACAGTAATAATCCCTTGCATTTCTTGCTGTTCATTAACAACTGGAATTGCTAAGAAATTATAATCTTTCATAATTTGAGCAACTTCTTCTTGGTCATCCGTTACTTTGACATTCACAACACGATCATTCATAATGTCGCGAATTAGTGTATCTTCCTCTGAAATAATTAAATCACGTAATGAAATAACTCCAGTTAAATGATGCTGGTCATCCACGACGAATACATAATAAATCGTTTCTGCGTTTGGCGCTTCATTGCGAAGAACGGTCATTGCTGAACGAACCGTTGAATTTTCTAAGATCGAGACATATTCCGTCGTCATAATAGCCCCGGCAGTATATTCTTCGTAAGCTAACAATTCATTAATCTCTTCGACAGTTTCGCTATCCATCATTTCTAGGAAGCTTTCACGGTGTTCTTCATCAAGCTCATTTAACACGTCAACGGCATCATCTGTATACATATAAGAAAGCATTTCTGCTCCGTATGAAGTATCCATTTCTTTTAAGAATTGCTCATATTCTTCATCTTCTAATTCAATTGCTTCAAAGATTAAAGCCATTTCTTGAGGAGACAAGAATTGATAGATTGTGGTACGTATATCAGGTCCAACCTTCTCATAAAATTGCGCCTGATCGTACGGATGAAGTGCTAAAAAGTGTTCACGAAATGAATCGATATCTTCATCTATTAATAATTGTCGTAAAAATTCTTCGTCAAACTGATCCTCATGATTATTTTTACGTTGCTCTACCATGCATGTCCCCTCCTCTCAAACTTCATCATATGTGCAATTACAATTCTCGTAAATACCTTTTTTTAAGTTCACAATACTTTTACAAATTCGATAATTTACTTCGTTAGGCATCACAACACTTGGTAGTGATATTTTTGTTCTTCCATAAAGAACCTGCATTTTCATTTTTCAAATATAACATAATTTTTATCTGAAAATAAAAAGATGTTCGAGTTATTTTCGAACATCTCTTTTAATTATTGATAAGTTTCTTCATTGGTTCAAGTATTTCACTTGAGAAGGCAAGCGTTTCATTTGTAAGAGGATGGAGCATTTCTAGGAAAACACAGTGGAGAGCTTGCCGGTTTAATAACCTTTTACTTCCTCCATAAAGATCATCCCCCACTAGCGGATGTCCTATATGTGCCATATGAACACGGATTTGATGAGTTCTTCCGGTATGAAGCTTTAATCGAACATGTGTTAACGGTTCTCCATCAATCGAAAAACCTCGTTTTACAACCTTAGCATCCGTATGAGAATATTGACCGTCACTTCGCACAACCCGTTCAATGATACTTGTCTCACTACGTCCGATTGGTGCAATGATTTGTTGCTCATCTAACTCAACTGTACCATGGACGATTGCTTCATATTGCTTATTAATTTGCCCTCTTTTTTGTTGCAACCCCATTAAATGGTGAATGTGACTATGTTTTGCAATACAAACTAGACCTGATGTATTGTGATCTAGCCTCGTTACAATATGAACTGTCGAATGAATCCCTTTTTGCAAAAAATATCCACTCACTAAATTCGCAACACTTCCAGTAGGATGTTCACGAGATGGGATTGTATTCATAAAGGGCGGTTTTTCAATAATGAGTAGAGCATCATCCTCATAAACTACGGATAAATGACCGTGTTCTACAATTAATCCATCACTTGTTTCTTCAGGTGGGAAAATAATTGTAATTTCGTCGCCTTCATTTAACACATGGCGAACAGTTTTTTCAATTCCATTTACTAATATATTGCCACCATTATACTTGATAGAGGTTAATCCCCTCTTTGAAATACCTTGATGACTAATTGCATCCCTTAATAGTTGACCATTTTTATTCGCAGTAAACTGTAGCTTAAATCTTGTATCCATTGGTAACTCCTATTCGTTCGAAACAAAGGAATCATGTACTCGTTCCCAAAATGGAAAAGGTCTAAAACGAGCAAAGCGTACTCTCTCGTTCGCTACATTAAAAGTAACTGACTTCAAATCGTCTTGTACAAGGTGGTTGTGATCAATCGTCATTGTAAATTGTTGGTTTTTCACAGGTATTAATGCACAATTATGATGGGCAGGCAATACTAATGACGAGCCAACCGTTCTAAAAACTCGATTATTAATCGACGCCATTTCTGTTATTTGAAAGGCTTGTAGTGTCGGATGGATAATTGCCCCACCTAGTGCCTTATTATAAGCAGTACTTCCGGATGGCGTGGATATACAAAGGCCGTCACCACGGAACCGTTCAAAGTGATTACCATTTAATTCTACATCCATCACTAACGTAACGTCTGGAGATTTAATTGTCGCCTCATTAAGTGCTAAATACGTTTTTGATTCACTATTATGAGTTTGAACATGCACCTCTAATAATGGGTATTCAACAACGTTATATTCTTTTTTCGCAATGGATAATACTAGTTTTTCGAGTTCTGAAGGTTTCCAATCAGCATAAAACCCTAAATGACCAGTGTGGATTCCGACAAAAGCAACCTGGTGCAATCGATGAAGATGGCGATGGAAAGCATGTAAAAGCGTCCCGTCCCCACCAATCGAAATAACAATCTCAGGTTCCTCTTCATCAAATGTTAGGCCGAAATCTTGTAAATACGTTTTTGCGAGTTCCATCAATTCATTTGATTGAGAATCTCTGCGTGACTGAATCGAGAACTTCAAATTACTCACGCTCCTTTTCCTCATTTGTCGATCGAATCGTTGGGTTTGATGCTTCTTTATTTTCACTAAAATATACTTGTGCTTCCTGTATTTCACTTCGAATAGAAGACATTTCTTCATCTAATATAAAAGCAGCTTCTGCAGCACTTTGGAGTCGGTTTTTTATTTCTTCAGGGAACAAGCCTTTATATTTATAATTTAAGGAATGTTCAATGGAAGCCCAAAAATTCATCGCAAGCGTCCTAATTTGAATCTCTGCTAACACTTCAATTTTCCCGTTAATTGTTTCGACAGGGTATTCAACAATCATATGGTATGAGCGATATCCACTAGGTTTACTATGTGTAATATAATCCTTTTCCTCAATTACTTTCAAATCATCTCTTTGACGGATTAAATTGACTACTGTTGAAATATCATCAACAAATTGACACATAATACGCAGCCCAGCAATATCTTGAAGCTCTTCTGTTAATTGATGAGAAGGTTCAAAGGGTATTCCCTTTTCTAATGTTTTATCATATATACTAGCTAACGGTTTCACTCTACCTGTAACAAACTCGATTGGAGAAGTGGTTCCAGTTATTCCAAATTGAGAACGCATTCCTTTTAATTTGATTTTTAGTTCATCCACAGCCTGTTTATATGGGCTTAAAAATATGTCCCATTGTCCCATAGAAAATTCCTCCTTAGAAAACACGACTTGTTGTAAAAGAACAAATCGTTGTTGCACCTTTCGTGGAGCATACCCAACCATGCAACTTTATCAATTTATAAGCACGTATCGTTTTTTATGATTACAACGTGTCTTTTTGGAATATTTCCTTAAACGCTTCTTCAATGGCATCGACAAATTCTTTACCATAGTTGTCGTTACCTTCAATATTGAAAATTAGCATTTCTAGTTCTTCAATGAAATGAATTAATTCAATTGCTTTTCCATTTATCGTTACATATGGATTTTGGTTAGATTTCATGATATCAACTAGATGTGACCAAAGCTCCCTCGAAAATTGTAAATAGCTAAACTCTCCACCTTCTTCAACAACATAAATCAATGCAAGGTGGTCAGAATCTGCTAACATTTGCCCTGCAGGAACAATTTGTATTTCCTTTTGATTTTCGTTTAAACTAAAGTGGTGATTATTATGTACATACTGATAATTGTCAATTTTATAAATGTTGCGCATTAAAATTACATCCCTTCAACACTATTCCTTCATATTTTAACATAGCAGTATACAATTTCGAGAAAAAGAATGAAGGAAAATACATAATCCATTTTTGAAAGGAAAGTATCCATGAGCCAAGAATTAGAGATTGAATTTAAAAATATGTTAACAAAAGAACAGTATGAATTTTTGCTAAAGGAATTTCAAGTGAAGGATGAAGATATTATTAGCCAAACAAATCATTATTTCGATACCCCATCTTTTACCTTAAAAGAATTATCAAGTGGCCTTCGTATAAGGGAAACAAAAAATAAAATTGTCTGTACGTTAAAAGAGAAAAAATCGACAAATATTCATTTAGAAACAACAGATGAAATTACAAGAAAGCAAGCTGATTTAATGTTAGCTGGTAAAGAATTTTCAGCTCCTAAAGTTAGAGCAAAATTAATCGAATTAACTATTCCCATTGATGAATTAAATGTTTTTGGCTCTTTAACAACAGATCGTGTGGAAATTCCATACAAAGGTGGAATCCTTGTGTTTGACCATTCTTTCTATTTGCAGTGTGACGATTATGAGGTAGAATATGAAGCAAGTAATGAAAAAGAGGGTAAAGAAATTTTTATGGAGTTTTTACAAAGCCGACAAATTAAAAGGCATGTTACAGATAAAAAAATCGCTCGCTTTATGAAAGCGTTGAAAGGTTGATCGTATTTGGATATTTCATCGATGAAAATGTTACTTGAAATTCAAGCAATACAATCTATGGGCAATTCACAAACAAGCGTTCAATCGTTAACGAACAATAACTCAATTTTTACAGAACTACTAGAAGAAATGATGTCTTCAACACCTTCTTCTTTAACGAATAACGCTGCTAATATTTTGGGAAGCTACTCACAACAGGAGCAAAGCAATGCTTCACAAAATTATCTTTCTTCAATGTACTTAAATTCAACTTCAAATTACATACCTGAATCTTATTATGACTCATTAATGGAAACAGATAACAATAATGTTTTTCATAACTTCATTAATAAAGACTACTTAAATACATCTGGATATTCAGATGTCCTTGCAGGGGCAAGTAAATACTCGGATTTAATTACCAAAGCTTCCGCAAAGTATGGTGTACCAGAAAAGCTAATCGCTGCTGTTATAAAAACTGAATCTAATTTTAATCCAAATGCTGTTAGTTCAGCTGGTGCAACTGGTTTAATGCAACTTATGCCTGGTACAGCCAAATATCTTGGTGTACATGATTCAAGAGATGCTGAACAAAATATTATGGGAGGCACTAAATATTTAAGCCAAATGCTAAATAAATTCAATAATAATATAGAACTTGCATTAGCTGCATATAATGCTGGACCTGGAAATGTTTCAAAATATGGTGGAATTCCACCATTTAAGGAAACAGTTAATTATGTAGACAAGGTACTAAACTACTATAACGCTTAAGATTTATTCCTAATATGCGATTTGTTTGAGAAATAAGCAATACGTTGTTAGAATAAATACATCACATTCTAGTGTTAAAACAGTAACGACTATACGGGGTATGCAATACTCGGATATTTCATTACGTATAACAAAAAGAAGTAAAGGAGTTGCAGCTATGAATCGAAAATATACGATTCCTTACGAGGAAATTGGTGCTGAAAAACTTTCTGAGCTCCTTCGCGCTTTTTATAAACGTGTTGCGAAGCATCCATTGTTAATTCCGATTTTTCCAGAAGATTTATCTGAAGTTCTACGTAAACAAATACAATTCCAAACTCAATATTTAGGTGGGCCGAATCTTTATACAGAGGAACACGGACATCCAATGATGAAAGCTCGTCATATACCTTTTAAAATCACTCCTGACCGTGCTCAAGCTTGGCTTGAATGTATGAGTGAAGCAATGGATGAGGTTGGCCTTGAAGGGAAATTTCGTGAAGTATATTATCAACGTCTTGTTATGACTGCTCATCATATGATTAATTCGCCAAATGAAGATGAGGAGGATTTAGAGTGAATAATGTCCAATTATTGCCGAAACCCGTCGCACCTTCTAGCATTACAAAGCCTATAGAATTATATATTTTTATAGATCCACTTTGCAAAAAGGCCTTAAAAATGCAATCAATGCTAAGAAAGTTACAACTAGAGTACGATCATTATTTTACTTGGCGCTATGTGCTGAGTACAAAATTAGCATCGTTAAATAGTTTAAGACGTACGAAAGGTTGTATGACAGGTGCAGAACTGGATATTACGCATCCTGCCCTCCCGTCAATTGCGATAAAAGCAGCTGAACTACAAGGGAAACGTGCTTCATGTCGTTATTTACTTAAATTACAAGAACATGCTCTATTAAATACAAAGGATGTTACGTCCTACGCGGTTTTAATTGATATCGCCAAAGAAACGAATCTTGACATTGATGAATTTATTAATGATTTCGGTTCAAAAGAGGCAGCTCGAGCTTTTCAATGCGACTTACACATTACCCGTGAAATGGATGTTGATGAAGTTCCGAGTATTGTATTCTTCAATGAATGTATAGAGGATGAAGGACTTAAAGTAAGTGGTATGTATGCTTATGAGGTGTATGTTCAAATCTTACAAGAAATGATTAATGACACAATTACATGCCAAACGCTTCCGACAATAGATGAATTGTTTAGTAGATTTCATTCCTTAACGACAGCAGATGTTGCTGAAATATATTCTATCTCAGAACAGGATGCAGAACGTGAACTAAAAAAACGAATGCTGCAACAAAAACTTGATCGCCTGACAAACGAAGAAATTACCCTATGGAGAAGAAAATAATTCATTAAGCACTTATTTTTTATATCTATTAATATAGTAGTAGACAATTTCGAATTGAAATTGTCTACTTTTTTTGCGCTAGTTAATACACTGCCTAACAATAACAAAAGAGACGCCCAATTCTTTTTCAAGAATAGACGTCTCTTTTCACAAAGGGGATGGGAGAAATGTTCACGTTCAAACAAAGGGGTGTATGTTTGTTATGTGATTTATTTCACGTATTTAATTTATCATAGAATAATAATCGATGCAATGAAACTAGATACCTTTCACAAATTCGTCATATAGTAACCGTTTTCATAAACGTTGGTATTACTAGGATTATAACAGGTTGTACTCATTTTTTCGTAGTTTCAAAACTGTTATATAATAATAAAAATTGTTATTTTGAATTATATAAATATTATTAGTATTGCAAATTTAAAAAAACGATGTAAGGCAATGATGAACACCTTCACATCGTTCTTCTTTTTATTTATTTAATAATAACGATTCAAGTTCAATTAACTTTTGTTCAAATACTTTACACGCTTCTCTTATTGGCGTTGGAGATTCCATATCCACCCCTGCAGCTTTTAGAACTTCAATTGGGAAATCAGAACAGCCAGCTTTTAAGAAATGATTTATATAACGATCCACTGCCGGTTGACCTTCTTCTAAAATCTGTTTGCTCAGAGCGGTTGCTGCACTTTGCCCCGTTGCATACTGATACACATAATAATTGTAGTAGAAGTGTGGAATTCGTGCCCACTCGAGTCCAATCTCTTCATCTACTGTCATTTCTTCACCAAAATATTGTTTATTTAAATCATAGTAGATTTCAGTTAAACTTTCTGCAGTTAACGCTTCCCCGTTTGCATCTTTTTCATGAATAAGGTGCTCAAACTCTGCAAACATTGTTTGTCTGAAAACAGTACTTCTGAATCCATCTAACCAATGATTTAGTAAATAAATTTTTTGCTGTGAGTCCTCAGTTGTTTTTAATAAGTAGTCAAATAACAGTTCCTCATTACAAGTTGAAGCCACTTCCGCAACAAAAATGGAGTAGTCTGCGTAAGGATAGAGCTGATTTTGACGTGTATAATAACTATGCATACTATGACCAAATTCATGTGCCAACGTAAAAAGATTATTAATGTTATTTTGCCAGTTCATTAAAACATATGGGTTCGTACCATACGTTCCTGATGAGTAGGCCCCACTTCTTTTCCCCTTGTTTTCAAGAACATCTACCCAACGGCTGTCTAATCCTTTTTGAACGATGGATTGGTATTCTTCGCCTAATGGAGCAAAGCTTTTAACCATAATATCCTTCGCTTTTTCATAAGGCATATCAATTTTCACTTCTTTTACTAATGGTGTGAATAGGTCATACATATGAAGTTCTTCCACACCTAATACTTGTTTTCTAAGGGCAATATAACGGTGTAAAACAGGTAAAAATTCATGAATAGTTGAAATTAACTGATCGTAAACTTTTTCAGGAATCGTGTTATTGCTTAATGCACGATGTCTTGCTGAATCAAATTTTCGAATACGAGCACTTACATTATGTGATTTAACATTACCAGATAATGTCGATGCAAACGTATTTTTAAATTTACCATATGTGTCGTACATTGCCTTAAAAGCCTCTTCCCGCACTTGGCGATTATCGCTTTCTAAAAACGTAATATAATTTCCATGGGTTAATTGCACTTCTTCCCCTTCGTCGTTTTTAATAAGAGGAAACTCTAAATCTGCATTATTTAAAGCACTAAATGTACCACTGGAAGCAGATGTTACTTCTGTAAACTGTGCTAGTAATTGTTCTTGTTCTGCAGATAGAACATGGGGGCGTTTTAAATTCAATTCTTTTAACATTTGTGTATATAATTGAAGCGGTTCATATTCTTCTAAATAGGATTGAATCTTTTCTTCCTCAATTGATAAAATCTCTGGTGTGATAAATGACCAAGCAGCTGATAATTTTGCGCCTAAAGAGCGGACTCTTGCATCCATTCCCTGGTATTTACTATTTGTAGTATCTTGATCGTGTTTTAAATGGCTATATACGTAAAGCTTCCCAAAGCGTTTAGATAATTCATCACTAAATTGAAGTGTATCAAATAAATTTTTTGCATTTCCAACTACAGTACCTTTAAATTTTTCACCCTCAGGTATTAGCTTTTCAATTTCTTTAAATTCTTCTTCCCACGCAGCGTCTGATGAGAAAATTCCTTCTAAGTCCCATGTTAACTCCACTGGTACTTCTTCACGATTTAATAACTTTTTCGCCATAAAAATTGCCTCCGATACCATTTAATTCGAAATTTTCGTATTTCATTCATTTTCTCAAGATTGACTTTTAATTGCAAGAAATTGACTATACAGATAGTTGTCCACATGTTCCTTACTAATGTTCTCGTTAACATCATGTATAGAAAGTGCCTTGAGTAAATCACAATAGTCCATGACAACCCTATATGTTTCCTCTGTTCCATTAATATTGGACCATTTTAAAAAATGCGATATTACACTTTTATTTATTGTCCCTACAGAAATTTGATAAACCTTTAGAAAATAAAATAGTGCAACTTGCCACTCTACTGAAAAGAGATTTAATACTTCACTCCCCTTTAAAGGAACACCAATATAGCATGGTAAGGAGAGTAAATTTAATCGAAGTTCATAAATACTCCGCAATAATAAATCTTTTACACCTGTCCTACTTATTAATACTCTTGATTTTAAGTAGTTATGTTTCGCTTTATTATAAATTATTAAATATCGTTCAAATTCTTCTCTTGTTAAATTCTTTGGTAAATAAAATGGGAAATTTTGAAATTGAATAGGTAAGGCATTCACTTTTGCAATAAAAGTATTGCCATGAACAAATAATATATTTGATAGGTAAATAAACTGTCGCAGAAATGGATTATACATCATAATATATTGTTGGTGTTTAGTGGAAATAATAAATTGTTGAATTTGCTTATTAATCGAAATCTTATTTATTCCTTCACTAATTTCACTGGGTGTGGCAGGAATCCAAATTGGTATTATTGAAGCACTGGAATAACCTGAATTACGTTGTGTTAGTTTCTCATTGGGGATTGGGCTACATTGAAATTCAATCGCAAACTGTTTGTTGTTGTGATGTAGCAGTAAGTCTGGCCGTTGTTTTAACTTAGGTAGATAAGGTTCTAACTGAACATTTAAACGGAGAGTTTGAAAAAGTAAAAATAACTGTTCTTTTCCTTCCAAATGTTGAGGTGACTCGCCATCAGAGAATGAATGCTCACACTCACTTTTCTTCACATGGGCAAAATGCGGTATTTTTACATGCCCTACTTTTAGCTGGAGCTGTTGTTTGCATTGTGGACAATAAAAATTCGTTGTTGTTCGAAGTTGTTTTAAAGTTGATGGAAGTATACTCGAATGTAATACAAACCTTTGATTTTGATCTGTATAAGCAACTAGCATTTAGCGTCCCCTCCTAACAGTAATTGTAAGGAGGAAATAGTTGGATTTCAAGCGCTTATTTTAAATCATTGGAAATTAATAATTTACAAAAAAAAAGAGATGCCCCTAGTTTAGGTCACCTCTAATCTTTTAAGAAAAATATTTAATTACCGTTTCAAAGCAATCTTCTTCCATAATAGTTTCACCATATTCTTGGAGACGGAATACTGTTAATTTAGAGCTACCTAGATATTCGTTAATAATTGATCGAATGTTTAGACGTTCCTCTTTTTCAGTAATATTTGTGAAATCAATTGCTACATAATAGTAATTCTCATATTTGTACAAAGATGATTGTAAACCAAATGTTACGATTCGATTTGCAACTGGGATTAATTCATCAATGTCTTTAAATTTATAAATCGAAATATTTGTGATTCCTTGATGATGAACACCTTCTTCTTCATCAAAAGAATCAAAAATAGATTCATCTATATTATGTTGGGAAGCTTCACGGTGCTCCTCGAAGCTAGAAAGCAAGGAGTTAGATTCACTGTCACCATTAATATTTGCACGAGTAACAATGACTTCAAGTCCATGTTCAGAAGCATTTACATGAATCCAAATTGGGCCATCTAAATCAAAGTAATCTTCTGTATTGATTTCTCCAATCATATCCCAAAAGAGTTCTTCTCCTTTTGCTCTGTTGTACCATATTTCTTCACGGCTATATCCGCGATCTTCAATATCACGATACGTAATAAAGAGCTTTATCGTGTTTTCGTTTACGCGTTCGATGTCCATTAGACTTCAACTCCCTTCACAGTCATTCGTTGAAAAACAAGGAAAGCGTTCTTAGTATGTTTTGATTAACAAGATTTAATCTGTTAATTCAAAAAGTGTTTACGCCAGTATTTCTGGTTAAGAACAAAACATTATTTATTTCTATAATTATGTTTTATTCTATAACTCTATTGTATGATTACCTAATAAAAATGAAAAGAAAAAAACACCGGCCAAATAAAATTATTTGAATATTGAAATTGTAGTTGACAATACTTTTGAAATCAAGTGAAAAATTTTAAAAGATTAATTATTATATGTTAAAGTGATTCATTAATATTCCCTGCAAAAATGTTCTTCATTTACTATAAAAATAAAAAAAGATAAAACCCAAGGAAAATGGATTTTATCGATTGCTTTTAGATTAAACAAATACAGGTTTAATTCACCATTTTTTGCGCCTCTAACAATTGGAAAGCACGAACTTTTCTAGGTAAGAAGCGGCGAATTTCATCTTCATTGTATCCAACTTGAAGGCGCTTTTCATCTAAAATAATTGGTCGACGTAATAGGCCTGGGTGTTCTTGGATTAGTTCGTACAATTGTTGTAATGGTAAGCTTTCAACATCTACATTTAACTTTTGAAAAATTTTTGAACGAGTTGAGATGATTTCATCGGTTCCATCTTCTGTCATTCGTAATATCTCTTTTATTTCACCTATTGTTAATGGTTCTGAAAAAATATTTCGTTCTCTATAAGGAATTTCGTGTTCTTCTAACCAAGCTTTTGCTTTTCGACAAGATGTGCAACTTGGTGATGTAAATAATGTTACGATCATTATGACACTTCCCTTCTTTTGATTAATAATCTATTCTCAACTTTTTATTAGATTAGAATTAATTTAATTTAAAATAACGTCTTAATTATACAACATTCTTTCTCATTTGAATACAACTTATTAAGAAAATAAATAGAATATCGAGTTAAATTATTTTCATTTTTTCTCTTTCATGCATATAATTTATACATTTTTACTATACATGTCTTCTATTCCCTTTTTTTATGGTATTAAAACTAACAAATTTTACAAAAATAATTCTCAATTAGATAACATTAATCGAGAAATAATCATAACTTTCTGTAAATTCTGACGCTTATTACCCCATTCTCCTTGCGCAAGTCATTTGTACAAATGAAAAAGTTCCTTTAAATAACAATATCTTAACCACGTTACAATGTTACCCATCGTTATGTTTTTTCATTCAATGGCAAAAAAATATTATTTGCAATTAGTAAAAATTTTTTATATATTAATTATCAAATATATATTGGTGAAAAATTGTAAAAACAATGACAAAGAGTAGTACATTTGTTCTTCCGTTATTATTAGAGAATCTGTGGTTGGTGCAAACAGATACGGTGCAAATGGAATGGACTTTCGAGTTGGCTTTATGAACATGTTAGTAGTAAAGCTCGTTTCCTTCACGTTACGAAGGTCAAGTGGTCTATTTATAGACAAGCTGGGTGGTACCGCGGATTCAACATCATTCGTCCCATTACGAACATTTCGTAAGGACGCATGATGTTTTTTATTTTTAGAAAAGAAATTTAGGAGGATTTATTGATGAAAACAATTTTTTCAGGAGTTCAACCAACTGGGGTTGTTACACTAGGGAATTACATCGGGGCTTTTATGCAGTTTCCTGCTCTTCAAGATGAAGGGAAAGCCGTTTATTGTATAGTAGATCAACATGCAATAACACTACCACAAGATCCAAAAGAATTACGTTCAAATATTCGAACGCTAGCAGCTACTTATTTGGCAACAGGAATTGATCCTAACAAAGCAATTCTATTCATACAATCAGAAGTTCCTGCACATGCACAGGCAGGTTGGATGTTACAATGTGTTGCATCAATCGGTGAACTTGAGCGTATGACCCAATATAAAGATAAATCAGAAGGGAAAGAATCTGTACCAGCCGGACTTTTAACTTACCCACCATTAATGGCAGCAGATATTCTACTATACAATACTGATATCGTTCCTGTAGGGGATGATCAAAAACAACATATTGAATTAACACGTGACCTAGCAGAACGTTTTAATAAACGTTACGGAGAAGTATTTGTCATCCCAGAGATTCAACTTCCAAAATCTGGTGCACGAATTAAATCATTACAAGAACCAACAAAAAAAATGAGTAAATCAGATCCAAACACAAAAGCAACGATTCGTTTTTTAGATACACCAAAACAAATTGAAAAGAAAATTAAATCTGCTGTGACAGATTCAGAAGGCGTCGTTGCTTTTGATGAAAAAAACAAACCAGGAGTTTCAAACCTTTTAACAATTGAATCTGCAGTTACAGGAATAGCGATTGAAACCCTTGTTAAAAAGTATGAAGGGCTTGGCTACGGTGCTTTTAAAGAAGGTGTAGCTACTAGTTTAATTGAACATTTAACGCCTGTCCAAGAAAGATTTAACGAACTTATCGACTCAGAAGAATTAGATAAAATTTTAGATGAAGGTGCAGAGAAAGCAAACGCAATTGCATCAGCTACGGTTAAAAAAATGGAAAACGCGATGGGATTAGGTCGAAAATCAAGATAAACAATACAATGATTGATCCAATCGCTAAATATAACTCATGAGTACCAACAATAAATGCCCAAACTGCAGTCCAAGAATAACCGAGAGTTCTGTAATTTAAATATAAAAGTAGGTTGCCTACGGATATGACACATATGCCATAGCTAAATAAAAAAAGCATAAAACGAAACATGTCCAACACTCCTTTTATAATTTAATATTCATGAGTGAAAACAAAAATGCCTTTAGCTTTTCGCTAAAGGCATTTTCTTATCGACATATTATTTAGTCTACTTTTCTTAATAATAAGCTTGCATTATGTCCACCAAAACCGAGAGAATTTGACATTGCATATTCTACAAATTCTTTACGTGCTTCGTTTGGAATATAATCTAAATCACATTCTGGATCTGGAGTTTCTAAGTTAATCGTTGGTGGTAAAATTCCTTCTTTAAGAGCTAAGGCTGTAAAAATTGTTTCAACCCCACCTGCTGCTCCTAATAAGTGACCAGTCATCGATTTTGTTGAACTCATTGCTAATTTGTATGCATGTTCTCCAAATACAGATTTTACTGCCATCGTTTCAAATAAGTCATTGTATGGCGTACTTGTACCGTGGGCATTAATATAACCAACTACAGTTGGAGCTACTTCTGCATCTTCTAAAGCTTGTTGAATTGCACGAGCAGCACCCTCGCCATTTGGAGCTGGAGCTGTAATATGGTATGCATCTCCTGTTGCACCATATCCTACGATTTCTGCATAAATTTTTGCGCCACGAGCTTTTGCAAATTCATACTCTTCAAGGACAATAACTCCTGCACCTTCTGCAATAACAAATCCATCGCGGTTTTTATCGAATGGACGTGATGCAGTTTGAGCATCTGTATTTAATGATAGGGCTGTACTTGAACAGAATCCTGCTACGGCCATATTTACAATTGGTGCTTCTGCTCCGCCTGTAATCATCACATCAGCATCACCACGTTGAATAACTTTAAATGCGTCACCAATTGAATTTGTTCCTGATGCACATGCAGTAACGGAACATGAATTAATTCCTTTAGCTCCTAAATGGATAGAAACTTGACCAGAAGCCATATTCGGAATCATCATTGGTACGAAGAATGGACTAACACGACGTACACCACGTTCTTGGAAAACTTCCATTTGTTTTTCGTACGTTTCCATTCCGCCAATACCTGAACCAATCCAAACACCAACTTTTGGTGCAATTTCTTCTGTAATGTCTAAATTTGCATCTTTTACTGCCATGATCGAGGAAGCCAATGCGTAATGAGTAAAGCGGTCCATTTTGCGTGCTTCTTTACGATCAATATATTGTTCAATATCGAAATCTTTCACTTCTGCTGCTACTTTTGCTGGGAATTTTTCTGCATCGACTCTTGTTAAAGGACCTACGCCAGATTTACCTGAAATTAAATTTTCCCAAGTTTCTTCAATTGTATTACCTAAAGGTGTAACTGCTCCAACACCTGTAATGACTACTCTTCTTTTCATAGTTTTCTTATCCCCCTTAGGTTATAAACTATTTTCATTGAAATAAATTATTTGCCCCATTTGATTACAGCCGCACCCCAAGTTAGGCCGCCTCCGATACCAACTAAGACTAGTATATCATCATCTTTTATTTTACCATCATCTAATTCGTCTTTTAAAGCTAATCCAATAGAAGCCGAAGAAGTATTTCCATATTTGTGAATTCGTTTAGATAATTTTTCTTCTGGTAAGTTTAGACGTTCCCTAGAAGCTTCCATTATACGAATATTCGCTTGGTGTGGAATTAAGAAGTCAACATCTTCTTTTGTTAGTCCTGCTTTTTCTAATACCGAAATAGCAGATTCACCCATTTGGCGTACCGCGAATTTAAATACTTCTCTACCGTTCATAGCGATATGGTCTACTTCATTAAGATATAAATGTTTTCCACCCGTACCATCTGCGCCTAATTCAAATGCTAAAATTCCACGTCCTTCAGAAACTTCACCTAGCACTGCAGCACAGGCACCATCACCAAATAAAACAGCGGTATTTCGATCTGTCCAATCTGTTATTTTCGATAGTTTTTCAGCACCTACTACTAATACGTATTTGTATGTTTGCGTCTCAATAAACTGTTTTGCAGTAGCAAGTGCATAGATAAATCCAGCACAAGCAGCCGCTACGTCCAATGCCGCTGCATTAACAGCACCAAGTTTTTCTTGTAATTGGCATGCCACACTTGGAAATGCTTGATCTGGAGTTACAGTAGCAACTAGTATTAAACCAATTTCGTCCGCTGTAATCCCTGCGTTCTCTATCGCTTCTTTAGCAGCTAAATAAGCTAAATCAGAAGTGTTTTCATGATCTGCTGCAATTCTTCTTTCTTCTATACCAGTTCTTGTTCGAATCCATTCGTCATTTGTATCAATTCTTTTTTCTAAATCGAAGTTCGTTACGACATTTTCCGGAACATATTTGCCTACCCCAATTATCCCTGCATTCATTTTGAAAAGCCCCCTTTTTTATGACTTGCATTTAGTACTTGGTCATAATTATAGCTCATAATGTTGCGTTACTCAACCTTATTTTCACGAATTGTTCTAAAAGTTTATTGTTCTTTCATGTTTTCCTATGGTATGATATTTAAGATGAATATAGATATACTATTTAAAAGTTATAGTAGAGGTGAAATTAGATGCAATATATTATGTCATTTGTATGGTCATTCTTACTAGTTACAATGGTAACGTATGTAGTAAGCTCAATTTTGAATGTACCATTTAGCTTAATTACTAGCTTAGTTATCTCAGTTGTTTTCCTAATTCTGATTGTTATCATCAGCGCAATTATTCCAAACGAACCAACTCCAGATGCAGAACATCATTAATTTGTAAGGTAGGCACTTCCTGTTATAGGGAGTGCTTTTTTCTTTGGGCTATTTCCGAGCAATGGTTAATTTGCACTGCCGAGATGGTGTTGTGAATGCATTTTTTTGGCGACGTTTACTTGCGTTTTTGTTATCATCGGGGGGATGAAGACATTTTTTTCGACTTTATTCTAAATTTTTGTTTTCATCGGGGTTATGAATACAGTTTTTGCGGATTTTTTCCGGAATTGTTGTATCCATCAGGCAAGTTCCGTTCTCCACTTTATATTACAACTTTAATTGGAGGTGGGCATGAAGTCTTTGCATTTTCCATAAGTGTCACTTATAGTTTGTATCAATAATCACATTCACTGCAAATCCCCACAAATTATGCAAAAAGACAGCAGCAAACTCATTTTCTCCTGAGTCTACTACTGTCCAAACATAGCTTTTATATTTTTTTCACCACTAACTGATCATCTTCTAACAATACTTGTAATCTATCTCCTGGTAGAGCTTCCCCTTTTAGCAGCTCCATTGCAACGACGGTTTCTACGTTACGCTGGATGAATCGTTTTAATGGTCGTGCTCCGAACTGAGGATCGATTCCATGTTCTACAACCCAAGTCACAACTTCTTCGGAAACATCTAACTCAATTTCTTGTTCTGCAACGCGCTTTTGTAGCTGCCCGACATATTTCCAAGCAATGGCGTTGAAGTGATTCGACGTTAACGCATGGAACATAATGATATCATCCACTCGATTTAATAACTCTGGTTTAAAGTGTAGTCTTAGTTCAGCCATCACTAAATCTTCAGTTGTTTTCTCAGGATTCGGGTTTGCTTCTAACAAGTGATGCGATCCAATGTTAGACGTCATTATCACTACGGTATTCGTAAAGTTGACAAGTCGTCCTTGGCTATCTGTAATGCGGCCATCATCCAAAATCTGCAATAGAATATTCGCTACATCCGGGTGTGCTTTTTCGATTTCGTCCAACAACACAACAGAATATGGGTTACGGCGGACAGCTTCTGTTAACTGACCCCCTTCTTCATAACCAACATATCCAGGAGGTGCCCCCACTAAACGTGACACACTATGTTTCTCCATATATTCACTCATATCAATTCGAATAAAGTGATCTTCTGAATCAAAAAGTTGGGCTGCTAATGCCTTCGCTAGCTCGGTTTTCCCTACCCCAGTTGGACCTAGGAAAATAAAGGAACCAATTGGGCGGTTTGGATCTTTAATACCAGAACGTGCTCGCCATACAGCTTCCGTCACCAATTTCACGGCTTCATCTTGACCAACGACTCTTTCATGGAGCGTATCTTTTAAACGTAATAATTTATTACGTTCTCCTTCAACTAGCTTCGTCACAGGAATGCCTGTCCATCTTGAGATAATTGATGCGATTTCATCTGCAGTTACTTCTTCTCGGAGAATACGAGTTTCAGAGCCCATTTTCAACTCTTCTTCTAATGCAGATAATTCCTTTTCGATTGCAGGGATTTTACCATGGCGTAATTCAGCTGCTTTATTTAAATCATATTTGCTTTCTGCGTCTTCTAAGTCACGGCGATATTTATCTAGCTGTTCGCGTTTCTTTTGAATCTCCTGTAAGCCTGATTTTTCTTGTTCCCATTGCTTTCGCATATTTGCCGTAGATTGTTTTAACGTCTCTAATTCATTTCGCAATGCTTCTAGACGTTTTTTACTGGCTTCATCTTTTTCTTTCGTTAACGCCTGTTCTTCAATTTCTAACTGCATGACACGTCTTGTTACCATGTCTAGTTCCTGTGGCATTGAATCAATCTCCGTACGAATCATAGCACATGCTTCGTCAATTAAATCAATAGCTTTATCTGGTAAAAATCGATCAGTTATATAGCGATTGGAAAGTTCGGCAGCAGCTATGATTGCGCGGTCATGAATGCGGACACCGTGATGTAATTCAAACCGTTCTTTTAAACCACGTAAAATCGAAACTGTATCTTCAATAGAAGGTTCACGCACCATAACTTGTTGGAAGCGGCGTTCTAGAGCCGGATCCTTTTCAATATACATACGATACTCGTCAAGTGTTGTTGCTCCAATACAGTGTAGTTCCCCACGAGCTAACATTGGTTTTAACATATTCCCTGCATCCATTGCCCCATCTGTTTTGCCGGCACCAACGATTGTATGAATCTCGTCAATAAATAATATGATACGACCTTCTGATTCTTTTACTTCCTTTAGTACTCCTTTTAATCTTTCCTCGAATTGACCACGGTAACTTGCACCGGCGATTAAAGCGCTCATATCCAACTCATATAAAATGCAATCTTTTAATCCTTCTGGTACATCTTTTCTAACGATTCGCTGAGCCAATCCTTCAACAATGGCTGTTTTACCAACACCTGGCTCCCCAATTAAGATTGGATTGTTTTTAGTCTTTCTTGATAAAATACGAATGACGTTTCGGATTTCTTCGTCTCTTCCTATTACTGGGTCCATCTTGCCATTTTTTACTTCTTCGATTAAGTTTCGTCCAAATTGCTCTAATGGTTTTCGATTATCTTGTTGTTGAAATTGCATTATTTACACCTCTTCAACTTTGACCTTTTTTGACTAATTTGATTATAAGATGTTTGAGTAGGAAATGCAAAAATTCACACTATAAAGTTTTTACGAGAAAGAAAAAAAATATGTTATGATGTATTTCAAATACTTGTTTGATTTTGCATCTACTTAAAAGGAAGTGATGGCGTGGTAGTTGATACATTGCCGATTGACATAATTCATTTGTTTGAAGAACACGGTTCATTAATTAAGGTTGAAAAAGGAAGTAATATTTTTCAAGAGGGTGAGTGTGCCACAGAAATTCTTCTAATTAAAGAAGGAACTGTTCAAATTAGTAAGGAAACAGAAGATGCAAAGGAAATTACATTTAGAATTTGCGGTAGTCAAAGCATTATTGGGGAATGCCCATTATTTAGTGAAACAACAGTTAGATCAACAACTGCAAAAGCAAATGTTCATACGGAATTATTAGCGCTAAGTAAAGATTCACTAGAAATGATGTTAACACAAAAACCCGCTTTAATGATTGAATATTTAAAGTGGCTACAAAATGAAAACTTAAAAAATCAAAGTCTATTACGGGATCTTATTTTACATGGAAAAAAAGGTGCGCTGTATTCAACGTTAATACGTTTAGCAAACACATATGGAGAGCCTTTAGAAGATAATAAAATTTTAATCAAACACTTTTTAACAAATACTGAAATTGCTAACCTCTGTTCCACAAGTCGTGAAATGATTAATCGGATGTTGAATGAATTAAAAAAGCAAAAGATTATCAGTTTTGATAAAGGATACATTACGATTATGAATATTAGTTTTTTGAAACAAGCGATTTGTTGTGAAAATTGCCCATCAACTATTTGCAGAATTGATTAGATAGTCGTAGAGCCAAAATTCTCTACGACTATTTGTTTTATCTTATACCCAAGGCCATTTTTGCATAGCGTGACATCATGTCTTTTGACCATGCTGGTTGCCATACAATGTTTACTTCACTATCTTTTACTTCAGGAAGCTCACTTAAAGCCGTTTTCACTTGATCAACAATAACTGGTCCTAGTGGGCAACCCATTGATGTTAATGTCATTGTTATCGTAGCTAAACCTTCGTCATTTAAATCGACATCGTATACTAAACCTAAGTTAACGATATCAATACCTAACTCAGGGTCGATTACGTTTTCCAGCGCTCCAAGAATGCTTTCTTTCATATCTTCGCTTATTGCCATATTCACCTTTTCCCCTTTCTCAATAGTGCTAACTTCATCATATCAAAGGTTAAACTTTATTCCAAATGTTGAGAAAGCCAATCCGTAACAACAATAACACCTTCTCGCGGTACTTTATGCCCATCATTTGGTGATACAATAAATTTTAAATGGTCTTGTGCTTGCACATAGTATGAACGTAACTGCATATAAAAATGATATGTATTTTTAAAAGGAACCGTTGTATCTTTTTCACCATGCCAAAAAAGAACTGGACGTTGATTAAATTTTTCGGGCTCTCTTGTAATATCATATTCAGCCAATAAATCTTGGAGTTGATCTTTTTGTTCTGATGTCATTGGTAATTTTACTCCAATTGACTCAAATTGATTTAATTGATAGTTCGATAACTCTACAAATCCTGGAGCACCCATACAAATAGCTGCTGCTGAAATCCACTCATATTTTTTTAAACAACCTGATGTTATTATGCCACCCATGGAAGTCCCTGCAACACCGATTTTTCCGGATGTAACCAATTCCCTTGAAAGCAATTCGTTATAAAGCACTCCTACCTCTTGAATTGAATTTAAAACAATTTCCCAAAAGTGTAAGTTCATCTTTCCTTCAGACAAATTTTCTGAACGATCTCCATGTAGTTTTGCATCTGGCAAAATGACACGTACCCCTTTTTTTACAAGTTGATATGCATAGTGCAAATTATGTTCCTTTGCGCTTTGAAAGCCATGTAAAAAGATGACGATTGGTGTATGTTCATCCATTTTCTCATCATAAACATGTAATAACGGTATATCTTGCCACATATCATTTTGAACATACATTTTTACCATCTCCTCAAGTATATCTAATTCATGTAAAGCAAAGAATAAAATAACACTTATTAAAATCGTACAATAACAATTTTTTGACTAAATTTATCCATTTAGGATAAAATCATTAAGATAGAAAGGAGAATTCCTTCATGAAGCAACATTTAATTGTGTTAGATTTAGATGGTACGCTTTTAACAGATCATCAAAAAATCTCAGAAAAAACGAAAATGACACTCTTTAAAGCAAAGGAAGCAGGACATCAAGTTATGATTGCGACTGGCCGTCCATTTCGTGCAAGTCAGTTGTATTATAACGAATTAATGTTAACAACGCCAATTGTTAACTTTAATGGTGCGCTTGTACATCATCCTAAAAATAAATCCTGGCAAACAGTTCATACTCCAGTTGATTTAAAAGTAGTTCACGATGTTGTTGATTCAGTGGATAAATATCAATACGAAAACTTAATTGCCGAAGTGATGGACGATGTGTTTATTCATTTAGAAAATAGCCCCATGATGGATATGTTTAAAATGGGCGATCCTCGTGTGACAATCGGAAATTTAAGAGGCAGTTTAAACGAAGACCCAACAAGTTTACTTATACATGCCGAGGAAGATAAGGTTCAAATTATTCGTAATCATTTAGAGGATGTTCATGCTGAATTAATCGAACATCGTCGTTGGGGAGCACCTTTTCATATTATTGAAATTGTGCGCAAAGGGTTAAGTAAAGCAGTTGGCATTTCACTGATTGCAAAGGAAATGAACATTCCAAGAGACAGAATCATAGCTTTTGGCGATGAAGATAATGATTTAGAAATGATAGATTATGCAGGAATTGGAGTAGCAATGTCGAATGGTATATCTCAACTGAAAAGTATTGCTAATGAGATCACTACTTCAAGTAATAACGAGGACGGTATTGCTAACTTTTTAATTGATAGATTAAAGTTATAGCCAAGGAACTTTTCCCAAAGCCCTCACCATAGAATGACAATAAGTAAAGGTGCTCATTCATGTCTAAAGGAGGTACTGAATATATGAAAATATTTGCAGATAGTGGCAGTGATTTGCCAAAGGAATTTTTTGAACAAAACAATGTTGAACTTTTTCCATTAAGAGTAGACATTAATGATACAGATTATAATGATATCGTAGAAATTGAACCGAAAACAGTTTATGATGCAATGCGTCAAGGGGCTGTTCCAAAAACTTCTCAAGTCTCACCAGAGTTATTTTTACAAAAATTCGAGGAACTAGCACAAAGCAAAGAAGAAGGATTATATATTGCCTTTTCATCAAACTTATCTGGTACATACAACACAGCAGTAATGATTGCTGCCCAAGTTCGAGAGCAATATCCAGAATTCAAGCTTAAAATTATCGATTCAAAATGTGCTTCATTAGGATGCGGCTTAGTAGTAAAAGAGGCAGTAAAATTACGGGATGAGGGAGTTACGTATACGGACCTTATCGAAAAAATCAATCACTTTACTCAGCATATGACCCACCTATTTACTGTTGAAAATTTAGATTATTTAGCTGCAGGTGGACGACTTTCAAAATCAAGTGCCTTTATTGGTGGCTTATTGAGCATTAAACCTATTTTACACGTTGAAGATGGTAAATTAATTCCTCTTGAAAAAATTCGAGGTCGTAAAAAAGCCATTAACCGAATAATCGAGATTATGCATGAGCGCGGCGGTGATTTTTCAAATAAAGTGGTCGGTATAAGTCACGGTGACGATTTAACATTCGCCAATGAAGTGAAAGCTTTAATTCAAGATAAACTACAGCCAAAATCATTTGAAATGACGCTGATTGGTGCCGTAATTGGTGCCCATGTTGGACCAGGGACCATTGCCATTTTCTTTACAGATAAAGACTATTAAATAAAAGAGTTGTTCCGGTAAAAGGAGCAACTCTTTTACATTACTTGGATGCAAATGGTTCTTTCGCAATCAGTTCAATTTCATGAAGTTCTGTTGGATTTTTTAAATCTATACTATAGTTTTTTACACGCTTGTTTATCGGATAAATTTCGTAACGGAATTGCATTGGAACAGTTGTTGCTACTTCTTCAATATGTTTTTGGAAATTCTTAAATTGTTTTGCACGATAGTATTTATCAAATGCTTGTGGTGAATCAATATTTTGAATTGTCGTTTCTAATAATTCGGAAGTGTAACGGCTAAAATTATATTGATCAGCTGCTCCATACAATCCCGCTGGCGAAGGGTTAGTTCCTGTCCCCCATGCCCCCATGAAAACATCAATTTCAGGATGATCTGCTTTTACCATATCGTAAAAAGAATTAAACTCTATTAAACGCCCTGTTGTTAACGTTACATTTAACCCAACATCTTTCCAGTTTTGTAAGTAGTAAGCTGTGATTTCTTCCTGAGTGGAATCACCTGCCATGGAGGCTAATTTTATTTCTAATTTTTTGCCCTTTGGATTTTCGCGGAAACCGTCTCCATCCACATCTATATAACCAGCTTTATCGAGAAGTTTCTGTGCTTTTTCCGGGTCATATACATATCCTTTTAAAGAATCATCATGGAACGATTCAAAAACTGGTGGAATCAAAGAATTTGCCCGCACTCGCAAATTATTATAGAGCACTTCAGAAACTTGTTCGATATCTAACGCATAAGCCATCGCTTTCCGTAAGTTCACATCCCCCATTTTTGAGCCTTCTAAATCGGTTACAACGGTATTTTTTGTATAATCGTACTTCCCTACTTTAAATCCAAGGTAAGAATAAAAAAGTTCGGGCCGGCCTAAAATCGTGATATTGTCATAGTTTTCGATTTCCGGCATTTTCGTTGCATTGAAATGTTGGATAATATCAAAATCCCCTGTGCCGATTGCTACAGAAACCGAACTAGATGGAACAACTTTTACTAATACTCCATCAAGCTTAGGCTCACCTTTCCAGTAGTGCTCATTCTTCACATATTGAACAGATTCCCCAGGGACAATTTTATCAATTTTAAAAGCTCCTAGAGTGACAGGATTTTTACGAACAGCATCCGATTGCACTAACTCTTCAACTGGAATATGACCAATTTGATGACTTGGTGCCGCATATGTCCATAAACCGTCACCACCATAGAAAATAGATGGGGATAGTTGCTTAAAGCTTATTTCAATTGTCCTATCATCAACTTTTCTAATGCCTTTGATTGTATCTGCTTTTCCTTCATGATATTCTTTTACCCCAATAATATTTTGGAATTCTGTATTGTACCGCACACCAGGATAGTCCTTGTGTGCAATGATATGGTATGGCAAGATGACGTCTTCAATTTTTAACGGTTTCCCATCAGACCACTTCACACCTTCTCGTATTGTGACAGTTACTTTGTTATTCTTTTGATCTACATACATTGATGCTATTCCTTCATTAGTAATCATGAAGTTTTCATCCACTTCAAAAAGTGAATTCGATGCCCATGACATTAAATCCGCATCATAACCATCTTCATAAAGCTCCCAAGAAAAGATTCCTTGAAACGGCTCATCTTTCACCATGGCAACTTTTAATACTCCTCCATCAATTGGCTTCCCTTTATTTGTTACCGACATTTCAAATGGTGAATGTGAACTTGGAGCAGCAGTTTCTATCATTTCATCCTCTGTCTTGATTATTAACGTTTCATCAACACGGCTAAAGGCTGCTAAAATTAGCAAGGTTAATATTATGGGTGCTAGTATTATCCATCGAGTTATTTTCATAATATCCCTCCCTAGTGTATATACTGGCAAAATTAATGGTGCCAAGGACTATCCTAATCGTTGTTTAGCATCTGCTGATCTGCGCAAAGCTTGACCAACATAGTTGATTGCCAACATCATGAACAAAATGAATAGAGATGCCGGCAGCCACACCCACCAATATTGTTGCAATACGAGTGGATTATTAGCATAACTAACAAGGGTTCCAAGTGACGGGGTAGACATTGGAAGTCCAAATCCTAAATAGGAAAGTCCTGTTTCAATGCCGACATTTCCGGCAAAGTTTAATGTCAATTCCACTATAATAATGGAACTTAAATTAGGTAAAATGCCTTTGAACATGATGACGAAATCATTTGTTCCGAGCGTTTTTGATGCAAGCACATAATCTCGTCTACTTTCCGTTAAAGTTTTTGATCGAACAAGCCGCGCAGTACCTGTCCATAAAAACATACTCATAATAAAAATAAAAGACGCGACAGTATACTTTGGAACCACGGTAACAAAAACAATAATTAACATTAATGATGGAATCGTAATGAAAAAATCAATCAATCGCATAAACAAATTATCGATCCATCCTCCAAAGTATCCGCAAATTAACCCAACAATAACCCCAAAAACTCCAGTTATTATGGTGATGGAGATGGCAATAAAAATAGAATTTTTAGCACCGACAATAATTTGCCCAAGTATATCTTTCCCACCTTGGTCAGCTCCAAATAAAAACTTTTCTCCCGGTTCTGAATAACGATCTTGCAAATTAATCCGCATTAACGCTTCTTGGTCAATAAAAAGATAGGACCATAAAAAAACACCAATTATCACTACAACAAGTGAAACAAAAGAAAAGAAAGCAACTCGATCTTTTAAAAACTCCCGAAAAATAACTTGTAACCCGGTTGGTGGAGAGTTTTTATATTTTTTGCGCTTCCGTTTAGCCACCACCTACTAACCCCCTAACTATTCGATTCGAATGCGCGGGTCCACAATGCTCATAATAATGTCTGATAACAAACTTCCTAAAAGTGTTAAAAAACCATATAACATTACAAGAGCAGTGATTACACTATAATCCCTCGAAGCTATGGACGAAATAAATAATTGCCCCATCCCAGGATATCCAAAAATCGTCTCGATAAAAATAGACCCACCTAATAATCCAGTTATGGTAAAACCTAAGAATGCCGCTATCGGTAATAAACTATTTCGAAAAATATGCTTTGTGTAAACTTTCTTTATAGGAATGCCTTTACTTCTTGCGGTGCGAACATAATCCATTGCTTTGGCATCAATAATTTCAGAACGTAAAAATTGAATGATTCCTGTTGTTCCAAGAATGGCATACGTAATAGTAGGTAAAAGAATATGATGCAACTTACTCCAATAGTATTGGATGGTACCAGAACTGTACTCAATATCCACACTCCCGCTTGTAGGAAACCATTCTAGTTTGTAACCAAATAGATATAGAAACAATAGCGATAGCACAAACGTCGGGATGGCATATGTAATAAAACTATAAAGAATAATCGTTTTATCCAATCGAGAATTATGATACCGTCCCGCTAAAATGCCTAAAGGAATTGCAATGGTATAAAGTAAAATGACACTTAGTAAGGAAAGCCAAAATGTGTTTAATGCCCTTTCACCGATTAATTCAGCCACATCCCTTTTAAAGGTATAGCTGATGCCAAACTCCCCTTGCAATGCGTTGCCAATCCAACGAACATATTGAACTGGCCACGGATCATTTAAGCCAGCTTTTTCAGATAACTCCTCAAGCCGGGCTGGGTCAGTTTGGGGGGTGATTAAGCCTGTAAAAGGATCACCCGGCATAAATTTAGCCAAGAAAAAAACAAGGAGACTTAAGACAAATAATTGTGGAATCATGAGAATAAAACGGCGAACAATTATTTTCCACATTGTCAAATCACCCCCTTAGGTAAAGCAGCCACATTATGTGTACTGGTGATGGGTATTAAATCTAAAACCCTTTCTTTTTCATCAAAGTAATTTTTATATTGTTCCCGATAATCGTTTTCTACTTTAATACGTTCGCGTTTCCGTCTTTCTCGTCCGATTGGTGTAACTTGTGGAATGGCAGAAAGTAGTCGTTTAGTATAAATATGTTGTGGATTATTATAAATATCAAATTTTGTCCCTGTTTCAACAAATCGACCTTTATACATAATCGATATGTAGTCGCACATATGTTTTACAACCCCTAAATCATGAGAAATAAAAAGATAACTTAACCCAAATTCGTTTTGGATATCTTTCATGAAATTCAATATTTGGGCCTGTACAGATATGTCCAGTGCTGAAACTGGTTCATCAGCAATAATTAATTTTGGATTTGTCGCAATGGCCCTTGCAATCCCTAATCGCTGTTTTTGTCCCCCTGAAAACTCATGGGGATATTTATATTTAACGTCTTCTGGCATTCCAACAATTTCAAGCAATTCGCATATTTTTCGCTCTTCTTCCTTTGGTGACAGTTTTAAAAAATTGTGAATTGGCTCTGCAATGATATCTCGTACCCTTTTTCGAGGATTTAAACTTGAATGCGCATCTTGGAAAATCATTTGTACTTCTCGGTTGAAGGTTGATTTTCGATTATTTCTTTTATTCGTTACATTGATTCCTTCATAAATCACTCTTCCAGAAGTAATTTTTTCTAAGCCAACAATCGCCTTTCCCGTTGTTGATTTCCCGCATCCCGATTCCCCCACAAGACCATAAGCTTTACCACTTTCAAATTCCATTGAAACGCCATCCACTGCATAAACATAATCAACCACTTGATTAAAAATCCCACCGCGCACAGGATAATGGACTTTTAAATCTTGAATCACCATAAAGCTCATGTATTTCCTCCTCTATTAAAGTGAAACTCTTTCCAGCAAGTGCATCGAACAAAATGATTTGGTGCCACTTCATGGAGGTGAGGATTTTTTTCATGAGCTTCTTTTCGAATCCAAGGTATGCGAGATGCAAAACGACAACCATTTCTCGGCAAATTGGTAAGTGATGGAACCATTCCTTGAATCACATTTAGTCGGTCCGAGGATGAATACATTTGTGGGATAGAATGAAATAATGAACGGGTATAAGGATGTTTCGGATGTAGAAATATTTCTCTTACCGGCGCTTCTTCAATGATTTCACCTGCATACATAACCACTACCCGATCCGCCACTTCAGCTACTACCCCCAAATCGTGTGTTATCAAAATAATCCCTGCTCCAGTTTCTTGTTGTAGGGCTAAAAGTAAATCTAAAATTTGAGCTTGGATTGTAACATCAAGTGCTGTAGTTGGCTCATCTGCAATTAATATTTTCGGTTTACACGAAATCGCAATTGCAATGATGACTCGCTGTCTCATACCTCCCGACAATTGATGGGGAAACTGCCTCGCAACTCGTTCTGGGTTTTGTATGCCCACTTGCTGCAATAATTCGAGTACTCTCTTTTTTCGTTCTTCTGAGGATAATTTTGTATGATAAATTAACCCTTCCTCAATCTGATCTCCCACACGCATTAGTGGATTTAATGAAGAAAGAGGATCTTGAAAAATCATTCCTATTTCACTACCACGAATTTCATTTAAATGGTCTTCATTTAAGGAAACAAGATTTTGTGTTTTATATAAAATTTCCCCTTGTACTCGAGTTTTACTTTGGTCATATAATCCAATGATTGATGTAGCCAAAGTACTCTTTCCACAACCCGATTCTCCAACAATTGCGAGGATTTCATTTCTTTTTAATGTTAGCGAAACGCCATCCACCGCATCGTAATAGCGATCATTTATTCGAAATGCTGTATGTAAATCTTTAATTTTTAATATCTCGTCGGTGCGTTGCAAATGAATTCTCCTTCCAATTTTGAAATTCGAATCATTCATCATATGAAGTAAAGCTATGTTGTATGAAAACGACGAATCTTTTATTAAGTTATATTTTCTCTTGTCCACTTTTATGAGTGTGAAAAGGTTTAGTTTATAAAATCGCACATAAATGATGGAAAACCGCACATAAAATTCAAAAAACCGCACATAAACCCTCCAAAACCGCACATAAATATTGGAAAACCGCACATAACCAATATGGCAAATAAAAAAAACCGGTAAAACCAATTGAATGATTTTACCGGTTCATCTTATTTTTCTAAAGCTCTTTTTCGTTTGCTTCGTTTCATCATCGCAACAATAAACGAAATAAATAAAATATAAACAAATGCTAATAAAACTAAGTACATTTTATTTATCCCAACTTTATCAATAACCTGGAATACTTCAACAACTTCACGATCTAATACGATAGGATAAATGCCATCATCATTTGGACGAATTACATCACTTTCCAACATACCACGAAGTTCTTTATCCTCGCCAATTTCGTCAGCTGATATGTCAAATCTTGTTGTTTTCCCAGTATTATTAATTACAACAATCCATCTTTCGTCATCCGAATAACGCTCGAATGCTAAAAAGCCATTTTCATTTTTAATTAATTTAAACTCACCACGACGTAACGTTTCCGATTTATTTCGTAACGTTTGGATATTCGTAATGTAATTTACTAATTCATCATCTGTTTTAAAATTATAGAGCTGATGAGACTCTGGACCTGCTGCACCATTCATTGCAATTTCTGACCCATATTGCATAACAGGCACACCTGGCAATAATAATGTAGAAGCAAGTGAAAGTTTAAGTCTCGTTGGTGGAAATGCTTCAACATCCATAACGAAACGATCCGTATTTAAATTGTCGATCATTAATTGTGTTGGTAACCCTTCCCCTTTTGCAAAAGGCTCAACATGCTTTAATTGATTTGAAGAGTCTTGATCGACATTTTTATAAACATTTCGGAAAGTTTCATTCGTTTCATCATAAAAAGTTGCATCAAAGTTTGCATCACTTTCTTCGTTCGAAATAACGTAAATGTCATTATTCACTTCTTTGATGGCTTCAATCATTTTATTAAGAAATGTTGTATCTGCAATTTCAAGATTTGTTAATCGAACGCCTTCAATATTATATGTAGATATAAAATTGACCACACTTTCAATTAAAGCATTTTGAACATCTACATTTCCTAAATCCCATCGAACTTTACCATCTGATTTACCAACAACCCAATCTGTTTTTGAAGGGTCAGTAGCCCATTCATGATTGGCGCTAACATTTGTTAACGGGAAGTCAACCATAGCTTTTATTTTCTTTTCATTCATTAGTTTGATTAATGACGTAAAGTCTTCACTTGTCCCAAATTGTGGCTCTATCTTAGAGTAGCTAGTGACCATCGTACCGTTGTAAGTTTCAGTAGCAAAAACAGAACCTAACGATAGTATCGAAAAGCCCATTTGTGAAATGAGAGAGAATTGTTGCTCTATTCCTTTAAAATCCCCACCTGCGAATTTCGATGGGTCATGTGGATCTACATTGTAATCGTTTTCTCCAGTACCATTAAAATAACGATCTACTAAAACGTCATATATACTTTCATCTGCAATCGATTTTGTACCCTCAGCCTTCGCAATGGAAGTTGTATTTAATGTTGTAGCTAACAAAATCGAGGCAGCAGTTGCACAAATCCATTTTTTAAATTTCAAATTATCCCTCTCCTTCTAACCATACCATCGACATTTTACCAAAAAAAAAAGAAACTCAGTTATCATTTCCAAAGAAAATAATAATTTGCTAATGCAAATAAGACAAACTAGTGACAACATGAAAATAATGGGATTTCATTACTTTTCCTGTTTTAATTTTTTTTGAATCTTTTTCACTTGTTCTTGAGATAATATCCCGTCAACTGTATCTGGATCCTCACTTTTTTGAACAAACGCAAGAACAATAAATAGAACAATTAATAGAAAAATAAATATAAGCATGATGATTGGTAACATGTTTTTCGTCCTTTCTAAGAGAAAACCATCTTAATCCATACATTATAAACAAAAAAAGAAAAATCGCAAAGTACGTATTGTACCTAGCGATTTTTACATTATGCTAAGAAATTCAAGCCCATTGGTAATTTAAATCCGTAGAATAGTACCGCGAATAGGAAAATAGCAAATAAGATCCAAAATACTGTTGTTGGTTGATTTTTCTTTTGGCGAATTAATACCATTTCCATCATACCAATTACTAGAATCCCTAGTAAAAATTTTATTCCGTAATCCATTCCCATACCATAATCCATAGCTTCAATAAATAAGGCGCCACCAGTGATAATAATTAAAATGTAAAATAGACGTAACGCCATGTGAATGCCTTTAGATTTTGATACTAAAGCGCCCACGAAGAATAGTACAAGTGCAACTACCCATGTTGTGATGTGTAGGTGCGTAGAACTTGTTAAAAAATCCATTTTGTCCCCACCTTAATTTTCTTTTACAGCATTATCCTACCATAGTACTGAGTGGGGATTCAAATATAATAGTCTATCTAAAACCTTAATAAAATTATTAAAAGTTTACTAGATTTTATTCAAATTTATTCGATAAAGTGCCAATTCCTTCAATTGAGATTTTCACTTCATCTCCTGCTTTTAAGAATACTGGTGGAGTCATACCTTTTCCTACCCCAGCAGGCGTTCCTGTTAAAATAACGTCGCCTGGTTCTAATGTGACATATTGAGAAAGGATGGACACTAACTCTTCAACTGAAAATACCATGTCCTTTGTTGAACCATTTTGACGAATTGCACCATTCACCTTAGTAACGATTGTTAAATTTTGAGGATTAGGAATTTCATCTTTCGTTACAACATATGGACCTAAAGGACAAGTTGCCTCTAAACTTTTGCCGATGAAATACTGTTTATGACGATCTTGTAAGTCACGTGCAGTAATGTCATTTGCAATTGTGTAACCAAAGATATAATCTAGTGCTTGATTTTTCGCGATGTTTTTGCCCACTTTTCCAATTACTACTGCTAATTCACCTTCGTAATCTAGTGAATCAGTTTTAGATTCATGGATTGGTAGTACTTGTCCATCTGCAGCAATCGAAGTAGGGGATTTTGTAAATACTACTAAATCAGTTGGTGCTGCAGTTGCGCCCATTTCTTTTGCATGTTCATCGTAGTTTTTGCCGATACATAAAATGTTTTTCGGAGTTCTAGGGATTGGAGAAAGCCACTCAATTTCAGAAAATGATCGTTTGAAAGACTCAACCTTTTCTGAATTTTTAGCTGCTTCTACTAATTTACGAATCTTTTCTACAAAATCAAAACCTAGTGTAATCCCATCAATAATATTTGCTGGGAAAGAAGGAAGAACATTTAGCTCTTCTTGAATAGCAACTACATCCCACACTGCTTCTTCTTTTTTAACTTTTGGACCGAATTTTACTTCTCCATTAAACTTAAAAGATAAAATCTTCATAATAAAGGCTCCTTCTATATTTCCTTCGTTAAATTTGTAATTATGCTCATGTTGATTAAACTCCAAAAAATGAATAAATCATTTTATACCATCATACATGAAATATTCCGAAATTTCTTACTTTTCCAGCAATATTTTTCTGTAAGTTATGCGCTTTACTGCCATCTCTAGTGGACCTTGCCTAAATTTGGTAAACCAAATTTCTGCAAAGATAATTTGTACTAGATAAATACCAATTGCCATAATCGTACCCATTTGCACATCTACTTGCCCATATAAACTAAAGCCAAAATTATAGAAAAGAACCGTACAAATAATCGATTGCATAATATATAACGTTAATGACATTCGACCAGCTTTAGCAATTGGTTTAAGAATTTTAGCTGCAAATGGTATTAAACAAATACTAACGATTAACGAAATGTAGCCAATTGAAAGAAGGGGACCCCCTATATACACTTTTAAATAATCTAATAAATAAGTACGAGTAAATATATATGGTGCACTTTTAATAAATAGCCCCGCAGCAACAAAAATAATGGCCAGCACAATCCACATTTTTTTCAGTTCTTTCGCCCGCTCGAATAAGCGCCACTTTGCAAAAGCTGCACCAATTAACAAATAAGGTAAGATAGTCATCAATGACATAATCCACATATCCAAACTCAATTGAATGGATAAATCACTGAGTCTTTGGGTAAATGCATCTGTCCAACCGCCAACTCCATATGCAGAAATTGCACTATTCAGCATTTCTATATCAATTGCAGGTTCTTCCACTTCTGTATTGGCAATTCCAGCTAAGAAGTATATAGCTAAAATAAATAAATGCATAAAACTATTAATGACTAATCCGAATGTTAATAACCAACCACTCGAAAATCGAATAAATAATAATAGAAACAAACCACAAACTGCATAGGTTGCTAAAATATCTCCCCACCATATTAAAAAGGCATGAAGTAAACCTAAAATGAAAAGTACACCTAGCCTTTTCGGTGCGAATTTATAGAAATTAGCCCCTGATTCTTGGGATTTCGTATATTGCATCGCAAGACCATATCCAAAGAGCATTGAGAACAACGGATAAAAACTACTTTGTACATAAATATCGAGATTTTGTTGCCAAATAATATCCTTTGCTTCTGTAAACCAATAGTTTAAATCTAATATATGCGGCATCGGTAAAGAGAAAGCAAACATGTTAACTAGTAAAATTCCTAGTAAACTAAATCCGCGCAAAATATCAAGAGAATGGATTCTCTCATCTAAGTTCGTAGGTTGAAAATTCACAGTCTGTACTCCCTTTTCTTCTCCATCTTGTATTTCAAACATTTCTACTGTCATTCTACACTATTTTAGTTTGTCTTTAGAGAAAAACAGCCTATTAATTGAAACATTAATAGACTGTTTTAAATTAATCCAAACGAATTTCCTTTTGCGCATTGTATAAATACAATATTTTTTCGTTAACTTTAAGATTTAATACCGATTCAACTGCTTGGCTATAAATACGCAATTGAACACTATAACGCTTTTCCATTTCAATTTTAAGTGCATCAGCTTCTCTAAATGACGGCAATATTTTGTCTGTTTTGTAATCGAGTAGAACCCATTTTCCATCTTCATCTTCAAACAAGCAATCGATAATCCCTTGCACAATTTGCGAGTCTCCTGCTTGATCTACAATACTTAATGTAAAAGGAATTTCTCGATAAAGTTGCTTGGCTTGACTAAATCGTTGCCCGATACTTGTTGAGAAAAATTGGATAATCTTTTCTTCATCAACAGTATTCACTTCGTCTTCAGTTAGTAATTTCTTTTCAACTAAAGATTGCAAATAGATTGTAACCTCATCCAGTTGACGGAAACCTTCTTTTGGAATATGCTGCATGACAGTATGAACAACAGTACCAATTTCAGTAGGCGATAATGCTTTTTCCTGTACAAACAAAGGTCGTTTATATGCACTCTTTCCTTTATTTAATAGTGTATTGGATTCTGGTTCTTCCTCGCGTTGTAGATTTTCAATTCGCTTAATTTCTGAAACACTTGTTTTTGATTTTTTTGTTATCGATTCTTTATATGGATACGTAGCATTAAAACGGTCTGTTAGTTCATTTAAAATCGACGCATCCAATTCCTCTGTATATAGGCTTTGAGTTTCACTTTGTTCCTTGGTATTGGCGATTGTAAAATTACGATTACTAATCGGATTTATGTGCCATTGTGATGGGTGTGTGATAGGTGTATAAGAATCGTCACTAAAAATTTCAAAACAAGCATGTCTTGCAATGGCAGGTCCAATCCAATCAAGATAATTTTTTGCTCTAGCACGTATATAATCTGGAATCATTGCATCTAGGGGCAACAATTGAGATTCGCTCCAAGATGAACGTGTTTTGTCCCAATCCTTTACAGAACCTACCAAAATAAGTCGTTCTTTTGCTCGGGTCATTGCTACATACAAAATACGCATTTCTTCTGCTTTCATTTCCAAAGTCTTTTTCTCTTTCATCGCTAAGAAAGGTAGTGAAGTATACATAATTCGATCGTCAGGATCAATGGCTTTTACGGCCAGACCAAACTGTTGGTCAAACAAATACGGATCGCTGTATTCTTTCTGGTTAAAACTTCTGCCTAATCCCGCCACGAAAACAACTGGGTATTCTAATCCTTTCGATGAATGGATGGTTACTAAACGAACGACGTCATCTTTTTCACCGATAGATTTTGCTACTCCTAAATCATCCCCTCGTGAACGCATTCGATCAATGAAACGTAAAAATCGGAATAGTCCACGGAAGGAAGTTTTTTCATACATTAATGCGCGGTCATGTAGAGTACGTAAATTGGCTTGGCGTTGTTTCCCATTACCCATAGCACCAACCATCTCATAATAGTTGGTATCCATATAAATCTTCCAAATTAAATCCGCCAGCGAACCTCTCCGTGCCATGTCTCTCCAATTTTCCAATTGGTGTAAAAACACTTGTAGTTTTTCTGCTGTGTTGGATTGAAGTCCGCTTTTTTCTTCTTCAACAAATAGTTTCACTGCTTCATAGAAAGGAACTTTTCTGTTTACTAATCGAATAGCCGCTAGTTCATTTTCCGTACAACCGATAAATGGCGCTCTAAGTACAGAAGCTAAAGGGATATCTTGGTATGGATTGTCGACGATTTTCAAGACATTTAACATGACCATTACTTCAAGTGCTTCAAAATATCCCTTTGAAGTCTCTGCATAAAGTGGTATGCCTGCTGCTTTAAATTCTTCAACTAAATCTCCAGACCAAGTCATAGAACGCATTAGAATCACAATATCCCGATATTCTAGTGGTCGAACTCGCTTTGATGGGTTTTTTTGTTTTGTATCAAATACGGTCGTTCCATTATCCATCATTTCACGAATACGTTTAATAATATAACGAGCTTCTTGTTGAGATTTTTTCATCTCTTCTTCAATTAGAACGTCTAATGCAGCATCCTCAGTAGAATCACCACTATCTGGTTTATCTTCTTGAGGATCATCTTGTTCTTCGTATAAAATCGATAACTCAACGGGCGTTTCCATCTCATCATATGGTGCTGCAGGCTTAAGACCAGCTTTTTCATCGTATTTAATTTCTCCAACCGTTTCACCCATGATTTGTTCAAAGATAAAATTTGTACCGTGTAGAACTTCTTTTCGACTTCGGAAGTTGGCGTTCAAATCAATTTTCAACCCACTTGCAACTGGCTCATCTTCAAACAAGTTATATTTATTTAAAAATAGCATCGGTTCTGCAAGACGGAATCGATAAATCGATTGTTTCACATCGCCCACCATAAATAAATTTCCATCGACTTCACTACCACTTTTCACAAGTTGCAAAATCGTTTCTTGAAGCATGTTCGTATCTTGGTATTCGTCGACGAGCACTTCCTTAAACCGGTTTCTGAAATCTATTGCAACAGGAGAAGGTTTTAAAACTCCATCTTCTTTCACAGCTAAAATTTCTAATGCATAATGTTCCAAGTCAGAAAAATCCACAATTCCCCTTTGCAATTTGGCCGCTGTAAATTTCTCACTAAACGTTTCAGTTAATTCAACTAATGTTTGAATAATCGGTGCCATTAAACGAATTTCTTGTAACAATCGCTCTGGTTTTCTTAAGAAAAAGGCTTTTTTTATTCCATCTACTATATCTTTTGCTTGTTGGCGTTTTTTCTTTGCTTTCTCTTTCAAGTCTGGATCACAATCACACTTTTTTCTTGATAAAGTGGACCATTTTAAAGTAGAGAAGAAATCATATAAATCTTGCCATGTACCATGATTGATTCGTCTAACTGCTTCATTGATGACAGCAAAGTCTAACTCGGCTGTTTCGCCATAAGTATAGGGTCCATCTGGTCTTAAAGTATATTGACGAAAATCTTCTATTTGCGCAAATGCTTCTTCTAAACTAAATTTAATTGAATTTTTTAAAGGTCCAATAAAATCAAGTTCGTCGATTGTAATTTGTTCTGGTAAGTCATATTGCTTCGGTAATGAGCGTAACCATTTTGTCGGAACTGGATGAACACGAGATGTGTCATATAGTTTTTCGATTAACGTTTCAATTGCTTGATCATCACGGTCAGATGTAAAGCTATCAACTAAACGATAAACCGCATTAACTCTTGCATCATCCTCGCTATCATAGGCTTCTTCCAGTACTTCAGCTAAAATATCATCGCGAAGTAATGCTGACTCCCCTTCATTTGCAATTTTGAACCCTGGATCAATATCAATTAAATAAGCATACTGCCGAACAATTGATAAGCAAAATGAATGAAGAGTTGAAATTTGTGCTTTATTGACTAGACTTAACTGACGGCGTAAATGTTGATTTCGTGGGTCTTTTGCAATCTCTTTCTCCAATGCTTCTGCCATACGATGGCGCATTTCCGCTGCTGAAGCATTTGTAAAAGTTACGACTAGTAGCTCATCTACATCGATTGGGTTTTCCTTTGCAATGACTTTCTCAATCATTCGATTAATTAATACTGCGGTTTTACCTGATCCTGCAGCTGCTGAAACAAGTGTATCTTGACCAGTTGCCCAAATTGCTTTCCACTGTTCATCTGTCCATGTCACATCTGGTCCTTTATTCGGAATCGATAGACCCATCTTTTTTCAACTCCTCTCTTATTTTTGATACAACAGCATCCCTGCTATCTGCTTGAAGTTGATGATAAACTTGCTCTTGGTCAGTAGGGTCGAATTGACAAACCGATTTAAAACTACAGAAGTCACAAGCTGTTCTGCCTTTAAGTCGATATGGATGGATGCCTACCTCTCCGCTCATAATGCCTTCACCAGCAATTTTATGTTTTGTTCGAACATATTGTTTAATTTCGTTCATTGCATGGGGTGCCACAACTCGGGACTTAGCAATTGAAACAGCCCCATCTGTTTTAATTTGAACTGGGATAATTTTTGATGAACCACCAGACTCTAAATTATCATCCATTGCAATAAGCGAGTCTGGGTTTTCAGTTAGCAAACCCTTCATTTTATATTTTTCCATTCGCTCTACTTCTAACGCGATTTCGTCCAATTCTTTTTCACCTTTTAGTAAAGGATTATGAACATGAACATATAAAACACCAGCTGGGTCCACTTCCCCATCAAGCCAGAAGTTTGCGTTTTCAACTGCAACATCTAAATAGGTTAACAGTTGTAATGAAATCCCGTGATATACTTCATTCAAATCTAAGTCACGACTAGAAGATTTATAATCTATTACACGTAAATAAGATTTATCTCCAATTTTTGCCCCATCAATACGGTCAATACGTCCACGGATGTTCATTTTGCGACCGCCTTTTAAATTAATTTCCAATGGAGGTAGTTGTTCATTTGGTCCAAATGCAGCTTCAATTGCTATTGGCTTAAAGAAGGATGATTTTGCATGTTGGGACAAGGCCATCATCGTTCTTTCCACAATGCGAATTAATTTTCGTTGAATGTAACGATAACGAGCACTACTTAAAAGGATTTGATGAGAAAATACAGGAACAATATGCTCTACAGCTTGTCGTGCTAGATGAGTACATTGAGTACGAGTTAAACGATTCCAATGGATGTTTAAGCGCTCAGTTTCTAACGTAATCCATTTTAATGCTTCATGGAAAAGGTCCCCGATTGCAAAATTCTCTAACCGATAAACAGCGCGCTCCTCTAGTCTTAACCCATATGTTGTAAAGTGGGAGAACGGACATCGATAGAATTTCTCGACTCGTGAAACACTTGAAGTTAACTCAGTTCCATACAGCTCTTCCGTTATGTTTGGTGTTAGTTTTTCAGCAACATTTTTCTTTTGTAATGGGCGCATGACAACTTCTAATACTTGCTTCCAATATGGATGTTGTTCATAAAATGATTTTAATGCCACCCATTCAGATGAAAGTTCATTCGAATATTGAGCCTGTCTTAATTGCATCATTAAGAAAGCTAAAGATGTTCTTGGGTGTTGTAAATATGAAAGATTGTTATTTTTACTTAGCTCTTCAATTGGGTCAATTAACACTTTTTTATGTGGTAACGTTTTGACACCATCGACTTCAAACAATTTATGCAGACGGTTTATATATAAAGATGGAAGTAAAGCTTTACTTTCTTCATCTGCACTGGAATAGGTTACATAAAGTCTGTTTGTAGGCGATGAAAACGCGCGATAAATTAAGAAAGCTTCTTGGAGCAATCGATGTTTTGAAGTTGGGGAAAGTTCTGTATCAATCTCAGCAAACCAACCTCGATCTGCATCGGTAATTAGACCTTCATAATCGATGCGCATAGGATACACACCGTCATTCACACCAATAACAAAAACTACAGACTTATTATCAAATCTTGAATATTCAACAGTAGCCACAGTTACTTCATCAACAGATGGTGGAATTTTGGAAAACTGAAGCGTATCATATCCTTCATCTAAAATTTGCGCAGCTTCTTCAATCGTTAGTTTTTGATCACCAAACATTAAAACGAATTGATCCAGCACATTTATCCAGCGATTCCAGGCCTGGTCATGCTCACTCGCTCCATGCAATTCGTTTTCTTCAAGTTCAGTATCTTTTAACATTTGTAACTTCTCGTATATTTGTAGTTCTTCAATACAATTGAACAATGCAAAGGCAATATCACGACCTGTTTGTGCATTTTTTAATTCTTGCTGCAATTTTTCAATTGGTTCTTTAATTATTGATTTTATTTCATCAATGATTTGCTGCATTTTTAGTTCTTCGTCTGTTTGATGTTTTGAGAAAAATTCTAGTCCACGATATTTTTTGTAAAACCATCTTGAGTCTTCAAACCATCGATATCCATAAATTCCTTGTGCAATTACAAAGTTTTCTAGCAAATCTGCTTTTTCCCGCATTTCTTTCAAATTGCTTTTTAACGGGAAATATAAATCTGTTTTTACACTCCTGAAAATCGGCTCATATTGCCAGTTAGATGTGACAATTTCTAAAATAGAACGACTAAACTCGATTAACGGGTGGTGTAACATTGGTTTCTTTTCATTTGTGAAGACGGGGATGTCATACTGTTTAAAAATTGTATCGATTAGTGGGTCATATAGGTCTGCTTGTCGATACATAATCCCAATTTCTTTATATCGAACGTCTTCTTCCCGCACAAGTCGACATATTTCCCGGGCAATTGCGTGGACCTCTGCTCGTCGATTGGCTCCCTCAATAATTTCGACAAATCCTTCAGCTTTCACTTGAGATGGTACTGGTTCGTGGAATTGCTGTTCAATATGCGCTAAATCATGATTGTTGTAACGGTAACAAGTATCTAAATGAACTCGTGGCTCCATTTCAACTTTGAAATTTGTTGTTTCCTGTAATAATTTATCGTACATCACTGCTGGTCGATAAAATACAGCTTGGTCATCATATTTATCTTGATCGTTTTCAAAAGGAAGAACGATGGTGACACGCTTTGCCAATGCTAGCAATTGCTTAACAATTTCAAATTCACGAACTGTAAATGCCGTAAAACCATCAATATAGATGTGGGCTTCTTTTAATTTTTGAGAGTTTTGTAGTTGTTCGAGTAAGATTGGATAAAAGCCGTCACTATCAACATATTTATCACCAAGCTTTTCCTCTAACTTTGATAAAATGATTTGCAAGTCTTTCGTTTTAGCAATTAATGTTTGAGGTGCGTTTGATTCTTGCAATTTATTAATCGCTTCATTTAAAGCTTCACTATTGATGTTATACTGGCTAAATTCTTTCACCAATTGTTCAATTTCTTCTGTAAATCCACGTTTATCAGCAGCTTGACGGAATAGTGAAAATTGATCTCTATTTTCAGCCAGAAGTCGGCGGATTAACATACGGTAGCCGATTTTATCCAGTTGTTCTTTCGCAATCCCACCTGTTTCTTGTAGGATATACCATGCAAGACGTTTAAACGTCATTACTTGTGCTCGAATAATTCCTTGGATGCCATAATTATTCGTTAACATATGCTCTGCTTGATAAGACATTTGGTCAGGAACAATTAAATAGATGGGTGGGCCAAGTGGTTGCTTTTTAAGTTCGTTTACGATTTCTTTATGGATGAGTGTTGTTTTACCTGTTCCTGCTCTCCCACTTATCACTCTTAACGACATATAGCTCCTCCTTACTTTATGTTAGTATTTATTATATACAGAACAAGTGTTCTTATCTAGTAAAATTCTATTATTATTAATCTTTTTCTATCATTATAATATTTTTTTAGTATAATAGATAATTTTTGCGTATCTGTTCGAATAGTAGAAAAAAGAGCAGTTTATAATAACCGCTCTTTCTTCATTGACATTTTTACCTTCTTACTGGATGATTCCCTTAAATCTCGTTCAACTTTTTTATTGAGATGTTTTTCAATTGCCTTCCCTACAAACCATAGTAGGAAAATCCCTACCCCTGCGAAAATCAATTTAACTGGGTCTGTTAACAATGCTCTTAAGTCATATCCTAACACACTCATACTTGCTATCATGATAAACTTACCAGCCATAATCACGATTAAATAGTACTTCTTCTTTATATGAGATAACCCTGCTACAATATTCACCAAAACTGAGGGAGTAAAAGGAAAACAAAGTAAAATAAAAAGTGGACTTAAACCACGCATATCTACCCATTTGATAAGCTTCTGTATTTTTTCCCTGCCTATAAATTTTTGAAGTCTTGGATGTTTCCCAAACCTACGGACAAGTAAAAACACAACGTAGGATCCTAAAACAGTTCCTATCCAAGAAAGTAGAAACCCTATCCAAAGCCCGTAAGAACTTGCATTTGCAACTACAATTACAACTAATGGTAAAAAAGGTAGGAAAGCTTCAATAAAGGGCAATAAAATTCCAATTAGCGGTCCAAGTGTTCGATATTGAGCTGCTAAACTTTCAATGTTTTCTACGGTAAACCAATCGCTCACAAGTACCACCTCTATCGATATTGTAAAATTAAATGTAAAATCGTCGTCTCATTCGTCGGGTTTTCATAATGATGTTCTTGTGAACCAGAAAATACTAACGTCTCACCTTGTGATAAATGTTCGTTCATTCCACCAGCTTCCACGAAAACTTGTCCACTTATAACCGTTAACGTTTCTTCTACGCCTTCAGAATGTGCTTCACTCCTATGTATGACTCCAGGATCCATCTCAATTTTATAGAATTCCCAGCCTCTTTCAGGGTCATACGGAATAATCGAATAAACACGATATTTTCCATCTTCTTCTGATACAACAGTGGATGTTTTTTCGTCAAATTTTTGAAATTGTCCACATGGCGGCTGTAAAAGTGAGGAAAACGAAATCCTCATACCTGAAGCAATTTTCCATATAGTTGAGACGGTTGGGTTTGATTCACCTTTTTCTATCTGGGCTAACTGAGCTTTACTTACATTAGTAGCTTTGGCAACATCATCTAAACTTAAACTACGTTGGCCGCGGATTTTTTTTAATTGATAACCGATATTTCGACTCATTTGCTCCATATGTTCACCAATCCTGTTGTTTATTTTAAAAGACAGATGTATACTATAATAAACAATTTTCAAAATATTATTGATAATTTTATCAAAGTATCAAATTCCTTTCAATATCTAATAAACTATTGACAACCTCATTACAATTTGTCTACATATTTACCTGAACGTTTTTTGAAATTTAAAAGTTTCATATAATTACACAATGGATTTTTAAAATTACTATATTAATAGTACATAGGAGGACAAAAGTGAGTTTAAATACACAAATTAACGCCCATCAAACAACAACTCTTGATACCTTTTCTCAAGGAGTGAAAGATTGTATTCCTACACTATTAGGCTATATCAGTATTGGGTTAGCCTTTGGAGTTATTGCCATCACGTCTAATTTATCAGTTTTTGAGATTTTTTTATTATCGGTCCTTGTTTATGCTGGCTCGGCACAGTTTATTTTTTGTGGATTGTACATAGCAGGTGCTCCGTTTTCTGTTATTATTCTCACAACGTTTATTGTGAATCTACGTCACTTTCTTATGTCTCTTACTGTTGCGCCGAACCTAACTAGGTATTCTCCATTACGCAACATTGGATTTGGAACATTATTAACCGATGAAACGTTTGGGGTTGCTGTTACGAAACTGATGAAAGAAAAACATATCGGTGGCAACTGGATGGACGGCTTAAATATTACGGCCTACTTAACTTGGATTGCCTCTTGTACAATTGGCGGATTATTAGGAAAATGGATTCCAAATGCAGAAAGCTGGGGACTTGATTTCGCGTTAATTGCGATGTTCTGTGCTTTACTCGTTTTGAACTTAATCGATATCGGTAAATCAAAGCTAATGCATTATTTAAAATTGATTGCGTTAATGGCCATTATTTTATATATCCTTTTATATTTCATGCCGGGGCATTTAGCTGTATTAATTGCTACGATGATTGTTGCAACAGTTGGGGTGGTGACTGAAAAATGACAACTACCGTCCCAATGATTTTGCTTATGCTCGGTTGTGCAATTGTTACGTGGTTGCCTCGTGTCATTCCGTTTATGTTAGTAAGAAATGTCGAGTTACCAGATGTTGTTTTACGATGGTTAAAATATATCCCTGTATGTATTTTAAGTGCCCTTGTAATCGAATCACTCTTTAATGCTGATGGATCGATTGTTACATTTGATTGGTTAAATTTAGCTGCATTTATTCCAACATTAATTGTGGCAGTGTTTACTAAAAGCTTGTCGAAAACAGTGGTCGTTGGTGTTGTATCAATGGCCATTTTACGCTACTTTTTCTAGAAACCAAAAAATGCGATGTCTACTTCCGACATCGCATTTTCTTATTCAGCTATTAACAGACCGATTTGGTGATGGTCATTATTATGAACGACATGTTGAGTTAAACGAACTTCATGGTCATGATTTAACACTTCTAAACGACAATGTGCAGCATTCACCTGTAAAGCTTCGTATAATTGACGCTCTGTATGCACTTCCACACCGTTTACTTTTCGAATAATTTCTCCAACCACTAACCCCATTTTTTCCGCTGGTGAATTTGGTAATACACCTGCAATCATTACCCCACTTGATTTTGCTGAAACAGCGTAAACATCCTTTTGTTGCCCAGTTGAATAATAAATGGAGATAACGATTCTTGAAATGGCACCAACAATTAAAGTTATCAACCCAACGAGCGGGATAAAGTATGCAACTAATCCGCCAATAATCACAATTTCACCTAGTATAAGTACTGCGCGGCCTAATCTTGGATAAAAGTAAATTGGTAGTTTGTTGCGTGTTAACTGTTGAAACCCCATAACAACGGGAAACAAAATGAGTGAAAATTGAGTAGAGCCTAGTGAAAATTGTGGCCACCAAGGGAAATAAGCATCAATCGCATCTCCTGGTATTACTAAAAAGACAGGCAAAATCCACGCTTTTTTACTTGCAAATGCAACCCCTCTTAATCCACGCTTTGAATTTTCTACAATAGGCGAGGCAATAAGGGCTCCATTTTTTCGAATTAATAAGCCCTCTGCTACAACGAAAAGGCCTGTTAAAATTGTTGCTGTTACAACGGTTCCTTGACTTAATGTAAGGCCATCGATTGTGATTCCAACAAATTGAAAGTTCCACCCTTGATATTCAACGACCCAAAGTACGAGAATACTTAATGTAAGTAAAATAACCGGTGAAAGGATATGGAAAAAGTAAACGATTAGAGCGATTAAACTGATAATGGTTAAAACAAACAGTAAATCTAAAGGCACGGTTAAACCGAATGCAAGGGAAAGGAGTGAAATGATAAATGCATATAGCAAACCTTCTTTTAATAAGCCAATTGCCTCGGTCCATCCCCATAAAATACGTACATGGAAAAATTTTCTTTCCCTTTTCACACGACGGTAGCCTAAAATCACTGCTACAATGATGGATACATACAGGATAGGATTCAGAAACATTCGTCCTATCGCCAATGCAATTTCTATTAATATATCTGTAATCACATTTTCACCGCCCGTTTACTACTAACTATTGACATTGTATCAAAGGAATTGCTATTTTCGTAGTTATTAACACAATTTTTCGTAGATTTCATCAATAAGAAAAAGCAGCTAGAACATTCTAGCTACTTGTAAATAGTTAAATATCCCCTTCTAAACGGTGAAGCATCACACTTAAGCCCATGTTTAACTGAACATCGTTGTCCATATCTTCTTTATATTTTGTCACTTGTTCACGGATGCTTGTAAAGAAAATATCATCCATATAGCGCCCTTTTCGTAAATCATTCTTTTCACGGTATAGTGCTACAGCCTCTGCCGTTTCTTCATCATAAAACCCATCAGTTCGTCCAACATTAAACCCTAGTCCATTTAATACTTTTTGCACGTAGGCGATCTCTTCATTAAAATCACCTTCTGAATACTCCCCACGTAACGGAATTACTTCCATAGAGAATAATGGATGCTGTTCCACTTCGATATCCGCTTTGATTCCTTTTCCATGTATCCATTCACGATTCGGTGTTAACCATTTATTTGTTGATAATTTTAATTCTCCACCATTTTTTAAGTCCCATGTTTCTTGAACAGTTCCTTTACCGAAACTTTTGCTTCCTACTACAAGGGCGCGTTCCCAGCTTTGAACAGCTCCTGCCATTACTTCACTCGCTGATGCACTCCCTTCATTTTGAAGAAGGATGATCGGCAATTTTCTCATTTTCTCTAAATAAAATTTTTCTTCCTCAATGTCTCCTGTTTTTAAAGGTTCCATTGCCCCGGCTCCATTTTGCATATAAGCAAATACTAGATTCTCTTTTTCGATACTACTTACAACAGCAGCGACGCTATGTAAATAACCACCTGGATTGTCGCGCAAGTCCACAATTAATCCTTCAACATCTTCACTGATTAATTTTTTCGTTGCTTTAACCCATTCCTCTGCTGTTTTTTCTCCAAACATAGAAACCGATACGTAACCAATCTCAGTATCTTCAACTTTTAAAACTTTAGAGCTTACAGTTTTGTTGTTGATTTCTTTGCGTTCTACCGTTACTTTTATATGACGTTCAGTGCTTGGACGATATAAAACGAGTGTCACTTTTTCTCCCGCCTGCCCTGAAATCAACTGCATTAATTCACCCATTGTTTTTCCTTCTATGCGTTCATCATCTACTTGAACAATTTCATCAAAAGGACGAATTCCAGCTTTTTCTGCAGGCGACGATTTCACTGGGGAAACGACGATAAATTTACCGTTTTTCTCTGTAATTTCAATTCCAATTCCAACCCGTTGTCCAGCTAACGATTGCTTATGCAAAGCTGCCTCTTTTTCTGTGTAGTACGTGCTATAAGGGTCTTTAATTGCGTTCGTCATCCCTCGCAATGCGCCTTCTATAATCTGATCTTCGCTTGTTCCGTAAACTGATTTCTCTGTAATTAACGAGTAGGCTTGGTCAATAACAGGGACTTCGCTTACTTTTGTATCCTCTTTAGAAGATGCAGCCCATTTTTGCCAAACAACGATACTAATTATGATTACAAAAAGTGCAGCAAGACATAAAAAAATTCGACTCTTTCGCATTCATTTTCCTCCTCTCGTTCAATCTATGAAAGAACGACAAAGGATAACACATACAAAAAGCCGAATTTTATATTTTCATCAATTATTCTATTGGTATTAATCTAACTCTTTTACGTGCTCTCTTAATGCATCTTGATCCAATGGTCCTACAATATGCTTTTGAATGCGTCCTTTAGAATCAATCATGAAGGTTGATGGGATCGTTAAAACTTGATAGATTTCATTTATGCCTTCATCTTCCATTAAAAGAATTGGGAATGTAAGATCGTAACCTTCAACGAATTTGCGAATGTTATCCACTTTACTATCTGTATAGGTTAAGTTCACACCTACGATTTCCACATTATCTTTCTTTGCATATTTTTCATAATATTTTTGAAGATGTGGCATTTCTTCTTTACATGGTGGACACCATGTTGCCCAAAAGTTTAGTATAACTTTTTTTCCTTTTAAATCAGATAAAGTCAAACTTTCACCTTGTAAATTTTGCAGTGTAAAATCTGGTGCAGTTTGGCCTTTTGCTAAACCTTCTTTATCTAAATCCATTTCATATCCTAGAGCATAATCATTAATGGCCTCACTCGCTTCAATTTGGTTTTTAATATATGTACCAACCATTATGACAACAAGTACCAGAACAATGGAAAGTCCAAATGCTTTTTTCTTCAACTTCCACCCTCCAAAGATAAGAATTCATCTAATGATTAGAATAACATAATTAAAAACTTGTGCATAACACTTATATGCTTGCTTGAAGGAACTTTCATCATAGAAGTCATAAAGTTTTCCTATTTACACTAAAAAAACAGGCTAGTTGGGTGGATTAACCACAACTAAACCTGCATTGTATTATTATAGCGGGATATAACGTATTGGGTTTACGTTCCCTGGTACTTGTCCTTGCCATGTACCAATATGAACTTCAAAGTGCAAGTGTGGCCCTGTAGATCGACCCGTATTCCCCATTCTTGCAATTTGTTCGCCTTTACCAACCGTTTGTCCTACACTTACACTATATGAATCTAAATGTGCATAAACAGTTGTATAAATATCGCCACCCATATTATGCGTAACAATTACAACATTACCGTAAGATGAAAGTGGACCAGCATATACAACCGCACCGCCAGCAGCAGCAACAATTGGTGTACCAATAGAATTTGCTAAGTCAATACCATAATGGAATTCTGGCCCATAGCCTAAGTTTCTCCATCCGTAACCACTTGTTAACGTACCATTCGTAGGTTTTGTCCAATCACCTGAAGAAACAACAGGAAGCGCCCCTTGTTGATTTTGTCTAGATAATTCTAAAATACGATTTTGTTCTGCAATAATTTTTTGTTGAAGCTCTTTACTTACTTCTAGTGCCTCAGAATATTCTTTTTCTAATAATTTTTTCTCACTTGCAAGTTTTTCTTGCTCTGCTTCAAGCTCATCTACAAGTTTATTTTTTTCCACTTTTTGTGCATTAAGAGATTCTTTTAAGCTTTGAAGTTTTGCTTGTTTTGTTTCTAACTCTTTTTTCGTTTTTTCAAGCATTAATTTTTGTTCTTCAAGCTTTTCTTGGTCGTTCTTTTGATCACGCATAATTTGGCGATCTGCTTCCATCAATGTATTCACAGCTGAGAAACGGTCGATGAAATCTACGAAACTATTAGCGCCAAGTAGCACATCGATATAACTTACGGAACCATTTGCTTGAATGGCACGCGCACGCTCTTGAAGTAGTTCGTCACGTTGATCTATTTTTTCTTGTAGTTCAACAATTTCTTGCTGTAATTTTTCGATTTCATTATTTGCTTCTTTAATCTCCCCAGAAACGATTGAAATTTGGTCATTCGTTTTCGTAATTTCTTTTCCTAATTTCGAAATTTGAGCAAGTAATGCATCTTGCTTTCCTTCAATCGTACTGATGGCGTTTGATTTTTGTTTAATTTGGCTATTTAATTGATTTTTTTGTTGTTCTACTTGTGATTTTTGATCTTTTAAATCTGACAAACTAGTAGCATATGCTATAGGCATTTGAACGGCTAGGAAAAATGCAACTATTGCCAGGAATATTTGGAATGGCTTTTTGTTAAAGCTTTTCACCAACTAAGACTCCCTTCGACTTTTGATTCTACTAAGCTACTATTTCGGCTAAATTTTTAGGAATCTTCGGACAGACATAAAACTACCCCAAATTCCAATGAACATCCCTAAAACTAAAATTAATACATTAACTTGATAAAGTAGTGGTGTTAAATCGACTAATTGTAATAATTCACCTTGAAGTCTCGGTTGTACGATGTTGTAGACATTGTAGTAAACGACTGATACAACCACCATTGGAATAATTGAACCTAAAATTCCTAACCACATACCCTCAATGACAAAAGGAATGCGAACAAAGGAATTGGTTGCCCCAACGAGTTTCATAATTTCAATTTCTTCTTTACGCGCAATAATCGTAATACGAATTGTATTAGAAATTAAGAAAATAGCTGTAAATAGTAAACCTAATATAAGGACCAATCCTACATTTCGACTTGTATTTAAGAAGCTAAATAGTTTTTCGACTTTACCTTCTCCATACACAACTTGATATGTATTATCTAGTTTTTCAATTTTCTCCGCTACTTTAGCTGTTTGTTGTGGCTCTTTGGCTTTCACATACAAAACGTTACGAAGTGGGTTACTTTGTTCAAATAAGCTTAAATCATCACCAAAGTCTTCAATTAATAAATCAAGCTCTTGTTCTTTTGACGAATAAACGACTTCCTCAACACCGGATATTTTTTTTATATCAGATATTAATGTATCCTCTGCCGCTTTTGCTTTTTCTTTATCATCAATAATTTCAATTAAAACTTTTATTTCTACATCATTTTCAATGTCGTCAGCAACTTTATTCAGGTTCATCATGATAATTGTAAAAACACCAACTAACAATAATGTGACCGTTACTGCACTAATCGAAGCAAAAGTCATCCAACCATTTCGAGTTAACGACTTTAAACTTTCTCGAAAATGCCGTTGTATCGTTCTACCCCTCATAACCGTAGTCACCTCCGAATACGTCTCGGACAATCATGCCGCCTTCAATCGCAATCACTCGTTTTCGGATCGTATTTACGATTTCACGGTTATGGGTAGCCATCACAATCGTTGTACCTCGAGTATTAATTTCTTCAAAGATGTTCATAATCTCCCAAGATGTTTCTGGGTCAAGGTTTCCTGTTGGCTCATCGGCAATGACCACTTTTGGCATATTTACAATGGAACGGGCAATCGAAATTCGCTGCTGCTCCCCACCGGACAATTCACTTGGAAACATACGTACTTTATGTTTAAGACCTACGAGTTCCAATACTTCCATGACACGTTTACGAATCATTTTCGGATGTTCTTCAATTACCTCAAGTGCAAATGCGACATTTTCATACACATTTAGACGAGGAAGAAGTTTAAAATCCTGGAAAACGACTCCTAATTGCCTTCGGAGAAATGGAACTTGTCTATTTTTAAGAGTAGATAAATTTGTTCCAGCGATAATCACATCACCAGAAGTTGGTTTTTCTTCGCGATACATTAGTTTTATAAAAGTAGATTTCCCAGCACCACTGGGACCAACTACATAAACGAATTCACCCTGTTTTATGTCTACAGAAATACCGTTTGCCGCAACAACACCATTCGGATATTTCTTAACGACATTATTCATTTGGATCATCAATAAACCACCTAAGTTCTATAAAAATAGATTTTTTAACTCACCTTTCATTATAGCATTCATTCAATCTGATTTTATTACAATTTCTTTTCATTCTATCAACAGATACTGCAAACATTTACGAAAAATTCATTTTACACATGATAATGGAACTATCCTTTTTTCATAATTCTCTTTTATCATACAACGCCCTTTATTAATATTCCATAAATAGACAAAAAATCCTTCTAGGTACCCGGTACAAAAACAATTCTGAAAACTTTATACAATTTAAAAACAAAAAAGAACGAACCGTGTGATACGATTCGTTCCACCATATTATTCAGCGATATAACGTACAATAATACTTCCTGTACGGGATTCACCTGTTAACTTTAATATATTCGAATTTTCAGCAATTTTATCGAAATGTAGTGTTTTAAGTAAGAACTGATCTTCTTCAGATCGAGTGACAACATCAGCTAAACCAACATCTGCTTTACCGAAGTTTGTCGTTACTTGTCCGGCTAGGGAAAGCGATTTTGGAACATAGATTTCCACTGCACCAGCGACAGTTTGGGCTTTAATTTTTCTAGCAGTAGGAGAATGAGTCGTCACAACTACTGCACCATTTACCGATTCAGCTTCCACTTCTTCTACTTCACCATCGATGTAGATACGACCATTCACCGTTTCAGCTTCTAGGTCTTCCCCTTTACTATTTCGAAGTTCGATTGCACCATTTCCAGTTTCAATATCTGCATGTTGGAAATTGACATGATCGATTTTAACAGCCCCATTATACGTTTTTACCTTTAATAATTTTGAATGTAAATCGTTTACAGTTACTGCACCATTTAGCAAACGTAAAATCATAATATCATATTGTTTTTCTGGAACCGCAAGTCGAACATTGACATGAGACATTTTAGAAGGAACGGAAATGGTAAGCTTCCCATCGACAACTTTTACGAATTTTTCTTCAAATTCGGCAATTGTTTTTTCTTCACTATGATCTTGTAAAGTTGTTTTTACTTGAGCATCGATAAGAAATTGTTGATCTTCTGCTTTTACAACATCGACTTTCCCGTTCGGAATTTCTAACTCTAGCCCATTTATTTGCTCGGCATCAAAGGCATACGTTTTTTGAAATTGCACTTTCTCCCCAAATGGAAATTCTAAATCGATGTCCTTTAATTTGGAAAATGTTGTGTTCATTAAATTCACAACACGATGACTAAAATGGGATAAATCTTCTTTCAAATCGTTCATAAATTCATCCATTTTTTTGTTCGCTTCTTTATTGTTGAAAGATTTTCCGAATAAATCTTCAAAGCCAGTTGATTTCGAATGTGTTTCTTTAGATTCGTTGCTAGTTTGTTGCGATGCTTTTGAATCAGACTCATTCCCTAATGATAATGGGGCAATCGTTTGTGATGCTGTGGATCCTTTTTCTTTTGTTAACGCCTCAAGTAAAACAATTGCTTCTTCTGCTGTAATTGTTCCATTTTCAACTAATGATAAAATGCGTTTACGTTCATTCTCCATTAAAAAAAGCCTCCCTCAAACTTGTATACCATTATTACGCGTAAGGGAGGGCAAAAGTTTCATGAAATTTATTTATTGGACGCTTCCGCGAGTAATTGTTCCATTCGCTTTTTGTCTCGTTCTAAAATTGTTTTCAAATAGCGGCCAGTATGGGAATTTTCGTCTGCTGCCACTTCTTCTGGTGTACCAGTTGCGATAATTGTCCCACCTTTATCTCCACCTTCTGGGCCAAGATCAATAATATAATCTGCCGTTTTAATCACATCAAGATTATGCTCAATGACAAGAACAGTATCGCCATTTTCAACAAGACGCTGCAATACTTTTAGTAGTCGTGCAATATCATCTGCATGTAAACCAGTTGTTGGCTCATCCAGAATATAGAAAGATTTCCCCGATGACCTACGATGTAATTCAGAGGCAAGCTTCACGCGTTGTGCTTCCCCACCTGATAATGTTGTTGCGGGTTGTCCAAGTTTCATGTAGCCAAGTCCAACATCAACAATCGTTTGAAGTTTACGCTGAATTTTCGGTACATTTTCAAAAAATACAACAGCATCTTCAATCGTCATATCTAGTAGGTCAGCAATATTTTTTTCTTTATAGCGAACTTCTAGCGTTTCACGGTTATAACGTTTCCCATGACATACTTCACATGGTACATAAACATCTGGTAAAAAGTGCATTTCGATTCGGATGATTCCATCACCACGGCACGCTTCACAACGGCCACCCTTCGTATTAAAGCTAAAGCGTCCTTTTTTATAGCCGCGTACTTTTGCTTCATTCGTCGTTGCATATAAATCGCGAATATCATCGAACACACCTGTATAGGTTGCAGGATTTGAGCGTGGTGTACGTCCAATTGGCGATTGGTCGATATCAATCACTTTATCTAAATGCTCCATACCTGTAATTTCTTTATGAGCGCCCGGTTTTGTTCGAGCGCGATTTAACTTTTGTGCAAGGGATTTGTATAAAATCTCGTTAATGAGCGTCGACTTTCCTGAACCAGAAACCCCGGTTACCGCAATAAATTGCCCTAATGGAATATCAACTTTTACATTTTTTAGGTTATTTTCCGTTGCACCTTTAATCGTCAATTTACGTCCATCTGATTGTCTTCGTTCAAGGGGAATTGGAATAAACTGTTTCCCGCTTAAGTATTTCCCTGTGATGGATGCATCATTATTCATAACCTCTTCAGGTGTTCCTGCTGCCACAATTTCTCCACCGTGAACACCAGCACCTGGGCCAACGTCAATTAAATAATCAGCAGCCATCATCGTATCTTCATCATGCTCTACGACTATTAATGTATTTCCTAAATCTCGCATACTTTGAAGTGTTGAAATTAAACGATCATTGTCCCGCTGATGTAACCCGATTGAAGGTTCGTCTAAAATATATAAGACACCTGTTAACCGGGAGCCGATTTGAGTAGCAAGACGAATACGTTGGGCTTCACCACCGGAAAGTGTACCAGCTGATCGTGATAATGTTAAATAATCTAGCCCAACATTGAGTAAAAAGCTTAATCTTTCCGTAATTTCTCGAATGATTAATTTTGCAATTTGCATTTCTTTTTCAGTTAGCGTTAGATTTGAAAAGAATTCATACATTTCAGCAATCGAATGTTTTGTTGCCTCTCCAATATGTAATCCTTCTACTTTAACTGCTAATGTTTCAGGTTTTAATCGATATCCTTTACATGATGGACAAGGTTGTTGAGTCATATATTTTTCCATTTGCTCACGAACCCAATCAGAAGAAGAATCACGGAATCGACGTTCAATATTTCGAACAACACCTTCAAATTCAATATTTTTATCATGGATGCTGCCAAAGTCATTTTCATAATAAAAATGAATTAATTCCGGTCCCGATCCATATAAAATTTTATCCATTTGACTTTTCGGTAGTTGGGAAACTGGCACATCCATTGGTATTCCGTAATGTTCACATACCGCTCTTAAAAGCGATGGATAATATTGCGAACTAGTTGGTTCCCATGCTGAGATGGCATGCTCTTCTAACGATTTACCCCAATCTGGAATTAATAAATCAAGGTCGACTTCCTGTTTCGTGCCAAGTCCATCACAAGAAGGGCAAGCACCAAAAGGACTATTGAACGAAAACATGCGCGGTTCCAACTCACCGATAGAGAATCCGCAATGTGGGCAAGCGTGGTGTTCACTAAATAGCAGTTCCTCATGCTCCATCACATCAACAAGTACTCTCCCATCTGCAAGTCTACACGCTGTTTCTAAAGAATCAGCTAAACGTGATGCAATGCCGTCTTTAATTACAACACGATCAATGACCACCTCGATATTATGTTTTTTGTTTTTATCGATCTCAATCGAATCATCTAAATCACGCATTTCACCATCTACACGAACTCGAACAAATCCTTGTTTTTTTAAATCTTCAAGTAATTTTACATGAGATCCTTTTCGCCCAGAGACGATGGGAGCAAGTAATTGCATTTTAGTTCGTTCTGGAAATTCTAATAAACGGTCCACCATTTGTTCAATGGTTTGTGACGTTATTTCGATATCATGATTAGGACAAATCGGTTTCCCAATACGCGCAAACAATAAACGGAAATAATCGTAAATTTCCGTAACGGTTCCAACTGTTGAGCGTGGGTTTCGGCTCGTTGTTTTTTGGTCAATGGAAATGGCAGGTGATAACCCTTCAATTAAATCCACATCTGGCTTGTCCATTTGCCCTAAAAATTGTCTTGCATACGCAGATAAAGACTCGACATAGCGGCGTTGTCCTTCTGCATAAATCGTATCAAATGCTAAGGAAGACTTTCCAGAACCTGATAAACCTGTTACTACAACAAGCTTGTCCCGGGGAATCGTTACATGTATATTTTTTAAATTATTCGAACGTGCACCTTGCACTACTATTTCTGTATTTTTCAATATTGGTCACCCTTCTACCTTCAATTCAAATATCGTATCACGCAATTCGGCTGCACGTTCAAAATCAAGTGCTTTTGCTGCTTCTTTCATTTCTTGTTCTAGGGATGCAATTAATTTTTCAATTTCTGCTTTCGATAATTTTTTACCCTTCGTTACTTTTGTTACGTATGTTTCTTCCTCTTCTGCAGCTTGTGTTGCTCGAATTAAGTCTGGTATTTTCTTCTGAATTGTCTGTGGTGTTATGCCATGTTTTTCGTTATAGGCTTCTTGAATTGTTCGACGACGTTTTGTTTCATCGAGAGCCTTTTTCATTGAATCAGTAATCCGATCTGCATACATGATTACGTGCCCATTCGCATTACGAGCAGCACGTCCGATTGTTTGAATGAGTGATCGTTCCGAACGTAAAAAGCCTTCTTTATCGGCATCGAGAATAGCAACAAGGGATACTTCTGGAATATCTAATCCTTCACGCAGTAAATTAATTCCAACCAGTACATCATACGTACCTTTTCGAAGTTCACGAATGATTTCAATTCGTTCTAAAGTTTTTACTTCAGAGTGCAAGTATTCAACTTTAATACCCATTTCTTTAAAGTAATCCGTTAAATCCTCTGACATTTTCTTTGTTAGCGTGGTAACTAGCACACGTTCCTGTCTTGCTACACGGTCATTGATTTCATCGATTAAATCATCAATTTGTCCTTCAATAGGGCGCACGTCAATTGTTGGATCTAACAACCCTGTAGGACGAATAATTTGCTCTACCATTTCTGGTGTATGTTCGATTTCATATGGACCTGGTGTTGCAGAAACAAAGATTGCCTGGTGAATATGTTGTTCAAATTCTTCAAATTTTAACGGACGATTATCAAGCGCTGATGGCAAACGGAAGCCGTGCTCTACCAATACATTTTTACGTGCTTGGTCCCCATTGTACATCCCTCGAACTTGAGGTAATGTTACGTGACTTTCATCAACAACAAGTAAAAAATCTTTTGGAAAATAATCGAGTAATGTATACGGCGTAACCCCTGCTTCTCTTAACGTTAAATGTCGTGAATAGTTTTCAATTCCTGAACAAAAGCCCATTTCCCGCATCATTTCTAAATCATAATTTGTTCGCTGTTCTAGGCGTTGCGCTTCAAGTAGTTTATCTTCAGAACGGAATTTTTCCAGCTGTTCTTCTAGTTCTTTTTCGATATTTTCAATTGCCTTCAACATTTTTTCTTCTCGAGTTACGAAGTGGGATGCTGGGAAGATCGCCACATGTTCTCGGTCTCCCATAATTTCTCCTGTAAGGGCATCCACTTCTCGAATCCGATCAACTTCATCACCAAAGAACTCGACACGAACACATTTTTCATCGCGAGAAGCCGGGAAGATTTCGACAACATCTCCGCGTACTCTAAATGTACCCCGCGTAAAATTCACATCATTGCGTTCATATTGTATATCTACGAGTTTTCGTAACAGTTGATTGCGCTCAATTTCCATGCCATTACGAATAGATAATACCATTTCTCGATATTCTTCCGGATTCCCCAAGCCATATATACATGAAACGGAAGCGATAATAATGACATCTTGTCTTTCAAACAAAGCGGATGTAGCCGAGTGGCGCAACTTATCAATTTCTTCATTAATGCTAGAATCTTTTTCAATGTACGTGTCTGTCTGTGGTACATATGCTTCAGGTTGATAATAGTCGTAATAGCTGACAAAATACTCAACGGCATTGTTTGGGAAAAACTGTTTGAATTCGCTATACAGTTGTCCTGCAAGTGTTTTATTATGCGCTATTACGAGAGTTGGTTTATTAACTTCTTTAATCACATTGGATATGGTAAACGTTTTTCCAGTTCCAGTTGCTCCGAGCAAAGTTTGATGTCGCTTTCCTTCTTTCACGCCTTTTACTAGTTCCGCAATTGCAGTGGGTTGGTCGCCACTTGGTTGATAAGCGGACTGTAAATCAAAAGTTTCGGTCATTCGTCAATCGTCCTTTCACCCAATTCTTGTATATTAATTTTAGCATACAATTCGTAAAACACGAACTAAAAAGCGAACGTATATTCTAAATTTTTTATTTCTAAATGCAGAAAAGTCGCCTATTTTAAACATTGCCTTAGTAAAGCGAAACTTTACATGTTTGGCACTGTTTTAACAGGCGACTTTTAAAATATTATATTAATTTACTGTTTCTTGTGGTTCTTCCAATTCTTGTGTCTCTTGTAATTGGTTCAGTTCTGTAGTGTATGCGTAAAAGGCTTCCTTGTTTCGTTCATCTAATGCTCTATCGATGAGATCCTTCAACTGGTCAATTCTTTGTAGTCTTTGCATACTGTTTAAAAACAAGTCTAAATAAATTTCATTCAATAATCTCTCAGATTCATTTGCATGTTGATAATGTCCAACTGCTTTAAGAAAATCTGTGTATGAATAATATTTATCCATCGATATCACCCCGATTCCCTTTTTTCTATTATAAGATAACATCTACTCAATTTGCAATATATTCTGAAAAATAGATTTACTTTTTTCTTTGTAGCTTGCTCGGGGACAAATAGGTGTGTGTCTGATTTTTCTAATTTGATTCATTTTGAAATAGTGAAATTACAAGTTTACGCAATTTTCTAAATTATGTATTGAAATTGCTCGAAAACCGTACTATCATGTCTATAAATCCAGTGAAAATAAACAAAGGGGGAAATTTAAATGGGAAATGTAAATATTGCTGATTCGTATCATATTTCGTTTAACACTTATCTTATCGAACCTTTAGAACATGGAGACAAGCTTTATTCTCGAGTCTATGATAAAAGTGGAGAAATTATAGTTTCACGGAAGCCTATCTACATAATTCGAAAATCTTGTGTACTAATGGGAACTAACTATAAAACTGCGCGCACAGTTTCAAAACGGTTCTTCGGCAACGAAAAACACAAACTTCCGATTATTATTTCACATGATTATGGGATGCCTTGCGTATTCTTCCCACTTTTATCACCAGCTTCACCAAGTAACGTTTGGGTCGGACTACATGCAATTACCAACATTCGACGTATTAAAGATAGCACTGAAATTACATTAAAAGATGGACGCGAACTAATACTAAACTTTAACTATACTTCTTTCTGTTCTCAATATGTTAGTGCATCCATGTTACATAAATTCGGGACCAACCAAAGACTTATTCTAAAAAACGATTTAACCCTTTGAATAAACAATTGATGCTTTTTTCAAATAAAGTTTAAGCAATTCTTCAACATGATTTCGAAGGCGTATATTGGAATATCTTCTAATTTCCATCAACTGTTTACAATGAAATTCATATTCAGAAAATAATTCATCACGAGCTCTTTGTACAATCTTTAATTGATGTTCTCTTAAATACGCCTTCGTACTTTTCAAATCAATCTCAACGTTTCTTCTTGCTTCTTCTATTAAAAAAATGTATGGACCCTTGAACTTAAACTGCCCATTTTCTATTTGTGCATAATCTTTTTCTAATACGATTAGTAGCATCGGTAGATAAATCGCTGCTTCAAAATATGGGACAGTTTCAATGGGAATGTGCGCCATTAAAAACCCTCCTAAACAGAACATTTGTTCTTATTATCATATTACATTATTAATGAAAAAATGCAATGATGGAGGTGGGAATATTTGATTTTAAACTGAGATGGCAAAATTTAAACAAGTTTCGGGCCAACAACATTACCAAGGAATTAAAAAAGCATTTACAAGTCTTTTTATGACTTATAAATGCCTACTTTGTTATTAACCTAAACGTGAACGTAAATATGCATTAATGAAACCGTCTAAATCCCCGTCCATAACTCCTTGAACGTTACCTGTTTCAAAACTTGTACGGTGATCTTTTACCATTGAATATGGGTGGAATACATAAGAACGAATTTGTGATCCCCAGCCGATTTCTTTTTGCTCACCACGAATTGCATCCAACTCAGCTTGTTGTTTCTCAATTTCAAGTTGATATAATTTCGCTTTTAACATGTTCATCGCTTTTTCACGGTTTTTAATTTGAGAGCGTTCGGCTTGGCAGGATACTACAACCCCTGTTGGAATATGTGTAATACGGACAGCTGAGTCAGTCGTATTAATGTGCTGTCCACCTGCACCAGTTGCTCGATACGTATCAATTTTCAAATCTTCCGTACGAATGTCAATTTCAATTTCGTTATTAAATTCTGGCATAACCTCACAAGAAACGAAAGATGTATGACGACGACCTGCTGAATCGAATGGTGAAATACGAACTAAACGATGAACACCTTTTTCCGCCTTTAAATATCCATAAGCATTGTGCCCCTGAATTAGTAACGTCACCGATTTTATACCAGCTTCATCCCCCGGTAAATAATCCATCGTTTCCACTTTGAAACCATGCTGCTCTGCCCAACGAGTATACATACGCAGTAACATCGAACCCCAATCTTGTGATTCTGTCCCACCTGCACCTGGGTGAAGTTCTAAAATGGCATTATTTTTATCATAGGGCTCACTTAATAGCATTTGAAGTTCAAACGCATCCATTTTGCGTTCAAATTCCTCTAATTCATTGCCTAGTTCCTCTTGCAATTCTTCATCTGGCTCTTCTTTTAAAAGCTCCAACGTCATTTCTAAATTTTCTTGCGTTCCGACAAGCTCGTTGAATTCATTAACAATTGCTTTTAAACCATTCGCTTCATTTATAACCGTTTGAGCTCCATTCTGGTCATCCCAAAAGCCGGGCATTAACATCATTTCATCCAACTCTTGGATTCGTGCCTCTTTGTTTTCTAAGTCAAAGAGACCCCCTGAAGTCCACCAATTTTTTGGCTGTAGTTTCTAACGTATTTCTCACTTCTGCTAATTCAATCATATAAAATCCTCCGTACGATATGAAATTGAGAGAACCGTATCATTCATTGATGATTACGGTTCAGATGTCTTCTTTATTAATAGTGCGTTTCTTCCTTTTGTGGACGAAAAACAGGTTTATCCGGACAAAAACTCTCGCTGAATGGACAAAAAGTCGGGCTATGTGGACAAAACGACTTGCTGAACGGACAAAAAGTTGAGCTATCCGGACAAAACGACTTACTGAACGGTCAAAAAGTTGCGTTATCCGGACAAAACCGGGCTCATGTGAAAAACGCGGCTCTATTTGCACGAATCAACTTGTAACCGCACCAAACACGGATCCATGCGCACGAATCGGCTCGCTATCTGCACGAATCCGGCTTATGTGCACAAAACAACTCGCTATCCGCACAAAACTCGGCTCATGTGCACAAAACAACTCGCTATCCGCACAAAACTCGGCTCATGTGCACAAAACAACTGGCTATCCGCACCAAACTCGGCTCATGTGCACAAAATATCTGGCTATCCGCACAAAACTCGGCTTATGTGCACAAAACAACTCGCTATCCGCACAAAACACGGCTCATGTGCACAAAACAGTTGGCTATCCACACAAGACGCGGCTTATGTGCACCAATCAACTCGCTATCCGCACAAAACCCAGATTATGTGCACAAATCAACTCGCTATCCGCACAAGACGCGGCTTATGTGCACAAAACAACTCGCTATCCGCACAAGACGCGGCTCATGTGCACAAAACAACTCGCTATCCGCACAAAACACAGCTTATGTGCACCAATCAACTCGCTATCCGCACCAAACACGGCTCATGTGCACCAATCAATTTGCTATCCACACAAGACGCAGTTTATGTGCACCAATCAACTCGCTATCCGCACGAATAACACCCTTATCCGCACAAAACCCAGATTTATTGAGCAAATCTATGTTTTACTGCTGCGCACCATGGCAGTTTTTATATTTCTTGCCGCTACCACATGGGCATGGGTCATTACGTTTAATGTCTTCTGCTTTACGAACGGGTTGTTTTTTCTTAGGTGCAGCTTCCTCTTTTGGATTCACTGCTTGGCCTTTTGCGACTTCTTCACGCTCTAAGTTGTTGCGGATTTGAGCTTTCATTGCATATTTCGTTACGTCTTCACGAATAGATGCCACCATGTCCTCGAACATTGCGAATCCTTCTTGCTCGTACTCACGTAATGGATCTGTTTGACCATATGCACGTAGATGAATCCCTTGACGTAATTGATCCATTGCATCGATATGGTCAATCCATTTCGTATCAATCGAGCGAAGTAAAATAACTTTTTCGAATTCGCGCATACGTTCCGGTGTTAGGGCTTCTTCTTTTTCGTCGTAACGTTTTTGAACTTCCGCGTAAATAAATTGAATCATTTCTTCTGCAGATTTGCCTTCAAGATCGCTAGCTTTTACAGCGCCTTCTTCTAACAAATTAGCTTGAATATAATCTTCAAGAGCTTTTAACTTCCACTCTTTTTGGTCGCCTTGAGTATGAACACGAACGATATTTTCAATCGATTCTTGAATCATATTTTCCACAAGAGCACGCATATTTTCAGTTTCTAATACATCGCGACGTTCTTTATAAATAACCTCACGTTGTTGGCGAAGTACATCGTCGTATTGTAGTAATCGTTTACGCGCATCAAAGTTGTTCCCCTCAACACGTTTTTGAGCAGACTCTACGGCTTTTGAAACCATACCCGATTGAATTGGTTGAGAATCGTCCATACCAAGGCGCGTCATCATCGATTTCATTTTGTCTGAACCGAAACGGCGCATTAAATCATCTTCTAAAGATAAATAGAATTGCGTTACACCAGGGTCCCCTTGACGACCAGAACGACCGCGCAGCTGATTATCGATACGGCGAGATTCGTGACGTTCTGTACCAATAACCGCTAAACCGCCAAGTTCTAAAACACCTTCACCCAGTTTGATGTCGGTACCACGACCAGCCATGTTTGTCGCAATCGTAACTGCTCCACGGTTACCCGCATTTGCAATAATTTCAGCTTCTCGTTCATGGTTTTTCGCATTTAATACATTGTGCGGAATTTTATGTTTATCTAATAACTGCGAAATGATTTCAGATGTTTCAATCGCAACCGTACCAACTAAAACCGGCTGACCGTTTTTATGACGCTCTGCAATATCCGCAGCTACCGCATTAAATTTCCCGTTCATCGTAGCGAAGATTAAATCCGGTCTGTCGTCACGCGCAATCGGTCTGTTTGTAGGAATTACGACAACTTGCATATTATAAATGTTACGGAACTCTTCTTCTTCCGTTTTTGCCGTACCTGTCATCCCTGAAAGTTTTTCGTACATACGGAAATAGTTTTGGAACGTAATAGTCGCCATTGTCATGGACTCGTTTTGGATTTCTACAGCTTCTTTTGCTTCAATTGCTTGGTGCAATCCATCCGAATAGCGACGACCTTTCATTAAACGTCCTGTAAAGCCATCAACAATGATGATTTCGCCATCTTGAACGACATAATCTACATCGCGATGCATGGACACGTGAGCTTTTAATGATTGGTTGATGGCATGTAATAGACGAACGTGAGAAAGATCAAATAGGTTATCAATGCCGAATGCTTTCTCCGCTTTTCCAATACCATTTTCAGTTAATGTAACACCTTTAGTTGTTTCATCATACGTGTAGTCTTCATCTGCTTTTAACATACGAACAAACATGTTGGATTGAACATATAATTTTGCCGTTTTACCAGCTTGACCTGAGATAATTAACGGCGTACGTGCTTCGTCAATTAAAATCGAATCCACTTCATCGATTACGGCATAATGAAGAGGGCGTTGAACACGTTCTTCTTTGTAAAGAACCATGTTATCGCGCAAATAGTCAAAGCCTAGTTCGTTGTTTGTGCTGTAAGTAATGTCAGCAGCGTAGGCTTCACGTTTTTCTTCTTTTGATAAGCTGTTTAAATTTAAGCCAACAGAAAGGCCAAGGAAATTATAAAGCTGTCCCATTTCAGAAGCATCACGGCTAGCAAGGTATTCGTTGACCGTTACAACATGCACCCCTTTACCAGTTAGGGCATTTAAGTAAACGGACATTGTCGCAGTTAACGTTTTCCCTTCCCCTGTTTTCATCTCCGCAATGTTTCCTTCATTTAACGTTGCAGCACCCATAATTTGAACACGGAACGGATACATTCCTAGTACGCGGCGTGAAGCTTCACGACAAACAGCAAACGCTTCAGGAAGTAATTGTTCAAGAGTTTCCCCATTTTGATAACGTTCTTTAAATTCAACGGTTTTCTCTTTTAAACTTTCATCACTAAGTTGTTCCATTTGAGATGCATATGCTTCAACTTGGTCTGCAATTTTATTTAATTTTTTCAGTTCTTTTTTATTTGGATCAAAAATTTTATTTAAAATGTTCGCCATGAATATTTTCACTTCCCATTTAGTATCAAGTTTCATTTTATCACTACCTATATATAGGTGCAAATGACCTTCTCTTTTTTTAAATTAAGCGGAGGTAAATTTTCAGAATTGTTCGCGTACCCGGTACACACAAAATTCTGAATTGTTTGAGTACCGGGTACGTTAGGAAGTATAGTACAATTAGAAAGTAATAAATCATTTTAAGAGGAGAGATGGATGGTATGGCAATTGAAGTGTATTTGATTTTTGATGGAAACTGTCGTGAAGCGGTAGAATTTTATGCAGATGTATTTAAAACAGAAGCACCACAAATTATGACGTTTGGTGATGGACCAGAAAATCCGGACTTCCCAATCCCAGAGGAAGCAAAAAGTTTAGTAATGCATACAAATATTAATGTTGCAGGTAGCAGATTAATGTTTTCAGACAATTGGCCAGGCTCTCCATATGTAGTAGGAAACAACATTAGTGTCACAGTTGTAAGTGATGATGAGGCATTTATTCGCTCAAGCTTCGAAGGATTAAAAGAAGGCGGCAAAGTAAGCATGGAACTTCAAGAAACGTTTTGGAGCAAATGCTATGGCGCCGTGAAGGACAAGTTCGGTGTGGAATGGCAAGTGAGTTTGGATAGTGGCGAACTGTTCTAAAAAGCAAAACCCTAACAAGCACAGTTAGGGTTTTTATCATCTATAAAACTTTTACAGCTTCTTCTCCATAAAGTTTAAATGCACGATGGTCAATCATGCCCGCAACCTTTTCAAATGGAATGGAACGACGAATACCTGCCGTCACAAATTTTTTCGCTTGAATAACAGATTCCTTCATCGACAACCCATTCGCAAGCCCCGCTGTAATTGCCGCAGAATAAGAACACCCTGCACCATTCGTATGAACTGTTTCTATTCGAGGTGCTTCGAGTAACGTCATTGTGTTTCCATCATACAAAACATCAATCGCAGCATCTTGTAATCGACCACCTTTAACGAGAATATACTCCGGATCCAATTCAAATAAAGCTCTCGCTGCTTCTTGTAAATGGGCTAACGAACTTATCTCAGCCCCTCCTAATAGAAATGACGCTTCAGGCATATTTGGTGTAATAATCTTCGCCTGAGGAATGAGTGTCGTTTTTAACGTATCCATGGCATCAAAATCGAGTAACGCTGACCCCGCCTTCCCAAACATAACAGGATCCACCACAATATTTTGAATAGCAGTTGATTGAAGCCAGTCCGCTACAAACCCAATAATTTCCTTTGAAAAGAGCATACCCGTTTTTAAAGCTTCAATATCACCCTGCTCATAAATTGTTGAGAGTTGCGCTTCGATTACGTCTAGTGGCTGAATGAAGATCCCCTGTTTCGTTTCGGGATGAGCTGCCACAAATGCCGTAATTGCCGACATGCCGAAAACGCCAAGCTCCTGAAATGTTTTTAAATCTGCTTGTATTCCCGCACCACCCCTGGCAGCAGAGCCAGCGATGGTACATGCTTTTGATATGGTCATAATGAAAACTCCTTCTAATTTCGACTATTGGCTATCGCAGAACCAATCATATACGATAACATATGCCCTACGTAGATAGCAGTGATAAGCCAAAACGCAATCATAGAATGGAAAACAACGAGCGATAAAAACCACGTCACAAAAATTACACCAAGTGAACCCATCCAACTATAAGAACGAGCAAGATGGTCATTATACACGAAACGCTCATCAAATTGCTTCTTCTTTTTCATCATGCGGCGCGGAATGTAAAAAGCACCCACAATAATTGAAGCCAAAACCATCCAAAACAGAACAGCAATAATCGGATTATCCATTTTCATTTCCCTCCTCAAAAATAAATACATCTTCAATTCGACACATAAACACACGAGAAATTTTATACGCCAAAATGAGCGACGGATTGTACCTACCTTTTTCTAAAGAAATAATCGTTTGCCTCGAGACTTCAAGTTTTTCCGCCAGTTCATCTTGAGTCAAATCATACACGAGCCGTAAATCTTTAATGCGGTTTCGCAACTCATTCACCTCAAATGTAAAGTTAACTTTACGTAAAGGATACTTTACATCCATCTGAATGTCAAGCACACTTTACATTTGTACCCGGTACGAAAACCTATTCATATACTAATGTAAATCGCGAAGGAAGAAGGTTGGAAATGGAGAAAGAAACCTCAAAACTGACCTCTTATACATTATTAATACTGCTTATAGTCATTTGGGGAGTGAGTTGGCCCATATACAAAAACGGTGTAAACTTTATGCCCCCTCTGTTGTTTGCCGGAGTGCGTGCCTTTTTAGGAGGACTTATCTTACTCCTCATCGCATGGAAAAACCGCCACATCTTACAGTTTAAAAGAAATTGGGTTTATTATATAATTTCAGCGATTTTGAATATCGTGTTATATTTAGGCATCCAAACGATTGGTCTTATTTATTTGCCGGGTGGACTTTTTTCTGTACTCGTCTATTTTCAACCAGTGATGCTTGGCCTGTTAGCTTGGTGGTGGCTTGGCGAACCGATGACGATTTGGCGAATCTCCGGGTTAGTTATTGGTTTTGCTGGTATTGTGCTTGTGAGTATAGACGGACTTATGATTCACTTATCGGCAATCGGAGTCATTTTAGCCCTTGGAACTGCACTAAGCTGGGCAATTGGCGTTGTCTATGTAAAGAAAAACCGTCACAATGTGGATCCTTATTGGATGGTCGTCATGCAACTTGTGATTGGTGGAGCAGTATTATTAACAGGTGGGTTCGTGACGGAAGAAATGAGTGCCATCATATGGAATAAAGGGTTAATCTTTAGTTTAATATGGGGAACAACGGCTGGAATGGCGGCTGCGCAAGTGATTTATTATAAGTTGATGAATGAAGGAGAAGCAAGTAAAGTCGGAGCATTTACATTTTTAGTACCGATTCTTGCCGTTTTCGTGAGCGCAGTATTTTTGGATGAACAGATTACGGTTAATTTATTTATTGGAATGTTATTAGTGGGGGTTAGCATTTATTTAGTAACCGTAAACAAAACCCCAAACGTCTAAAGTACATTTGGGGCACTTTCCTCATGCTTTCGGTTTACCATTCCACGAAAAATTTGTCCAAATCCGTAACAAAACTTCTAGTGGGCCACGCTTGAATTTCTTTAAATACAGTGAGCTTAAAACACATTGTAAACAAAATATAACAAGCCCAAGTAAAACACCCATTGCAACACCAAGCTGTCCGAACAATCCTAATCCATAACCGTAAAATACAAAAGTACAGATAACTGTTTGCAAAATATAGTTTGATAGAGATAACTGCCCTACATTTTCAAAAATGGAACGAATCCGAACGAGTATCTTAGTATTATAGAGTAATGCAAAAAGACTAATGTACCCGATTGACAATAAAATCGATCCGCCCAATGAGAAAATTCCAGCCCAATCATTTTTCATCAATCCAACTGTTTTACAGATAAGCCCAATAGGTACAAAAACAGAACCTCTAACATACCACTTTCGTTCAGTTTTCATCTTTTCAAAAGCACCTAATTTGGCAACTCCCATCCCGAACAAAAACATGGGGATATAAATAAAAGGGGCAATGATGAGTAGAATCGTAATAAAAATAGGATCTTCAAACCCTGGAGGCATAATAGAATTACGGAATTCATAAATCTCCCCGTAACTGCCATTTGCGTATGTATTAGCGGCCAACTCGTTATATTCCTTCATTTCCTGTTCTTCTTGGTTTGTCATGTCTAGTTGTCCATACCCTAAGCCGAGTGTCAAAAGAAATATGACAATCGCCCAAATGAAAAGGGTTTTCGGTTTGCGATTAATAAAAGGGAATAAGACAATCATGATGCTTCCATAAAATAATAAAATATCCCCGTCCCATAAATAGGTAGCATGTAAAAATCCAAGCATGATTAATCCGATACTTCGGCGTACAATCGACCAGCGACTTTTTCTACCCCTTTTTCGAATAGAATCTACTAGTTGGATGAAAGAATAGCCAAACACAAATGTAAAAATTGGCATGGAAGAACCTTCAGCAGCAATTTTGACAAACTTGTATGCCCCGTCATCCCAAAAGGAAGTGGTTTCAATATAATCTTTTCCAAACATCCCATATTGAAAGATGAGCAAATTCGCAAGCAAAATGCCGAGCAAACTAAATCCCCTTAAGCCGTCAATAAATGGTATTCTTTTTGATTCCATATGTAACTCCTAAACATTTATTATTCCAATTTTATACTAACATAATAGTTGCATGCAAAACGGATACAGCACACTTATTTCTCTATAAATTTATTACTTCAAGATATTTTAAAAAGTTAATATATGGTAGTATTTAAGTAACTATTACCTATGAAGGAGATGATTAAATGTCAAAAGTAAGGAAAGCGGTTATTCCAGCAGCGGGTCTTGGAACTCGATTCCTCCCAGCAACAAAAGCACAGCCAAAAGAGATGTTGCCAATCGTTGATAAACCTACTATTCAATATATTGTTGAAGAGGCCGTTGCATCAGGTATTGAAGATATCATTATTATTAGTGGTCGCAACAAACGTGCAATAGAAGATCACTTTGACAAAACCTACGAACTCGAAGAACACCTAGCCAAAAAAGGTAAATGGAATGATCTAGAGGAAGTACAAAAAATATCACAATTAGCCAATATCCATTACATACGCCAAAAGGAAGCAAAAGGTTTAGGAGATGCAATATATTGTGCCCATCGTTTTATCGGGAATGAACCATTTGCAGTTTTACTTGGCGATATTATTTTGGATAGCGAAACCCCTGCCATTGCACAATTAATTGATACATATGAAGAGCAACGAACATCAGTAATTGGTGTACAGCCAGTGCCAATGGAAATTGTTCATCAGTATGGCGTAATTGACCCAAAAAGTACAATTATCGAAGGGCAACCAATTGAGGTCAAAAGATTTGTAGAAAAGCCAAGTGCACATGAGGCACCTTCCAATTTATCAATTATGGGGCGCTATATATTAACACCTACTATTTTTAATGCATTAAAATCAATTACTCCCGGTGCAGGTGGCGAAATTCAATTAACTGATGCTCTTGATCTACTGAACTATTCTGAAAAAATACTTGCTTACAATGTAGAAGGACAATTATACGATATTGGCAGCAAAATAGGCTACGTCCAAGCAACAATAGATTTTGCATTAAAGCGAAATGACTTAAAGAATGAATTACTACAATATATGAATACTATTTTAAATGTTGAAAAAATAACTTTTTAGGAGAAGAAGATGTTGAAATTTAGTTATCCAAACGCAATTTCACAATATACCATTCCTACTCTGCCGAACATTGATTATTATATCGATTGCCCATTAGACCAATTGATAGAGATTGAAAAAATAGCAAGCGAAATAAATACCAATGCCAATGTTCTTCTAGTCATTGGCGTTGGTGGTTCGTTTTTAGGTGCTCGTGCTGTGATTGATGCTTGCACGCCATATTTTCGAACAAATAATGGACTCCAAGTGTTATATGCAGGCAATAACATGAGTGGTACCTATCTAAAACAACTAATTACATATTTAGATACAAAAGAAGTTTACGTGAATGTTATTTCAAAATCCGGAAAAACAATGGAACCTGCATTAACGTTTCGTGTAATAAAAGAATATATAGAGCGTCGTTATAAAGACAAGTCTAGGCATAGAATTATCGTTACTACGGATCGAGAAAATGGACCTCTGAAACAAATTGCGATCAAGGAAGGATACCGTCAACTCATCATCCCAATAGACATTGGCGGAAGATACTCGGTTTTTACCCCAGCTGGACTCCTCCCCATCGCTGCAGCTGGTATTGATATACATATGTTTTTACATGGTGCAAAACATGCAAGATTGGATTTTTCCAATGACAATATACAAAACGCAGCTTTCCAATATGCCTTCACTAGATACGATTTATACAATCAAGGGTATTCAATGGAGTTATTAGCCTCATTTGAACCCCGCCTCAATAAATTACACGAATGGTGGAAACAACTATTCGGTGAAAGTGAAGGGAAGGAACATAAAGGCTTGTACCCTTCTACTGTAAATTATTCAACAGACTTACACGCCATTGGTCAATTTATCCAAGATGGTAGCCGCATTATGTTTGAAACGTTACTACATTTTAAAGAATTAGAAGAGGATATTGCTATTCCTTTTACACTAGAGGACATCGACCAGCTAAATTACTTAGGTGGAAGCTCAATGAATCAGATTAATGCAACCTCAAAAGATGGAGTCGCACTAGCACATGCATTAGGTGGTGTTCCTGTATTAAAAATTGAATTACCAAAACTTGACGCCTACAATGTTGGGTATTTAATGTTCTTTTTCATGAAAGCGTGTGTCATTAGCGCTACCCTATTGCAAGTAAATCCTTTTGATCAACCGGGTGTTGAAGCCTATAAACAAAAGATGAACGAGTTACTACAAGAAAATATCGTGACGAAAACTAATTAGCATATTGGGGAAAAATGAAAAAGAGATTAAAATGAGATTAGATTAAACGAAATGTAGGTGCAAGTATGATAGAACAATACAAAATATGGGTAGAAGCAGGTATACCTCATCATTTAGCTCTTGAACTCGTTTTAGTAGAAAGTGATGAAAAAGCAATCGAAGACCGATTTTATCAATATGTGACTTTTGGAACGGGTGGGATGCGCGGTCTACTTGGTGCAGGCACAAACAGAATCAATATTTATACAATACGACGCGTTGCAGAAGGACTTGCTCAATATATCGATGCAAATGGTGAAGATGCGAAAAAACGCGGTGTTGTTATCGCTTATGATACGCGAACATTTTCATATGAATTTGCAATTGAAACAGCACGTGTCCTTGGTGCACATAACATTACTTCTTATATATATAAAGAACCACGACCAACACCTCAACTGTCCTTTACAGTACGAGAACTAAACGCTTTTGCAGGGGTCGTTATTACTGCAAGTCACAATCCAAAAGAATATAACGGCTTTAAAGTTTATGGAGAAGATGGCGCTCAGCTAGTTCCAGATGGTGTAGCTAAAATCAATGCACAGATGAATACAATAGATGACATATTTAAAATTAACGCTCTCTCGATTGAGGAATTAGAAAAACAAGGTTTAGTGCAATGGATTTTAGAGGAACTTGATCATTTATATTTACAAAATTTATTAACGTTAAAAGAACATAGCAATGTCAATTCGCAAATTAACATCGTATACACACCTTTACATGGTTCAGGGCTACATCCTGTTGTAAACGGACTTAAACAGTTTGATTTTAACAATGTGCATGTCGTTGAACACCAAGCAATTCAAGATGGAAGTTTCCCAACAGTGCCATATCCTAACCCTGAGGAGCCAGCAGCTTTCGAATTGGCGATGAACTTAGGTAATAAAGTAGGGGCAGATTTATTACTCGCTACAGATCCAGATGCTGATCGGTTAGGTGTAGCTGTGTGGAATCGTAACAACTATGAACTTCTAACAGGAAACCAGTTAGGTGCTCTATTACTAAACTATATTTTACAAACAAAACAACAAAACGGTACATTACCTTCAAATGGTGCGATGGTAAAAACGATTGTCACTTCAGAACTAGGTACGAAAATCGCTGAACATTATGGCGTAAAAACAATTAATACATTAACAGGCTTCAAATATATCGCTGAAAAAATAGAGGAATTTGATATTTCGCATCAATACGAGTTTTTATTTGGGTATGAAGAGAGTTATGGTTATCTAATCAAAACCTTTGCCCGTGACAAAGATGCCGTGCAAGTTGCGTTAAAAGTAGCTGAAATGGCATCATATTATGCAACAAAAGGACAAACATTATTTGATGCATTAAATAGCATCTTCCAACAATTTGGCTATCATAAAGAAGCGCTTATTTCAAAGGTGTTTGAAGGAAAAGATGGACAAGAACAAATGAAAGACCTTTTAAATAAATTACGAGAGAATATTCCAACACATATTTTTGGTCTCCCAGTAGTACGAGTAGAAGATTATTTAACGAGTAAAACGACTCTTGCCGATGGATCTACGGAGACACTTCAATTACCAAAGGAAAATGTATTAAAGCTTATCTTAGAAGACAACTCTTGGATTGCCATCCGTCCTTCTGGTACTGAGCCGAAATGTAAATATTATTTCGGTGTTACGGCTGACACAGAAGAAGCAGCAATGAAACAACTAGAAAATATGATAAAAGAGTTTGTTAAATAATTTCTTGCCCCAAAGTAATTGCTTTGGGGTATTTCTATTATACAAAATACGAACATATGTTTCAATGAATTTTTCAAAAAAAGCCCCCGATTTCTCGGGAGCCCGTAGCTTAGTTTGTCTCAATTAAACCGTATTTACCATCACGGCGTTTGTAGACGATGTTCGTGTGGTTTGAATCGGCATCTGTATAAACGTAGAAATCGTGACCTAAAAGATTCATTTGAAGGATGGCCTCTTCTTGATCCATTGGTTTAAGGTCAAATTGTTTTGTACGAACAATCGTAAATTCATCTTCCTCAACTGGGCTAGGAGTAGTTCCTGCAACTTCTTGAGCAAAGTAAACGCCCACACCTTCACGTTCACGGAATTTACGGTTTACTTTTGTTTTATGTTTACGAATTTGACGTTCTAATTTATCGACAATTAAATCAATTGCAGCATACATATCATCATGACGTTCTTCTGCGCGGAGAGTGACATTTCGCATTGGGATTGTTACTTCCACTTTTGTTTGCTTGTCATTATAAACTTTTAAATTAACGTTAGCGTTCGCACTAACACCCTCGCTGAAATATCGCTCAATTTTCTCGATTTTGTTTTCAACGTATTCGCGAATCGCTGGAGTTACCTCAATGTTTTCACCACGAATGTTAAAGTTTAGCATGTAAACTCCTCCTTTAGTTCCACCTATGTAGATATATATTCGCCATAGGTTTAAAAAATCCTACCACTATAGAGAATCTTTTTCATAATTCGACATTTTCATTCAAAAAAATTTAAGATTTCTTATGTTTAGATTGTAAAACCTCTTTTTTGCGGCGTTGTTTCATTTCCCCAATGATGAGCTCGTCTATATCTTCTTGGGCTGCGAGGACAACACCACATTGGAAACCAGAGCCTAGTGGTTTACTCCACATAACATCCCCTAAAGCACGAATCGTTGTCACGTCAAGCACAAACTGAACTTCAACTTGCAAAGTAGTATCTCTTAAGTACTCCCCGATTTCCGGTCCACAAAACAGTTTCATGCCCCGCGGACTAATATCCAAAATTTTCCCATTATATTTTTCCAAATTAATGCGTTTACTGTTTATGTAAATCTCGTATTTCGCTTCAATAGGCTCATTGAAGACAAAACGAAAACCTTCTTTCCTTTTAAAGTTCATATTGTTTCCCCCTAAAACAATGGATAAAAGGAAGCAAAGTAACATGATATTGTTATTTTGCTTTTCAAAACATTTATACCATGACTTTTATTGATTGAACAGTAATATTTGTAATAATTGCCAAATTAGACAAAGTTAATTTTTGCACATGAAAAAAGACTCCATTTGAATAGGAGCCTTCCTTCGAATATATTAATTCACTGTGTCCAAAGCTAAATTATGAATTATCCTTTTCGCAAAAACTTCCTTTTTTCGACGAAGTTTTAATTCATTCGTAATCAGTTCATCAATGTCTTTTTGAACAGAAAAATTAAGACCACATTGATAAGCCCTGCCAAAAGGTCGACTCCAAACCACATCACCTATTGCACGGATATGCGCAACATCAAGGAGAAAATGAACTTTAATCTGTAAGGTGCTATGCTTTAAATAACTCCCAATCTCCGGTCCACAAAAGATTTTCATACCACGAGGACTAATATCCAATATTTTTGTATGATATGTTTCCATACTAGCCAATTGCCCATTTATGTAGATTTCATAGTCTGCTTCAAGTGGTGGATCAAAAGTAAAACGAAAACCTTCTTTTCTTTTAAAGTTCATAGTATTTCCCCCAAACGTTTACGATATATTGTTTAAAAATTAAAATACTACTTTCTATTATTTAAACATTTATCGTTATTTTGGCAAAGTGTATTATTCATTATTTTACATTAATTGTAAAGTTAGTAATTATTAACTAAAACAATAGTTTGCGGGGGATTTATAGACTATTTTCTACCGTGACTAAAGACACAATCAGTTACCTTCTTAATTAAAATGTAAAAAACCTCCCATCGGTAATTGTCCACCAATGAGAGGAATCTTTTAAACTTGTTGTGTATTACTAAATTGTTGTTGTCGAGTAATTTGGATAACTTGTTTCCACGTGTCGCGGAATTCAGTTGTAAGTTCCATCACTTCATCAATGATAGCTATGTCATTCTTAATGTTTGCTTCAACTAGACGACGGTTCATGTATTCATACAACGGTAACATTTGCTTTGAAATTTCATAGTCCATGTTTAAAGTAGACATGAGCTCATGAATAATAGCTTGAGCTTTTTGGATATTAGTATTCTTTTCTTGAATATTTTTTTCTTCAATTGCTTTTTTTGCTTTAGACAAAAATTTTAGACAACCGTTATATAACATTAACGTTAGTTCACCAGGTGAAGCTGTTGTAACACTATTTTGTTTGTACGCATTTAGTACCGAATTTTGTGCTGCCAATTAGGGCCACTCCTTTTGAGAGATACATTATATTAATATTGTATAGTAGAAAAATAGAGAAAGCGATCTATAATTTAAATGTAAGTTTTGGGTGAAAATCCTTACTTTTTCTTATCGTAATACATACCATCCATTACCTGAACAGAAGAATAAGGATTCATATACTGCTTTTCGTTTTTCTTTGAATTTTGTAAGTCTTTCATATCTTGTTTAACGGCTTCAAAAACTATTTTAAGACGTTCTCGAATTCCTTGATCTAATTTTACTAAGGTGTCATGTGTTTTATTGTTAGGGTCTATCTGGAATTCTTCTAGTCTTAACTTTTCAATAATTGTACCGCGCTCATCTAACATCTGATTTATTTCCTCAATATAACTCGAACGTTCATCACCTTTTGGGATATCGGAAAGATGTTTAAAAAGTCTGGCTGAAACTTGCAATAATTGTTGAATATTTTCCATAAACCAATCTCCTATTTTGTTACATTGATGGTTGGAATAAAGTTGACTGGCTATTTGCTTTATTAATGGCTGTTTCCATAGCAGTGAATTGTTTCCAATAACGTGATTCGATATTTTTTAGCTTATCAAGCCATGAATCAATTCGGTCTTTCACTTCATCTAAACGTTTTCCAATTGTGTACGATTGATTTGTAGAAGACGCTTTTCCGGCTTTTTTCTCTATTGTTCCAGTAAAGCTTTTTAATTCATCACGTAACCGTTGACCTATACCACGAGTATCTTCAAGTTTACCACTTTTAACATCTTTGGCAGTACCAGTTTGTGTAAAAATACCTGCAACTTGGTCTGCATTTTTATTAATTGCATCACGAAGCTTATCTTCATTTATTATAAGCTTTCCTCCATCAGACGTAGTTGAAGAAGTTGTAATACCGATTTCAGCTAAAGAGTTAATTGTAGCGTCTCCTAACCCACCAACTGCATCCATAAATGTACGACGCATTGCATATAAGCCATTTGTTAGAATGGAGTCATTGCGTAAAAGACCTGTTTTCGCCTTTTTCTCCCACTTTTCAATTTCATCTTCAGACATCTCTTCTTTTTGTTCTTCGGTTAATGGTGGGAAATTACGATTATAGGTCTCTTTTAGTTTGCCGTTAATAGTTGTAACGAGTCCATTATATGTCTCAACAAACTTTTTAATTTTGTCGACCATATTATCTGTGTCAGTGGTAGATGTTAACGTTACAGGTGGTACAGTTGCTCCACTTTGTTCTAATACTTTCGCGATATTGAGTAAATCACTATCTGTTGCATTTTCAATTGCTGTCCTTTGCTCTTCAGTTGTTGCTGTTTTCAATAATGCTGTTTGTAGCGAAACTTTTGCTGTATTGTAAACAGCATCATTATTTTGTTTAGCCGCAACAGTATTATTAAACATTGCAATATCATTTGAAAGTTCAGTAATTTTATTCTGTGCTGTCTCAAGTGCTTTTGTTTTATCAATTAAATTTGCCACCGAGGCTATACTTTCTGAGTTTAAAGCTTTTAAAATATTTTGTTCGTCTGTACTTAATTTCTCAAACTCAGTTTGTACTTCACTCGATAAGTTATTAAAATCTGTGTCGCTTTTTAAATATTCTTGAGCGAATTTTTTTGAATCCGTAGATAAAGAGTTATATACCGCTCCTGCTGTTTTAGCACCTTTAGCTTCAACTAACTGCTCATGAGTAAAAATAAAGATATTTGCATCATTACCTGAAAGACCCTCTAAATAATCATATTCTGATTGAGTTAGAGGTCCTGGTGGTGTATCAATACTTGAGAAATCAGCTACAGCTGCAAGTTTTTCATCACTCAGACCTTTAATGAAATCCTTAACTTCTTTACTTAGACTATTGTAAGTATCTTTTTCGTCTGTTTGAAATTTTGCATCGCTCAAAATCAATGTGTTTTGTGCATTAGTTAAATTTGACAAAGCTGTATCTAAATTATTTTTTCTAGTTACAAGCTCACTTTCAAAAAATGACCTCAACTCATCCGCAGTAGCAAACCCTGACCCTGTTCCTGACAGATATTTATCTGCTAAACTCCCCGGGTTGTCTCTATTCAACATATTAGAATAATTTGTTTGTGCATTATTTTTATTTTCAATTGCAGCAATAAATGATTGACCCAATGATTGCTCGCTATTAAATGTTTCATGTAAAGTTACGGTATATCCATTTAAAGAAAATGAATTTGAACTTTTTTCTGTAGAAATACCATTAACTGTAAAAATGGCGTTTTTCCCATTATCTGCGATCGCACTACCATTTGTAATACCCGTTTTATTTAATAATTTATTAAATACATCTGCACCCGCTTCTACAACAATTTCTCCACCAGTTGTGTTATTACCAGTATTTTTCGCAGTAAACGATACTTTATTATTTTCAAAAATTGCAGTAATTCCAACACTGCTATTATTAATCTTCTTTAAAAATGAATCAACTGTCTCATTTCCATCAATAGAGATAGTAACCGCTTTTTTTAGAAGTTTACCATCTGCTTGTATTGCATTAAGTTTAACTGATGTTTCCGTAATACCAATTTCAGATAATTTTTTAGAACCCGTTGCATTTATTGTATTCCCAACAACTCTTGCAGAACTAGCTAATTGACTAACCGCTTCAATTGATAAACTTCCAGATGCTGAGGAATTCGCAGTTGCCGTCACTAGAGAACTATTAGTAGATGAAACAGTTTTTTTATAAAAATTACTAGTTAATCGGAAATTATCAAATAAAAAGTCATCAAATGAACTTAGTGCGGTATTAATTTCACGATAAGCATCGCGTTCCCATTCATATTTTTGTTGTTGTTGGTATAATTTATTTAACGGTGCTTTTTCAGCGGACATTAATTTTTCAACAATTGAATCAATATCCATCCCTGAAGCTAACCCTCCAACACGTGTTACCATGTTAACAACCTCCAAAACTTATATTTTCTCATCTACAATCATACCTACTAATTTTTGCATTTCATAAAAGGCATCTAATATTTTTTTAGGTGGAATCTCTCTGACTACCTCTTCTGTATCTCTGTTTACTACCTGGACAAAATAGCGTTCAAGCCCTTCATGGTAAACAAACTTTGCTGAGTTATGGTTAATTTCTAAAATTTCATTTAAAGAGTCCACAGCTTGCTTAAGTTTATCTTTGGTGTCATCGTCTTTATTGATCATTTGTTCTTGTTGACTTGTTGAAGTATTTTGGCTTCCTTGCTTTAATACTTTATCGATTGTTGAATCTTGGTTCATCGACTTAACTGATGCAGATCCTTCAATAGCTCCTTGCGAAGATATACGCATGCTCCCATCCTCCTTGATTTCCCCGAGCATTTATAATGTACTTATTTATAGTCTATATATCGGATACCATTGTAAACTTTTCATAAAAGCAGTTCAAAATTATTGGAGCTTATTTAGATTTTTATTGTCCTTTAAGTTCCACCAATATCCACTTAAATTTTTCCCTAAATGACAAAACAAATTTCTCATAACAATGTATTAATTTATAAACTCGTTCTTTTGGTTCCTTGACTTTATCCAAAATATATTTCATCTCTTTTAACAATTCCTTTTGTTCCAGTTCTAATGATACTAAAACTACATGTTGTGATATTGGATTATTCATCAGTTTCTTAAAGAGATTTTCCATTTCTTTTATGAAACTAATATCTAAATCCTTTCCTGCCTCTGTTAGTAATTCTAGAAAATATTTAATACATACAGTTAGTTCTTCTGAATAACTCAACAATTGTTCATCACTAATCGATTTTTGTATTGTATTCATTTCGCTATTTTTATACCAATCACTATCGATTAAACTATTCTTCAGCTCATTCTTCATAACAAAGGATAATGATTTATACTCTACGCCTTTTATTTTTGCACCCTTATATGTACAATTTATTACTTTATTTAATGGTAAGATTCTTAAATACGCTTCCATTTCCTTTTTCATGATTTCAAATTCTTGAGAGGTTAATATTCTAGTACCATCTACAGCTTCAACTTTAAGCCCTCTTTCTAATTCATGCTTAAAAGCTTTAGATTCCATTTCTTTATTACTTATTCGAATAATACCTTTTGCATAAAAGTCCCCACTTCGAAAGGCGAAATTTTGACCTACTAAAATTACATGAGAAGGTTCTAAATAGGATAAAACTTGTAAAGTAATATTTGAAATGGTTGAAGTATCTCGAATAACCGGAAAAACCTTCTTATATAAAAAAGGTGACAATTGATCTCTTTGTGTTACGAAATAAAACTTTTTACCTTTGTAGTTCATTACTGTTTCAAAACCAACAGTAGTTCCGTAAATTAGTGGAATGTCCATTGTTTCTACTATTTTCTTTGAAATTACAAATTGATTATGAGGTTGCGGATCATACGTGAAAATTGCATCTGGAAAAATACCGTTTTCTATAAGTGCTTTATTTGCAGAACCCATTGCAAAAATATAGGCCATTTTCTTATGTTTAATTATTCTCAAATTATTAAGTTCATCATTTAACGATGGTCCAGCTGCAACAATTATTACAGGCTTTCCTTGAATATATGGTTTTGAATAATCAATAAAAGATGTAGTCTCTTCAATTTCCTTTTTTAACTTCAATCTATTGATAACCCAAAAATCACTAAATTTCCGAATGATCTCATTATTTGAAAAAACATCTTTTCTCATTTGATCAAAAACATGATAAAAGCGGGTAAATGCTTCTTCCATAAAATAATAATTAGGTATTCTAATAAACATAATTTCGTCTTCGATATAATCTTCAAAATCTTTAATGTTTTTAATCATTTCTTGAACAGAAGTACCTGTATATTCTTTCATCATCTTATTTGAATTAATTTGCAATTTATTCTTCATATGTTGGAATAATTGAAAAACACCTTCAATTGGCTCATAAATAGTTACCTTCTTATCTGGAAAGTAATCTGTAACTAATTTAACCAAATAGCCAATACCAACTCCCCAAAATACAATATGATTCTTCTTATCTATTTCCTCTGAGATTTCCTCCAGCATTTTTTCAGCTTCTATCCATGGATTATTCATGTCATGTAGAAAAAAAGTTGTCTCATTTATATTGACTTGTATGTTATCAAAAGGTGTTGCTATATACATTAAATTCATAATTTCCTCCAAACATTTTCCTATATTAAAAAACAAAATCTCTAAAAATATAAGTAAATTTTACCATTAAGTGGTATAATTGTTCTAGAGGTGAGATATTTTGAGAATACAATATAATCAAGGTCAAATTGTACATAATCAATACTCAAAAACTAACACAGAATTAAATAAAACGTTACAAAAACTATCATCTGGTTATCAGATTAATCAAGCAGGTGATGATGCAGCAGGTTTAGCAATCTCAAAAAAAATGCAAGCACAAATAAATGGTCTAAATCAAGCATCTCAAAATATTCATGATGGACTTAACCTTGTTAATGTGGCTGAAGGAGCTTTGGGACAAATCCAGAATCCAAATTTGATTCGTGCGAGAGAACTATTAATTCAAGCTTCCAATGATACATTAACACCTGAAGACAGAATGTTAATACATGAGGAAATCAAACAAGTTACAGAATCCATTAATGATATTGTTGAAAATACTGAATTTAATACAATAAAACTACTAATTCCTCCTTCAACTTTTACACCTGAGCTTAAACCAGGGACTACTGGAAATGCAGATATAGTGTTTATTATTGATAAAACAGGGAGTATGTGGGGCCCAATTAATAATGTCGTTAACAATATTGAGAACTTTTCTAATGCATTAAAAGCCCATGGAGTAAACGTTAATTTTGGTTTATCTATTTATGGAGATATTAATGGGGATAGTGTTCCTCTCGAATCTTATACTTCTTCTTTATCAATAAGCGACTTCCAAAAAAAAGTTTCTACTATCCAACCAAGTGGAGGGGGAGATGAACCTGAATCAGGATTAGAGGGAATTCAGGAAGCGTTAAAATTCAACTTTAGAAGTGATGCAACAAAAAATTTCGTACTAATAACAGATGCTCCTGTTCATGAAAAAAGTTCATTATCAGGCACAACTCAATTATCGAATTATAAAATCTCTGATGTAATTGATGATTTAAAAGCAGAAGACATCTCATTAACAGTTATTACAAATAACCGTGCAAAAGGACAATTAAATCCACTTGCAGATAATACAAATGGTCTAAAATTAGATATTAATGGTATGTTTGGTGAGCAACTTCTTTCACTTGCTGAGAAAATTACAAATGAATCAGGTGGTACATTTACGCCGGAAGAGATGAGTCCAGTTATCATACAATCAGGAGCAAATGAAGAACAACAAATTAAAATACCTTTATATGATCACCGGGATTTCCGCATCCATTTAAATGGAATCAGTTTAGACTCGTATGACAGTATCATGGAAGGTTTAAAACGGGTGGATAATCTTTCCGCAACCATAAGTAGCCGTCGTGCAGTATATGGCGCGTTAACAAATCAACTGGAACATGCAAATAACAATGTGCTAAATACCTCTGAAAATTTAACAAAAGCTTTATCTAAATTAACAGATTCAGATATGGCAAAAGAAATGATGAACTTAAACAAGGAACAAGTACTGTTACAATCTGCTCAATCTATGATGGCACAAGTTAATCAAACTAGCCAAGGGATATTACAAATTCTAGGAACAAAATAAATTTGAAAAAGCACTCACTTTTGTCAATGGGTGCTCTTTCTATGTCGAAAATTACTTTTGTATTACTAAAGCGTCTTTCTTCAACAACTCAACCATCTTTTGCTTATATGCCTCTACACCAGGTTGGTCAAATGGATTCACTTCGAGTAGTGTTGCACTAATCACACATGCCTTCATAAAGAAGAACATTAAATATCCAACATGATATGCATCTAATTTAGGAAGTACAATTTTCATAACAGGTACGTCCCCCTCTTCATGGGCTAATGCAACTCCATCTTTTGAGGTAGCATTAATAGCATTCATTGACCGACCAGCTAAATAATTTAAACCATCCATGTCATCGAGTGTAAATGGAATTTCTGTATCGGCTTCAACTTCTTCAAAATGAATCAATGTCTCAAACATGATTCGGCTTCCCTCTTGGATAAACTGCCCAATTGCATGCAAATCCGTTGAATAATTGACGGTTGACGGATAAAGTCCCTTATACTCTTTCCCTTCACTTTCACCAAATAATTGCTTCCACCATTCATGGAGCTTATTAAGGCGCGGTTCAAATGAGGCTAAAAGTTCTACTGAATAGCCTTTTTTATACAGTTCATAACGAGAAAATGCATACTGGTAAGCTGGATTTTGTTCTAAGTTCTCATTTGATAAATCACATTCTGCTTGTTTAGCTCCATCAATAAAAGCTTGAATATCAATCCCGGCTGCTGCAATTGGGAGTAACCCAACTGGAGTAAAGATTGAATAACGCCCACCAACCTCTGATGGGATTACAAAACGGCGATAACCTTCTTTATCAGCAACTTCCTTTAAAATTCCTTTTTCAGCATCAGTTGTTACAATTATACGCAGTTTTGACTCAATGCCATAACGTTGCTCCATATATTGCTTTACTACACGGAATGCTAATGCAGGTTCCATTGTAGAGCCTGATTTTGAGATCACATTAACATAGATTTCTTTAGTATCAAGGTATTTAAGGAGTTGATTTAGATAGGCGCCGCTCATATTTTGGCCAGCATAAATGACTTCAACGCCATAAGCATCGGTTTTAAAATAAGGAGTTAAGGCATCAATAACTGCACGAGCACCAAGGAATGAGCCACCTACACCGATAACTAAAAGAACTTGAGCTTTCAAATTAATCTCTTGAGCAATGTTTGCAATTTCAAATAATTCATCAAAAGTTGATTGATTATAGTGACTAATATCAGGTACAGGATGGCTTGAAAACTGTGTTTGTATAGTAGAATGAAACTCTAACATAAATTCAACCCCCGAAAAATAGCTTGCCCCTATATAAGAGCAAGCTATGAATAGTTATTATTTATTTCGACTAAATTTTATAAGTTTCAACAAGTTCAATCAAGTTTGTAATAATTACCTGAATTTCCTCATCTTTTAGTCCAGGGTGAATTGGTAAAGTTAAGGCTTTTTCATAATAGTTTTCAGCAATTGGACATAAACCTTTTTCATACCCTAATTGGTGATAATATGGGTGCCAATACACAGGAATGTAATGAACATGAACACCAATATTTAAACTTCTCATTTTTTCAAAAATATCTTTTCTTGACACTTTCTTATCGAGTTGAATCATATATAAATGCCAGCCAGAATTAGTATCCTTCAGTTGATTAGGTATTATTATTTCAGGTATTTCCTTAAATGCTTCACAATACATTTTAGCAATTTCACGGCGTCTTTCTAAAAAGTGTTCTACCTTATTTAATTGCGACACCCCTAGTGCTGCTTGGATATCTGTCATTCGGTAATTGAATCCTAAATTCGTCATCTCATAGTACCAATCGCCTTGTTCCGAAGAATAAGAGGTCTTCTCAATCCCATGACTACGAAACGTTAATAATTTTTGATAAAAATCGTCATTATTTGTAACTATAATGCCACCTTCAGCAGTTGTAATCGGCTTTACTGGATGGAAACTAAACATCGTCATATCAGCCAATGTTCCAACCTTTCGTCCTTTATACTCTGCACCTAATGAATGCGCGCCATCCTCAATAACAATTAAATTATGTCTTTTAGCAACTTTATTAATTGTATCCATATCAGCTGGCTGACCAGTAAAATCAACCGGTATAATCGCTTTCGTTCTAGAAGTGATTCTTTTTTCAATCTCAAGCGGATTTATATTATATGTATTTGCATCAATATCAGCAAAAACTACAGTTCCTCCCATATAGAGTACACAATTCGCACTTGCAGCAAAAGTGATGGGTGTGGTAATTACTTCATCCCCTTCACTAATCCCTGCTGCAAAACATGCCCCATGTAATGCCGCTGTACCGTTACAAAATGCCACCGCATATTTGGATCCAACATAATCTGCTAGTTTTTGTTCGAATTCTGCAATTTTTGGACCTTGAGTAAGTAACGGAGAACGTAAAGTATTTATAACAGCTTGAATATCTTCTTCTTCTATTCGTTGCTGGCCGTAAGATAAATATTCAGGTAGCTTTTTCATACTTACTCCCCTTTCTGAAAAGCAGAAATAATTGTCGGTTCAATTTGGGGCAGCTTGCCATCTAAATAGTAATCCACTATATCATTATTGTACGTATTGTAGACAAATCGTAAATGTTGTGGCATCCAATCACTACCAACCCATAGCTTCCCATTTCCTTTTTGAGGTGTATATTGGATGTCCTCTAGCGGAAGGGTTGTTAATATTTCACCTAAATCACTAGCAACTTGTTTTACAGCTTTACATGCAACATCATGTAAGCCATCTCCATATTCAAGCAGCGGGAGAGAATGATGCACAATATCCCCTGCATCCAGTCTTGATGAAAGTCGGTGTACCGTCATACCTGCCCAATTTGGTCGTAACATGAAGAAAGGCCAGAATAAAGTCGTATTGCCTTTATACCAGGGTGATAATCCACCATGAACATTCCAAGCGTGCTTTCCTAATACGTTTAATAACTCATTACTTAATTTATGCACACCGTAACTAATAGCTATATCAAAAGTTTGATTACAAACCCATTTTATAGTCTCTTCACTGTTTAACTCCTGTAATGAAACTTTTAAAGTCGGTACTTGACCTAGTACTTCAGTGTGTCCTTCGAAATGGCGATTTTCTGCCTCATCCCGATCAGCAAAATGACGAATAAAATTTTCTCGGTCTATTTCTTCAAGATGTTCAGGAGGATTAGGAACAAAGGACTCTCGAACTTCCATTACATGTGCCGCTACAATATCTAACTCCATTAGTTTATTGACCAAATACAAATGTCTCGGATGTGATCCCGTTAATAATAAAACTCTCATTTAAAACAACTCTCTTTCTTCATAGAAAGGACCTTCTATTAATTGATGTTCTTTTAAAGCCTCTAAGGATATTTCATAATCTTCTAACGAGTAATTTAAAGTTTTCGCTAGGTCTGCTAAACGATGCCTTCCATCTGAATAATTTAAAATCGTTAATATTTGATTTAATTGTTGGCGACCGTCGATTTTTTTATTACTTGAACGCCCCCATATCGTTGGAGTATTAATATCTGGGTAAAGATCATATTTCCCAAGCTTTGGCTCACCAAATGGCTTTAAATTAATATAATAGCCATCTAATTCTTGTAGTTTCAATAACTGCTCAATTTCGTTCAAACTTTCCAATAACGATTCAATGGACATAGCTTCTTTTGTATCAAGAGAATTATGATAACCTGGGTATGCCCCATAAACCATTTTAGAAAACTGTCCAACAGGTAAATTAAAACCCGGTGAACAATATTGACGTTCATCTGAACCGTATAGAGGAGTAAATGGTCGAACAGGCATAGCATAGTTCTCTCGTTCATTTAAGTATGTTACTAACTGGTTAAGAGGAGCGGCATTATTTCGTGCCATCTTATAACTTAAACGATGCTCTATTCCTCCCAGGCAAGTTAAAACAGCTCCCGAATACAAATGTTCTTTCAGATGCTGACCATACTTCCACAGATAAGAAATAGATCCAATCGTTTCAGGAACAAAAACAAAACGATACGTTAATTCTCGATTTTCCCATTTCTTAATACGGTTATATAAAAAAGCAGCAACAATAGGTCCACTCAGCTCGTTATTCGCCATCGATGGATGACAAATATATGTACTAATTAATACTTCTTTTTTTGATTTACCAGGTAAAATTGCATGAGCATAATTCAACTCGCCATTGATTTTTTCACTATCAATAAATACGTGATACGTTCCTTCAGATAATGAATCGAGTTGACTCTGAGACATACAAAAACCCCAACGTTCTTTGTAATATGAAATAACATAAGGTACCGCATCAGGCAAGTGAGGGATTGTGTGAACGTGTTGTTTTAATTCTTCTAAAGAGAGCCATTGATCAATTGGTTCAGAATAATTAATAACATGTAAATTTAAGTTGTTTATATTAATAATTTCGTTCCCTTGCTCATCCTTAATCCACGCTTCACGAATAACCCATTCTTTTGGAATTTCCCAATCAAATACTTCGGTACCAGTTGGAATTCCCTCCATTTCGAGGGGCATATAGTTTTGCAAAATTCGAATTGTTTCACGAACACCTTCCCCAGTAATACTACGCATAATGGGAAACAGTTCATCAAACAATTCGTTCATTTGATGTAATTCATTCATTATAATAATAACTCCCAACTAAATACCATTCGAATAAAGGTGATTTTTGGCAACTTCCACTACATATAACAATTCTTCTACACGATTTTCCCAACTATGATTTTCGTAAGCAATTTGATGATTGAATTTTATACGTTTTATTAATTCATCTTCATTTGTAAGTAATTCCAAAATTACTTTACTGACATTTGAAACTTCAGCATATTCATAACTTAGAACTTGCTCTAAATGTTGTTTTATATATGAATTAGAATCCGTTATAGGTAATGCACCTTGCATCATACTTGTAAATATTCGTTCATGACCGCCGTTAGGGAAATTGGGTAAAACGTTAAGTACCAATTTAGACTGGTTAAATATTTTGTTCATCTCTTCGAATGGAACAGAACCATGATATTTAAAATTACTGATTGATAGGAATGGATGATTTTCGGGAATAATACCAAAGAAGTCAATATTTATATCTCCATTCAGTAATTCAGCAATAATATTTTCTCGTTTTATCGCTCGAATATAACGATCTAAAACATACATAACGCCCACTTCATTTAGTACTTGTTTTAAATGAGGCTGTTCTTGATAAAAATCATTCATTATTAGACGTAAATCAATGTTCCCCTGTTCTTTTAACTTTATCTTAACTTTATCCCGAATATTAGGGATATAGCTTTCGACTTGATTTAATGTTTCCTCGTATTCATCGGTAGTAGCTATATGCCCTGCAAAAACAACATTATATTTTTTTTGAATATTAGGTTGAAATTCTTCTTTTTTTGCGGCATGTGGTATAAAGGAAGTAATAATTTCTTTTTGAATATTTTGTTCAATATAATCTACATGTGTTTCATCTATACAAATAACAATTTTATACTTAATAGACTCGGTAACTCGCTCGTACAAGTGAATTGGGTGATCTACTAGCCACATTACAATCGGAGTTTTTAAATAATCATATAAAGATTCACCTTTTATCTTTAAATCATGACCAATCCCATTAAATGACAAAACAAAGTCAATAGGTTGATTGAATGTGTCAGTTAATTCGTTCACTATATTGCGACTATTCAAATTTATAAAAATAACTTCATGGCCTAATCTTGTTAGCACTTCACCAATGGCAATCCCAAAATCATTTACAACATCGTATTGGAATTGTCCTTTATAAATTACAATTCTCATAATAATAACTCCCAACTAAGCGGTGTTCCTTTTTCTGCATCTTTTTTTATTGTTTTCCCTAACACTAAATCATAATATTTTGTTGGCAACCCTAAACCTGGACGGACATCTCGAATATTCTCTTTCGTCAAAACATCTCCAGCTTTTAAATTCTGTGCTACATAAATTGAACGTCTATGTTCTAACGAAGCCACTTCTGCCTCAGTTGGTCCATATTTCACTCGACCTATACTTTGCCAAGCGCGCTCTGTTTCCTCAACAAGCATTTTTAACTCATGTGGTTCCATGGAAAATGCTGAATCAACGCCACCTTCATCACGTGATGTAGTAAAATGCTTTTCAATCACCGTTGCACCAAGTGTTACAGCAGCTACTGATACTCCCACACCCATTGTATGATCAGACAAACCAATCTCAGTTCCAAACAGCTCACGCATATGTGGAATTGTCGCTAAATTCGAATTAGTAGGCTTTGCTGGATAAGTACTTGTGCATTTTAATAGAATAAGTTGGTCGTTTCCTTCCGCGCGAGCTGCGTGAACTGCCTCGTCGAGTTCTGCTGCGGTTGCCATTCCAGTTGAAATAATGATCGGTTTTCCGGTGCGAGCAACTTTTCGAATTAAAGGTATTGATACATTTTCAAAAGAAGCGATTTTATAGGCAGGTACATTTAACGTCTCTAAAAAATCAACTGCTGTTTCATCAAATGGCGAGCTAAAGGCAAGAATACCATGTTGTTTTGCACGATTAAAAATTGCTTCATGCCATTCCCATGGTGTATATGCTTCTTTATACAAGTTATATAAAGATTGTCCTTTCCAAAGATTCGTATCATTTGAAATGAAAAATTCACCTGTATGTACATCTAATGTAATGGTATCAGGAGTATACGTTTGGAGCTTAAGTGCATCTACACCTGTTTCAGCTGCTATATCTACTAAACGAAGAGCACGTTCCAATGATTGGTTATGATTTCCTGACATTTCTGCAATAATAAAAGGCTTTGTATGTTTGCCAATTTCTTTATGTCCAATTTTGATCATGTTAACAACTCCATTATTTCGTTTATCCATGGGTTTGGAGAGGTATTTTCAGTTAAGTTTAGTCCAACTCTACTTAATTGATTCAAATCAATTTCATTATTTTCTAGTCTCAACAATAGGTCTACATAGGTTTGTGTAGTTACATTTTCATGCCACCCCAAATTCACAACTGCACCTAATTCTGCTGCATATTGGGTAGTTATTGATTGGTTTTCAGCAACAATAGTACTTGAAGAAGGAAGTCCTACATAGCATCGCTCCCATGTAGTTGAACCCCCTGCACCAATTGAAAAATCAGCGCGTTGCATCAATTGCGCCATATAATTGATCTGGCAATGATAGGAATACCCTTGCTTCAAACAAATTTGTTTGATCTCTTCTTTAGAAACATTACCATTTCCAACAACGACATCAATATGACCAAAACTATCTGAAAAATAACTCAAAGCCTTTAAAATCTTCATAGTTTCATTTGTAGGATCGGTTCCACCCATAAAAATTAGTAAACGATTTACTTTATTGTTGCACTGACGCAGATGCATCCGCGCCTCAATAAATTCATCCCGCATAATTAAATATTTGGTACCTAGCAATTGAATACAATGTGCAGGAATTAAATCATTATAACGAGTCGAATAATTTGGAATAACATTTTGATCCAAAATTAAGTCACAATCATGAGAGCGATTAGCTAAATCATCAATAACTGCGATTTTATTCGTATAATTACGAAGCTCTTTTTCCCACTGCTTCCCAATCTTGTAATGGTCAATTACAAATAAATCAGCTTTTCGTACTTTGCCTATTACTTCGAAACCTTCTTCTAGAACATAATCAATTAAATTTCCAGCTAATTGTTCCATCCAAAATGTAACCTTAACATCATGTTTTTGAAGATTTTTTGCAATAGTTAAGCAACGCATTACATGACCACTACCAATTTTAGTAGACGCATCTGTTCGTATAATTACTTTTTTCAGTTAAATCACCGGCTTTTGTTCAATATGTGCATTAATTTTTGCGATTTTAGGGTGATCCTTTAAAAATTGAATTACATCGCTACTGGATACCAGAGGATTTTTGAAGTACTCTGCAACAGCTTTAATGAGTTCATAATCTTCCTCTGTATCAAGCGTGATGCGAAGTTCTGGTGCTATGCGATTTTTTTGTACTTTATATGTAACAGACTCAAATTGTTCAGGAAACTCATAGGCATAATAAGTTACATGCTCGCGATGACGAGATTCCTTTCCAATTTCATGTATACGTAAAAGCGCTTCATAAGAAATAATCTCTACCGCTAATCCACGAGGCAGTTCACCATCAATTAATACAATATCTTTACGCTCCCGTTCCATTAATGCCAGCATCTCACTTGCCATTTCATAATCGACAAATGGACAATCCGACGTGACACGCATCACATAATCCGGTTTGAACTGCTTTGCACATTGGACGTATCTATCAAGTACATCATCTTCTGAACCACGATAATAATTTACTTGATGTTCTTTACACCAATCAGCAATCGCATCATCCTGCGATTGCGTAGAAGTAGCAACAATTACTTCATCGCCACCTTGAATTTGTCTACAGCGTTTGACATCATATGTTAATACATCAACATTTCCAAGTGGCTTCAAAATCTTCCCAGGCAAGCGGGATGAGCCCATTCTTGCTTGGATAATACAAATTGTTTTCATTATTTTCAACCCTCTTCTAAAGAATCGTTACTTCCCTCGTAAAAGAATTTATAAAGCTTTGTCCATCCCATACACCATCAAAATTGAGTGCCTGTCCAATAGGTACAACTCGATCAAGTCCCCTTGTAGGGATTTTCTGAACAAGCTCTATCAACTCTTCTTTTTCATAACCAAAATATGCAAGTGTTTGGTCTTTATCAATAATAATGGACGCGATGTCAATCAATTTATTCACATGATATTCGAAAAACACTCCACCACCACAGTGTCGTTCACGCACCTCAGGAGAAAAATCCGTTAGTTGAATTCGAGAAAAATATGTTTTGTTATTAATTTGACTAACTTCTTTATTTACTGATAGCCACAAGCTTGTGGAATATTTTAATACTTGATTTGCAGCCATTAGCTCATACCGCTTACCATATACTTTTCTTTCAAATGCTTTCCAAAAACGAGTCTTTGCTTGTGCTATTTTCTCCCCACTCCACACAACAAGCCTTGGAGATGAACAAGCCATTTGGTCAAACCAAAAGACATCATTATAAAATTGCTCAAGCAGCTGCTCTAGATTTTCTTCGTCTAATGTCAACACCACTTCAGATGAAAAAGCAGCTAATGAAAAACGATCGGGAAAAACAAGTTCGTTTGCCATTGAAGCTAAGGGGATTTGACGAATGGTCTGTACTGTTGTGTCTCCTCCCCAAACAACGCGTGTATGGCAAATGCTGCTCAATATTTTAGTGGCCTTTTCTTCATAACTGTATGTACATATTATGGTCATATTAGCAATTTTTTCAAATTCAGGTCTTGATAACTCCAATATAATTGCATCTAGCAAAGGATTCGATTTTTCTTTACTAGAAATTCGAATAATGTTTCGATTTCCAGCAAGGAGTGATAGCATCCATGAATAGACAAAAATCGTATCCACATTCGAAGGTGCAATATGAAATACTGTTCCTCGTGCTTTAATCACTTTCCCACTTTTTTCAGTTTCCCAATTTTCTTTCATTGACTGAACATTTGTTTTTCTTAGCCAAAAACCTAATGCAACAATTTCAGGTATTTGTCTATATTGTAGTAAACGCTTAGATAATGATTGTGTAAAACGAACAACCTCATCGTCAAATGGAGAAAGAAGTTGTTGATTCCCCAATTTTTTTAGCACAACTTCAAATTCACCATTTTGTGGCCAAAAAAGTTTCATCCTACACCTCCTCCTTGAAACGTATCACTACAACCGCGCAACTCTGCCTTCGGAATTCGCCCTGCAACATTAAAATATTTACCTTTCCAACCACAAGAACAGTCATCTTCGCCTAAAATCGTTCCTAAATCCTCAGTTAACAACGAATGACCTGGATAACTCTTCGGCAATTCGCTTAACACTTGAATTAATCCTTGTTCACCAAATGGTACTGGTTCAAATGTAATCGGATTACGTATAATCACATCCGCATAGCTCGGTGTATGTAAATATCCATGTGAACATTCGACAAAAATAGAACCAACTTGTTCAACCATTCCATAGTAATTGTGAATTTCACGAATTCCTAGCTGTTGATGAAGAAGTTGATTAAATTCCTGCGTATCCACTGCTTCATCCTTCAACTTTTTCCAACCGCCACCGTGAATTAAAATGCTATCTCCAAAATCAAGCTTTATCTCTTGCTTCAATGACTCTTTATAAATGTATTGCCAAATCATAAATGTAAACCCAAATAACAAAATTCGCTGTCCCGCATACTCTTTTAAATAAGACTGTAACCCTTCCACATCTAACGTCATATCATCGTTCAGTGCATAAAAATGTTTCCGTCCAAAATTTGAAAAACCTAAAATTCCAGCCCCTCTTGCACTAAAGGATTTTCGATCTTTCAATACAGATTTTGTATCTAAAATAATCATAGGTAGTCGCTTATTCCCTAATATCGGTTTCATGACTTCCACTAATGTTTTTGTTTGTGTCACTGACGTATCTTTATCTAAATATATTTTTGATACTTGTTGGCCTGTTGTACCACTCGAGGTTAACACTTTTACGACATTTTCTTGTGGAATAGATTTCAAATCCATTAATTTAAAAAGCTGTACAGGTAAATGGGGGACTTCTTCTAAGCAATTTGCTACTTCTTTTGCACTACTTTTTTCAAGCATCGCCTTATACTCAGGCGAGTTTTCTATATGCCATTTCGTTAAATCATTTAATTTCGCTAATAATTGCGATTCTTTTTCCGTTTTTGTCAAATGGTAAGGAATCGTCATAGACAAATCTCCTTTAGCGTTAAATAATCTACTTTTCCATTACTAAAGCGAGGCATCTCATCAATAATCTTTACTTTATAGGCTGTTCGATGTAATTTATAAAGTTTTTCAATCGCTTCTTTTACTTGTTCGACAACTTTTTCCGATTCAATCGCTACAATTAATTTATCGTCAGTTCCTGTACAAACCACAGTGGTATGTATTTCCGACTCTAGTTTTTTTTCCATTTCATCCAAATTAATGCGCAATCCAAATAATTTAATGAATCTCTTCATCCGACCAGTAATAGTGAAATAACCTTCATGATCCATTGTTACTGTATCGCCTGTATAAAGAAGACCGCCTAATTCATCACCTTTTGCTAAATCAGTTATCGATTCTGCATAACCCATCATGACATTCGGACCTTCATAAATGAGTTCAGATGTTTCATTATCCACACGAAGCTTACCACCAGGAATAGCAATCCCAATTGAACCTGCCTTATCTAATAGCCGTTTCGGTGGAATATATGACATACGAGGTGCTGCTTCCGTTTGTCCATACATCACATAAAAACGTTTACTATGTTCTTGCGCATATTCAGCAAACAGTCTTACAAGTTTTTCATTTAAACGTCCACCTGCTTGAGTAAGTGTTTTCAAATGAGGTAAATCCATTTTTGTAAAACCGATACGCTGAAGCATTTGATATGTAAATGGTACGCCAGCAATAGAAGTAGCCTTCTGTTCGCGGACAAACTTCCAAAACGACTTTTCCATTACGCTTTCTTCAGTCAATAAAATAGTGGCTCCTGCTAATAAATGACTATTCACAATTGACATACCATATGAATACGATAGCGGCAGATTCATGATTGCACGTTCGTTTTGATCAATTTGTAAATACTCAATGATAGATTTAGCATTCGAACGAATATTATCATAAGAAAGTCGTACAAACTTTTTGCTACCAGTCGTTCCCGATGTACTCAGTAAGATTGCTAAATCTGAATGAATTTCAATTTGCAGTTCACTTTGTCGAACTAACTTATCCTTATCATTTTCATATCCATTAAAATTATTTAACCCAACAATCCATTTAGGTTGATAATTCGAAACAACGGATTGAAGTAATTCATTATTCGTGTCTGCACTCATCAGCATTACCGCATGTCCACTATTAATAGCTGATACATAAGAGGATAAAATGTCAATAGCATTTCGACAAATGATTAATATTAGTTCTTTTTGCGAACTATTAAAACTCATCGAAATTAAGTCTTTATATTGATACTGATTTTCACTTGTAATGACTGCTATATAATCTTGTTCTACATTAAAAACGCTCAAATTATTCACTCCCCTCAAAGAAAAAGGCACGGTTTGACCATGCCATTGTCTACCTTTTTTCAACTTGAAAGCCCATTTGTAAGCGTCAAGTAGAATTGAACACTTTTTGCTAATTAATTTTGAACACTTTCGATTAAAACATACTTTGACGATGTTTCATTCTGTAGCTGTCTTCATTTAAATGAATGATTTCGACTCTGTGAAGTAGTCGATCTAAGATCGCTGTTGTAATTCCATCATCCCCCAATAATTCGCCCCATTCATCGGGGCTTTTATTAGAGGTTAATACAATTGAACTTCTTTCATAAAGATGATTTATAAGATGGAAAAAGAGATTTGCTTCTCTTTGATCCATCGCCATATACATCAAATCATCAATAATAACTAAATCAGAGGATTCAATGCGATTTAAAAGAACTTGAGATTTACGTGTGAATTCTCGTGATTTTAAAAGGTTTATTAGCTCTCCCATAGTCACAAACATAACCTGAAACCCTCGTTGAATTGCTTCAATTCCTAAACTAATAGATAGATGAGTCTTGCCTGAGCCTGGTGGCCCAAGGAGTATTAAATTGAACTGCTTTTCCATCCAATTTAGTTCCTCTAACTGGTTTAGTTGCCGTTGGCTTAATGACGTTTGTTCGGATAAGTCGAACTCCTTCAATGTCTTTAAATAGGGAAACTTAGCCCATTTCATACGTTTCTCTATGCTTTTTTCTTCCCGCTTTTTCAACTCATATAAAACGATCTCCTGAACGAATTCACGGTAAGTCCAAGATGCTTGTTCTGCTTTTCTAAGAAGGTTAGGCAATTCATGAGAAGTTTCTGTTAATCTTAGTTGTTTAAAGTAATCTTGAAGATTTTCTAAACTATCATTCATGACGTCACACCCCCTAAAATTTTGGTGTATGTCCTAATAGAACGCTTTTCTACTTTTATATTTTGAGGTTTTTCTCGATGAACTTTTGAGTTGTTTACTGGTTGTAATTCATTCTTTATTTTACTTAAGTATTTTGATACATCACTGAAATCATTAGCACTTAATAGCTGCTCATTCACACACTTCTGAAGAGCCTCATCAATAAATTCACCATATTCAATTGTTGCTTTTTGTAAGATGTCTAATTGATCTCGTTTATATCTAGGGTATAGGGCCATCATTTTATTAACATAAGTTGTTGCTAACTCAGTATTCTCAAACTGCCTAATAACCGTATCTTTATAAGCTTGAATACCTTTAGAACGATCTCTTCCATGATTTCTGTTTTTTATTAATTTCCCTTTTCCTATCTCCAAACGATGTTTTGCTAGAACTTCTCCACCATGATTTCGCTTAATGATAAGCTGCTTATGACTTTCTTGATCATCATAGATTTCAATTGCTACTGTATTAAGACCTTTAGGTCTATATGTACCAAGTGGAACTGAGTAGCGATTTGATTTGTAGATTATCGTGTTGTCTTTATTCACATTTCTTGTTAAACTTGATTCAATGGAGCTCTCATTTGAGAGTTGGTAAGAGACTTGCTTTAAGTGTTGCTTTTCGAGGAGAAACACTTCAGCTGGTCTCTTTTTTATGCCATTATGAACTTTATAATTACCAGTTCTTTTGAGCCATTCTAAACAACGCTCATTCCAATTCTCTATGGTTGAAAAAATACGACTATCTGCGAAATTGTACTTCACATATTTCACCACATTTTCAATTTTCCCTTTGGATTCAGGATCCGCTTTTCGGCATAAGTAAACTCTAAATTTTCGTTCTTTCTGATAAGCTTGAAACTCTCCAGTTAAAAGGATGTCGCCTGCGTTTTCACTAACTGTAATCAAATGATCTTGATCATATACAATTTCTTCTGGCATACCTCCGTAATACTGAAAGGCATTTTCATGGCTTCTAATCGTATCACGAGTTGTAAAGGGACGATTTTGCCATTCTACATATTTATAACGAGAATGTGAGAGCACAAAACAAATACAATATAACTTTACTTCTTTTTTATCTTTAGTTTTTTGTCTTGTTTCTCCCCAATCTACTTGCATCTGTTTACCCATAGGTTGTTCAACCACAGCTTCATACTCTCTAGTTTTCCTTGTTTTTTCGATTTGATATTCTTCTCGTAATTGATTTACATACAACCTCATTGTGCTTTCTCCAACAACGAAGTCAGGAAAACGTTCAAGTAACCAGTCTTGCATTTGTGCTGCACTTAAATGTGGATACTCCTGCAACCAAGCAACAAGCCAATCTTTATAAGAATCTAATTTTTTCTTTCTAGAACTCAACGAGTTCACCCATTCAAAAGCTTCTTCAGATGACATCTCTAAGTATTTATAAACAGTTGTACGCGATATTTTTAGTTGTTTTGCAATGTCAGTAACAGAGAATCCTTGCTTTACCATTTGATGAATTTCTAGATATAACATTAACTTTTCTTTCACCTTTCATTCCCCAATTCCTATGTACTATTTAATAGTATAAGAGAATTAAGTTAATAGTTGGCGAAAGTGTTCAATCTTATCTAGCGGTAACTGTCCATTTTATTTTAGCGTTTACACCATTCCTCTTTCTTCTAAAAAATCGAAGTCATTATTAAAATTCTACATCATACTTCACTAAAATCTCTTTCGCTTTAGCAAATGTGCTCATCTCTAAAACATCATCAGTATCAAGCATTGTATCAAATTGATCATCAATTTCAGCGATTAATGCCATATGTGCAATGGAATCCCATTCTGGAATCGCATTATATGTCAGATCGTCCGTCACTTGTGATTCGTCAATCCCTAGACTTTCTGCAAAGATTGTACGTAATTTTTGTTCATTCATTTGTATATCCCTACCTAACATTTTTCTATACCTATATTATCGGAAAAACTATTAAAACATTCACTTTTCTATTTATAAGATAAATTCAGCTCTATACTTATGGAACTTTGTACATTTGTTTCTCCAGTGAGATGATAGTAATTCAAAATATTCAACATCATGATATTGCCCATATTTATAAACATGTTCTTTAAAAGTAGCTGTATGCGTAAATCCATAATGTAAATGCATTTTCATCATACCATCATTTCCAGTCATAACTTCAGCATACAATTTATTTAAACCTAATTCAAAAAATGTAAAGTTATATAAATAAGGATGAATTCGACCTGCAATGATTGAATAATTCAAATCCCCAATATAATAACCAAATGTAGCCTTATGATGCATACGATCAATTTCATTTAAAGAAATTAATCCAATTGGCTGTTCTTCGTATTGAATTAACCAATAATACTGGTTATCGTCTTTTGATATCCTTTCAAACCACTTTCGTTGGTTATCCATATTCTTTTCGATATCCGTATACATAAATTGTGTGACATGCTCACTTGTACGCCAATTAAGTACAAGCTCTAAATCAGATTCTTCCAGCTTTTTAAAAGCTAACATTTTCCTCACCTCCAAAAAGAAAGACATGGTTTAAATCACCATGCCTCCATCCACTCCAATAACTTGACCGGTAACGTAAGAAGATAATTCAGATGCCAAAAATAATATCACATTGGCGACTTCTTCCGGCTTTCCAATACGCCCCATTTTAATTTCCGTTAAACGTTGTTGGTACTTATCTTCTGACAACTGTTTCGTCATATCCGTATCAATAAATCCTGGCGCTACTGCATTGACACGAATATTGTAAGGTGCTAATTCCTTAGCAGCAGAGTATGTCGCACCAATTACCGCTGCTTTGCTTGCTCCATAAACAGTTTGTCCAGTATTACCTGTTTTACCAATAATTGAACTAACATTGACAATGGAGCCAAATTTTTGTTTCATCATTAAACGTGAGGCATACTGCATATGAAAAATTACTGCTTCAACGTTAACACCGAATGTATTAGATACTTGCTTTTCATTGACCATTCCAAGAAGTGCATCATCCAATACACCAGCATTGTTTATTAATACATCTAAATGCCCTACATTTTTCTTAATCCAAGTAAATGCTTTTTTTATTTGCTCCGAATCACGGACATCGTAAGCGATAGTATAAATTTCCGCTTCAAATTGATTAGTTATTTCAGCTTTTAGTTGTGCTAAAGTATCTTCATCACGACCATGGAGGATTAATGTCGCGCCATAAGAAGCACATATAGTTGCAGTAGCTCGACCTATGCCTCGAGTTGAACCCGTGATGAATACTATTGTATTTTCTAATAACATATTACAGCTCCTTATCATCATTATGTTATTTTAAAAAATGTAGTGTACACTCCTATAAATTTTAACATAATAACCAGGCTAACAAATTCACCAGAACATAAAATTAGGAGTACCGTAATAAATTCTTTCTTAATTCACGTTTCGTAAAACGATATTGTCCTTCTCCATTTATTAACACTTTTAAATTATCAGTAACATCCATATAACCAGGAAATAATTCAAGTGCCTTCTTAAACAACTGTTTTGCTATAGAGAAATTCCCACTTTGCGCATACAAAACAGCACGATTGTTTAATGCCGCGCCATGCTCACCATTTAAAACTAACAGGTCATCAATATAGTGGGCCGCCTCTTTAAATTGCTTATTCTCAATATAAAATAGTGATTGAAGAAACAATTTACTTTGGGCATAATCATCTTCTGTAATTTGATTTAAATATTTAAATCCTTCTTCATATCGACCGTATTGATAAAGTAACGACACAAAATCTAGTATATTTTTTTGCTTAGGGAAATTTCTACACATTACTGCTTCTTTAATTTCGTCAATTGTATATATATCTAGAATGGCTTTCCCCGCCTGAGATGCTTTTTTTAAATCGGATGTTATACTCATTGGATGTCTACGAAAATACACATATGGTTTATCTAAATAGACAAAAGTACCTTTTCGAGACAAACGTAAAATAAACTCTGCATCTTCTGAAATAAGGAAGTTCGTTTTATATCCACCAATTTCTAACGCAGCATCACGATTTAAAAGCAATCCAGATGGGGTAATAATATAATTGCGAACTAAGAGTGAACCAAATGTTTCTTTAAATGGGAGTTGCTGTCCACGGTATTCGCTATTTTCGAGTATATTACCATCTGCATCTGTTTGTAAATACGCGGGGTGGACACAAACTGGAGCTGGATCTACATGGATATATTCTTGTAATCGCTCGATTTGACGTTTCAATAAATCCCGATGAATAGTATCATCTGCATCCATCATTAGTACCCAATCGTTTTTCGCTTCTTGTAAACCTCGGTTACGGGCAGCTGAACCACCTTGATTATGTGGTTGCCTTAATAGCTTTATAACAGGATACTGCTTACTATAGTGTTCAACGATTGATGCCGAGTTATCTGGTCCACAATCATCTACAACCAATATTTCATCTATTGGATATGTTTGATTGATTAAACTATTTAATGTTTCTAATATGTATTTTTCAGCATTGTATAATGGAATGACAACAGAAATTTTCATGCAATAATCTCCTATGTTTAGTATGGAAGTTTCCATTTCCCTTGCAATAATTACCTTTCTATGCAAGGTTAACAATTATTATAATACAAACAAACAACAAATGACTATGTCAAATGGTTTACCATTTCAGACATAGCCATGAATGTAAATTATTTAGATGCTAATTTCTTGTATAGCTTCAATGCAGTTGCAACTACTGCATCCATATCATAATATTTATATTCTGCTAAACGCCCGACAAGATGAACATTTGGTAAAGTATCTGCAAGTTGCTTGTACTTTTTATACTTTACTTGATTTTCTTCAGCAGTAATCGGATAGTATGGTATATTCTCTCCCTTTACATAGTGTTGCGGGTACTCCCTAGCAAGACTCGTTTTAGGATGTTTTTGCCCAGTCAAATGCTTGAACTCAGTAATACGAGTAAAATCATAACCATTCGGCGAATTTAACTGTCCTACTGATTGCTTATACTCTACGTCAAATATATCGTATTCAAAGCGTAAGGATCGATAAGGTAACTCACCGTAAGCGAAATCAAATAATTCATCAATCATTCCCGTATAGATAATTTGCCCTTCAAATGGTTGTCCAAATAACGTATGACCGTCCTTTGAAATCGTCATTATATCTTGGTAACGGGTATTAAACATCAGATGAATGTTTGGGTGATTGAGGATATTTTTAAACATTTCCGTATAGCCATACTTAGGTAAACCTTGATAAGGATCTTGAAAATACCGATCATCTCTTGAAACATACACTGGTACTCGACCTGTCACAGTTGGATCTAACTCTTCAGGTCCAATCCCCCACTGTTTCAATGTATAATGGAGAAACACCTTTTCGTATACATATTCTGCCAGAAACTTTAAATCTTTATCATCTTGTTCACGAAGCTTTAAGATCGGTACCTTAACATTATAGCCAAACACATCAACCAATTTTTTCTGTAAACGCTCAGCAAGTGCTGGTGGAAAAACGCGCTCAATGGTATTTAAATTAAAAGGAATTGGAACTTCTTGTCCATCAACTTTTGCAAGTACACGATGCTCGTAATGGTGCCATTCTGTAAATTGCGATAAATAATCCCATACTTCTTTAGAACGCGTATGGAAAATGTGTGGACCATATTCGTGAATTAAAACGCCATGCTCGTCGTAGCGATCATAGGCATTCCCACCGATATGTTGGCGTTGTTCAATAACGAGAACTTTTTGATTTTGTTGGCTGGCAAGGCGTTCGGCTAGAACGAGGCCTGCGTAGCCTGCGCCGATGATGATTGTATGGTACACGTTATCCCTCCCTCTATAAATGTTGATATATCAACGGTTTAACCCGTTTCAATCTTATTAATAAGTATTTTTTCTAGATTTATATCTTGGTATTTTACAGTACTTTAATTGATTTACAGTTTGGTGATAAGCTTCGCTAAAGCTAATTGGTAGTAATTAACTTTCAGTTCCAATATGTGATGCACATTGAATCTCTGCAATGCTTATAATGACGTGCCTCTACTTGGCGATATAAAAATACTAATTCTTCCGGTGACTTCCCCTGAATATCTACTGGCAAAGGCTTCTTTTCAAGAACTGCATCCGCCATCTTACCGAAGTTTTTTAAATACCTTCATAAATTCAGAGAAGAAGCAATCAATCCAATGTATAATGGGATTTTGGAGCGCATTGAGATCTACTGAATTTTCGAACGCAATGTTGTACCATTTCGTAATTCAGCTTCTACGCCTTCAAGTAGTCGTGAATATCTAAAGCGACCATCCCGCATTAAACGGGCGATGACAAGCGGATCCTTTTGTTCATTCTTCGTTTGGAGATGATCGTTTAACTTTTTTGAACGATTGACATGAAATGGATTCACCATCACAAAACTTAATCCCATAGTTCGTTAAAAACGCAGCTAGGTTCATCCAGTAGTGCCCAGTTGGTTCGAAGCCAACGAGGATGTCCTGTTTTTCATGTGTTGATTTTAAAGCTAGTAAGTGCGTATAAAACACTTCAATTCCATCCCGTGATTGTGAAATTGGGAAGGATTTTTTGGGAACACGCCCCGCGCATCAATCGCACAATCAATATCTTTATGCTTGGCGATATCGAATCTGATTACTAAAGTATTTTTAGAAACTTGATTAAATTTATAGTTCGTATAGAATTCATAACGTAAGTCTTCTCTGTAGATGTGCGAGTCAATTTTCCGGTTGACACTCAAGCATCATACAAGAGGGCTTTTTTTATTTCAAGTCCCCGAAAATCCTTCTAACAGGAATGCTCCTTAAATTTAACCATTTAATTTTACTATCTTAAGTTTACTAAAATCATTGCCATACAATTTCTTCAAATCTCCAACAATTTGATCTGTAAAAGTATTTGATGCAATAATAATTGTATCTAAATCTAACTTAATACTATCAGTAGGAGAGACAATTTTAATACTATTTAGAACTGTATCATGTAGTTTCTTATTTTTATCTATGAAACAAATTGGTTGTAAAGATAAAAATTGTAATGACTCAAAAATAACTTTCCCAATTTCTCCTGCTCCATATATACCTACTCTAGCACACTTATTACCATTTAAATGAATAGATATTTTTCTCAAATATTGAACAGGTTTAGTGTTTTTCATGTTCTCTACAGAATACATATTGTCTATTATAGAAAGTTCACCTTGTGGCCAACAAATTGAACTAGACAAATAGCTCGAATCCATTGCGTGTAACAGAACTTTTTTATATTCTGCGTCAAACTTTAGTTGTTTATTTTCAATTATTTTATGCATTGATAAACTTCCAAAGTTACTACTATAACTTAATAATCCTAAACTTTTAGCTTCTTGTTTTGTTGGATATTGTATTAATCGATGCAGCATTTGACCTAATTTTGAAAAATCAACTTTCTCTAAAAATTCAATATAATTCATAGATAATAAAATATTAAAGAAAAACAGTATCCCTTCTCTTATTGCTTCTCTATTTTTTATTTCATCATCTTCATATAGTAGATTCTCACAAACTGGTACAACATTAAATTGATTGCATTTATAATCTAATGTCGATCCCTTTAATCCCACAACTAGCTGTTCAAAAACATCGACGGCTCGAATTATATCATTTTTATAATCACAATTTTTTTCACCATTAATATATGAAGAAATCCACATTCCATCAGCTAATTTATTGACAATCCCATCTCTTGATATTAATAAATAATGCTTTAAACGGTATTTTTCTGTCTCAATAATTTTTTCAATATTTGATTGAATTGTACCGTTAAATCCGATATCTATTGTAGCAATATTTCTATGCTTACCTAAATTATCAAGTATATATTTTTTTATTAATGTCAATTTACTGTTCTTTAGTTCCTTAATATTAATAAGCTTTTTATACTTCTCCTTTATTTGCTCATATACTTTTAGATCCAAAGATTTTAATTCATATAATGTCTTCTGTCCATGTACTTTATCCATATATGGAATTTCAAACAATTTGAATAAATCATTAATACTAATTGCAATTCCTTCAAAAAAATTTAGAATGTCTTCAATATTATTATCATCTGATAGAGCAGGTATATAGGAAGACTTTCTTGATATATATAATGGTTTAATTTCCAGCGATTTGTTATTACTAAATTTTGATACTTCCTGAAGCATTTCGCTAAGTAGCTCCCCTTCTCTCATAAGTGGGAGAACCAATGTAATTCCTTCTTCGATTAAATTTTTATATACTTTTAAAATATACATGCTTAACAATGGACCAGCTATAGTGGCGCCCACTTTAAAAAAGGGATTATTTATTACCGTTTTTGTACTTTCAACTGCTTTTCTTATCATATAAAACTCGTCAGAATTTTCCTCATAATAAAGACTTTCTAAATCTGTTGGATTTTTCAAGTTAGTTGCTAAAATATTATAATGAATTGTTTGAAAGCCAAGTTTTTCAGCCACTGAAATATTTTGTTTATTATTAGAAATATATAACACTTGTTTATTATTCATCAATTTAGATGTCGATATCTTTTCAAGGAAAGATATGATATTACTTTCACTATTTTCAAAAAAGTCTCGATAGATATCTGAATACAAGTATTCCGAAAGCCCTACATGCTTGAATAGTTCCTCTAGCTGTTTTTTACTATAGGGAGTATTTGCCGTAAGAAAAACTGATTTACCCTCGTCATGTAAAGTTTGAAGTAATGTATACACAAAAGGATTAAGGTAACAACTTTGTTTATTTAATTCTAATTCTAAATCCAATAAACAATCCCTTTTAACCATTCTTAGCGGAAATTTTTTGAATATTCCTTTTAAAGATGGTTGTATTTCCTCCTGTAATTCTTTATGTTGGAACTTCATACGTAAGTTTAAATAATATTCTTCTCCCATTTCAATTGAAAAAATATTTTTTTTAAGCCCACTTCTATATACTAGTTTATGTAAATCATTCGAATTTTTATATTTCTGAAAAATCAATGAGTCAAATAAGTCAACTACTACATATGAAATATTCGTAATTTTATTACTTATATCACTTAAATAACTATCTTCTTTCCAAAGTGGAGTAATCACAATCTTCCCCCTGCCTACTCACTAATCAAATCCGATAATTGTTGGTAACTTTTTACCTTTATATCTTTGGAGTATTGTTTTTTCTATATCTTGCTTAAAAGCTTTTGAAGCAATAATAATTAAATCTATTTTCTCACTTAAATTCGAATTACCTATTACAGGTACACCATGAAAACCGCTACTCATTTGTTTATAATTCCGATCGATGAAATAGCTAATATGCAATTTAAATAACTGTGATATTAATAATATTTTCTCTCCTATTTCACCAGCACCATAAATACAAATACAACGATACTTTTTTATTTCAATATTTTTTAATAAATTATAAATCTCTACATAATTTGAATCTTTTAAGCATTCTTCTAAATACTTTTGTGTAAAATAATTAGGACTCCTCAAAGCTACAACACCTTGTGGCCAATATATTTCATGTATCGAATAACCATCTCTATTTGCTAATAAAAATTCATCTATACCTTGCTGCTCAAGTACTGAGAAATCTTTTTCTTGTAAAATCGACTCACTTCTAGAGTAATGAATTTGATCATCTTGTATAAATGAGCCTAATAATCTTGCTTCATCATAGGTAGGATAAGTAATTAATCTATAAAATATTGTTATTATTCCATCTAGGTTATTTAATAGTTGGTGCTTAACAGGCTGTGTCTTTTTAAATTTTAACCACGCTTTTTGGAACTCTAATATGCCTTCCCAACAAATTGATTGATTTACTCTTTGTTCCTCTGGATAATGTATTCCATTAGAGATTATTTCGACCAAATTTTGTCTTTTAAAGATATAATGACTTGTTCCTGCTTCTACAATATTTGTTACAGCTTCAATAATTTCGGGACTTCTAAAAAAACTCTTAACTTTCATACTTTGATTTGTCATATAACCCATCCATGAATAAAGCTTATCTCCATTTACAACTTTTTTTAGTGCTGTAAATCGGCCAGCAAAAATCAAATGAATTGCTTTTTCTTTATCCCCTAGTGCATTATTAATTTGAGTCTGTATAGTACCGTTACCTCCTAGGTCAACCGTTAGAAATGAGTAACTATTCGTCTCGTTTTCTAAATAGTTCCTAAAAAGGTTTTTTTGCTCAATAATGTTATTCTCGACGGCTTTTTTTATATCATCGCCTAGTAGATATTGTTGGAGATGTTTATACAATGTAGTATCAGCTAAATTTATTGTTTTAATCTCTCCTATTTTTAAAGTACTATATTGTTCAAAAATAGTATTCTTTATTTCTAATAATAAGAGATTAAATAAATCATTAATAGACAAAAAATCTCTTTCAAGTAATTCTGTAACTACTAGTTCATCAAACGTAGTTAAGCTTGGTAAGAATGTAGCTTTTCTTGAAACATAAAGCGGTTTAACAACAATATCAAGGTTCTCATCCTGGATATTGTTCTCCAATAATTTTTTAAATAATGCCCCTTCCCTCATCATTGGTGCAATTTGTTTAACCTTCATCTGTTTTGCATAATCAAGAATCCATTCACAATATAGGGCATAAACTGGACCGAATATTTGAGCACCTATTTGATACCACTTTAAGTTATCTCCCTTATAGTTAGTTGTATTTCCAATCAATTTCCTTAAAGACCTTAGTTCATTCAAGGGAGCTTCAGTTAGTGCTTCCTCAATTTTATAAATACTAAATATATTTTCATTTATTACGTTGTAGTAGATTGATTTAAGTCCATTTCGTTCCGCTTGGATCACATCAGAATTATAATTATCACCTATATGTAATATTTTTTCTTTCGGAGTATTGTTGTAAAAGGATAAAATATGTTGGTATAAAGAACCATTACTTTTTGTTTTATCTAATTCCGATGAAACAAATACTTCATCAAAAAGAGTTAAATCTATTCCTATTCCAATTAACAGATCTTCTATCTGTTCTTTTGATAAATACATATCAGATGTTAAAATAACTTTCTTCCCTTGGTGATAGGCGCTTTTTAGTAATGAATAAACATTTTCATTTAATATTAAATTCCTTTTTTCTTCTAATATCTCTTGCTCCATTAAAAACATTTTAATTTCATTATCAAGCGGAACTTTCTCAAAAATATCTTTAAAAGTAATTTCTTGTTTATGTTTTAAATAATTCCTAGCATTTTCTTCTACAGATTTTCTCAACTCTTTGTAACTTTCTTTAGAGAAAGGGAAAGAAAGATGAAATTTCTCTTTTGCAGATTGTCCAACTTTTAAAAAAATATCACTAGGTTCCGCACAACTTCTTAATACTAAAGTATCAAATATATCACTACTAATAATCTCATAATCACTAATTTGGACGTTATTTAACATTTTATCTTTTTTGTACAATTCCATATATATCGCTTCCTCTATTGTTGACTTTATAATTGAGGTGAGATAATTCTATTTTGTGCAACTCCCATTTCTCGTAATAAATACTCTATTTCACCCAAACTATCACTTGCAATCAGAATTTTATCATCCTGTCTAGTATTTGTTAGTACTTCCTCTAAAGGTGTGCATATAAGTCCTTCAAATTCAAACGACTTTTTCGAAAGACTATTAGTAAAACCGATTACATCATAGTCATCCTTCATACGTTGATAAAAATACTTCCCCTGTTGACCAGTTCCAAAAATAACATAACGATCAGTCTTATTTAATTTTAGTGATGAATAGAGGTATTCTTTTATATTTTTACCAGAGTCTAGTGATAGTAATCTTTTTCCTTTTTTTCTTCTATAGAGATTAGTTTGCTCTAAAATAAAATCTCCATACGCTTTATACTTTTCTTGACTCTCATACCAATTGTTGGATTCGTGAGCTCGGTAACATCCTAAGGATTCATTTAAGGAAAAAATATCAAATTCATTTAAAAACATACATTTTAAATACCAGTCTGCACATACTTTAAATCCATTATCTTGGATAGGGAAAACAAATGCTACCACATCTTTAACAAACGAAAGACCAGATGTAGGAACATATCCTCCAAAATTATAATTTTCCCAAGCATATTGTTGCTTTTGAACTTGATCCTCTAATATTGTAATTTTTTCTTTATTATTAACATTTAAATTGTGCTGAATAGCAGGATATGTTTGATGATATTTTGCGATTTTCTCTAATTTATTGGAGTACCAATAATCATCTGCATCTAAAAAAGCTATTATTTCTCCTCGCGCTAATTTAAATGCATTATTAAATGCTACAGCCTGCCCACTATTCTCTTGTTCAATTACTTTAATAACATCAGGGTAATTTTGTTTGTATTCATAAATAATATCTAATGAATGATCTGTTGAGCCATCGTCGACTATAATAATTTCATAATTATTATATGTTTGATTCAAAACAGATTGAATAGCATCGGCAATATATTTTTCATAGTTATAATTTGTAATGATGGTAGATATTAAAGACATTCTATTACCTCACAGATTTTATTATTAAACCTCTTTTTATTATCATAATTAGATGTATAGGACTTAAATTATTTAGGTCCTTTGTCAAATGTTGGGGTAACACACGAGAGATCAAGGATACTTGTTTAAAAGAAAACCATCCCTGCCATACATTTCTTCCGAAGCGTAGCGAGGAAGGAATGTATGGCAGGTCGCGACTTAGCTCCCTCTAACCAACATACAACCCTATATTTTTATACATGTGACCTAATATTATTTTCGCCTTAAAGTGCTCATATCTGCGGAATCCATAAGCATTCCGTTTGAGCACTTTTGTTTTATTATTAATTCCTTCTAAAAATCCATTTGAATAACCAAATACAAAACTATTTAAAATTTCTATTTGCCAATTCTTTAATGTTTGTATACTTTTTAAAAAGCTTGGAATGTTCAACTCTTCTACCTTCCGGTAAAATGCTTCTAATCCTTCTTTAACCTTCTGAACATTCTTTTCCTTTTTTGCTTCTGTAAACCACTGTTTATACAGTTCCTTTAGCTCATAAGCCTTTTTTAACTCAGGTGATAAACTAAGATAACGATTTAAATACCAACGCTCTTCCTCAGATAGTTTAGCGGAATTCTTATGTAAAACAAATCTCATTTTCTTAGATTTCTTACGATCATAGGCATGCATTTCTTTTTGAACTTTTCTTCGGACATCATCTAAAGCCCAATGAATATAGCGACAATAATGGAATCGGTCCGCGACAATTATCGGTTTTGCCAAGGCTTGCTGAACAGCCGCTTTAAAACTTCCGTTCATATCCATAACGACGACTTCCACATCTTGACCATATTTTTGTAAATATGTTTTTATCGTTTGTAGTCGACGATTCGGCAGAACATCAATTGGTTCATGTGTTTCAGCATCGGCTATAATGAGCTGATATTTACCTGCATCCGTATCCCCTTTATATTCATCAATGGCAATTGCTTTTGGTAATTTAACACCCTCAGGTAATGTCGCTTTGGCTTGTTTGATAAATCTGCGTAAAATCGTTGAGACGGATGTACCAAGAATGTTTGCCGCATCTTTAAATGTTTTAGACTTCACGGATTGAATAATCATAGCTTGATTTGCTTCTCTAGAGAATCGTTGATATCGCTCGAAAAAAAGGCCCTTTCGGCAAAGCGCTTACCACAATGACAACGATAACGACGACATTTATAGATCAGCTTCGTTGAACGTCCCCAAAACGAAAGGTGACCAATCTTTCGCATTCGATAATCATGTATTTTAGTCGTTTTATCTCCACACATTGGACAGATATGTTCTTTTACAGGCATTGAAATATAGACTAGGATACGATTTTCTTGTTCAATGATTTCCTCAATATTTACACCTTTTAATCCTGGCAGTTCCATGTTAATATTCATCATACAGCACAACTCACTTTTTTCAACTTGTTTCTAGTCAATTCAAGTATAGAAAAATAGGTGATGTTGTGCATTTTCTTTTTCATAAATTGTAGGAAAACCCCAACAAATAATATAGAACCATTATTTATAATTCCCTTAATTTTTTACACCTATCGATGTCTTAAATTCATTAAATACGAGAAAAGAACTGAATTTTATCAGTTCTTTTCTAATTGTTATATTTTTAATATAAAAATAAATAATACCTACTTATTGTAATTTGTGTAAATATTCTATTCTACAAAAATTCTTATATTCTTTAAGTCCATAATTCTTTAATTGTTTTGATATATCTTTATAATACATACTAGCTATAATAATAAAGTCATTTGGACCACTTTTACACTTTTTAGGATCATATACCTCGATTCCATTTACCGAAATCCCCCATAAATCAACATTATTATCATAAAAGCCTTTAATCTTCGTATTCTGCTTTTCCAATATTTTCAATGTTTCCTGACCAGCTTTCCCTGATCCAAAAATGTAAATATTATTCTTACTATTAAGATAGCTTAATTCTGGGTATTTAACATAAGAAAGGCCTGTTATATTTAAATAATAAAAATACTTTTCTTTATATGGATGATCGCAGAGCCAATGCCATGGTTTAGATGGAGTAGTAAAATGAATAATATTGGGCTTTTCAATAATTGTATCAATATATACTTTGGAATATCGTTTACAGTATTCTTGGTAGTCAATCCAAATACCTTTGACTAGATTCCACTCAAGTGGAATCCTTTTCCATTCACCTTTTAAAACACCATTTAATATGTCTTGATCTGCTAATAACAGCTTATCTTGATTATTTTTGGCAAAGACCAGACACTTTTGCAGAAATGCATCTTCTCTCCACTTTTTCAAGTTTATTATCATAACACCAGAATTAAAGTAATCTAAAGAAGAATTTAATTTTAATAGTATAGTACTTGGTTCAAATATTTCATTTACAGCAGCTATATAATAATCTTCAACATCAATATCATATAAATTAGCAATATTGCTGTTAACTAACAAATCAGAGTCAAGATATATTACTTTATTTATAGAATGGGGCAAAATTTCTGGAATTAATAGTCTATACAATGCTTGAATTGTTAAGTGTTCTGCTTGAATTTTAATATCTTCTAATAATTTATCTTCAATAGTATAAAAAGAAACTGATACATAATTATATTTTTTAAAAACTTTATTTACTAATTGCTTATCTTCATTTGTTAAATCGTTATTAATAATATGGAAGTGTATTGTATGATTTGTATTACTCACAACAGACATTGCCATTACACAAAAATGTTGCAAAAAAACCGAATTGATAGAACATACTATATTAATTGACATTATATTTTCCCTCTAAGAATAATCTATTAAAGTAATTTTAAAATATTAGGTTTGTTCGCATTTTCTTTATAATAACATGATAATTCATTAAAAATTTCTTCTTTGTATACAACTGAGGCTATTATAATCAAATCTATATCTTCAGGAATGCCTGACATATCACAAACGGGTATTTCTCTTATAATATTTTTATAATTTTTATCAACAAATAATGTAACTTTAATATCTAAATATTTTAATATATTATAAACTTGTATACCAATTTCGCCAGCACCATAAATTGCAATACTTCTATAGCATTTAAGATTAATTCCCTTTATAATGGCAACTATATGTTTAAATATCTTAGAATCTTCACCATAAATGATGTCTAGAAAATATAATGGATTATCTAAAGTAACGATTCCTTCTGGCCAAAGTATCCTTTCTTCATGTTTAGGTTTTTTTTGATGCGATAAAAAATTATAATAATCTTTATTGTTAATTTTCCCCTTTTCATAAGGTTCTATTAACTTTCTTGATGACGTATAAGTAACGTGATCTTCAAAAAAGAAATTTTGTAAACTTTTTACTTCCTTGAAAGTTGGATAACTTATAAATCTCTCTACAATATTAAACAATTCATTTGAGGTAAGTTTAATTTTTTTATGGCTTAATTTCAAAAAATACTGTTGAAAATCAGCTATTCCATTCCAAATGATTTCTTGCTTTAAAAAGCAATCGTATGAATAGTTTGTTAAACTTTTTACTGGTTCAACAATTCCAAATTCATTTCTTTTATAATAGTCTGTTCCAGGTTCCATTATACTAGTAATAGCTTCAAGTACTTCTGTATGTCTCGCAAAAATCTCATTCAATTTAGAAAAGTCATTTTCAAATCCCATCCAAGAGAAAATTTTTTGACCGTTTATTATTTTTTCTAAGGCCTTTTCTGTTCCATATACAAATAGATGGATAGCTTTATTAGGAAACAAAATATCAATATTACTTTGAATTGTCCCATTACCTCCAAGATCAACAGTAATAAAACTTTCATTACCGGATATTTCAGTAATATATTGTTTTAAGTACTGTTTTTGCTTTTGAATATTTTCTTTTATTGATGAAAATTGCTCATCCTGAAGGAAGTAATTTTTTAACCTTTGAGTTATGCTTTGTTCCTCACTTCTTATTAAGTGACATTCTCCTAAGGTATTATATTTATAATGCTCGAATTCTGTATTCTCGATTGGTAATAAAAAGAGATTAAACACATCATATAAAATTAAATTCTCCCTTTTTAGCACTTCATCAATATGTTTTTCTGTTAATTCCTTAATTGACGGTAAATAAGACGCTTTTCTTGATATATATGTTGGGGTAACTACAATATCAAGTTTCCGATCATCTACTATTTTTTTTATAAGTGTTGATAATAGCATTCCTTCACGCATTAAAGGTAATACTTTTTTTATATCTTTCTGTATAGCTTGTTCCACTACCCATTCAGCAAAAGCAGAATAAAAAGGTCCGTATACTTCCGAACCAATTTTGTATAATGCAAGGTCATCTCCACTATATTTTGCTGTATGGGAAACTATTTTTCTTAAAGATCGAATATTGTTAGCACACTCATCTGAAATTTTCTCCTCTAATTGATAGATACTAAGATAATCCTCGATTATTGGTGGGTAGTAAACTGCATGCATTTTATTTTCCCTGGCCTGAAGAAAATCCGCATAGTAATTATCACCTATATGAAGTATTCTATTAGATGGTACATAAGAGTAATCTTCTAAAACAAGTTTAAATAAGTTACCATTATGTTTTGTTTCATTATTTTCAGAAGAAACATAAATATTGTGAATCATTTCTAAATCTAAATTTGTATGCTTCAATATGTCCTCTATTTGTTCACGAAATAAATACATATCTGAAACAAGAATAATTTTTCGACCTTTACTATAACATTCTCTAATAAAAGAATAGACAGATTCATTTAAAAAAATATTTTCCTTCTCTACTTCAAGCTCTATTTTTTTTAAATACTCTCTAATTTCACCATCAAATGGCATGAATTCATAGATATTATCGTAGTTAATTTCATTTTTATTTAAATATACTTTTCTTGCTTTTTGCTCACTTAACTTCCGAACCTCTCTAAAAGTTTTAGAAGAATATCCAAAGGCATCACCAAATTTATCTATCGCTAGTTCTCCAACTTTAGTAAATATATCTTCAGGTCGTGCACACATTCGAAAGAGAAGTGTATCAAAGATATCTAAGCTAAACATCTCATAATCTTCAATATTTATTTTTGATAAAACTAGGTCATTTTTATAATTCACAATATCCACCTACTTAGATTAAGTCATCAAATAAAATTACTTCTATATTATAATTCTCTTCTATCTCATTCTTGATATCATATTTCTTATCAGATAATATTCCCAAAATAAGAGTATCTATACGATTTTCTTTTATATTATCTAATTTATATATTGGTAAATTATTCATTCTCAAACCTTGATCACCGATTTTATTATCAATTAAGTAGGATATTGGTATTTTTACTACTTCTAATGTTCGAATTAAATTGTAAGTACTGTAAAGAGTCCCTAATATCGCTATTTTCTTGTTTTGGAGAATTTGAAGCACCTTTTCCATATCAAAAACTTCGTATGCTGGTGTTCGTTTTTTATATTCAAAATTTTCCCAGTCATCCCAGATTTCTTTTCCTTTATACGAATAATAATCACACAAACGGAAAAATTGACTAGCATAAATATTCTTAAAAAGATTCATATTATAAAAATAGTTAAGATTATTATATGTAATTAGTTTTTCAGTCCAATTTCTCACTTCACTAAATTTAATTTTATTTTTTACTAAACTGTTGAAATCACAAAGTGAATAGTGAACTTTAATTTCATGTTCAGAAGGGTACAGACCCATTTCATTTAGAAGTTTAATACGTGCAAGATTAACTAAACGCTTTTGGGGAGTGTCCTCTAAATCTAATGTAACTTGAGCATTATGCCTACGATACAAATATAAAACTTTCTGTATATTTGTCATTTTCACATCATCTGGCATTCTATTAAAAAATTCTGTATCCTCTGCTGAACTAAAAAATTCATCATAATAAAGCAAACCTTTATCTTCAATTTTTTTTCGACGTATCATAGAGGTCGGTGCTTGTTGATTCCAAAGTAACCTATTAGCTTTAATATAATCATTATCTTCGGGGAAATACCATATTTCCCCTAATCCTTCCTCAGAGAAATGTTGATAATGACAACCTACAATATCCATTTCTTGATTCTTTTCAAGGAAATATAATTGTTCTTCGAATTTTGTAGGTAAATTTATATCATCTGAATCTGAGTTAACAATAAACTCCCCTTTAGCATGTCTTAATCCCGTATTTCTTGCAGCAGAAATACCTTTATTACTATCATGTTTAATTAATACTATTCTTGAATCATCATAAGAGTTTATTTGATTAATTGTATTGTCAGTTGATCCGTCGTCGATGATTATTAATTCAAAATCCTGATATGTTTGATTTAAAACACTATCTATAGCATCGTTGATATAAGCTTCTCTGTTGTAGACAGGCATAATAACACTTATTTTAGGCACATAAACCATCCTTTGTTATGAAGAAAAACCGATTCTGTTTAAGAAAGGTCTTCAATCAAAAGTACTGTAATATTTGGAAAGTTATTATTTAGAAATTCTTTTATAATGTATTTTCTACTTGAGGTATTAGATACAATAATTACATCAATTGTTTCCTCTTTCAAAATATCTATACTATAAACTGGAATATTATTTATTGAAGGATTTGGGTAAGACCAATAATTATCAATAAAGAAATCAACCTTCATATTTAGGTTATATAACTTATTAAATACAAAATTAGCACTACTAAGTGTGCCAAAAATAGCTACTTTTTTATTCCTTATTTTTTCTTTTATTATTTTACTTTCCACCATAACTCTATCGTAATTAATAATATGTCGATACGCATACTTCTCCCAAGCATCCCATACTTCAATACCTAAATAATTATAATGATTACATAAATAATAAAACCTCTCTGTGATTATCTGTAAAAAAACAGAAGGATCATTAAAGTTACTTTCTAAATTAGCTTTTACTAATTTTTCTATCCATTTTCTTATTTCCTCAAAACTAATATCATTTTCCAAAAAACTTTCAAATTCACAGAGTATATAATGTGTTTGAACTTCTCTTTTTGTTGGGTTTGCCCCAGTTTTAAAGAGCATCTCTTTCCTTATCTTATCCACATAATTTCTTTGTAAACTATCACGCTTTCCATCTTTCGTAAACTGATCCTCGTGTCTTCTATACAAGTAAAGTACTTTGGGGATATTCGCAAATTTAATACTATTAGGCATTTTTGAAAACCATTCACTATCTACTGCTGCTAGATAACTTTCATCATGTAAAAGTAATCCTAGTTTTTCAATTCTCTCTTTTCTAAACATTGAGGCTGGGGCTTGGTGATTCCAAAATAACCTCATGGATTTAATATATTTATCGTCTTCGTGAAATTCCCATTTATCTAAAAAATCCATATTACTAAAATGTTGATAGTGACAGCCTACAACAGAAATATCTTGATGCAAATCTAAGTAATTTACTTGCTCTTCAAATTTCGTTGGTAAATTTATATCATCCGAATCTGCGATTACAATAAATTCCCCTAGAGCGTTTCTGTAACCAGTATTTCTTGTTGCTGCAACACCTTTGTTAGTTTCATGCTTAATTAATCTAATTCGTGGATCGCTATAATTTTGAATAATATCAACCGTTTGATCTGTTGAACCATCATCTACAATGATTAATTCAAAATCCTTATATGTTTGCATTAAAACACTATCAATAGCCGCTTCTATATATTTTGCACGGTTATATGCAGGCATAACTACACTTATACTTGGAGTTGTCACATAAATTCCTCCTACTAGAAATTTATATTGTTTATGTATAAATTGAATTCCAATATATTGTTACATTATTTAACATATCTAGCAAATTAGAATAAACATACTTATACATATATTAATGAATTAGCTTAATCTAGTGATTTGAATTTTGACTAATTTTAGTTATATCATGAAGGGAGCAAAAGTAATCCTTATTTTTTATTAAACCTTTATTCTGTAATTGAATAGAAATTTCATTGTAATATTGGCTTGCAATTATAATATAAGAATCATTTGTTTTTTCAAACATTTCAGGATTAAGAACCTCTCTATTTAAAAATAACTTCCCATGATTCTCTTTATTATTATCCAAATAAGTAAATACAGGAAAATTATATTCATTTAAAAGTTTGGTGATATTTTCAGAATTTCTTCCAGTACCAAATAATATTATCTTTGATTTTAATACTTTTTCTTCGGGATATTTAATGTAACTTATACCACTTTTATCTAGGTATTCAAAAAATTCCTTTTTTAATGGATGATTATTTAAAAAATGCCATGGTTTAGACTCTGTTGTATAATGAATTATATATGGATTATGTCTTATATCTTGAAGTTCGCCACTTGAAAGTTTTAACATCCCTTTATCTAAAGTAAAAATAACAGTTCTTACATTCCATTTTATATCTAACTCCAACCAATTATTATAAAGCACTGCATTTAGTGCATCTTGATCCCATAGGAGTAATTTATCTGGATTATTTCTTATAAAATTTAATACCTTCTCTAACAAATTCTCTTCTCTCCATTTTTTCAAATTCATAAGCATAACTCCAGAATTAAAATAAGGGGCGTCGCTCGGCAAACCAATTATAGAGCTGTGAGAGAAATCTTTAATTCCTACTGCCGCAATTGCATAATCATCGATATTAATATCCCATAATTGTTTTATATCTTTTTTTACTATTACATCACAATCTAAGTAAATTACTTTTTTTATTTCAAAAAGTATTTGTGGTAATAATATTCTATAATAAGCAGCTTCTGAAATATGCCCATTAACAACCTTACCTTCAATTAGACTTGAATTGATCTGTAAATAACTTAATGAAGTTAAATTATTTTTTTTGATAGCCATATCTAAATTTTTTTTATTTTCATTTGATATATCATTATCTAAAATATAAAAATGTATACTAGAACCACTGGTATTATTCTCCAATACCGAGGTGATAACCGCACATGCTGGAACCACATAATTATTATCTGGCGCCAATACTATGTGTATTTTCTCCAAAAATATCAACTCCATAAGTCCGAATTAAGATGTATTAATAGCATAAAACTATAAATCTTTCTTTATCATGCCAAAAGTTACTCTTTCCTATTAATTCAAAGTTATTATAAATAGTACCTCTTTTTAGCATTTTAATAAGTTCATCAAAATGGTCCGGATTTTGAGTAGTTAAACAAGATTTTCCTGAGTTAAATCCAAGCTCAAAGACTAAATACTTACTTCTTTTTGAAATTTCCTTTAATAATTCTAAACTTTCTTCTAAATTTTCTCCCCCCCTAGCAATCCATTGAAAAACACTTAGCATCAATGTAATATCATATGTCTCATTTTTGATTTTCTCTAAATTAAAATTCTCATTATGCCATTCAACATTATTTATTTTTTTTATTTTAGTTAAAGACTTCCCAATTTCTCCATAACGAGGATGAGATTCAAAGGCAGTTACATTAGCTACTTCTTTTGAAAGTGAGAAAGTAAAAAATCCACCATTTGAACCAATATCTAATACACTAATTTCTTTCAATTTTTCACCAAATAATTCGTCTATCTTAGATTTGATAATTGCCCATTTTTTCAAAAATTCAATATTATCAGTACTAGTTTTTAAATTATTAAATTCTTCAAAAGGTATCGGATGATAGATATTACCACCATTTTCGATAGGTGATTCTTCTAAACTTCTTACAATTTCACTTATACTCTTATACATTTGTTAATCCCATCTTTCTTTTGCAAATTATTTAGTAATAAAGTCCTTCAAATAAGGATAAGTTTTTTTTATATTCCGCTTCTTTATTTTTCATTAACTTATAGATCCAAAAATTAAAACTATCATACATAATTTCGGTTACTTCGACTGCATTGATAGTTCTATATCCCCTCAAACAATGCAAAGCTGCCCGATGTTTCCCATCAATAATGAACCAATTGTTGTTTATTTTTGCAACTTTAATAGGTTCTAATAGTTCTAAATTAAGTAAATTAACTCTTTCCTCATACTTTTCCCTTGTATAATCCAAAAATTCATCATTTACAATTTGCGCTTCCCTTAAATCTAGTGTTCCAATGCTAAGTCTTTTTATATATTCACAATTTTGTAATGCCCAATTATTATGCAAGTACAACATTAATTCATAATGTGGTGAATTTTGAACTTTCCTATAGGCTAGAGTATATTTATCATTTAACCCGTCAATTCCTAAGTTCAAATCGTCTATTTTTAAAGTTACTTTTTTCCCTTTGAATTTATTAAAAAATGTACTAGAGAACAACTTATTATTACTTTTAATACCATACTTAGTAAAAAAAATTTCTGAAATTTGTTTACCATTATTTACTTCATCAGGGTTTAAAATACTACTCTGAATATCAAATATTTGTATATTATTTAAACCCATATTTTTAAGTTGCAAGTATATTTCCTTATGATATGAACTCGTTATTAGTATATTTACCTCCTTATTGCCTTTTTGTATTTTTTGTAATTCATAAGGAGAAATAATTGGTATATCATAATATTCAGAACCCCACTTCGTTTCATCGTTGTCAGAGAAGTATGAAATCTCTATTTTATCTTTTAATGAGAAATATGCTAGTTCACCTAATTTAGAAGCACCAAAAAAAATGAATTTCTTCATAATATTATTTTAACCTTTCTTTTTGTTTAGTATAAAAATAGGTCTAAATCCATTTGAAGGCCAATGATTGCTCAAGTTACCGCTAACATGCCAATAATGTCCTGAATTTCCCCACCATTGACCTGCACCATAGTATCGCCCTCTTATAGCAACACTTTCCTTCTTATTTTCAACTCGATCAATACACCAACTAGTTAAACCATCTATCAAATTCCAATCAATTTTTGCATTTGACTCAATAAATTTAAACCAATCATTTTTTCTATCATCTGCATTAATACCACCAGAAGGAAGTGTCATTAGACAATCTTCTAAATGGCAATTATTTATTCTTTTCGCAATATTTAACCATGAAATTTCGTTCTGCACATTCCGATCTGCAATTAACTTCTTCTCCCCATCAATCTCATCGACCATAATAAAGTAAAAATCCCCTTCTGGCTCAGCACATGCTTCAACCGGCAAGAAACTAGCTTTTTCATCTCCTAGTCCAATAAATTCTCCAACTGTATTATAAGGTGCTCTATAATGACATCGAATTCGTTTACCAACCTCTAATTCTTCCACTCGCTCAACTTCATGAATATGGTAAGCACGACTAGAGCTAGAATCATCGATTTCAATTCCTTCAAATAAAAAGTTGGGATTATCAGAAAGCACTTCAATTGTGACATGGTGAATTGTATTCTTTAAGTTTACTACAGAGAAAATACCCTTTCGGATATATCCTTCTGTTGTTTCCAACTCATTTTCACCAATTGTTATAATTCGATTTTTATTATCAATTTGAATATTTAACTTTAGTATTTGGTTAGTAAGATTTAAACCAAATAACGATAATCTTGTACCTTTGAAACGGAATTGTAATTTTGCGCCCTTTTGTTTTGTATCAACAAATAGTGGGATTGGGAAGTCAATTTTATCCTCTAATTTTTTTTGTTTTTGCCATGCTTCTTGTTCTTCTTCAGTCAAATCTTCTGGCATTGTTTCTTTTTCAGGAGGGAATCTTTTGTTCCATTCTCCCTCGTAATGGAAAACTCCCGATGTTGCTACATAATTCTTTTCTTTACACAGTTCTAACAGGGTGTAATTGCTTACGATTGGTGCAACATCTAAATATTTCTGTCGACATTGTTGAAGATAAGAAGTATAAACTTCACTAATCTTCTGCACTTTCTTTTTTAAGTTAGCCATTGCCACAATTAATTGGTTTTCACTTTTTAATTTTTCAAAAGCTAATTGTACAATTGGGAATATGGTTGTCAAATAAAATTCATTCGAATGAAATTTTTGAAATAGCTCATCGAATTTTTCAAGTTTTCGCTGAATTTGATTGTCTTCCAACGTAGGGAGAGCTTGATTGAATTCAGTCAAAAATTTCTGTAATTCATTATCTTGCTGTTCAAAACTTTCAAATGCTTTACGATACTTTCTTAAAAAAGATTTATTTAATACATCTGATGAATTCTTAGACTCATTCTTCCACCAATCTTCTACTACTACCTTAGCATTTAATTCTTCTTTCATTAACTCATTTAAAGGTTTAAAGATTGTCCCTTTAATGGCTGCTCCACCATTTGTAGTATTAATAACTGGAATCTCCATTAATGACAAATAGTTTTCCATATCATTTTTCATTCGTCTAAACTCGTCATTTGTTAAGACCATTCCACCGTGTACATCTTCTACTTCGAATGTTTGTTCCAAATCTTTTTCGTTAGCAGTGTTATCGGATGCTTCTTTTTTCTTTTCGTCGTATCGTTTAATTCCTTCTGCATAGTACTTATCTTTTTTTAATGCAAGATTTTGCCCAACTAAAATTACTTTGCTTACTTCCAGCAGATTTAACAGTTGCAGTGTAACAATTGCGATTGTTGTTGCATCATACACGATAACCTGTGGATCATTATGGAAATGAACTGTTAACTTATCTTGTGATACTGGGAAATAAAGTTTTGGTCCCTTATAATAATCCACCGTTTCAAATCCAACTGTTGTCCCATAAATCATTGGGATAGTATCGATTTTATTTTCTACTAACTCATTAAATATCGTGTAATTATGATTTTGAGGGTCATACGTACAAATCGCATCAGGGTAAATATCTTCTTTTATTAATGCTTTATAAGCTGAACCTACAGCAAATATATAAGCCGAACCCTCTATTTTGATTTTACGTAAATTCTCAATTTCTTCACTTAAACTTGGACCTGCACTTACAATAATAGCCGGTTTTCCTTTGAAATATTGTTTTTTTTCAACTAGGAAGTTCGGATGCTCTAATGTTTTTGGCAAGTTCATAAGCGCATTGATTGTCCATCTTCTTGAATAAGCAAACGCAGAAGCTATGTTTCCTTTTTTTGTATCTACTAATTTTTTGAATATATCTATAAATTTTTTTAATCTATCATCTTGCAATTTTCCGTAGCTAGGTAAAACAATCATTTCAAACTTATGATTTAAATCCGTATTAAAAACAGATAACGTTTGTAATGTCACTTGTTTTTCTGTTTGAACAACATAATGTTCTAATAAAGAGAAAGGGAATTTTGTTACACTTTTATTTTGAACTGTTAAATAAGAAATCTCTTCAAACGGCTCATAGACAGAAGCAATTTTCTCAGGGTATCTTTCGAAAAAAGCCTTAATATGATACCCCATTCCAGCACCATAAAAAAGGATGTAATCAGCTGCTTCAATTTTTTCGTGCCAAGAGTCAATAAATCGCTCGGCCTCTTTTATCGGATCATATTTGCTGTGTAACAGGAAGGGTTTCCCTTCTACATTTGCTTCAATAATTGGAAATCCATTTCGACTTTCTAGTAAATTGAATTCAATTTTGCTCAATAAGATCACCTTTCCTTATTAAGTCATTACTTTAATTTTGGTACTATTCCAATCCTATCAATATCCCAACCAAATATTGACAATCTTTCAATAGATAAAGCATTTCTTCCATCAAGTAATAGTGGTACTTTAGGGTATTTGATTAATGCTTCCCAGTCACAATCAATAAATTCTTGCCATTCTGTTACTAATAATGTTGCGTCTACATCTGTTATACAATCACTTACAGAATCACAATATTCAATAGATGGGTTTATGTATCCTAGGTCTTTTACAACAGGATCAAAAACTTTCACTTTTGCTCCTTGCTTTAACAAGCTTGAAATAATTTTTAGTGATGGGGCTTCTCGTATGTCATCTGTGTTCGGTTTAAAAGCAACACCTAGAATAGCTAACGTTTTTCCTTCAATATTTCCTTGGAATTTATCTATTATTTTTTTAGTGAACATTTCACTTTGTCTATGGTTTGCTAGTATAGCAGCCTCAACGATACTCAAATCCACTTCATTTTCTCTAGCTAAGTAAGCTAACGCTTCTGTATCTTTTGGGAAACAAGATCCACCATATCCAAGACCTGCGTTTAAAAATGCTCGTCCAATTCGATGATCCATTCCAATCCCATCCGCTACTGCATCTACATCTGCCCCAAGTTGTTCACAAAGATTTGCAATTTGATTAATATAACTAATTTTTACAGCTAAAAATGCATTTGCTGCATATTTAATCATTTCCGCACTACGGCGATTTGTACGTACAATTGGCACATTTAAAGGTGCAAACAATTCTTCAACCTTATCCCCTGCTTCTTTTGATTCTGCTCCAATAGCAATACGATCACCGTGGAACGTGTCATGAATAGCATGTCCTTCTCGAAGAAACTCTGGATTTGACACAACATCTACTTTAACATTTGCTACTAAGTTTTCTTGAATAATATTTTCTACTAAATCATTTGTTCCAATCGGTACTGTACTTTTAACTACTACAACTGTATCATTTGTAACATTGTGTGCAATATCTTTTGCAGCTTGTTTAATATATTGTAAATCTGCAGCACCACTTTCACTTTGTGGTGTGCCTACTGCAATCAATACTATCTCTGAATTAGCAAAGGCTTCTTTATGGTTTGTAGTAAAATATAATCGGTTTTTAGAAATATTTTTTACTAATAATTCATCTAATCCGGGCTCATATATAGGAGATTTCCCTTGCTTCATCATTTCTACTTTCTTTTCATCTATATCAATACACGTTACCGTATGACCTATTTCAGATAAAACAACTCCCGTAACTAGCCCAACGTAGCCCGTTCCAATAACAGCAACATTCGTCATTTCATTTCCACCTTTTGTACAATTTGTTCTAAGTAGGAAAGAACTTCTTTACGTAATTCTGGACGTTCTAATGCAAAATCGATTGTTGCTTGAACAAAACCAAATTTACTACCAATATCATAAAGTTGTCCTACAACATCATGGGCAACGATTCTCTCACTTTTATTTAGTAATTCAATAGCATCTGTTAATTGAATTTCTCCCCCTGCTCCAGGAGTAGTAGCTTTTAAAGCACTAAATACATTTGGTGTTAATACATAGCGACCCATTATAGCTAAATTTGAAGGTGCCACATCTCTATTTGGTTTTTCAACAAAACCATTCACCTCAATAGGTTGTCCTCTAACAATTTTTCCAATTGGATCAATTACTCCATATTGATGAACTACATCCATCGAAACAGCTTGTACACCAATTACTGAAGCTTCTTCCTTTTCATAAGTTTCAATTAACTGTGCAAGTGCAGGTTTTTCTGTTTTTAATATTATATCGCCTAATAATACTGCAAACGGTTCGTTCCCGATAAAACGATGTGCACAATAAATTGCGTCACCTAACCCTTTTGTTTCTTTTTGTCGAATATAATGGATATTTGCTAAGTTTGAAATCGACTGAATCTCTTCTAGCTCATCCCATTTTCCTTTTTGTGCAAGAAGCTCTTCAAGTTCGTAAGTTTTATCAAAATGATCTTCAATCGAACGTTTATTTCGGCCGCTAATAATAATGATATCTTCAATTCCAGAAGCCACTGCTTCTTCTACTATAAATTGAATAGTTGGTTTATCAACGATTGGCAGCATTTCTTTCGGTTGGGCCTTTGTTGCAGGTAAGAAACGTGTTCCTAAACCTGCAGCTGGTATTACTGCTTTTCGTACTTTTTTCGACATATCAACTCATACCTTTTCTTTAAAATATGTAATTGTGTTTTTTAACCCTTCGTTTAACATTACTTTCGGCTCCCAATTTAACAGCTTCTTAGCTTCGTCTATAACTGGCTGCCGTTGTTTTGGATCATCCTGTGGAAGTGGTTCAAATTTTAATAACGCTTCATTTTCTGTTAATAATAACACCTTTTCTGCAAGCTCGAGCATGGTAAATTCATTCGGATTTCCCAAATTAATTGGGCCTTGGATTTCCTTAGGGGTTGCCATCATTCTAATGAATCCTTCAATTAAATCGTCCACATAGCAAAATGAACGTGTTTGCTTACCATCTCCATATACTGTTAATGGTTTATTTTGTAACGATTGAACGATAAAGTTACTAACTACACGTCCATCTCTTGGATCCATTCTTGGACCATATGTATTAAAAATTCGTACAACTTTTATTTCAACATCATACATACGAGCATAATCAAAAAATAATGTTTCTGCTCCACGTTTCCCTTCATCATAACAACTTCGGATTCCAATAGGGTTGACATGTCCCCAGTAATGTTCAGGTTGCGGATGTACTAATGGATCCCCATAAACTTCAGAAGTAGAAGCTTGGAAAATTTTAGCATTTGTTTTGCGTGCTAATTCAAGCAGATTTAATGCGCCCAGAACACTTGTTTTAAATGTATGTACTGGATTGGCTTGATAATGTACTGGACTTGCAGGACAAGCTAAGTTATAAATCTCATCGAACATCCCCATTTCTGGTAATGGTTCTGTTATATCATGCTGGATAAAAGTAATTTGTCCCTCTAAATGTTTAACATTTTGTAAAGACCCCGTTTGAAGATTATCAAGGCAAACTATTTCATGACCTTGCTCCACTAATCGATCAATTAAATGAGAACCAAGGAACCCTGCTCCCCCTGTTACTAATATACGTTTCATTTTGTACCTCCAAAATTCTTCACATGCCAATGCCATGCAGATGCAATAATATCGTCTAATTTAAACTTTGGTTGCCACCCTAAAATTTGTTTTGCTTTTTCAGCAGAACCAATCAACTTTGCAGGATCTCCTTCACGTCGTTCAACCATGTCTTTTTTAATGATCTTTCCTGTAATCTCCTCCACAGCGTGAATGATATCTAATACAGAAAATCCTTCCCCATTTCCAAGGTTCAACTTTAAATTGCCACTCTGTTGAAGTAAAAAGTCTACTGCTCGACTATGAGCATCAGCTAAATCTGTTACATGGATATAATCTCGAATGCAAGTACCATCAGGTGTATTAAAGTCAGAGCCAAATACAGAAATGGATTCACGTTTCCCTATTGCTACATCTAAAATTAAAGGGATTAAATGTGTCTCTGGTTCGTGCCATTCTCCAATTTCGCAATCCACATCAGCTCCAGCAGCATTGAAGTAACGTAATGCGACATATTTTAATCCGTATGCACGTGAATAATCCTCCATAATTTGTTCCATCATTAATTTTGTTCTACCATAAGGATTAATTGGATTTTGTGGATGTTCTTCTGATATCGGCCACTCAATTGGATTGCCATATGTTGCACAAGTTGATGAAAACACGATATTTTTCACATTATGTTCAAGCATCGAATCTAACAAATTAATAGTGTTCACTACATTATTTCGATAATATTTTGCCGGCTCTTGAACAGATTCTCCTACATAAGCAAAAGCAGCAAAATGAATAACAGTATGAATATCTGGATAGGTTGCGAACAGATGATGTAAGTCGTTATTATTTGCTAAATCGCCTTTTACAAAAGGAATATACGACGGTACAAATTCACGATGTCCTGTACTTAAATTATCAAATACAACCACATCTTTTCCTTGTTGACTTAAATATTTAACTGTATGCGAGCCAATATAGCCTGCTCCCCCAATAACTGCAATCATTACATGTCTCCTGCCAATTCTCTTAATTGTTCGATTGTTAACCAATCATTATTTGAATCACTTGTATAAGCAAAACCATCTGGTAATTCCTTTCCACCTTTAGCGAATGATTTTGACCACCAAGGGAACTCTGGCTGAATAACGTAATAATCATCGAATTCTACGGTGTGTCGAGCGTCATCTTCCATGATCATTGCTTCATGTAACTTTTCACCCGGACGAATACCGATTATTTTGATATCACATTCTGGTCCGATTGCTTTTGCTAAATCAACCACTTTCATACTTGGAATTTTAGGTACGAAAATTTCACCGCCATGCATACGTTCTAAATTGTCGATTACAAACTGCACACCCTGTTCTAATGTAATCCAGAATCTCGTCATACGTTCATCTGTAACTGTTAGAACACCGGTATGACGAATTTTTTTAAAGAAAGGGACGACGCTGCCTCTACTTCCCATAACATTTCCATAACGTACAACTGAAAAGCTTGTCTTTTTATCCCCTACGTATGCATTAGCTGCAACGAATAGCTTATCGGAAGCTAGTTTTGTTGCGCCATATAAATTTACTGGGCTGCACGCTTTATCTGTAGACAAAGCAATTACCTTCTCTACACCGCGGTCTATTGAAGCTTCGATAATATTTTGTGCTCCATGAATATTCGTTTTCACGGCCTCAAAAGGGTTGTATTCGCATGCATCTACATGTTTCATTGCTGCAGCATGAATAACATAATCCACACCATCAAACGCTCGAACTAAGCGATCTTTATCTCGTACATCTCCTATAAAAAAACGAAGACGATTATCATCAAACTCTTGCTTCAGTTCGTATTGTTTCAGTTCGTCACGGCTAAAGATAATTACTTTTTTCACATTTTGCTCTAATGCCCTTTTAACAAACTTCTTTCCAAATGAGCCTGTTCCACCTGTAACGAGAACTGTTTTATTTTCAAGTATATTCATTGTAATACTCCAATCTTTTACTTCGTTCAATATGTATAAAAGTATATATAGTATACCTTTCTCTGCTAAAGAATATATCGACTAAATTCTACAATAATAAAGAAAAACCCATTTAAAATAGGTTTTCAGTTTTTTTATAAATTTAATTATTACTAAACTCTTAAATAATTTGGACTATACACAGTGATTAATTGACTTTTCCAAACTACTTATATTTGTTATTATATTAACATTTGCAATCAGTAATCTGGTATTTTTTAAAATTTCATTAGTCAGTAGGTTGTAGATCAATTCATTAATCAGAAACTGTATTTATAGGTTCTACACTTTCAAAAAAAGGTGCTATCTCATATTCAAACATATCAGCAACTAGGACATAATCTTGATTTATAAGTCCGGTATTAATTTCAATTAAAAATTCATGAATCTGTTCTACTCTCAAATTTATTGAGACGTCATTTTGTTTTAATAAAATACTCACATCAGTAAGCCATCCCATTCCTTCTGTAAAATCCAATATGATATTCATCGCATCAGAAATTCGTTCTGTTCTAAGTAAATCTGCAATAGTAGTACTTCCATTTACCACTTTATCTAAATACTGATTATAACTTTCGATTACCTCTAAAATTATTTCACTCATACCAGTTACCCTCACCTTACTATTCTATATTTTATTTCATTAAATATATCGACATCTTTTCATGAACATCAATGAAATAATCTAAAAAACCCTTAGCTAATTTTAAAGTGTACCCTTTGTAAAGAACATTTTAAAAAAAGTTCTTAAGCAACTTGTAAAAGATGATGTCTGTACTGTGCAGGCGTCATCTTTTTTAAGTTCCATTGACCTCGATAATGATTGTAGTAGGTCATATAACTCTTAATCTCTTGTTTTACATCGCCTAATGCTTCGCATGATTTCAAATCTGTTTCATCTTTTAAATGACCAAAGAACGATTCTTGTGGTGCGTTATCCCAACAGTTCCCACGACGTGACATTGACTGACCTAATCCCACTTTCTTCACAAGTTTCTGGAATTGGGGACTGGTATAATGAACCCCTTGATCTGAGTGGATGAATGCACCATTAACTAGTTTTCTACCACTCTTCTTTAATTTCCTTACGGTATTCAAAGCGATATCTAGTGTTATTTTGTCAGACACTTCATATGCTAGAATTCCATTGGTTTCGGCATCTTTAATGGTAGATAAATAGGCACGTTTTCCTGTTCCATAACTTAAATAAGTGATGTCTGTTAATAATACTTTTCCAGCGATACCTTGCTTAAATTCACGATTTAATAAGTTTGGTAATGTTCTATGTTCTTTCGTTGCTTTAGCCATTCTTCGATACGGATTCGCTTTTCGAATAGGACAAACAATATTAAATTTTTTCATAATGCGACGAATTCGTTTTAAGTTATATGTAATTTGATATTGATTTTTTAACGTCATTTTAATTTGACGTGCACCTTTTTTACGACGGCGGAAATTGAACGCTTTTAATATAATTTCCTTTACTTCTTCATCTGCTTGATTACGGGCTTGTCTATTAAGTTGACCTTCTTCTGAAAAGTAACGATAGTAACCAGATCGAGAGACGCCAACTAATTCACAAAGATAACTCACCATGCGATTTAAGCTATACTTTTCAATGACATAATCGATTAAGAGAAATTTCTGTTCGGATGTTAAACTTTCTTTTTCTTCACCAACAACCTTTCTGCTAAATCGATCTTTTTTAATAACTCGTTTTCAGCACGTAATAAAGCGTTTTGTGCTTCTAATCTTGCATACTTTTCTTCTATACTTAATTCACGCTCGAGTGGACGTCCAGAATGGTTTTTACGTGAGTCCTCAAGACCTGCAGCACCATTCTCTCTATAAGCAGCACGCCAACGTTTTAAAGCAGATTTAGCACGTTCAATCCCTACGATTTCAATATCAAATCCTGCATCTTCAAAAATTTGACGTGAAAATTTTCCCTCTTCATACTCTTTAATGGCCACTGCTTTTTCACTAACTGCTTTGACATAAGGATGTTTCTTGAGTAAATTCTGTTCGTGATCGGTAAATAATCTTTTTGACATAAGTTCTGCTCCATCTAGTTGTAGTTGTGTTTCATTATAAATAAAAATACCCCATAAGAGAGACTTTTTTAAGTGTCTATCTTATAGGGTACATTTTAATTTTAGCTAAGGGCTTTTGACTTCAAATTAACCTATTAACCTAATAATTGAAGTACGCCTTGTGGTTGTTGGTTAGCTTGAGCTAACATCGATTGAGCAGCTTGCATTAAGATATTATTCTTAGTGAAGCCCATCATTTCTTTCGCCATGTCTGTATCACGGATACGAGATTCAGCAGCTGTTAAGTTTTCAGAAGTTGTTCCTAAATTATTAATAGTGTGTTCTAAACGGTTTTGAATAGCACCTAAATTTGAACGACTTGTTGAAACTGCTTTAATTGCATTATCGAATGCAGTAATAGCTGTATTAGCTCCTGATTGAGTTGAGATATCTTCAGAATCAATTTGTAAAGTTGTATCATCTGCTTGAGTAATTGATACAGTTAAGCTTTGAGATGCATTTGCTCCAATATGAATCGTTCCAGAATAGCTACCATCTAATAATTTTTGAGTATTAAACTCAGTGTCAGTAGAAATACGATTAATTTCTGTTCTTAATGCTTGAACTTCTTCTTGAAGTTTTGTACGGTCATCATCAGTATTAGTATCGTTTGCAGATTGAACAGCTAATTCACGCATACGTTGAAGGATTGCGTGAGTCTCATTAAGTGCTCCTTCAGCAGTTTGAATTAAAGAGATACCATCTTGAGCATTTTTAGATGCCATGTCAAGACCACGAATTTGCCCGCGCATTTTTTCAGAAATTGCTAAACCAGCAGCATCGTCACCAGCACGATTAATTTTGTAACCTGAAGCTAATTTCTCAAGATTTTTAGAAGCTTGAGTATTGTTGGCAGAAAGGTTACGGTGTGTGTTTAAAGCTGAAATGTTGTGTTGAATTCTCATTTGGAATTCCTCCTTGAATTTTATATGATAATCCACATCCATGTGGAACGTCAGGCTTTGAAACTAGTTCGTCTGCCTTACATATTTAATATCGTCTTTATCAAAAATAGTTTAATAGTTTTTATAAATATTTTTTTATTAATTTAACCAAGTAATTGTAGAACGCCTTGAGGCTGCTGATTGGCTTGCGATAACATGGATTGGGCTGCTTGCATTAAAATATTTTGTTTTGTAAAGTTCATCATTTCTTTTGCCATGTCCGTGTCACGAATACGGGATTCGGCGGCTGTTAAGTTTTCAGATGTATTTACAACATTTTCATAGGCGTGTTCTAAACGATTTTGAATTGCACCAAGCTTTGATCGTTCATGAGATAATGCTCCTATTGCATTGTCTAACAGTGTAATTGAATGTTCAGGTAATACCTCGATATCTACTTCGTTTAAACCTAATGCGTCTGTTGTAATTGTTGGCATCGTTATATTCATATTTTGCCCTTCATTTGCACCGAGCTGTAACTTCATATCGCCCCCTTCATCTATCGTTGGCAAGTAGTTACTAAATAAAATAGAGGCTAACATGTCATCTGTATAATGTGTGTTATTTTTAAATACATAATTAAACCCATTACTATCAATTTTATTTGTCGTATCCGGAACAATGGTTTCATTCGTTTTTGGGCTTCCGAAAACTAAATTCCCATCACCATCTAGACCAGTAATTTCAGAAATCGCTCCAACTCCAGCATTTGTTAAAACATTTTGAACGACACTTGCTCCATTTGCTTTAAAATCATTAACGAAAGTTGACAAACTATAACTTTGATTGTTCATTTTGTCTTTCATTGCTTGTTCGAATGTCTTCGATGGATTACTTTGCATATATTCAAGTAAGTTTTTTAACCCTTCTGAATTTCCTGACTGTCGTAGTTTTTGGTCAAGATAAATTGTCGCCGCATAACCAGCTGAATAAAAGTGTGATCCCTTCGTTGATGAAGTAATCATATTAATTGTATTTTGTACACCTAAGATATTGACGCTTCCCTCTAGCCGTTCCTTTGCACCTGGTAAAAATTCTGCACTTCCTTCTATAAACCAATCTGGCATACTATCCATATTTATACCTGAAGCAGCCATCACGGCATGAACCATTTCATGTGCAACAATTCGATCTTCATCAATCCAAAGACTTCCTTCAGTAAAAAAGTCTGCATTATCTATTTCCATAGTTGGATTTGAACTCGGCCAAACACGTGCAACCATTCCACTAGACGAGTCGGTAATATACGAAAGTGTCATTGTTTTTCCACTAACAGTTAACCCATAATCACTTGCTAGCATATTTTCAGATGCCTCTAAAGTTGATTGAACTAATCTTTCAGTAAATGACGTTTGTGCATTGATCAGTGCCTGACCCGTTAACATCGGACCAGAAGTACCGCCGCCGCTCGGGCCACGAGGGTCGATGGAACCACCACCACGAAGTACTTTCATTCCATTAAACTCAGTACGTTCTGATATAGAGTTAATTTCATCAAATAATGATGTTACTTCAAGTTGTAGTTTTGCACGATCCTCAGAAGTATTTGTATCATTCGCAGACTGCACAGATAATTCTCTTACTCTTTGTAACATAGAGTGGATTTCATTCATCCCACCTTCTGCAGTTTGAATAAGTGAAATACCATCTTGAATGTTTTTTCCAGACATATTTAACCCACGAATTTGGCAACGCATTTTTTCTGAGATTACTAATCCTGCTGCGTCATCCCCTGCACGATTAATCCTATATCCCGATGAAAGTTTTTCAAGACCCTTATTACCATTTGTATTGTTTAGGAGTAAGTTACGATGCGTATTTAATGCTAGAATATTATGTTGAATTCTCAATTTTTGCACCTCCCTCCTTGGTTGTAATGTAATAGCCTCTATTTTGTTTAGATGAGATATAGTTTTATTGCTATATCTCTATAATTCTATCGACAAAGTTTTACAACAATTAAGTCTATTATCTCATTTCCGTCGATTTTTAATACATTACAATTTAACTATATAAAATAAAACCGCTTGGACTAAGCCAAGCGGGGTATCATTACTTTTTATTCTTAAATTGCTGAAACAGATCCACATTTGCATTTAAAGCCTCTCTATTTTGCTCCTGTATCGCTTCAAATACTTCAGACCGGTGAACTTTTACATTTTTCGGTGCTACAATTCCCAGTTTCACTTGATCCCCCTCAGTGGAAAGGATTTTCACCTCAATGTGATCGCCAATTATAATGGATTCATTCTTTTTTCGTGATAGAACTAGCATTATTTTGCACTTCCTTCCAGCGCACCGATTGGGAATCTTAATGGAAATGCAATATTATCTTGCAACACTATTTGCTTACCAAGTTTCTTATTAATATTAATAATTACTGGAGCTAGTAAATTTAATGTGGATTCTTGGAAAGATTCTTTCAATGTCACAATAGAATACGTAAGAACGTCTTCAATTTTTTCGATTTGCAAGTCTTCTTTATCTTCATCACTAATATCAAACATGTAATCCTTTTTAAATGCAAATGGATATGCCACTACAAATCCAATATCAGTTTCATCTATAGATTGTAGGAGTGCTAATGGTAAGTCTGCATCAATAGAAAGAAGTACATATTTCTGGAAATCCGGAAAGCCCGGTAATCCATATTCAAAAGTTATTAAATCGTTTTCGTTAATTTCAACTTCACCTAAAAATTTTGTCTCAATTTTCATTATTTCGAGCTCCTTTTACGCTATAACCACAAGTGATTACATAATAAAATCAATATCAATTGACGGTCGTTGTACTACATCATGTGTCACTTTTCCTTGTTTGTAGTCATGGATTGGTTTGTTTACTTGTGCATCGATTCTTGGCTTTTGTGGTGTTACATTAATATCCAAATTACCTGGTACATAGTCAATTTTCACAGAACCTATTGAAGGAATAAACTTAATATTTATCGGTGTTCGGTGTGGACCATGATTTTGCTTCGCGATATTTGCAATAATTGAACGCCCTTGCCCCTTACCAGCACTCATCATCATTTGTCTACCTTCTTGCGCAGTCTTTGCAATCATTTTTAACTGTGCTTGTTTTCCGTCTTTCGAATATTTTTCTAATGATTCAAGCGGACCAAGTAAACCTAAGTCTCGTCTTGCTTGTGAGGAATCTATTTTCAGCTGAGCTTCTTTAGAGCTAATTTCAATAATTGCTGCTGGTTGTTCAATAGTTTGTGTTGCTTTTGGTTGACTAATGCGTTGAATAGGATCATGTATTTGCATATCCAGTTTTATATCGGTCTTTCGAATTTGTAATTTTGGGAAATCCATCGTATACCTCCCTTTTAAAAAAGCGTTTGAACAGCTTTGTCCAAACGCTTAAATCTTATCTAATAAAGTCTACCAAGGTTTGTTGAATAATTTTCGCTCCAACTGATAGAGATGCTTGATGAATTGATTCAAATGTTACCATCTCTGTAATCGTCTCTGCATAGTCTACATCTTCATTTTCAGACATTTGCTTTGTAATATTGATTTGATGTGAGTCTAAACGGTTATTCATCATTTCTACACGATTTTGGCGGGCACCAACATCCGCACGAGACTCTAGTACTTTATTTTGAAGTTCTGACAATGTGTCGTCAGTACCATCCGCTAAACCACCTAAAAGATTCCCTATTTCTGTACCAGTAGTAGCCGAACCCATTTCGTCTGAAATTTTCTTCATTAAATTATCAACATTTTTAAACAGCTCAGATCCCTCTGATGTATTCACTTGTAATTGAATGCCATCAAATACTTCCATTGAAATTGTCCCATTTCTTCCATCTGTACTGTATAAATCTGGATTTTGCGCTCCATTAATAAATACAGGCGAATGAGTTTTTGTTCCACTGAAAATATATTTATCCGCTATTTTTGTATTAGCAAGGTCTTGTATTTGATTTCGTATTTGGTCGATTTCTAACTTTATTTTCTGACGATCATCTGGGGTATTTGTATCACTTGCAGCTTGCACTACTAATTCTTTTACACGATTTAGTGCATCCCCTACTTGTCCTAATGCATCATCAGAAGAATCAAGCCATGAATTTACTTCGTTGATATTTCGTGAAAACTGTTCTGATTTCCCTAAATCTGTACGATAGCTCATCCCTTTTAATGCAACTACCGGATCTTGGGAGGGACGAGTAATTTTTTTACCAGTGTTGATTTGATTTTGTAATTCTGACATTTTGTTGTAACTGGAACTTAAATTACGCAACATGTTGTTGGATAACATTGATTGTGTTACGCGCATAATCATGCTCCTTTCTTTAAAAAGTTATTGTTTATAATCCTACACGACCCATGCCGTTAATTATTTTATCTAATGTTTCATCTATTACTGTGATCATTCGAGCATTTGCGTTATATGCTTGTTGGAAAGTAATCATATTTGTCATTTCTTCATCTAGTGAAACTGAACTCATTGATGCTTTGTTATTCTGAACTGTTAGACGAATTGTTTCAGTATTATATTGTAGCCGGCTGGATTCTTCTCCATCTACTCCAAGTTGACCAATTAGACCTCGGTAAAATGCTTGGAATGTTGCACCTTCTAAATCCGCAGAAATTGTCGCAGATGTATCAGTTGTTCCATCAGGTTTTTTTACAGAAACATTTGCACCGTTCGCAATACCTAAAAATTGAAGGTTTGCAAGCTCTATTGCCCATTTACCATTTCCTTCTTCTCCTTGAACACTTGAAGCTGCGAGGAGGTTAGGATCGGTTAAAATTGAATTGTTAACACTAATGTTTGCCGCGCTATCGCCGTTAAAGAAGGCACCACCATTTGTTGATGCTTTATCTGCAGTACCTAGTGTAAACCCTTTAGCATGCACTTCGTTAAACGCCGTTACAAAAGCTTTCGCTAATTTATCTAGATTTTGTAACATTTCTGGATAATACCCCTTATTCCCACTATGACCATATGAATCAATCAGTGAAACAAGTTTACCTTTAGAAGGTTCTAAATCTTCATAATTTAATGTTGCACTAGTAGAGCCATTAGCTGGTGGTTCTCCTAAAGCAGAAATTTGAATTTTGTCAAACAAATGGAAAGCTGATGTGGTACCTGTATTATCTATCCCACCATCTACAGCTGTACCGTTCGTATCAAACGTTGCAAGTTTCACATAGTCTTTACCGTTTACAAGAGTTATTTCATCGCCAGTTTTTGTTTTATATTTGATTGTCAAACTACCTTCTGCAATATCAAGTGCGTTACCTCCTGAAGGTACGCGTTCAATAGTTACTGGTAAATATTCATTTAATTTATCAACTAAATTATCACGCGCATCATATAAATCATTCGGCATGTATCCGTTTGGTTCAATTGCTTGAATTTGTTTATTTATTTCACCAATTTGTTTCAAAATAGAGTTAATGTGTGTTGTGGAAACACTGATTTCATTTCCTAGGTTACCTTGGATTCGTTTTAACTGGGTATCAATATAATTGAATGAATCAGCCAGGTGTTCAGCACGTTGAATAGCTACTTTACGAGAAGCAGAATCTTCTGAGTTCGTACTAACATCTTGCATAGATTTCCAGAATAAGTTAAATGCCTCGTTTAAGCCGTATTCCGATGGTTCGGACATAATATCTTCCATTTGAGTAATTGCATTTGTTCTAGATTCCCAGTAACCAAGTTTATTCGTTTCTTGACGGTACTGACGATCGATAAACTCATCACGAATGCGTTGAACAGAATCTGCTTGTACACCAGTTCCAATATGGCCGGCAGTTTTCGGAGTGTTTAAGCCAATGCCAGGATATCCTTGTGTTGGCGACATATTCACTCGTTGACGTGTGTAACCTTCTGTGTTTGCGTTCGAGATGTTGTGTCCCGTTGTATATAATGCGCTTTGTTGCGTGAAAAGGCCGCGCTTACTTGCTTCTAAACCCATAAATGTGGAGCGCATGAAGTTTCCTCCCTGTAGATTAATAGTTTGTATGTATAGAGTAGTTGGCAAAACCAAACTACACTTTAAGCTTGAGAATCAAACATGGTTTTATTCGAAGTAGTATTTTGCTTACGTACTGTACTCCCTGAATAATTAATTTGATCTGGACGAGGTCGTAATAAGTCTAAAGTCATATTAACAAACTGTAATGATTGGAAAACAAGCTTTTGATTCAAATCATTTTGTTTTCGCAAATCGTCCACAACCAACATTAGTCGCTTTCGAACCTCTTCCAATTGATTTCGTTCGTTTTCTGATTCAGCTGCTTCGATTACGTCGAGAACAGTGGGTGTGCCAAGAGTCGCAATTCCTTTTGCGTTCAAGTAATCCAGTACTAATGCTTGGCGCTGTTGCTCGAGTGTTCCAATAGCTGCTACATGGGATTGTTCGTTTTTGAGCATCCCATCAAGTTCTTCCATGTCGCCTTTTTTCACAATTTCTGTTTTTTTATAGGCTAGCTCAAGCAAACTTTTATGCATTTTTTCAAGATTCTCTAGTGTCTTAATAATTTGTTGAACTGACATGGGTTCGAACTCCTTTTTTTAATAGCGATAATATTTCAACATATCTTCGGCAACTTTACGTGCATTTACTTGGTATTCACCTGATTGGATTTCTTCTTTTAACTTTTGAATTTTTTGAGCACGATCAGTACTGATTGTTGACATTTCTTTAGCGGTAGTTGAAATTTCAATTTTATCTGCAAATGTAGAAATTGAAGATGTTGCATTCATTTTTCTCTGTTGTTTGTTATACGGGTTCACTGAATTCACATGAATTGGTGTGATTTTCACAACTACCCCTCCTTCGATTTCGTTTACTAACGTTTATTTCGGTACGTTCATAAAAATGTTAACGATTCTTACCAAAAAAGCTCACATTTTATACTTATACCCGGTTAGTTTATCGAACATTCCCAGTTTTTAAGCATAAATGCAAGCTTTTTCATTTATTTATTTCGATCAGATAAATAAGCGCCTCTTTCTGATTTGGCGATGTTATCTCTAAATTCTTTTGCAGCTTCAAAAGTGCGTAAATCACTCTTTATTTCATTTTGACATTTTGCACAAAGTTTACCACTATTTGTAATATGTCCACAATTATCACATGGATATCCTAAGTTAGGAAACATTGCTGGTTGTAATCGATTTTTTCGAACCCATTTATGTAATAATTCTTCACTTACACCTGTCGCTTCAACAATTCTTTCCATTGTTGCTGCACGGTTTTCACGTTTTCGTAAAAAGCGGTAAACAATTTGGTACAGTTCCTCTTCGTTTTGTGCGCATTTATAACAAATATCACGCATTCCCGTATAATTGAAAAATTCACCACAACTTGAGCAATTTCTTACCTCTGCCATTGAAGTTCCCTCCGTTTATATTTTTCTACTTTCTATTATACTATTAATCCCTAAATTTTCCTCGATTTTTATTATTACCCTCTTATCAAAGTAAATGCCTTAACTGATTTCGCACCAGATTCAAGTAGAAGACTCTTTGCATGTTGTATCGTTGCGCCTGTAGTATAAATATCGTCAATTAATAAAATTTCTTTATTTTTGCACTCCTTTACTAACTTAAAAAATTGAGATGTCGCAAGTCTTTCTTGACGAGTTTTCCCAACTTGAGTTTCCGTCGTTGTTTTTTCAAGGAAATGTTCGTATGGGATGTGTGCTGCTTTTAATAATTCATCTACTTGGGCAAAGGTGCGCTCTTTAAGTTTTGCTGGATGTAATGGAATGGGAACTATAGTAGCACGGGTTTTTGATAGATGCTTGTGAATCTGTTCTCGAAAAACTTTTGCGAGTATGATGTCATGCATAAACTTATATCGATGTAAGAAATCTTTCATTGCATCGTTATATTGATAAAGTGATAGTATTTGGTCCGAGGTATTTTCGTAAGGTTCAAATTTTTGTTCACAATCTATACAGAACGTTTTTGGAAAAGCGTTGGTGAGAAGTGCTTTCCACGTAATTTGTTGGTTTAACGTGGAATTACAGAGCAAACAGTTTGAAACCTCATTTCTCTTCATGTTGTTTTCCCCCCGAACCCTTCTTTATTCAAGCGTATGATTTCAGTTCGCGCTTCATCCATTTCAGTTGAAATTCCATGATGATAGAAGATGATTTCTCCTTTAGGAAAGTTTACGTTTCTGCCCACTCGACCACTGATTTGAATTAAGGCACTAGATGTGAAGATTTTCGATTCTGCACCAACCACTGCTACCTGAACGTTTTTTATCGTGATTCCCCTCTCAAGGATGGTCGTCGTAAGTAGCCCCGGAATATCTTCGTTTCTGAGCTTTAACACTTTTTCTTTACGGTCAGGATCTTCCGCATGAACACTTAAAATATTTTCATTGATTTGTTGGAATAGAGGTATTGCTATTTCCATTAGTTTAATAGTTGGGAAAAAGATTAGAAATGGTTCTTTGTTTTTAAGTCTAGTTTCTGTCCACTTGGATAGTTTGCTAGGGATCTTTCCTTTTAATATTTGCTTATCATAGGACCACAATGATTGGAAAATTGGAACTGGTAACGGGTGCCCATGATATCTTTTGGGAATAAATGAGTAACCCCATTGTTCTTGTTTGACTTTGGAGAGGATTTGATGCGATGGGGTTGCTGTAACTAATGCAATTGGTGCATGTTGTTTCTTCACCTTAAGGACAGCCTTTTGCAAAGCCGGATCATACGTGTAAGGAAAAGCATCTGCCTCATCCACGATAACAACATCAAAGGCATTTTCGAATCTATAAAGTTGATGGGTCGTTGCAATTACAAGTTGAGCAAGGCCTGTTTGCGTAGGTGCATTCCCATATAATGCGTGAATAATAGTTTTTGGAAATACCTTTTGAAAACGGGGAAATAATTCTAATACAACATCTGTTCGGGGTGTAGCAATGCATACACGTAACCCTTCCTTCAGAGCTGTTAGTACTGCGGGAAATAATATCTCCGTTTTACCAGCACCACATACAGCATGAACGAGATGCTTGTTTTTTCGGCGGATGCTTTCTGTCAGTTCCTTTGAGGCTTTTGATTGAGAATCTGTAAACGTACCATCCCAATCTAATATGTGATTTCGGCTAAATTTCGGTTTTGGACCATTCCACGTGATTAAATCCGTACAACTCGTCACCCGCCCCATATTAATGCAATGTCTACAATATATACACGTTTGATTACACCGCGCACAATCATAGCGGACGAACTCTTGTTGCTTTTCATTATGGCACCGATTGCAGCGATAGATTTTCCGATTAAGGAGACCTCTTTTAGTTGTTATCCCCGGAGTTATTTTGAAAAACTTTAGATTAGTTTCGATTTTTTCTTGCGGGAAGGGGGTGTTTGTTCGGATCCAAATTCGTCCTGTAAAGAAATCACGAATTTGAGGTTCTAAAATGATTCCTTTATAAGATTTAAATGGTGATTTTATTAATTTCATTGGCACCGCTCCTTTGTTTATTTGCTTTTCGTTAAGAGTTATTTGCTTTTCACACGAACTTATTTGCTTTTCATGCGAGTTTATTTGTCTTTTAACACAAAAACAGCCCCTACCCCAAAACGGATACGAGACTGTTTTACAACTAAATTAAATTTTCTTTACCCAACCAAGTCCTAAAGACGCTTCACCTAAGTGAGTTCCGATTACTGGACCAAAATAACTTAAGCTAAATTCCACATTTGGGTAACTTTCGGCAAGCTGTTTCATCCATTCACGGCCCTCTTCTTCGCAATTAGCATGGATTACCGTTGCTTGAAGTCGTTCGTGTTCTTGAGCTGACTTTGCCAGAAGTTCCTCTACTCGACGAAGGGCTTTTTTCTTCGTTCGAATTTTTTCAAAAGGTACGATGGCTTTATTATCAAACGTTAAAATGGGTTTTACTTGAAGTAGACCACCAACAAGTGCCGCTGCAGATGAAAGTCTTCCACCTCTTTGTAAATGCGTCAAATCATCCACCACGAAGTATGCGTCCATTGTTGACTTCATTTCTTCTAACGTGCTCATAATTTGCTCCACCGATGCCCCTTGTTTCGACATTTCAGCAGCTTTAATCGCATAAAGTCCTTGTGGTGCACAAGAAATTTCACTATCAAATGTATATACGGTAATTCCATCTACCATTTGACCAGCTTGCACAGCACCTTGGAAAGTACCGCTTATGCCGCTTGATAAATGGATGGAAATTACGTCATCATAGTCCTTTGAAAGCTCGTTAAACAACTCCACAAATTTCCCTACTGCCGGTTGAGTTGTTTTTGGAAACTGCTTTTGATTACGCACTTTATCATAAAATTCGGAAGATGTAATTTCAACTTCTTCCTCATAACTACCATCTTCAAGATTCACACTTAGAGGAATCATATGAATGTTATAACGCGCCCGTTCTTCAGGGGTTAAGTAAGCTGTACTATCTGTAACGATTGCAATTCTCATATCCCACTCTCCTATTGACAATAGTTTACCTTAAGTTTTCTAGTATGTGAATCAAAAAAGAAAGCGCTACACGTACTTTTAATTGTACATGAAACGCATAATGAATAAATTTATTTTGATAGACAAATTATTACAATGTTCTCTCTATTGCTGGGAGTCATTTCCTATATAATAAACACTCGTTACTTTCCATGCATCATTTTCCTTAACAAAAACTGTTACTTGGCGTCCACTACTTGTTAACTCTACATCTGTTTCAAGTTCGGTCATTTGGATGTCCAAATTCGCAAACACTTGGGCCTCTTCTTTACTATATTTTACAATCGTTACGTCTGAAGGAGTTCTTTCAATATTATATTGTTCGAATGCCTTTTTAGCCGCTGCTAAATCTTCTTCATAGTTAAAGCCCTGTGGATTTTTGGATAACGTTTGAACATAACGGTCAATATCCTTAGAGTTGAAAGATTGGATATATTCATCAAAAGCAGCTAAAATTTGTTCTTCTTGATCTTTTGGAATATCCGGAGCTTTTTCCACTTCATCGCCCATTACTTCAAAACCAATTGTATTATCATCATTTGCTACATCTTCTTTTTGTGTTTCTTCTTTATTATCACTACAAGCAGTAAGCATGAAAGCAGCTACCACTAACCATAACCATTTTTTCATAAACATTAAACCTCCTGGGCATATTGTAGCATAATTGTCTTATTATGGCTAACTACGTAAATTTAAGTCGAATTTTGTAAGTGTAATATATTATTTGTTACTTTATCGTAATCAAGACGATAAAACGATAATTTAGTTTCTTATTTTGGAGGGAAATTGATATTTTCTGCCTCTTTTATTAAAATGATTTTTTTAGTCTCCTTTTTGGCTTATAATAAAAGAAATTGCGGTCAACTATTCGTCTCGTAAAAACACAAGTAAAGGATGATGAACATGACAGATCGTGAATTACTAGAACTACTTGTAAAGAAAGTAGATCAAATGCAAGAAAGTCTCGATGGGAAACTAGGAAAACTCGAATTTGAAAGTAAGATGGACCAACTTAATGGTAGAATGGACCAACTCGAAGGTAGAATGGATCAACTTGAAGGTAGATTGGATCAACTTGAAGGTAGAATGGACCAACTCGAAGGTAGAATGGACCAAATGCAATTACAACTAGATGAAAACACTGAAATTGTAAAAGCGATTCTCCACCGTCAAGACGAAACAGATGCTAAGTTAGACTCACTGTCAATGGAAGTCCATAAAATAAATGGTGAACTCATTGCAGTCAAAGAGCAAACACTCATCAACACAAGCAAAATTGCGGAAACGAATACAATTGTAAAAGAGTTGCAGAAAATCGAACGGAAGCAAGAACAAACTATCGACCTTCTTTCCCGACGTTCAATTGATTTAGAAGCGGAATTACGTAGTATAAAACAATAAAAATAAACCCCCTCCCAAATTCAATTTTTGAGAGGGGGTTCTTTTATTATCGCACTTCAACCCAGCCATTTTTAATAGCTGTTACTACCGCTTGAGTACGGTCATTTACGTTCATTTTTTGTAGAATGCTAGATACATGGTTTTTTACTGTTTTTTCAGAAATATATAATGTTTCACCAATTGTACGGTTAGATTGTCCATCTGTTAACAGCTGCAGCACTTCGCATTCACGTTTTGTTAGTAAATGGAATGGACGGCGAATTTCAGTTTGGTGGAAATTGCCTTTATTTTCATGTTCACTTAAGCGACGGAATTCTGCTACTAAGTTTTTCGTTACTTTTGGATGTAAGTATGAACCGCCTTTTGCAACGACTTTAATTGCTTCTACGATTTCATCTGCATCCATTTCTTTTAACATGTAGCCAAGAGCACCAGATTTTAATGCATGCGTTACATATGTTTCATCATCATGGATTGACAGCATAATTACTTTGGCATCTGGGAATTCTGCAATTAGGTCAGCTGTTGCTTCTACACCGTTTTTACCAGGCATGTTAATATCCATTAACACAACATCAGGTAAGTGGTCACGGTATAAACCAATCACATCTGTCCCATCGTCTCCTTCTGCTACTACTTGAAACGTATCTTCAAAATCTAATATACGTTTAACTCCTTCACGGAATAATTGGTGATCATCAATAATAATAATTTTCGTCATAAGATGTTACCCCCTACACAATTAAAATGCTTCATTTTACAAGTTCGTCTTCTGGAAATGGCAGTTTAAACATTACAACTGTTCCTTTTCCAACACTGCTTTGGATATCCATTGTACCTTTTAATAGATCAATTCTTTCTTTCATACCGATAATACCAAAGGATTGTTCTTTAATACTATTTTTATCGAATCCTGTGCCATTATCTTTTACTACAATATTTACACAATTGTGAAGCCATTCAATTTTTACCCAAATATCTAAAGCTTTTCCATGTTTCATCGCATTATTAACACTTTCTTGCACAAGCCTGAAAATGGACACTTCATAATCAGAGGGAAGGCGTTGTTCATTGCTGTAAGATTGGAAATGTACTTGGACACCCGGATTATACTCCATCACAGTGGATAAGTATTTTTTTAACGTCGGTACAATTCCAAGGTCGTCCAATGCCATTGGTCGTAGGTCGTAAATGATACGGCGAACTTCCGATAAAGCATTTCTTACAGTTCCCTTTAGTTCCTTTATTTCTCTAATGGCTGACTCGATTCCTCTTTCACGATACGTTCTTTCAATTAAATCTGCACGCATGAGGACGTTTGCCATCATTTGGGCTGGTCCATCATGGATTTCTCGTGAAAGTCGTTTTCGTTCTTTTTCCTGTGCCGAAATAATTTTAATGCCGAAATCTTGTTTAATTTTTGCCTTTTCTAAAGCAGCACCAACATTTTTTAAATCGGACGTTAGAAAGTTTAAAACTACATTCACTTGATTCACAATATGTTCAGCACGTTCAATTGTATCGTATAATGATTTTAAACGACGCTCTAAATCATCTCGTTTTTCTCGTAAACGCTTTTCTTCTGCACGAGTTAAAGAAAGTTTTAATTGAAGTTCGTTTGCGAATTCATATGCTTCACGAACTTGTTCTTCCGTGTAACGATCGAAAAAACGGCTCACTTCTACTAGACGTTGTTTAGCAATTTTGGTTCTCTTTTCTAAATCGTCACTTTCATCAATTAAATATTTTATTTTAAGTTTAATTAATTCTAGTTCAGCTTGCATTTCTTCAAAGCTTCTGCGGCTTTGTTCGCTTATAATAAATATATCACTTTTCGAATTTGTAATGGTTTCAATCATTCGATTAAAAATAACGTCAAGTGAACCTATGTCAACTTTATCGTTTGAAAACATACCTTTTCCCCAATCTAATTGGTGTTGATATTATAACAATATAAGGATTTTTACTAGAAAACCATTAAATGTCACTATAAATACTATTATACCATTTTAACATTAAATTTTAAGTAAATCACTCTGCATCAAATGATATCATTTTTTGGTAGAAAAAGGAGAAATTTTAATGCGTAAAGACTATAGAACTGTAAAAGGCTACGGTGAACGAGAAATTGTTATTTCTAAATCCCGCTTTATCGGATATGTAAATCGTGCGGAAACAGAAGAAGAAGCCCTTGATTTTATTGATTTTATAAAGAAAAAGCACCCAAATGCAACTCATAACTGTTCATGCTATATGATTGGTGAACATGATCAAATCCAAAAAGCCAATGACGACGGGGAACCAAGTGGCACAGCTGGCGTCCCTATGCTAGAAGTACTAAAAAAACAAGGACTAAAAGATACCGTTGTTGTCGTAACAAGATACTTTGGCGGCATAAAATTAGGTGGCGGCGGTTTAATTCGTGCTTACGGTAAAGCTACCACAGAAGGAATCGATGCTGCACAAGTTGTTGAACGAAAATTGCATCATGTAATGAAAATTTCCATAGACTATACATGGTTAGGAAAAGTGGAAAATGAAGTAAGAAACTCAAAATATACCTTGTCAGAAATTCAATATGCTGAAGGTGTTGAAGTGATTGTAGAGGTATTAAAAGACGAGGAGGAAACGTTTGTTAATTGGATGACGGAATTAACAAATGGTCAATCTACTATCTCTTGCATAGATAAGAAATTTGTGGAATTTATTGTGGCGTGACAAAATTTTATTTACCGCAATTCGACAACATAGTATAATTAGTCGTATTAATAAATTAATCGAAAATACGGGCAGTGATTTCTCTATCTCTAGAGTCATACTGCCCGTTAAATGCGATTATCGTGATTTACATAGTGAAAGTATTACCACTGTTTTTTTGAAAAATGTTCGACATACTATAGATATATACAATTAGTTAAGTTTATATACACGATTCCTACATTTTAGAGGAGAATTTAAATGAAAAGATCAAAAATAAATAATGTGAAAAAGAAAAAAAAGTCGACAAAATTTTCTTTGGTTCTCAAAGTACTGCTTTTACTGTCGGCTTCTCTTTTAATCTGCGTCACTGCATACGGTGTTTACATCACGAAAAAAGCTGAATATGCAGTAAATGATTCTTATGAAGTCATTGAGGATCGTCCCGTTTCCGAAAAACGAGAAGCAAAAGTCGAACCTATTCAAGACAATGTGTCCATCCTATTCATTGGTGTCGATGATAGTGAAAAACGCGGACAAGGTGCTGAAAATTCCCGTTCAGATGCTCTAGTGTTAGCAACATTAAACAACGAAGCAAAATCGGTGAAGTTAGTAAGTATTCCTCGTGACTCATACGTGTATATCCCAGAAGTAGGCTATAACGATAAAATTACCCACGCCCATGCATTTGGTGGAACACTTGCAACAATCGAAACAGTTGAGGAATTATTTGATATCCCTGTAGATTATTATGTCCGAATGAACTTTGATGCATTCATCGATGTAGTAGATGCATTAGGTGGAATCGAAGTAGATGTCGACATTCCGTATGCTTTCACTGAAAAAGACGAAAACGATCGTTACACAATTCAGCTCGAACCAGGTTTACAACAACTAAACGGTAGTCAAGCCTTATCATTAGCTCGAACACGTAAACACGATAGCGACTTAATGCGTGGTAAACGTCAACAAGATATATTAAAAGCAATTGCGAAAAAAGCAGCATCCGTTTCGTCTATTACGAAATATGATGACGTAATCGAAGCAATCGGTGACAACATGAAAACGGACATGACCTTTGACGAAATGAAGTCCTTCTTCAGCTACGCATCAAAAGGCATTCCGCAAATCGATACAATTACATTAAACGGTTATAACGATATGTCCACTGGTGTTTATTACTATCAATTGGACGAAGAATCACTATCAGAAACACAACACATTTTAAAAAGTCACCTTGGCTTAATCCCAGATACATCTGACATCTCAGGAACAACACCAGAGAACGAAAAAGCAGCTGAGGCGAATGTTTCGGTGAATAATTAAATTGTCCGACCACGGAGAACTTCTTTAGGAAGGGAGTTCTTCGTGGTCTTTTTATTTGGGGTTTCCAAAAGTGCGGATTATGTCAATTCTAGGCCGTTCATTTTGCTCATTCAGGCTTTGGATTTTGCCCATTCAGCTACTCTTTTTGCTCACTCGATATTAAGTTTTGCCCATTCAGCAGCATTTTGCTCATTCAGGCTTTGGATTTTGCCCATTCAGGCTTTGGATTTTGCCCATTCAGCTGCTCTTTTTGCTCACTCGATATTAAGTTTTGCCCATTCAATACCGCATTTTGCTCATTCAGCAACTTCTTGTTCATTCGACTAAAGATTTTACTCATTGAGGCTATTTTTTTACTTATTGATCTCATTTTTGTCCACATAGATGCTGGTTTTGCTACTTTCAGCTTCTTTTCGTCCACATAGCAATCGCTTTTGCTCACTTATCGCTTCTTTTCGTCCACATAGCAACTTTTGCCCATTCCCTCTGCTTTCATGTTTACCTATAAACTTGTCCGTTTGCGAAATCTTTTGTGCGTTTAGCTAATTCTTTTGTGCACTTACCTATCCTTTTGTGCACTTAGCTAATTCTTTTGTGCACTTAGCTAAATCTTTTGTGCACTTGACAATCCTTTTGTGCACTTAGCTAAATCATTTGTGCGCTTAACATAATGTTGTTCCCTTAGTAATCATTTGATACCCGTAGCAGTAGTAACTCTTGCCATTTAATACTATTTTCCCCTTTTAGCGATTTGCTTATTAACTTCATTTGTCCCAGTGAAAATTCTATTCAAACAAAAACACAACCAGCATTTATATAACTGGTTGTGCAATCATTTAATATATTCGTTCTCCATCCCAAGGTGCCCAGATAGTTTGATACTGATTTCGGTATTTCCCTAAGAATTCGGTCTTATCTGTTGTCATCATAAATTCAATATCTCCCGTGTTCCCCGGTTCACTAAACTTGCCTTTTAAAGTATAACCGTCAACTGTACCTGTGATTGTACCCTCGACAGATCCATATTTATAAGTACCCACAACTGTATACCCAAGTTGTTTTAACTGCATCGTTCCATAGTCCGTACTCCATGTTCCACTCCAATCTGTATAGGTACCAGTAGTTGTTGTAGTTGATACAATGTTTGAATCAACTATTTGATTATTTTTATAAACTGCTGAAACATATAAATAATATTTTGTGCCATTCTTTAAACTGTCAATTAATTGCTCTGTACTAATGACTAACGGATTTCCGTCACTATATGTTAGTCTTTTAAAATTATTCGTTGACCCTTCACTTAAATACACATAGTATCCGAGTAAATTAGGATCATAAATTTCAAACCACTCAATTTTAATTGTACCATTACCGGGAGTTGTTGTATGAATTACTGGTGCTGTGTAGGAACTTGAACTTGTTGCTGTCGCTGATACCACAAACGAACTGCTAGACTCCTTACCATTCGTATTTACAGCTGTTACATAAAAGAATACTTTTTGCCCATTCGTTACTGGGATTTTCACACTATTTCCAGTGAAGAGATTATTGTTACTACCACTAATTGTTAGTTTTCGGAAATTGATTTCACCGTCATATCTCGCATAAACATAATATCCAGAAATATTGGAACTTGTGCTACTTGACCAACTTAAATCAATTACACCATCCCCCGGAATCGCCTTCAGATTGGAAGGAGGATTTGGTTGAGTTTCACCCGGCTTCACTGTTAACGTAGTTGTCTTAGCCGATTCTGTACCATTCTTATTTACCGCTACTACATAGAGATATACGGTTTTCCCTGAATATCCATCAATAATTACATAGTTCCCTCTAAAGATATCGCTTGCATCTTCCGAATTTCGTAATGGTTTAAAGTTTACTCCATCCGTACTAATATAAATACGGTATCCATCTACATTACTAGAAGTACTATCATCCCAACTTACATCAATTTCGTCTCCATAAGGGCTTGCTATTATATTTCTTGGAGGATTTGGTGCTATATCCGCAATAGGTGTCACAGTAATCACATCTGTTTTTATAGATACTCTATCAAATAGATCGACTGCAACGATATAGATATATAGTTTTTGGCCATTAGTTGCTTTAATGGTAAAGTTACTGCCATTAAATAAATAACTGTTGTTAACTGTGTTAATTAACCTTGTAAAGTTTGTATTATCAGTACTTGTATAAATGTAATATCCTTTAATATTATTATCTGGGCTATTTGTCCAAGAAATATTAATACTGTCATTGCCACCAGTTGCTACTATGTTCGTCGGTGGTTTTGGCTGGACAGGTGATTGCTCAATTGTAAACTTCATTTTAACATTTTCTTTGATTAGTTTACTTGTTTCCTTTTCCTTAATATTCTGAACATATAAAGTATACGATTTCCCATATTCATACCCATTACTCGGTGGATGAACTAAAACAGTTTTTGAATTGTTCGGGTCAACTTTTACTAAAACATTTACCCGTGAACCACTCTCGGAAGTCACATACACATTTTGAGTATGAACAGATGTTGCATCCACTTCTCTACTAAAATTAATTCGCCATTCTTTATTTCGTGGAACCTGATATTTCTCAGAGAATTCTTTCCAACTCCCTTGAACCGGTGCATCAGTTTCCATTACATATTGGAAATACACTCTCCCCGGCTGAATATCCGTAATTTTAACTTTAGCATATTTATTATCGTGAGTTTTGATCAAGTATGTCGAATACCTTAACGGAACATACGTTTTCCACCCTCGATACTGGTCCGGGTTTATTGTGGTAGTCAGACTTGCATTAGGGCCTAAGTCAATAATAGCATTTGCACCAATTTCTTCATCCGTAATGACAATATCAGCAAGATTACCTTGACCACGACCATGTAATACCTTTGTGCTTAAATTATACCCACCATCAACTAACACATTCCCCGTCCAATTCAATGTATAAGGATGTAATGGCTCATACTTTCCCTCTTCCGGCTCGGTAAAATAAACTTGTTCTGCAGCACTTGCGGATAAAGGAGAAACAACTAGTTGTAAAATTACCACTAATGCGAGCAAAGGATAGAGAATTTTCCTCAAATTAATCTTCCTCCTTCAAAGAAGTATTTTACCTATATTTTACTTTATCTAAGTCGAATGTACTATATTATTTCGCTATATAATCAATAGCATTTTTCGACAATAATTGCATATAAAAAAGCCACTACCATTGAAAGTAGCGGCTCACCAAATTATTTTAACAAAGTAATTTTTATTTATTAAAGATTCTCACGATATTTAGTAAAGGTTTATAGTTCTTCCCGGCTAGTCCAATCATCTCAACAAATAACTCAATAGCAACGATGATCACTGTGATAAGAAGAATTGCTCCCCATAACTTGGACACAGAAATGGTAATGGCTGCTAGTCCAAATAATGATGCAATTGCATAAATAATTAAAACCGTTTGGCGATGTGAAAAACCAATATCAATTAAACGGTGATGCAAGTGTGATTTGTCTGGATCTGACCATTTTTGTTTGTTTCGTAAGCGACGTACAATCGCGAAAAATGTATCAGAAATTGGCACACCAAGCATAATAACTGGGATAATGAATGAAAATACTGTGATTCCTTTAAACCCTAACAGAGACATCACTGAAATCATAAATCCTAAAAACAGAGCTCCCGTATCGCCCATGAAAATTTTAGCTGGATGGAAATTGTAGAATAAAAAACCAATCGTGCTACATGCTAAGATGGCTGCAATTGCGACAACAAACATGTTCCCCATGATGAAGGCCATACACGCCAGCGTAATAAGGGCAATTGTAGAGACACCCGCTGCTAGACCATCAAGACCATCAATTAAATTAATGGCATTCGTAATACCAACAATCCATAAAAGTGTAAATGGAATACTTAAAAATCCGAAATCTAACTCCCCACCGAATGGTAAGTTAATCATTCCGATTTGGATATCTCCAAAAAATACAATAATACATGCAGCAATTATTTGCCCAATCATTTTTGCTTTAGCTGAAATTTCGTACATATCATCTAAAATTCCAGTAATAACAATGACAGTTGCACCTAAAATAATGGCTATAGACATGTAGGGAGATTCAAATCTCGGTATATCCGGTCTTAAAGTGATAAATCCTACTACAAAAGCAATAAAAATTGCTAAACCACCTAATCGAGGCATGATGCGCGAATGGACCTTTCGATAGTTTGGCGCGTCAACTGCACCTATTCGAAATGCTAATCGCTTTACTAACGGAGTAATTAAAATTGACGTAAGAAACGCCGCGATTAAAGACACGTAAAGCATGTCTCTCCTCCTCAAAAATAAAATATATGCACGATAATCCAGAATAATTATAGCATGAATAATTTTTAAAATATAGGCTTTTCTCTGTTACAAAAGTGGAACAAATATTATGAATTTATTAAATTTGGAAATTTACCCGTATTAGAGGCTGTTTCACCCTTAGTTTTCCCTATGGTTTTATAGTCATACCCCCAAAAGTTTGATAGAATAATGAAGTGTCTACAAGTATAGACAATTTTTAAAGGAGCGTAAAATCATGTTCTCAATTTTTAGTCGTAACAAAGAAAAAACGAGTGCTCGAGAATTAAAAAGATACTACAAAATAGTTGACAAAATTAATGGTCTTGAAGCTACATACTCATCGATGACAGACGATGAGCTTCGCAATATGACGTTCACATTTAAAGAACGTATAGAACAAGGTGAAGAACTAGTAAACATTATCCCAGATGCCTTTGCAGTAGTTCGTGAAGCATCAAAACGTGTGTTAAATATGAGACATTTCGACGTGCAATTAATCGGTGGGCTTGTACTTACTGAAGGGAACATTGCGGAAATGCCAACAGGTGAAGGGAAAACATTGGTTGCTTCTCTTCCTTCATACGTACGTGCTTTAGAAGGAAAAGGCGTTCACGTTATTACGGTAAATGATTACTTAGCAAAACGTGACTTCGAATTAATCGGACAAATCCACCGCTTTTTAGGTTTAACAGTTGGTCTAAACGTGCCGATGATGGAACCAGATCAAAAAAAACTGGCGTACAATGCAGATATTACATATGGTGTAGGGACAGAATTTGGGTTCGACTACTTACGTGATAATATGGCGCATTCTATTGCAGATAAAGTTCAGCGCCCTTATCATTTCGCTATCATTGACGAAGTGGACTCTGTACTTATTGACGAAGCAAAAACACCGTTAATCATCGCAGGTAAAATGAGTGCAAATGAAGAACTTCACCGCATAGCAGCTCTTCTTGCAAAACGTTTCAAGAAAGATGAAGATTATGATTTCGACGATGAAACAAAAGCAACTTCCCTAACAGATCAAGGGATTGAAAAAGTAGAAGCTGCTTTTGGTGTTGATAATCTTTATGAACTAGAACATCAAACACTTTACCACTATGTAATTCAAGCGGTGCGTGCTCACGTTATGTTCGAGCGTGACGTAGATTACATCGTTAAAGATGACAAAATCGAATTAGTCGATATGTTTACTGGTCGTATTTTGGAAGGTCGTTCTCTGTCAGACGGCTTACACCAAGCGATTGAAGCTAAAGAAGGCGTTACCATTACGGAAGAAAATAAAGCACAAGCACAAATTACAATTCAAAACTACTTCCGTATGTACCCACAATTATCTGGTATGACGGGTACAGGGAAAACACAAGAAAAAGAATTCCAAGAAGTTTACGGCATGAGTGTTGTGCAAATTCCAACAAACCGTCCGCGAATTCGATTGGACCAACAAGATATCGTTTTCGATACAATTGATGCAAAATACGAATATGTAGCCCAAGAAGCATCCCGCCGTCACGAGAAAGGACAACCTGTGTTAATTGGGACAACTTCCATTTTACAATCAGAAAAAGTGGCACAACGATTAGACAAATATGGTTTGAAATATCAATTACTTAACGCCAAAACTGTAGAGCAAGAGGTAGAGTTAATCTCAGAAGCTGGTCAAAAAGGCCGTATCACTGTTGCTACAAACATGGCTGGTCGTGGTACTGACATTGTACTTGGCGAGGGTGTTGATGAGCTTGGTGGTCTTTATGTAATTGGTACTGAAAAACATGAAAGTCGTCGTGTTGACAATCAATTACGTGGCCGTTCTGGACGTCAAGGGGACCCTGGAGAAAGTCGATTTATTATCTCCATCCAAGATGACATGTTCCGCCGCTTTGCAAAAGAAGAAGTGGAAAAATTCCAAAGCAAAATGCAAGTGGATGAAATTGGACGTATCACAAACAAAGACGTATTCGAACTCATTAATCGAACACAACGAATAGTTGAAGGCGCCCATTTCTCAATGCGTGAATATAACTTAAAATTAGATGATGTAATTAATGATCAACGTCGTGTAATTTATAACCTACGCGATCGTGTGTTAGAAGGAAAAGATTTAATCGGCGAATTGAAAACGATGCTACTAGAAACAGTAGACTTCGCTGTTCACGATAACGCACCAGAAGAACTTGACCCGATTGAATGGGACTTCGACAAAATGGAAAATGCCTTGAACTCGCTATTCCTTACACCAGTTTCAATTAATCGTGAAGAAAACAAAACAAAACGCATTCTAGAATCAATGCAATCATCTGTTGACGAATTAGCGAGCACGATTGAAAGCTTTGAACAAAATGAACAAGTAATGGCAATTATTCCACAAGTCATGTTACGTTTTATCGACTCAATGTGGGTTAAACATTTAGAGCAAATGGCCCATTTAAAAGAAGGAATTGGCTTACGTCATTACCAACAAGAAGATCCAATGCGTATTTATCAACGCGAAGGCTTAGAATTATTCGGCAAAAATTATCAAGAGCTTCGTCGTTCAATCGTAGGAGAACTTGTAACCTTTATGAAACAATTGGCTAGTCAAGAGGGGGAACAATAATGGGAATTTTTGATTTTTTCAAGAAAACAGATAAAGTCGGAAAAGATAGCGCAATCGATTCAAAAGAACTAGTAAAAAGTGCTGAAAACGACAAAGCAGCATCACAAGAAGTTGTAACGAAACTTTCTTTCCATCCTGATTGGAACGTTCCTCAAGAGCAACAATATGTTTTCCGCTTTTTAGCAAATGAGTTGGAACCGTTAAAACCAAATCAACTATCTTTAGCGGCAATTAGCATTGAAGAAGAAGCACGAAACGGATCTTGGCACGTGAAAGCCTTTTTCCGTTCATCACTATCTCAACCAATCGAACTTGCTGACATCGAGTTAATTTTGTTAGATAAAGACGATAAACGTTTAGCTTCAAAGCAATTCAACTTTAAAGAACTTGGTACAATTCCTGCAGAAAGTGCTCGTCCTTGGGTATTTACTTTTGATAAAAACTCAATTGAGGCTGAAGAAGTACCTGAAGATGGCTGGAAAATTGCCTTTAATTTAATTTCTTTACGTGGCCATCAATTAGACCTTGATGAAACGTGGAAAAAACAACTTCCTCAAGAACAACAAGAAGCATTAGAAAAGGTTGTAAAAGAGTTACCGAAATTAGGTAAAAAAGAAGTAAACTTTACAGGCTTGCAAGTAAATTTACGCGATGATCAAAGCTTACATGCATCAATTTTTATTCGAAATGGTAACGACAAAGCGATAAATTTAGAGCAACTTCCATTAGAAATCATTGATGCAAACGGTAAACGTGTTGCGAAAGGGTCATTTAAATTAGATCCAATCTTAACTGTACAACCAAACTCAACAAAACCTTGGACTTTTATCTTCCCTGCTGATTTAGTCGACGCAGAAAACGCAGACTTCTCACGCTGGACAGCAAGAGTGGTTCAATAATATTAAAAACCCGCTACCAAATAAATGGTGGTGGGTTTTTATAGTTCCTTTGGGATTAATAGACAAATTCCTATAGATAATGGAAAATTTTAGGCTAATTATAGAAAATTCCCTACTATAATAGAAAATTTTTCGGGATTAATAGAAAAATTCAGTGTGTTAATAGAAAGTTCCTGAATAATAGAATATTTCATGCTAATTATAGAAAATTCCCCCACCATAATAGAAAATTTTGCAGGATTAATAGAAAAATTCAGTGAGTTAATAGAAAGTTCCTGGATAATAATATTTCATGCTAATTATAGAAAATTCCCCCACCATAATAGAAAATTTTGCAGGATTAATAGAAAAATTCAGCGAGTTAAAAGAAAGTTCCTGGATAAATATTTCATGCTAATTATAGAAAATTCCCCCACCATAATAGAAAATTTTGCAGGATTAATAGAAAAATTCAGCGAGTTAAAAGAAAGTTCCTGGATAATAGAATCTTTCATGCTAATTATAGAAAATTCCCCTACTATAATAGAAAATTTTGCGGGATTAATAGAAAAATTCAGTAAGTTAATAGAAAGTTCCTAGATAATAGAATATTTCATGCTAATTATAGAAAATTTCCCTACTATAATAGAAAATTTTGCGGCATTAATAGAAAAATTCAGTGAGTTAGTAGAAAGTTCCTGGATAATAGAATTTTTCATATCAATTATAGAAAATTTCCCCACCATAATAGAAAATTTTGCGGCATTAATAGAAAAATCCAGTAAGTTAATAGAAAGTTCATACGATAGATTCAACCACCCCCCTAAAAAACGAAAAAAGTGTAGATATAGACAATATACATTGTCTCCATCTACACTTTTTTCAATTAATTAGTCAGCTTTAGCTACTAATTGTACTTTTGCAACGCGTTTTGCGCCTACATAACGGTCGCCCCAGTACCATTTATCATCTAGTTCTGTAATACTTACACCTTTACCTGTTTGTGAGTGGATGAACTTGCCGTCACCGTAGTAAATTCCTACATGTGAAATGCCGCTACCAGAAGTGTTAAAGAATACTAGATCACCTGGTTGTAATTCATCTTTACTTACTTTTTCACCTACTGAGAACATAGAAGATGACGTTCTTGGTAATTTGATACCTAACTCTTTGTAAACTGTTAATACAAATCCTGAACAATCGAAACCGTTTTCTGATGTACCACCATATCGATAAGGAACACCTAAATATTGTTTCGCTGATTCTTTTAATTCAACTGCTGTGATATCTTCTTTTTCTGCCGCTAAAGATTCTTCAGCTACGATTGGTGAAAAGTATAATGCTAGTCCTGCTACAGATGCTAGAATGAATTGTCGAATTCGCTTGCTATATCTCATGTGCCCCTCCAACTTTGCGTAAATATTCTGTAAAATTATCTGTATTAAGAGTAACACGAGATTCCGCCCTGTAACATTACAGTTTTATAACAAAGAAGTTACATAGTTTGATAAATTTCGCACTTAAAGAAATAGATGGAAACCCAGTTATACCAAGTATTTCCGCGAACCGCAACTCATTATTTTACATTAAATAAACCTATTAACTTAAAATTTGTTAAGTATTTATCCGACATTTTGTAACATTTGTAATAGAATGATGAAACCTTTTTAGTGCTTAAATCGTATATCTTAGATAGATTCATATAAAAACCACCTCAATTTGAAAGAGGTGGCAGGACTATTGTAACTATTTGGAAACTAACTGGTTAAATCGTTTAAATGTGACAAACCGTGATTTCCAATATTCATATTCTAATTTCGACAATTCAACGCCATCACTGCCTGCATGTATAAATATGCCGTCTCCTAAATAAATTCCCATGTGAGAGATTCCCGCAATATATGTGTCTTTGAAGAACACTAAATCCCCCGGAACTGCTGTCTCTACAACTGTTGTGTCATTTATAAAGTAATCCATGCTGCTTTTTCGAATGATATCAATTCCTGCATTTGAATAAACATAGCGTACAAATCCACTACAATCAAAGCCTTCTGGAGTATTTCCACCATAAACATAAGGAGTTCCGATAAAAGAATTGGCCAACTCTATTACCTTATTATATAGTGTATGAACTTCAGTTGATGGAGTTTGTCCAATTGGTACTTCTTTTAATAGTTGATTGGTAATTTGTTGGTCTGTTGCTGCGACTACTTCATTCTGGAATTCTGCAACGGGTTCGCCTATATTCGTTATTTGTGCAGCTTGATCTAATTTCAATACTTGTCCAACAAAAATTTTATCGGATTGTAGCTTGTTCCATTTTTGTAAATCTGAAATAGTCACGCTAAACTTTTTAGAGATTTTTGATAACGTATCGCCTTTTTCTACTTTATAGGTAGAGTTATCAATTTCTTTAGCAACCGTTATTGTGCTTGCAACCGGCTTGCTCGTCTTACTGGCTTCAACAACTAGCTTTTGACCAACAAAGATTTTGTCATTTTTTAGTTTATTCCAATCTTTTAACTGTTGGATTGTGGTGTTACTAGTTTTTGCAATTTTTGTTAATGTATCACCTTTACTGACTACATATGTAGAGGCATCGGCAATCTGGGGTGCGACAATAGACATTGCTATCATAGTAGAAGTAAATAAAAGTAATTTTTTGTTGTAGCTCATTTGATGTAGTCACCCTTTCAAAGAGGAATTTTCCTATATTACCATCTTATTTAATTTTTCGACGTTATACAATCCATTGTTTAACTAAAAATTTTTACGAATTTATCAATATTTCGACATATGTTAGTAAAGAATATGAATATACTATTTGATTCTTGTTCATTCTGTGATACAATTCAACCTTGTGTGAACACAAATAATTATTATTTTTTGAAAGTTTTCGCTTTTCAAATTAGAAAGGATTAGGTTTTATGAAGTTTATTAAAGAGAACCTAGCAATAGGGTTTATGCTATTTGCATTATTCCTTGGTGCTGGTAATATTATTTTCCCACCTGAACTAGGTCAAAATGCCGGTACAGAATTTCTTCCTTCAATTATCGGCTTTTTGATTACTGGTGTCGGTTTACCGTTAATTGGAATAATTGCAGTTGCGAAAAATGGTGGAGATTTACAAGTGGTGGCAAATCGAATCCACCCAATGTTCAGTGCCATTTTCACAGCAGTTATCTATTTATCAATAGGTCCACTTTTTGCAATACCTAGAACTGGTGCAGTAACATATGAAATCGGTATCGCACCTTTTTTATCTGAATCCACAAGATCAAGTTGGGTTCCATTATTTATTGCTTCAGTAATATTCTTTGCCATAGTGCTTTACTTATCTTTAAACCCAACAAAATTAGTAGACCGTATCGGGAAAGTATTAACTCCTGCTCTATTAATTGTTATCGCTTTACTCGCTGTTAAAGCATTTATTACTCCAATGGGTGGGTTTGGTGAAGCTCAAGGAGTATATGTAACAAACGCCTTTTCTGAAAGTTTTGTACAAGGCTACCTTACAATGGACGTATTAGCTTCTTTAGTATTTGGTATCGTTATCGTTCAATCTTTACAAGCAAAAGGCATTGTGGATCGCTCAAAACAAGTTACAATTACAATTTTCTCTGGGATTGTGGCAGCAATCGGGCTAGCTTTTGTATATATTTCATTAGAATATATCGGGGCTACGAGTACAGAAAAAATCGGTTATTTAGGTGACGGAGCAAGTATTATTGCCGAATCTGCACGAGTACTTTTTGGTAGTGCAGGAAATATTATTTTATCCCTTGTTATTATTTTGGCTTGTATTACGACAGCTGTTGGACTAGTTTCAGCAAACGCAACGTACTTCAACAAGTTGTTCCCAAGTCTTTCTTATAAAACGTTAGCTATTGTCTTTACGTTATTTAGTTTAGTCATTTCGAACTTCGGATTATCAAAATTAATCTCAATTACATTACCAGTGTTAATGTTTATCTATCCAATTGCGATTGTTTTAATGTTCTTAGTACTGTTCGACCAATTATTTGACCGCAGACCGATTGTTTACAGTTTATCGTTACTTGCAACAGCACTTGTAAGTTTATATGACGGTATTAAAACTGCTGGGATCGAAATTAGTTGGTATGAAAACATATTATCTGCATTACCGCTGTACGACCAAAATATTGGTTGGCTAATTCCAGCAATTGTTGGACTAGCTATCGGTTGGATTATTCATCTAACGACAAAAAATACACGCAGAGCTTAATTCGAAATGCGGAGCGCGTTCGTTCAGCCGTGACAGAAACTGGAGACTTCCGACAAGCGTGTTTACACGCGTAGGAGGTAGTCGAAGTTTCCGAACGGCTAACGCGCGAAGCTAGACAATCCGAAATGCGGAGAAAAGTCACCCATCCTTCACCCACAAATTAGTACTATTCCCTCCTCCCATTGCATACTATGTAATAGGAGGAGATTTTTTTGCCAAAATGGCTCACTATGAAAAAAATACTTTTGATTAGTATTGCAATTTTCCTTCTATTAATAGTTAGCTACGGAACTTACCTTTTCCTAAATGTAAAATCTACAATGAAAGCCATCCATTCACCTTTAAAAATAGAAAATACAACAACTGAGATAACCATTCCTACAAAAACCCCTCAACCTATCTCAGAACCAAAAAGCAACTTAAAACCCGTTACATTGCTTTTACTCGGAATTGATCAATTAAAAGATACACCTGGACGAGCTGATACAATCCTTGTTTTAACAGTGAACCCCGATTCCGAAACTATCAATATGTTAAGTATTCCCCGAGATACCTATACTGAAATAGTGGGACTTAATATATATGATAAAATCAACCATTCCTACGCATTTGGTGGCGTTCAGATGACTCATGCAACCGTTGAAAATTTATTGCAACTTCCAATAGATTATGTCGTTTCCATTAATATGGAAGGTTTTGTTGATTTAATCGATACATTAAACGGAGTAAAAGTTGAAAATGAAATTGCCTTTTCTACAGATTTATTCGATTTCCCTAAAGGAACACTCGAATTGTCTGGGGAGGAAACATTAGATTATGTTCGCATGCGTTACGATGATCCTCTTGGTGACTTTGGAAGGCAAATTCGTCAAAGGCTTGTAGTGGAAAGCTTATTAAATAAACTATCCTCACTCAACATCATCTGGCAAGTTCCATCTGTATTAGAAACGATTCGTGCAAATGTCGAAACAAATATAACCTATGATGATATGAAAACTTTCATAAAGTCTTATAAACCTGCACTAAAAAATATCGAACAACTAAACTTTCAAGAAGGTGATGGACGGATTGAAAATGATGTATGGTACTATTTCCCCTCAGAAAAAGAACTTCAAACCATTCGAACACAATTACAAGAGTCATTGCAATAATATTGTCGAAAACTTGTAAATATTTATTGTTTTCCACTATTAATCTAGAAGATATATAATAAAGATAGTCATATTAAGAGGAGTTTTACTATGAAAAAAATGATACCAATATGGTTAGGATTACTTTTACTTTTCATTCTCCCTACACAATCACACGCTGCAATGTTTGATGAGGTAAAAAGCATTATCCAGAACGATTATGTGGGCGAAATCAAAGGAGATCTAAACCGCGCAACCACAATCGATGAAATGATTGAAATGTTAGACCCCTATTCTGCTTACTTCACAAAAGAGGAGTTTGATGCATTTACTAACTCAATTGAAATGACAACTGTAGGTATTGGGGTTGTAATTGAAAAGCACGAGAAAGGTATTTTAATAGTCGATGTCATTGAAGGTGGAAGTGCGAGTAAAGCAGGAGTTGTTCCTGGTGATATTATTATCGCTGTTAATGGCCAATCTACCGCTGATTTAAGTATAGAACAAACACAAGCACTTATTTTAGGTGAAGCTAATACAACCGTTGAAATAAAGTTTTTAAAGGAAGACGGATCTACTACCACTAAAAAGATAACAAGACTCCCATTTTCGCTGCCTAATGTTACAAGCGAATTACTATATGGCAATGTAGGCTATATTGCATTAAGCTCATTTTCAGATAATGGAACCACTTTAGTGAAAAACGCTTATACAAAATTAAAAACACAAGGTGCCACTTCATTTATCCTTGATTTGCAAAACAATGGTGGCGGCTATGTATCTACTGCTGAAAAACTAATTGGAATGTTCCCAAATGCTCCTTATGCGTACAAATTGAAGGAATCAACTAATACTTATTTAGAACCTTCTATTTCGCAAAGTGTTAAATTCCCAAAAGATACACGGTTACTGGTGAATCGATTTAGTGCAAGTGCTTCAGAAATGACGGCTGCAGCATTACTCGATCAAAATGCAGCAATCGTTTATGGTGAGACTACTTACGGTAAGGGTACGATGCAATCTTTATATCCTTTATCAGATGGAAGTTATTTAAAACTTACAATGGCTGAATTTTTTGGTCCAAAAGGTACGGTTGTCAAAAATGTTGGATTAAAACCCCATATTGTGACGACGACAGACCCTATTTTCAAAGCTCATTACGACAGTGTTGCAAAAAAATTATCAAACTATAAAGAAGGTAAAGCATTATTAAATGTCCCTACCTCTAAAACGTTTAAAATTTCGTTTAATCAACCTGTGAAGAATTCGCTTGATACAAACGCAATCGAACTAGTAGAACTTAGTGGTAGTAAAGTTGAAGTAAATTTAGAAATTAACAATAATCAAGTAATAGTAAAACCGGTTAAGCCGTTAAAAGCTGGATATCAATATATGCTAATTGCTCATCCAACAATTCAAGCATCTAACGGAAAAGCATTAAAATCAGGTCAATATTTACACATAACCGTAAAAGAATCATAAAAAAATGGGCATCTCATAGATTTCTCTTGAGGTGCCCATTAATCATTTTAAGAACGTTGATGAACTATTCTATGTAAATTATCGTACAAGCTCTTGTTGGTTCGTAAAATAAATATTTACAATATCATTCGCTAATTGTTTAGGCTCACGTAATTTTGGTAGTAGAGCTGTTAAAGTTAGACGTTCGATTGCCCCAACGATTGAATCCGCAACTATTAATGATTCAACATTAGAAGAAATGGCTTGTTTTTGTTCATGTAAACTTTTTGATACTTGTTCGGAAAACTTTTTCTTAAGCTCTACCGAATCCTCAGAATCATAAAAACCGATTTTAGTTAAGTATGGATTTTCAGCAAAGTACGTGAATACATTCACTAACAGATGCTCAATATTACTTATCAAACTATCGTTTACCATAGTACTTTCGTCCAAATCCTCTTGAACTAATTGAAAGAAATTCGTTTGAAATTCTTCATTCAAATCTTTATATAAAGATTCTTTACTTTGAAAGTATAGGTAAAAGGTCGGTTGAGTTAGATTCGCCGATTTTACAATATCACTAATTTTTGTTTCGTGATACCCATAAGTAGAAAATAGCTCCATTGCTTTTTCTAATAGTAATTTCTTACTTTTTTCCCCACTAGAGTTTACTCTTCTTCCTTTTGGCAATTTAACTCTCTCCTATTCAGTTGCATATAATATTAACGGTAAATGCAGAATATTCCATTTAATTTATACTAGTTTTATTATATATTATAAATACTTATTTTAAAAGGATTTTGTCATAAAACTGCCATAACCCGCAACTATTATATTATTAATTAACTAAATAAAAGAAAAGCCCTAAATTACAATTGGCATTTCTAACATTTAATCACTTACTACTTTTGACTAATTTCCCTCGAATTTTATTTATAGTTCCTTTTACCTCATCAAATTTCAATAAGTAAACGATAATAGCGTATCCAATTAATGCTAATAGTAATGTCACAATCATATGGATAAATTTATTATCAAATGACACAAAAGTTGCAATTACCCAATTGATTAAGACAAACACAACCGTCAATGTCCCGAGTTTTACAAATTGCAAGACATTTTTATTAACAATCTTCAGCTTATATTTTCCTTGTAAATACGCAACTAATAGGATGAAGTTAATAATTGCACTAATTAAATTCCCCCATGCAACAGCCTCTCCTGCATAACGTTCGATTAGTACATATGTCACCGCAATATTAATACCAAATACGGTAATTAAACTGAATATAACTGGAGTCATGGAATTTCCCTTTGCGTAATAAAAACGTGTGATATAGGTGTTTGCAGCAAGGAAAAACATCGTCAAACTAAAAATTTGAAGAAGTGGTGCTGTTATCGCTGTCGAAGTGGCATCAAATTCGTTATATTCAAAAACAACTCGTACAATCGTCTCTGGTTGGAAGAAAAAATAAACCGAGATGGGCATTACCAGTAAAAACAGCATACGCATTCCTTTTAAGTAAAGGGCCTTTACCGATGCTTCATCCCCCTCCCACTCTTTTTTACTAAGAAGTGGGTAAATAACCGTTGTAACTGCCGTCATTAAAATGGCTTGTGGAAATTGAGATACTTTTGTCGCATAGTTCATCGCAGAAACCGTTCCTTCTGCTAAAAGGCTCGTAAAAATACGTTGAAGCAATGTATACATCTGTGCCGTTGCTCCACCTAACATGATCGGAAGGGCAACTTTCCAAAGCTCTTTTTGGTCATCTGCACGGTCAAATGATAATTTAAATGACACATGCTCCAATTTCCTTACCCCGAATAGTAAAAATCCAACCATGAAAATTGCGCCTATTAATGCCCCAATCCCATAACCAATTGGACCGACAACTAAAGATAAACCAACTGAAATCACTAAAAAGGACATGTTATAAACAAGCACTGAAAAACTCGATAAATGGAATTTCCCTTGAACGTTTAACACACCACTTAACCATGTCGACAACACGAGCATAATTGTTGATGGCATCATCCATTGATAAAGCTCTAGTAACATATCGAATTCTTTTCCTGTTTCTTCAGGGAATACGAGATGTAAAATGCCTTCACCAAATACAACAAAAACTAGTGTTATAATCGTAATTGATACCAAAATCGTCGTAAAAGTTCTTCTAATATAATCTTCAATCGAACTTTTCGTTTTATGGTAAATTGATATAAAGGCGGTTGTAAAGGCACCGCCAATTACTAAGTATAAAAAGTTCGGAATGGTATAGGCATTAAAAATACTATCGGATATATACGTTGTTCCGTACTGTGTCCCGATAATAATTTCCCGCAAAAATCCAAAAATCCGCGCGAGAACATTGATTGCTGCTACAGCTCCGACAATCTTTAAAAATCGTTTCAAAATGTATCATTCCCTAGTCAGAATACTTTTCGTAAATCGCTGTTAATCGAGCTATAATTTCCTTTGAATCATGCAGTTTTAATAATTGCTGAATTTGCTCTTCATTTACCTGAAGTTGGCCATTTTGTTGGATGACCTGTTCCATCTTATTATATAATGCTTCTACACTTTTCGGTGGCACGAGCACCCCTGCACCATTTTGAAGCATATAGTGTAGTCCTCCTACATCTGATGCAATGACAGGCGTTCCACATGCAAGTGCCTCTAAAGCAACTAGCCCTAGCCCTTCTATGTAAGATGGTAAGACAAACACATCAGAAGCTTGAAAGTAATTTGCTAATCTTTTTTGCGGCATTGGTTCTAAAAAATGAATGTTGTTGCTTTGTTGTGCAAGCTCCTTCATTTGATTTGAAAAAGAAATGTTTTTGGTTGAGCCGATTGCGTATAGAACAGCTTTTTGTGGATATTTTTCTTCAAGTTTTAAGAAAGCTTCGATTAATTCTTGTACACCTTTTTCTTGAATAATATTTCCGACAAATAAAAAATTTACTCGTTCAGTATTCATGCTTAAAGATGTAGCGAGTTCACTTTTGTTTAGAGGCTTTTGGAAAACTGAGCGATCTATCCCCATACTCATAACCGAAATTCGTTCTTGCGGTATTTGGAAGTCTTGTTGAATGTTTGAAGCAAGCTCTTCTCCTACTGCAATAATATGGTCAGCATGTTGCAATATTTTTTCAGTATAACCTTTAATTCGTGCACTTTTCTTTGCCATTTTATTAATATCGCCACCATGAGCTGTCACTACGTACGGAATGTTATATCGCTTTTTTAAAATGTAGGAAAACATCCCACTTGGAAAAACGTAATGGCTATGGGTAATGCCGATACACGATTTATTTTTCCGGAATAACGAATATACTTGACCAGCCCAGCTTGCATATTTTTTCAGAACATTGACTTTACCTGTATTTGGATTGGAGTTCACTGCTAAGATTGTTTCGATTCCTTGTGCTCTCAATTGCTCAACTTGGTTTTTCACGAAAATCCCGTAAGACAGATGCTCTTTTGAAGGATACATATTACTAATCACTAACACTTTTTTCATTTCTTATTCGCACCTTCTTGCAGTAACTTCAACCCGAGGCTAGATTTTTGTTTAAAATCGTCATTTGTAGCGGCTGCTAATTGCTTTGCTGCTTCCCAATCTTGATCCATTTTTGTAAGGAGATTTGTAAAATATTGATCGCTTTTATGTAATGAATCAATGGAGATCGAATACTCACCAAGACCAGCCATTTGCAGAAAATCATTTACTTTTGTATGGTACGAAACGCCAATAATTGGTGTATTTGCATCTGTCGCTAAAATAAGGGAGTGCAAACGTGTTCCAACTAATACGTCAAATCCTGCAGAAAGGTCTAACAGTTTTTGTGGCTTTAAATTTTCATCAATAATTGAAGTTTTGTTGCCTTGTTGCATTTGTTGCTGAATATCCTTTGTCACATCGGCATCTTGTGGATATTTCGTTGCGAAAAATGTAACATCCACCTGGAATTCTTCAATAAGCTTGTCCAAGTTTTTCGCCATGCCTGTGATGTAATTGTTATAAAGAGTCTCATCCCCTGTTGGCCAGTACGAAGCGTTATAGTATGGGACAGCAGTAACGCCTACTTTTTTAGGACGCTCACTAAATCCATTTCGTTCCACTTCTAAACTAAATGCAGGATCTCCAATTAGATGTACTTCCCGTTTTACACCGATTTGTTGTAAAAGTTGCTTGGATTTCGGATCACGAACCGAGATATTCTGGGCGTGTTTTGCCATGTATTTAATAAACCATTTGCCTAATCCTGTGTTTAGAGGACCAGCACCACAGCCATATACAACATATGGGACTTTTGCATTTTTCGCCATCATCGCATACGAACCGTAAAGTGGAGCTTCTCGTTTGTAAAGGTCCATTAAGATCCCCCCGCCACCAATTACGACGAAATCTAGTTTTTTGACAACTTCCACATTTTGATTGTATGTTTTGATGAATGTTTTAATCGCGTTGCCGTTTTTATAATAAAGCGGGAAGCTCTGAACTCCGTAATGTTCCGCTGTTTGTTTTGGATTATTACTAAAAACTGTAATATTACTTGTTTCGATTTGGAATGCCTTTTGGAGTTGACGAATGATGCTTAGTAAAATTGCTTCATCTCCATTATTATCATTCCCATAGTTGCCAACGATTCCAATTTTCACTGTACCTTCATCCTTTTACTATTTTCTATGTTTGAGTATAGCATAACGACACGAATAGTGTCTTATTGTGGAAGTGTGGATTTTATGTGCGGTTTCTTGAGATTTATGTGCGGTTTTCTTGGGTTTATGTGCGGTTTTCACGAATTTATGTGCGGTTTCTTGAGATTTATGTGCGGTTTCTTGAGATTTATGTGCGGTTTCCACGAATTTATGTGCGGTTTTCTTGGGTTTATGTGCGGTTTTCACGAATTTATGTGCGCTTTCCTATTTAATTGTGTTTTAAAACAAAAAAAGTCGGTGAAAAACGAATGTTTCCCACCAACTAATTTTATCTATGCATTGATTGCTCTGTATAAGAATACCGCGAAATGTGCTCGAGAGACTTCGACATTTGGTTTAAACGTGTTATCTCCATAGCCTGTTGTAATGTTGTTAGCTGCAAGGGCGTAAATGTACGGTGCTGCCCAATGGTTCTCACTGACATCCGTAAATTTTGTCCCCGTTGTACCACTCAGGTCATATGCTTCAACGAGAATTTTCGCCATTTGAGCTCGCGTTAAATTCGCACTTGGATTGAATTTTCCATTCCCAACTCCACCCATGACACCTGCATTTTGGATGGCTGCAATTTGCTTATAGTAAACATAATTGCTAGGGACATCTGAAAAGTTTGGATTTGTCACTTTTGTTACATCTAATTTTAATGCACGTGTCAACAATACCGCAGCGTGAGCACGAGTTAAATGTTGATTAGGTTTAAATGTTCCATCTCCATATCCGCTTATTAGTCCGCGATCTACTAAATATTGAATTTCTTTTTTATAGGCGCTGACATCAGAGAAAATCGGTTCTTTATAGCTATCTTTATAAACTGCTTGTAATTTATCAAAGTAAACGACACCTGCTTTTTGTTTCGCAACGGTTGGCTGTGCTAAATAGATTGACTCAAATGTAATAGGTCTTGCCACTTCAGCAGGAATACTTGCCTCAACATATTTCCAGCCTGACCACGTTTGTCCGTTTTCAGCTGTAAAATCAATTGGTACTCGTTTTCCGGCAGCATCTCGCACGTATCCACGCACCCAAGTTCCTTTGCCGTCTCCATACATCCATACACCAATTTTTTGTGGATTTCCAGGAATCTTAAAAAGGGAAGTTAATCGTAAATATGTTGCCGCCGTGCCATTTGTGTTACCTGTCATGTCATAAGTAAGTTTTACTGAATACTTACCTTCTTTACCATATTGTTTTGCATTTGCTAACTGATGTTTGCCAGTTGACTTAGTTGCTTCCACACGCCAATCTGCTAAATTTTCGAAGTTATTAATCGCAAAAGTACTAGCTGTATATGTTTCTTTGATTTCGATATCTTTAGAAACTGATTTCGTACCTAAAGTAGCAGTAATTTTACCTTTTCCGTATTTACCGTTTGATTTGAATACACCTGTGCTACTAATTGTCCCAATATCTCCTTCAACAGCCCATTTCAGTTGTGAAGGTGAATAGATTAAATTGTTGCCATTTGCATCTTTTGCTTTGGCAGTAAATTGCATCGTTGCTCCCGGTTCAACCGTATTACTAGTTGAAGAGATTGATAGAGTTGCGGGTGCATCAACCACTGTAATTGAAATACGTTGGCTTGCATTACCGTTCTGAACTGTAATTGACTCAGAGCCTGGTGAAACTGCTGTATAACTTAATCCACTCACCGTTACTAGATTTTTCGTAGGTGTAAGAATAAAATCATTCGTATTAATTGGTAGTGGATTATAATGTTCGTCAAGTAAATAGTTTGGTTTTAATGTAACCGTTGAGCCAACTAACATTGTACCTAGTTGATCTCGTGTTACTTTCATCATCGTTGCAGTACCTGTTGCGCCTGTACTTACTGCTTCAATAATTGCTGAAATTCTTCGTTGTGTACCACCCGATGGACTATTAGCTAATACAACTGTGTTGCTTCCGTATTTTCGAATACCCATCGTTGTTGAGCCGCCACCATCAAGGTTAATTGCTCGATCCACACCCAGTTTCGCTAAATACGCAGCAAATTGAGCCAAAGTCATCCCTTTATCTACTGTTACAAGATGTACTTTTTGTTTATCTTTGCTAATTGCAACTGCAGTACGAGGAGTTACTTGCTTTGCACGGGAACTTTTCGTATCCATCGTGATGTTAACTTTTCCGCCATACACAAGTAAAGGTCCACTTGCCATGATATATTTTGCATCTTGCCATTTCGGGTCTATAGAAATCGATACAGAGATTTGCTCGCCGATTTTAACTGTTTTAAATTTGTCCATTGCTTTACCGTTAAAAGATAATACGAAACCATTACGTGGAATTGTTGGTCTGTTGTCGTCCCCATAATTGCGAATTCCGATTACTTTACCTTGTAATGTCTGGCCAAATTTTGTTCCCCCAATTGTTTGAGGTGTTTCGACAACCACTTCCATACCGTATTTATTCGTTGGAGTTTTCGAAACTAAGTACTGAGGCGTAAACAAAATCCCCTCATTTACTTCACGGTTTCGATTTAACCCATTTAATTCAATACTTTGATTATTATATTGAACGATAATATCACTGTCATAATAATCTATTTCAGCCATACCATTTGAAGTAACCCCAAAGGCAATTGGCTCACTTACATAATATTGTTTCGTGTCGGAAAGTACTTCCGGCATCACGATATTATTATTTTGAGAGATTAAATAAAGTGGGTACCCACCTGTCATATTAAAGAAATTGGCATTGATTGCACCAACAACACGATTGCCTTCTTTTGAATCCTTATTTGCGCGATCTGTTAATGTTGAAACAGTATTGATAGGAAACGGTAACCCCAGTTGTAGCTCTGTATATTGATTCGATAAATCAACTTCTAAGTGATTAATAGGCTTACCGGAATATGTATAATTCGAATACTTTACCCCTTGTGAAACTGGGTACGAATCGTTAGTCGTTTGGAATGCATAAGCTTGTTCGACTCCAACTAACATAAACGAAAATGCTAGTAAGAAAGATAGTACTAAATTAAATGTTTTCTTCATTGTATTGCTTCATAATCTTGACGAAGCGTGTCACCTTCCTCTCAATCTACTTATATGTTTAAAGATAACAAATTTCCCTATTTTAATCTATGATACTATTGTTACATTCAGGTAATTTCTCTATTACAATGGTAGATTTGATAAAAAGCGACAGTGCCTTTTGCGGTTTGGCGGATAAATTAGAGAAAATGGCGGATATTTTGATTATTTTGGCGGATATTTTGATAATTTTGGCGGATAAACTTAGATTTTTGACGGATAAAAAAAGACAAAGCATATAAAATACGCTCTGCCTTCTAAAAATTAATTTTCTGTTTCGTCCTTACTTAATTGTAACATCGGATATAGCTTATATGTTGCTGACCAAATTCCATGTAACATAAAGAAGAACATTGTATACACTTTTAACTCCCAAATGTTATAAACCATCCCACAAACACCTGTAGCAAACCATAACGCAAACATGTATTGGCCAAACGGATGTCGGCGATCTTTCCAGAACATCCACACCATTGCTAGCAAGAAGCCTGCAAATAGGATAACACCTACTGCACCGGTCTCAGCAATAACTTGAATATATTGATTATCTGAATAGAAGTTTTTGCCGCCATAAATATCAGAACGGATTTCGTATTTTTCATAAATTGGTGAATCGTAGGATAATGTAGCAGAACCACCAAAAGTACCAAACCCTGTACCTGTTACTGGATGGTCAAAAAATACTTCAAATCCTTTTTTGATATAAAATACCCGTCCACTTTGAGCCATTAACTCGAGATTTTCCTCATCAAATGTCTCTGCAAAACGATTTGTTAAGCCTCCAATTGATGGAGCTCCCCCAACATCACTTCCATAGTTTTGGACAAGCATTGCACCAATATTTACTGGTACATATACAAGGATAAGTGATGCAATGACAGTTAGCGCGATCTGTTTCAACATCTTCCAATTTCGTGAAATTAATATAAAGAAAACGACAAATACAAAAGAAGAAATCCAAGTTCCTCTAGAAAGGGTTAATAAAAGTAAGCCCATAAACGCAACTTGTGAAATTAAAAGAAGCCATTTATATTGTCCATCTTTATATACCCAGCGAAGGAAAAATGTCGCACTAATGGCAAAGAATATAACAAGAGCAAGTGAGTTTGGATTATTTACTAACCCGTAAATACGCACAAAGTTGGTGGCAGATAAAACTTTCTCCATCCATGCTTCTGGCATCCACATACGACGCAGAGAAACTTTTTCAACTACACCTTGTACAAATAACACGAATCCTGAAAATACAGTAATCCACGCCAACTTGACGAAAAAGTTTTTTGGCAATTCGCTTCGGCTTAAAATGTAATAAAGCAAATACATAATTAAAAATGTTCGAATTTGGAATATGATTGCAGTAATGGAAACACCCGTTAAATAGCCTATAATTGCACCAAAAATTAAAAAGATAAAGAAAAACCATTCGAACTTTTTAAAATGAAACCATGTTTTCCAGTTTTTTATATTGAGCAATAACAAACGGAAAAGAACAACAATTGTTATTATATCCCCAACTAGCTTCATTCCACTATTTAAATCAGTAAAAAGTGTTCGGAAAATAACATAAGGAATTAATATAACTAAACTTTGGAATGGTTTAAAAAATGCAAAGATCACGAAGAAAATGGATGTGGCGATTAATGCGATTTGAGAAGGCAACAGTGTACCTGCAATTAATACAGCCACTGCCAATGCAATTTCAAGCCATTCTTTTTTTCGTATTTCCGTGGAAATGTCTATCATTGATTTCTATCCTCTCTATTTATCTTTGTACATTGATAAAAAGCACCTCTATTTTAGGTTTGGAGATCAATCCAAAACTAGCTTAAATTGTTTTATATAGAATCTCCATTTATCTCATTTTTATTAAGTTTACGACGAGTTTAAGTATAATATGGTTGCACTTTTATTACAAACCTTTTAATAGTCTGATTTTCTCTATTAATCTATAGCGAAAATTGATAGAATAGGAGCGTAATGGAAGGGGGACAATATATTGCTAAAAAAAATAAGCGTTTTTCTATTTTCTATGATTTTCATATTATCAATCGTACCAAGTATTTCATTCGCAAATGATATTAGTAATCACCAAATGAAGTTTGAACTTACATATTTTGCGGAGAAAGGCGTCATTCTCCCTGATGCAAAAGGAAACTTTAATCCAAATGACCCTGTAACACGTGGAGAATTTGCTTCCTATATTGCACGTGCATTAGAGTTACCTGATTCAACGAAATATACATTTTCTGACTTGAAACAAGGAACACGGGAAGCACAAGAAATTCAAAATGCAGCTGGAGCAAACATTTTAGGTGGTTACGCTGACGGAACTTTTAAACCAAATCAAAAAATTACACGTCAACAAATGGCTGGTATGCTCTACAATGCATTAAGATATTTAGAAGTGCCTTTACACCAAGCTCCATTAACATTTAAAGATAATAAAAAAATTCATGATTCATTTGTTAATGCCGTATCCACTTCTGTTTATTTTAACATTATCCGCGGCGTTCATACGGACAAAGGTGTGTACTTTAATCCAGGAAATTCAGCAACAAAAGCACATGCAGCGGCTTATCTATTCCGCGCATTAGAAGTAGCTAAAAATGCTGATGGTAATCAAAGTAATGAAGGAAATGTAGATTCCTCAAAATACTATATCGGCAAAATTAAGAATGGTGTTGTATCAAAAAATCCTACAATTTATACAACTTATGAACAAGCTTTAGCTGCGTTAAATGCTTCAGGTAGCTTAAACTTAATTTTTAAAGGTGAAAATATTATAAAAATGTCGAGTGGATTAGCTTTTGCTTCAGATACGGTTGCAAAAACGACTTCTATCTACGAAGATAAAAGCTTCAAGAAACAAATCACTTATACACAACTAGGGCGCGAATTAAAATACAATGGTACATCTGCAAATGGCGATTATTTCATTGTACAAGTTGGCGATGTAGTTGGTTATGCAAAACCTTCTGCAGTTAATTTAATTCCGACTGATTTAATTGAAGGCCGTGATGAATATTATATTGAAGATTCAATTCTTGTTCATCGTATTTACAATCATGCGAAGAAAGAATACGAAGGTAAATATAATGTAGGCCCAGCACCAAAATTCATGCAATCCGGTGCAAAATATTATAGTTTTGATGGTGTTCATTTCTATAATAGAAATAATAGTTTAGTAGGAACGTATTTCCCTTACTTCCAATTTGCTTCCGTACGACAACCTAGTAGTTATACTGCTAGTGACTTAGACAAAATCATTATGGCAGAATTAGAAAACCGCCAAGCATTCGGTGGAGCACAATATAAAGACGCAACAACAAAATCGAAATTAATCGGTTTAGGAACGATCCTTAAATCAATGGAAGAAACAGAAAATATTAATGCGCTATTTATTTTATCGGCTGCCATTCACGAAAGTAATTACGGGATGAGTACGAATGCACAAACAAAAAATAATTTGTTCGGCATTAAAGTGTACGACTCCAATGAATCGCTTGGCGAAAAATATGCAACGCCTGCTGATAGTGTGAAAGCCTTTGTTCAACGCTACATGCAAGAACGATATGTACCACAAACGGCGGTTTACCCATTCGGAGCAGTTCCTGGTAACAAAGCTACTGGCATTAATGTTTACTATGCATCAGATCCACATTGGGGAGCAAAAATCGCAGGACATATGTACAAAATTGACGCTAAGTACGGGTTGAAAGATTACGCTAAAAACCGTATCGGCATGGTTCGAACTGGGACAGGTACAGTGAATACGCGCTTAGAACCATCAACAAACAGTTCAATCGCCTTCACATACAGACAAAAAGCGACAGGTGAATCCCAAGAGTTCGGCTATCCTGTAGCAATCGTGGAAGAAACAATCGGCACAGACGGCTATGTTTGGTACAAAGCTTATTCAGATGATCCATCAATCGCAAAATTTGTTTGGATTCGTGGAGACTTAGTAAAAGTGTTGCCGAAGAATTAATGTAAAACTGCACTCCAATTGTCATTGCACAATTGGCGGGTGCAGTTTTTTTTTGGAGATTGTAACTTGGGGACTTGAGGATTGGGGCTACTTTAAATTTGAATCCCTGGGCACTTTATAGAATATTTTTGAGCGTTAATAGAATTTTTTCGCTATTTAATAGAAAATTTAATGCCATTAATAGAATTTTTTCGCCTATTAATAGAAAATTTGATTCCCCCGGGTGCATTATAGAAAATTTCTAAGGGTTATTAGAATTTTTAAGCTACTTAATAGAAAATTCAATGCCATTAATAGAATTTTTCCGCCTAATAATAGAAAAATTTATTCCCCCGGGCGCATTATAGAAAATTTCTAAGGGTTATTAGAATTTTTGTGCTACTTAATAGAAAATTCAATGCCATTAATAGAATTTTTTCGCCTATTAATAGAAAAATTTATTCCCCCGGGTACATTATAGAAAATTTCTAAGGGTTATTAGAATTTTTAAGCTACTTAATAGAAAATTCAATGCTATTATTAGAATTTTTCCACCTATTAATAGAAAATTTGATTCTCCCGGGCGCATTATAGAAAATTTCTAAGGGTTATTAGAATTTTTGTGCTACTTAATAGAAAATTCAATGCCATTAATAGAATTTTTCCGCCTAATAATAGAAAAATTTATTCCCCCGGGCGCATTATAGAAAATTTCTAAGGGTTATTAGAATTTTTGTGCTACTTAATAGAAAATTCAATGCCATTAATAGAATTTTTTCGCCTATTAATAGAAAATG
>NZ_OBMQ01000001.1:192180-238913 GCF_900217795.1 Ureibacillus xyleni | reverse complement strand
CATTATAGAAAATTTCTAAGGGTTATTAGAATTTTTGTGCTACTTAATAGAAAATTCAATGCCATTAATAGAATTTTTTCGCCTATTAATAGAAAATGCTGCTATTCCCCCGGGTGCTATATAGACAATGTTTATCCCGGTGCGACAAAACTTAGTACTCCTTCTTCCCTTACAAATGAAAAAACTGATGAAAACAAGAACGTTCTCATCAGTTTCTACTTATTTACTATAGTATTGTAGAATTCCTTTATAAATGGAGTCTGCAAAAATTTCAACGTACTCACTGTTTACTAGTTTTGCACGGTCTGAAGCATTTGATACGAAACCTAACTCAACTAATACAGAAGGAATCAGTTGATTTCTTAAAACGTAGTAATCTGCGCGTTTTACTTTGCGGTTATTCATATCTGCATTGTTAACGATTTGTGTGTTGATGGCATTTGCTAAACGATAATCTTCTTTCTCATTATCATTGGCTGAAATGCTATAGTAAGTCTCAGTTCCATTTGCTGACGTATTTGTTGCTGAATTCACATGAATACTCACAAAAATTTCTGCAAATTTATCTTCTGAAAAGACAACACGATCATCTAATGTAGGGAATGTGTCAGAAACACGTGTCATATGAACGATTGCACCGGCAGCTTCTAGTTTTTGTTGAACTTTTTTCGCAACTTCTAATACGATTTTCTTTTCAACAGCGCCACTTTTTGATGCACCTGGATCTTTTCCACCATGACCTGGATCTAAGACGATAATACGCCCTTTCACTGCACTTCCTGTTAGATTTACTAATCGTAAATATTTTTTCGAAGTATAACCCTCGACACCATTATATGAAACCTTAGCCCATTTCCCATCAGTAGAATAAACATTTACTTCTGTTCCACGGTTAATAACGCCTAAAGATTTTGAAGTTCCATTAGCAGCAGCACGAATATGCAAGCTATTTACTGTTGCGATACCAATTGTATTTGTAGCACTTGGACTTTCCACAACCGGATCTTCTGCTTCTTCAATTTCAGGCTCTTCTTCTTCTTCTTCTGGCACTTCCACTTCAGGACTTTCTATTGGACTTTCTGGCTCTACATTTTCAGATACAACCTCTTTTGAATAAGTTGCAGAAATGTAGGCATAGCGTCCATTATATGAAACTTTATACCATCCATTTAGAACTTCAAATAATGGTAAAGTGTCTCCTTCGTTAATTTGACCAATAATATTTGAATTATCAGCAACAGATACTGAAGTACGAACATTTAAATTATCTGTTGTTGATACCACTTGTCCAATTTTATCGCCTTCATTCGGAACCGTAACACCTTGAACTGGTAATTCTAAACGAAACTTCTCTTCAGATGCACGTGCGATAAATGAAGCAAATTGGGCACGAGTTACAGATTGTGTAGGATTGAAAGCTGTTCCTGTTGCACTACCTTTTGTAATTCCATTATAGTAGATTGCTGCAATATATTTATAGTAAGCATTGTTTACTGCAACATCAGTAAAAGGAATTGATAGATTTGCATATTTCTCTGCGTTTAAGTTAAAAGCAATCGACAATGCTTTGGCCATTTCATTACGTGTTAGTGGCGTATTTGGCGAAAATTTACCTTTACTTTTTTCCGCGATGAAACCATGTTTTACAGCACTTTCAGCATATCCAGAAAGCTCCGTCCCTACCTTTATATCTGTAAATGAAGATTGGGATACAACTAGCGATTGGTTATTAGTAGATTCGATCACCATTTTGGCTGCTTGTCCACGAGTAACAGGGTTGTTTGGCTTAAAGTTTGTTACACCATTTTCGACATACCCTTTGATGACGCCCCGATCAACGAGATAGTTAATTTCTTCATAAGCTCCGTTTGACGAAGGGACATCTGCAAATCGTTGGCTCGCACTTACATTATGTATCGAAAACATTGACAACATGAAGAATACTACAAGCAGACTGACCTTTTTTAAAGACAATGTTCCACTTCCTCCCTTCTTTTATTTGTATTTCCTATTCTACCAAAATAGACAATATGTTGCATCAGGCTTTTCTACCTTATTTCACAAATTGCTACAAATAAATAGATTTTTCCTAGTAATTCGTCACTCCCTTTCTGAAGTAATAAAAAAGAAGAGGTGCAAATGAATGCTCCCCTTCTTGCGCATTCGAATTGAATGCTTTATGTAAAAGTTCTTGCCTACAAAGTTGGTAGCCCAGTATGCTTGAACTTACATACAAAATTAATTATTCGAATTACGAGTTAAGCGATCAATAAATGCATTCATTTGTTTGATTGTCACTTTTTCATTTACACCAAATGTGCCGTCGCCTTTTCCATATGTAATTTTATTCGATGAAAGAATTTGAATATATTGATGAGACCAACCATCTTCAGAAACATCTGTAAATTGTTCAGCACCATCTTTTAATTCCAATTTAAACGCTTCCACTAATACTTTAGCGAGCTGAGCACGTGTTAATGCAGATTTAGGATTAAATTTTCCATCCGCATTACCAGTGAAAATTCCTAATTTGTTGAGTGCCGTTGCAGCGCCCGCGTATTCAGATGTAGGTTTTACATCTGGGAAAGTTGAGTTCGTATCAGATGTATCTAATTTTAAGGCATCTGCAAGTTTTAATGCTACATCGCCACGAGAAATATAATAAGTAAAATCAATAGATGCGTCCTTAACTTCGGCTGCTTCTTCATTACTAAAGTCAGCTACTCGTTTAGCACCAACATATTTAGAACCCCAATAATAAGGATCGTTTATGCTATCAATTGCAACTCCTCTGCTAGTAGTTGCTGAAATAAATTTACCATCGCCAATGAAGATTCCAACGTGGGAAATCCCTGAACCAGATGTATTAAAGAAAACTAAGTCTCCAGTTTGAAGGTCAGATTTCGACACCTTTGAACCTTGTGTATATTGTCCTCTTGAAGTACGTTCTAGATCAATGCCGAATTTTGAAAAAACTAAACCTGTATAAGCTGAACAATCGATTCCATTTAATGTTGTTCCACCGTATTTATATGGTGTTCCTATGTATTGTGTTGCTGTGTCTTTTATATCTGAATATGTAGCTGCTTCTGTTTCATTTGCACCGATACCAGTAAATAGCATAAATGATGCAAAGATTGGTAATAACAATCTTTTTTTCATGATGTTAGATACTCCTTCCAAAAAGCCCATAGCTTTTTTTGCCTAAATAAAGAGTATCATAGAAAATTACCAAATTACTTTTCAATTATGTAACGTTTTCTAGTAAACAAAAAATACTGAATTTCTACATAAATCTAGAAATTCAGCGGTTTTAATAGATATATTCGTAAGTAATATATTACATACGTAATATTACTGTAACAATAAAACAAGTATTTACCAGTTTATTTGCTAGAAAATAGTTGAACCCAATAGTATTTTCCATTACTGTCTTTCTTAATTCCAATTCCTATATTTGTATAGTTTTCCTTTAATATGTTTGAACGGTGCTTTTCGGAGACCATCCAAGCAGTTACAACTTCTTTGGGAGATTTAAAGTTGCGGGCAATATTTTCTCCAAAACTTGTGTATTCATAGTCGAAAAGTGTCGCCATATCCCACGGTAAACCGTAATACGGAGAATTGTGCTCAAAGTATTTACGTTTAATCATGTCCTGCGCTTTAATAATTGCCAGTTGTTGTAGATTTTCATCATTTTGTAAAGTTGGTAACCCCATTTTTTGTCTTTCCACATTCACAAGTGAAACGACTTCTTTTGCCCAATTTCCAGAAGTAACCGTTGTTGCAATATAATCTTTTGCCAAATAATCATAAGCAACATCTAAATTTTCGATTTTTCCTCGAAACTCCATTGCTCGTTTCGTTAATTCTACTAGTTGTACTCGAGAAACCGATTTATTGGGTGAGAACGTTGAATTTGTTGTTCCATTAATAACGCCAGCATCAGCCAATGATTCGATAATATCTTTTGCCCAAAAAGTGCGTGAATAGTCTTTGAACGTTTTTGTATTTTTTTGATCGACTTCGATGTCAAAAGCATTTGCTAACATTTTAGAAATGTGCGCTCGATTTAACGGCTGTTTCGGGTTGAATTTACTATTGTTTTGGATAATCCCTAATTCAGCAAGTTTACGTATTTCTTTATAATACGGATGTGTTTTCGGTACATCCATAGCATTTAACTGAAAATTAGATTCTAAGGAAATCCCCATAGCTCTTGCAATCGCACAAGCAGCTTCTTCTCTTGTCGCGATGCTATTCGGCTTAAAAGAACCGTCTGATTTAAGGTAAATAAAGCCTTGATCTACAAAAGATTTTATGGATTCTGCTGCCCAAAACGTCTTTTTCACATCTTTATAATAGTGAGTGGAAGAATACGCTTGGGATATTACTGGTTTCTGTGCAGAACTTTCTACGACGTTTGATGCCTCTATTTTTGAAAAACATAAAGTGCTCGTTAATACAACGACTAATGATGTTGTAATAATTTTCTTCTTTTTCACATCAAACGCCCCTTTTCAATATATTCCTCTTATTATAACACAATAATTTTTAGTTCTAGTGTAAGTCCCCATCATTTGTGAAATACTGACAAAGTTGAGGTTCAATTTATCTTATCAAACAAATTGAGGAATACAAAATTTTTTCACAAAAAAAACGCCCTCAAAAGAGAGGACGTTTAAATTTAATTATTCAATTCCAATAATATCGAAAGAATTTTCAGTTTCATTGATAGCTCTGTACAAGAACGTAGCAAGCTGACCACGTGTTAAATTGCCATTTGGACTAAAAGTGGTTGGACTCGTTCCAATCGTTATACTATAGTCAACTAGAGTCTGAATATAGACCTTTGTATTGGTATCTTTAATTTTATTTACATCAGTAAATTTCGTTCTACTAGAAGCCGCTAACTCAAGATCAAAGCTTAACGTCAGCATTTTCGCTATTTGTGAACGGGTTAACAAGTTATTTGGTTTAAACTCATCCCCATATCCACCAATTATCCCTTGCTCATAAAGTGCTGCAATTGCCCCATAATATTTGTGTGTTGTTGGAACATCTTTAAATCCTGGATTCGTCACATTCGTAGTATCCAAATTTAAAGCTTTTGCAATAAAGTAAGCTGTTTCACCACGAGTAGCTTTTTGATTTGGTTTGAAGCTTGTTGAAGTTACCCCAGTTACAATTCCTTCATTATATAACGAAACGATTCCATCATAATGTGATGTACCCGGTTTAACGTCAGTGAACGGATTTTCTTGCTCGGCTGATGCAGGAAGTTGCGCAACTGCTACAGCTGTTGTGGCTAGAGCGATTGTTGTAGCGGTGAAGAGTTTATATTTCTTGTTTTTTTGTTTTGAGGATATTTTACGAAACATAATAACTCTCCTTTCTTCTTAAAAATTTAATAGTTAGTATTATTAAGCTAATCTAATCCCAATCATTATTATAATAAAATTTTGTTGTCAAATAAACAAAATCTCGTATTTTTAATATTTTTTGTTAGATATAAAGAAACCTCACAATCATAAAAATAATGATTGCGAGGTAAAAATTAAATCATTTTATTCTGAAATAATTAACAATCCATAGTTATTTTATAATTATTATGGAGTAACGATTGAAGGTACATATGCAGCGCTTTCAACAGTTTGTTCTTCAGTTTGTTTATTACCAGCAAGGTCTTCAACATTTACGAACTTAACTTTTACTTTACTACCTTCAGTTAGTGTTAATGCTGAAGAGAAGTTAAATACTACTGTGTCAGTAGTTGTTGTTAAATATGTTGGTTGTAAAGTCACTGCATCTGTGAAGTCACCTTTAGCTGAATATTCAACTACGTAATTTCCACGAACCTTCGAAGTTGCTTCGTTTACTACTTCATCGAACGTTAATGTTAAAGCAGTATTAGATGTAACAACAAATGGAGTTTCAGAAGCTGCTTTCGGTGCAACTTTATCTGAATCATTTGCAAATGTAACATTTGAAGTAGTTGTTACTAATTCATTACCTGATGCATCAACGAATCCTTTAACTTCAACAGTGTAAGTTTCGCTAGCTAGTAAGTTAACAGCATCATCACCTTCACTTGCAAATGTAAATTTAATGCTGTCAACTTTATCAGCAGCAGTTTGATTATCAAACGAATTTGTTGCATATTTTGTAGTATTACCAGCTAATAAGTAAGAATTACCTTTTGAATCTTTTAATGTTACAGTCCCTACTCCAGCATCGAATGCAGATTTAGATACATCATTACTATCAAATGTAATAACTAACTCATCGTTTTCGACACCAGCAACAATTTTCGCTTCTGCAGATTTCACTTGTGGAGCTACAGAATCAGTGAATACAGGACTTGGAGTACCTGTTACAGCTTTACCAGATAAGTTTTTAAGTGTTACTGACGTTGTAGTTGCTTGTGTTGGTGCTTCATTAAGAGTTAATGTAACTGTCGATGTTTTCTTAGTTGCATCGTAGTTATATACAGCAGCTTGTACTGTTTTACCATCGATTATATAGTTTGTTGTTTTTGCTGCTTCAGTTGGATCTAATGCACCATCAAATGACAATACCATTTCTTTTGTATTTGATTGAGCGATTTTTGTTAATGCAGTTGCCTCAGCGTTTAGAGCTGTAGAAACTTTTGTATTTTTATCCATATCGAAAGCATTCCCTAAAGTATCAGTTACATTTGAAACAATTACTTTGTATACTTTTCCATGTGATAGGTTGTTTGCAAGTTTAATAGTTGCTACATTACCGCTTACTGTAATCTCTGCACCAGATAGTGATACTTCTTTAGCAGCTTCCCAAGCAGCTGGTGTATCTGCAGCCGCTTCTAGTACACGGTAGTTCGCTAATTCTTTAGCGGAAGCAGCAAGACCTGCATTACCATCTAGGTTGAATTCAACAGCTAAAGTATCATCATTTGAAGCCTTAGGAGCAAAAGCTGTCACACTCGCAACTTCAACTTTAGTATCCACTACAGCAGATGTACCTGTATAACTGAATTCAGTATTACTCATTGCGTTACCTGCAGTATCTTTCACACCTGAAACAGTTACATCATAAGTAACATTATTTACAGAAGGTGCAGTTGTAAGTAATACCGTTTGACTATCCACTTGTAATTTAGCTGAAACAACTTGTAATTTTGCACTTGGACCTTGGATTACATAGTTTGAAACATTTTCAGCAGTTTCTTTTGTTACTACTTCATTGAATTTAACTTCAATATGAGTATTGTCAATCACTTTAACTTTTGAATCAGCGCCTAGAGTTGAATCAGTATCATATGCTACTTCTAATACAGGACGATCGTAGTCAGCATAGTTGAATTTTAATCCAGTAGCAAATGTTAAAGCATCATTTTTTAGGCTGTTTGTATCAGTAAATACATCTTTCGCAAACCAAACTTTAATTTCCTTACCTGAATTGTAAAGATTTTTCAGAGCAGTTTTTGTTGCACCGTTAGCAGCTACAGTGTATAAAGTTTTATCTGTTCCGTCCTGTGATAGACTAGCAGAGTTAATAACTACACGATTTGCAGTTGCAGTTTCAGCAGTATCAACAATAATATCTCCTGATTGTGAAGATAATGCTTCATTAAATTTAAATTTAATTGCAGATTCTACACTACTGAATGAAACTGAAGATAATGTTGGCTTAGCTTCATCTTTAACGTATTTTACAGTTACTGCGTCTTTGTATAATACTTGTGCACTTTTAATAGTAGCATCAGAAACATTTGTTACAGCTTGATCTGCAAGAAGTACTTTAATTGCAGTTTTATCTGAATAAGTGCTTTCAATTGCTGTGATTGCACCAGCGCTTAATTCGAAATTCCAAGTTGCTTTTTCTGTAACTGTTGCTTCTTTATCAGTTGCACCTGTTAAAACAGTTTTCACTGAATCAGAAGTACCAAATGAAATTCCAGCTAGGTTTGGTGATTTAACAGCTTGGTCAAAGTTTAATGTTAAGATATTTAATTCTTCGTTATAAGTTGTAGAAACTAATTTTGCAGGTGTGATAGTATCCACTTTCACACTATGTGCAGCTGAACCTACTTCTCCTACTACTAATGCATCTTTTGCAACATTTAGAGTTAAAGCACCAGTTAATGCATTAACCGCTTTTTTAGAATTTTCACCTAAAGTAATTTGTAGTTCATTACCTACCGGTGTTATATTGTCAGCAGTTGTTAAAGCAACATTATTAATTGCTAATTTTGTAACATCATAGCTAGCTGCAGTATCTAATGTAACAACTAATTTTCCACGAGCGTTATCGTAAGAAGCTTTTACTGCTTGTGGAGCTTTTACTGCTTGTAATTGAGCTTGTGTTGGACGGAATGAAATTTCAGTTCCAGCATAGATTGCATTGTTTGCTAAGTCTTTCACTTCATTTCCTGATGTACCTAATACAACTTTATAGTCAGCAACTGTTAATTTGTTTGCATCTGAATCTGCTTTTAAATTAATAGTTACAGTTTTGCCATCACCGCTTAATACTGTACCTGCAGTAGTAGCTTTTTGAACTTCTGATGCACCTTTATAAATTTTAATATTTGCTACAGATGCTTCACTTAATTTTTCATTAAATGTTAAAACAACAGTTTTGTTACCTTGAACATCCACTTTAGTTAACTCTGGAGCTTTGAAGTCAAATTCTTTTTCAGCAGTGTTAACTGTTAATTTACCTTCTTTACCAACTAAAGAAGCGATTATTAATTTGTATGTTTTACCTGTTAAGTCAGATGCTACTTTAGCAGCTTCAGATACAACTACAGCTTCACCGTTTGCTTGTACAGTGAATTGATCAGCTGTTAATTCTTTAGCTGGAGTCTCTGCTAAAGTTACTGTTACAGTTGTGTCTGTAATAGCATTGATTGTGCTTACTTTGTTTAGTACAACATATGTAACTTTTGCTGTGTACTCTGCTCCGTCAATAACGAATTTTACATCAGTTGCTTTGTTAGCTTCTAATGCTTTTTCAAGTTTAATTTCTTTTTTCACATCGTTAGATAAAGTTACGTTTAATGTAGTTGCGTCTACAACTTTCGCTTCTTTAACAGTAACAACGTATTTAACTGTTTCTTTATATTCAACACCGTTAATTTGGAAAGTTACTTCAGTGTCTGTGTTAGCAACTAGTGCGTTTTCTAAAGTTACTTCGTGAGCAGTTCCGTTAGATAAAGTAACTAATAACGTAGAAGCATCTTTAACACCTAATTCGTCTACAGTTAATTCTGGAGCTGGAGTAGTTTCAGCTTGAATTGTACGGTATAAGAATGAAGCGAATTGACCGCGAGTAACGTTAGATTTTGGATCAAAGTTAGTTTGAGTTGTAATTCCTAAGTTACGTAATGCTTGGATAGCATCGCGTGATTCTGCTTTAGCTGATGCTAAGTCAGCAACTGCTAAATCTTCAGTTCCTTCCGCTAATTCCACTAATGATTTACCATATACCGCTTTGTAAGCACGGTCTAATGTAAGTGCCATGTTTTCACGAGAAATTTTATCAGAAGAATTTAATTTGTTGTTTACACCTTTGAATACGCCAGCATCTTTAACTAATGCAGCATATTTTACTAGTTCTGCTTCAGCAGTAACAGGTAGGTCATCAAAGCGTTGGTTTATGTCCCAGTCAGCTGGAATTGAGTAACCTTGTTTTTCTACCCATTTACCTAGTAATTTAACAACATTACCACGGCTTAAATCGTTACCTGGTTTAAATAAGCCACCTGGGTAACCATTAATAATACCATCTGCAACTAAAGCGTCGATTGCTTCAGCGTGCGAGCTTGTTGCTGGTACATCAGAGAATGATGCTGCAGCAGAAGCTACAGGTACGATTGCAGATGCTACTAATGTAGCTGTAGCAGCAGTTGCTACGAATTTTTTATATTGAGCCATAGAGAGGTTCCTCCTAATATATCAAATAGTTAATATTCTCATAAATGTTATTGTTAAGTACAATAACTATTTTTATTATAGTAGTAACATATGTTGGTTGTCAAAGGAAAATAATAGAATGGTATTTTTAGCTAGTATATTGGTTTATTATGCTAAATAATCCATATTTCTATTATATTTTCAACTTTATTACCACTACATTCAATATATCGGAATAACTTTTACATTCTTTACACCATTGTATCAAAAAATTATTAATCCGATTAGTTTTGTTATATTTCTGATATATTAATAGGATTTAAGAAACAAAAATAACAAGAGCACAAGTGAGATCACTTGTGCTCTTGTTATTGGGCTACCAACCTATTTTTCTTGCACTACTGTAAAAATATAGCTAAAGAGGAAAAATTCTTTTACAAATTTAGTCTATCACTTCTTTAATAAAAGAACAATGATTTGATTTTGTACTATTTCGTAAAAAAACAGAAAATATTGTATTTTTTTGGCAACATTACACAAATTTAACTCAGTATTCGGACTTTTTACTTTTAAAACTTAACATGAAAAATTAAAGACATCGAAAACATATAAATCAGTTTCTTAAAACATATACTACTATCGAAATTCATCTTCGGGTGAAAATTAACAGGGAGGTGTTGAAAAAATGTCATCTTACGAAAGTTATCCAGCAGAGTTAGATTTGTTTCTTGGAGGGCTACTTGTTACATTCGGAATATTTATCATACTCTTTGCCATTTTAGCTTATGTCCTTACTGCAATTATTTATTATAAAACTGCTAAAACAAACGGATTAGAAGACATTGCCTTTTGGTCGTGGATTCCACTATTAAATGTTTATGTATTATTTGCATTAGGTTCCACTAAAACATCAATAGAAGAAATTAAAAAAGATGCAATTAAGTTTACTATTATCTATTTCGTACTCGCGATTCTGTCCATCATTCCAATAATCGGCTTCCTAGCTTCTATTGCAATGATGATCATTGCTATTTATTACATGTATCGTCTCTTATATCGATGGACTGGTGATTCAGGGAAAGCCATTCTTTTTGTCGTTCTTACATTTATAACAGGTGGTATTTTCTTTATGATTTATGGACTCATAATGATGAAAAAACCGTTTTTAGCATAAAAAAGGCCCGGTACGCTTTTTTTACTGCGTACCGGGTACACAAACAATTCTGAAAATTCACTACAATTTTCTACTTTTATAGTCTTCCTCAATTTCTTCTTTCCATGAGCTTTCAATCTTGCCCTCTTTACGGTATTTCAATACAGTTTCCGTTACAACCGAAAAGTTTACTTGCATCCCGATTTCATCTGCATGATACTCAACGGCGTAATCACTATCAATACCTAAGTCTGAAGCTGTACCAATTGCATCGATATTGGCACCTAGGAAAATAAATTGCCATCCTAGTTCTTTTTGTTGCTCAATTAATTTCTTAATTTCCTGATAGTTAAATTCACAGCTTGAATTTTCCATACCATCAGTCGTTATTACAAAAAGTACTTGTTCTGAACTTTGCCCCTTTATCTTATGGATGGTTGTACCAATAGCATCTAATAAAGCAGTTGTTCCTCCAACTTCATAATCTTTTCCCGTTAATGGCGCTACACTATTTACATCCAATCGATTATGCAACGTTTCGTAATCATGGTTAAATAAAACCGTTGTAACAAATGCCTCACCTTCAGCTTCTTTTTGCTTTTTAAGCATTGAATTATATCCACCGATTGTATCTGCCTCAAGCCCTGCCATCGATCCACTTCGGTCTAAGATAAACACAAGCTCTGTACATTTTTCTTTCATATATAATTCCTCCATTCAATTTCTATAAATGAAGGATATCAATTTCAGATTCAGAATAGGTCGCATAGGAAGCGACATTTTTTATGCTCCCAACAGAAGTTGATCAAACGCAAATAATACTTCGTTGATTTCAAAAATATTGTAATTTTGATTTTCTATAAAATAGCGGATAATCAGATCAAACCTACTACTATTCGATAATGTGAACCCTGCTGTTGATAGCAGATCCATTGTTTCGTCTAAATTCAATTCTAGTGCAATGGCAAATGCAATGACGGTCTTCTTCATAGGCGCATAGTCTGGGTTGTTGCGTATTTTTGAAAATAGACGTCGATCAATATTTGCCTTCTTATACGTTTCTACATCACTTTTCCCTTTTTCATCAATCAATCTGAGTAATCGCTCCGAGAATGATTCATCCAGTTCGTATAATATTTCTTCTAATGATTGATATTTCGGCATTTCCGCGTAAACTTGGTGGAATTCACTTTCAATTTGTTCACGTACTACAATTGTTTCTTCTATATAATGATCATCAATGTATTGGTGAATTGATTGAAAAAGCTTGTCACTGATTTGTACGGCTTCTTTATCGAATACAACGATTGTAACGTCCATTTCATTTTTCGTTAAAAATTCAGTGATCGTAGAAATGGCAATTTGTAATGCCTCTCGTTTTGGATACCCATAGATACCAGCAGAAATTAATGGAAACGCAATAGAGGAGCATTTATTTTCTTTTGCCAAATGCAGCGAAATTTTGTAACAGGATGCAAGATAATCTGCTTCCTTTTGGTTACCACCACGCCAGATTGGTCCAACTGTATGAATAATATATTTAGCTTGTAATTGAAATGCATCCGTCATCACTGCATGGCCAACTGCACATTGGCCGATTTTTTCACAAGCTACTTGTAACTCCTTTGCCCCTGCTGCACGAAATATTGCACCACATACTCCTCCACCCATTTGCAATGAAGAATTAGCTGCATTCACAATGGCATCTACTTTCATTTTCGTAATATCATTTCTGATAATTTGCAATGGCATATAGTCGGACAACTCCCTTAAATATTTACTTCTATTATACAAAAAAGTTCCATAGTATTTAGAAAACTTAAAAAAAAGGTTACTCAACTGTTATATAAAAGATATTGCTGTTATATAACATGGTGTGTTAACATCATTGTAATAGTAATTATTGTGAAAATTCAAAAGAAACGGAGGCTAATAGAATGGTTACCTTTCTAGTATGTATCGTTATTTTAATCGTTGGTTATTTTACTTACGGCAAGTATGTTGAAAAAGTGTTTGGGGAAAAGCCTGATCGACCAACACCTGCTTATGTGAATGCAGATGGTGTTGACTATGTACCCATGTCCACTCCAAAAAATTCACTTATTCAATTATTAAATATTGCCGGAACTGGTCCTGTATTCGGTCCGATTGCTGGGGCACTTTATGGTCCTGTTGCGTTTATCTGGATTGTTGTTGGATGTATTTTCGCTGGAGCTGTGCATGATTATTTAACTGGAATGATTTCAATCCGGAACAAAGGAGCTCATGTACCGGAACTAGTTTCTAAATTTTTAGGGAAATTCATGAAGCATGTAGTGAATGTTTTTGCACTTTTATTATTGTTATTAGTTGGAACTGTTTTCGTATCTTCACCTGCAATGTTAATTAATAATTTATTAAAAGGTGACGCGACTACTTTAGCTATTATTGTTGGTGTGATTTTCTTCTATTATATACTGGCAACACTTTTACCAGTTGATAAGATTATCGGTCGACTTTATCCATATTTCGGTGCAGTGTTAGTAATTTCTGCTGTCGGTATTGGATTAGGATTAATTTTTACAGGAGCGCCAATTCCTGAATTAACGTTTGTAAACATGCATCCAAAAGAATTACCGATTTTCCCGTTATTATTCTTTACGATTACTTGTGGGGCTTTATCTGGATTCCATGCAACGCAAACACCAATCATTTCACGTACAACTCAAAATGAAAAACAAGGCCGTAAAATTTTCTACGGAATGATGATTGCTGAAGGGATTATCGCCATGATCTGGGCTGCTGCTGCTATGAGTCTATTTGATGGTTATGGTGGATTAAATGAATTACTGGCAGCTGGTGGGCCTGCTGCGGTGGTAAGTGAAGTATCATTGTTGATGATGGGGTCCATTGGTGGAACAATTGCAATTTTAGGTGTTATAGTTTTACCAATTACTTCTGGAGATACAGCTTTCCGTGCGGCACGTATGATTATTGCAGAATACTTTAAATTTGGCCAAGCAAAAATATTGAGCCGTTTATGGATTGCCATTCCATTATTCGTCATTTCGTATGGGTTAACAAAAATTGATTTCCAAATTTTATGGCAATACTTCTCTTGGGCAAACCAAGTAACCGCAGTAATTGCGCTTTGGGTTGGTGCGATGTATTTATTCCTAGCTAGGAAAAATCATTGGATTGCAACCATTCCAGCAATCTTTATGACGTACATGGTTATTGTCTATATTTTATTCGAACCAACAATGGGGTTTGGTATTCCGCTTAATGCATCATATATTGGTGGCATCGTTGCAACAATTGCCCTTGTAGCCATCTTCTTCAACTCCGCCCACAAAAAACGCGGCACATCCTTCTTATTAGATGAAGATGTTTCGGGTTATCAAGTGGCTGGAGCGGAGAAGGAATAAATATTCAGCCCCTTTAAAAATAGCAAAAGTCCTGTAGAGCTGTCTCTACAGGACTTTTTTAAGTTATCTATATTAGATAAATTTTACAACGCCATTTTCTACTGTGAATGTATCATCCATATTTAATATTGTAGAAGCAACAGGTTGTGCTGGAGTTGGGTAGATTTCTTTAAGTTTAGCTAAGACATCTTTTTGATCGTCAGTTAATACTGCACCGTACTGAGCTACTACTTGGTCATAGTTTAAGCTAGTGAAGAATGCCACAAATTCTACTTCTGATACTGTTTCATCTGCATCATCACCATCCGCATCTGCGATTAATGAACCGATTGGTGTTAGATCAACGTTTTCTTTTGTTAATAAGTTAGCTAAATCTTCTACTAAGTTTTGGTCAACGTTCGTAAATGTTAACTCATCTACTTTATCGCCCGTTACGTCTGCGATTACTTCATTGATTTTTTCTAAGTCCGTTTTCACAACTACTGGAGATGGATAGATCTCTTTAAGTTTTGCAAGTACTGCTTTTTGGTCAGCTGTTAATACTGCACCGTATTGAGCGATGACTTGATCATGGTTTAAGTTAGTGAAGAATGCCACAAATTCTACTTCTGATACTGTTTCATCTGCATCATCACCATCCGCATCTGCGATTAATGAACCGATTGGTGTTAGATCAACGTTTTCTTTTGTTAATAATGCTGCTAAGTCTTTTACTAAGTTTTCGTTTACATTAGCAAATTTTAATTCTTCAACCTTATTTCCAGTTACGCTTGCGATTACTTCATTGATTTTTTCCACATCAGTTTTTACCACTGGAGATGGATAGATCTCTTTAAGTTTTGCAAGTACTGCTTTTTGGTCAGCTGTTAAAACTGCATCGTATTGAGCGATGACTTGATCATGGTTTAAACTTGTGAAGAATGCCACAAATTCTGCTTCTGATACTGTTTCACCTGCATCGTCACCATCCGCATCTGCGATTAATGAACCGATTGGTGTTAGATTAACGTTATCTTTTGTTAATAATGCTGCTAAGTCTTTTACTAAGTTTTCGTTTACATTAGCAAATTTTAATTCTTCAACCTTATTTCCAGTTACGCTTGCGATTACTTCATTGATTTTTTCCACATCAGTTTTTACCACTGGAGATGGATAGATCTCTTTAAGTTTTGCAAGTACTGCTTTTTGGTCAGCTGTTAAAACTGCACCGTATTGAGCGATGACTTGATCATGGTTTAAGCTTGTGAAGAATGCCACAAATTCCGCTTCTGATACTGTTTCATCTGCATCGTCACCATCCGCATCTGCGATTAATGAACCGATTGGTGTTAAATCAACATTTTCTTCTGTTAATAAAGCAGCTAAGTCTTTTACTAAGTTTTCGTTTACATTAGCAAATTTTAATTCTTCAACCTTATTTCCAGTTACGCTTGCGATAGTAGCATTTATTTTTTCTATATCAGTTGGCGTAACGTCATTCCCCGGAGTACCATTATTACCACCGTCTCCAGGCGTCCCTCCATTACCTGGTGTTCCGTTGTTTCCTTCATCTCCAGGAGTTCCACCACTACCAGGGTTTCCGTTTTCTCCTGGTGTACCTTCTCCACCTTGATTACCACCATTATTAACTGGAGGCTCGACAACTGCACCTGAATTGTCTACAACTTCTACGATTTTTTCTTTCACAGTTTCATAGTCATTAATAAGTGTAGAGATATTTGAACCAGTTGGAACTACGATTTTTTCTACTGAAATATTTGTTCCTAAAGAAACTTTTGCTTCAGCATTTGCTAAGTCAAGTTGTTTAACTAAACCTGTTACTTCTAAAGCAAGTTGAGTCGCCTGCTGAACATTTACTTTATCTATTGAAGCTGAACCTTTAATTTGAAGCGCTTCAGATGCATTTACCGTTACCGTTGCAACATTTGCATTTACTTCAATTGAAGTTACATTTGCTGCTACTTTTACTTCAGGTAATTTGATGTTTGAAGAAATGATAACATTGTCACGTTTTGCATTAACTGCTTTTACTGCAGAGTTTGTTAAGTTAACTTTTGGACCATTCGAAGTTAAGTTAGCAAACATTGTTAATGATGCAAGTTGTGCTTGAACTTCTTCGACAATAACTAATTCACCTTTAATGTCTAAACCATTTGCATCAAAGTTGTTAGCAACAGTACTTGTTAAAATCACATCTTCGTTTACAGTGATATTTTTAAGGTTTGTAAAGTCTGCGTTAACTGTTAAAACGCCATCAATTATCGTGTTTCCACCATCAAGTACAACAGGATTTTCCTCTGAACCTGAATTATTTAACGTTAATGCGTTGATAGCTTTTACTTCACCATTTGTAATAACAGCATTTACTACCGCACCCTCTAAAGCTGCTGAGTTCGCTGCATTAAATATAGGAAGAGACGATCTGAATTGACCTTCTGATGTGACAATTTTAGATGCTTCGATGTCATTAATTGTAAAAGTGATTTCTTTCGTTACATTTTCAGCACGTACTGCAAATGCTGCCATTTGTCCACGTGTTACAAAGGATAGACCATCGAAAGTTGTCGACGTTCTACCTGTTGTAACGCCATTTTCAAATAAAGCTGAAATATACTCTTTATATGAATCGTGCATGTCTGTAAATGGTGCCGTACTATTAGTTTCAAAACCGAAACCAATTGCAATCATTTTTGCCATATGGTTACGTGTTACAAATTCACCAGCACGGAAAGTGTTATCGTTCGTATAGCCGTTAATAATTCCAGCATTTTGTAATGCAGCGATTGCACCATAATATTCACTGTCCTTTTTAACATCAACAAATCCTGGGTCTGTAACGTTTTCTGTATCTAAATGTAAGACTTGCGCAAGAATTTTTGCGGCTTGTCCACGAGTAATATCTTTATATGTACCAAATGTCTTATCCGGGAATCCTTTAATAATTCCACGTTCAGCTAAATTCATTATGTCAGTATAATACGGATTTTTTGTTGATAAATCTTTAAAAGAAATGCTATTTTGAGTTTCTTCAGCTTGTGATACGATCGGTGCCGCAACTACCCCACTAGATACTACAACTGCAGCAGCAACTCCAGCTTTGAAAAATTTGTTCGCATTTGTTTTAGTCATTTATATATTATCCCCTTTTCGGTAGATTATTATTGTTAGATAACGTCTAACGAAATTGAGTATATAATATAAATCTATTATTTGATACAGGAAATTAATTCATGTAACAAAAATGTATCATTTGTATTCTAATAGAAAAAACCTAACTCATGTGCAGAGTTAGGTTTTCATGCTTTATTGACCGATTGTGTAAGTTAATCGTTGAAGGACCTTATTATCCTTATCATATGCGATTATAGTAACTTTGTCCCCAATCTTTTTACCAACTAGACCATACAAAAATGTATTAGTCCCTTGGTACTTTATTTCTTCTCCATCTACTTTTACATAAAACACATCATCGTTTGTTACAACAGTCAAACTTGTAACATTTAGACTAGTTACACTATAAACCGACTTAATAGTTGCCCCAGAATCCACCACTTTGAATGGCATTGTTACTGTCTCTTTTAATGGTGTTCCATTGGCATTTTTTACATTAGTAGTAACAACCAGTTGATAAAGTTTCCCTACTTGATACGATGAGTTTGGTTTAACTTCAATTGAACTTCCACCATTAGTCACAGTTGGCGTCGTTGGATGTTTAGTTTGTCCATCTAATACATAAATATTGCTAGAGTTAATAGTTGCCGAATCTAGCTTCCCACTAAAATTGACTTTCCACGCTTTGTAAACATCCTCTGTTGTTTGAAAGTTCCATGTCTTTGCTAGTGATGATTCAAATGGAAGAAGTAGAAACATCACTGCACTAAATAACACAATTAATGCTTTTTTCATGTTTCATATCCTCCTTAATTTACAGTACCAACTTCAAGTTCACTTGGAGAATAGTATTTAAAGATATCTTTTAATAGCTTATCATCAGTAAGTAGTTGATATAATGAATAATTACCTGATAAAGGATTTTTTGGTAACTCTGAATATGTTTTCTTACCTTTACCGATTTTTTTATAGATTTCGATTGTTTTATCCTCAGTAGTGACAGTAATTTTTAAATCTTCTTTAAAGTCAACATTTGAAAGAACAAATACAAGCGGTTCATCTCCTGCTCTTTCTACTTCTTGTCCACCCGAAGATACAACAACAGTTGTGTCAGAATTTAGCAGAGAACTATTTAATGTAGTTTCTACAGTCGTTACAGCTGTCTCTTGTTCGCCAGGCATATCTACTGTCGTTACTTTAATTGTTTCTACCATTTTTTCCGGAACAACAACTCGAATATTTTCTAACTCATTATTAGCAAGATCCGCTATCTCAGATAACACCTCTTCAAATGAACCATTAATAGAAACAGGTGGAATAGTGATAGTTATTAATTGATCTAATGGAATATCGTACTTATAATTTGAAAATGCGTTTTTAGGAATTTTTACGGAAACTTTTTGATTACGTACTATTGAGTAATCATTTACTTTCGGAATCGTGATTATTAGCCCAGTTCCATTCGAATTAGGATCTATTACAAATGATCCTGTTTTAATCGTTTCATCAATTACTTTTTTCCATTCATCTGCTTGATCCTCAACAGTGAATCCCTTCATTAATGCAGATTTTTTTGAGCTATTCGTTGTAATAGTTGAATCCCATTTAGCATCTGTTAGAGTAAGTGTAATAGTTGTCCCATTTTTAATAAATGCTTGTGAAATAGTGTACGTATTACTTACTACTTTTGCTTCGCCACCCACAACAATGGTTTCATTATTTTCTATTGGGATGTTATATTCTGAATCTTTTACTAAGGTTTCTGGAACATTAAACGTTAGTGTTCCATTACCGCTAAAATCAACGGCTGGAAGTTTAATTGTTAATTTATTTCCCTTAACAACAACTACTTTAGGATCATTTGAGCTAGTAATCGCAGCCTTTACTTTAGTCGTTAATGGATCTGAGGATGAAATAACACCAAGGTAATCATTAACTGAAAGATTTTCAATAAACTGTGCATTAGCAAGGGTAATGATAATCGTTTTTCCACCTTTTTGAAGACTTACAGCATCAAGGTCTCCCCCTGTTGCTGTTCCTTCTAGTTTTGCTTTTACACCCGCAATTTTAATGGCTGCTTTAACAGTTTTAGGAGCGCTAGCGAATTCAAGTAAATTAGATGGAACTGTTAAATCGTAAACTGAATCTTTAAATAGCAATAAATCTTTCTTTAATACACTAATCTCAATAACCGTATCACTTTTTCTATCAATTGAACCAATTGTTAGCGTTGAGTTTACATCTGAATCTTTTAAAACAAACGGAGCTGTTCCAGTAGGTGCTGGTAATCCTTTTATTTCAACATCTTGATCCCACTTATCATTTGTTAATGTAACAGTAAATTTAATTCCTTCACTTGCAAAATCAAATTCATTTATTCCAGTTGGTGCATTAATTTTGAATTTCACTTCATCTAAGGCTTCTACAGTGAAGACATCTGCTTTATCCGCTTGAATATCTTCATCTGTCAAGCTGCTTGTAATAGTTGCCGGATTAAAGATTAACTCAGGGTTTGCACTTAATTTAAATGATGCTAATTTAGGTAAAGTGATTTTTAGTTTTTGGTTATTTGTACGAACAACATCCGCTTTTGAAATCACTTCGCCAGCATTCAAGTCCCCTAAATCTCCCCAATTAAAAGCAGATAATAGTGCTTCACGTTTTGTAGTACTTAATGCTACATCCCAATCCCAATTCGCATTTACAAGAGTTAATTCAATTACCTTTCCACCCTTAATTAATGTGTCGTGTGAAATTTTTGGGGTAGCATTACCTGAAATTATTACTTTAGGTTCTGCTTCAATAACAAATTCTTGAGTTGGCAATTTTAAACCGTCAGGCAGAATTTGATATGGAACATTTAGTTTTAATACCATATCTTTTGTTAAAGTGAAATCTTCTACTCTTGGAATTGTTATTGTAAGTGTATTAGAATTCACTACTATATTAGTGGTATTTTTTTTCAGCTCTTTTTTTATTTTTTCCCATTCTTCAGGTTCAGAAGATGGCTTAAAAGAATCAATTAGAAGTTCTTGTTTATATTTGTCATTAGTAATATTATTCCAGCTTGATCCATTTGGTAAATTTAATGTGATTGTTGTAGTTGAAGGTTCATTGTTGTTAATTGCTTTCTCCGTTAAATTAACAGAATCAGATGGGTCAAGATTTCCTGAATTAGCCTGATTAATTTTGAATGATAAAGAACCCTTATTTAAAAGATCCCCATCGTTTTCCATTGAAATATAACCAGCAACCTTTAAATCGTCACCATCACCCGGATCAAACGTAATCGTCTTAGTGTCAACTATTGCTAAAATTGTCGGAAGCTTAATTTTTAAAATATGACTATTGTCTTCAAATGAAAGAAAATCATTTGGATCGGATTTCTTTAATGTATCTTCTACAACATCCCAAGTGTTACCATCTTTGTCCTTAAATCTATCAAGGAATGGTCCTAGGTTTGTCCAGACTTTTAATTTATCTTCATCCCAAATTGCATTTAATAAATTTAATTCAATTGTTTTACCTTTAAGTTCACTAGCTGAAGCTTCTTGCACACTACCAGATAAAGAAATTTCAGGTTGTGCATATATTATAAACTCAACAGGCTCAACTTCCCCCGGCCAGTTTTCAATAAGTGCTCCTGTTAAATTAATCGTAATTGTTTGGTTTTTACTAATTTTAAAACTTGCATCACCTTTTAATGTAATTGTCAGTAAATCATTAGAACCATCAGAACTGCTTACAGTAGCAGTAATATTACCCGGTGTATTTTTATATTCTTCCCACTTATCGTTATCAACATCAGCTACCATGCTTGATATCAATACATCTAGTTTTGAAAGATTATTACTAGCATTTTTTACCCACTCTTTATCATCAGGTAAATCTAGAGTAATAATTTGATTACCAGCTACAATTCTTTCTTCCGTAATCAAGTCTTGTTGATCTAATTCAACCGTTATTCCACCCGCTGCTGTAACATTAAATGGAGTTATTGTAGAAAAAACTAGTAAGAAAGCTAGAATCGCATATAACCATTTCATCGTTTTATTCCTTTTCATTATTTTTCCCCCTCTATTCGTCTATTGATATGTAAAATTCATTGTGAAGTTAATCACTTGATTTCCGTTCTATCAACCCCTTCTATTTACCCATACATTAACAATATTTGTCATCAGATAAATCTGCATATACTAATTATATCGGAACATTTTAAATGAAATAAAGGGTAGTTTACTATTTTGAGAGAGTTTAGCAATTTTGTACCTAATTTCCCACTAAAACTGGTATTAAAGTTACTCGTAATTCATATGTAATTATTAGGAAAATAAAAATAGTAGGAGGTTCAAATGAATAGGAAACTAACAAAAATCTTAATGTCCGGCGTTTTGCTAATTTCGCTACTAGCAATACCGACTTTTGCATCAGCCGCACAGGAATCTGGAACTCTTGAGGATTTAAACGTAAAGTTCGTACCACATGATTTAAATGAATCTTATATCGTTGGGACAAAAGCGCCGAATGTAGAGCTTGTTTATTTAAATCGAAAATCGAACAAGCAATCTAGTTTTAAATTATCGAAAATGTCCAAGTACACTAAAGTGAAAGATATGAAGCTTGTCGATCAAAGCATTGTATTTTCAACTTACGAATTTGCAGGTTACAGTGAGCAAAACTATCGAATTATGAAATACGACATTGCGAAGGGGACTTTGAGCGAGCTTTTATTTAACAAAGGCCAAATTACGTTGCAGGGAGCTTCCAATACTGGGCTCGTTTATACGGTGGATTCCGCCATTAAAGGTAACGAATTGTGGTACTACGACAATAAATCGAAAAAGAAAACGAAACTTGAGTCTTCAGTTGGCTCCGCGCATATGTCGGGGGATGTCATCGCATACACAGTGCCAAGTGCGAGTTTAATGGAGTTAAATGAGGCGGTTTATTATGTTAGCGCAAAAAATTTAAAGAACAAAGTACAAGTTCCATTTGATGGGGAGAACGTGAAAACAAATGGAAAGTACATTGCGTTTTGGTGCAATAACACAAATCTATCCACAGATCGCTCTGTATACATCTATAACATTGCAACAAAAGAAACCTTTGATTATTCCATTGTCGAAGAAGGTGATTCTGTAAATCAAGATATCGTGTTTATGGGGAACTCAGTCATCGCTTGGAATACGGACAATTCACAAACAAAAGTAAAAGCAACGACAGTGTACGACTTGAAAACGGATGACGTGCTAGAAACAGATGAGAGTTTCATGCCAATTGCTGCATCGAAAACTGAGATTTTATTCTATGATCCAGTTGCGAAGGGGTATTTGATTTATAAAAATTAAAAAAAATATCAAATTTCTCATTGAGAAATTTGATATTTTTTGTTCTAGCCTATGGTAAATCCCAAATAATTACGGTTCCATCATAAGAGCCTGAAGCTAGTTGTGTTCCATCTGGGCTGAATGTTACTGTAGTCACCCCACCAAAATGTCCAAATAAGGTAGTAATTAATTTACCAGATACTTTATCCCATAGCTTGATAACACCATCTTCAGCTGAGGTTGCAATTACTCTTTGACCTGGGTGTATATCCATATCCAAAATAATATCATCGTGGCCTGTTTCAATCGTTTTTTGTAATTGACCATTTAAACTCCAAATCTTTACAGCATTGTCCGCTGAAGATGCAGTAATGATTTGTTGGCCATCTTTTGTAAATTTTACACTTCTAATGGCAGCATCCCAACCATCAGAACCACCCTTCCAGTAGTCATCCCCAATATACGGAAGAGATCGTATAATACTTAAATCTGAAGCGTTTCTTATATATGTTGTATCATTGCCACCACCATATGCGAGGATACTTCCATCAGGGCTATAGGCAATACTCCAGCTTGATCTTTCATAATTGATGTCAGAGTCTTGTAAAAATGATCGAATTAACGTAGCACTATTAACATCCCAAACGTATACAGAATCATACCAATTAGCAGAAACTAATGTACGTCCATCAGGGCTAAATGCTACATCCATAACCATCATTTCCATGGAAGAACCCGTTGCTTTATATGTTTTAATTTTTTCACCTGTATGAATGTCCCAAAGATAAATCACTTCTCCCCCTGACGCTAGATATTTACCATCAGGAGAAAACGCTAAAGCACCTATATGATTATCATGTGCATCAGAAATAATATAATCTAACTCGTATTTGTCGTTAGATTTTCTCCATACTTCAATATTTTGGGGATTACCATCCGAACTGAATGCCATTGTCTGTCCATCTGGGCTAAATGCAATCTTTCTTACATAATGGGAACTGCCATATATTCTTTGACTTTCTTTTATTGCATTTTCATCTTCATCTTCGTTTTCAAGTGTAAATACATTTACCTTAACAGTTTTCTTAATTTCATTGCCTTTTCCATTATTATAGATAACGGTAATTTCTGCTGTTGAATCTTCAGTTGCATCGTTACTAACTATAACTACCCCGTCTCGATCAACCGTTGCTACATTTTCATCAGATGAAGTAAATGAAATGTCTTTTAACGTGTAATCGGAACCGCCAGCCTTAAAAACTTTCTCAACATGAATCGATTCACTTTCACCTGGTTGTAGTGCTATTTCAAACGGAGAAACATTCAATTCTTCTACATATTCGCAAATATTCCCGTTATCTAATAACTTTTCTATTCCGAGTAAAGTGAGTTTAGATTTTTTTAACACTTTAACATTAATTCCAGCATCAAAATAGAGCGAATTCGATCCTTTATAACAAACTGTGTCTTTGTATAGATAGGTTGCTAATTTTGTTTTGAGACCTGCATCCATCTCTAAGCCTGCTAAATCAATTTGAGTTAATGACAAATAAAGTCCCGCGCCTACGCCAAGTTTTCCATTAAAGTTTATCTCTTTAGTAAATGTCCACTCATTTGTAGGAGGCTTCTCTTCTTTGGGTAATTCGAGGTCTTTAATTTTTTTAATATCACCATCATCAAACTTTGCACCTAAACGGAAATCCATTTTTTTATTGTACTCAAATCGGACTTCCCCATTTAACTCAACAACTAAAAATAATTCGATCGATGCACCAACAACCGGAAATGCAGGAACTGGGACATATAAATCTGTTACTTTTACTCTTTTTGCTAATTTACTATCTTTGTTTGATTTCTTAGCACTTACCGACCCTTTAATATCGATGGTTCCTTCAAATTCAACAACTCCCGACTCTACGCCTTTCCACCACCAGCTGTCATTAACATCTACAAAAAGGTCGGCATTCTTCAAAGTAATTGCACCATCTACATAGAAATTATCCCCAATCTTCAACTTGGCTAAATTAAGGATAATATCGTCATTTAAGTCTTGAGAAGCAACTACCCCATTATTTAATATCTTTGTATTAGACTCTTTTCCATTTAAAAAATCGTAATTAGTAGAAGCAATAGCACCTTCTAAACTCATATCACCTTTAATGTGATTCATAGTAATTGGAATACGTTGTGATATATCAATATTTTCAACGATTTCTTCAATAGTCGGTTCTTCTGTTTTTATGACATAATGATCCACATTTTTTTCTATTGAAATAATTTTTTTAGATAAGCCAAAAGGATATTCATCTGAAGGTGGTAGAATGAAAATTTCACCTTTTTCCAGTGTGTGATTTTCTGAATTTAAAACAATTGTATTATCATCAATCACTTGTATAGATTGACTTTGTTGTTCATTCATTAGTTCTACATTATCTCGGTAGTTAACTTCATTTTTACTATCTTGTCGTGGTACTAATTTTTCGGATTCCTCAATTATTTCATTTTCATCGACTGTAAAATCCATTTTTATTGGTTCTTTTATTACTTGTTGATTTTGAGATTGAACATTTTCTATATATAATGTATATGTCTCATAGGGCGTATAATCGTAGGTCGGAGCTTCAATGATCAACTCTTTACCTTCATTTGAAATTGTAAATGATACAGCCATTTTCTGGTCATATGAATCTACTATATAAACATTGTCAGCAGTTATAGAATCGACATCGATTGGTTGATTGAAACTAACTGTCCATGTTTTATTTTTCGGGACATTATCTTTTTTACCCCAATCTTTCCAACTTGTCTCTACTTTTTCATTGGCAAAAGCAATTTGCTCCATTTGGAAAAATTGTAATGTGAGAAGCAACAAAGCTATGTAAACTATTAAAAATCTTTTATTCTTCAAACTATTATCCTCCTGTCGTCACTTTTAGTATAAGTATATAGCATTATAAACAGGAGTAAAGTAGTAGTTATATATAATAACCCCATTTGTTACAAATTAACCCATTAGTTTAATTACTAACAAAAAGGAGGCCACTCAAAACGAATGAGCCGCCTCCTTATCTTTTCCTAATTCAATTCAAACTCTAAATGCACACCATTTTTCACTTTTGTTCCATCTACACTCAAAAGTCCTTTATCTACTATTAAAGTGTATGGAACATTTGCAACATATTCATTTAGCGGCGTCACTACAATTTGTTTACCATTTATAGTAACTGTTGCACTTATCGACTCCCCGAACATATCCACAATTCGAATTTGCGATTTATTAGCAGCTGTATTTGCCACTTCCTGATTTAAATTAATCTTCCATTCTTTCTTTGGATTCGTAATTTTACGAGCAGTTTCCCATTGAATCGTATCAAAAGTTAAGTTTTTCATTGTTTCATACTTTGATAGGATTGATTGAATTGTTGCTCGCTCTGAATTAGAAAGTAACAAACGAGAATCCTCATTTAAAATATTATATAAAGCTTTTAACTGAATAGCTTGAGCTTCAAAATTAGGACTTAAAAATTCTATCGAGTTTAAAATAGAACGAATTTGTTGGATTTCTTCTTGTTGGCCAACTACGACAGCATCCATCACTACTTCACGATATAACTCAACTCCACCAAAGGAAGCTACGATTTCGTTACCCTCCAGCCTTACAGAATCCACTCTTTTCTCCAATAAAATTTTTTCCTCTGAGCCATCAAGTTTCATTTTTGCTAAAAAGGCGTTGAAGGAGTAATTACTGAAATATAACCAACCATCTACAGGAACTATATACTGAACACGAGTCGATGAAACTTTTTCAACTTTTAACGGTTCCTTTGTCATATCTAGCTTATATAGTTGATAGTTACTTAGTTGATTTGGAAAGTACAAAGTAGAGCCAACTTGCACTGGTTCTTCAATATAACGGAATGCCATAAAACGCTCGCTTGTAGCAGTTGGGTATCCATGATTATCAATTGTGTGATCTTCCCGGATTGCACTATCAGTAATTAAGAAATATTTATATTGAACATAATCACTATGATCCACAGAGGAATCTGCAAATACAGGGTCATTCCAAGTTGTATCTAGGTGATACCATTGCCCATCAATTTTCACAAGATTCCAAGCATGCCCCTCGCCTCTTGATTCACCAGTTACATACTTCGCTTCAATACCAGCTTCTTGTAATAATCTAAGAGTTAATAAAGCATATGCCTGACAAACACCTTTACCTTCATTTAATATTGCATAAGCTGCATGTGGTGTTGTTGATGAATCAAAAGAATAGGTTGTATTTAAAACTACATAATCATTTATTGCTTTTACTTTCTCAACAACTGACATGGATGGTTTGATAATACTATCTACTATTCTCTCAACCTCGGATTGAATAAAGGCTTCTTGTTGAGGCGTTGTTAAATATGTAAGATTTACCGTAATCGTTACGTTATTCTCATATCCATAGGTACCGTACTGCCATTTAGATAAAATTCCTCGAAAATAATCATCTTTAAAACCATAATTCTTGATAATTTCATTGACCTTTTCTAAGATATTCGTCGTATCTCCAGTATATTTTATTGAAATAGCCGTACTTCGTTTACTAAGTTCATTCTCTAAAATACTAGTAAGATCTGTTATATTTGTGGCAGCTAAATTTGAAACTGTAGCTACTGATTTCGTTTCTGCTACTTTTGCTCCCATTAAGTTTGGATTTATGATTGTTCCTGAGTTTTCAATTATAAGGTGATTATCTGATGCATGTGTTTCCGCTACTATAACTGGTGACATCGATATTGCCATAATTGTAGCAATTACAATTTTTCGTTGATCCATCATAGTTCCTCCTATGATTTTTATTATTATAAGTTAGATTCTATCAAATATTTAGTAGATTTCCACTACAAAAAAAAGCCATTTAGAATAATCGAACTCTAAATGACCTTACTTCCAACTCGGCAACTTTCCAAAAATCATCCACGCTCTCGGAAGAAGTATGTGGATTACTCGAATAAAAACGTAACAACCAATGACCACAACAATATATCTGATGAATATAAATAAGTGGAATTGGAATAGGGTCTGTGGAACGAAAACGAGCTTTGCCAATTCTAATATAAAGGGATGAACTAAATAGTAGCCAAACGAATAAACCCTTAGCCGTTCAGCCCATTCATTAAATCTTATCGAGCCATACTTTTCCAAAATAATACTCCATTTAAATAAGATAAAACAGGCACTTAAATAGTAAATCATGGCTAGTATTTTGAAAGGAGCATATGGAATTGATGGGTTATCTAAAATGTGAAATTGATAATAAAGAAGCATATAGAGGATTCCTAATGCCACTGTAAAAATAGTTGCACCCGCCATCAATCCTCTAGACCATTCCTTTTTCAATTTTGGATAATACATCGCCACCCAACCGCCAAAAAAGAAGCTTGCAAGGTATCCGGTAAACAAAGGGAGAGCGAATGTTATGTTATATTTTTTAAATAATACTTGAACACCTAACTCGATGATAAAGCCAATCAGCAGCAAATATTTTTTAAACCAATGAAATTTTTGAATGAAATAAATAAAAACTGGTAACAAAAAATACAGCTGCACTAATATCAATATAAAATATAGCTGGTAATACGATTGTCCCGTCGCAATGTTTTCAATCATCGGGCCAATGCCGATATATTTACGGGTCCCCATGTAGAAAGAAAAAAGTTGGTAAAAAATGGACCACACTAAAAATGGACCTAAAATATACATAAACCGTTTTTTGTAAAAGGTTGTCCACGTTTTAACGGTATATGGTCTTGATTCATAATTATAAAATAGTACAAATCCGCTCAAAAATACGAAAACCGCGCCTTCAAAACGAGTGAATCGGTTTAAAAATAAATATAGAAAGTAAAACGGATTGTCTGGAGTTAACTCCCGAATCCCAATACCAGTTGTATGAATCAGTACAACTAATAACATCGCGACTACCCTCATGAATTTAATCGATTCCACGCGTTCTTTTTGTAAGCTTACCAAATCCCGGTCCCCCTACAAATTTGTTGGGATTAGTTTAACTGTATTGGTGGAAAAGTAATCTTTTTCTTCAAATATATTTTGTGGGAGATGCTGTTTGGCGGATATTTCAACAAATTTGGCGGATAAAAGAGGCATCTTGGCGGATATTTTTTTAAAAATGGCGGATAATTCGCTGATTTTGGCGGATAACAAAAAACTCCTAGCAACCCAAGATAGATTGCTAGAAATTTAAATATTCTACTTCACTTCAAATGATTTCGTCACAACACTTGTTTTCGCAACATCGGACCCAACTGTAAACTTCATCCATGTTTGCTCTTTTTGTTTCACGTCTTGACTAGATGCCAAATCTTGAATGAATAAATAGTAAGTTTTGTTAACTTGATAAGGTTCTTTCGGTGTAACTGTAACAATATTGGAACTTGTTACTTCTAAATTGACCGCTACTTTCTGACCTTGTTCATCTGTAACGAAAATTCGTTCCCCACTTACTAACTCTTTTTTTACATTAGAGTTGAATGAAACTGTCCATGCTTTTTGTGCAGAGACATTGTTTTTCTCTAACCATTTTCCAGTTTCAAGGGAATATGCTGTTGTTTCAAATACAAACCGTTCTGTCTCTTTTAATGGAGTTCCAAAAGATGACTTAATTTCATCACTTAAATATAAATAATATTTTGTGCCCGGCTTGTAATACGTTTTTGGACTAACTGAAATTGTACGGTTATTATTCGTTAGCTGAACTTTAATTTCAACTTTTTCTCCCGCCTCATTATACATGTAAACGGTTTTTTCATTAATAGATGCTGGTTGTAATGTTTGATTCAATTGAACGTTCCATACTTTGTCAGCCATTACTTTTGTTTTTGCTTCTGATGTTTTTCCTTTAAATTGGTCGTTAAAATTCGGCTCTTTTTGGTCCCATCCATTTTCCATATTAATAATCGTGAATGTACTGAACTTACGAATGGTAAACTTTAACCCTAACTCGCCATTTTTATATGGAACCACTTCACCTTTAATGAAGACTTTCTCGCCATCACTATGTTCAATAAATACGCCAAGTTTATTAAAGAAGTCTTCGCGTTCCTTAGCATTTTCAGGGATTGTAACATCTTTCAATGGAAGCACTAAATCAACAGGGCGATTTGGCATATTTGTTTCAATTGTCATTGGTCGACCAACAACATTGATGTTAAGGCTTCCTGCAACTTCCCGAACAACCTCTTCCTGTTTTGCACGTTCTTTCACTTCATTTTGTTTTTGTTGCTCCTTAATAGGAACCACTCGGAAATAAAGATCATTTTGAATTTCGCCTAAGGAATCTTTTGGAATGGCAATACGAGCGTTATCCGTAAAAATTTCCAGATTAATATTTCCTTGTTTTAATGCGTCAAGTGAAGATTTGTTCACTGAAACATTTACTTCTGAAACTTCATCTTTTGTATCCGGAATCACAATACGCGCCGTATCTGAACCTGCTTCTTTCAACTTTTCAACGGTTTCTTTCGCTTTATCAGCAGTTAATTCCACATTGTCTCTTTTGTTTCCATTTGCATCTGTTGTACGTTCAATTATAGCTGTCGACACATTAGAACCTTGTTGAGATCCACCTGTTTCAACTGGAACGGTGATAATTTCAGGTTTTGGTTGTGGTGGCGGTGTTGAACCCCCTCCTCCAATGTATACCTCACGAGTTATAACTAAAGTGTATGTTTTAGTTGCTCCACCTAAAGAAGTTACCACGACCGTAATTGGATTTGAACCAACCTTTAACGGAACAGTTTTCGCGGCATTTTGTCCAATTGGTTCGCCATTTAAAGTCATTGTTGCTGTACTATCTAAAGCACTTAAATTTACATCGATTTTATCAATGGAATTCGGTACTTTTGCAGTATAATTTAGCTCGCTTGGAACAAATGCTGGCGTTAAGTTACCCTTTGATATGGATAACGTATTTAGTTCAGCTGAAACAACGTGTACAGTACGAATCACTTCATTGGCATGATTATTATTTGAATCTATAACATTATATTTTAGTTGATACGGCCCAAGTTCGTTTGGATTGACTACGCCTGAGACTACAACCTGGCCAGTTAGATCTTGATCTATATCATCCTCAGCAGAAAAACCTGGCTCTTGATAGACACTACCTAATTCAATATAAATCTCTGTGTCACCATTTAGTGTTATTGTCGGTGGTGTTTTATCCAAAATATTAAAACTCGCTTTTCCTGTAGCTGTTTTAAAGTCATTAGTCGAATTTGTTTTTCCATCATCTTGAGCCATATAGTCAAATTCTGCTGTTCCTTGGAAATTACTATCGGGGGTAAACTCTATATATTCACCATTTACTATTGTTACCGTACCACCTTGTGCATTTCCTACAGTTATAATCGATAAAGTTTGTCCATCTTCATTATCTGGTCCCTTTTTATCATTATAAAGCAAATCACTAACCGGAATCGTTATTAGTGGTGTGTTCACTGCAAAATCACCTAACTGGTCATTTTGAACAATTGGTGCGTCATTTACTTCACGAACATTAATTGTTGCCTCCACTACATCACTTAATAAAGTGCCCTTCGTATTCGGAGCAGCTTGTACCGAGAAACCAAATCCAGTTGAACCAAACTGATTTTCCAAAGGTGTAAACTTTAATCCTGCTTCTCCTTCTGAAACAGTAATAAAATCGCCGCTGAGAATTTCTCTTGTTCCATCATTATAATAAAGTTTACCGCCAGTGATATTTGAAATTTTATAGTGTGTCGTTATTGAATCACTTCGTGTAATTACTAAACCACTTGAGCTTTGTGTATCCTCACTCGTATCGGCATTCGTAACTGTCGGTGCGTCTGCTTTTGGTAGGACGTTAATCGTAACAACTGCTTGACTTGTCTCTGGAGTGGAAACACCATCACTTGTACCATTATCTTCAACTGTATATTCAAATTTCGCTTGTCCACGGAAATTTGTGTTCGGCGTAAAAATCACATGACCATTTTCGGTTCTAACTTCTCCACCAGTTGCATTTTGAACACTTTTAATCATTAATTCCTGTCCACTTTCATTTACAGGACCTGGTGTATCATTTGCTAAAAGTTGTGAAAACGGAATACTAATAGGATTCGAATTTTGTTCGATATTAGGTAATTGATCATCAGCTGCATTTGGTGGATCATTTACTTCTGTTACGGTTATAGTAGCTGTCACTTGATCACTTAAACCTGTTCCTTGGTTGTCAAATGCTGCTTGGACTTTAAAATTGAATGTGTCACCAGCTTTAGTGTTAGCATCTGGATTAGGTTTGAACTTTAGCCCTTTCGCAGCTTCTGATTTACTAATAAAAGTTCCTTCTCCTATTGGCCAAGTACCATCATTATAATAAAGAGTTCCACCAGTAATACCGGTAATTTTAAAATGTGTTACTTGTTGTTCATCAATTGCATGTGGTGTAATTTCTAACCCGTTGTCATTCATAGTAACTTCTTTAGTGGTTGCTGGTGTTACAGTTGGTAAACTTGCTATTTTAGAAAAGGTCAGGGCAGCTTCTTCACTTGGAGGCATTCCTGGTCCATTTGCTGGAATACGTACTTTCACCGTCACATCACCACTAAGATCTGGCAAGTTAGCTAAGTTATAATGATTCCAACTTCCCCCATTAAACTGATATTCATAAGATTCGTTAAATCCTGTAATAACATTATTAATATCATCTGCCTGAACGTTTGGTGGAGGAAGTAAACGAATAACCATGATTCGATACATCTTTTTCACGCTTGGCTCTTCGGCAGTGACATTCACTTCAATTAATTTACTATTTGAATCCAGAAAAATCGGTTGATTACTTGGTTGATTATTTATCATCACTGCTGCATTAGGGTCTTGCAAAATTGGCATTATCAAAATATTTATCGTACTAGAAGGTACTTCAACGGTTTGATAATCTAAATTGGGATTAAGAGATTTAGAAAAGTTATTAGCTGATAGACTAAGATTACTTAGATTGGTATTGTTGCTTTTAGGTATTGAAATATCAATATCATCTAATTGCAAAACTATGTCTGACGTACTACTATCTGTTCTTAGAATACGAAACTCATCGATATTTCCCCATGCAGGATTAGTTAAATTGACAGTTTGATTTATCAAAGTAAATTCTTGTGTTGCACCATTAACTTCTATACCGTTTTTATATCCTACTACTTTATAGCTGGACGGTCCTGAATCGTAATGGTTTATCAATTCAAATGAATTCAACTTAACTTCAATACCTGAGGAAGTTGAAATTCTTATAAATTGGTTTCCACCTGATGTACTCATAAAATCAATCATTTTATCAGAATTAATTTCGATTATATCTAAACAGGGCTCACTACCAAAACTCGCATCATACTTTATTTCGTAAGTCCATCCCCCTATTGTTGTGTTGGAAGTACTACACCCTGTTGCTTCAGCATTTTCAAAATTCTCATCTGTAGGATTGGGATAATTTAGAGTAGTGCCACCTAGATTTGCAATTAGATTTTGCCATCTATTTGCGTAAAATAAATTTACATTCGAACCTTCCGAATCAATAAAAGTATTCAAATCTGCAAATACTTTGTGGTTTCCCCCACTAAATAATGTTAATAAAAAAACCGCTAAAATGATATTTCTAATAATACCTAGCCTTTTTATCATGCAATGTTCACCTCAAATACCGTGTTATTTTATTGAAAATATTGTAAATTACAGACTAAAGTCCTAATCAACCTATTAACAGATTATGAGTTATTAGGAAACTTTTTTCAAATAGAACATTCTTACAAAAAACTTACAAGATAAGTAGATTGGCGGGATTAAAATAACCGACTTGCAACTGCTAAGAGCTGTTTGGCGGATATTTTGGCAAATTTGGCGGATAAAAGAGGCATTTTGGCGGATTTCCCCAAACTTTGCCGAAATAAAAAACCCGACTAGCAATCTAATCGGGTTGTATAAATTAATTATAAAGTTTTGGATTAAAGAAGCCTAATGAAACCCCATTCTTCACTTCAATCTTAAGGCGATTAACACCCTGAAGATTGATATCAATTTGCTTTGGTGTTTTCATCGATGTACTAATTATTCCAGAATCATAAAGCAGTTGGCCATCACCATAGATTTTCATTCTACCAATATCATTAGGGTTTTCTGGTTGCTTATAATTGAAATAATAAGAAGGTACAACGGTAGCAGTGAATCTCTTGTAACCGCCTCCAAGCTGATACTCCTTTAAAAATTGTCCGGTTCTATATTTTTCAATAAGAACATCGTAATACCCAATAAAAAATCCATTTTCATATTCGGTAAAATTAATATCCTTTAATCCTTCGCTAGCCTGATCTCCCTTAAGAATATAAGAGCTTTCATCAAGCAACTCTTCCATCTCATCTAACTTTTGCCCTTCCCCATACACCGGGCCTTGCGAAACTGTTGTAAAAGTCATTTCTACATTTTGTGTTAATGCTTTGCCAGATGTAGATTTCACATCTTTTTTCACAGTTACTCGATATAAATTGCTTGGTTTATAATTTGTCACTGGTTTAAATGAAATTGCGTTCGGATTCGAGCCACTCAAAATTGAAATCGGAATTAGTTGCCCAGTAGACACTTCATAAACTTGAACATTACTAGAATTTACCGTATTTTTATTCACTGCCGTATTGAAATTAATCGTAAATGTGTGATCTAATGGTACATTTGATTTGGAAGGTAATTGTTTCGAACCTCCATCATTAATCAAATCCTCAACCTGATCTTTTCCAGCAACTGCCTCTGGATAGGATGGATTAATTCGTAGGGCGTTGTTATATGCATCCAACGCATCTTGATATTGGCCTAAATTTATTAAAATCGTTCCGAGATAACTATAATATTCCGGACTTTGGTTATTATAACTAATCACAATTAAGATAATCGCCCGTGATTCCGTGTACCTTTTTAACTCAAATAAAGATTTTGCTTTAAAATAATACGCTTCTTCCGACTTTGTTAGCATCAAGGAATTGTCAAAGGCAGTAATTGCATCTTGATATTTCCCTAAGTAATATAAAGCGTACCCTTTATATAGGTAGAAACGCTCATCCCCGCTATATAAAGAAATCGCTTGGTCGAACTGTGCGATGGCATCCTGATATTTTTGCTGATTATAGAGAGTTACCCCTTCATTGAAATAATCATATGCTGTTTTACCACCACCACCAGATAAATTACTAAAATCTAAATAGTAGTAGTCATAAGAAGATGGTGAATAAAAAATTGCCTCATTCTCTGTTGCTGCTATTGGCATATAACTTCTAGAAAAATAGTATCTAACATCATTTTGTAAATCATAGCCGGTTGTCCCATTCGGATTTTTACTCTCCACTGAGTTCCATAGAGCGAAATCTCCCCCAGCAAATACGATATTTTGCCTTAGCGCAGCATCTCCCTAGTAATAATATGAATAATCATATACCTCTTTTGTAGATATGTTATAGATTAGTACGGTTCTTTCATTGGATAAGAAAGAATTATTGTACCAGTATGCAATATATTTCCCATTCGTTTTAACATATTCCCCACCGTATGGAACTGGAATTTTATTTGTTAATGCATTGGTTTGAACATAATATACCGATTCATTTCTCTCCATAATATTGCTACTTACAACGGAATACGTAATGATATTGCCAGACATATGGGCAGAACCGACTTTTGATGCTAAATGTGTCTCCTTGCCTGTTCTAAAATCATAGTAATATAATTCATTGCCATAAATGATATTATCCTGAGTATAGATTAAACCACTATCCGATACTCCTTGAATTGTTATGATTTTGGGATTATAGATTAGTTCTTCACTAGAATCTGTTAAAAAATCATATCTCATAATAGTGTAGTCGTGCTCACTATACCCCGCATATTGATAGGTTGTGAAATAGAAATAACGACCTTGAACCTTCATATCCACATCTCTTACAAACGTATAGGGATCAGTAAACCCTACATTATAAGTTGTACCTGTTGCTCGTTCATAAAAGTAGATTTTATTATTCGGAGCAGTGGTGCCTACAATATAATCGTCGTTCATGTCTAGCGGTTCAAAACCTAAGTTTAATAACTCTAATTCTGAATCACTAATTTCAACTTCTGAAGCAAAAGCGCTCATTGGGATAAGGAAAATAGCCGCTAGTAGTGTAGGCAAGAGCCAAACCGATAATTTTCTCCTCATTGTTTCCTCCTTCTCATTTAGGGTCCATAGAATTAGTAAATTCCCTATCTATGGAAATGTTTATTTATTAGCACTATTCTATGTTTCAATTACTTTTAAATCAATAACTTTTTTTCGACAAATCTACTAAGACATAACGTATCCCCTATATAAATAGGGAATTATAAATTATATTAATATAAAAAAATCCCACATTATAAAAATGCAGGATCCTTTGAAACTATTTAATTTGAAAATCCATCTTCGTAAATTGCTTGATTGTTTGGTTTGATTTCGATTTTATTTCTTTCACCCAAATTGTATATGTTTCGCCTGATGTGTAGTTTTGTTTTGGCGTTAGTTGTACTTCAGAACTCGACTTTAATGAATAGTTGACTTCCACGATTTCTTTGTTTTTATTCGTCACGTAAACATTTGTTTTATTGACAGACGAGATATCAACAGGGGCATTAAATTTTACAACCCATGTTCTATTCGGTGCTTGATTGATTTTCTTTTCAAGCTCTTTAAAATTGTTTACATATACCTTAATCGACGTTTTGAATGTCCCGTTGTCAACCGTAACTGTCGAAGTACCATCTTTAATTGCAATTAGTTTACCGTACATTATTTTTAACACGTCTGTATTGCTAGAAGTTACTTGATAAGAACTCACTTGCTCTTTTCTTCCGTCATGGTGAATGGCAAAAACGTTTAAATTCAATGGTTCCCCAACACGAATTGTATCTGATTCTGGCACGGCTACAATCCCTTTATATTGGTATGTTGGTAATGTAGTAGAATCAAAAATCGTTTTTCCTGCAAAAATTCTGTCATGATCATGGCTAAAGGCAACAGCTTCTGGTCGTACACCGGCAAGCACTGATGCTATTAAAGCTCTAGTTTGTACGTCAAAAATGTTTAATGTGTTTCCTTCACTCGTAACAGCAGCCAAATATTTACCATCATTACTGAAAGAAAAGCCTAACCATTCTGAATCAGCAGGTTGGATGTTAAACTCATTCGCTGTAAGGGTTACTTTTTCGTAATTTTTCGATACGTCCAACATATATGGTTGCGTTTGATCAATTTTCGAGCTAATACCAAAAAGATATTGATAATCTGGTGTAAAATCGAGTTGCTCCACACTATGCCCATCCATTAAATTCGTAACTTCCTTTATATATGCGCCCGTATCAGAATGTCGAATGTTCACACTACCATTTGCTAGACCCACAGCTAATTGAAGTTTTTTCGGGTTGTAGACGATGGTTTTTGGCTCTGAATTAAATGAGTATTCCTCTATCGTAGTACCTTTCGAAACGTCCCATAACGTAATCGAATTGCGGTCAACATTGGCAGAATATAATACCGATCCTGTTACATTAAAAACGATGTCATTGATTGGTTTACCTTGTCCTTCTGTTGTACTAAGTGTTTTAATTAAATTGCCTGATGTTGTATCCCATAATTTTATTTTTCCATATGTATCCGCAGTTGCAATCATTGAATTATCCGGACTATATTTGACATGAATCGGTCCTGAACAATTACAAACTTCAAAAGAGTTGATTATTTTCCCACTATCTGCATTCCACACTGAAACTTTGCCATCTGTACTCCCTGTAATGATAAATAGATCGTCTTTACTATAATCGACAGAAGTTACTGTACTAGAATTGTTGATTGTCGCCACTTGCTGTAACGTTGAAACTTCACTCGCGCTGACTATATTAAATTGAAGACATAACGATAAAACAATAAGCAAGCTAAAAATCTTTTTCAAATCCAACACCTCCATAAAAATTACTTAACAGGATAATTATAACAACACCTCGTACTTGATAGTTAATAAAAATAAAAAAGTGACGAAAATTATAAACTTCCGTCACCCTTAGTGATAGCGCTTTCATTATGTACTACGATGATGTGATTTTATAGCGGTTTCTTTTGAGTATTTGTACATTCCACTACCAATTGGAAAGCGTTCAACTTTCGGTGCATCACAGCGGTTTTTGATAATGGTATTTTAAATTTCAAACCGTTTTGAAATTCAATTTCACTCTGCTTATTTAATTCTTCAACACCGAAACTTAGGTCAAAAATCCACATACTCTCTGAATAGTGAGGTACAGGCAATTGCATGGCGACAATGCTATTTAGTTCTGAGATGACAATTGGTGGTTTTTTTATAAAGCCAAATCGTTCACGGGAAGCCTGAATTCTCCCATTTAAATTCGAGGCAAATTGTAAGCAGTATAAATTGATTACCGTGTCTACTTTTTCCTCAAGTTTGAAGGATTCGTTCTTTGTATAAATAATAGAAGAAATCTTACCTTCATAATGAGGAACAATGCATAGATTTTCGTGCTTCATCAATATCATTTGCAACGTTTTGTCCAACTCCATTCCCCTTTCAAAAATAAAAATTCTTATACTATTTCACGTAAGACCTAAAATTCCATTGAACGACCTGAAATATCTATCCTTTATCTCCACCCCCATTTACGAAATATTCTAAATTATCCAACCGAAAATGTAAATATTTCCAACAAAAATTTCGTCAAAAAATCTATCAATTTTCTAAATTTCAGCAGTTTTTTCTTGAAATTTTCCTACGAAATTTCATAAATTCCACTAAACTGTCCGATTATAGCCTGTTCGAACTATTTTGAAAATCACTTTATGATGGAGCCACCTAGGAATATTTGATATGTGCACATGTCGAAGGAGATTTGTTATGGAGACGTTCGAGGAAATTCTTGAACAATATGAACCTATGATTTCTTCGATAATTCGTAAACTCAATATTTACAAAAACTATGATACTTTTAGACAAACCGCGAGAATAGCACTTTGGCAAGCATGGCAGAATTTTGATGAAGCGAAGGGGAAATTCTCGAATTATGCGTACACAATGATTAAAACGACACTGTTAAAGGAGATGACAAAGGATAATAAATATAGTGAGGTTCAAATTGCAATGGAAAAGGAGGACCTTACGCATGCTGCTCATTATTATCAGATGAAACATAATACCGCACAAGACGTAGCGTTGTTTGAGGAGATCCAGCAAATATTAACTGAGGAGGAATTTGAGCTACTAATCGGGCTTTACTTTTTTGGCTATTCTTATAATACATTGGCTGAAAGATTCGGTGTTCCGATTACAACGTTGAAAAAACGACGTCAACGGTTGATGGAGAAGATTCGGAAACGATTGAACGAGGGGTAAGTAAAAAGGGGATGTTTTTTAAGGACATCCCCTTCCAATACATTGCTCTGGAAAACTGTACCACCCATTTTTTGAGACCCAAACAACCTACATTGGAGGAAGTTGAGCAAATTGCATTTCATTTTCTAAAATAGTATTCGCTACCTCGAGTTCATCTTGTTGCCATTCAGGTACGTCACACTCGTTACTATCTTCCTTAATCGATAGCATCTCTTGTGAAACTTGAACAATTTCACCTGTTTGCAAATTGACAAAAGATAAGTTTTCATCACTTTGCATTTCCATTCCATCCTAATTTCTTGTATTATTACTTTATTCATCGCTCTCAACCTCTATAAAAGCCCACCTTTAAACATCATTTCCATATCTTCATATACTTCTTCAATTATAGGAAGTGAATTAACGATAATTAGCTTTACGTTTAGCATTTTTGCGATTGGCTGAATAGATTGAGCTGTTTCTTTATTCACGAACACTTCTCGGGGAACGCTCTCCATTTGCAAAATAAAGTTAACAAAGCCAATTTGCGCAGCTTCCACTTCATTTTGTAAGTTCATTAAGTCATTAAATAGGATCATGCCGCGTTTTTTATCGACAGCAAGTACCATCTTTGGGTAATATGGGCGTTCATCAGGAAAATCTTGAACAGGTGTTATAAAGTAACCACAATCAAATTCCACAGATGTATTTAATTTTTTCGTTACTTTCTTTAATTTCATTATTTCAATGTCGTTTATATATAATGGAAGATCTTTTCTGTAATTTTCATTTGGATGTAATGTAATTTCTCCACTTTCCCACTTATTCGTTTTTTCATTAAGTACACGTGCATAATAATGAGTTCCCTCATCCATTCCTATAATATAAGGGTTCTGTTTTGAAATCTTGCATACTTGAATTGTTTGCTCTAAAACAATCGCCAATAACCTTACCTCTTCGTCATTTAGGAACCATGGATAAAAACCGGGAACAAAGCTTCGAACTTGTGGCCATTGATTTTTTCCACGGTATGAACGGCCATGTGCTTTGAGCAATTGGTAATCTTCTGGTGCTAACTCGTCTCTGTTGGAAAAACTTAAATGCAGACTTCTTTGTTTCATAAAGAACTTAGAATTAGCGTTTTCGAGTTTGTTAAGCCCTTGTAGAAACGTATGCCCCTTATCCCCAATAAAAGCAGCTAGACCGTATTCAATCCCAGCCTTCCCTAAGACGCTACAGAAGACCAATACTTCTGTTTCAGGGTCTTGTACGATGAAAATTTGGTCATCATCCATCCATTTCCAAGGCTGTAGCTCTTTATATTCATCTATTAAATCTAGCAATGTATACCAGCTAGTACTTCCAACATTCGAACGATTATTTTCTCTATCCATTAATTGCTCTTCACTGAAAACTTCTTGGAAAATCTCATTCAGTTCTTCCATATATTCTTTTCCATTTATCGCCCCAGTAATAATCCCTGTTTGAAGATACCTCATACGGCTATCTTCTTGTGGAGCTTCTCGCATTACTTTTGTACAACGAGGATAGAAGGTATTGGATTCTTCGTGCAAAATCTTTTCTAATACAATTTCATGCTCCCAATCATCCCCATAGTCATACGTATAAAGGACACGATCTTTTTCCTTTTTAAATACGTCTTTAAGGATAACGTCTTCTTCATCATATTCTGGATCAAAAAATCCGAAATCATCATCCATTCCTGTTGGCCCTATAGAGTTCGTTCCATTTATTGCAACTCCATTTGTTTTTCTCACATCAAAACCGTGAAGATGATAATCCTCCCACTCGAAAGCAAATTGAATAATTTGATGAAGATGATAAAACGTCATCGTATCCTTAATTTCGAATCTCCTCCAAATTGGTGGTTTTGAACCCATTAATGTAATTTTAAACTGAAATATCATTTTCATTGCACCTACATTTCTAATCTATTATTAAAACTCTCTCCATAATTCAACTAAATTATATCATCAACTTCTGTATCAATCCGTCTAAATTGCAAATCCTTTAATAAACGTAATCTTTTATAAAATCGACTTAAATTTTCAGAATTGTTTGCGTACCGGGCACCGGAACAATTCAGAATTGTTCCGGTGCCCGGTACACATTTGTATCTGTACCGGGTACTAGTGTATACTTCTAACATTGAATCAAATTTTGTAGAAAGTGGAGTATTCTTCATGGTTTTTAGTAGTCTTATATTTTTATACGTATTTTTACCAATTGTCATTATTTTATATTTTATTTCACCGAAGTGGTTTCGAAACACGCTGCTATTAATTGCGAGTTTGTTTTTCTACGCATGGGGTGAACCAAAATATGTTGTATTAATGCTTCTCTCCATTATTGTGAACTACATTATGGGGATTGTCATTGATAAGGCAGATGCAAAATCAAAACGACTCACCTTGCTGATTGTCACAATCCTCATTAACCTAGCCATATTAGGTTATTATAAATATGCGGGATTCTTTATCGACATCTATTCCGACATTACAGGACAGAACATTGTATGGGAAGCAGTGCCCCTACCAATTGGGATTTCTTTCTATACATTCCAAGCCGTAAGCTACATTATTGACGTGTATCGAAAAGATGTAAAAGCAAATCGTAGTTTAATTGATTTATCCCTATTTATAACATTATTCCCACAACTTGTAGCTGGGCCAATTGTTCGGTACCAAACGATTGACGAACAAATTAAATCTCGCTTTACATCAAGTTCAGATTTAATGGTTGGGACAAGACGTTTTATTCAAGGTTTAGGGAAGAAAGTGTTAATCGCGAATCCAATGGGTGAAGTGGCTGACCAAATTTTTGCTCTTTCTGCTGGTGACCTAACAACAGGTACAGCTTGGATTGGAATTATCGCTTATTCACTACAAATCTACTTTGATTTCTCTGGATATAGTGATATGGCGATTGGATTAGCTCGAATTTTCGGTTTCCGCTTTGAAGAGAACTTTAATTATCCATACATTAGCCAATCCATCACAGAATTTTGGCGTAGATGGCATATTTCATTAAGTTCATGGTTTAGAGATTATGTTTATTTCCCACTTGGCGGAAGCCGTGTAAGCCATCAATGGAAAGTGTATCGTAACCTATTAATTGTTTGGACTTTAACAGGTTTTTGGCACGGTGCAAGCTGGACCTTTATGGCATGGGGCTTCTATTACGGAATCATCATTTGCCTAGAAAAGAAATTTATATTGAAATGGCTAGAAAAAATACCGCGCCTCTTCCGTCATGTGTATGTACTAATACTTGTCATGATTGGGTGGGTATTCTTTAGAGCCGATAATTTCTCCTATTCATGGGACTATATTAAAACAATGTTCTTTATGACAGAAAACGGTTCGTATGATTATAATACAATCGTTTATTTAATGGACTATGCAATCTATTTTGTAGCGGCAATTGTACTTGCAATTCCTGTGTACATGATGTATCAAAAATGGTCCGAAACAAAAGCAGAAAACTCAATTGGGTTTGCGATTCCTTTACGTATTTTGCAAACCGTTCTCTATGTTGGGTTGATTTTAATCATTACGATGTTTTTAGTAAATGCAACACATAATCTATTTATTTACTTTAGATTCTAGGTGAGACACATGAAAATATTAAATCTCCTGTTACCCATTGCAATGTTGGCAGTGCTCGTAACAGGCTTAACCCTCTTTTTTACAACAGAGGATCGAGAAGTTTCAGAAATGGAAAATCGAGAGCTTCAAACAGCGCATTTTTCAACAAGTGTTCAGGATATTATTTCAGGAAAGTTAACGAAAGAAGTGGAATCTTATATTTCCGACCAATTTGCCTTTCGCGATGATTGGATGAAAAACTTTGTAAAATTCCAAAGTGCCACTGGAAAAACCGTCATTAAAGATCAATACTATGTAGACGCTCGAACAGGCTGGATTGTTTCAAAAGCAGCAGACCTTGTTCCAGAAGAAGATTTGGATAAATTTGTTGGTGATTTTGCGAAGATCAATGAAGGTTTGTCCGCGCACAACATCCCAATGGCATTTTTCACGTTCCCTGCGAAAGCAACGTACGTTCGTGAACCAAGCCCATCTTATGCACCGGAAGATATGGGTATCAAAAACAACGCTCGTCTTCACGAAAAGTTAACGGCAAACGGAATTGATAATGCAAAAATGATGGATGCCATTCCGAATGGTGTAGACGTCCACAATATGTTCTTCAAAACCGACCATCACTGGAATATGTACGGTGCTTACCAAGGCTATTTGGCGATGATGAAAAACATGAATGCGCGAATTGGTGAAGAGATTCAACCGATTCCTTTTGACGAAAACAACATGAACTGTTTATCGAATGATTTTAGCGGCTCATGGAATAAAGTGTTATATATGACCGTCGAAAACGATGATCAAATATGTTACAACTACCCTGAAAACTTTGAAAGTCAATTCACAGTATATATGGGGAAAGTTGGTGAAGGAAAAGAATTTAAGTTTAATGATATTTACGGTGCAGCAAAGAATATGCCTCAAGATGAACTCGTTTCATATGCTACTGGATATTCTTTAGACTACGCGATGTTAACATTTTTAAATAATGATTATGATTCAGACAAGCATATCGTCATTGTTAAGGATTCATACATGAACGCCATCCAATTCCACGTGGCAAGCCATTTCAAGCAAACAACCATTGTGGACCTTCGTCATACACAAGGCGACCCGGTTGATTTAATTGCAGAGCTTAACCCGGATTACGTGTTCTTTGCGTATAATGATCGGAACTTTAATGTGGTGGAGCAGTATTAATTTATAGAAAGAACAGTTCAATTTGGGCTGTTCTTTTTTATTTATAGGGAACTTCTATCTAATAATTTTAGTGAAGAAACTTGTCTAAAAATAAAAAATAGTGACCGCTAAGAATAAACTTCATAGAGACTCACACTTTACGTGCAATAAATCCCTTTTTTATATTTCGGGTTTACATACAGTAACGCTTTTTTTCCCTTCTTTAACCACCTTTTTCTTCCACTAAACAAAAAAATCTCATCAAAGGTAAAGAATTTAACCTTAATGAGATTCAAATAATCTAGGCATTTAATTGTCTAACTCCATGATTAAATCTATATTCGGTAATTCATCATCTCCAACATTCTCTTTCAGAAAGTCATTTTCCTCAGAAATATCTAACATCTTACTAACTACTTCTCCTTCATTAATAAAAAATTTCATCCAAACGTTTTGATTTAATCGTTTTCCAGATGTTGATTCGATATTTTGGATAAAGAGGTAGTAAGCTTTTGATAAGTCATATGGCACAATTGGTTGGATAATAATTGTATCATTATCACTTAGTTGTATCACTGCTTCATGTTTTGAACCATTTTCATCGACAATAAAAACATTGTCTTGAGTAATGAATAGTTCATTTAAAGATTCATTAAACTTAATTATCCATTGTTTATGCACATCTGTAATTACTTGAGTTTTTTTACTTTGACCTGAAAGCGAAAAATTAGCAACTTCAAATTCAAATTTAACTGGGCGTGAAAGTTCTTTACCAAAACTTGATTTTAAATTGTTTATTATCAAGTAGTATACCTTGTTAGGATCGTAATAAGTAACAGGAGAAACAACTAATTTGGAAGCATCTGTGACATTGATTTGGACATTAATTCTGTTTCCTTCTTGATCTTCTACATAAACATTTTGATGTAAACTCGTTTCATCAATTGGCTCACTAAATGAAATTGTCCATGTCTTATCTGGCATAACAGGGTATTCTGCTTTTCTTATATCCCAATTATTATCAGGATTTTCTGGTATCTGTATAGCTGTAAAAATACTAAATTTATTTACAACAAATGCGATACCTGTAGGATTTCCAAAACTATCATAAATAATAGTTCCTTTTTCCACCTTTTTCTCTCCATCACTGTGCTGAATAAAGACAGCTAATGAATTTAAAAATTCTCGTAATTCATCAGGATTCGATGGAAAATTAATATTTGTGAGTGATAATGCTATCTTTGATTCACCTGTATAGTTTGTTTTAATTTCTAATGGTGTGCTAATTGGAATTCCACCACTTGTAAGTTGTGAAATCATATTTTTTGTATTTCCTAACTCAGTAGGATCTGTTACTTTTTCAATTTCAATTAAAATATCCTTATTTTCATTATTTGTTAAAGTGTGTGTTGGAATTGAAATTTCTCCATTTTCAGTTTCGATTGTTAATTCAATGTTATTATCGCCTAGACCTTTTAAAAAAGATTTTTTTATGGAAACTTCTACTTTTTGTACTGGATCATTCGGTAAATCGGTAACCATCATTTTAACGTAGTTTTGACCACTTTGAATTGCTTGTCCAATTACCTGATTTAAATTTTTTTCATCAAGAGATACAGCATCTACTTTTTTCCCATCTTTTATCAATCTTGAAATTTCAACATCAACTTGTGTTTGATCGCCAGTGAGCACAGGAATGACTCGTGTTTCTCCTGGATATGGCTCTGATTGGGGTGGTGGTAAATATCCACCCGAATTAGTTGATGGTGCACGATTTATAAGGATTGTATAGGTTTTTGTCAATCCTTCCACTGACGTAACTTCTATAGTTAAAACATTACTACCTACATTTAAATTAATAGGTTCTGTTGCACGATCATTTAGCACGTTCTGTCCATTTATTGTCAGTGTAGCTTGATCATTTGCCAAAGTAGGAGTAATAGTTATATTTGTTACCCCATATCCAACGTTTGCAGTGTAGCTTAATATACTCGAATCAAAATTTGGGCTTAATTGTCCCGCACTTAAAGTTAAATTATTCAATTCAAGACTAATATTCCACTTTGCATAAAGCTCAATTCCATTTACTGGTACAGTATCTGTTGCTAAATCCCACAATCTTGTTAATTCTTTATCTTTATACCATCCTTCAAAAGTATATTTAGTCCTTGTTGGTTGGGGTAAGGATGTCAGTAATGATCCATAGTTTGCATTTATCGAAGCAACTGTACTTCCTCCATTACTGCTAAAAGTAATGGCATATTCATTCACACTATATTGGGCTGTTACTGTAATATTGCTTGTTACATTAGTAAAATCTTTATCCCATCCTGTAAAAGTGTAGCCGATTCTTGTTGGATTAGATGGGGCTATGGCATTCGATCCATGTTCCACGGTTACTGTCAATATCTCTGTGCCATCGTGGTTGTTAAATGTCACCGTATATTTTTTAATGTCCCATTTTGCATGTAAGGTAATACCATTTTCAGGAACTGTATCTGTCGCAAAGTTCCATGCAGTGGTTAAGTTCTCTTCTTTATACCATCCAGCAAAATTGTACCCTTCTTTTGTTGGTGGTACGGG
>NZ_OBMQ01000001.1:0-192082 GCF_900217795.1 Ureibacillus xyleni | reverse complement strand
CAGGAACTGTATCTGTCGCAAAGTTCCATGCAGTGGTTAAGTTCTCTTCTTTATACCATCCAGCAAAATTGTACCCTTCTTTTGTTGGTGGTACGGGAGCTGATATTTTAGAACCATATTCTGCTTTTTGTGAATTTACTGAACTTCCACCTTTACTATCAAAATGAATGTCATACTCATTCACTTGATACTGCGCCGTAACAGTTAAGTCGTCAGTAATATTTGTGAATCCTTTGTCCCACCCTGTAAATGTATGCCCTATTCTTGTTGGATTTTCTGGTGCTGTGGCATTGGACCCATGTTGGACGGTTTCTGTCTTCAATACTGTACCATCTGGATTTTTGAATGTTACTGTATATTCTTTAATTGTCCACTTTGCATAAAGAGTTATACCATTTACAGGAACTGTATCTGTCGCAAAGTTCCATGCAGTGGTTAAGTTCTCTTCTTTATACCATCCAGCAAAATTGTACCCTTCTTTTGTTGGTGGTACGGGAGCTGATATTTTAGAACCATAGTCTGCTTTTTGTGAACTTACTGAACTTCCACCTTTACTATCAAAATGAATGTCATACTCATTCACTTGATACTGCGCCGTAACAGTTAAGTCGTCAGTAATATTTGTGAATCCTTTGTCCCAACCTGTAAATGTATGCCCTATTCTTGTTGGATTTTCTGGTGCTGTGGCATTGGACCCATGTTGGACGGTTTCTGTCTTCAATACTGTACCATCTGGATTTTTGAATGTTACTGTATATTCGTTCACTTTCCATTTTGCGTACAAAGTTACATTTGATGTAATTGAAAAAGTGTCTCCCACACTATAGCTAATTCCACTTCCATTTGATTCCGTATTCCAACCTTCAAATGTGTAGCCTGTCCGTTGTAGAGCACCAGTATTACCCAAAACTGTTACTTTAGTATTCTGTTCATAAACATTACTATCAATAGGAACATTACCACTAGTATGATTATTTCCATTGTAGAGTATCTTGTAAGTTGGTATATCTACTATTGTTATTACTAGGGATTGCGACTTCCCTGCACTAAAAATAAAATTTAATGTTGTTGTTCCTGCTTGTAATGTTGCAAGATATTCTTTTTTTATAGTGACTGTACTACCTGATAATGTATAGTCAGTACCTTTAGTAAGTGTCGTTCCGTTATTCGATATGTTCGTCAGTGAATTACCATTCAACTCCATTTCGACTACCACATCGGCTTGTTTCGTAACATTCTTATTAAAGCTACTAGTACTAGGGTTTATAGTACTATCTTGTATTGTTTGATTCCTTAAAATCCAAGTATCATAATCTGTTCTACCTGTGATTTCAATATCATTTATTAATAATGACATTTTCCCATCAATATCTCTGAAACGAAATTTTGCCCCATAAGTTTCATTTAATTGTTTATCTATGATTTGTAAATTCCCTTTTAAACTACCATCAATATTATATTCTTCATTATAATAATTCTTTGTGCCACTATTTAAATCAATATAGGACGAGAAAAGATAAAATCCACCTTCTGTAACTACCGGCTCTTCAATTTCCCCCCAAGAATGAAGGGTTCTAATAACTTTCTCATCTAAATGTACCGATCCATCATCATTATAAATTTTTAACGCTAGGCTTCTAGTATTTGTATCAGCCCCCATCTTCTTTCTATACGCAGTTAAAAACTTTCCATTTGGTAGGGCTACTAGTTGATGAATCCCATCCGCACCATTTTCACCAACACTTGAAATAGTAAACATATTTTGCCCCCCAACTTGAATTGGCGCTTGAGAATTATTTTCAAAAATCATCCCAATATAGTTAGGACTAGAATAATTTTTTAACATTATCATGAATCTACCATTTTCATTAGCTGCAATTTTATGAGTATACTGTGATCCAGCAATACCAACTAAAGAGGTAATAGAAATTTGTTTAGCATCGATTGGTGTACCATCAGTTGTAAACCTTCTTAGAGCATAATTACTTCCATCAGTCGCCCAAACAAAAGCTAAATTACCGTTTGAAAGCTGCGCAACTTCAGTAAATCTATTAAGTTCTCCTTGTTGTGAATTTATTTTTGTCGTTGGAACAATTTCAATACCATTTATATCAATTATCTTAAAAAAACAATCTGTTGTTAAGATATTATTCAATGACTGGTTGTACCAATAAACAAGTATATAACCGTTTGCAAGTAACTTTTTAAAAACTTTGGTGCTATCAGTTTTCTTGTCAATTACATAGTTAATAGGATTTGTGACTACATTTCCTGCTTTGTCAACAATGGAATGATAATATTGACCTGTTGTAAGATCAGCCCATCCAACAAGTAATTTATCCCCTATTACAATCGGTGCATCATAAATAATAGAATCCATTGAATTTGTTTCAATATCAACTCGAACAGGGTTTATATCGTCGTTTGCAAAGCTAACAACTGGAATAATAAATAAACTTAATGTAAAGATACATATTAACGTTAGAGTATTGAATTGTTTGTAACTAGCTTTATTTATATGCTTAAGTTTTTGTATTTTTCTCCTCACTCTTTAACACCCCCTATAAAAGTAAATAATTATTATATATACCTTATTTATTAAAAATAGGTTAAATAATTACAAATTAATTATATATACCTAATTAAGTATAGTTATAAAGTACCACAATAAGTGCAAGTATGGTGGAAATTCAAGATGGAAGTTTTCTAGTTAAATTAAAGTTTCAATCAATAGTTTTACTGTGAAGTTATACACCTTGCTTTATTTTTCATTACAAAATCTAGAATAGATGATTTAGAGCAATATGATTTTGAAATGTTGGGTGGACAAGAAAAAATTAAAGCTTACAAAGCTAGTTGAGGTTGCCATTTACTGATAAAGCAGGTTGTAGAGACAAATGCGTGTATTGGGTTTCATACATCATTTGGATGAGAGTTTTCTAGATAATAAAAAAGGCTGAGCATGTGGATTGCGTCCAATGCTAAGCCTCATTTTCTATCGAATTGAAAACACTTTCGTTACACCATTCTTTAATTTTGAACCAGATTTTGCTTTAACTGCATCTGTAATATGCAATGTATAGGTTTCGCCCGATACATAACCGGATGCTGGTGCGCTGAGGTAGATTTTTGAACCCTCTACTTTTGTTGCAACAGCTGCTTTTTGGCCTTCTTTATTTGTTACGTAGATTGTTGTAGGTGTTACAGTAGATGCATCAATTTCCGTGCTAAACGAAATTGTCCATTGTTTTGTTGGTTCATACGTTGGTCCTACATTTGCCTTGCCAATTGAATAATATGCCCAACTGTCATCGTTTGTCGCATAAAATCCGTTGTCATTTTTCCCTGGATAAACTCTGTCATAATTCCCAGATACTTCACCGACTTTATCTCCTGATTCACGTTCGTAAACCGCTAACCTATCTTTAGAAGTAACTGCAATATACTTTTCTGAAATATTATGCACATCACCAGAAGCTTGAATGGAATGTGAAATATAACCTGCATCATCTAGTATATGCACTTTTTCACCATCCGAAATGGCATTTGCTTCTGAATTATAATCAGGTAAACTTTCTTCGCTAATATTATATTTCGTTAATTTTAATGTATTTAAATCCAATCGGTAGCTTGGTCCAAAAGATCCTCGTATAAAGGCGTAATCATCTGTTGCCAGTAAATATGAACCTTCAATCGTTTGGGTACCTAAAACACTACCATATTTATCGAATTTAACTACCATACGTTCATTCTCTGTTAACTCGGCAATATCAAAATCTTTATATTCATAAAGGTATGACACTTCCGAATAAACACCGTGTTCAAAACCATAAGCGGAGAAGTTAAAGTTCGTGCGAATCGGATTAGGATCTTTTCCATAAAGATTTATCTTATGGTAATATAAATGTCCAGCATCAGTGCGACCTATAGGATAAAAATCAAACTCCTTATCGCGATAAATTTCGAGCTCTATTCCTTCAGGTGAAAAAACAAAAAGGTCATTAGAAGATGCAGTACCTTTTGTTTGACGAAGGTTATTCAAAAGAATATTGTCCCCATCTTGATGGAGACTAAAAGATGAATAAATGTACTCGTCTTCTGGTCGTACAAAAGCATTTTCAATCCAAATCTTTGTTAGGTCCTCATTATAAACCATTAAAATATTTGGCTCCACAAAAACTGGTACAAACACTTTTCCTGCCTTGTCTTTGAAAATTCTGATGGCTCCGTAGTTATCAAAGGTGTGCTTCTTTAATACTTGTCCATCTTCACTAAACTTTACAATAGAACGTTTTCTATCTTTCTCGTGAACTAGCGCAATTGTTTCATTACTACTCGTAGTCATTGCCTCTATTAATCGACCATTCGTTCCATCCCACAACTTTTGAACCAAATCAACTTCGCTAGCACTAACATTGTTTGTAAAAGGTGCACAACCAATAAAAATTAACAAGGCTAATACTATTTTTATGTATTTCACAATAATATTTCCCCCTTATGTAATTAATACCCATTATACCATTATAACAATATTTACTCATGTAATAATTCACTTTATTAAATCACTAAAGTATTTGTTGTATAACCAAAAAGAATTAGACTCAATAAAAACGAGAACAATCTATCACATAAGATCGTTCTCGTTTCTTTTTTTTCAGAGACGCTTCCATTTTGCCCTTTATTCAACTATAAATTTTACCATCGTTGTTTCTTTTAGTTTTTTTTAGTATTTGAGAGAATTTTTATGGTTTACGATAAGCCAATAATTGCCTGAGTCTAAATTATGACTAGGTTTTAGATATATAGTTTTTAAAACCTTACTAAGTGAATACTCTACATCAATATTCTCAAGCAATCCGCTACCTTTAACAATAGAAACGGTGTGATTTGTAATGCTCTCTATATTTACTGGCTGATTAAAAGTAATTGCCCATTCCTTTTTTGGGTCATTGATTCTAACAACTTCCCTCGGCTCACCTCTTAACACATTTAAAGCTTCAAAAGGTTGAACGAATTCATGTCCATACTCCTCATCTTTCCCGGGATTTCCTAAATCTTTTGTGAATGGTAAAAGTGAATCCACCGCATTTTCCTCAATAAATAACGTATGTAATGAAGCTAACACCCCCGCAAAATATGGACTTGCAAATGATGTGCCTTTTACAGTAATAAATGGTTCTACAAAACTATTATTATATGTATTGATATGTACTGCGGGTGCGACAAAATCGACGTATGGGTTATAGGATGAAAAACTCGCTCTTTTTTCTTGTTCATCAATTGCACCAACACTAATTACATTTTTATATGACGCGGGATAGTAATTTTGTCTTTTACCACTATTTCCAGAAGAACTAATCACGATAATACCAGCCTCAATAGCGGATTGGATTGCTTTTTCTTCTATTGGATTAGGTGAGGTTGCGCCAAAACTCATATTAATAATATCTACCTGTTGCTCAATTGCATAATCAATTGCCTTCACTACATTTGATACACTTAAACTACCACTTGCTGTTGCAGCTTTTATAGGCATGATGTTCACAGGTAAATCACCCGCAATAACACATATATTCTATAAAGCGTGTATGTTTAATTTTTTTCATAGTCTTAGACAGTATTATTAACATTTAAGTTACCCTTTTTACAGCTACTGCATCATGTAACTACGTCAAGAGTTTGGGCACAAAAAGATTAGTTTTTTTTTGCACAACAACAACTCAAAAAGTGCTACTACACACATGTTGACTTGCCTTTAGAAAAGAATTTCATTTGAGAACCTTAGTATGTATGAACATTTACTTACCCTCAGGAATCTGTAATATTTTTTTGCTATTTTGATAAACTTTTATAACTGTGGGTGTTGTTTTATCCACGGTTGAGAAATCTGAATATAGCTTTTCTGCTAAAACTTTTGCATCTTCTTTACTTACATCTTTATGTAATTCCAAATGCCCAACGACATATTCGCTTTTATTAATTATTTCGTAATCATAATTAAACTTACTTACTTGAACGTTCTTAATCGTTGATTCAGTAATAATCTCATACTCTTGGATTATTTGTGTAACACTTATGATGTTATCAATCTTCTCTTTGGTTGCTTCATCCGGAATTTCCTTTCCTTTATCTTCTGAGCATGCTGTTACTAATGCAATTAACATTAATATTAAAGTAATACTTACTAATTTTTTCATGGTTACCCCCTTGCTAATTTTGAAAACCAAATTTCAGAGAATTTATATTATCCTTTGCTAACAATAAAAGTCCTACAAAATTAATTGCAGAACTTTTAGAAACTTTTATTTTATTCTATTCCAATTACCTCAAATTCTGTGCTCTCAACAGTGTCATTTAACTTACCATTTTTCAATTCATAATCTGCGACAGTTTGTGAAGGTAATGGTTTCCCTGGTGTGTATAAAGCAACATCTACAAATTTGTATACACTTCCGGCTACTACAACATATGTCGGTTTTGTTGATCTAAGTGAAGATTTAAGAAATATTTTCACTTCTCTTTTTTGCATTTTACCAAGTTCAGCATATGACTTTACTAACTTGTTATCAACATAAAATCCGTCTGTTGGATTGCCCGGTGAAGCTTGTGTTACATTAGTCGGAATTATCATTACTAGTCCTAATAATAGAATAGACGATAATAATAAACTTTTAATTTTTCTCACCTTTATAAAACTCCTCTCATTGATTCCTAAGTTTAATTATACTGGATTAATTTGCATTAACCAATACCATTTTTTCACAGAATAGTAATTTTTCCAATAATCATTATTTAAATAATAGTCTAAATAATCCTAAAAAAACGGAATTAAATATATGGAAATTGGTTATGGTAACTATATAAGCCTTATTTAATACTCAATTAGTTTCTGTGCATTACTCTGGATGTAATATAGAGTTATAGACACACTCACGCTAAGTCAGTAAAATAACTTATATGAGAGGACGTGTCCGGCATGAATCAAAAAAAGTATAATCAAGAGTTCAAACAAACTGTGGTGGAGCTTTATCGCTCTGGCACACCGGTCAATCAGTTATCAAGCGAATATGGTGTATCGAAGTTACTATTTATAAATGGATTAAACTTCATTCTCCGATTGAAGGGACAAATGAGTTAACGGCAGCTGAAGTCGCTGCCATCCAGAAGGAAAATCTACGTTTGAAACAAGAGGTAGAAATCCTAAAAAAGGCTATGACCATATTCGCGCAAAAATAGACGACCAAGAACTCATCGATCACATTGAAAAGGAAAGCGCGCATCAGCCTGTTCAGCTGATGTGTCAGGTATTAAAGATGCCTAAAAGTACATATTATCAATCGTTTCATAAGAAGCCAAACAGCTATCATGTCGCCAATGAGAAGCTTTTAGTACGCATTCGGGAAATCCACACAGACAGTGGTGGACGATACGGAGCACCGAAAATCTTTGCCATCTTAAAGCAAGAAGGTTATACAGGCAGTATTGATCGCGTACAGCGTATTATGAAACATGCAGGCATCCGTTCGAACATCGTAAAAAAGTATAAACCGGCTTCATCTAGCACCCCAGTGGAAGAACGTGAAAACGTACTCGAACAAGATTTCACAACCGAAACCATCAATGAAAAATGGGTGGCTGACATTACGTATATCCATACCGTTCAGGACGGCTGGTGCTATTTGGCGTCGGTACAAGATTTACATACAAAAAAGATAGTAGGCTTTAAGTTTGGGCGCCGTATGACGGTGGACCTTGTTTTAGACGCGCTCGAAAACGCCGTGATGGCCCAGCAGCCCGCACCAGGCTTGATTTTGCATACAGATCTAGGAACGCAATATACAAGCGAAGATTTTCGTAAAAAGCTCGAGCACTATGGCATCACACCTTCTTACAGTCGAAAAGGGTGTCCGTACGATAATGCGTGCATTGAATCGTTCCATGCGACGTTGAAAAAAGAAGAAGTCTACCGTACACGCTACGCCAATTTTGAAACCGCTCGAATTGCACTGTTCCGCTACATCGAAGGTTGGTACAACCGAAAACGAATTCATGGCAGTATTGGCTATTTATCACCAGATGTTTTTGAAAAAATCTGTCGTGCTGCAGCGTAAACGGGGATGATGGAGATTCCCTCCCCAACATTTTTGTTCGGCAACATCCGTATCTTTTTCGCTCTACATCCCAAGTAGGCGGTCAAAGGCTCTTTTCACTGTGACGGGCTACTTGGGGTGTGGAACAATCCATTTGGGATGTTGCCCAAGAAAAAACTTAGGCAGATTGTGTCCAAAAACTTGACGTAGATCCAGTTCACCAATTTCAACTTGAATGACCAAATAGTAGTTACCTTCTGCATCTGTATAGTTAGCACACTCTGTTTGAATTGGATCTTCAAGATGCTCTAGGAAAAATGGCGGTACTAGCTGTTCGTCAATCTCTTCTTTGTAAAAACTATTGCTCTCGTATCCAATTTCTGAGATGGGAACATAGTAACCATACTTTTGAAACAATACTTCTGAAATCCGTAAGATTGTATTCATGTGCATCACCTACATATAGCCTTTCTCTTTTAATGATAAAAATGAATGAGAAGACAAAATGACATGGTCAAGAACATCAATGCCAAGTATTTTCCCTGCTTCTACTAATCTTTCAGTCACTTCAATGTCTTCTGGTGATGGTGTTACATCATTGGAAGGATGGTTATGCCCTACTACGCAGCTTGCACAATTTGCTAAAATTAAAGCTTTCATGACATCTCTCGGATGCACAATCGATGCGTTGATTGAGCCAGTGTGAACGACTTGTAACACTTGTGGCTCATTTTTCGTTGACATTCCTAGCACCACAAAGCGCTCTCTGTCGCTATCTCCGATGAAGTCACGAATGATGTTTGCGGCATCTTCTGGTGAGCGAACACGTTTGCCACTGAACAGCTGCGATCCCTTTCTTTCTAGTACGACATCGACTAGCTGAATGCGTTTTGCTGGTTGTTTCTTTTGATTTTTTTCCATGATGTTTCCTCCTTAAAATGAAAATAGCCCTTCATTCCATTTGGAATGAAAGGCTGTAATTGATATTTCAAGGATATAATATATGATTAAATGTACGGTTGTTACGGCTATGATTGTACAGACAGCATCTTACCAAACTTACATTTGTCAATTAGTAGTAATTAATATGTGTGAGTAATTACATTTGTATTTCCAGCATAACTTCCACCAATAATAACCATTTTAAATTTATACGTTATACCATGAACTAGTCCATCAATTCTTACACCATTATGAGTTTCATCTAATATTGTAACTCCAGTTTGGAAGCTACCATTTTTATAAATAGAGATAATATTAGACTCAGTCCAAGTGCTTCCATTATCAGTTGATTGCATCACTACAATACTAGTTGCATCTGGTTTTGCATTAAAGGCGAATGTTAAAACACCATCACCTTTATATCCCGACAATGTAAAATCTTGTATTTCTGGTTCGCTATTCTCGTCTTATCCTTCTATCTATTTCGGTTTATAACGAGCCTTCACCGTGCAGGCGTCTTTCAACGCACACGGCGATCTATCAGTACATATTTTACTATAATTTCATTTCTTTATTAATTAAGGCCTAAGAATTTATATATTTATTAAATACCAAATATTTACATAGTAATTAATACCCATATGAAAATCAAAAATATAGAGCCAATCGATTAATCTGATTGGCTCTATTAATTTGTATGCTTAAGCTTAAATTTGGGGAAATAAGCTTTATTAGAATATATACTACTGACTGGGTTCCTTCGTTCCTGCTAGTTTTCCCCTTCTCGCATGTTACCATGCAAGTCCAAACGGCTAGCGATCGACACTACTATGAACCCGCCGCCATCTTACTAGCTTCACTGGTGCTAACTCACCTATTCTAGCAAGACTTCAAACGTTCCATTACTTCTATCCCTTGTTTTGATGACCTTAGGTCTCCACTATTCAGGAATGAGAACGACTGGTTTAACAGCCTGAATTGTTCCAATCGCCAATTATATTATCTCAAATATAAGGATGAATGCCAACCTGCTAGCTTATGTCTTAGCACTCACTACCTCACCCTGCCTACATGGATTCGTCTGCCTGACCATAGTCACCTTTTAAAGAGCCCCGCCTCGATTCTTCGAGTACGACTTCACCTGACTTCACCCCTTTGGCTTGTTAGAGCCTCACTGGATGCAGGAGGATTAGGCACATGATAAAAAGGCTGTTATCACGATTAGGAATTTCACCTAATAAGTGGAAGTAATAGTTAGAAAAACACCTCATGAAAATCAAACTTGTCTAAGCTATCACATCATGAGGTGTCATTTCCACTTCTTTCACTAGATTACTAGTTTATGAAGTAACGTTTCGTTTAATTATTCAGCAGAACGTGTATCTTCAATAACTGCAGTACCATCTGCATACATAGCAATTTTAACTTTTTTACCAGTACCATCTAATGTGATTTTGTACGGTAGAGATTTATTGCCATTTTGTTTAACTTTTTTCCAGTCTGCAGCACTTAATAAACCATTTGAAACTGTTAGTTCACCAGTAGCATCATCAACTGAAATCTTTGAAGTATCAAAATTTACATCATACGTACTATCAATATAAGCTTTCACTTCTGCTAAAGTAGATGGTGTTTGTGCACTACTTTGTCCTACTAAACCAAATACTAAGAATCTAGCATTATCTGTAGTTAAACCATTAACTGTTGCTGTTTGAGCACTGTTTGCTGGAGCTGTTTGAGCAGCAGTTGCGTCAGCTACTAATTTGAAGTTTTTCATATCAATTGTGTATTGTGTTTGACCAATAGTTACTGTAACTTCACCAATTAATAGATTCGCTGTACCTGGATTTAATACATCTACAGTATTTGCAGCTTGAGTCGCTGATGCAACAACATCTGAATTTGATGAGATGAATTTAACTGAATCAACTATTAAAGTATTAGTTTGGTCAGCAATAGTATAAGTGTTATCACCTAAAGTTGCAGATAATTTACCAGCAAGTTCATCGAATAAATCTCCATCTTTATCAGCATCTGTGATAGATGTAGATGTGAATTCTAACGTTGGTTTAGGAGTAGTATCAACTACTTCAACTGTCTTAGTATCTACTAACACATTACCAACATAGGCTTCTACAGTATAAGTACCAACTTTAGCAAATTCACTTGCAGCAATTGTACCATCTGCACCAATATTAGTTTGTCCAGATTTCACTTCTACGCCTTCAGAATCTTTAACTACAAATCTTGAATTTCCAACAGCAGCCCCAGCTTGTACTCCATTAGCATCAACTGGAATAATAGCAGGTGTCATTGAAGAAGGAGTTTTTGGATTTGCAGTATTTGATGAATTCACATCTAATTTAGCCGCAAATTCTTTAACTGCATATGCATCAACATTACCAGCTTCTGTAATTACAACATTAACAGTAGTTTTTACAGTATCTGATACTTTAAATTCAATTGTTGCAGTACCAGCTTTCGCATCAGCTTTTGGTGAAATTGAGAATGTACCGTCTTGATTGTCAGCGACAGTAATTAATTTATCACCAGTTTTAACTGTAGCTGTTACAGCATCTGATGTTTCTAAATCATGTTGATCTTTTACAGTAACTTCAATCACTTCAGGTGATGTAGCTTTATTAGATAATGTTACTGAAGTTTTATCTGTTTCGATAGTTGTAGCCTCAGAAGATGCTAAAACCTCTAATTCCACAGTTTTTGTAACTGAACCTACAGTAACTTTAACAGCAAATTTACCAGCTTTAATTGGTGTAATTAAACCAGTACTTGCATCAACAACTGCAACATCTAAATCTAATGATTCAAATTTAGCTGCAGAAGTATAATCAACATCATTACCAAATTGATTTTGTCCTAAAACATGAATATATGCAGAAGCATTATCTTTAGAAACTCTTAATTCTTGTTTATAATTAGCTGCACCGAATCCAGGATTTAAAGCTTGTGCACCAATAGTTACTTCATCAAGTGACTTGGCAGAAGCTTCTTCAACTTTTACAGTAATACGATTTGATTTTAATTCTGTGCCATCTTCTTTAGTCACTACAACATATACGAAAGCTGATCCTGTGCTTGAAGTTGTAATAGCACCTGTACTTGAGTTAACAATTGCACTAGTTGATTGGAATTCAACATTTTCCACGTCTGCAGTAATATCTAAGCCATTCTCATCTAGAACTTTATAGCTTACTTTTGCATTAGCAGCATCTTTTGCAAATGCTTGAGTTTCTTTAACTTCAATTGTTGTAGGAACCCCAACAACAAATGTAAATTCTGAGCTACCCGCATCTTTAACTGCAACTGTGTATGTTGCATCTTCAGTTAATGCATCATAGAAAGTAACAGTAGCAGATTTGCCATCTTCAGCTAATTCTACAGATTTTACTAATTGTTTAACGTTTGCTTCTTTATTTGTAACAGTTACATCAGCTTTAGCAAGTTCTTCTACTTCTTGGTTGAATGTTACTTTCACAGATGTAGGGTTAATCGCACATGCTGAATTAGTGCCACTTCTAAAACTCTGTAGATAACGAAAAAAGCTGATAGGAGACATCAAAATCATTTCCGTATCAGCCGTTGTGAAGTTTTAATTTAAACTGTCATAATTATGCTTTCGTTTTATATGCTTGCTTCTTATGTCGAGGGTTTTCAGGATAGAGTAGTTCTAATTTATTTGCTTGAAGTAATGGTGTAATATATCTTTTTCTTAGACTGTCGGAATCTCGATTTAATAGTTCAGATAACTCTTTTATGGTCAAATACTGATTTAAGCATAGTTTTAAAATAATGGCCTCCATTTTTTCGTAATTCAAGCGCATCTTATTTCTTGCGGGTTCTGCAATTAATTGTAAATGTTCCATTACCTCATCTTGTTCCTCTGTGTTGCCCTTCTCCGCTTTAAGTCTACTCGTTTCCTTGTTAAGAATTAGCATCCCATCATTAAGGTCGTTATTTTTCTCGTTAGGACCTATCATTTTTTCATTAGGACCTATGTTTTTCTTGTTAAGACCTATCATTTCACCTTTAAGACCGGTCTTTTCCTGAAGTAGATTCTTTTTTTCCTCAACAGATCTAGCATCAGCGTCTTCTATTCCAAGTTCTGCTAATGATTTTTTATATTTGAACTCTAAAAATTCGACTCGCTCATCTTCATTATTAAAATTAAAGAAATCAGATAGAACATACCTTGTTCCTCTACCATAGCCTTCAGGTACTAAAAACTCTTCATCAACTAAGGTACTTAGAACTTTTAGTATTTCCTGCGAATGTTTATTTGTTAAAGATTGTAGACGTGTATTCGTGATGCTTTTTTCTTCGTAAGCAATTACTAATGCTAAAACCTCATCAGAAGATAAGGTTTTATATCTAGACCCTAGCTTAAATTCTAGCAATTCTAAAACATCTTTTGGTAGCAACATATCTGGGAAGAGTAGCAGTGTCACTTTTTCTGGTTGAAATTCTTCTTCGAGTGCTGGTTTTCGCCAATGTTGTTGCTTCCATGTACTATGAATACTTTCTAAACCATAGCCTGAACGTTCTCCCAAACCTAATTGTGCAAACATCCTAAAAATAATTGGATTTCGAGGATCTGTATGTCCTCCAGCTATAGCTTTCTCTACAGAAATTCGTAAAGTACCGGGGTTTGAAAATTTAAAAACATTTTTCTCTTTTTCAATTAAAATATTTCCTTGCACATGATAATCTGCATGAATCAACGTGTTTAAAACGGCTTCTCGCAATGCCTTATGAACACGAGTGTCAGACTGTCTCATTAATTCATCTCCTTCGATTAAAAAGGGAACATTAATATCAGCAGTTAGACGACCAATCACTTTAAAGTAGAAATCATATAGATTTCCTGACCAATTGCCATCTTGAGATGTAATACGATGTGACCAACGTTGATCAGGTATAGTAGAAATTTTTTCACGATAATCTAGGAAGTAGTGTGGAAAATATTCGGTAATTGCAGTTTCCTTTCCAAACATTAACAAACCTGCAACTGTTAAACCTTCTTTATTTTCTTTTCGGTCTTTTTTCCAACCACCTAATAAACGTAGAAACTCTTTATCATCTACCTCGTTCCAATGATTATCCGGTTTCAACGTTGCGAATCGTTGTCGATAACTTTTAAATGAGGTTTTATCCAAATCGTCCATTGTGTAATTTTCAAGAATATAACTATCTTGAGCAGCGGATGTTTTTTCAGCAATCATCCGATTTACTTCGTTCTCAGAACAACGATAATCTCCCTCATAGTTTCTACGATATGTTCCGATATAAGGGTTTTGGCCCTGATAAACAGGCTTTTGCTCTCTTGTCGCTCGTGGCACAACGATTTTCAATATCGTTGCGTCACCCATTTGTACTGGTGTAACATCTTCATTGTTTAATATATTCCAACTAATTTTTTGAGGATTATTAATATTATCCCAAAAATCCTTCATCAACTTATTGGTGTCTACATTTTGTGGAGTAAAGATCCCTGTTTTTCTATCTTCTCTTACTCCTAATAAAATAATACCGCCGTTTGTATTAGCAAAAGCTGAATAAGTAGACCACATATCTTTCGGTAAACCACCCTCTGCTTGCTTACATTCTAGTTCCGTAGTTTCCCCTTCATCGATTAATTGCCAAATTTCTTCTTCGGTCATGTTTACACCACCTCTTCGTTTGTTGGTATCCCTATTATATATTGAAAATCTAATACAATCACTAGTATCGCATTTTTAGACAAAGTGTTTCCTTTGTCAGCTGAATTAAACCTAACTGTATTTACATAATAGTTCGAAATGTAGTTGTTTTAAAAATATTCCATTTAAATGGTTAATTGTTAATATTTTTGGAAAAAATGTCCTTTAGACCATGTAGAAAGGTGGGTAGGATTTTAATTATTTCACTATTTTAAAAGGAGGATAAAAATGAGTAGTAACAATGAACGAACAGTAGCTCTTGGGAATCGATTAAAGGAGTTACGCAACAAGCACAACTTAACCATTACTGGATTGGCGGAGGTTTTAGGAATTTCTCATAGTTATGTAGGGTTTTTAGAGAAAGGAACAAGGAAAGTTTAGAGGAATTGTTGAAAAAGTATGCCGATTTCTTCCGTGTGTCATTAGATGAATTACTAGAACTTCAATCGCAATCTGTGGAAACATCCCAACTTCAGTTATCTCTTTTTGAACCAACAGATACAATCGGAGAACTAAATGCTCTCTTAATGAAATTAAACAAAGACATACAGACTTCACTGGTTGAAAAATTTAAGGAACAGATACAACAAACTCTGTACAATCTTTTGACACCTTATGATATTTCAGATATTAAGCGAAATATCACGCAGCTAAAAATGGCTTGGTTTTCTGAAAGCGAAGAACGAAATAGTGAGCCAAATAATCAAAAGGGCTACATTAGTTTACCAAGTGGTCACTTGTACTTTCAATTACAGTGGAATCATAACGTATTGCACATGCAGCTGTTATATGAAGATCGGAAACAACTGAGTCTATTCGAAAATTGGTTAGGTGAATGCTCCGTTTCTTATGCAACAGATGAAACCATTCAACATATTGATGAGCCACAAAAAGTATTAAATATTCTATGGTTAAGTCCAAACGTGTCTTACCGCGAGCAATATCAGTATCTATTTACAAATGACTTACTATCTTTGGAGTTACACTATTCGGATCCAAAATTAGCTTGGTATGTTCACAACTACCATAAACTAAATTCAACACAAGAGATGCAACAGGAAGTTGAGGTATTAGCTCAATGATTGTTCAGCCAAATTTTGATCTACCTGTTTATACGAAAAAGTTTTTTCGACATTTAAAGAGAAAGAACTACTCACCCGAAACAATTAATGGCTACGAAAAGGATTTAAAGAAATTTACTGCCTTTATGTATGATTTATATGATGGCTACATCCTAACAGAAGAAATTAATAAAGATGATATTCTTGAATATCTTGATTTCTTACGCGATCAAACCTATAAGCCAAATTCAATTGCCCGATACTTTTCCAGTGTGCGTTCTTTGTACAAGTACCTTGTAATTGAGTTAGATTTTAAAACGAATCCAACGCTTGGTATTACAACAAGAAACGTATATGTCCCATTGCCAGAAATCCTAGATCCAGATGAAATGAAACTAATTTTATCTACTGCAAAAGAACTTTCAGAACTTCACTACGCTTTATTAAACTTGATTTATTATACTGGTTCAAGGATTACTGCCGCCCGAACTTTGTTAAAACAAAACATCGATTTGAAGAATAATAAAATCTATTTTCCGCGTATTAAAGGTGGAAGAGATCTTTATTTACCACTTCATCCTACACTGCATGAATTGTTAAGTGACTATATGTTGAAAACAAGGAATAATGGATCGGATTATTTGTTTCCATCTCCTAAATTTATCAACAAACCAATCAGTGCAGCCGATGTTCGTGTAAATCTTAAAAAAATCGTCAAACAGTGCAACATTACAAAACGAGTAACACCTCATGTAATACGACATTGTACAGCTACACACTTAACTCTACTAGGTGTTGACCAAAAATATATTGCTTCTGTTTTAGGGCATACCGATTTTCGTTCTACTGCACGATATCAACATTTAAATGTAGAAGATTTGAGACCAGCGATGGAGAAACTAACATGAGATTTCAACATCTTCTTCAAATCACCATGATCGCCATACTACTTCGTGAACATAATCTTACGGTAGAACAGGCACTATGGTTAAGACATAAACAAATTAACCCTAACAAAAGAAGCATAGCTGTAGAAAACAGAAAAGAACTAACGGATATTGATCCACTCTTTTGGGATTGCTATGAAACCCTGACAAAGCAACATAGCAATCCGTCAAGCGAATATGTGTTTATTTAGGTAGAAAAGGGATACTCTGAGCAGAGAGTATCTCTTTTTTCTGTGCCTTAAACACACACTTATGGTTACCATTAATAGTTACCATATCCTTACTATAATTGTTACCATCATTTATTCCATCTATTCAAAATAACTTCATAAAATTTCAATTTCATGAAGTTATTTAAAATGTTGTAAAAGCCTTATAATATAAGGATTCTCAAGCTATAATGGTGTATGAAAAAATGAGAAGTTCAGTATAGTCAACTTCTCATTTTATTATACAGTTTTTGGATTAAGATTTTAATCCCCTGTCTATACTTTCTACAATGGATAGGGGGTGAAACGATTGAATAAAGATGTAGAACCTAATTCTACAAAAAAAGACTGGATTGTTCAGTTCTTAAACTTACCTCCAAAAGATCAAGTAGAATTTTTGTTTCGTCATACGTTAGAAACGGAAATTCGGAAAGAAGTGGAGAAAAAAGTTTTCGAGAAAACTGATTAAACAACCCAGCACTAAGGTAGAGAGAAGTGGTTTTCTCTCTCCTTATCATTATTGATATATCTACTCAAAACAATACCTTTTCAAATAAAAAATCATCCCCAACAATCATTTAGCTGCGGGATGATTTTCTAATTGAATAAGTTCCATTTTTTCGTTAAACGTAAAATTCAACTGTTCTTTGTTTAACCGTTCTTTTAATTGTTTTAAATCATTTTTCTTAATTATGGCATCATATGTGTCATCATCAGTGATATATACAAGTAAATCTCTTCCCTCTTGTAACTCCTTCAGTTGATGATTTAATATCTCCATATTTTTCTCAAAGGTTTCTAATGAAAGTAAGGCTTTTGCAAATTTCACCTCACATTGTTCCTTTTCACTCATAATTTTTTTGTATTCTTTTTCTTTGTTACTCTGGTTCTTCTGTTGAGAAGTAACCTGTCTCACTGAATCCATTTCCGATAAATATTCGAAAACCAATGACTCAATTTTTTCTTTATCTACTGTAGGACAACGAGTTAGGTTCGTTTTCTTATTATAGCAAGCGTATATTCCTCTTTCTGCAATGCCGTACATTTTCGAATAACAATTCGGACACATTAAAATTCCCGATAAGAAATGAAAGTTTTTCACTTCTTTCTTTTTACGACTACTTTTTTGTCGAATTCTTTGAACATCCTCGAACATATCAACACTAACAATCGCTGGATGTTCCCTATCAGATACCGGAATATACAAAAAGTTTCCGTCCTCATCCTTTTCTTTATGATAGATTAACCCTGTATACGTTTTATGCTCTAGTATATTATTCACTTTCACATTGGACCACGGTTTTTCTTTTTCCTTATTATATAAGCCTTCCGCATTTAACTCTCGCGCAATAAGGGTGGTTCCTTTTCCTTTCAAAAATTCTTCATATATTCTACGGACAATAGCTGCCTCATCTTCTTTAATGATTAAATAATAGTTTTTGTCAACATCATATCCATACGGCTTCTTCGTATAAATAAATTTCCCTTGACGAAATTTTTCTCTAGATGATTCTATAATTCGTTGATTTCTCTGTTTATTTTCTAATTCTACTTGAAGGCCCATCATGACAATTTGTAATGGGGACATAAAATGCGAGGTAAGATTTTCAGATACACTTACAAACTCGATTCCTTGTTCGACCATATCATTCATCGTCAAAATAAATTCGTAGGAATCTCTAGCTAGCCGATCAGAAAAAGCAACAATCACCATATCAATTTGTTCAGTTTTTATTAACTTTTTCATTTCTTGATATTGATTTCGCCCTTCAACCTTTGTCCCTGTTTTGCACTCATCAACAAAAATATGTTTTAGAATGATGTTGTTCTTTTGGCAGTATTTCTTAATCGTTTCCATTTGAGTTGGAATACTCGATTTTGGATTAATAATTCCAGACGTTCTTGCATAACCAACCGCAATTCGAATTCCTTTCATGTCTATAATTCACCTACACTTTGAAAAACTTCACGATGAAATAGTACTTGAATCTGTTTATTTAAAAAATCTACCGTAACTAAATATGGAAGTGCGATAAGAGAATGAGGTATGCCTTGTTTAATCATGTCTGCCATTTTCTTGTCATTTGCACTTTTTACAAAGTCGATTAAATGATTCGTAACTAGTAGTTCCTGTTGCTGTGCTGTTATGGCTTCTGTATTTACTGATAACATTTTCTTTTTTGATGCATGGTGGTCCGGCAACAACTCAATTCTTTTTCTTCTTTCATCTAATTCCTTTATCTTTTGTACTAACAATTTTCTTTTCATCAGATACTGATCTAATAGTCTTTTACGCTCGCTCTCCAAATTAAAATGAGTCAACGCACCCTGTATCAACTTTGATACTTCCGATAGAAGTACTTGTTCAATTTTTACAAGTTCAACCTCTTCCCAACACTTATAACAGCGTAAACTATTGGTTTCTTCTACTAATGGTTCAGAACACGCTAAACATAAAGTAAAATGAGGGGAGCGGAATGATGTTTTTCTTTTCCGTCCACTTTTCTCAAATCGAAGTTTTTGCTGAACTAACTCAAACACTAATGGGTCCACAACCGCTTCAACATTTGCATTTTCTACTAGATAACTTTCAACATTCTCTAACGTCCCTTTTAAAACTCCACAGTAAATTTCATTTGATAAGATATACTGGACTGATTTATACGTCCATTCTTTTCCTCTTCTAGTAAAACCAACGCGCTGATTTAACATTTTTGCAATTTGTCTTAGGCTCATTCCGTATAGATAAGAATGAAATATGGCTTGTAATATGAACAATCCTTGTGATAATTGAAGATCATTTGTATGTTCAAATGTTGCGGGAACTAGCTTTTCCTCATTTTTAACGTAACCAAGTGCTGGATAATTACCGTCAAAACTTTTGCGGGTTAGAACTTTTGCTTTTCTCCCATCAGCCATTCTTTGAAGAATCCGTTCACGATTTTCTTGAGCCATACCTGTCAGCATGAGAAATAATATTTTAAAGTGTTCGGAATCACTTGCCATTCGCTCTGCCACAAAGACTACTTGTTTTACATAATTTAAGATTTCGAGCATGGTTTCTATATTATGTTTTAAGTCCCTACCAAACCGGTCAACCGAATAAATCACTAAAATGTCTGCTTCAACAGCGCCTGATTTCAAGTCCCATAACATTTCTTGAATTTCTGGTCGGTTCGTATCTTTCCCAGAATACCCAACATCACTGTATTCCTTTACTAGTTCTAATTGATGCAACTCTGCGTAGCGTTGATTAGCTGCTTTCTGATATTGAACACTTTCACTCGCAGACATCCTGCTAACCGTAATAGACTTTCGACAATAGCTAATATAGGTTTTCAATTTCGTATCAAATAAAGTCATATGAGCTACCTCCTTACGTGTTTAGTAGAAAATGTGTAGAAAAATTTTTTTATTGAGTATAATTTCTACCGATGCGGTAATACTAGGATTGAAACAATATATCCTTCCACAAATTCCCTACTTATTTTTCTCACTTTTAAAAAAGTGTATTTTGTTATGTCCATCTCAAAGAAGTCACTTCTCATTTTTTCCAAATCTTGCTGAAAATAAACAAAATAAAAAGACAAAGGTCCATTCCTCTGTCTAGTACGAAATCATTTATTTAGTTTTCAGTACGTAATAACTCTACTCTATCTCTGAATTCTTCAACACTGGCTACCAATACTTCTCTGGCCTTACTTCCTATATGTGGTCCAACTACCCCTAAATCTTCAAGCGTATCCACTATTCTAGCAGCTCGTGAATAGCCAATTTTAAATTTCCTCTGTAACATCGAAACTGAAGCTCTTTGTACGTCGATTACCAAATCTATTGCATCTTCTAATAAATAATCCGTTTCATCTAATCGGCTTGTCCCATTGATTACGTTTTCCTTTTCAGAAGTGACTTTCATTTCATTGCTGGGAGTATTTTCGTTAGGGATAAAAGCAGGTTCTTGTGAGGTAGCAGTAAACTCTTCTAACAAGGTTTTTGCCTCATTCACACAACTAGCAGCAATTGAAAAGTATCTGTCATGTGGATCATTTACTCTAGTTTCAACAAGTAAATTTCGGTTCATTAACTCTTGCAGCCCTTGTTCAATTACACTAATGTCTTCATAAAAATGCTCCACAATGCGCGACATTGTGATATCAAAGTTGTACGTTTGAATAAATACAAGTAGCGCCTTAGCAACAAGGCTTACTTCTTTATTATGTAGGGCATTATTGACGATAAAATTCATTACATCCATGTTGTTTGGAAAATACATTCTCCCATCCAACAATCCATCTACCTTCACATTCATTTCTTGTAAAACAGAGAATGCCACATCTACCGTAATATTTGTATAATTAAGTCCCATATCAAATAATTCAAAGTCGGCAAAGGTACGATGATTGACTATCACAACAGTAGATGGAAACAAACCACTACTCATGCAAAAGTTAATATTTAAATACTTAGGGTAAAAAATTTGATAATAATTATGGTTTCGTTCTCCTAAATTTTCCACATCAATTCCAACAACTCGTGCAATCTCAGCTCTACTATTAAAAATATCTTGCAATATCGGCTTTTCATTCGGTTTAACTACTAAAGCCACTACCACGCTCTCCATGACAATCCCTCCTAGCTTTTCTATATTAATAGAATATGTATGAGAGAAGTGCTTCATGACAGTGGGGGAGAGGGATATGGGGAATACCTGCTTTTCATAAATATGAAAGCCCTGATGAAACGAATCACATCAAGGCTATTTAGTAGATTTCTCTTAGCTTCACAAAGAAACCTGTTATTCAATTTTTAAAAACTATGCCACCTAGCTAAGCCCACTTACTTAAACTCCGCATTTCTCCTTTTGGAAAGTTTAATCGATGGTTTTCATCAAATGAGAGTGTTTCATTTGCTTGAAACGTATGTAGCGTCTCTCCAGCATTCATAGAATCTTGAAAACGCACTTTTGCAACTGCATGTGCTTCTTCTAATGAAAACGAATCAATCACTCCTACTTTTTCATCCTGCTCATCTGTTGATCGGATAATATAATATTGGTACACTTCAAATTCCCCATTTCCTATAAATTTTGCATAAAGCAATATTGAAGCTACTTTTAGTCTATAATCGAACATGCATTTGCACAAATGAGAGTTTGGAAAGAGAGGTCTTCAAACTTCTATTTGACACATCTAGTTTTGTATGCTATTTGATTCAGGATTGTTCAAATTATGGTGTAATGATTGGAGCGGCTGTATTACAATTTAACATGCAGGGATAAAAAATCCTTTAAATATTATTGAGTGGATAAAAAGGAGCGTAACGTATGAAACTTTTAATGTGTTTGCAATGTCACGATATCTTTAACCTTTCCCTAGAAGAAAAGACCTGTGGATGCGGATTAACAAGAGGCAAATATATCGACCAATTAAATGCAACCTATTCGGGTAAACATGCCATTCCTTTAGGCTTTACCAATACATCACTCATTAAAGCCATCCAAAATCAGCCTACAAACGGTTTAGGAGAGCCATTCACCGCCTTTGTCATTCCAAAAGAATGTGCAACCTTTGTGAAGGAAGATGAGGTAAAGTAAGTGACTTCAACAAACTAATGCTATACGCCAATATTCTAGGTATCTGCCTACCAGTAGCCTTAACATATATGGTAATTGCCAATCTCATTGCTGGACTCCCCATATATCCCTACACAATTGTCGGCTTGGCCTTTGGTTATACAGTGATGATTAAACGAAATGTCTTGTTTCACGAATTATGGAATAAATGGTTCAAGAAAGATCAATAAAAGCCCTAGCTCCATCTTCAAAATCGGAACAAAGGGCTACATTTTTGGAAAACCTAAAACATTTTCAATCAATCTATTCATGATCGTCAGCACGAATCTTTTTGTACTCTGCTAATTCCTTCTGCAACTTTTCTAAAGAAGTTCCTTCCAACAATTCTGCTTTGATGTTCTCAACGTATGTAGGTGATACTGCTAGTGCTTCAGCAATTTCATCAACCGTTTTATTTGAAAGAACTAATTTACTTACCGCTATGATGTTATCTTTCATCTCATTTCGGCGGTTTTCGTTTGTACTTTCCTCCGTTGCTTCTGGATCCGCTTTCGCCTTTTCAACTATCGAGTCTAAAAATGCTTCCCATTTCACATCTTCGAGATAGAAAAAATCAAGATAACTGGAATCGACTTCCTTGCCCAAAAAGTCCTGCTCCTTCATTTTTCTTTTTCCGTATCCTTCGTTTTGTGCTGAATACATATGTTGTAAATTTGAAATGAGCTGGTTAAATCGAACATCGGGTTGTTGCTGCCAGATGGTTTCAAGCAATGATAGAATACGTTGAATACGAGCATGTTCCCTCATTTTCGTTCCTCTCTTTTCTTTTTTGTTCAATTATAACGAAAACATCAAGCTACTAACATTATTCCGTTAGAATAACTAATAGCAGAAAAGAAAAAGTCACCCTGCAGAGATTTCTCTCTACAGAGCATTTTCTTGATGAGCCATGAGAACTATCGGCATGGACCGTCAGTGGCTCTTTTTATTTTCCTTCAAGTAAGTTTTTTAGTAAAAACAAATCTTGATCACTCATTGTCGGATTTTGTGCATACAACTGAAAAAGCTTCTCATAACTTGATTTATCCATATCAAGTTGTTCCGCTACCCATTCCATTGTTTTTTCTATACCCTCAGTATTCATTTTTTCTATAATTGTTACCAATAACTCTTCTGAATTCATTAGAATCACCGCCTATTCTCTATATGGTTAATACAAATACGAGTCAATGCACATTAAGTTTCATTAAAATGAAAGAAAGTACTCTCAGACAACAGTTACCCACCCAATGTATTTTCATAAATTGTACTGAGTTATCAGATTTGTTTCTGCATCCGGTAAACCAACTTAACGGGAAAAGAAAATCCCTGTAGAGATTTCTAAAATCCTTCATTGATTTTCTAAAATTATAGTTTATACTTCGATTTATATTACACATTTAACAATTTTAACCATTTTATTATTTAGAACTAGATAAAGGAGCTTTTTAATGACACTACCCCTACATACCATTACACAAATCCAACAACTAACATTTCATGGACTTAGCCAACGAGCGGTTGCCGCTATGATTGAGCATACTGTTGCTACTGTAAACAAGTATAGTAAGTTAATGCGTTATTATGCTGAAGATAACATACGTCTTAGTCACTACTACTGCCGTTGTCTGCTCGCTCAAAATTCACATTTAACAATTGAGGAATTTGAACATTTTTTAAAGCAAGAACTAAAATTATCGTTAAAAAAACGGCAAATCAAAGAAATTATCAATGAAGAAAAAATGCGATTATACGTAAAACACCTAGACCTTTGCTACAAGCCCGGTGAAGCAGCACAGTTTGATTGGGGAACGATTCAACTGATGATTGGCAACACAAAAAAGCGCATTTGCCTCGCTGTCTTTAGCTTTCCCTACAGTAATTATCGCTTTTACTATGCAACAGCTTCGATGAGTAATGAATCCTTTTTAGAAGCGTTTCAAGCATTTATCACACATATTGGCTCGGTTCCACCAGTGTTGATCATTGATAATATGAGAATAGCCATTCAATACTCAGAAGGTAAACGAAGGTTAACGACATTGTTTCAACAGCTTGAACAGCATTACGGTATGAAAATAAAGCCCTGTACACCACATCGTCCAAATCAAAAAGGAAATGTAGAAAATGCAGTTCGTACTATTAAAGAACATTTAAAGACTGTAGGGACATACAAAACAGAAAAACAACTAATGAAGTACATCAAACAATGGAACGAAGCCTTGAACCAACAACCACATCATGAAAAGAACGACATCATTATAAATCTACACCAACATGAAAAAACGACCTTACTGCCAATTCCGAAAAAGCCGTTTGTCTACTATGAATCCAAACAATGTAAGGTATACAAAAACGGTACAATACGCTTCCAAACAAATACATACAGCATTCCTGAGCAATATAGTGGTCAGACCGTTGAAGTAAGTTTCAGTAAAACGACAATTTATATTAAAAACAAGGAGGGCAACATTATCGCCAAGTATTGTAAAGACGGAAATAAAAGAAAACGCCATTACCGCATTTGGCATATGCTCAACAAGATTTAAGCGAAAGCACCGGGATTTATTAATTCTCATGAATATCGGCAACTGCCAAAACATTTGCGTTTGTTACATGACAAGCTTTGCAATAAACATACATATTACTTTATTCAGGTATTAGAGTCATTCGAACATGAGCCAGCTAAAAAGTTGAAGCGATTCGTCTATACATTACTTGAAGAAAAAGTGACCTACGAGCAATTAAAAAAACACTTAAAACTCGAATAGAAATTTCAATAACTTACCTGTTCCTTGATAACGCAAAAAATTATCTATTTTAGCTATAGGTGACGTTTGCCCTTTTGAATTATCGAAATATTGAAGTCTGGTCATAAAAGAAAATCTCCCTCAAAAATCGAGTTTTTCATCGACTTTCGAAGGAGACTTGTTCTAATTTTTCATGGATTTTGAACCATTATTTTTCAGATGTATCCATTTTCTTCCATTATGAATTCCTCCTTGAAATAGAAATAGCCCTAACTCCACAAATTGATATGCTCCCCATTAGGTAGACAGATTAAAAAATAAAATCTGTTTAACAAATGGGGAGTTTTTTTATGCCAAAAAAATCATTTTCAACAGATGTAAAAATATTAGCACTTCAATATTTAGAAGAAGGGCGTCATACCTTTCACGAAATCACTACTATGTTTTCGGTCGATGTAAAAACGCTACAAGTATGGCGTGCTCTTTATAAGTATGGAGGAATTGAAGCATTAATTCGTCCTAAGAAGAATAAGGTTTACTCGAAAGAATTGAAACAAAGTGCGGTTGAAGATTATTTATCAGGAAAGTATTCGATGTTTGACATACTTGCCAAATACGGGATTAGTAGTTTGTCAGTATTCAAAAAGTGGTTAAAAATCTATACTAGTCATAGTGAATTAAAAGATTCGAGTAAAGGATTGAGCAAAACTATGACTAAAGGAAGAAAAACGACTGTAGAAGAACGCATTGAAATCGCAAAAGCGTGCCTAGCGAAGGGTAAGGATTATCAAGAGATAGCAGCGAAATATGGGGTGTCCTATCAACAAGTATATCAATGGGTGCGTAAATTTGAAGAGAATGGTGAACAAGCATTAGAGGATCGTCGTGGCCGTACGAAACCTGAAGAAGAACGTACACCAGAAGATAAATTACGCTTAAAAATCCAACAGATAGAGCGTGAAAATGAACGATTACGTGCAGAAAATTTATTACTAAAAAAGTTAGAGGAAATCGAAAGGAGGCATCGTTAAGTAAGATTCGTATTCAGAGCCGCTATATTGCAATTCAGGAATTAGCGGAGAGCGAAAATTTATCCATCGTTTTATTGTGTCAGATCGCTAAGGTTTCACGTGCCGCTTATTATAAATGGATGAATCGTCAACCAGCTGAACGAGAAGTGGAAAATCAACAGTTAGTTGCCTCGATTCAACACTTATATACACAAGTTGATGGAATTTATGGTTACCGCCGTATCACGATGACAATCAACCGCCAACGGGAAAAAGAAGGTTTAACGAAAGTTAATAAGAAGCGCATTTACCGCCTGATGCAGATTTGTGGTCTTGAAGCGGTTATTCGACGTAAGCCAAAGCGATACCGTAAAGTAAAACCAGATTACGTGGCAGAAAACATTTTAGCACGTGAGTTTACAGCGGAGAAACCGAATCAAAAGTGGTGCACAGACGTGACGGAATTTAAATATGGCAACGGGAAGAAAGCCTATTTAAGTGCAATTATTGATTTGTATGATAAGTCGATTGTGAGCTATGTATTGAGGCATTCAAATAATAATGAATTGGTTTTTCAAACAATCGAACCAGCTATTCAAAGTTTAAAAGAAGAGGAGCATCCACTAATTCATAGTGATCGAGGCTATCAATACACCTCAAAGTTTTTTAAACGAATGATAGACGATGCCGAGATGGTACATAGTATGTCTAGAGTGGGACGTTGCATTGATAACGGACCAATCGAGGCTTTTTGGGGGACATTAAAAGTAGAGAAGTATTACTTACATAAATACGAATCGTATGAAGCGTTAGAAGCAGCAATTAATACATATATTACGTTCTATAATAACGAACGGTACCAAGAAAAATTAAACGGCTTGAGTCCCTTAGAATACAGGGTTCAAGCCGCCTAAAGTATTTTTATTATTTCCTCTGTCTACTTGACGGGGTGCAGTTCAAATGGGAATTAGGGCTTCATATTAATATTCAAGGTTATAATATATGATTATTTTTTTATTTAGTACGGAAACATTAAAAGCAAATGTTATTTAGGTACTTAACGCTATTCCTTAGTAATGTTCGCTACATTTTCTCCATCACGGACTGCTTGTACGTTTATTTTCATATCCTTGTATTCTTCTTCTAATTCTTCCGCATATTTCTCAGCTAGTTTCTTTGCGTCATTGTCACTGACTTTTTTATCTAATACTAGTGTTCCAATAGCCATTCCGTCTTGCTCATAGACCTGTCCATCAATTACGCCATCTTCATCTCTTACTTTTTTCGTTAGTTCCTCGTTTTGTTTGATCTCTTGTGATTGTTCATTTTGTTCTTGGTTTTCGGTTTCTTTTGGCTTTGGATCTTCATTATTAGAACAACCTGCAACTATTAAAAGGGCTGAAAATACACCTGCTATTATCTTCTTTTTCATTTTGCTTACCTCCAAAAACTTTCGGTAATAATTATTATAAAATCTTATCAACGATAAATACATATTCTACTATATTATTAGTTGTAAATCAGGCATGAAATATTTAATAAAATTTATATAAAAAAAAGGAAAGCTCTATAGAGATTGCTCTCCATAGAACTTTTCCTCTTGACTGGGATGATGTACTTATCCCTTTGTCCCCATTTAATTTTAGCTTACATTAACTATTAGTTAATGTAAATGAAAGAGCAGCTGAATTATTAGATGATGATCCTGTTTCAATAAGAGTATCAGCAGAAACTGAAATAACTTCAGTACCAAATGCAGCGTCAGCAGTAATTACTAATTTATTACCATCTACTAATGTTGCACTTACAATGTTAAGTACACCGCCACTTACTGATACTTCATCTAATAATGTTTTACCACTAGCAACTTTAACTTCTTCACTAAGTGTTAAAGTAACTGTTTTTTCGTCAGCACTAAACTCTTCTTTTACAACCTGAGCATCAGCCCAGTCAATAGCTTTTGTTGTGAATGAAGTTAACTCATTACCAGCTACATCTTTAATAGCAGATTTTAGAGTAACAGTTGGTTCTACACCTGTACCTTTAGCTGTAGTAGGTACAACGATTAAGTTAATGTATTCTCCATCTGCTGCAGTTGTATCACCAATAACACGTTTAGAATCATCTGAATAAGCAGCAATTACTTTGAATCCTTCAACAGTAAATGTTGTTGTAGAAATAGATGCTGCATCAACATCTTCAGAAACTTTAATACGAATAGTATCAACAATTCCATCATTAGTTTCAGAAGCAATATCAGTAAATGCAAAACCATCTGCAAAGTCAGTATTATCAAATAAATCCATAGCAACTACATTAAATAATGTATTGTTTTCTAGGTCTTTAACTATAACTGGAGCTGTTTTATCAACAATTCCTCCACCAACAACTGTTAATGAATCAGCATCTCCTGGTTGACCTGCAGTACCTAATTGAGTAGTAACTGCTCCTGTTGCAGTAAATTCTAAATCACCATCTACTGCTGCTGTACCAAATGTACCTTTAGCAAACTTAGCAACAACTTTTGTAGCTGCAAGTTTACCTGATTTATCACCATTATCGACAACAACATGTGAAGTACTAATGCTTTGTGGTGTAACATCATTATAAGTAAGTTTTGTGCCATCAACATTTGCTTGATGTCCTTCAATGTAGAACTCAATTGTATCTGCACTTGTTAATACAACTGAAGCTCCATTAGCTAATACATCTGTATGGATATCTGATGAAGAAGATCCACCAGCAAGTACTGAAGGTGTTGCATCAGATGTTGCAACTGCATCTAAGTTTGCAAGTGCTGCAAAGTTTCCACTAGCATCCGCTACTTTACCTACAACAATATTACCTGTATTAAACGGTGCTGAAGTGTAATCGCTTGGTAATGTAATAACAACAGACTTATTATCTTTACCTAAAGCTACTGAAGCACCTTTAATTTTAGAAAGATTGCCCGCACCCGTAATTTCGTATAAGCTCTTATCTAAAATTGAGCCTTCACCAGAAGTACGCATTGCTTCTGAGAATTGAACTAGAATTTTTTGATTGCTAGCTCCACCATAAACTGCACCTAATACTTGTGGTGCAGAACCATCAGCAACACCAAGTGATAACGTTGTTTCTGCTAATTTGTTTTGTTCTACGCTTCTATCAGTAATTTTATCTGCTTTAATTTTTAATGAATAAGTACCTTCTAAAGTTTTAGCAGGAGTTAATTCATATACTAATTCAGAAGAATTTGCTTTAACTGTAGCACTGTTAAGCTCAACTTTAGCACCAGAAGCATCTGTTAATTCATAAGAAGCTGTACTATCTGCTCCATCTACTTTTTCACTAAATTTAACTTCAATTCTACCAGTTTCTTTGTTAAATGAAGCTGTTGCAGTTGGTGCAACATTATCAGCTGATACATTAAAGTTTAGTGTTGTAGCAGCAAATTTATTTTCAAAACCATCTTCGATTACAGTTCCATCAGCTTTCACATATGAAATTACTAACTTATGTGCACCTGGAGTTACAGGTTGATTGAATGTTACAATAATTCCATTTTGTGTATCTGGATCTGTGTCAACAGAAGTTGATGCAAATGAGTTGTTACTTGGGAAGTCTAGGAAATATTTTAAATTAGTATTTGTGTCAGCATCGAAATTGACAACTGGTTTATTGAATTTTACAAATACTTGGTTACCTACTACTTTAGTAACTTCAGCAGATATAGCAGAAGTATCTTTACCTGCTTTAAATGGTACATCTTGAGTTAGAACTTTGAATCCAGCATAGTCAACTAAACCAGTACCAATATTTAACGTATAATCACCTTCAGGTAATTTACCATTAGTAGTGATACGAACAACATTTGTTCCTAATGTATTTACATCGATTCTTGTATCAGCTGTAAAGCTATATGAACCTTTGTTAATAGAGAATGCAGCATCAACTGCTCCTGCGCTAGCTGCAGTAATAGGCTCAGAGAATACAACATCAAATACAGATGGTGATACTTGTACAATTTTGTCTACTGCTGGAATAGTAGTATCTACAATCTTAACTTTTTCGAATTTAGATTCAGCAAGAACATTATCTAATTCTTTAGCTTTCACATCTTTAACAGTTACTGTAACTTCTTCTTGATTTAATTCTAAAGCGTAATCTTGTTCAAGAGTTAATACTACAGTTTTTCCATCTGCTTGAAGTTCTGCTTTACCATCTACAGCAGCACCTGTTAATAAGTCAGCTAATGAACTATCTTTTACATCATAGTTAGAAAGTCTCTCAGCTGTTGTTTTATCAACTTCTTGGTTGAATGTTACAAGTAACTGATTAGAGTTAATCGCACTTGCCCCAAAGGAATATTTAATAAATATAGACGCACCAAAGCTTGATGTAACGTCGATTAAAGCTAACTGTTATTACTAGCCTGTATTCAATCATGTTTTGCCAGTATACAAATCATCTTTTTACCCTACTTTAAGGAGGCATAATTAATTAAATTATCATAGGTATTAATGGATATTACCACTAGACATAATTTGTTAATTATGACTCATCAAAGCGAAAGGAACTCTATATTTTCAAGGGTTTCTTATTTTTCAATAGGCTACAAAAACACCTGCTATTTAGGACCTTTTTGTATTTTGGTTTGAGACATAATTTGCAAATTAGTGATAAAGTGGGGATTAACGTAATAACTTTTCTTCAGACAATCTTGGACCAAATATTAATACTTCATAATCCTTGGGTCTTAATATGTAATAAAAACTTGAGTTCTTTGCTCAATTTTGAATTTCCATGAGAAGTTCCTTTTACTTCATGAGAACCTCTTTTACCACCGTGATACCTTTGAGTTGAAAAAACCAGCCTTTCCAAAAACGATTGTTCTAACTTAAACTATAAGAAGTACATATCTTTAAGTTAGAAAAGAGCCATGATAATACCCCGTAAATCAGATAATATGGTCCCTTTTTTGCCATATCTGTTGAACTTCAAACTATTTCTAACTAATTTCTATCTTAAATAGAATTTAAATAACCTTTTTAGTGAGTAAATCAAATGTAATAATGTATTGTGCTCTTTGCTTCAATTCCGAATTTCCATGAGAAGTTCTTTTTACTTCATGAGAACCTTTTTCCTTTTCGTGAGAACCTTGAGTTGAAAAAGCCAGCCCTTCCAAAATGATTTTTCTAACTTAAGCTGTAATAAGTACATATCTTTAAGTTAGAAAAGTGGCATAATAATACCCCGTAAATCAGATAAAATGGTCCTTTTTTGCCATATCTGTTGAACTTCTAACTATTTCTAACTAATTTCTATGTTAAATAGAATTTAAATAACCTTTTTTAGTTAGAAAATCAAATGTAATAAAGTATTGTGTTCTTTACTTACTTCTGAATTCGCATGAGAAGCTCATTTTATTTCGTGAGAACCTCAAATATTAAAACCGCGCAATATTCACCAAATTGAGAGTTCTTTAAATAATATATTCACTTTTCTGTGAGAAGCTCTTCTAATTGCGGGAGAACCCTTCCTTTTCTCATAACACTTTGACAGAAGCCTTTTTTGTTCTTTATAAGCAAACTCAATAAGAGTAGATTAATAATATCTTGATTTTCTTAATCACAGTTGATACCGTGATGTCTATATAATTATATTCTCCAGGACTCTTTTTTACTATTCTCTAGGAATAATGGTATTCTCTTGTATTTTTCCTGCTGTTCCCTAGGAATAACGGTATTCCCTTGTATTTTCCCTACCGTTCCCTAGGAATAACGGTATTCTCTTGTACTTTTCCTGCTGTTCCCTAGGAATAACGGTATTCTCTTGTACTTTTCCTGCTGTTCCCTAGGAATAACGGTATTCCCTTGTACTTTTCCTGCTGTTCCCTAGGAATAACAGTCTCTTCTTTTACTTTATATACTGTTCCCTTAGGAATAACTTTAGACCTTCATGTATTAGAAGAAGACGCTAAAAAATCAAAAAACACAACGGGTATTCCTATTATTAGTTAAATAAACCGAGAAAATAATGTTTAATTAACAAATAAACGACGGGGTATTTGACGGAGCCGTCATTCATTTGCATAAAATTGATATTTATTTAAATTATCCGTCAAATAAATAACCGGATAGGATAAATATTATTCTTAATTAACGCTTATCCATCTCCACCATAGCCACATTTTCGGGATATCTCTTTCTATTGGACATTATATTTTTTGCAGTAGACACTATTCAGTTTATCTGAATGCTTACCATTTGTATGAGATTTCTATCTTAAGTAAAATTTAAACAACTTTATTAGTTAGAAGTTGAAATTCAGTGGAAATTTAAGTTCTTTGCTACAATTCTGAATATCCTTGAAATTCTTTTTACTTCGTGAGAACCTTTTTCCTTCTCATGAGAACCTCGATATTAAAACCGCGCAATATTTACCAAAATTAAGAATTCTTTAGATAATATATCTACTTTTTTGTGAGAAGCTCCGCTAACTTTGAGAGAACCTCTTCCGCTTTTGAAAGAACCTTGAACATTAATATTAAGTAGTCAACAATACGATTCCTAGAAAAAATCTAACTCTCCTTTGAAAAATTTATATTTAAGCTAAACAAACACACAAGAGTAGTTTTTCGCTCAATTTAAAAAGGTCCACAAGCATGTTTATATCTTGTGAACCATCAAAAATTAATCATTTGATTTAAATGTATAATGCTGATTTGGGTCATTACGAGAAGTTCTAATTAGATTAAGTATTCCCTTTTGATATAGCCCTTCTAGAATCTTTTTCGAATAATTAGTCCCTCTGTTTATGAGTGTAGCTAACTGTTTTGTGGTAATTTGACCCCTACTATAAATATAATCAAGTGCAACTTGCTCTTCTTTTGATAAGGATTTCCATTCCTTTGAAATTAAAGTATTTATTCGTTCTTGTTTTCTAACTCTTCGCATCAGAATATTATTTTTCAGAATAAGATGTACCGAATTTTGACCCTCATGATATTCAGGGTCATCTAAGAAAAAGGAATTCATCTCCTTAAACATACGTTTTACTCCCTCTCCTAACTCACGAACCCATCCCATTTCAGTGAGCGCCCTTGCGATACGAGGATTGCGGGAATAACGCACCTCCTTAATATTGTGCCTATTAACGATATTAGGAAATTTACCAGGGCTACTAATCTCCAGCCGATCATCAAACATTTTTATCTTAATATCGTCTCCTTGAATGTTATATGCACGGTGAGTAACAGCATTTACAATACCTTCAAGCCAGGCAAATTCAGGGTATTCCGGTACAGAGGTAAATTTTCCATTCATAGGATTAAGTCCCGTGAACTCTCTAAGTTGTGCTTTTACTACAGTTTTTGCCTTTTCAATCAGTATTGGAAGAGGACCTTCAATATATTCTTGCTTCACGATATTCATTTCTACTCCGACCTCTTCACTACTACCTTCATATCTTAAAAAGCGTATACGGGCAGCAGGAAAAAAACGAGCTGGGTTTTTAGTGAAAAGTAGAACACCGGCTGCATTAATCTCTGGTCCATTTTTAGTATCATTAATAAATCCTCTTGCATAAAGAGGTTGTAATAAGTCATCACCTTCAAAATTTAATGATGCTTTATATATCTTAAGTATTTCCTCATCTAAATCATCTATTTTACAATTGCTAATAACTTGTTCTTCAAATAATCGCTCACCTTTATCATATTCCAGTTCTAAACGTTGGTCGTGAGTCAGTTCCTTACTCTCATCACCAACCCTTAAAAAGACTTTATCACTCATTGTCTTATGAACAGAGTTTCTTGATGGTTCTACTTGAATAAGTAAAACATGGTCTTTTTGACCTCTTTCATTAACAACTTCTAAATAACGTTCTTGTGCACGGACAGCAGGTTTACAGTGGTCTATTTTGCATTGAACAAAATCATTTATCTTAATAGGTCCTTGAGCACTAATTCCTTCTACTTTTCCATCACAAACACCGATTGCAATTAAACCACCATCTGCATTGGCAAAGGCTATTAATACTTCTGCAATTTTCTTCGCTTTTATTTCCGCTGATTTCCTATCAAAAAATTGCCCTTCCTTTGCAGAAAGAATTTCCTCAATGGTCAAGTTTTTTATATCCGGAATTTCAAACAAATATCTCATCTCCCTTCATTCCAAAATTATTATAAATAAAGTACATATTCTATCAGAGTATTGCTTTTACCTTTGTTGTATAGCAATATTTTCATAATAGAAAAAACAACAAATCCTTTTCATGGAAATGTTGTTTTTAATTCTCCATCTCTAATTTTCTTATAATAGCTCCGTTATTCAATAATTCACGTTCCATTGGAAAACTAGAGTGATTCAACACTTTAAATTCTGGGAAAAGTTCTTCAATTTCTACTTTTCTTATTCCATTTCCATTATTAATATATATGCCTGGTGCTTCTGAATTAGTCTTTACCTTTATTCCAAGTCTAACAGCAACTTCAGTTCTACTTTTTCCCATTACTATCTCTCCTAACTAAAATACAATGGATTGATTGCATCTCTTTCTTTTTGCAAACATAAATATACGTATTATCGGATACCTTCAAAGTCGATGATGTTTTGATTTAGTACAATAATTAGATATCCATTCATTTTACCTCAACACTTTAATATCCGTTAACTTTACTTTATCATAAAAACACCCGATTTTTGAAAAAGTCAAGCATATTAATAAATAATCGTATAAAAATAATTACTTTACCGCATTAAGGCTTTACCTCTCAAGATAGCTTATAGCTGGAAGAACTCGAAAAAAGTCACGTATAATATTTCTTTCTGTTATACATTATGTTTTTTATAGAACAAGACGATACCACACAGATTAAATAAACTAAACACGTAATATTTAAGTGAATAATAAACGCCGGGAATTGATGGAATCGTCATTTATTTGTATGCAAAATGTCACTAGTGTCGCATTAAAATAATTTAACATTGTTAGTAAATCTGAATTTTCTGTAATCTTATTTCCGCATAAAAAAATCCTTTATAATGGTTGGTGGTAGTAACCTATCCAAATCCAAAATAAAGGACATAAGCATGGATAAGTTTACACGAAAAACATCATTTGAACAATGGTTTTCCCCTGTTAATCAGACATTTTTTGAAGAACTAGTGGAAACACATCAATTAAATTACTATACAAAGAAGCTTTACATGGCTTCATTTATGAAATTGCTTTTGTATGCCCAACTTCATGAAACGGAGAGTTTACGGGCATTGAGCGACGCCGTATTTTCAGAGGATCTACAACGTGCAACAGGGTTAGAATCCATTAGCTTCTCCCAATTGGGCAGGCGAATCAATACGATCCCAACCGATTTCTTTCAAACGATTTTTCTCGATTTAGTTTCACAAATTCATCTAAAAACAAATTTTCAAACACGAAGAAAAATCACAACACCTTTAAAAAACATTGATTCAAGTACTTTACCGCTTAATTTAACCAATCATAAGTGGGCAGAATTTCGAAAGACAAAATCAGGTGTAAAGCTTCACCTTCGACTCGTTTTTATGGAAAAAGGTCGCTCGTATCCGGATCAAGCTGTGCTTACAAACGCCATTGAACATGATAAATTGCAGTTGGAAGTCTTGATGGACGATAAAGAATGCCTATACGTGTTCGACCGTGGCTATTTGGATTACGAGCGCTATGATCGCATGACGGATGATGGCTATTTCTTTGTCACACGTCTTCGAAAAAACGCCGTCATACGTATACTTGAAACGTTTACATTGCCAGCACAGTCTACGGTTTTATCAGATGAAATGGTGGTCATTGGTTCCACACAAAATCGTTCAGAAAACGTGTTCCGACGCCTGAAAATCATGGATACAAAGGGCAATGAACTCTCTTTATTAACCAATCGATTTGATTTAAGTGCCGATGAAATTGCAGAGATTTACAAATCGCGCTGGGCAATCGAGTTGTTTTTCAAATGGATGAAACAACACTTGAACATCAAAAAGTTCTATGGTTATAGCGAACAGGCGGTGCACAACCAAGTATACATTGCGATGATTGTGTATTGCTTGAACGTATTGGCACAGCTGAACACAAATAGTGCCCAAAGTTATTTACAAATAAGCCGCTATTTAAAAGCTGCATTATGGAAATCCGCTCACATTTGGTTGCGCAAAATCCAAGGAAAGAGCGTCCCATAAAGGATTGACAGTCGTTGTTGTACAAGTCACAGGCTATAGTAAAAAAATGGATGTCTACTACCTTAGCTTTGGTGTTTTCGTTTTTTCTCTAAAAACCAGGAAATAAAAAACTGAAAATTCAGAATTTATTTATGCGACGGTAGTGGCAAAATGTCATTTATTTAATTTCATGATTAAAATAAATGACGGATAATTGACGGAATCGTCATTTATTTGTATGCAAAATGCCATTTATTTAATTTCATAATTAAATAAATGACGGAGTATTGACGGAACCTTCATTTATTTGCATAAAAAGGATGTTCATTTAATTTTTCCGTCAAATAAATAATGAATTCTACTACTGCTCAAGCTAATAGCCTCATATAGATTCTTTTACTTCGGGAGGACCTCTTCCGTTTCGAAGATATTGAGTAGGAAAATCCTCAAAATAGGCTTAATAAATCTAAAAATAAAAACCTACAATCTATTCATTGTAGGTTACTTCTAATTTATTCTAAATAGTCAAAAGTTCTTTTTTTTGGTAACGTGATAAGATATAATCAGCCCAATATTTTTCATCATAGTGATGCACATACACTGGGTCGTCTTGAAGGCGATTTAAAAATCCAGAGACAATAATTGCTTCTATTGACTGGCTTCCAATCCTTTTTTCTAGTTCATCACGAATATAAAAAATCAGTTCGATATCTAATTCATCAAATGAATATTTATCAAAATTCAATTTCCTTCACCCCCAAACATTTTATACACTCTAAAGATTTTTCAGTATGTAGCGATAGTTGTGTATTTGTTGATGATAGCGGGCTTATACCAACTAAAAATTCATTACTATCTATTCTACCACTAATTGCACGTCTTAACAAAGCCACAATTTTACCATCTGCCAAATGACCTAAAACAAAGTCATAACTGTGGAATATACCATCACGCATTCCCTCTTTACGGCAGTCAAGAATAAAGTTCCCCCAATCTAAATTGGGTTCTTCAAATATGCAACCACTCAGCCCTGTTATTTTATTAATATCTAGAGCAAAGTAAACTACAACCGGCTTGATATCTTCCGATGAAAACTTATCAATGTTATCTTGATATTTAATTTTTGCCCATTTTTCAGCTTGGTATTTATTATTGGTTACATAAAATCCTTTACCAAAATCTGTAGCAAAACGACTCTTATCTAAATTTATTCCGTTACTTTCAATATATTCACCATAACGTTTAATTGTTCCATGATAACAAAACAAATAGTCATTTAACAACACTATACCCCTTCAACTTCTTATTTATTCATTCATTTCTTATACAATAGCATAAAAAACTATACTTTCGACATAGTTTTAAAAAGGAGCATTCCTGTTAAATACTTCTGTAAAGTAAATAACCGGATAGAATAAATATTCTACCCGATTAGCGCTTTTACCTCTCCAGCATAGCCGTATTTCCGGAAAAACTCGATTAGAGCTACTTGGAATATGTCTTTCTGTTGGACATTATGCTCTTTGCAATAAACCCTAACCAGTTTATCAAGGCTGCTTGCCATTTGTACCGATTTGGAATGAGTTTCACCTGGTACTCGGTATTGCGGAAAAGTATTGTGATAACTGGTTTCTAATATATCTGCCAGTTCCTTTTTGCGAGTGATAAGATAGCTAAGCAATTCCTCATACTCTTCCGAAATTTTCGCAGTCTTGCTTTTACTAATTGGTTTGTTAATTGCTGGTTTATCAGCTTTTTGAAAAGGATGCTGTTCTTGCTTAATCACCTTGTAGTTCCCTAATTGACTATCCCATTCATATCCCTTATCCTTCATAAAGATTGATAACGCACGATGGTTTTGAAAATCCGCCATTTCAGCCACTACTTTTGGGTCTTTTTCAAATTGAAAATATTTAATAATATCAGCAGCTTTTCCTCTTGGGTCTTTTTCTTGAAGGTCCTCTTTGCTTAAAACACGAACTCCTGCTATGTAAGTCTGATATTCACTATCCCATGTATAATCACGTCGACGCATATACATATCCAGAGAACGATAATCCTTATGTCCTAATTCCAACGCGAGTTCTTCACGTGTTTTGCCACTTGCCAACTGTTCTAAAATAAAGTGTTCATCATATAGCTTTTTCATGATTATTTCCCCCTGTTGCTATCCTAAATATCCTTACCACGAGTTTACGGCTTCTTTTAACCTTTCATGATTAGTATGAAGATAAATGCTCGTTGTTCGGATAGAGTTGTGTCCAAGTAATCGTTGCAAATCCACGATATTCACATCATTATGAACCAAAACCGTCGCAAAACTATGACGTAAAATATGCGCGGAAATACTTTGCTTCAATCCAATCTTTTTGGATGCTAAGCGTAGGGAATTATTAATATACTGGGCAGATAAACGACCAGTTTTCTTTGTCCCAAAAAAGTGTCGTGCTTCTTCAAATCGGATATTTTCTGCATAATCAATCAATATAGGAAGCAGCTTTTCTGAAATAGGAATAGTTCTTTCTTTATTTCCTTTTCCAAGTACCTTTATCAGTTGCTTTTCTAAATCTACTCGATCAGGGGTTAACTTTGTTAATTCCCCAACACGAATTCCTGTGTAAGCCATCGTAATGATAGCAACTTTTATAATTGGATGTTCGATGACGTCAAAAAGGTCCTCTAGCTCTTCTTTAGATAAATACTCTCGCTCTTTTCGCTGGTATCGAACATTTTCCACATTTTGAGCGATATTTTGCTTCAATAATTTCTTTCTTGTAGCATAGTTAAAAAAGGAACGGATACTTGAGAAGTAACGGTTTTGACTAGATGGTTTTAATTTGCGCACTTCTTTTAGGAAGCAAATGTAATCTTCCAAATCATTTTCCGTAATCTCATCAATATAAACTAATCCATTATATTGCTCTTCAAGATATTGATTGAAGATACGCAAATCCTTTCCATAACCTGCAACCGTTTCTCCACTTTTGTTTTGAGCTTCAAGATATTTTAAAAATGCTTTTACTGCATCTGTAACTAACATAATCATCTTCCTTCCTAATAGTTTTATTTATGCATCCCGGGATAAATAAGCTTTCCAGCTGGAAGGTTTGTTTTACTGAACTCATCATACATTTTTTAAAAATAGATTTGGGCGATTTTGCGATTTTTTTAAAATTACCCTCAAAGTTTTTTTCATGATTAACTTGTGTGTAAGTAGGATAGCAAAAATAAATAACAAATAGGGGGAATATCCAATTTATTTTTCACTAGAATAAAAGAATTTACTAGTATGAGCTTTCTATAAATTCTCCAATTTATCGAGCATCGTTTGTCTGTCAACATTTGTATACAATGAGGTAGTGGCGATACTAGAGTGACCCGCTAAGGCAGCAGTCTCATGAATGCCAAGACCATTTTGTAACGATTGACTACAAAAATAATGCCGAAAATCATGTGGAGACAAAACTTCATTTAATCCGGCACTCTTGCTATACTTTGCGAACATCTTGTTAACTGTTTTGCGTGACAGTGAGTGACTACGATTACTTAGAAAAAGATAAGGACTCACTTGGCTTAATCGATATTCAGGTCGTATATCGTTCAAATATTTGGTTAAGATCCGATGTAACTGACTATTAACCAAGATTGTCCTAGACTTTGCTCCCTTTCCGTTCCGAATTAAAATTTCCTTTGCCTGAAGATGAATATCTTCTATTTGAATAGAAAGAGCTTCCGTAATACGGCATCCAGTAAGAGCCAATAGTTTTGCCAGTGTGTAATTCCGATAACAATCCTTTTGGTTCTCCTCATTGCTTTCGAGTATAGATTGAAAAAAATGGTTTACATCTTGTTTAGTAAACTTAGCTGGGGAAACAATCAGATTTTGGACCTTAATATATGAATTCTTTCCTATTATAATGTCACTCATAATTCCTTCTTCAACAAGGAACTTATTGAATGTACGTAAGGCATTTAGCCGAACATTTATTGTCTTTGCACTAATATATTCTCCTTTTGGATTACGTTCTTTTTTCAGTTCTTCTTTATACGACAAAATATTTTCTGAATGCAAGATTTGAGGTGGTCGACCAAAGACTCCTTCAAACCATCCGAAATATTTTTGAACAGAAGTCAGATAGGATGAAATCGTATGGATAGATTTTTCCTCCTGTTTTAAATAGTTCTCAAATGAAGATAATAATTCATTCATAACGCTCACCTTCTCAAAAAAATTATGTCTACTCAAAATAAGCGTGCTAGAAACATAATTATGTCTCCTTAACCTAGAATTCCCCAACCGTATATGGACGACAAGCAGGCATAATTGATATTATGTCTGCTCAGCTGCTGGGTCCGTGTATACTGCCTCATATTGTGCTAAAAACTGTTCTACCGCTAAACAGAAAACCTGTTTTTGAAGTAGCCCCGTACTTGTACAAAAATGTGTTAATCTATGTTCCATCTCAATTGGTAGCCGAAATGATTTTGTGATACTAGGAGAATGACCACTCACATATTTCTGAGCAGCTCTCCACAAATCCACTTCTTGGGAATTGGATTTAGATTGCTCATTTTGTTGTTTTACAGCCTTTAATACTTTACGAGCATTTTTAAGTAAAGTCATAACATCATTACGCTCAAGTAGTTCAAAAACATCTTCTTCATTCCGAGTTTCTTCTATATTAATAGATTTCTCTTGTGGTATTTGAGATGACCGTTCATCTTCAACCGAATACATATAATTCTTCACTTGCTTATCCCATTTGTAATTTTCCCTTTGCATAAAACGAGATAAACTTTGGACATGCTTGTATCCCAATTCCACTGCAACTTCTTCCGCTTTCTTTCCTTCTTTGAAAAGCCTAAGGACCGCTGCAACTCTTTCTAAGTTATCCTGCGATGTGGTTGTTGTCATTCCACTCATCCTCGTCCATTAATTTCACAAAAGATTGATGGAAAGGAACTGATTTATAACGATTAACTAAAGGGTTCTTAAATATGGCTGGAGATGCCTCGATAAATAAATTTTCAGCTTCTTTTAATCGTTTTTTATCCAGAAACGGAAATGTCACTAAAATACGAACACATAAACATCCCATATTAAACATTGCCTGGAGCATATCATTCGGATGTTTCTGGTGAATAAGATTAGAGCGATGGTTCGCAATACGGTTTCTTAAATTAGATGCTGAACCAATGTAGGCAAGGTCGCTTTTTTCATCGTAAAGCAGATAAATTCCGCTCGTATTTGGTAGTTCGTCGTTCGTGATAAATTTAATATGATTTTTGTACACAAAAAAGACCTCCTAAAAATGAAATAATAAAAATGGATTACTAAATCAAGTTTATGGAATCTTCGTTTACAACGTCAAAAGTTGTTTTCAATCGTCAACTATTACACGAAAAAAATTTTAAAAAATAAAAAGGCGCGGTTACAGTAGCTTCAACTGATAATTCCCTTTCAAAAATAAAAATAAATTTCTCACTTACCAATCCTTATAACTGTTATTACAGACTTCTACTTTAACCTTCACCAATAATAAAATTTTAGAATTAATTATTGAAAACGAACAATTCAACTATGAAAACAAACAAAAAATATAGCTAATTGACACTTTTCTCCCTATAAATTAATAAAAAATGTTATTACCTAAAATAAATGCTCCTAAATTCACTTTTACAATTCAATGGAATTTCCCAACTTATTTTCACCCTTTTTTAATAATTGATTTACAATATTTAAAATCCATAAGGAGTGAAAATGGTGAGTTCGAAACATACCAATGTGTGCATTAAAAATATTAATGGCAATCTTTATCTTTATAGTTGGAATTATCGTAGAAAACACTTAAGAACTGCTAGGAAAAAGCAGCGTTATGAATGGAAATATCGTGGTCCAATCAGTAGCAAAAAAACGCAGAACTACATCTCAAAATTACCAATTGAGAGCCAGCGTTTAATCGAATTGGAGATAAGATTAAAACAGGAGGAATATGAAAAACAACAAGAAGAACTATCAAAACTGAAAAAAGAGGAACCGTACAATTCCAGATTTAATGAAATAATGAAAATTGCTAATCGTCACCGAAGAAATAAACTCTTAAAGGAACTAGAAAAGGAAATGAAATCAGTTATATAAAAACAGTTGAAAACATGCAAAAAAGCTTGGTTATTCCAAGCTTTTTCTACTAAAACTCATGCATTTCATCATCATAGAAAATAGTAAAACCTAATCCATCAAAATTTCGGTAATGCCACATTTCTAAAAAGCTATTCCATCTTCTATCTAAACTCATTGATATCTCTGAAAAATCTTCATCCACGTCAAAACCTAATTCAAGAAGATTTAATACTTCTTCCTCATCACCCCAATAATAATCCGCAATTTCTACTTTCAATTTCTCAATAAATCTCTGTGCATCCCGTTTGGTTAAAAAGCAATGGTTCTTTATCGGCTTTACTGGATGAATGTCTGTCGTTTTCGTTATGAATATCGGCTGATTATCTAACTCCAGTGTATATCCTTGAAACAAAATAGAATTTTGTAGCAATTCTTCTGGGATATCTCCCAAGCTATCAAAACCATCTTGCAAAATTCTTTCTGTAACAAAACTACCAATGTAGCTGTTAACTCCTGCATACACCTTGCTCTCTAAACGTTGACCAACAAACCATTTCTGTTTAATTTCAATATTATCAAAAAACATGTAAATTTCACCTTTTCATTTAGTTTTCCAATATAAGCGAGTTCTAATTTATTAACTCTCAATTTTCCATTTTAATCAGGCTCATTATTGGGTCGTTTCATCATACAAAAAATCAAAATGAAAATGGTGGATTTTACGATTTTTTTGAAACGTTAAACATTCTTTTAGAGTGCTGTGCCCTTTATCTGTTGAAATGATCCAAATAGGATAATCAGCCACATACAAACTAGCCGTATATTTTTTGATAAATAATAAGGAATTTTCTTTTTCCTCTTGAAATATCAGATGTAGGCAAAAGTCTGCAAAACGTTTACAATCGCAAACTTCTGAAAGGGGAATATTAAATTGATGAGAACAGCAGCAATAGATGTAGGAAATGACAGTGTAAAAGCAATACTTGGTCCAAGCAAAACACAAATGACCATTCCGAATATAATCTCACCTGCCGCACAAGAACGTATCGTGACAGAAATAGAGAGGGATGTCTTAGATGGGCTTCATGTATGCATTTCTTCTAATTGTCTAAAACAGGGAAAAGGTATTTATACAATTGGAGAGTTGGCTCGTTCTAGTGATACTCCAAGTGAGCTTCGAGCAAATTCCATAAAAAGTGATAATGACCAATCTCTAATTCTTCTTTTAACCACATTAGCCGTAGATGCAGTTACGAGTAATGCTTTTAGTGAAATTAATGGGTGTTATCAAGCACATTATGCACTTTCAACTGGTTTACCTATTGGAGAAGGCACTCAACAAGACCGTTTATTATTTAAGCAAAAATTGGAAAGTTGTATTCATGAGGTCGAATTTCTTCAAACACCTTTACTTTCAGGAAAAAAAGTCCGTATTCACTTTTCAAAAGTATTCGTAAATGTTGAAGGTATTTCATCCTTTATATTCTTAAACGAACATCAGAATGAAACTGGCGAAAATCCTATTCTAATTTATGATATTGGCGGTTTAACAAGTGATGCTGCCATTATCGAAAAATCAGTCATTAAAAATGGATTATCTGAGAGTTATTTGGAAGGTGTCTCTGTATACTTGGACAAAATTATGAAGGAAGTAGAAAGACAATATCAATATAAATTCAAGAACCGCAGAGATTTGATTAAAGTAATTACACACCCTGATAAAAGCGACCGTCACTATATTTACAAAATGGGCAACAAGATTTGTATCCAACCAGTTATTGAAACTGAATTGTTGAAGCTTGCCAAAAAGCAAGTACAATGGGTTGAAGAAAAATGGTTAGAATATCCAACAGTGCAGTCAGCTTACTTAGTAGGTGGTGGTGCCTCTATTTTGAGGGAATACATAGAAAAAGTTCTTCAATCTGAACGAAAAGAAATGCCATTAAAGTTTCTTGACACTCATAATAGCATTTGGTCAAATGTATATTCCTACGATAAAATTTTAGATGTTGCGCTTAGTAACCAACATTAAATGAGGAGGCAACATTGTAATGCTTAAAAAAGGAAGCACAGTTTCATTCCGTATTCCTAAACATACGGATGAAAAGCTACTTAATTATCTAAATACATTAAAGCAAGAGCAAGGTAGAAATTTCTCATCTGTACTTGCTGCAAACCTCCTTAAAAGTCTTGAAGATGGATTAACACAAAGGGAGCGTAAGGTAATTACATTACCTATACCATCAACACTTACACAAGATGAATGTGATTGGCTCAATCATCCTCAGAATATTGAAATACTTATAAAATTTATCGTGCAAGCCTTTAATAAAAATGTTGATATTCCCTATACTGCTCTAAGTGAGCAACACATAGAACGCATCAATACTACTGATAATGCTAAAGCCGTTAGTTCGGTGAGCAAGAATTTTATATTTTCTCAGATGCTTAAATAAAATTACTATCAGCTGCCATGTGCAGCTTTTTCTTTGTTCACTTTTTGATTTTTTCAACTCATCAAACCAAATTTTATAATGGTTAACTCTCTAAAGTTTCACCCATGTATCAATTTCTTAGAATCATGTTAGTTTATCTACTCATTTCTCCCCGAACACCTATTGTATTACTTTCGGTTCCTATATGATCCAATTGACAACTTATGCTCACAATTTCTTCAACTACACTAAGTAGCTCTCCAATCAGTTCGTCATTTCCTTTTTCTATAAAGCTATACAGCAACTGTTCTTCTTTTTTCAGTTGTTCCAGTTTGTTAAACAGATAGTCTTCAATGACATATAGCTCTCCCATACTTTCACTTCCTTACAATAGAATTATTGAATAATCTAAATCGATATTAAAGACCTACAAGAAGTTCCGTCAAATTAAATTTATTACAGTGGTTATTTTTAAAAGGAGAATTTATTCGTATACATCCAATATTATTATGCAAATACCCAACTTTAAGGAACATTTGAATTTCATGCTTAACTTACATTATAACTATCTCATAATCTTGAACATTTACCTTTGGACTCTTTCCACTAAATGAACATACGTTTGTTGAAATTAATTTTATTTATATTACCTATTTTCCATCTGTAATCCGACTAATCTTATTTATTCAGAAGTTTAAAACATAGAAAGGTTGGGATTTTACTTCTGCTGAATTCTAAATCTTCAACAACTAAGCTGATTGTTTAATAAATTCATATTTTATAGAATTTCTAATGAGTCTATCTAATATGAAAATGCCTTTATTATTTAATTTCTTTAATTCCACATGTTTTAGGAGGTAGACAGTTTTGCCCTTTGCAAAAAGGACAAAAAAGCGCGTTTGGAGTATAGCGCATTTACAAGATAGTGACGATAACGTCAATTTCCCCAGGTCCAGCTTTACGAAACATTCACCACTGAATCCATCTTGTATATTGCCTAGCCTAAGCTACTGGGACGGTACATAATCTGGGATAAAATAATGCCCATCTAACGGGAGAAATTCCGATGGTTAATCGGAACCGGGGCAGACGGGACTCCCAACGGACTTTGTTAACGTCATTTTTTCTTTAGAGATATTGCCTACCAATTTCCCTATCAGGTGCTTCACCACATTTTCAGTTTTGCAAACAAAGGTTTGCATCTTTGTATACATTTGTTTGCTTTTTTTAATAATCCTTTTTCGATTTAATTCTTTACTCTGTATATACTCAGTACATACCAAGTGCCACTCCGTCCCACATTCGCATCTTCTTGATAAATTCAACTAAATCGCTTATTCTAAGCAACAACCAAATGGAGGTGCTAGATTATTATGTATTACGGCGTATTACGAGTAAGTGGAAACGATGAATTTATGAGGTTTTTAAAAACAATCTTAAAAGAATATGAAGCTTCCTTGATAAATTCAAAAAAACAGCCTATTATTCAACGATTTCATTATATTTCCTCATCACCAAAAGAACTGATTGCTCATATTACGATACAAGAGTATAACTGTTTAGCTTTTTTTGAATTCTTGAGCGAAATATTCCCAACACTTGAAATGTCATTACTACTAAAAGAATACGATGGATATTGTCGGGAGCATTTTATTTGGCAAGCAGGGATAATTATCTATGAACATCGTCATTACACTGAGAAAACGTACAGACAAGAACGAGAGGAATTTGCAGCATTAACAAATTAAACAATTTCTCCACTATTTTTAAATTTGTGTTATAAATTTAAAAATACATAAAAGGAGAAATCAAAATGAGTAATAATAAAAAAGCCATAATTAGACGAGGAGATATAATCCTAGTTTCTTTAGGAGAAAATAAAATCGGTTCTATCCAAGCAGGCACACGTCCAATGCTAGTGGTAAGTAATAACCGTGCAAACAGACATTCTACAATTCTTTTAGTTGTACCATTGAGTACAAAGAAACTTCCCCTAGATAGGGTGCTACCAACTCATATTTCTATTACCAACCAATCATTACAAGAAGGAACTCTATTAAAAGAAAGTACTATAATGTGTGAACAACTTACTGTTATTGACAGAGAGATGGTGATTAGAAGGATTGGTACCATTTCAGAAAAAACCGATAATAAATTAAAAGAGGCATTATTAATCGCTCTTGGAATAATAAATGCCCCTGAGTCAGCTTAGCGCTGGCTTCTTTTTATTTTCTTGATTAATTCTTCTAATGTGCCACCATCTCTTAAATAATCCCAAAGACTCTCTGGAGAAAATGCAATCAAAACTTCATTTACAAATTTATCCGCTTCGATTTCCATGTCATCTCTTAATTCTTTTTGAGCAAACTTCTTTTCAGCTTTGCTCATCGCATCAATTTCTTTCAATCTATCGAAAAATGGCTTTTCTTTTTCCAGTTCCTTCATTCTCATTCTTAATAGTGTCAAATAAGCTTTTCCATATACATACTCCGCAGCTTCTTTTTCATCTTGTGCGGTCAAGATTTTTATATAATCGCCGCCTTTCCCGCTCACTGGTCCTTTATAAGTCCATTGATACTTTTTATTTTCATGAAGGCGCTCATCCTTCGGTATGTATTCCCACTCATACACATAACTATTATTTTTGATGGTCTTTATGGTTACTCTATTTTGCATCATATATATCCTACCTTTCATTTTCACAACAGTTAACAATTGCGAACCTTCTCCTAAATTCCTTTAGAAAATGTATAGTTATGTTACTAAATATCAAAAAATAAATGGGCAAATTTTAAGTTTAATTACCATGACCATAACTTTTCTAAATTTCTTGAAAAAAATGAGCAAAATAGTGTTATATTTATTTGTTTCACCCGACAAACAAGGAGGATTTTAACATGATTAAAATAGTTGATGGGTTAGCTAGGCATTAGTATTGATGATGAAGGAGATTACACGTGTACACTAGTTTTTGAAGGCGCACAATATTGCATTAAAGTACGTAGGGATGAATGGGATGAGGACGAAGCGGAATTCCATGTTTTAGAAGACGAAGTGGAACTTTATGATGAGGATCAGGATGACTATGAATTTGTTGATGATTATCCTGATGAAATGATAAATGAAATCGAAAAGCACTTTAAGGAAAATGAACACCTATTGCCAAAGCTAGAAGATTGATGAATAAGGAAAAGTAAGCAGCGCTAGATGATGGTGCTGCTTTTTTAATGGCTTTTAGGATGGTTCAAAAAAACAAAAAAGTAGGAAAAAATAAGCCCAAAAAATAAAAAATACGTCAAAACACCCAAATCAAATTCAATTTCTAATAAAATATAGGAGTAGTCATATTATTTATATACCTAAAAAGATACTGGAGGAAAATAAAATGTACCACTCTATTTATCAACATCAACCATTTCTAATTAATCAAGGATTTACTTTATCTGAACTGAAAAGCTATATGAAAATTGCAGAAAAAGGCGGTTTTTCTTGCCCTTATTGTGGCAAAAGTCTTCGAATTAAAATCGGTAGTAGAAAACCACATTTCTACCATCTACATGGAGAAACATGTCAACTCTCAAAAGCAGCCGATACATACGAACGACAAATCCAAAGAGAAACTAAAATACATACCATTTCTAAAGAAATAATTTTTAACGAGCTTCAATTACAAAGTAAATTAGTACCTGGATTAAATGTCCAATGGGGATTTGAGGCTAAAGGACACGAAAATTGGCGTTATTATCCTGACTTATTAGTAACGTTAGGAAACCGAGAAATCGGGATTTCTATTATTTCTAATATTACAAATACAAAAGACAGTGAAATGGCAAATAAAATTAAAAAACGCCAAAATTATTTTGCATATCAAGGGATAACAGATATTTGGTTTTATGAAAACAATGAACGCTCAATAGATGAACGCACCCACTCATTGTATCTATGGGAAGCAGAAGCAATAACAGCTTTACCTACTTCTCAAGATAAAAAATGGGAGCACTTATTTCAGCAATTATCATCAACATACAAAGTAACAAAATTGTATGACTACAAACTATGTCGCGATATGTTTCCTGAGTTAAAAAATAAGCCAGTGAAGAGTCTATATTATATTCAACAAACTGACGAAGGTGTTATGTGTTCTGTTCAACGGTTTGTTGTTGATAAAACAACCTCCCCTTATCAATCATTTGCACTGCCAACAAATTATTCAGCATCGTTAGCAAGTTTCTTTACTATCAAAGACAATAAGTTGCAGCTATGCGATCCAACTCAAGAAGAAGTGGCAAGAAATAATTTTATAGAGGACGTTCGAACTTTAGCTGTAAAACAACAGCGCAAACAAAATTTAGAGAAACAACTACAACAGGAAGCACTTGAGAAAATATTAAAAAGAAAAGCTAAAGAAGAAATGGAAAAATTAGAATTACAACAAAAAATAACGGCTTCTAGAGTAAATAAATATACATATGACGATTTAAAGAAAGATTTAAAATCCTCATTGAATATGAAACAATCCGAGCAACAAAAACTCTGGACCAAATATATATTGCGTAATGAGCGGTTGCATGACTATCGATACATAAAAAATCTGTCCAGTAATGTTCAAACAATGGAAGAGCTCTTTTCTTTATTAGATGCAATTTAATGCTTGCAACCATGATTGCCTATGAATGCTACCAGCTGAAGTTGGTAGTATTTTTTTAATTCCGTTAATTAAAACGATAACCGAAGTAGCCCTTTTTTAAGTATTAACAAGTGGATTAGCCACCCCTTCACATACTGCAATGTGACTTAGGCTAAAGAGCAAGCGGAGCGCCGCCAAAGGACACACAGTTTTTGTTTTTATAAAAATAAATAATGAACCCTATTTATCCAAAATGCTTGGTATTTACTACTTTTATTAAAAACTAAGACATTCTTTAGGAACTTCAAGCTTAAGCGAAAAAAAGCCCATTAATTCGCTTTTTGCATCCTAATAATTCTTAGCCAATAGGACAATTACTTGGCATTAAGCATATGCACCTTCCAAGCATGTTTCTATTTCTTCATAGTAATCTTTTGAATTAATTGAAGAAATAGAAATGAAGATATAAGAGGAGAAAGTAAACGTAAGAATGCGGGTTCAGAGCACCTAAATTTATTTTAAAATTACACTTCGGGCTATGAATACCAAGAGATTCTTGCATGATGAAAAATAAGGGTATGTCAATCAGAGGTTTTAGTGAGTTATGGGTATGCTATTCGGAGGTTTTTAATACAGAAACGGGTACACTATTCGGAGGTTTCAAATTTTATAATACTTAAATCTATCACCAACTATTTTGGAACGATACTTAGGAATGAAAAAATCCCCACGATAGCAGGGACTTAACTAATTCATTTTCATCATTATTTTAGTTTATTTTTTTCTTCTCTTAATGTTCCATCACAAATATATATTCTCTCCCTTCATTTTTGATAACATCACTTGCAAACTTCATCGCTGGTTCATGACCGACTATTTTCATCAATTCTTCAATATGGATTTCATCATATTCTTCCACAAAGGCAAGAACCAGTTTATGTTTTTCCCACAGTTTTGGTTCATTCTCTTTAATATGTTTTAATTTAAATGATAAGCCGTTCACTAAAAATCCCCATCCATTCTACTCATTTAGTTGAAAACATTATAATCCAACTATTAGAAAAGGGCTTTATTTTGACATCATTTTTTAAAACCTACTCCACTCAATAATACATAAAGCAATTATCCAATTTGCAAAAAAATAAGATGCCGTAGCACCTTATTCATCATGTTGGCTAAAATCACTCCGTACATGTTTTGTGTAGTCATCCATGCCATTGCCATCTAATCTGAATAGCAAATCAGGGTGAATACGGTATCGAATTTTGCCTTTTGTTTTCGTTATCATGACCGCTCCAACTTCCTGTAAAAACTCAAAATAACTTTTTACTGTTTCATTGTCACCTAATCCTGAAATTCTGCACAAATGGGCTAAAGACAAATGTTTAAGTGCTTTTTTATTCCTTTCCAGCGCTTCTAGAACTGGTTCTCCTTCTAATGTAATTTTTTCGTCTGGATTTTTCACCAAGTAATACGTTTCAAAATGAAAATACGGAATAACCGCTTGAAGCAAGCCGATGACATCATCGTAATTAATATGCTTTTTAATGCTTTTATTCTTTAACCGCTTATGTTTTAGCATTGACACATTTTGAATGATTTCTTTTAGTTTATTTTGAAACACCTTTACAAATTTTTCATCTCTATTTTTGTGAATTCCTTTAATGAAGTATTGTTTATTCAAGTAATAAAATTTCCGTCTTTTATCAGTTTCATCTACTTCTGTTAAAAGAATATCAGCTTTGACTAACCGATTTAACTTCTTCTTGGCTGTTTCCTCCGCTACACCCCAAATGTCTGCTGCCATTTCTTTTGACAGTTTCTTTCCTTTACTAATCAGTGGTGTTTTTTCTTTATCGAAATGATTAAAATCAGCTAATAACAGCAATATCATCAAATATCGCCTGTCTGTAACGGTTAGCTTTTGATTGTCCCTTAACTTTTCTAATTCCATCAAATTCTCACTTTTAGCCATAACAAATGGACCTCTCTCATCTACTCCTCTGCCCTGCTCTTTTATCATTTTGTTCTTGAATGCTTCCGAAGAATTTTTTCTAGTTATGGCATCCCCAGGTTGCAAAATAGTAGTTATTTCTATATCTTTTGAACTTTTATTTCGTATTGTCATTGAACCCTCCAAGAATACATAAGTGTAAAGATTGGATGGATTATTTTATATTTCTTCCTTTGAAGGATTTTCTTTTATTTATTTGAAATTAATCGCGCTATCCTTTATTTATAACCCACCATCAAACGAGCCACGAACTCGTTCTTCTTTTATACCATTTAATTTGAAAATGTTAAGGAGAAAGGTAATTTTTTTCATGGTAATGATTATATTTCTAAATCAAATAAAAATTCCTTAACTCAAAAAAAGTTTTTCGCAAAATCACCCAAAAGTTTTTTTCAAATTGATAATATAGGCTTAGTAATCGAGCAAAGCATTTATTAAAAACAAAATATGGAGGAATTCACTATGAAAATTGACTATCTTAATGCAGAGGAAGTTTTACGTTATACCGTTTGGAAAGAGGATAATTTAATTATGGAAAATGTGATGGCAATTGAAATAAGAGAATATATCGAACAATTACCTCTTTTCCCAAATGATGAAGATTCAGATTTCTTTATTATGTTCCAAGAGGGATGCGACGAATACACTTATGAATTTCAATTATGGGTCCACTCAGATACCTTTGATGAACTTAGTGAAGAACAATTAACAATACTTGAAGAACTAGGATTTACTAGGAATGAAGAGGACACCGACATTATTCTCAACTATTATGGGCTTAAAGTTGTATTTAGTCATATTGAAGAAGAATAACCATAGTTTCAAGCAGTTCCTTAAGGGGGCTGCTTTTTTTGTTTCAAATGACTCCGCAATTACCGATTTCTTTCATGTTGAACTCAGTATTAAACATTTATACAAATAGGAATGGATCGTTCGAATATACGCCATTTCTGTTCGTATTTAATACATTGATTTTCATTTGCGTACATGAACTAGCAAAAGAATGAGTCACTTTAATTATTTAAAAACTATCCTATTACTCCCTATGTTTGAACATGATAAGTAATCATAAATCAATCATGTAGATTTACACTATTTTCATTTGTAAATAACGTCAGCTACTGTCACATGCTGTATAGCAGTAGCTTACATCTTGCCATAAAACAAAGCGTTTTGGCGGTCGACATCAACACAGTTATAGATGTTCATCTTATTATCCATGACTACCCAAGGCACAATGATGGCATAAACTATTTCACACCCTTATAAATGTCCGCATCAAAGTGTACATTTTTGATTGTCTAAGCATGTACACTTTCGTTCAAAATGCGTTTCTCTATACATGTCTATGAATAATTACAACTTGACATGGAGACCTCTACTCGCATGATTCGTCAGCCAAAAGCCAGCTATTACAAGGGCTGGCTGACCAAACAAGGCTATCATGCTCGCCCCTCCAAGTAAAGTTGTAATATACACTGGGGATCAAAAATGTACATGGTTAAACGAGCGTTTTTGTACATGAGTAAATTGACATTTGTACACCCTCTTACATACCTCAGTACCTGTCTGCAATACGTTGTGCAATAGTGGAATATATAAAACAGTGGATATTAAAAGGCTGCCAGGACACTCCTAGCAGCCTTTACCAATATCAAAGCTAATTAATAATTCGTTATGACTAACTCGCTAACCTTTCCTCTACGCGATGGATTGGAATTAATACTTCGATTAGCTTGTATCCGATGAATATTACATCCTTGATAATTCTTATCGAAGAAATCATCTTCTGGATGCATGCTAGTTGGGTCTGAATTACATAACATCAGTTTTGAACCCTGACGATTCATTTCTGAATAAAAAGCAGCTAACGCTATTTGGTCATCTTCACTAAATCCATATGCTTGATACTTTGTAAAACTCTTTGATGCATTTAATGGTCGATATGGTGGGTCAAAAAAGCAAAATACATCCGATGCGAACCATTCGCTATTTTTCTCATAGCTTTGATTGTAAATCTCTACATTTCGCAACACTACTGAACACAATCGTAGGTTTTCTTCATCACAAATAACTGGCTTTGTGTACCGACCAATCGGAACATTAAATTCCCCATTTTTATTCACACGATATAGTCCATTAAAGCAAGTTTTATTAAGAAAGATAAATTGAGCCGCAAGTTCAATAGATGCGTCTTTTTTCTGGTTAAACTTGGCTCTCATTTGATAATAAAAGATGCTTTTTTCCGCCTCTTCTAAAGAATAGTAATGTTCTTGAAGCTCTTTTAATCTGCTAATCAATTCATCTACATTTTGTTTTACTGCCAAAAAGGTAGTAATCAAATCAGAGTTTGTATCGCTGATAATGGCTCTATCTATTGAATAGCGTTGTAGCACATAAAATAGCATAGCGCCGCCTCCAACAAATGGTTCTATGTATGTATGACATTTTCCCTCTTTTAATTCATTCGGTAAGTATTGTTCCAACTGTGATAATACTTTCTGTTTTCCCCCAGCCCACTTAATAAATGGTTTTGCTAATGATTGTTTTGTCATGTTGATCCCTTGCTCACATAAATAAAAGCAAGGTCTATCCCCCTTACAAATTCGACTCTGCCTAAGCAGGTATCTAATGTTTGTAAGGGAAATTAAGAATTCCTTTTTCGCTTGAACAAATATTTTGAAAGAACCATTACATCGCCCTAAATATGTAATCTTTACAGGATTGTAAACTCCTTGTAGACCACATCAAAATAAATAAATTATCTATTTTAGCAAAAAAAGATGGCTCAATGCGGGAAAAAACCATTTATTTTCCCCATTCAAAACTTTATTTTTTTCTAGGTTAAAAAAATTTAAAAATCGCTAAAAAGAGATTTTGCTTCTGATAAGATAAGGACAATTCTTACTAGGAGGTCATTAAAAATGGCGAATAATTGTCACCAAACACTTTATATTAAAGGTAATCAAGAGATTGTAGAGGAAATCATTTCAAAGCTGAATGAGGATAACAAATACATAAGGTTCAGCAACGTAATAGAAATTCCTTCTACTAAAGAATTAGAAGAATTAGGGCTTTCTAAATCAGAATGGTGTGAAAAATATTATGAGGTAGATTGCGATTTTGGTATTCTACATGAAACTGAAATCTTTAAAAACGAAGGCAGAATCGTTTTTGATACGATATATTCGCCTTGCCGTCAATTTGTTTTTCAGTTGTGCCAGATGTATAACGATGTGAACTTTTATTTATCATTTGTAGAACCCTATGGAAACTTCCAAGGTTACGTTGAATGCGAAAATAGTAAAGTTCTACAAGAATATATTGGTGAAGCTGAATGGGAAATTATTGATGAAGGTATTGACCAAGGCAATACTGATGGCAATGATGTCGCTGATGAAAACAATGGAAATTCGTCCGCTTCTACTATTCATATTACAGATAAAAAATCTAGAGAATACGATATGTCAGACATCGAGAGCTTCCTGGGCTCTATCTAATAACAAGAAAGCTCTTAAGTAAATTTCAATAAATTATGTTTGGAGCGATTAGAAATGTATACTATGAAAACTATAAACTTACCAATATTAAATACTAGAAAAAATTGCTTTATTTTGGTGGAATGCCCCGAGGAAGGATACTTTCACATAAGTTGGTTATTGAAAGATAATTCAGTAGTCCTATTTGAAAATATTCAAGATAACTATCCTTCTGAAGCCTTGGTGATATACGACAGTATTGATGATTATTTTGAATCCATTCAGAATGTTGACTGGCTACATGATGAAGAATGGGTCGTGGTTAACAATGCGAAAGAGTATGGATTTCCTTTCTTTAAAAAATAATTCTCTTCCTTCTTAAACAAGCAGTCTATTTTAACAGAAGAGTGTCTCTCTTTGGGTGAATGTTAAGAAAAATGTCTGTTTCAAAAATTGTTATGTCTTAAATAAAAGTTTTCCGCCAATTTTTACATAAGCAAATTTTATTTTGCTATTATTCTTTCAGAAGCAAACAACTACATAATCTTATGGGGGTTTTCACAATGAATAAAATGAATTCAAAGGCATTTAATCAGCATGTATCCTGGGTTTTTCTTAACCCAGAAAACACGAATAGCATTATCTTTAGTCCCTATGATATTCGATTAAATAAAGATTATAGGGATGCGGAACTTGCAGACTTTAATAGTATTCTCATATTTCTTAATTTAGAAGAACGCTCTTTAAGATCAAATAATAATGGCAAATTAGTTCCTCCTTATGAAATGGTTATTACGAATGAAGGAGCATATTGGTGGAATGAACTGAAAGAAATGTATATTCCTATCCGAAACAATAAAGTTAAAGAAACCTACTTTATATACACAGATGCTAACAATACGATTTATCGCTTTCCAGAAAGACCTACATTGAAGGAAGAAAGGGAAAATGGATTTAAGGTTGCAAGCATTAGAGATGTAAAGGATTTGATGAAAAAAGCAATAATGGTAAGTAGTACATCCAAATGTACACCCGCATTTGCTGACATCGCAATTGTTTCAGAAGGAGCATTTCTCTGGAACTCTCTGAAAAAGACATACGACAAATTATGATCGTATCTCGGATGATTATATATATAAATCGATATAAAACTTCCGACATGTCGTATATTTCCAGTCTTTCCCTGTCTATACTAGTCTCAAACTAATTCGGACAGGAGCGAGAATCATGGGAAAAGGACTTCAAATTACGAATATACATGGGTGGACGGTGGAATTTCTTCAGGCTCAAGAGAAAGCAATTGAAAAAGCATCAATGGCGAAACGAGTGATGACAATTCGTTTGCTCATGCAAGGGTACTATGCGACCCAAGTAGCGGAACTTCTTCATCTACATCGTGAAACGGTTTCAGAGTATGCGAAAAAGTTTAACGAGGGTGGCATGGAGAAACTACTCCATCGTAAGTATGCACCCGGTAGACGCCCGTATTTATTACCAGAAGAAGCACAAGAAGTCCGTCGTATGCTCGAATCAAGTACACCCGCTGAAGAAGGGTATGGCTGCCAAACGTGCTGGGATACCCGCATTCTCAGAGATGTTATTGAAGACCGTTTTTCTGTCATCATGTCGAGAGGTGGTGTGGGTCATATGCTCAAACGTTGGGGATTCAGTTATACACGACCAACGTATACATTAAAACGTGCGAACAAAGCGAAACAAGAAGCCTTTATCCAACAACTCAACACGCTAAAAAAAACGCCACAGACGAAGTAGTTTTTCTCTATGAAGATGAAAGCCATATTCGTGACTACCAAGCACTTCAAGCAACTTGGAGTGTCAAAGGAAAACAAAGAAAAATCCCTACGTATGGGCATCATGCGACGGTCAGTTTATTTGGCTGCGTCGATAGTCGAAACGGTGAATTTCTGTGTATGGAAGCCGATCGCTGTAACGCACAGACGTTTCTAGCTTTTCTTCATCATGTCTTAGCGAAATATGAACACCAGAAAGTGGTGATGATCCTCGATAACGCTAAAATTCACCATGCGAAATGGATTCAGCCATTTTTAAACGCACATAAAGACCAGTTAGCACTCGTATTCTTACCACCCTATTCGCCTCATTTAAATGCGGTAGAGCGCGTATGGGGTTATTTGAAAAAGAGTGTGATTGCGAATCGATTCCATGCCACATGTAAGGAAATTAGGAACTCCATTCTATCATTCTTAGAGTACATCCATGAATTCCCGGGAACGATCCTCAGCTTGATTGGTTCAATGGCTATGTCGGAAAATTAAAGTGGACTTATATAAATAATAACTTGGAGGAAATAACAATGACTAAACAAACAATTAGAAAATGCAATTATTGTGGTGAAATAATGGAAATAGTAGCTTCCGGCTGCTGCGATGAATGTAATTGGGAAATGTATCAAAGCGAACTATCAGAATTAATCGCAAAAGAAGAACAAGAAGTAAAGGAATTGGAATATATGAGCTGTAATTCTTTCTACATTCCTTACCGTCAAGAAAATCGCAACAAATATAAAATCAACATGAAATATCAATGGATTGATGAAATTTTTGATGATGGGTATCTTCCATTTTAGTTAGAACACATGGAATTTTTCATGTTCTACATCTTGCACCATTAATTAATCAACGATACATAATGCGAAATTTTGAACACATACATATTAAGTTAACTTGGAGAAGTGATTTTTACACTTCTCCTTGCCACTACTACCAGAAGGAAACAAAGTGCCATAAATATATTCATTTAACGAGTTACGAAACGAGAAGAAAGTGATTAATCCAGTGAATGGGAAATAGATATCAAAATACATTGGAAATATACGGTGACATACATTAGATTAGTAAAGTTCAGAACGATGATGTTTAGAGATTTCTCCACTCCACAGAACCATCCAACTTGGAAGATATCACACCTTGCATTAGACATCGCAATTAGAACACCAATTTAAATTTTTCATTTTGCAAAAAGGACTTTTCTTAAATAACTAAAAATTAGAATAGACGGTGTAAAGTAGATTTATAAAACAAAATTTAAAAAGGATATCTCCGTTTTTATAGAGCCGGACAATTCAAACTATTAGGGGGACTAGAAAATGAATGAAATAAAAATTAGTTACGCAGAAATCGTAGAAGATTATTTCGATAGCAATTTAGATATTTGGGTTAAAATCTTTAGATTTAATTTAGGAAATAATGAGATTAAATATGAGATGGCTATAATATCTTCCAACAACAAAGAATGGGAACTAGATAACGAAGGATTTAATGTTCGTTTTGCCCCACCTTTATCTTTAAATTCTATTGCAGAAGAAATACTTTCACTAGGAAAAGGAGATTCAAAAAAAATAAATGAACTTTATCAGCTTTTAGATACGTTGGGTGATATTCGTGAAAACCATGAATTCCTTATTCCGAAATTATTGGAAATGACAAAAGAGGATAACAAAGTTAAATAGGATAGTACCACTGAGAAGAATCGTTTTTCTTCTCTTTTTTTATTTGCTGATGATTCTCCTTAGGTCTGCATTCGTTTTATTGACATACCAAGCAGGCTATATAGTATGACATCATCGCTTAGCAAATTCAGACAAAAATTGACCATTTCTTCCGCCATATAAATAAACCCAACTAATAATAATAAATATGCATGAAATGATAAATTTGATCCCTTTTCCAATACATACCCGCAAACTACCTTCCTTTATAAACCTACTTCTTTAATGATGAAAAAGGGGGGTTCTACATACTAATAGCAAAGAATACAGAAAGTTAATTTTGAAGCCAAATAGAATTCTCTTGATTGCAAAAATTAAATCAGAAAAATATTAAGGAAGTGTCTATAGTCATGAAATATCAACTGGGTAACTTTGAAAAATGAATAATGATAATAAACTTTGAAAGAATGGGAATGCACTTGGGAGTATTTCTCCATAAGGATTTTCATGAGAAAGTAACGAGGAAAAGTTTGCTACTATCACTGAGAGACAATCGGGAAATAAAAAGGAAAAGCCCTTCGGAGATTTCTCTCCGCAAGGCATTTGATTTATTCTGAAACTCTATTGAATTGCCAGAATTATTTTATACCTGGTACAAAAAGTCAAACAAAATCTTCGGTAAATTTATTTTCTACTTTTTCGATTGCACTTTGTACCATAGATTTCTTCCATTTATTTTGTAATTTCATATTGTATCCTGTTAATAATCTTCCATTTTGGTCTTGAATAATTGGTTTATACTTTTGCACAAACATTTGTTCTTTCGAAGGGTCATTATCTATATGTTCCCAGTAACACCTATATCCTTTATTCTCAAGTAGATGAATTATAGTCCCCACAATAAAGTTTGTATCAAGCGTATATCCTTTACCAGAATAAAAGGGATTCCTTTGTACTTGACCTACCCCTCTATAGAGAGTCCCACGTGGTAATAAATTCGTTTTATTTTTCCCAGCTTGTCCTATATACAGTGTAGTTACAGTTTCTTGTTTATCATCTTCTTTATGAAAATACCATCTATATACTCCTTTTGCCGGCTGTTCTGGGTTGTTTGGATTTACAAAAATCGGCATGGTTCTTTCACCTCTATTTATAACTGATTTTATAAATGTAATTCACAATGGTCCCTCAATATTATTAATTAGCCAGGCATCATTTTATGAAGTTAAACCTATTACTATCTGAGCTAGCCTTGTAAAAGTCTTATGAAATTCATCCCTTGAGTTCTCTGAATTCTCAAGTACTCTTCCAACTTGTTCTATTTGCTCAGGTGTTAACGCAAATATAGGAACATTATACTTTTGTGATTGAGCGATCAATCCATTAAAATCCGCCAAATTAATTATATTATAAGGTTCTTCAGGTGTACCAACTTCCTTAAACAAATTATCTTTAATAATCATTTCATTTTCCTTTAATATAGGGACAAGACTGGTATTAACATTTTCATTTATTCTATCAATCCACTGCTTAAATGCCCTTGCTGGACCACCATTTCTCGGTCTATACCTTTGCTGGATTGTACCTATAAATTTAGGTCTTGTATTTGGTAATTTATATATTGCCTCACTAAAGACCGGATGTTTTTTCAAATTATCATAAGTCTTATTCCAATTTGGTATTACTTTACTTAGAGAATTAATCGCCATATTACAAAAATAATCAGGGCTACATGGAACAATAAAATAGTCACTTTGCATTAATAAGTTTGCATTCGTAGCACTTACACTAGGACTCATATCAATTAGTATGTAATCAAACATATATTCCTCTGCTGTAATTCTAAATAAATGACTAATAGCACCCGGAATATTCTGAGTCATTTTAAGGCTGCCAGTCAACTCTTGAGCGATTCCTATTGAAACATCGTATTCTGCAAATCCAATATGACCTGGTAACAAAAACAATCCTTTTCTATTTGGGAATTCATAACACCTTGCTGGTTTTAGTGGTATAGGTCTTCCCTCAAATACTGGATTTAAGGCATCCCTAATATTATCAATATTAGAGTCAGTATAAAATTGTTCAAAATTGTTATTTCCTGATAAACTTAAACTAACGCCAGTAAGATTACATTGTGGGTCTGTGTCGACTATTAAAACCTTCTTTCCCTGTTCTGCTAAAATCCAACCTAAATGAAATGTTGTTGTGGTCTTACTTACTCCTCCCTTGTGATTAAAGAGTGATATTATTTTTGTCATTTAAATCCCCCTTACGTTTTTTATACTTCTATTATACTCATTAACTATTTACAAATATATACCATCAATGCCAACTCATTTTAGATAAAGAAAAACCCTGCAAGTGATTTCTCTCAAGCAGAATTTTCTAGTTCAATATACCCTATACAAAGGGTTTCAAATATCATCAAACAATCAAGAAAATTCCCCAATTAGTCATGAAAACCCTTCCCGTGGTTCAGTGCAGTTTATTTACTCTAAATTTTGTATCCCGAAATGAATTACTTCTAACAATTTATTAATTAATACATTTGTGACTGCTGAAGATAATGTCTCATATTTAGCGAAGTCATTTTGAAATTCTGCGTGTGCTATTTCATTTCGATAATATGTAAAATCATCTTCTAAAAAATCACTATTTTCTCTCCGTGTAGTTCGAAACACAACATGATTTATCCCAACATTAAACCCATTTTCCCTTATAAAGTCAGAAACATTTTTTTGCTCCTTTCGTGGCTTATTTTTAGAAACAATCTCCATTAGGAAATCATATAGCACCATAAATTTCACTACTCTTCTGGGTTTCTCATAATACTTAACAGTTTACGATACAATAACTTATTAGCGTCTGTTACTAGGTTATTACCACTTAGCACTTCTTCTAAAAATACCTTTGCATCAAAAGATCTTTGCATTCGAAACTCGTCTCTTATAGCAATTCTCTCATTAATTTGCAATTGTGTAATATCTTCATTTCCTATACGAACCACATCTACATTGTATTCAGGTATAGAAATATCAATTTCTTTGTTTAATATCAACCTCTTAAAAATTTCAAACAGAACTGTGTTCGCTTTTTCAATGATATTATTTGTATCCTCTTCACTATCAAAATAAAGTTTTATTTCTTTAAGGTTACTACTAATCTCCACCTGCTCAAAAATACTATCATCAAAATTCAATTTAACCACATTTTGTAATTTGCAATTATTTAGCCCCTCAATTTTATAAACTATATAATTTTCTTTTAAAGTAGTATCAGGCACCATTTTTCCACCTTTTCATCGTTTTCTTTTCTCCTAATATGATATCTCTACGTTTTCACCTACTACTATTTTACAATATCCTCTTTAATATAAATTGGATTTAATCTTGACTTTTTCTTTGAGTCACGAAAACCGTTACCGTGGATTAAAATTCCTTCATTAATTCATAAGCATCATGTGGGGAACGAATGCGGAATTTTTTGTAAAACATCGTTTTCTCCCTTACTAATTTCACTTGCACAATGTCAACACGTTTTGCTGTTTGCTGCTTTTCTCTTTCCATATGAGTTCCTCCTAAAATTGAAATAGCCTTACCTCCGTAATTTGGAAGTAAGGCTTAATGAGCTAGATTAGCTATTCTAGGAATATAATATATGGTTGAATTGTTGGTTGATTCGGTTTTTACATAATAAATTTTCCAACAAATCAACTTTTAGTACACCCATTAAATAAAAATAGTTACAATATTAAAGACAGACAATAAATTACATACTGACAGAAAAGGTGAAAGAATGTTAATCGGGGTTTATAATCATGAGCATCCATTTAAGGTGTTAAATCAATATAGAATAAATTTTTATGTCAAAGAAGCAGCAGAGCAGAATGTAGAACTTTGTTTTTTTGGAATAGATGATGTAGATTTTGACAGTAAAACTATTATGGGGGATATACACGAAGAGGGGCGATGGATTAAGAAGAAGTTACCATTTCCTCTTTTAATGATTAACGAATCTAATCGTTCTTTAGATAAGTTAAGAGAACCCAAGAAAGAAATGAAATTAAAACAAGAAATACATACTACTTCCCATCTAATCGATGATAAGTTAACCATCTATAAAAAGATACAGGAAGCTAATCAATTTGAATACCTACTTATTCCAACAATACAATTAACACGATTAAGTGATTTTAACGAGATGATAAACAACTATAAAAAGGTAATTCTAAAACCTGCTAATGAATCAAAAGGTAATGGTATTATTGTTGTCACTCAAAAGCAAAAAAGCCAATATATTTTCCAAGAACAAACGATCACTACCCGTCATGATTTAAAAGCAACTAATAAAATTATTCTTAATGTTATTCGAAAAGGAAATTACATCATCCAACCATTTATTTATTCAAATACGAGCGATGGAAAAACGTTTCATATACGGGTACATTTAGCTCGAAATGCCAAAGCACAGTGGATTATTCTAAAAATGATTGCAGATATTGCAGAGCATGGTATTGATATCAGCAATTATAAAGGCGTAGTAACGTTAGAAGGAGAGAAATTTCTCATTGAAAACTATGGTAAAGATACGGCTACCAAATTATATAGTAAGCTAGAAAACTTAGCTTTCCAACTAACCAAACATATTGATAGTTTCTATCCTTATTCCTTAAATGAACTAGCAATAGATTTTGGAATTGACCAAAACGAGATGATTTGGTTTTTTGAGGGTAATACAGGTCCTGAAATTATAGCATTCCAAGAAAAGCGAGAACAAGAACGAGCCTATCATATAATTAGCTATTCCAAGATGTTAGCAGAGACATTAGCTAAATATCCTATTGAACAGAGAAAAGGAAAACATTTTAAAATTAACACAGATAATAGTAAATATTAAACAAAAAAGCGAGAATAGTCATTTAACTGACATTCTCACTTTCCCTTCTGTTTTTTGTTAGATAATAATCCTATCTTGTAATACTATTTGCTGTAAAATACAAATGATTTACACTTTTCAAGGTATTACTGGTGAAGTATGGAACACTTAATAAATATTTCAGGAATTATTCCCTTCACACAGGACATCTAACAATAGCATCGATTTTCCTTATGCTAAAAGTTTAGCAATTTAACTAAAATACCTAGTAGATTCTATTCCTCTGACTTTTAATTACGTAATTGATAAAGTACACTAATATCACTAGCTGATAACGCTTTGTTATACATTCTTAAATCATCCACTGCCCCATTTAGTGCGTAATATTGTTCATTCAGCCATCCGATATAAATTGGTTCAGCGGGATTATTGGATGTGGTTAAATCTGCTGGAACTATAAGATTTCCAGTCGAAACCTCCACTCCATTAATATAGCCTTTTTGTTGGGTTGGTGAAATTGTAAACGCTACATGAACCCAGTCACCTACTGTAAAGGGATTAGTTACCATTATTGTTTTGTTACCAGGACTTCGTTGATACCATAGGTCAGCTTTATGTGCGCCAGTATAAATATAACTACTTAATCGACCTTCATTACCTTTAACAAAAACAGCATGATTCCCTTTTGCAATATAGTTTCCGTCCGAGTTATACTCACCATAATGACTATCCATTCTCAGCCAATAAGCTAAAGTAACTTCATTATTCAATGCAAGTGAACTATTTTGTTCCACTTTCACACTTCCAGTGGCTCGAACGCCTCCAAATTTAATGGCATTTCCAATTACACCTCCATCATAAACAACATTCTCCTGATGAATAATTGTTCCATGATTGCCATATCCTGAAGAATCATTTGTCGTACCATCGAATGTTAGATGTAATACCAAGGGGTTTGTAATTGTACCTACGTATTGTTGTACTTTAGTTAAAGGTACGGGTGAAGAATCTGTTGCTGTTATTGTGAAGTTATAAGCTCCTGTTACAGTTGGTTTGCCAGTAATCGCTCCTGTAAATGGATTTAAAGTTAATCCATTTGGAAGTATTCCTGTTGTTACTTGGTATGTTACTGGACCTAAACCACCAGACGTTTTAGCGACAGTTCCATTATAGGTTAAATTTTGGAACATAGGATTAATTATTGATGGTATTACAATTGGTGGTGCAACTACAACAGCAGTTGCTGCACTCTTCACTTCAATACCACTTGCCTTTGCGTTTACAGGAGTTACGCCAAATTCAATTGTTTTTCCTACTTCAGCAACTGTTAATGTATACGTATTTGCTGTTGCTCCAGAAATTGCTACTCCATCAGCATACCATCGGAATGTTGAAGTGCCTTCCACATCACCATTGATATCACTATATACATAAGTTCCAGTTAATATTGTATCCACAGTAGGAGTACCTGTAATAATTACTGATGTTGCAGTGGGTGGCGTATCAATAATTGGTGCTGGTGTGCTATTCCCGTCTTATACCTTACGGCTTTCGAACGAGCCTTCACCGTGCAGGCGGCTTTCACCGCACACGGCGATCCGTCAACAGTAGAAACTAAAGAAAAAAGGTAGACAACCTAACAAAACATAGTGTCTTGTCTGAGTCGCCTACCTTTGTTTTAAACTTATATAGGGAAATAAGCTTATATAAAGAATCTACTACTGACTGGGTTCCTTCGCTCCTGCTAGTTTTATCCTTCTTACATGTTACCATGCAAGTCCAAACGGCTAGCGATCGACACTACTACGAACCCGCTGCCATCTACTAGGCATCACTGGTTCTATCCAACCTCCACCTACTAGACTTCAAACGTTCCATCGTGTTGTTCCCTTCTTTTAATGACCTTAGGCTCCCACTATACAGTATGCACATCATCCGTTTAACAGTTCCTAATTGTTCGGATGCTCGTATCACCATTAAAGATGATAGAAATACATGTGAACTCCTAGCATATTCGCACATGTAATTGACACATACAGCCTACATGGATTCGTCGTCCTAGCCATAGTCATTTTTTAAGGAGCCCCGCCTCAGGAATTTCACCTAAGTACGACTTCACCTGACTTCACCCCTTAGAGTAGATAGACTCTCACTGGATACAGGAGGATTAGGCTTGTGAGCTTTTGGAACTGTTACTCACACATCAGAACTTCCCTGATGAATCCAACCACGATAGTTAGAAAAGGACCTCATGGAGGGTTACTAATTAAAGTATTGTCCATGAGGTCTAATTCCACTTATTTCACTAGTAAACTAGTTTATAAAGTAACGTTTCGTATTAAGGTCCAGCAGGAGTTTGGAAACCACTTATAGCTTTACCAGTGATTCCAGCATTAGTGTTATTATTCTTATCTTCAAAAGTACCAGCAGCAATATCTAAAGTTGCAGAATCATTTGTACCATCTAAAGCAACATTTACACCAGTTTTAGCAATAGTAATTACTACTGTGTTATCATTTGTCCAACTTAGAGTTAAATCACTACCTGTTAATACAGTTGCATCTCCATTAGAAGTACTATCATCATCTAAAGTAATTGTGATATCACTAGCAGTTAATGTAGATGTTAAAATTTGCTCATCTAATGTTAATGTGATAGTATCACCAGTTTGCACATCTCCATCTGCTTTACCAGTAGTTGCAACAGCAGTCACAGTACCAGCACCTGGTTTAACATTTTCAGTTACTTTTAAGTTATAGAAAGCATCAGCTGCAAGATTTTGAGCTTTATCTACTGCATCTGTACCAGTGAATTGTAAAGATAACGCTGATTGATCAAGGGCAATTGTATTGATATCTCCATCTAAATCTAATTGTACAATTGATTCATCAGAAGCTAGAGATGCAGCAGCATCAAAAGCATAACCTGTAAATCCATTCAATGTCCAACCTGCATTTGCTGGAGCTGCATTAAGCTCTTCAGAGAATAGAACATTGATAACATCTTTATCGCCGTTGTCGATATAAGACTTAATAGCAACAGGCTTAGCATTATCAGTAGCAGTTGCTGATCCTAAATCAGTAGCAAATTCGCTAGCTGTAAGTTCGTTTGCTTGTGCTGATTTATCTTTGATTACACCTGAAATTCTTACGTTTGCATTACTTGCTGCGAATCCAGTTGCAATTGGTTTAGCTGTTTTTAGTGTTACTGTTTTACCGTCTACACCTAAAGTTGGAGTTGCAGCTACCCATGCATCATCCCAAGTATCTTTTGGAGCAAGAACTTCAAATGAAGTTACTCCAGAGATATCAACTTTTTCATCAAATTTTAATGTTACAGTATTAGCATCAACTAATTCAATAGCAGATACAGTAGGATCTACATAGTCTTTACCAGTGAAAGTAACTGTTTGGAATCCTTCAACAGAAGAAGCTTGTCCTTGAGCAACAATACCTTTAAGTTTAAGTGTATAGTTTACTCCATCTTCTAAAGTCACACCTGCATTTAATTCTAAAGTAGCTTTTTTACCATCAACTGCACTCTTAACTAAATCACTTGTTTCACCTCTACCAGTATCAACTGGGATAGAAGAACCAGCTTTGAATAAATCATAGTCAAATGTTTGGCTTGCAGCAATTTCAGTATTGAAAGCTAATTCAAGTTTATTTCCAGAATTTACAACTTGCGTTGCACTTTCAAGAACTGGTTTAGTTGAAGTATCCGCAACTGTAAACTCTGCTGATTGTAGTTTTACATAATCTAAATTTTGACCATTCTCAACTTTATTAATAGTTACACGATATGTTTTACCTGCATCAAAATTATTAGCAGATGTTACACGTAACTGTTTTGCGTTTAATCCAGCAGCATCTAAGCCCGTATTAGTTAACACTTCAGTAGATTTAATTTCACCATTTTCAATAGTGTATACTGTTACTACATAATCACCAGTATTGACATTTACATCTTTATCAAATGTAAGTATTGCCTTTTTATTTTGACCCGCTTCTTTTTCAGCACCTTGTAGGTTAACAGCAGGAATTTCAATTGTCTTTGTTAATTCACCAGCAGCTTTACCATCTAAATTTTGAATTCCAGAAACAACAAATTTATAAGATTTTCCAGCAGCAAGTGTTACAGCAGGTGAAGCAGTTGATAAATCTGCTTCTAAGAATTTCTTATCCGTTGTATGACCAGTTTCATCAGATTGGGCAATATTAGTACCAACCGTTGCTCCACCGCCATCAGTAACAGTACCTAAGTATGTTTCTCCATTAGTTACATCAAATACTGCAACTTTAGGAGCTGTTGTATAGTTACGAACATCTTCATCAACATCTTTATTAAATTCGAATTCTACTGATTGTGTACCAGTAACTTTAACAGCAGATAATGAAGGTGCTACAGTATCGCTGAATCCTACAAATGTAGTAGCAGTAGCAGCATTTTTATTTCCAACATAATCTTCTAAAGTATCAGCAGCAATGTCTAATGTATAGTCAATATTATTAACTAACTTACTTGCAAGAGTAAGTTTAACTTGTTGATTATTAACGAATTCAACTTTACTTACATTAACAACAGATCCATCAGATTTCTTTTTAAGTGTATATGCAGCTGTGTTTTTAGCAACACCAGTATCTTTTACAGGTTTAGTTAAATTTAATACTACTGTTTGACTGCTAGTTGCTTCAGGATTGCCAGTTAAAGCTGGTTTAGTAGTATCAAAAGCAGCTCCAGTTTTGAATGGATTATTTTGGTTTGCTGTAGCAATTACTTGATTGTCAGCATCTTGTACGTTAGCAAGACGAAGCGTATAATCTGTATTTAACGCTACATTACTATCTAATGTTAAATAAACGCTTTTCTTATTTGATCCTGATACAAACTCAGCTTTAGAAATACCAATAGTACTAAAATCTTGTTTATAAACAGTATAGTTTGTATTTAATTCAGCATTGTTTGCAAGTGGAGTACTGAAATCTACTTTAAGAACATTATTTGCAACTGCTTCTACTTTAGTAACTTTTAATACAGTATCAACAGTTACATCAACAAATGCAGATTTTACTTCAGTAGCATTTGTTGTTTTTACTGTAATACGAGCAACACCATCAGCAACAGCAGTAACTGTTCCATCTTCTGCAACAGTAGCTACATTAGTATTGCTTGATTCGAAGCTGTATGTTACACCTTCTACAGCGTTACCTTCAGCATTTTCTGAAGATGCTACAACTTTTACAGTTTTATCATCATCAACATTAGTATAGATAGTTGCATCTTTACCAGTTTCAGTAATCGCACTTACCGATTCAACTTTTAATGTTTCACCTGGAGTTGTAGTTCCAACACCGTTTTCACTTAAAGTTTTACCAGTTTTAGTGAAATCCTCATAAGATTGACCAAGTGAATCTAAGTCTGTATCTTTTGTAGCTCTATAAACTTCTTCTCTTTCAAAGTCATAAACTTTACCATCTCTTACAACAACAAATTTACCAGCTTTAAAACCAGCTTTAATTAATTGTTTAATTTCAGCTGTTGAAAGTTTACTAATTTGTTCACCAGTATAAAATTTATCTCCAATATAGTAACCATCTTGTACAGATGCTGCTGTGTTTGCAGATACTGCTACAGGAGTTACGGCTGAGAGTGCGATAACTGCTGCTGATGTTAGCTTAAATCCTTTTTTCATTTTAAAACCTCCTGATATTTTAGAAGACTAATATTTAGAATATAGACCTAGACTATTAATCTAGGTCTATATTTGATTATTTTACTGTATTATTTTTTAATTACGTTTACTGCAGCTTGACCAGCAAGTTTAACAGCTTTAACTTCATCAACGCTGTCTGGTAATTGAAGATCTCCAAATGTAACTGTGAAAGTAGTTCCAGTTACTGTAACGTTAGTAGCTGTGTATGCAACTTCTGTACCATCAGTATTAACTAGAGTTAATTCTAATTTATCTAAAGTAGTTCCTTCAGCTACAGTACCAGTGATAGTGTAGTCTAATAGGAATGGTAATAATGGGTTATTAGCTTTAGATTCAGCATTTGTAATCACTACTGCAGGATTTGTAGTAGTTTCGTCTTTTAGACCAGCTACAGCTGCTTCTACAGAAGTTTTAGCGTTAGTGTACTCAAGAGTTGTCGCATCAGCTTTTGCTAATACAGCTTCTGCAGCTGTAATTGCATCTGTCAATGCTTTCTTAGAAGCTTCAGTTTTACCAGTTGTATCAACAGCTTTTGCTTTAGCTACTGCAGTTGTTAAAGCTGCTTTTGCTGCTGCTTTTGCTTCTTCAGTAGTATCAGTTAAATCAGCAATTGTTTTGTCGATATTTGGTAAAATGTTTACACCATTTGCTACTGTTACTTTGTTGATTGTACCTGTACCTGTTACAGAAACATAGTTTGCTTTTACTACTAATTCATCAATAGTAGTATTTGTTAATTCTACGTGTTCCCCAATATTTACATATACTTTACCGTTGATTGTAGAGTTTTTGAATACTTGAGTATTACCGTCTCCACCATTAATGTAAACATTTCCGTTTACAGTAACGTTATCAAGAGTGAAGTCGTTAGCAACTTTTTCATCTACATAAATGTCACCATTGATTGTAACATTTTTAAGAATTACGTTGTTACCAAGGATTTCAAATTTAGCTGGTTTAGATGCTGCACCGATTGTAATGTTATTGAAGTCATAACCTTTTGTTGCTTCTTCTGTTACATCATCATATTTAGCTAAATCATCAGCAATTACAACTGTTACTGATTTGTCATCAACTTTAATAGCTGATGCATCATAGTCGTAGTTGTGGAATTGAGCAACTGTGTTATCAGTAGCTTGAGTAAATTTAAGCTCATCACCAACTGTTAAATACTTCTCAAAAGTATCAATTGAGTTAGGACTATTACGAGTTAATAAATTAGCATTTTTATAGTTTAACTCATAAGTTTTTGTTCCAGCTGCATTAGTTAATAAAATTCGGTTAGCAACTGTATCAATTGCAACAACTTTACCAGTAACAGATTGGCCTGCACCAATACCTTCGTTTGTCACTTTAGAGAATGTAGCAGTACCAGTTAGGATTGGTAATGTAGCACGTGAAGCTGAAGCTACAATATCCACACGAGTTCCACGAATCGCTTCAACTGTAATAGTTGATACGCCATCTACTGAAGGAACAGCAATTGTATTTGAATAAGAAGAACCTGGGTTAACAGTTACTACTTTATTACCAGTAGAATCAGTATATTTTACTGTTGCACTAGAGAATGTAGTAGTTAATTGGAATGTAGTAACAAATTCATTACCATCAAAGTATTGGAATCCGTTTTGATCTACAGTTTGGTATTTTACAGTAGCTGAATCAGCAACAACTGCAGCAGCAGTTTCAGAGTCAACAACAGTTAATTTTGCAGTGTTAATTACTGCATCACTGAAGTGAACCATTTCACCAGCTTTTTGTAAATCGTTATCATCTAGATCTACTTTATCACCAGATTCAACAAATACAGTTGGTGTTGCATAGCTGTCTTTAGCACCAAATAAGCGATATGATACTTGACCATTACCATCAGTGTATAAGTTGATTGTTTCTTTATCAGATACTTTGTAAACACGTTTAGCATTGTTGTCAGCTAAGTAAACAACTGCATCGTTATCATTTTTACTTAAAGCAGTACCGATATCTACTTTAACTTTTACTACAGTACCAGCTGGTGCTTTAGCACCTTTATCGTCTGTTAATACAGCAGTATAGTTACGTCCACCTACATTTTTTAACGCAGCTTCAAATTCTTTTGTTGATAATACATCGCGGTTTGCATATAGAGTATTATAGTTTGTTAATACAACATTAGAACGAGAGCTATATGCTGCAGATTTTTGAACACCTTGTGCATCATTTGTTAAACCTAAGTTTTGTTTCTTAGCAAATGTTACAGGTGCAGCAAATGCTACTAATTCAGTTTTGTCGAAACGTCCAATTGTTGGATCAGTATTGTTGATAGCTGTTTGATCCACCCAAACAAATGGAGTTACAGTTTCGTTACTTCCAGTTAAAGTAAATGTTGCTTCACCTTTAGAATCTAAAGTGATGAATACACGTTTAGTGTTTAATTCACCAGCAGTAGATGTTGTATATTGACCTGGGTAACCTAAATCTCTACCAGTATCATCTGTAATAGTTACATTTTTATTTGCTTTGTTTGGATCAACGTTAACATTGTCTAAGAAACCAACGTTAAGAGTTTTACCTGCACCATTAGCAAGTTTAACTTTATAAACTTTCTTAGCACCATTGTTTAGGTCGTTACCTTGAGTAACTTCAGAAATAGTTAACGGTTGAATATTTGCCCAGTATACTTTACTGAAGTCGCGTGCTGTTGGATTACCAGTAGCATATACTTGAACTTCATCTTGGGTAACTAGTTGATATTGAGTAGAAGCATAACGAGTGTAAGTATAAGTAGCTACACCATCTTCATTAGTAACAGCTTCATAAATGATTGGTTGATTTAAAGAAGCATATGCGCCTTCTTTATTTGATACATCAATAATGTTGAATGTTACAGGAATTCCTGCTTTAGATTGACCTTCAGCAACAGTTACTTGTGCTCTTAAAGTTACTTGAGTACCAAGTGGTGCTTGTTGTGAGTTGTGTGAGTTTACTTGAGTTGTATCTTTACCTTCAACAACAGGGTTAGTGAATTCTACTACTTTAACAGCAGTTGGAACTACAGCAGAGATACCTTTAAATTTGCCGATTTTGCTGTCGCCTAATTTAACTGTGTATTCTTTACCAGCTTCTTGTGCAGCAGTTGTTAAGATTACTACAGAACTGTCAGATTGGCTTAATGCAGCGTTTTTAACTTCTAAACCTTCGATAGAGAAGTCAAGTGAACTTAGGTTTTCAACTTTCTCATTGAAAGTTACTGCCACAGTTGTATTGTTTAATGCAACTACTGATTTAACTGCAACATCAGTTACATCAGAGAAGTTAGTGTTAATCGCGCGGTATAAGAATGATGCAAATTGACCACGAGTAGTTGTATTGTTTGGATTGAATTTAGCTGATTTAGTAATTTCGAAGTAATCTAGAACGTTAATTGCAGCTTGTTGTTCTTTAGAAGCAGAGTTTAAATCAATAACTTCTTTATCGAAATCTTGACCTTCTACAAAGCTAACTAAATCTGTATCGTTTAATGTATCTAATGCACGAACAACTACAAGAGCCATTTGACCACGAGTAATTTTGTTCGCAGCGTTTAAGTTGTTGTTAGAACCTTTGAATACGCCAGTTTCTTTTACTAAAGCAGCGTATTTCACTAATTCTTGGTCTTTATAATCAACAGGAACATCGTTGAAACGTTGTACTGTTGAATAATCAGCAGGAACTTCATATCCTTCAGATACTAAATATTTACCTAATAATTTAACAACGTCAGAACGTGTTAATTCTTTATTTGGTTTGAAAGTACCATCTGGATACCCGTTGATAACACCTTTATCAGCTAAAGCGTTGATTGCTGTTGCGTGATCACTGTTTGCTACATCTTTAAATCCTGCAGCAGATGCTACTGGTACGATTGCAGATGCTACTAAAGTAGCTGTTGCAGCAGTTGCTACGAATTTTTTGTATTTCTTTGGTTGGTTAGCCATAGAAAAATTTCCTCCTCATAGTCCAATTAATAATTTTAGTTATCCATAACTTACTAGAGTAGTAGAATAATAACTACACATAAAAGTTTAGTAGTATACAAATGGTATGTCAATCATTTTTTAGCATTTCTGGCATATTTCGCCTATATCATGCTCTTAATTGAGTCATAGATTTGCAATTGGGATAACTTCAAATTTCTCTCATTATGACACAAAACGACTAGTAGTACCAACATTTTCTTTAACAATACTTGGAAGTAATTTTTGAAAAATATTACTTTTTGACATTATTATTACTAATTCCCCTTAATTCCCTTGAGAAATGTTGCTATATTGCTATTTAGCAACTCTTATATTACTTTTTAATTATTTTTATAAAATAATTAAAATTCTTGTTACAATTGTTGAAATTTGAAATATTATTAGTTTTTGTCCGTATTCTATTTATTTATCTTCTAATTTAACTAGTCGTCTTTTGAAACTGTGATAGATTTAATCACCCGAATAAGTATATGAGGGGGGGTTAGAAATATTCCTAGGAGTTGAAAAGAATATTTGTCTAAATTGTGATTGATCGTTATCATCCAAAAAAGAAGACCCAAGCATTATGCTGCTTAGGCCTTCTTTTCGGGCTACCAACCATTTGTTTTCCTTGCAGGGAAAATTATATCGTAGAGGAAATCTTTACTACTTTTTATATTGTAACACCTTCATTACATTTTAACAATCTAATATTACAAACATTACAGAATAATTTATTGAATAAAAGTAATAAAGCAAAGCTGTATGTAAGCTTTGCCTGTGTTGAAGCCTATTTTCGTTTTGATCCTCGAGCTACTTCTAATAAGAATAATGGTAAAGCAATTTGTCTTTTAATCCGTTTTGGTTCCTTCATTAAACGGTAAAACCACTCCATCCCCACTTTCTGGAATGCTTCTGGTGCACGTTTCACATTTCCTGCTAATACATCAAAGGACCCACCCACTCCTTGATAAATCGTTGGGTGAAGTTTATCGCGGTTTGCATTTATCCAGTTTTCTTGTTTAGGACTACCCATTGCCACAAAAAGGATATCTGGTTTTGCTTCATTAATCTTAGCTAGGACTTTTTCGTTATCCTTTTCGTATCCATCCTGAGTCCCAGCGATTTGAATAGTTGGATATAGCTCTTTTAATTTTGCAGCAGCTTTATCTGCAACTCCCGGCTTACCACCATATAGGAAAATGGGCTTTTGATGTTTTGCTGATTCCGCGCATAGTCGCATCATCATATCCACACCAGTTACCCGTTCTGTAATCTGCCCTTTTTGTATTTTAGATGCTAGGATTACCCCAATGCCATCCGGAATTTGAAATTCCGCTTCGTTGAGTAGTTTTTTTAAAGCTGGGTCTTCTTTCGCTTTAATAATCTTTTCAGGATTAATCGCAACAATCAGTGACTTTTCTTTCTTCTCAATTCGTTGGAAAATCTCTTTAATTAATTCATCGTAATTCTCCGTATTCACTTTGATGCCTAATACTGTCTCTTTCATTTAATTCAACCGTCCATTTTGTTATGTTTTTCTTCCATCATATCAGAAATTATGAAGGAGTGCTTGCCCCAACTAGAAAATAAGAAAATAGCCTGAGTTGTCATTCGACTTAACTTTAATTAAGTGCAAACCGGGACGAAGTCTACTTGGTAAAAAGTTAAAGGTACGAAATCAGTTTTGATTCAGTACCTCATATACTAATTCTCATCAATTTCGCGATAAATTGTTTCTACTTCCTCTTCACTGAATTTACCTTTTTTAATTATTCGATTAATTGATTGGGAAGAATCTCCCTCTTTAATAGCTTCAATAAGAAGCTCTTTAAATAATTCCTTTGTCAACTCTTGATGTTTCTGTTCAAATCTTTCTTGTACTATATCCATCCCTTCCAACACCTCCCATATTTTTTCTTGACCTTCAAGGCTTAGATATTTTTTCACAAGTACAAAAAGTGTCCCTGTTAACTTTGCATTTTCTGACGAATCCGCCATCTCCTGAATATCTCTTACAACATTTAACGCTTTATTTTCAATTTCCTCTTTTGTACTGTTAAATAGAGGACGATACAAAATTACCATCTTTTCTTCTTCAGTTAAATCAAAGTTTGGGTTTTGGCGAATCTTATCAACAATCTGTTCATAGTCATCTTCTTTCTTAACCTCATTTAAAAATAGTGGAAAAAAGTTATAACGGATCGCTCCGATATCAAAAACAGCGTTGACTACAGATCGTTTTATATGTGGTGCATAGATAACAACACTTTGAAATAAAAACTTTGAGATTTCTTTATTATCCTTATATTTATTATACAAATCCAGTACGTACCTAGCAAAACGGAATGAATCATGCTTTTTCACACGTGTTTGATACTCCACATGTAGAAGAGTATCATCCTCCAATAAGTACAAGGTATCAGCTTTATCATCCTTTTGTTTTTTTACATCTGGTTAATCGGTAGATAACACATTTTTAACTCTGGCAGTTTGAAGATCTAGAGCCTTTAACGGAAATTGACCAATCATCTTCTCTGCCATCAACCTCTGAACAATATCCATGTTATTAGGATGCACTTCATATCGTTCATTTCTCATAGTATCTTCTTCACCTATTAATGCATTGTTTCTCCTCTAATAAATCTAGACAAAAAAAGCACGATTATTTCATTATGAATAATCATGCTTCTTCATCTTATTTATTTTTCGCGTCCCCTAACAGATGGAACTGGAATCCTGCCTCTTGCCATGCATCACGGTTTAAGCAGTTTTTAGTGTCAAACACAATTTTATTTTCCGCGCTAATTGTTAACGGATTTAGTGTTTTAAATTCATTGTGATCCGTCAGCACCACAATAATATTAGCTTCCTTAGTCGCTTCTTCTAAACTTTGTGTCTGAGTTTCATGCTTGTTTTCTTTAATATGTGGATCATAAGAAACAACTTCTAAACCAAGATGTTGCAGTTGCTCAACCACTTCAATAGACGGACTTTCACGCATATCATCTACGTTTCCTTTAAATGCAAGCCCAAGTACAGCCACTTTGCCCCCTGCAATTTTGTTACGATTTAAGATACTTTGCGTTTTTTGTGCAGTAAATGCTGGCATACTATCATTCGTGTTACGAGACATATGAATAATTTGCGCCTTCTCTGCCCCAAGCTCCACTAAGAACCATGGATCAACCGCGATACAGTGCCCACCAACACCAGGTCCAGGGAAATGAACATTTACCCGTGGGTGGAAGTTCGCAAATTTAATCGCTTCCCAAATGTTCACATCTAACACTTCTGCCATTTTCGCTAACTCATTCGCAAAAGCAATATTTACGTCACGATATGTGTTCTCCATGACTTTAACCAATTCAGCAGTCGTCGCATCCGTTAAATGAATGTTCCCTTTTACAAATGTTTCATAAAGCTCTTTTGTTAATTCAGCAGACTTTTTGTTAATCCCACCAACAATTCGATCGTTATTCACTAACTCTTCAAAAATACGACCAGGAATAACGCGCTCTGGAGAATGTGAAACAAAAATGTCTGTCCCAATTTCAAGGCCTGTTTTCACTAACTCTGGAATCATAATGCGCTCAACTGTTTTTGGCGGCACTGTTGATTCAAGAATGACTAAGTTTCCTTTTTTCACGAAAGGCACAATTGATGCCGTTGCTTGTCGTACATATTCTAAGTTTGCTGTTTTATCAGGATTAATTGGTGAAGGAACGGCAACAATAAACACGTCTGCTTCTACCGGTGAAGTCGAAGCTGTCAAAAAGCCTTCATCGACAGCTTGATTCAAACGCTCCTGCAAGCCCGTTTCTTCAATGTGTAATTTTTTCTCTTGAATGCTTCGTACGGCTGCAGGATTCACATCAACCCCATGCACCTTCACACCGTGGTTTGCAAACATTACCGCTGTTGGCAATCCAATATATCCTAAACCAACAACACAAACTGTCTTTGTCATAATCTTCGTTACTTCCTTTCAACTTCGAGAACGAGTGTGTTTATATTCAATAAATCATTATATCATGTTCGAGCAGTTTCTATTTAAAATGCCCACATACTGCGAATTTATGCAATTCACAGCACACGCACACCTACTCGATCCTATATTCTAGCATTCTATTCTTATGTACGAATGCTTCTACAATCTCGCATTATAGTATACAACTTTCCCGCGATTCTGTGAAATGAAATCGTAAGATTGAAGTTTCCACTGATAGTTTTGTGCACTTAGACACTTGTCTTGTGCATTTGGCATCCGTTTTTGTGCACATACATTTCCTTTTGTGCACTTAGCACCGGATTTGGTGCACTTACATCTCTTTTTGTGCACTTAGCAACGGATTTAGTGCACTTACATCTCTTTTTGTGCACTTAGCAACGGATTTAGTGCACTTACATCTCTTTTTGTGCACTTAGCAACGGATTTGGTGCACTTACATCTCTTTTTGTGCACTTAGCAACGGATTTAGTGCACTTACATCTCTTTTTGTGCACTTAGCACTGTATTTTGTGCACTTGCACCGGATTTGGTGCGCTTATACCTTCTTTAGTGCGTTTAAACTTAATTCAAACCGACTTGTTTTAGTTGCACCAGTCCTATTAGTACTATTAGCCCGGATTATTCGCACTGCTTCGAATCGGTTTCTTAATCCTAAAAAACTCATTGCTTCTCTAGAGGTAATCGTCTTACTAATTAACATGTAATAATCCTTTAAAGCTTGAGTATGAGCATACATATAATTTTTTTGGCATTTTGGACAGCACCAAGTTCTTAACGTTCTCCTCATTGGAATGGTTCCACAGTTTGGACATTCTACCCCTCTAAGAATCATATCTTTACTAATTTCGTAATAATCACAAAGCGGAAAGGGTTCCCATGGTTTTAAATTATCCATTATTATTTTTCCTACATGGTTTGGATTAACAATATTTTTACCTCTAGGAAGGGACCAAATATATTGCAAGATTTCACGCCCCATTAACAAAGGGTATTTCTCCGGCGGCTGTTTGATAACCGCATTATTAAAAGGCCATATAATTGCACAATAGATCGGTATACGAATTCCTAAACTAGATAGCAAAGAATTAAGGCCGAATTGAAATTGCTCCACCTGTACTTCTGGGCTACCCAAATTTTCTTCAGATCCATCTTCTCTAATCCTTATAAGCTGTTTAGGGTTTCGATTAAAAGATACAACGCCCCTAATATTTTTCACTTCTAAAATCAAACACCAACTTGGAGAAATAATCAGTATATCAATCTGAGTTTGCATATTTGAAGTAAAAGATACATTGTGCAGTATTACCGTATTTTCAGGAAGCTTGTTCATTTCAAAGAGTGACAGTAAATATCGCTCACCATGTTCACCAGCCTCGTGTTTATTCAATTCCTCGACAATAAAAGAGAATTTTTCATTTCTAGGATTTAATCGCTTTTTAATGCAGTGAGACCTAGTGTGAAATGGCTTGACTCAAACGCTTTCAAAATCACTACTACATTCACCTTCCTCGTTTTTGCTATTAAATTATCAAACTCGGCCGCCCTTGTGAATGCGTTTTCAAAAACAGCCAAGTAAATGTAAAAAACCCACCGTCAAAAGTGAGTTTTAGTCGTTTTTCAATAGTATTAGAACGGACTCAGCCTGTTGCATATGAAGAGCAAGGATGTATTGGCTTGCTTGCAGGAGGATGCTTGCTTTTGTGTAGTTCATCATTTCTTTGGCAATGTCGGCATCGCGGATACGAGATTCGGCTGCTGTTAGGTTTTCGGCGGTATTCACTGTGTTGTTATATGCGTGCTCCATCCGATTTTGGTAGGCGCCTAACCGAGACCGTTCAGAAGACACTACCTTCAAAGCATTGTCCAGTTCCCCAATCGCTTTGTCTGCATTTTCTCTAGTCAAAATATCAGATGTACCAATACCGAGCCTTGCGCTATCAACACCACCAATGTAAATATCTATCGTTTGTCCCGCGTTGGCACCAACTTGGATTTTCAACGGGTTCGATTCATAATCCCCATTTAACAGCTTCTTAGTATTAAATTCGCTATCCGTAGCTGTTCGCGTAATCTCTTCCTTTAATTGCTGAAATTCAAGATGTAGTTGCACCCGATCCTCATCGGTCAAAGTATCATTGGCAGCTTGTACTGCTAATTCGCGCATTCGTTGGATCATTGCATGGGTTTCTCCAAGTGCGCCTTCTGCAGTTTGCACAAGGGAGATACCATCTTGAATATTTTTGGACGCCATATTAAGCCCTCGAATTTGCGCACGCATTTTTTCTGAAATCGCTAACCCAGCTGGATCATCTGCCGCGCTATTAATTCTGTACCCAGTAGAAATGCGCATTAATGTTTTATTTGCGGAATGCCAGTTGCGATTCATATTATTGACAATCGACAACCCTGTAGAAGACCATTGACCCAACATGTGAAAGCCCCCTCAACGTATTTAATAATTTTATCGGTACCCTTTACCAAATTTTACGTTTAATTTACCATTCTTTTGGAAACACTTGGATTACAGGAGGGAGAACAATGAAGAACTCAAAACGCTTGTCATTTTCAAAAGAGGATTGTATTTTAGGAATCATCGGCTCTGGTATTGTATTGATCATCATCCAACTCTTTGTTTATATCTGAACTGTAACTGTAACTCTCCCTTCCTCCCCTAAAAATTTAAGCACCTTCGATTATGGATTAAATCGAGGGTGCTTATTTTTTAATTCTATTCATGATGTCGATCCTCCGTTGTCATTCCCAAACTTGTTGTTTGATTCACCATTGTTATGCCCAATTCATTTTTGCCTTTTCATCAAGTAGTTGGTAGAATCTTTTTTCGTCACGCTGTTCTAAAGCATCATCAATGAGACGGTTAAGATTATCTTCTTCAAATTGACGAATCATTTTTTGTACTTCGGATAATTCCTCATCTTTCGGTAAGAGATTGACCGTTTCTTCATGTGTTGAGGCTTTATCCAAAATCGGTGATAAATGCTCGTGCACATTCGAAATCAGAAGTAACTGATACAATGGCATTCTAATAAAACGATTGCCGCGCTGGAAAACAAAAATTTCGGAAAGATTTTCAATTTGCTTCGTCTCCAAGTTGACAATCATCTCCTTGCCTTCCACCGGTACAAAATGGTACAGCTCATCATCTTTTACAATGGAAAAATACTGGTACGCAAACACTAAACGCAAATTTTTTCCGGTTACTTTCGTGTAAAAGGGTTTCATAAATTGCACTTGAATCATCCAATCCCCTCCTCTATGGAAGTTTTCTAAGAAACTTAAATGTTCAAGAAGTATATGATTCGCCGAGCTATTTCATTCCTAATTTTGTCTGAATTTTGAAATATCTCTTAACTTATTATACGTTTCCTTCTTCTTGTTAATGCTATATTCCCCATACTTTTCTTGTTTCAAACTTCTCGTTTTCCACTAAATTTAGCGATAATTGTTTTATTTTCGCATGCATTATGAAACCGCTATCAAAAAAATTTAAGTTTCTCTCTTTCGACGTCTTCTCCCCGGATTTAAAAAATACATCTGTGAAGTCGGCGAGGTGTGAATGGTTAAAGCATTTAAAATATTTAAAACGGCTTTCGGATCGTTATTCTTTAATGTAATATGTAATTTTCCTTTTTGAAAATCAAAAATTAACTTCTCATAGGTAAACCCATTGATTTCGATTTGTTCCATCTCTTCGTAAAAATTGCAAGATGCATATTGAATTTTTCGCCTCTGCATTGGATTTTCTAAAATTGTAAGCGTCCACTGAAATGCAGAGTAATTGTTAGTTTGTGGAATTGAAACTTCAAACATTACCAATTGACATTCCCCCATTTCAAATATTGTTGTAACTTACTATTTTTACTAATTATTGTAAATATTTTTCAATCCCTTTTCACTTTTCCCCTCGCTCCGACAAATTTCTTCACCTCATAACGAAGGGATTTGTAATTTAATGGTATAATTTAGCTAAATTTAGAATAAAAGCTACAAAAATGGGGGTTGAATAAATGCATTTTGGAAAACACTTGAGACAATACCGTGAAGAACTGAATATTACTCAGGGGGAAGCGGCATATCAACTTGGTTTAGTTCCCAATACATATTCCAATTACGAACGTTGCGAAAGACCGATTCCAATTGAGTTGCTTCCAAAAATAAAGGAAGTCTTTAACATCCCAGATGAACAGTTTTTGGACATGATTCTTAACCAATCACGCAATCGTAGGAAAATGCCCGTTGAAGAATTAGCCATGCAAACAAGAGAATTACGTGAACGTTATATGGTCAATTTTGGTGAATCTTATTTTGATTTAATTGCAAATTTGCCAGAACTTAGGCAACTGTTAGGGTTCCTCAATAGTTTAAATGCGAAAAGGCAGCGTTTATATTTAAATGCCATTAAGTCGATTTTAATGGTCTATGATGATTTACTTAAATAGAAGCCTCAAGATGTTACTTCTTTTAGTAGCATCTTTTTTGTTATTAATCCTTTTACTTATCATCCCTCACATTTCAAGTTATAATGGAGAGAAAGACTTTTTTAGCGGATATCCCGCAAACTTAAGGAGCGAAAAGAATGGCTTTATCAGTTTCATCCCTCGCACGTGACCATGAAATTTTTATTAAAGAACAAGTGGAGCAAATTGAGCGTGCCTTACATCCTTCTGTAACAGAAGATGAGGAATTGGTTCGCCGCGCATTATTTGCTGTTCGCAATAAATCCGTTATTATTGGGCGCTACATTCCTACAAACGGGATTTTATATACACAAGTGCAAGATGTTCGGCCTACTGAAGTGATCATTCATTTGAATAGCCAAATCATTGTTTGTAACTGCCCTCATGATGGGTGGTGCCGTCATAAGGTGAGCGTGATTATGTCATTATATCAATATTTAGATTCTGTTCAGGATTGGGCTGCGAAGTGGAGAGCGAAAAAAGGCGTGAACTTACATCTCCTAGCCTCTGAAAGAACACCTGAAAATTGGCAGGCAATGGTTGACGAAGTGATGTCACATCTTTTACCAACTGGACGTCAAATTGAACATTACATGATCTCTACAATTTATGAAAATGCCTATACAAAACTGAGGAAGCATCAACCTTTCGAACGGGAATGGCAACCCATCTATCATCTCTTTATGGAAATTGCCGTCCTCAGCAAACTTTGGGAACATATTTTCCAAACAAATGTCGGATTAAAACAAGAATACTTTGAATTTTTTATTGACCGACGTTTTGAAGGTATTCAAATTTACGTGAATGATTTAGCGGGAAAATCACGGTTATTTGCAACAGATCCATTTTTCGATGCCCTTCAAGTAATGGTTCGTGAACTTTTAGTGGAACGGAACACTTATTTTAATAGAAGGTTGAATATCTATTTATTATTTTGGGATTCCATCTTCATTGAAAGACGAAGAGCAGAAGAAGAGCAAGAAATCTTATCAAATCTGCAAAATGTAAGTGAAGATGTTCCATTACCTGATATCCTGAACATTTTTCATATCCTGCTTAAAAATTATGAAGAACTTCAAAGTAATTTAGATGTAATTAGCCCTGAGCATTTGGATGTCTACTTTGGCCTTGCGAAATTTTCATTATCAAAAAGAGATGATGTTGCAAGTGAGTTAATTTTAAAAGCCATTCTCCCTCATTTAAATGTATATATTAATCATTATTTAATGCCTTCCAAACGCCAACTGTCTGTTAAACGAATTCATTCATTATACGAGAATATTGATTTAACAGAACGCGAAGAAATACAACTTTACTCTGCTTTTGGTGTGCATGGAGTTCAACCTTATTCATCTTTCTTGTTAAAGAAACAACGCTATGAGGAGTGGGTTGCCCTACATCTTCTATACCCGTCTTCCATTTCTTATTTAGAAACGTGTGGGTTAAAAGAAGTACTCGAAAACGAACCAGCAGCAACCTTACCTTTATATCATTATTACGCCCTAGAAGAAGTGAATCAAAAATCACGTATGAATTATAAACAAGCAGTGCGTATTTGGAAGATGATGAAATCCGCCGCAAAAAAGAGCGGAAAAGTAAATTTTTGGGCAGACTATATCCATACTGTTCGAGAACAATTTAAACGTTTACGGGCATTGCAAGAAGAGTTAGAGAAAGGAAATTTACTTGCATGACAAACATTTCACCATTTATGAAAACCATTCATATAAAAGTGGAGGAGCAACAACCTGGATATTATTCCATAAAAGCAATCAATGAAGACGGCACCATTATCCCGACGATAATCTGGACTCCGAAAGTTTTTTATCGTTTTGAGCCAAACTTCTATGGGTTAAAGGCAAATGTAGTGGATTCTGAGTTGATAATGAGCATCTCGGAATTACTGGATCTTCTCTCCCCCCAGTTTCACCATCCCTTTATGAATTTGGTAGGGGCAGATTCCGATTCAGAATCACTTCTCAAAAATTCAAAAGCCATTGAATTGCTTTGGAATAGTGCCGCACTTTGGGATTATGCGTTGTTGGATGATGGATTATCATTTGAATTACCAAATCAGTTTGCAAATGACGCAACAGTTCAAAGTATTTTCGGAACACAAACTATCAATTTAGAACAATGCTCATCGCTTCTAACTACTGCCACAATTCAAAAGTTGGCAAATGCCGGACTATCTATAAATGATGTCCCTACCTTAATGCCATTTTTCAAAAATGGTGGCTGGCCTATGAATAAAGAACGATCGATTGGCAATATAAAAATCGCCTTACGTTTAAGTGAACCAGAAGAAACGAAATCAGAATGGCTTTTAGAAACGGTATTAAGTTCAAAAAATACGTCAAAACAATGGACGCCTGCTGTTCGAAAACGACATCTGCCGATTGAACGGGCACTCCCTGAAAAGTGGTTACCATTTGCAGAGGACATTTCCAACTTACAGCATCAAATGTTAGAACTTCTTGACCTAAGCAAATACAACGTTTCAGATGATTCCTTCTTGCATGTTTATTTAGAGGATGCCGATGTACGTAAACTGTTACGCGATGATTTTGCAAAGCTTGGTGCATTAGGGTTTGAAGTGATCTTACCGGCATGGTTGAAAGAATTAAGACAAACGAAAATGCGCGTTCGAGTTAGTGCTAATACTCAAACACAGCGTTCTGTTGCTGGACTAGACGATATTTTATCCTTCAAATGGCAGCTTTCCGTTAATGGCGAGGACATTTCTTCGGAAGAGTTTCGAAAAATTGTTGATGAAAAACGCGAATTTATCCGTATTGGCAACGAATGGTTCCGAATGGATGCGGAGTGGATGAACGAAATTCGCGAGCTCATGAACAAAGCAGAAGAAGAGAATTGGACAGTACGCGAACTACTATTCCGTGAATTGCCTGAAGAACTGACGGCTCCTTTAGAAATGGATGAAGAAGATGCAGAACGGGATGACCCTTTATTTGCATTTGAAATGCAGCACTCTTTGAAAAATTATATTGATCAACTTCAACATAAAAAAGGATTGCCGGAAGTTCCACTACCTACTGGACTACAAGCAGAGTTACGACCTTACCAACAAGAAGGGTTTGAATGGCTTGTTTTTATGCGTGACCAACAGTTTGGAGCTGTGCTAGCAGATGATATGGGACTTGGGAAAACCGTTCAATTAATTAGTTACTTATTGCATACAGTAGAAGGTCTTAGTGAAGAACATCCAACTTTAATTATTTGTCCAACTTCCGTTTTAGGAAACTGGCAAAAAGAATTAGCTCGGTTTGCCCCTTCATTGAAAGTATATACGCATTATAGTTCCTCTCGCCTAAAAGATGAGGATTTCAAAAATTATCTAGAAAACGAACAACCTAACGTTGTGCTCACAACTTATGGAACAATTTCACAAGATATTGAATTCTTACAAAATATTGATTGGTCTACGGTTGCTCTTGATGAAGCACAAAATATTAAAAATATGCAAACGCTGCAATCACGGGCGATTAGAAAATTACATGGAAAACATCATATCGCCTTAACTGGTACACCAATCGAAAATCGCCTTTCTGAATTATGGGCTATTTTTGACTTTATTCATAAAGGGTACTTAGGAAGCTTTGGCAAATTCCAAGAACAGTTTATCTTGCCGATTGAACGAGATGAATCGGAACGTCATAAACAAATTTTACGTACAAAAATTCGTCCATTCTTGTTGCGTCGTACAAAAAATGACCCTGATTTAATGCTAAACTTACCAGATAAACAAGAGACAAAAGAGTTTTGTGCCTTAACTAGTGAACAAGCAGCACTATATGAAGGTTATATTGAAGATACAATGGCTCAACTTGATTCAATGTCTGCATTTGAGAAAAAGGGACGCATCCTACAAATGCTGAGCAAATTAAAACAGCTATGTAATCATCCTGCCCTGTATTTAAAAGAACCTTTTGATGATGCGAAAACGTTTCTAAATCGTTCAGTTAAGTTAAAACGAATTGTACAACTGGCTGTAGACATTGTTGAGAACGGTGAACAATGCTTAATTTTCACCCAATATATTGGAATGGGTCATCTGTTACAGCATTGTTTATCCGAACTATATGATATTGACGTACCTTTTTTAACGGGAAGTATGCCAAAACACCAACGTGACCGGTTAGTGGATGGCTTCCAAGCGGGGGAATTCCCGATATTCTTGCTTTCTTTAAAAGCGGGAGGCACTGGATTAAATTTAACTGCTGCAAATCATGTATTACATGCCGATCGTTGGTGGAATCCAGCTGTTGAAAACCAAGCAACTGACCGAGCGTATCGCATCGGGCAAACCCAATTTGTTCAGGTGCATAAATTTATTACGATTGGGACGATTGAAGAAAAAATCGATAAGATGATTGAGTTAAAATCTGCTTTATCAGAAGAGTTGATTCAATCTAGTACATGGTTAACAGAGCTTCAAGAAGAGGAATTAATGGATTTATTACTGTTAGATACAACATCAATTGGAAACTAACTTTATGGAAAGAGTCGAGTAGGTAGTAGTTACTCGACTCTTTTTATCTCGTTATCCTTTTTCACTTTTATTCCAATATTCAGTTGTAAGTTTCTCTACGTTTCTTTCGTATAGATGGCAAAAGTATGTAGAGTTAGGAGAAATGGGAACCACTACTGTGCGGTCAGCAGCAGAGGTTTAACTATCACCTCCTCTACATTTTGATTTATAACAAGGAGAATCGTTACTGACAACTTACTTTTTTTTACCTTCAACAACTTTCACAACTTCTTCCACAATGCTTTGTAAGTTATGGTACTGGTAATGCTTCCTCTTTTTCAGGAAGAACAAAGTGTTGTGCAATATCTTTAGATGCGGAGAGTTTTGTATCTTGCGGAGACTTCAGTGCATAAAATCGGACATCATCGACTACAACTTCTGTAGTATAGACTTTCGTATCATCCTTCGTTATATACGATCTCGATTGTAGACGGCCGTTTACTCCAATCAAAGATCCTTTTCCGCAATATTGTACAATCCGTTCTGCAAGCTTTCCCCACGCTATGCAAGGCACGAAATCTGCATCAATAATGCCCTGGTTATTACGAAAGTTTCTATTGATTGCAATGACAAAACTAGTTTGGTTACGTGTTTCAGAGAATGATTTAAGCGTTGGGTCCCTTGTGATTCTACCGACTAGTCCGACTTGATTCATGTTGTTCACCTCCTTTCGACTATATCCTAACTTAAGATGAACTTTTTGGCAAAAACCGGAAAATCAGTTTTGACCCAATTTTCGTTTTGAAAAAATATTTTTCAACATATGTATTTTTTATGAAAAACTAGTGAAATGTAGATAGGAGAAGGGTTTATCCGTGTTTTTTGAATATGTCCAATTTATAATTTTCGCAATTTTTCTATGATATACTAAAATTAACGAAATCTACAGGGGGTACGTGAATGAAGACTTTTAAAATGCTCTCTTTTGACCTTGTGAATGAGGGGGGGAAGCTACGGATACCTATTATCGACGGGATTATTATCAATCAAGAAAATAGCCATAAATCATGGATATTAGAATTATTTACTTCGAAAAAACATCTGCCCACGTTTGAAAAATATAAGTCCTCTGGTGAAGTTTTAGATGTGAACGCCGTTATATCCTTTCCAGAAAATGAACCCGCTCCATTTAAAGTCATTGTTTATTCAATTAAGGAAATTGGCGAGCAAATTTCCGTCTTACTAAAAGGTACAATCAAAACACAACGAAGCAAATATGCGGAACAATTGTTGAAGCTTTTGTTAGAAGAAAATTTATCAAAAGACGAATTATTAGAACGATTTAAAAAGGGTATGCGCGAACGTCCACGGTTGAAGGAATCATAAAAATTTCTTTTAAAGGGGCGTATCGTGCTATTATTGACCCGATTTTGTCTATTATCCACCCGCGCGCCTTATGAAAAAAGATCGCCTCACTTAATGAGACGATCTTTCGTATTTTATTTATTCATCTTTTTGATCACGGTCTTGTACATCTTTGTTATCTTCAATGATATCTTCTTGGTTGTCATTTAAGATACGTTCATCGTTGTTTTCAACCATGCCGGAATTACCATTTTGTCCTGCACCGTTGCTATTTTGGGTACCGTCTTGATCTACGCCTTGGTCAGTTCCGTAGCCATTGTCATTGGCACCGTTATTGTTACCTGTACCATTTGTGCCGTTATTTACACCGTTCCCATTGTTCGTATCGTTATCCAGCATGTCATCTACACCTTGCTGTACATCGTTCACGCCTTCATTGATGCCTTCACCGACATCCTCTGCCGCATCTTCTCCTGCGTTGTTATTACATCCTACGAGCAATGCTGATGCAAGTACAAATGCAAAGACTGGTTTTTTCCACATAAAAAGTTCCCTCCTTTCAAAATTTGCACTCCATCACATATGTAATGTGACTAGTTATAGAGTACCCGAGGAAGGAGGGAACTATCCGAAATTTAAACGTGTCTATTTTAAATAATCTTTAAAAAATTGACAGCGTTATTTATTTAACTGCTCTTTTAAAAGTTGTTCAACATACGTGGCTTCTGCTTTACAACCATATGTGTAGCTTGTACCAAGTTGTTTTTGCATTTTTTCGATGGAATCGATTTGCTTTTTAGTCGGCTTTTCACTTAGAATTTTTGCGATTGTTTCGTCAATTTTCTTTGCAATCTCCTCATGAAACTCTTGACTAACCAATACTTCTTGAGGAACTTTGTCGAACCAAGCAGCGTTTTCAGTAAAATACTTTTGCCAGCTTGTTACAAAATCGTCCATTGAGAATTTATCTTCATCCCATCCAATGCTTGCCAAGTATGACTCAAAAGACGTTGAGATGGATCGAGTGATGCTGATCTTGACGCCTGAAGACAACTGTTTATACATCTATTTAAAACCTCCTACGTTTAAAAAGCCAAACAATACGTATACTCGTACGTATAAATAAAGTCAACCATATCATTTTATATCCTTCACTATTAAAATGCAAATTCACGGACATTTGACGAAATCTTCTTATAGCATTCATACCCATTGAAAACGGGATATTATACTAGGAAAATTCATTTATTTTAGTGAAGGAACTTTTTTCTTACTTCGGTTGAACTGGTCCAATTGCAAATAGAATATCGGTTTCACAAACTAGTTCGCCTTCAACTGTCGCAATTGCATGTCCTTTACCCATTGCACCGCGTAATTTTACAAATTCGACTTCTAATTTTAATTGGTCGCCAGGAATAACTTGTCGTTTAATACGGCAGTTGTCAATCCCCGTTAAAAAAACTATACGGCCTTTATATTCTTCAGATTTCAGTAGAGCAACTCCCCCTACTTGTGCTAAAGCTTCAATAATTAAAACTCCTGGCATTACAGGGTATCCTGGAAAATGACCATTAAAGAATTCTTCATTGATAGTTACGTTTTTAATTCCTACCGCGCGCTTTCCTTCTTCTATTTCTACAACACGGTCCACTAATAAAAATGGATAGCGGTGCGGCAAAATTTCTTGAATTTGTTCAGCAGTTAACATGTTCTTACCCCCCAAAAAGTTATGTAAGCTTTATTCTTTTCCATTTATGATATCTAATATATGTTGCCATGTTCCCCATTTTAGAGCATCAAGCGGATTTCCTTCTCCAATGACCCCATAACCAATCATTACACCAAAGCAAATTGCAAGGAATAATAAAATAAAAACAATAAGTAATCTTAACCAAATCGGAAAAAGTCGGAAGCTGTACCAACGAACTGGTCTTTCCGAAAATCTTGCAGTTCGTTTTTCCTTTTCTTCTTGAGGAACATTCGGCTTTGTCGAGTTACTTTTTAAGTTAGTCATTGGCCGTTCTCCCTTTAAAACGTACTTTTGTAATACATTAGCGCTTATTATTTGAAATAGAGGGTATACTTATCTACGGGTTATTTATCGAATCCCGTTAATTAACCCTAACATTTGGTCTGCGATCGTAATTGCACGAGAACTAAATTGGTATGAGCGTTGTGCATTAATTAGGTCTGTCATTTCTTTAGAAATATCGACATTTGACATCTCAAGTTTCCCATTTGCAATACCGATTTCTGTGCGTAAACCACCTTGTAAATTCGTATAAAGATCTGCCTCATTTAAGCCTAATTCATCAAGATTCGTTGGTACAGCTATATACGTACCTGATAATCTTTCCATCGTTTGAGGTTTTTCAACTTGTGTAACCGCTAATTCAAAGCCTTGTGTTGTACCATCTGGATAATTTACTAATAACGTTCCATCCTCTAGTAAATTAAAGTTTTTCACATTTTCGGCAAAAGTGATTGCGTTTCCAGTTGAATCTGCAACAGCATAGCCATCATGATTAACAAGCATCACTTGTCCATTGTTAACAGGTGTTACATAAAAGTCACCTTGACGAGAATAAACTGTGCGTTGGCCATTTTCTCCGTCTGGCATAATAATGTTGAAATATTGATTTTCTTTCGTAAAAGCAAGGTCTAAATCACGATCTGTATTTTGTAAACTTCCTTGCTTTGTATTTATTTGAATTTGCGCAACTTGAGCACCTACACCGTAACGAATTCCAACAGGTGATTGACGAACTGTAGGATCCATTTGGTCGTTTTCAAATTGTTGGTATAAAAGTTCTGAAAAACGGGCTTCTTTCGCCTTATAGCCTGTTGTATTGCTGTTAGAAATATTGTTACTGATTGTATCAATTTGTTGTTGTAATTGACCTAATGTATTTGTCGCTGTGATCATTGTACGGATCATGTTTTATTCTCCTTTCCAACTACACTTTTCCGATTTCATTTACTGCTTTATCCATGCTCTTATCGTATGCTTGTAACACTTTTTGATTTGCTTCAAAAGCACGATATGCCGTAAGTAACTCTGTCATCGATTGAGCAGAATCCACATTGGAACCTTCTAAAAAGCTTTGTTGTAGTGCAAAGGTTACGCCATCTTGTCCATAAGCAGATGGTAAAACTTCACCGTCAATCGAACGGAATAATCCATTATCTTGTTTTAAAAGAACATCAGGATTTGCTGAGAAAGAAACGCCTAATGTTGCCACTTGCTGACCATCCACTAAAATGCGCCCATCTTGAGAAAGTTGGAAATCTTCATTTTGTAATTGAATACGCTCTCCTTCATCTGAAAGCACGTATAAACCTTGAGGATTAACTAAATATCCTTGGCCGTCAATCGTGAAGTTTCCGTTACGAGTATATGCTTCTCCACCTTCAGGATGCTCAAGACGGAAAAAGATTGTACCTGCTTGACCAGATTCTTCATCTATTGGCATTGCCCCGTTAATTAAAGCAAAGTCTGTTGTAAGATTTGTTTCCATAAGCGTACCTTGCATATAGTTTGCTAGTGTTTCTTGTAAATATACGCCAGTGTTAATCGCACCGATTTCACCCGTTTTTAATGTACTAATGCCCTGTTCAGTCGGGATATTTGTTACACCTCTTGCGGAAAGTAGCATATCAGGAAATGAACGTATTGTTGATTGGTCTGCCTTATACCCAGGTGTATTTGCATTTGCCATATTATTTGTTAATACTTCTGTTTTTCTTTGTTGCGCAATCATGCCTGAAGCAACTGTGTAAAACCCTTTAAACAACTAAATTCACCTCTTTTTATTATTGTATAGTAATAAGTTTACAAAACTATTTCAATAAAATATCGATATGTTTAAATTCTTGAACCAGGAGAACGATCAATATTATCTAACATTAAACCTGTCCCAATTGCTACACAATCGATTGGATTATCTGCTACAAAAACTGGTACTTTAAGTTCTTGGATTAATAGTTGGTCCATTCCGTGTAGAAGCGCACCGCCTCCCGTAATACACACGCCACGATCAATAATGTCGGCTGATAATTCAGGTGGTGTTTTTTCTAGCACGTTTTTCGCTGATTGAACAATTAATGAAACGGATTCATGAAGAGCTTTTTCTATTTCTGAAGAATGAATTGTTACTGTTCTTGGTAAACCAGTTACCATGTCACGACCACGAATATCCATTGATTCGTCTCGTGCCCCTGGGTAAACCGTACCAATATTAATTTTAATCGCTTCAGCAGTACGTTCACCAATTAGTAATTTGTACTCTTTTTTTATGTATTGCAAGATGTCATTATCGAAAACGTCTCCTGCTACTTTGATGGATTCACTTGTTACAATATCGCCCATTGATAGGACAGCAATATCCGTCGTACCTCCACCGATATCGACGACCATGTTTCCACTTGGTTGGAAAATATCCATTCCTGCACCGATTGCAGCAACTTTTGGTTCTTCCTCTAAGTAAACTTTTTTCCCACCTGATTTTTCGGCTGCTTCACGAATTGCTTTTTGCTCCACGCTTGTAATGTTTGTTGGACAGCAAATTAGAATGCGTGGTTTTGAGAAAAATCCTTTTAAATCGAGCTTATTTAAGAAATGTTTTAACATTGCTTCTGTCACGTCGAAGTCAGCAATAACCCCATCTTTAAGTGGGCGAATCGCAACGATATTTCCTGGTGTACGACCTACCATTTGGCGCGCTTCTTCCCCAACAGCAAGTACTTTGTTTGAGTTTTTATCTATTGCTACGACGGAAGGCTCATTTAAAACGATTCCCTTACCTTTAACATAAATTAGGACGTTTGCCGTTCCTAGGTCGATCCCAATATCTTTTGAAAACATATGTATATTTCTCCTTCCCGCCAATTCCAACATGGTTCACGTTCAAATAGTTATCTTAATCTAGACTATTTTATCATATTCGAGTAGTAATTACATCTTTAATTTCAATGCTGTTACAGTTGTATTACAAATTTCTAAAAACTAAAGAATGCGGTGAAATTGTGCCTGTACCCGGTACGCAAACAATTCAGAATTGTTTGCGTACCGGGTACATAAAAGAAAGCGGTACAATAAAAAAGCATTTAGTTGACTTCGTAATTAAAGCCAAACTAAATGCTCTTTCATTGTTTTTGTCGGGACTGCCATTTCTTACGGGTTGCCTCGCCTCCTCGTAAATGACGAATCGATTTGTGATATGCTAATATTTCTTTTACTTCATTTGCTAATTCTTCATTGACTAGGAATAGTCTTTCGGTTAAGTCTTTATGCACTGTACTTTTCGAATAACCCGTCATTTTCGCAAGGACACGAACCGTCTCACCTGTTTCGATCAGCAGCTCTCCAAGCCGAACGCAGCGATGCCGAATGTGCTCGTGCACGTTCTCTTCCTTTCTATCGGATATAAGAATGTGCCGTTTTGCTAACGAGAGGTGTCTTCTTCAACATGTTCATATTGTGAGTGTTTCATTGAAATTTTTGCAACTAGCGATTTAACGTTTATTCACCATATGAGGTTTTCCGTGATTTAAGAACCATTTTTACAAACAAAACTGCAAAAACGCCCATAATTCCACTGTTCACGTTGAAATTAGGAAAAATTTCGTCGGTTTCAACGTTTTAGGGATTATGGACGTTCTCGCTTATTGCTTGTACAAAAGAATGAATCTTGTCAAATTAGAAAGCTAAGAAATTTCTTGGGTTAACGTGTTCTCCATCTTGTAATACTTCAAAGTGGAGATGGTTTCCAGCTGTTGGATTCCATTCGTTTTCAGTTGTCGTACCTAATGGTTGGCCTTGTTCGACTGTATCTCCTTCTTTAACAAGGATATCAGTAACTGAGCTATAACGTGTTTCCATGCCATTCGCATGCGTGATCACGATTTTATTTCCAGTAAATGCATCTAATTTTACTTCTGTCACTTCACCGCTCATGGCAGCAAGTGCTTCAAATGGCTCGCTATTAACAGAAAGTGATACACCAGATGAAGTAGAGAATGTTTGGTTAAATACCAACAATGCATTTTCTCTTGTTGCTTCATCAGCTGTTACATCATAGAAGTCTTGTAACACTTGTACATTGTCTAAATGATCTTCACTGAAAGGATATTTCAATGTTTCCTGGCGAGCATTTGTTTCGATGACTGTTTCATTAGAAGTTGTTTCTTCATTCGATGCAACTTCCTTTTCTTCATCATCATTAATGATTGCATTATAACTGAAAATTAGACCGATTAACACTGCTGCGATTCCTGCATAGATTGACGGCCAAAACCATGGCTTTTTCTGCCAACTGTTTTTATTAGGAGAAGGAGTAGTTTGTTTTTCTTCTCTCATGTTCATCACCTCTGATTGAAGTGTGAACAAGATTTTACAATTCTAAACACATTATGGAAAAAAATTTCTATTATTTGCAAGTTATTTTTTCAATATTTGTATTTTTATAATAATGTTGGATAATTTCATGAGCAGTTGCACCATTATCAGCCATTGCATCAGCTCCATATTGACTCATTCCAACACCATGGCCATATCCTTCTGTTGTCACTACGATTTTTTCACCTTTTACTTCAATTCGGAAATCTGTTGAGCGTAAGTCGAGTAAAGTTCGCACGTCTCGCCCTGCCCATTCGTTTTTGCCAACAATAACAGTTTCTACCCTCCCTGTATTGTTTCTCTTGATACGGATGTTTTTAAGCTGATTTAAGGTCAAATTCGTATTTAGCAGTTGATTCCATTCATTAATCGTGAAGCTTTTCTCCATTTCATAGTTATCCGCATATTGAAAATCTGTACTTGCTACGGATTGTAGATAAGGAAGTTCTGTCCCACTATAGTTTTTTGAACTCTCTGTCATGCCATTACTCATTGAATGGAACATTGCCGTTATAAGTTCCCCATTATAGTTAATGATTTCACCTTTAGTACTTTCAACTGCTTGTCTTACTTTATTTTCATACTCTTCAAAAGACTCGTCCCAATTTGCTTTTCGTGTATTTGGATCATAAAAAACTTGCTTTGCTACGGTTGGTTCGATTGCTGTCTTTCCATAATCTGTTGATTTTAATACATAAGTTCTTGCTGCAATTGCTTGTGCCTTTAATGCTTCAGGATGAAAGTTAGCAGGCATTTCTGCAGATACGACACCGATTACATACTCTTCTAAATCAATGGGTTCTTCACTGCCACTAACATGGATTGTTAATTCACATGCGTTCACGATTTTCTCTTCCTTTTTTTCTGATGCTGCTTCAAGTTTTTGATCCGCTTCCTTAAAAATGAATGGAAAGAAAAAGAGCACAGATATAAAACCGAAAATTGATGCGACAACTACCAAATGTCTATATCTCTTAATTTTTTTCATACATAGTACTTATGATATTGAAGGAGAAAATATGAGTATTAGCAAGTGAAATTTGGATATACTTACTGAGGGTCACGAGAATAAAAAAACGACAAAACTCTTTTAAAGAATTTTGTCGTTCATAGGTCATAATTTAACTATTTAAAACATATTTTTAAGTAAAATAGATAAATTAAAATGGGCAAAGTTTAGATTTCAATCGTTAACTGCGGTGTTTGCTCTAAGTCCATATCTACAACACGTTCAATATTGGCACCAAGAGCAGCAAGTTTTTTGTGGAAGTTCACATAGCCACGATCTAGGTGGTGAAGCTTCGTAACGCGTGTTACACCTTCAGAAACTAAGCCAGTTAAAATTAAGGCAGCTGCAGCACGTAAATCCGTTGCTGAAACTTCGGCACCTTGTAATTTCACAGGTCCTTCAATAAAAACAGAACGGCCTTCGATTTTTGCTTGTGCATTCATTCTGCGGAATTCTTCAACATGCATAAATCGATTTTCAAACACAGTTTCAGTAATGATACTCGTTCCATTTGCAGTTAAAAGAAGTGCCATCATTTGAGCTTGCATATCTGTTGGGAAACCAGGATGAGGCATTGTTTTAATATCAACTGCTTTTAGAGGATCTGTCGCACGGATACGTAAGCCGTCACCTTCCTCTAAAATTTCAACACCCATTTCACGTAATTTCGCAATTAATGCTGTCATATGTTCAGGTACTGCATTTTCAATAAATACATCGCCTCTAGTAATAGCTGCGGCAACCATGAACGTTCCTGCTTCAATACGATCTGGTATTACATGATGAGTTGTTCCATGAAGTTCAGGTACACCTTCGATTCGAATCGTATCTGTACCAGCACCGATAATTCGACCACCCATACTGTTAATAAAATTAGCTAAGTCAACAATTTCTGGCTCTTTTGCTGCATTTTCAATGATTGTAGTACCTTTCGCTAATGCAGCAGCTGTCATAATGTTTTCTGTTGCCCCCACACTTGGGAAGTCTAAATAAATTTCTGCACCATGTAACCCACCGATTGTTTTTGCTTCCACAAAACCATGGCCAAATGAAATTTTTGCACCCATTGCTTCAAAGCCTTTTAAGTGCAATTCAATTGGTCGAGAACCGATTGCACATCCACCAGGCAACGCAACACGAGCATAACCATTACGAGCAAGTAAAGAACCCATAACAAGTATTGATGCACGCATTTTGCTTACATATTCAAACTGTGCTTCACTTGATAATTTTTGTTGGGCATTTATATAAATTTCATTATTATTTTCATTATATTCTACTGTAGCATTTAAGCTTTTGAGTACTTCGTTTATTGTATGAACATCCGCCAAATTCGGAACGTCTTTTATAATATTAATACTCTTTGAAGCTAGTAAAGATGCAGCTAGAATTGGTAGTACGGCATTTTTGGCTCCTTCAACTTTTACGACTCCACGTAATTTTTGGCCTCCCGTAACAATGATTTTCTCCACAATTCGTCCCTCCGAATTCAATTGTCCAAAACTGTCATTACAAAACATTTTGTTAGTTTATAAAACACACAAACTATCACTATGTTACTGCTTTTTATTTAGTTAAACAAGCATCCAAATCACTATTTTACGGTACTTTTCAATAATTATCTACACATTATATTACGCGTAATAAAACATATTGGTGAATTTTTTATTGAGGTGTACAATTTTCAACAATATTACCCAGGAAATATATAAAATCTTCATTGTGCGGCAAATTTTTACACGTGTAAATCAACATAGGATGGGAAAAATTAAATCTATATGTGTTGTAACGGCAAACGAATTTCATTTGTCCTTACAAGGCATATAACTTGCTGCCTTTGTCTATATAGTATGTTCGAATTATGAAAAAAGATAAGGTAATTGTCGAGACCAATTTGTAATTTCTAAAACAAAATTTGACACACTCGAACCAATGGCAATGCTTAGTAAAATATAAACTAATTGTATTTGAAATGTACGTCCTTTTTTAAACAGTTGATCAAATCGGAAAGATTGAATAGCATAAAAAGTAATTCCGATAAAAAATATATGAGAAAATAGCCCTAAAATCGCTTGTAGGCCTAAAGCTTGGTATACTTCCATTCAACGTTTCCTCCGTTATTTAGACATATGAAAAAGCGGACAGTAAACCTGCCCGCTTTTTAAATTATTATTGATTATTACCCTCATGAACGCTGATACGATTAATCGCACGTTTTAAAGCAAGCTCAGCGCGTTTGAAATCGATGTTATCTTGTTTCTTTTGAAGGCGTTCCTCAGCACGTTTCATTGACTCTTTTGCGCGTGCTACATCGATACTTGATGCAACTTCAGCAGCTGGAGCTAAAATTGAAATTTTGTCAGGACGAACTTCAATAAAACCACCGCTAACTGCAACAATCTCTTGTGAACCGCCATCTTTTTTAAGTGTAACTGCACCAATTGCTAAGGGAGCTACCATTGGAATATGTCCAGGAAGAACCCCAATTTCACCAGAAACTGTTTTTGCGATAACCATTGCGACTTCTGAATCGTATACTGGGCCGTCGGGAGTGACAATATTGACTTGAACTGTCTTCATATTTTTTCCTCCTCGTCCCTAAAATTATACCTCTACGCCCATGCTTTTCGCTTTTTCTACTACTTCTTCAATGCTACCTACTAAACGGAAAGCATCCTCTGGTAAGTGATCGTATTTACCTTCAAGAATTTCCTTGAATGAACGAACAGTGTCTTTTACGTGTACAAAAGAACCTGGTTGACCAGTGAATTGTTCCGCTACGTGGAAGTTTTGTGATAAGAAGAATTGAATACGACGAGCACGTTCTACTGTTTGCTTGTCTTCATCAGATAATTCATCCATACCTAAGATTGCGATGATATCTTGTAATTCGTTATAACGTTGTAACGTCATTTGAACGCCACGAGCAACATTATAGTGTTCTTCACCAACGATTTCAGGTGATAGTGCACGAGAAGTTGAAGCAAGTGGATCCACGGCTGGATAGATACCCATCTCAGATAATTTACGCTCTAAGTTAGTTGTTGCGTCTAAGTGAGCGAAAGTTGTTGCTGGAGCTGGGTCAGTATAGTCATCGGCTGGTACGTAAATCGCTTGGATTGAAGTAACAGAACCTTTGTTTGTTGAAGTGATACGTTCTTGTAAGTTACCCATCTCTGTAGCAAGTGTTGGTTGGTAACCTACCGCTGAAGGCATACGTCCAAGTAAGGCAGAAACTTCCGAACCTGCTTGAGTAAAGCGGAAGATGTTGTCGATGAATAATAATACGTCTTGACCTTGTTCATCACGGAAATATTCAGCCATTGTAAGACCAGTTAAAGCAACGCGCATACGTGCTCCAGGTGGCTCGTTCATTTGACCGAATACCATTGATGTTTTACCAATAACGCCAGAGTCACTCATTTCGTGGAATAAGTCATTTCCTTCACGAGTACGTTCACCTACACCCGCGAATACTGAGATACCACCGTGACCTTGTGCGATGTTGTTAATTAACTCTTGAATTAATACAGTTTTACCTACACCGGCACCACCGAATAAACCTACTTTACCACCTTTGATATAAGGTGCTAATAAGTCTACTACTTTAATACCTGTTTCAAGGATTTGTACTTCTGTAGTTAATTCATCAAATTTTGGAGCTTCGCGGTGGATTGAATCACGACGAGCATCACTTGCGATTTCTTCTCCTAAGTCGATAACTTCTCCTAGTACGTTAAATACACGTCCTAAAGTTACGTCACCAACTGGAACAGAGATTGCTTTTCCTAAGTCTGTAACTTCTGCACCACGTTGTAAGCCGTCAGTTGATGACATGGCAATTGTGCGGACAGAATCGTCACCTAAATGAAGAGCTACTTCTAATGTTAAAGTAGTTGCTTCTTGGTTTGGACGTTCAATCTTAACAGTTAAAGCGTTATAGATTGCTGGTAATTGACCGTTGCTGAATTTAACGTCAACAACCGGACCCATTACTTGAATAACTTGTCCTTTATTCATTCCTGTGTACCCTCCTATCGAGATTGGTGTCGAGCAACTCGCTTATCACGATTGCTGTCTTCCTAAAAACTTCATAGGCAAGATACTTCGTTTTTAAGAATGACTAAAATGTGTGCACCCACTTTAGTAACTCTAAAAAGGAAGCTCTTTGCCAGATCCGTCGATTTATCCGAGTTGGTGCGCAACTATTCTAAGGCTGCAGCTCCACCAACGATTTCTGTAATTTCTTGTGTAATCGCCGCTTGACGAGCACGGTTATAAACAAGTGATAAGTTGCCAATAAGTTCATTAGCGTTATCAGTTGCTGTTTTCATCGCTGTCATACGAGCAGCATGTTCACTGGCTTTACCATCTAATAAAGCACCATAAATTAAACTTTCAGCATATTGAGGTAGTAACACTTCTAGAATTGCCTCCGCAGATGGTTCAAATTCATAAGAAGCTGTTAAACCTTCACTTGCTTTTGGAGCTAAATCAGTAATTGGTAATACCTTTTTCTCAGTAACTTCTTGTGAAATAACACTGACAAAGTGGTTATAGTACATATAAAGTTCATCATATGTACCATCAGCGAACATACCAACAGCTTTACGAGCGATTTGTTTTACGTCAGAGAATGTAGGCTGGTCAGGTAAACCAACAATACTATCAATTACGTTGTATCCACGTTTAACGAAGTAGTCACGAGCAACACGACCGATTGCCAAAATCACATATTCATCTCTTGATTTATGACGTTCATTTAAAGTACGTGTTAATTGACGTAAAATGCTTGAGTTATAAGCACCTGCTAGACCACGGTCAGAACCGATTACAAGATAAGCAGTTTTCTTAACAGGACGAGACACCAACATTGGATGTGAAGCATCACTTGTACCACCCGCGATTGCTGCAACCACGTCTTGTACTTTTTCCATGTAAGGAACATATGCTTTTGCATTCATCTCAGCACGTTTACTTTTAGAAGCAGAAACCATTTGCATGGCTTTTGTCATTTGACTCGTTTTCTTCGTAGAGTTAATACGGCTTTTTATTTCGCGTAAGCTTGCCACTGGTATTTCACCACCTTTAAGTTTTTAATCAAATATCACACGTTTAACAACTAGATTGCTTATTCTGATTTAGCAAACGTCTTTTTGAATTCGTTTAATGCTGCTGCCATCTCATCATCAGCTGGAAGATCTTTTGTTGTACGGATATGATCTAAAACTTTTGTGTGGTTTACATCTAACCAGCTATAAAGTTCATTTTCGAAACGAACGATATCTTGTACTGGAATATCATCTAAGAAACCACGAGTTAGAGCATAAAGAATTGTTACTTGCTTTTCAACTTTAATTGGTTTGTTAAGGTCTTGTTTTAATACTTCAACCGTACGTTTACCACGTTCAAGTTTAGCAAGAGTAGCTTTATCTAAATCTGAACCAAATTGAGCGAATGATTCAAGTTCACGGAATGCAGCTAAGTCAAGACGTAGTGTACCCGCAACTTTTTTCATTGCTTTAATTTGAGCAGAACCACCTACACGTGATACAGAAAGACCGGCGTTAATCGCTGGACGTACACCTGAGTGGAAAAGGTTCGATTGTAAGAAGATTTGTCCATCAGTGATTGAGATAACGTTTGTTGGGATGTATGCAGAGATATCCCCAGCTTGTGTCTCAACGAATGGAAGAGCTGTAATAGAACCGTTTTTGTAAGTTTCGTTTAACTTTGCAGCACGTTCTAATAAACGACTGTGTAAGTAGAATACGTCACCAGGGTAAGCTTCACGACCTGGAGGACGACGTAATAATAATGAAAGCTCACGGTAAGCAGCTGCTTGTTTTGATAAATCATCATATACGATTAATACGTGTTTACCTTGTAACATGAACTCTTCAGCCATAGATACACCAGCATAAGGAGCTAAGTATAATAATGGAGCTGGCATAGAAGCAGATGCAGTTACAACGATTGAGTAATCTAATGCACCGTGTTTACGTAATGTTTCAACTACTCCACGAACTGTAGATTCTTTTTGACCAATAGCAACGTAGATACAAATCATATCTTGGTCTGCTTGGTTAAGGATTGTATCGATTGCGATCGAAGTTTTACCAACTTGACGGTCACCGATGATTAACTCACGTTGACCACGACCGATTGGTACTAATGCGTCAATCGCTTTAATTCCAGTTTGTAATGGTTCATGTACTGATTTACGAGCCATTACTCCGAAAGCTGGACTTTCGATTGGACGAGATTTTGTAGTGTTGATTGGGCCTTGTCCATCCACTGGTTGACCAAGTGGGTTAACAACGCGACCAATTAGTTCTTCACCAACTGGTACTTCCATGATACGACCTGTACGACGAACTTCATCGCCTTCTTTGATGCCAAGGTAGTTACCTAGAATAATGATACCAACGTTACCTTCTTCTAAGTTTTGAGCCATACCCATAACACCGTTAGAGAACTCTAATAGCTCTCCAGCCATGACGTTGTCGAGGCCATGAGCACGAGCGATACCGTCACCAACTGTGATTACCGTACCAACTTCGCTTACTTCTAATTCAGATTGGTAATTTTCAATCTGCTTTTTGATCAGCACGCTGATTTCTTCAGCTTTGATGCCCATGAATGTCACCTCTCACATTTCTTATGAATTAACCAACTAACGTACGTTTTAAACCCTCTAGCTTGTTTGCTACAGTGTTATCAAAAATGTAGTTGCCGATTTGAACACGAACTCCACCAAGTAATGATGGTTCGATTACGTTTTTAATAATTAATTTTTCTTTCCCAACTAATTTACCAAATGCAGTAGAAATGTCATTTTTCTCTGTATCTGTAAGTTCACGAGTTGAGTAAACTGTTGCTTCCGCAGAACCTTGAGCTCCAGCAGCTAGCACTTTATATTCAGATGCTAAACTTATTGCTTCGTTAACACGTTTTTTATCAATAAGAAGTTGTAAAGTGTTAACAACAATAGCGTTAGCACTTGCAAAGATCTCAGCTACGATTTGCTTTTTGCGTTCAATAGAGAACTTTGGCGATGAAAGTAATGAAAGCAATTCTGGAGTTGTTTCAATTACTTTTACTAGCTCATCTAAATCAGTGTTAACTTCATCTACCACTTGTTTATCTTGAGCTAATTGAAACAAGCTTTGCGCATAACGTTTCGCTACTTGACTCATTTCGCTTCGCCTGCCTTCGCAATCGTTTCTTTAATTAATGCGCTATTGTCTTCTTCAGAAATTTCTTTCTCAAGAACTTTAGATGCAGCAAGAACTGATAGTGAAACGACTTCTGCACGAACTGCAGCGATTGCTTTTTCTTTTTCAGTTTCGATTTCACGTACAGCAGATTCTTTTAAGCGGTTAGCTTCTGCACGTGCTGCTGTGATAATTTCATCACGTTGAATTTCACCTTGTTTTTTCGCACTTTCCACAATAGTTTGTGCTTCTGTACGAGCTTCTTTTAAAAGGCTTTTTTGTTCTTCTAAAACTTTTGCCGATTCTTTGCGAGCGTTTTCAGCTGCTTCGATTTCGCTAGCAACTAACTCTTCACGTTGTTGCATCATGCCCATTAATGGACCCCACGCAAATTTCTTAAGAAGGAACATTAAGATTAGGAAAATAACTAGAGTTGCAATAACGTCTCCACCGTTAAAGTGACCGCCAGAACCTAGTACTAAATAATCTAAATTCACGATTGTTTCACTCCCTTCAAGAGCTTTCAAATAATGTATACAAGCTACCATATTGCAAAAATGCAACAGGATTTTAATCTATGTGTTGTACTTCTATTAATAGTTAAAACAAAAGGAATGGCGAAGTTCTTCTTGTGGAAAACTCTTCGCCACATGTTAAACCGATAATTATCGGTTCATTACGATGAATGCTACTACTACTGCGATGATCGGTAGGGCCTCAACTAACGCTACCCCGATGAACATTGTAGTTTGAAGAACGCCACGAGCTTCTGGTTGACGAGCGATCCCTTCTACTGTGCGTGAAACGATAAGACCGTTACCAATACCTGCACCAAGTGCACCTAAACCGATTGCGATTGCTGCTGCTAATAAACCTAATGAACCTGTCATTGTTAAATTTCCTCCTTGGAATTGTTTATAATTTTTTATTTTAAGCATCTAATGTTTTACACTAAAAGCTTTTATTAATGGTCTGCGCTCACTTTATGTGATAAGTAAACCATTGTTAACATAGTGAAAATGAAGGCTTGGATAAAGCCGATGAAGATTGAGAATCCTTGCCATGCCATTGTTGGAATAATGGCACCTACGAATCCAAAAACGCTTGAACCAGCTAGACCAGCTAGTAAACCAAGTAAAATCTCACCCGCATAAATGTTACCGTAAAGACGAAGACCTAACGTTAAAGTGTTAGCAAACTCCTCAATAATCTTTAATGGGAACATAAATGACATTGGTTGGAAGAATGTACCGAAATAATGTTTGCTACCTTGCATTCTAATACCATAAAAAGTAGCTAACACCGTTACCATTGATGCTAATGTTAATGTAACAGTCGGGTCAGCTGTTGGGGATTTCCACCATAATTGATCGTTAATGATAATCCCTGAGAATGGTAAGCCTAACAAGTTGGCAACGGCGATGAACATAATAAGTGTGATACCTAAGATGTGGAAACGACCACCTGTTTTCCAATCCATGTTGCTTTTGATAATACCTTTAACAAAGTCCATTATCCATTCCATAAAGTTTTGCATGCCAGTTGGTTTCAGCTTTAAGTTACGAGTTGCAATAAATGCGATTAAAAACACTACAACAGCTGTAATAACTAACATTAGAACTGTGGATAAATTGAACGTGAGTGAAAAGGCACCTAGGTCCAAAGTTAACTCTGGAGATCCATGATTCATTATTGCATTCACCTCACTTTCTAGTTACCTTATTGTTTCTTACTAAATATACGAATACCCCTACACTCAGGAAAACGTATGGAATCATTAGCCCTATCACCGTGCTAATTAAGTGGAAATATTGTGGCAACGTAATTGCGATTGCGACTGCTGCAATACCTGATCCAAAGCGTAAAGCCGAACCGAGTGATACTACTTTTTTCCCTTCACTTAAGGAACGATCAAACTTGTCCATTCTTCGAACAAGAATCCAAAAGTTATATGTACCAAAGCAAGCACCGACAGCAATACCAGCAAATATCGTAGGATGCGAGGTGAAGCCCCATCCTAATGCACAGAGAGCAAGCAAAAAAAATAACGCTTTCTTCTGCATAGCGAAAATGTGATGCAAATCTAGCATTGGCAATTTATCTCCCAAATCTTTTTCGAGTAAAGTGTCTAATCGCTCTCTACTTATAGGAAATCAAGCGTAGTATAATGGGATGCACGCGGAAAATTTGATGTCGAAAAATCTGATTTATTCACAGAAATTTGTCGTCTTTTCGAGAAATTTCTTTCTTACCGCATTTTCTCCTTTGCAATCATTAAGTATTCAGACGCCTGAAAACGTTGCAAATTGACAACTGATTAATTTCAACTGCCAACCTAGTAGAAACTTGATATAACAAGCGTTTCGGGGCCATTTTCGGACTCAAAACCCTTATCATTCTTACCCTTTGTAAGCATACAATAGGGGAAATTTGATGTCAATTGGTTCAGGTGAAAAACTTCACAACAACTGAAATCTTGTCAAATTGTCGACAAATTTATGAAGTTATTATGTGATTAATTTCCAACTTTCATTTAAAATTCCCATCACTTTTGTAGGCATTATTAAAATATTTGTAAAATTATTCTCACTATTGCACAATATTATTAACTTCTTTCTAAAAAGCTAATCAAAGCCTTGACAATTCGTTCAGAAGCATATCCATCACCATAAGGATTTGATGCATGAGCCATTTTTTCATAAGCCGTGCCATCTTCTAGTAATTCTTTGGCTAATTGATAGATTGTTTCTTCCTCTGTTCCTGCTAACTTCAACGTACCAGCAGCAATGCCTTCTGGACGCTCTGTTGTATCTCGCAGTACCAGCACTGGTTTTCCTAATGATGGTGCTTCTTCTTGAATCCCACCAGAATCCGTTAAAATCATGTATGAACGCGCCGCAAAGTTATGGAAATCTAGTACTTCAAGAGGTTCAATTAAATGAATTCTAGGATCATCTCCTAAGACTTCATCAGCTACCTCACGTACTGCAGGATTTAAATGTACTGGATAAATTACTTGCACATCCTCATGTTCAGCTAGTATCCGTTTAATTGCACGGAACATATTACGCATTGGTTGACCGAGGTTTTCTCGACGATGGGCAGTAAGTAAAATCATACGACTATCCCCAATTTTGTCCAATACTGGGTGAGAGTAGTTTTCTCGAACAGTAGTTTTCAATGCATCAATTGCGGTATTTCCTGTCACGAAAATGTTTTCAATATTTTTATTTTCTTTTATTAAATTATCTTTGGAATTTTCTGTTGGTGCAAAATGTAAATCCGCCATCACACCTGTTAATTGCCGATTCATTTCTTCTGGATATGGAGAATATTTGTTACCTGTGCGTAAACCAGCTTCTACGTGCCCGATTGCAATTTGATTGTAAAATGCAGCAAGGCTTCCAACAAAGGTTGTTGATGTATCGCCGTGAACTAACACAATATCCGGTCTTGCATCTTTCATGACTTCATCAAGACCTTGAAGTGCATTTGTCGTTACATCGATTAATGTTTGGCGATCTTTCATTATATTTAAATCATAATCTGGTTGTATTTGAAAAGTTTCGAGCACTTGGTCTAACATTTGGCGATGTTGTGCTGTAACGGTAACAATTGATTCAATTTTGTCTGGATGTTTTTGCAATTCAAGAACAAGGGGCGCCATTTTAATGGCTTCAGGTCTTGTTCCGAAAATCGTCATCACTTTCCACTTTTTAGTCAAATGTCTTGCACCATCCTTTTACATTGTGAAGCGCCCTTCGCCTAAACGAAGGACGCGGTTTAATTTTTTATGTGCGGTTTTGGTGTGTTTATGTGCGGTTTCATACCATTTATGTGCGGTTTTGACGAGTTTATGTGCGGTTTCCTGCTATTTATGTGCGAATTTTCTATTTCGTACCGAATAAACGGTCGCCCGCATCACCAAGACCTGGAACGATATAGCCGTGGTCATTAAGTTTTTCGTCTAACGCAGCAATATAGATATCCACGTCTGGGTGTTCTTCTTGAATAGCTTGTACACCTTCTGGGGCAGCAATTAAACACATAAATTTAATGCTTTTTGCTCCGCGCTTTTTCAATGAATGAATCGCTTCTACAGCAGAGCCACCAGTTGCAAGCATTGGGTCTACTACGATGAAATCACGTTCTTCAACATCAGCAGGAAGTTTTACATAATATTCTACAGGTTTTAAAGTTTCTGGGTCACGATATAAACCAATATGGCCTACTTTTGCTGCTGGAATTAATTTAAGTACGCCATCAACCATACCAATACCAGCGCGTAAAATCGGAACTAGGGCGATTTTTTTACCTGACAGTACTTTTGCTTTTGCCGTTTGTACAGGTGTTTCGATTTCAATTTCTTCTACAGGTAAATCACGTGTAATTTCAAAGGCCATAAGAGTCGCTACTTCGTCAACAAGTTCACGGAATTCTTTCGTTCCTGTTTTTTTATCACGAATATACGTTAATTTGTGTTGAATTAATGGGTGGTCAAATACATAAACTTTGCTCAATGTTGTTCGCTCCTAACTATTTTCCCCATCTATATAATGAAGATTCACTTTATCTAGCATAGTATATCAAAAATTGTTTAAACATAAAACATTATGTCGAATGGATGGGAATGAAGTTTTCCTTATCAGTCTAATTTGTGAAAAGATCTCCCTGACCATCAAAAACCCCCGTCCACAAAATGAACGAGGGTTTCAACATTAAATATTTGTAACTAAATCTTCGTATATCGGATATTTGTCAGTTAAAGCTTTCACACGGTCACGCGCTTCTGCTTTTACTGCTTCATCTTCAGGGTTTTTAAGAACTTTAGCAATGATTAAACCTACTTCTTTCAGGTCTTCTTCTTTGAAGCCACGAGAAGTAACAGCCGCAGTACCTAAACGGATACCACTCGTAACGAATGGTTTTTCTTCATCGTAAGGAATTGTATTTTTGTTCGCTGTAATGGCAACTTCATCAAGTAAATGTTCTGCCACTTTACCAGTTAAGCCTACTGATTTTACGTTTACTAGTAATAAGTGGTTGTCAGTACCGCCTGATACAAGCTCTAATCCTTCAGCAACTAGAGTTTCAGCTAAGCTACGTGCGTTTGATTTAATTTGTTTTGCGTACTCTTTGAATTCTGGTTGTAATGCTTCGCCAAATGCAACAGCTTTCGCAGCGATTACGTGCATTAATGGACCACCTTGAATTCCTGGGAACACTGCTTTGTCAATTTTTTTCGCAAGCTCTTCATCATTTGTTAAAATTAATCCACCACGAGGACCGCGTAATGTTTTGTGTGTAGTTGATGTTGTGAAGTGTGCATAAGGAACTGGCGTTGGATGTTCACCAGCAGCTACAAGACCTGCGATGTGAGCCATGTCTACCATGAAGTATGCACCTACTTCATCCGCGATTTCACGGAATTTTTTAAAGTCGATTTCACGTGGGTAAGCTGATGCACCTGCAACGATTAATTTTGGTTTATGCTCTAATGCTTTTGCACGAACATCTTCATAATCAATAACGTTTGTATCTTTTGTAACACCATACTCTACGAAATTATATTGAATACCAGAGAAGTTAACATGTGAGCCGTGTGTTAAGTGACCACCGTGTGAAAGGTTCATACCAAGTACAGTGTCGCCTGGTTGTAAAAGTGTAAAGTATACAGCCATGTTAGCTTGAGCACCTGAATGGGCTTGTACGTTTGCAAATCTAGCTCCGAAGATTTCTTTTACACGATCGCGTGCAATATCTTCTACTACGTCAACGTGTTCGCAACCACCATAGTAACGTTTACCAGGGTAACCTTCTGCATATTTATTTGTTAATACAGAACCTTGTGCTTCCATTACAGCTTCAGAAACGATATTTTCTGATGCGATTAACTCGATATTTAATTGTTGACGCTTTTTCTCTGCTAAAATTCCTTCTAGAACCGCTTTGTCTTGCGCTGCTAGTTTTTCGTATGCCATTGTTCAAATCCCCCTAAAAATCTTGTATTTTTATATAATGAAAAAATCTTAATTTAGATTTTTATCAAACTTATCAGAAAATACTGCATGCTACTCTTCTACTTTTATATAAATAGCACGCTCACCACCGATTAATTTTGGTCGTGTTTTTGCCACTGTTACAATGGCATCCCCAATTTGACGAATTGAAGTACGAATTGGCACTGCTACTTCTTTTAGATGCATTCCAATCATTGTTTGTCCAATATCAATTCCAGCATGTGCACGAACATGTTCGACAACCACTGGATTTTCGAATTGTGTATAGGCGTATGCCGACATGGAGCCACCTGCATGTTTTACAGGAATGACTGCAACCGGCTCGTACGAATATTTTAATGCTGCTTCATATTCCATCGTTAACGCGCGGTTAATATGTTCACAGCCTTGGAAAACTAAATAAAGATCGTGTTTTTTTGCAAAACGATTTAATTCTGCATACAGTACTTCTGCTACTTCCATTGCTCCTGCAGTTCCGATTTTAGAACCCGCAACCTCAGATGTAGAGCAACCTATGACGAATAATTGTTTTGGTTGAAAATCGACTTGTTGTTCCATTTCATTGAGCAGTTGAGCTAATTGATCTTGTAGATGTTGAAACGACATAGATGTCACTTACCCTTCAAGTTCTGTAATTTTTTCGATGCGTCGAGCGTGACGACCACCTTCGAATTCTGTACCAAGCCATGCTTTTACAATTTCACAAGCAAGCCCAGGACCAATTACACGTTCACCCATTGCTAAAATGTTTGAATCATTATGACAACGTGTTGCTTTTGCACTGAAAACATCATGTACTAATGCACAACGAATTCCTTTTATTTTGTTTGCAGCAATTGACATCCCAATGCCAGTTCCGCAAATTAATATACCACGATCAAACTTCCCGCTTGCTACACCATCTGCAACCGGTCTTGCAAAATCCGGATAGTCTACTGAATCTGAACTTTGTGGGCCAAAATCTTCATAGCTAATGTTTAGTTCATCTAAAAGTGACATAACTTCTTTACGTAAATTATTCCCACCGTGGTCAGAAGAAATTGCGATTTTCACTTTTGTAACCTCCTACGCGATTGTTTCATCATCAGTGTACCACTTATTGCATAAGAATAACATGAATTTTACACAGAACACGATAAACTTTTTCTTAAAATACGAATGATTTCGCTTTCAAATATTAGAACGTTCACTTTTTCATTGATTTTTAAACATATTTCCCTAAAATCATTCACCTTTATTCGAAATTGCTTGAAAATCCTTCTGAACGAAATTAGAACTGATTATCTCCTTTTTCTATTAATAATAGTTAAATAATGCAAAACTTTGTCCATTGACTATTGACCTATCACTATTATAATAGAAAGTAACTTCATTATTTTGGAAAAAATGGTGAATTAATTACATTTTAAGGGGGAAGGTTATGAAAGGGAAAACAAAGGGGAGTTTGTTTGTAAGCGCTTTACTAGCAGCATTGATTGCAGCAGGATGTACTGAAGAAGAAGTTAAAGTTGTTGATACTGAACAAAGCACACCTGAAGAAGCTGAAACAACCGAGACGGCAGCAAGTGAAGAAGCAGCTGTTATTGTTAAAGGGGATACAATTAACTCACACTTCCAAGCAGATGCAGTTTGTGTTGTAGATAGTCGTTTTGAAAGAGGCCATAGTCTTGTTTTCCGCGCAAATGTTATCGACAGTAAAACAAATGCAACGATTGAAGATGCAAAAGTAAAAGTTGTATTAGGCAATGGCGAAGAATACGAAATGAAAATGGGCCCTCATGGTGAAGAAGGCACAATACTTTGGACAGTTTTATGGACAATTCCAGACGATTTCCCAACTGGAACACTTGATTATAAACTAATTGCTGAAGTGGATGGTAAAGAATATACACACGAACCATTCAATGTTTCTTTATCGAAATTAACGATACTTGAAAAAGGTGCTGAAGAGAAATTAACTGCTGAGGCAAAAGCAGCGGCAGAAGCGAAAGCAAAGGAAGAAGCTGAAGGCGGAGGAGAAAACGCTGAACAGCAACCAGCCGATGGAGAAGGTGATGCATAATAATGAAAAAACATCTAACCGTAGCACTCTTCGCACTACTATTACTAGTTAGCGGATGTACTGACGCCGCAAACGAAGAGAAAACAAAAGCACCAGAAGAAACAACGAAATCGACGGAATCCAAAGAAACGAATGAAACTGCAAAACCTGAAGAAAAAGAAGCAGAAGTAAATCTCCAAGGGAAAGTGACATTAAGTAATCCAAGCGGTCGTATTGGCGATGAAATAGCGGTTTCTGTAGAATCTTTAAAACCGGATTTACCTGTAAAATTAGTATGGGTAGATATGGTTGGATCTTACCAAATTGAAGACAATTATTCATTTATCGGCACAACTTTTGAGCCAGTTGAAAAAACGGTTGCAGAAGGTACTGCAGATGGTGCTGGAAAATGGGAAGGGTCTTTCAAAATTCCAGATGGCTTTGGTGACGATCATGATTTATTAATTTATCAAGAAGATGCGGTTATTGCAAAAGCGAACGTTTTTGTAGAAACGGTCTTTACGATGAGTCCTGAATCTGGCCCACCTGGTACCGAAATTACCGTTACAGGCGAAGGGTTAAGTTGGAAAATGTTTGGGAGTTTATGGCACTTGAACTACGATAACAACTTCTCTGGTATTATTACAGCGATTACGACAAACGGGAAAGCAAAAGCGGTAGTGCGCGCATCAGGTAAAGCAGGTACGCATAGTATTACTGTTGAAAGTGGTGCAATGGGCTTCCCTTACTTAAGTAGAAGTAGCTCGGCGATAAACTACATCGATACGCATTATTTTGCTTTTGAAATTACAGGCGATCAACCAGTAACAACAGCTTCTTATGTTGAAGAAGCTCCACAACCTGCAAATGGCGGTATTAAAATGCCAGACCCTGTTAATAAAGACGGTGTATCTGTATCAATCGACAAATCTGAAGGAACGGTTGGCGAGCCTGTCGTGTTAACTGCTTCTGGTTTACCAAAAAATGAAACAATTAAATTTGATTGGCATACGATGGTAGGTACTCGCGTAACGGCTGAAGGTTATGGTGAAGAAGTATTCGATATTGGCGAAGCAAAAACCGATGCGGATGGTAAATTAACTCATAAATTTAACATTCCAGATGATTTAGGAGGCCTCCCTCACTTAATCGACTTAAAAGTTGGAGATGAAGTTTATGGTCAAACGTATTTAAGAATTTTACCTTCCATTGCATCTATTACACCATCGTCTGGACCAGTAGGAACTGAGTTTGTCATTGAAATTAAAGGTTCTGGGTGGACAGAATTCGATAATGCTTTAGGCGTTTTATATAACAACTCTTACATTGGTTATATTTGTGGATTCAATAGCCAAGGAACAATCAAATTACGATTGAAAGCAACTGGCGACCCAGGATATCAGTTTATCGATATTTACCCTTCTATCTATAAAGGACAACAAACACAACCTACTTACTATTTAAGACCGATGCTTACTTATCGCGAAGACCACCCTGGAACAGGAATCCCAGCGATTCGCACAATGTTTGAAGTAACAGAATAAAAAGTTTTCAAAGTGGACGTCTCAAAAGGGCGTCTGCTTTTTTATTGAAATATGTGCATGAAAAAAGCCATAGAGACAACAAACAAGTTGGCTTTACGGCTACTTATATCTTATTTTAAAGACAACAAATATTCCGCAACGGCTTCCTCGTGTCCATTTGCTGTTGCAGGTGGCATTGTTTTTCTTCCTTTAATTAGAAGTTCTACAATTTGTTCCTTTGTTAATGCAATGTTTTGTAAGTTTGGACCAATATCCCCAGCTAAATCAATCCCGTGGCAACCAATACAGTTAGATTTTGCAATTTTTTCACCTTCTGCTACTAAGGTTTCATCTAATGCTTGTCCTTCTTCTTGTTGAGCACTGCTTGTTTCCGTTGTTGTTTCTGTTTTATCTCCGCTACATCCAGCTAGTAAAATTAGAAAAAAGCAACTTGTTAATAACATTTTTGTGAGTCCCTTCCCCTTCATAACTATCCCCCCAAAATAAAAATAGTGCTATAACTATTATAGCACTATTAGTAAAATATGGAATTTTATTTTGAACGGTCAAACTGTTGAATCATACGGTATAGTTCCTCAGATTGACGTTTTAAATCTTGAGATAATTTCTCTACTTGTTCTATCGCATAAGCTTGTTCTTCCGTTGAACCGCGAACTTCTTGGGCTCCCGCTGATGTTTGCTCTGCGATAGCCGCGACTTCTTGGGATTGTCGAGCAGTAGTTTCTATATTAATCATCTGTCTTTCTACTAATTGGGATATATCCACAACCGCATCAGCCATTTCTCTAACGCTAGAAGCCATTCCTTCCACTATAGCAGTAGTTTCCGAGACTTTTGAAGATTCTTTTACAGCAAACGTTACTTGTTCTTTCATTTGTTTTACAACGAGATTCACATTTTCTTGCATCGCTTTAATTAATGCAGTTATACCTTGAACCGCCTTACCACTTTCATCTGCTAGTCCACGTACCTCTTCAGCAACTACAGCAAATCCTTTACCATGCTCACCTGCTCGAGCTGCCTCAATGGAAGCATTTAAAGCTAGTAAATTTGTTTGAGCTGCAATATCCCCTACTAAACTAATAATTCGTTCGATTTGCTCTGCATTTTTTTCAAGTTGGTGGATATTATCTAGCGCTTTTTCATTACCGTTTGCAATTTGTTGAATGCTACTTACTAAGCCTTGGATTGAGTTTGTTGTAGATTCTAAATTGCTAATGATTTTTTTGGATTGAGTAGCTGAATCCAACGCACGCTCATTTACTTCTGAAGCTAATAATCGCACATCTTCAATTGCTTCTACTGTTTCTTGAACTGCCACCGCAGAAGCTTCAGCGCCTTCAGAAATTTGACTTACTGTTTCGGCAATTCCTTCTGCTTTTCGAGAAGCAGAGGCCGTTTGATCTGATAGATTAATAATTGTTTCATTTGTTTTTTTGAAGTTGCCTTCAATACTATCAACCATTTGTCTTAAGTTTGTTAGCATTAATTGGAATGCTTCGGCTACAGATTGGATTTCATCACGAGAATTTCTAATTTCCACATCTCGTCCAATTTTCCCTTCTGCGACAAGTGTTGCTGTTTCCTCAAGATTTTGTAATGGTTTTACTAAGATGACACTAAATATCGCTGCTAAAATACTAGACCAAAGAATACCTAAAGCATAAGTTAAAAATTCAAATACTATTAGATTTGGTATTATTTTTGAGAAGAACATTGGATGCAAATAATGAATAAATATGAAACTAGTAGAGTACGTAATAAGTGCTAATACTCCAACGAATAAAACTAACTTTCTGCGTAAGTTAAAGTTTTTATTGTTCTTCATTCAGTAGTACGACCCCCAGTAATTTTTAAATGTAAATCGTCAATTAATCTTGATAATTCCTCATACGTTTGTCTATACGTATTAATATCTCCTCCAAAAGGATCTGATACATCTTTTGAACTATATGGTGCAACATATTCTTTTAAAGTAAATGTTTTGTTTTGAGCATTTGGAAACGATTGTAGAATCATATTTTTATGCGCCAATGTCATCGTCAGAATTAAATCTGCCCATTCGATATCTTGTTGCTTTACTTGAGATGTAATATGATCAAACTTAATTTGATCTTGCTCTAGTACTGCTTTGGCATTTTCTGATATCTCGCCCCCCTCAAGAGCATAAATTCCTGCTGATTTTACTTGAACTCCTTGAATACTTCGTGCTTTTAAAATGGCCTCTGCCATTGGACTTCTACATGTGTTACCAGTACAGATAAAATAGATATTCATGCTGTCACTCTTCCTTTTAAGTATTATCAAGACTATTTATGAAAGTAAGGATACTAATAGTTAATAATGAAATCCCTGCAATCCATTTTAGAACATCTCCTTTTAAAGGGATATGGCTTTTTGCAAGATGAAGTGAGATATAGGAAAGAACAAAGGTCCATATTCCTGCACTCATAATAAATAAATGTTTTTGTAAGTTTAGCATACCAAAAGAAATGCTAACTGAAAAGGTATCTAAACTTGCTGTTATTGCTAAAATTACGATAGGAATCGCTATTACTTGTCGGTTTTTTGTCGAAAGTATCAATTGAAGCCCAATAAAAAATAATAAGACACTGGATATAATATTTGACCAATGTGTTAACAAAGTCAACATCCAGTTCCCTAAAGTATATCCTATTATTGGGAATATCATATGTAAAATGGCTGTCCATAAAGACAGTAATAAACGTCTTTTCACATCTGGTAGGAGTAGATATAGTGCAACTACATCTAAAGCAACAATGAGTCCTGTTAATATTTCCTGCAAGTATTGTCCTCTTTCCTATTTAAGATTTCTACTATCTTATGCGTAGGAAGTTACCATTATCATGGCTTTTCATCGACATAGATTTTAGAGGAACAATAAAAAAGATTGGCCATTAGGTTCATCCTAAAAGCCAATCTTACTTGAGTTATTTATACCATTTTCCACCAGAAGCTTTTTCGAGTCGATTCATAATTGCAGCGCCAACTCCTTCTGTTGAAGTTGTCGTTACGAGAATAATATTTGCCTTTGTTTTATCGCAAGCGCGTAGATCATCATATAGTTTTGCACCCATTCTTTCTTGATCTCCCTCGTTGCCAAAAGTAAAGAAATAGTCAGCACCTAATGAATGGAAGTTGGAAGGAGCTAGTAAAGCAACCTGTTTCCCATCACTTTTTAGTTGGATAATGGCATTTTCGACTATTTGTTGATCACTCTCAATTAAATAAACGGGTGCCTCTGGAGCATAATGTGTGTACTTCATTCCGGGTGCCTTTGGTGTTGTTTCGAGTTGTTGCTGCTCTTTATTTGGTAAAATAACTTCCCCAATTACTTCTTGTAGCATCTCTTGTGTAATTCCACCTGGACGTAAAATTACTGGCGGGTTTACAGTGATATCCAACACTGTCGACTCTAAACCAATTCCAGTAGTACCCCCGTCGAGAATTAACGGGATTTTTCCACGCAAATCTTCCTCTACGTGAATAGCTTTCGTAGGGCTTGGTTTGCCACTTCTGTTTGCACTTGGAGCGGCAATTGGTTTTTGTAACTTTCTAAGTAAGTTTAGTGCAACTTCATGGTCCGGCATTCGAATTCCCACTGTGGATAACCCAGCTGTAACACTTGGAGCAAATACACCAGGTTTCACTTTCATAATAAGTGTCAATGCGCCGGGCCAAAATGAATCCATTAGTTTGAATGCATTTTGAGGAATTTCTTCTATGAAATTTAATACATCTTCAATTGATCCAATATGTACAATTAATGGGTTATCAGATGGACGGCCTTTTGCTTCGAATATTTTTTTTACCGCCCGATCATCTGTTGCAACTGCGCCTAGACCGTAAACAGTTTCGGTTGGAAAGGCTACAACTTCCCCATTATTTAATAAATCCACAGCTTGTGAATAAATTCCCTCGTTATCCCCACTTTTATCCACAAGCAATCGGATAGTCTCCATCTTACTCCCTCCTTTATTTTTGAGTATATCACTACAGTTATACACAGTTTGTGGATAAGTTATCAACTATTGTGCATAACTTTCAAAATTGTTCGAATAAATTAGCTAAATAGTTTCTTAATCCATTCCCAAATAAAGAACTTCACTTCAGGTTCTTCTTTTTCTGTTTCTTTTACATCTTCTTTTTCTTGTGCACTTTCACACACATTGCCGAAAATACTGCACCACCAGTTATCTCCACGTCCGTTGCCTATTGTAAGGACAAGTGAATTGTAAACATGTTGCGGATAAAACGTATTTGCATCCAACTTTGGCGGAATTAAATGATCTCCAATATTAATTTGAATATTTTCTTGTGGATAATGTTTTTCTACAAAAGTTGCTAGTTGTGCATAACTTTCATCGTTATCCACACCATTTAATTCATTTTTCTGAATTTCTGTGAATATCGGCTGTAAACTATCCACAACCTCATTTTTAAGTTGTTGGTCAGCAGTTGTGTTACTATTCGCAACGACGCGAATTTTTAATGAATTATCTATTGTACTGTTTCTAGTTTCATAAACTTCATCTATTAAATTTGGTAATAAAATAATTGAACATAAAATGGCTACTGCACCGGCTACTAATTTTAATACACTTAAAATATAATTTACTTTCTCGTTTTCTACTCTTGTAATCTCGTAATCGTTTAACATTTTAAATCCCTCCCTGACATCATAATTGGCAGGAAGAGAACTTTTTATACATCAATTTCACAAAAAACAAAACGATTTTTTTGATTAATATCTTTTATAATTTCTATTTTCGCCTCAGGAAAGCTAGTTTTAAAGAATTTCGCAACTGCTTCTCCTTGCAAATGGCCAATTTCAACACCAATTAAAGCTGGCTTTTTTAATAAAGTTGGCAATTGTTCTGCAAGTTTTCGATAAAGGATTAGTCCGTCTTCTTCTGCAAAAAGCGCTGAATGTGGCTCGTGTTCCAAAACAACCTCCGACATTTCTTTTGCTTCTTCATAACTAATGTAGGGTGGGTTTGATAAAATAACGTCCCATTTTTCATTTTGGAGCGGTTCAGTTAGATCACCAAGACGAAATTCAATTTGCGCATTGTGAGATTGTGCATTTTTTTGTGCGGTTTTAAGAGCTGATTCGGAAATATCTGTTGCTACTACTTCCGCATTTGGCATTTCGCACTTCATTGTAATAGCAATGGCACCACTACCCGTTCCAATATCTGCAATTTTCACTGAAGCATCTTTGCCAAATAGTTTGTGTATTCGGTTAAGCGCGGCAACAATCAGTTCTTCTGTTTCCGGTCTTGGAATTAAAACTGATTCATTTACAGTGTAGGATCTACCGTAAAATTCTTCGACACCTGTAATATATTGCACAGGGCGCCCTAAAGCATGTTGATTCACATAGTTTTCAAGTTGTTCGAGTTGATCATTTGATATGATATCGTGCATTCGCATCATTAAACCAGAATAGTTTGTTTGGTAAATATGCTGCAATAGTAGCCTTGCAGCATTTTCGTCACGACCTTTGTCCACTAAATAAGAAGAAGCCCATTTAAGGGCCTCGAAAATTGTTTTATGCTTCATCATTTAAGTGGGCAAGTTTTGATGCTTGTTCTTCTAACATTAGTGCATCAATAATTTCGTCTAACTTGCCTTCCATAATGATATCTAGTTTTTGCAGAGTTAAACCAATGCGGTGGTCTGTGACACGATTTTGTGGATAGTTATATGTGCGAATACGTTCAGAACGATCTCCTGTACCTACTGCTGATTTACGTGTTGCATCAATTTCTTTTTGTGCTTCTTGCATATACATATCCGCTACACGAGCACGTAAGATTTTCATTGCTTTTTCACGGTTTTTAATTTGTGAACGCTCATCTTGCATGGAAACCACTACACCTGTTGGAAGATGGGTCATACGAACAGCGGACATTGTCGTGTTAACGGATTGCCCACCAGCACCACTTGATGCAAATGTATCAACACGAATATCTTTTTCATGGATTTCTACGTCAACTTCTTCAACTTCTGGAAGACATGCTACTGTTGCTGTTGAAGTATGAATACGACCTTGTGATTCTGTTGCTGGAACACGCTGAACTCGGTGTGCACCATTTTCATATTTGAATTTTGAATATGCACCTTGCCCGTTAATCATAAAGATTACCTCTTTATAACCACCCATTGCGTTTGGTGTTGCTTCCATAATGTCGATTTTCCAGCCTTGTGCTTCTGCGTAACGCGTGTACATACGGAATAAATCCCCTGCGAAAATATTCGCTTCATCCCCACCTGCTGCACCGCGAATTTCCATAATAACGTTTTTATCATCATTCGGGTCTTTCGGGATAAGAAGGATTCTTAGGCGCTCTTCTAATTCTGGAATTTGCGCATTTAGTTCATTGAATTCTTCTTTGACCATTTCATACATGTCTGGGTCTTTTTCGTTTTCTAGCATTTCTTTCGTATCAGCTAGTTGTTGTTTGACATTTTTATATTCGCGATAAACTTCTACCATCTCTTGAATATCTGATTGTTCTTTTGAATATTCACGAAGTTTTTTGCTATCACTTACGATATCCGGATCACTTAATAATTCATTTAATCTTTCGTAACGGTCCTCAACCGCTTGTAGACGATCAAACATGGTTTCACCTCTGTTATTGATTTTTATATTTTATGTGGATTAGCGTTATCCGCCTAAATCGGGTATTTATCCGCCAATTGCGTTTTTCTTTTTTAGTATAAAGAAATTACAACCTTTTATAAAGGTGGATTTACATGACATTGGCGGCAAACAGGATAATATGTATCATTGCCACCGATTTGAATTTGTTCTCCTGTGTAGACAGGCTTGTTGTTTTCATCTACACGTAGATTCATCGTTGCTTTTTTATGGCAAAACCAACAAATCGTTTTCATTTCCTCGATTTTGTCAGCATAGATGAGCATGTAGCGACTACCTTCGAATAGTTCATTTTGAAAATCATTTTTTAAGCCGAAGCCCATGACAGGTATATTTAAAATGTCGACAATTTTAGTTAATTGTAAAACATGTTCTTTTGTTAAGAATTGTACTTCATCTACTAAAACACAATATAATTTTCCTGGGAAGTTTTTCACGTATTCAAACAGGTTTGTTTCATCAAATACAGGTATTGCTTTACGGCGAAGTCCAATTCGGCTTGATACGTACCCTACTTCATCTCTCGTATCGATTCCCGACGTAAAAATTAATACTGGTTTGTCTTGTTCTTCATAGTTATGAGCAACTTTAAGAATTTCAATGGATTTTCCACTATTCATAGCACCATGTTTAAAAAATAATTGCGCCATTCAAGCATACCTCATTTCTCGTTTTTCATCATAGTTGAACGAACAAATTATGCACAAACTTAAAAAATGCCTGCCAGCATTTGCTTGGCAGGCATTTTATAAAATTCTTATTTAAGACCGTATTTTTTGTTGAAACGATCCACACGTCCGTCAGCAGACGCGAATTTTTGACGGCCAGTATAGAATGGGTGGCACTCGTTGCAAAATTCAACAGTGATTTTTTCTTTTACTGAACCAGTTTCAAAAGTGTTACCGCAAGAGCAAGTTACTGTTGCAGTTTTGTAATCTGGATGAATTCCTTGTTTCATATTCGTTTCTCCTCTCGCCCTGAACCATCCGGAACAGAGTATTATTCGAACCGTGCCTTACATAACCCGAATATGTCAGTTACATATGCACACGTTACATACCTAAAAGATTATAGCAAGTAATATTCCTTAACGCAAGAAAAAATATTTGCCATCTGCGTAGGTTTTGTCCAAAAAGCGGATCATTTTGTCCATTTGCGCATGGTTTTTGTCCACATAGCGCAACGTTTCGTCCATTCACGCTTGGATTTTGTCCACATAGCGCAACGTTTCGTCCATTCACGCTTGGATTTTGTCCACATAGCGCAACGTTTTGTCCATTCTCGCGGAGGTTTTGCTCACTCGCTTAAGTGGCAACTTATAGCAACCCTTTACCTTTTGCTTTTTTCATGTCGCTATCAAGTTTATCGAAAAATTCTTCGTTTGATTTTGTGCTGCGAAGTTTTTTCAGGAAGCGTTCTGCAAAGTCAGGTGCATCTGAGAATGTTTTGCGGATTGCCCATAGTTTTTCTAGTTGTTCTGCAGGGATGAGCAATTCTTCTTTACGTGTACCAGAACGACGAATGTCAAGAGCTGGGAAGATACGACGCTCAGCAAGTTGACGATCTAAATGAAGTTCTAAGTTACCAGTCCCTTTAAACTCTTCATAGATTACTTCATCCATACGGGAACCTGTATCTACTAATGCAGTTGCTAGAATTGTTAAACTACCACCATCTTCAATATTACGAGCAGAACCGAAGAATCGTTTTGGACGGTGGAATGCTGCTGGGTCGATACCACCTGATAATGTACGGCCGCTTGGTGGGATTACTAAGTTATAAGCACGAGCAAGACGTGTTATCGAATCCATTAAAATAATTACATCACGTTTATGTTCAACTAAACGACGAGCACGTTCTAAGACAAGCTCGGCCACTTTTACGTGATTTTCAGGAACTTCATCAAAAGTAGAGCTTACTACGTCTGCTTTTACTGAACGCTCAATATCTGTAACTTCTTCTGGTCGTTCGTCAATTAATAAGACAATTAATTCTGCTTCCGGATAGTTTGTTGTAATGGCATTAGCAATCTCTTTTAAAAGCGATGTTTTCCCTGCTTTCGGAGGGGCCACAATTAGCCCACGTTGGCCAAATCCAACAGGGGCAACTAAATCCATAATTCGAGTTGATAGTTTATGTGATTCTGTTTCTAATTTGATATGTCGATCTGGATAAAGTGGTGTTAATGCTGGAAAGTGAACACGTTCTTTTGCAATTTCTGGGTCTTCACCGTTAACTGCATCCACTTGAAGTAATCCAAAATATCGTTCATTTTCTTTAGGTGGACGCACTTTCCCAGAAACCTTGTCCCCATTTCGAAGGTCGAAACGACGAATTTGAGAAGCAGAAATATAAATATCTTCCTTTGAAGGAGAATAGTTAATTGGTCGAAGGAATCCGAAACCTTCTTGATTTACAATTTCTAAAACTCCTTCCATGAAGAAGAAACCTTCTTGTTCGGATCGAGATTTTAATATTGCAAAGATTAATTCTTTTTTTGTTAATTTACTATAATATGAAATCTTGTAATCACGTGCAAGAGCATATAACTCTTTCAACGTCATATTTTCTAATTGAGCTATAGTAAGAGCTGACATAGCATTTCTCCAGTCTTTTAAATTTTCGAATCTAACTTAATATGTTGGAATTTACTTACTGTAAGGTGTTTTTGAAAGTTTGGAAGGAAAAAGCCTGATTAAAATTATGTAGAAATATTGTGGGATTTATTCTTATAGAATATCCAGTCTTAATATTTTTAATCAGGCGTTACATTTGAAGTTATTCTTTTACGTATTTTGGTTTTTTATCAATACTGTGGCGACCTTCAATGAAACGTACTGTTCCAGTTTTTGCACGCATAACAACTGAATGTGTTAAGCAATAGTCCCCTTTATATTGTACGCCTCGTAATAGTTCGCTATCTGTAACTGCTGTTGCAGCAAAGATTGCGTCATCCCCTTTTACAAGGTCTTCTAAGTATAACACTTTATCAAGATCGATTCCCATATTTTTGCATCGTAAAGCTTGCTCTTCGTCTTCTGGTATTAATTTACCTTGGAAATCTCCACCTAAACATTTTAAAGCTACGGCAGAAATTACCCCTTCTGGAGCTCCACCAGTACCGAACATAATGTCGATACCTGTTTCGTCAAATGCAGTACTAATTGCGGCATTTACATCTCCGTCTTGGATAAATTTGATTCGTGCTCCTGCAGCGCGAATTTCATCTACAATATGTTGATGGCGAGGACGGTCTAGTAAAATGGCAACTACATCTGAAATTTCTTTGTTTTTTGCTTTTGCTACTGCTTTTAAATTGTCAGTAACCGATGCGTTAATGTCTACTTTCCCTTTACTTTCTGGTCCAACTGCTAATTTTTCCATATACATATCTGGTGCATTTAATAAATTTCCACGGTCTGCTATTGCAAGTACGGTAATTGCTCCGTTTGTTCCTTTTGCAACGATGTTCGTTCCTTCTAGAGGGTCAACTGCAATATCCACATGTGGACCGCCGTTACGTTGGCCAAGTTCTTCACCAATATAAAGCATTGGTGCTTCATCCATTTCTCCTTCACCAATCACTACGGTACCATGCATTGGAATTGTATCGAATAACGCACGCATTGCTGTTGTTGCGGCGTCATCTGCTTCCTCTTTTAAGCCACGTCCCATCCATTTCGCAGAAGCAATCGCTGCTGCTTCGGTAACGCGTACTACTTCCATCGTTAAACTACGTTCCATTCTTCATTTGCCTCCTGTTTTCGGGTATACCGAAACTATCATGTCCATCTATTGTAACATAAATTGTTATATTTGCATTTTGGGTTTTAATTTATTTAGTCCTTATTCAACACGGTTAGATGTACTAACCGTGATGGTTTCACGACGAATGTTTGCGCCCAATGAACACAATTTCTCTATTAAGGAACTATATCCTCGTTCGATATGATATATTTCTTGTATTTCAGTTTCTCCGTCTGCAACTAAACCAGCTAATACTAATGCCGCTCCAGCACGAAGATCAGTAGCTGTCACTTTCGATCCGTGAAGTTTTGTCGGACCTTGAATGATAGCAGTATTCCCTTCCACTCTTGCATTCGCATTCATACGTCGAAGTTCATCAATATGTTTAAAGCGGGCAGAATAAATTGTATCCGTTACTTTAGATGCACCAACAGCTTGCGTCATTAATACCGATAGTGGCTGTTGTACGTCAGTAGGGAACCCTGGATATACAAGAGTTTTCACATCCACTGCTTGAAGTGCGTCTGATCTTGGAATAAAAATACTTTCTTCCCCTTCAACCACTTTGACACCCATTTCACGTAATTTTGCAGTTATAGCTTCAAGATGGAATGGAATAATATTATCAACAGTAACACCATCACCGATTGCTGCTGCCATTATCATAAACGTAGCAGCTTCAATACGATCGGGGATAATTGTATGTTTTGTTCCATGCAATTCGTCGACACCATCGATTCGAATGACACTTGTACCAGCACCTTTAATATTCGCACCCATATTCGTTAAAAGTGTTGCAACATCAATGATTTCTGGCTCTTTTGCAGCATTTTCAATGACAGTACGCCCTTTTGCACGTACTGCTGCTAGCATAATATTAATAGTAGCTCCAACACTGGCAACGTCTAAATAAATTTTTGCACCGACCAATTCGTCTGCACGTAAATAAATTGCACCATGTTCGTTTGTTACTTTAGCTCCGAGTGCTTCAAAACCTTTAATATGTTGGTCGATTGGACGAGGACCTAAAAAACATCCCCCTGGTAGTCCAATTACTGCTTTTTTGAAACGACCAAGCATTGCCCCCATTAAATAATAAGAGGCGCGAAGTTTTTTCACATTGCCATTTGGTAAAGGAATGGCTTGCATTTGTGTCGGGTCGATTTCCATTTGACCATCTTTGAAAGCGACCTCACCACCGATTTCCTCCAACAATGCTTTTAACGTCCAAGCATCAGATATTTCAGGTATTCCACCGATTGTGACAGTCGAATTTGCAAGGATAGAAGCTGGGATTAAAGCAACCGCACTATTTTTTGCTCCACTGACTTTCACTGTTCCTTTTAGACGGTTCCCACCGATGATTTTATAAACATCCATTACACGTTCTCCCTTATGATTGGAAAGTTTCACTTATTATTGTCCTTTACTTACTTGTCAGATCCGCTCACTTTCTAAAACAAAGGTGACCAAATAATAATTCATTTTTTCTTATTATTTACCAATTTCACAATTTAAAGCCTATTTTACATAAAGAAAATAAGTTTTTTTCATTTATCTTATATATTATTTAAAATTCCAGTTAAGTTGACAGTTGGGACTAATAGTTATTTACTTTTTCGTTTTTCCCAATCAGCTAGGAACCCTTCAATTCCTTTATCAGTTAATGGATGATGGAAAAGTTGTTTTAATACTTTGAAAGGAGTTGTTGCGATATCTGCTCCAGCTAACGCTACTTCTGTAATGTGTTGAGGATGACGGATAGACGCTGCAATGATTTCAGTTGGAATATCATGAATCGCAAAAATGTCAGCAATTGTCCCAATTAATTCAGAACCCGTTTGACCGATATCATCAAGACGTCCTACGAATGGAGAAACGTATGTTGCACCTGCACGAGCAGCCATTAATGCTTGGTTTGCACTAAAAATTAGTGTCACATTTGTTTTAATTCCTTTTTCAGAGAAGAATTTACAAGCTTTTAGTCCATCTGGTGTCATGGGTAGTTTAACCGTAATGTTTGGAGCAATAGCCGCTAATTCTAAACCTTCTTTAATCATTCCTTCTGCATCAAGAGAAATTACTTCACCACTTACAGAACCATTAACAAGTTCTGCAATCTCACGTAAACGATCATGGAACGACACATTTTCTTCTTTTGCAACTAGTGAAGGATTTGTTGTAACACCTGATAAAATCCCCCATGAATGTGCTTCTTTAATTTCCTCAAAATTTGCTGTATCAATAAAAAACTTCATTAGAAAGCCTCCTTAAATTTTCAACTATCAAAAATGAGGAGAAGGTCGATTCATCTATCCGACTCTTCTCCTGTAAATCATTATTCAATCAAGAAAAGCAGAAATTAGGTATTTACATTATAGTAAACATTTTCCCAATAATTATAAACTATTCTGCATCCTTAAAATTAAGCTTTTTGTGAACTACCGAATTCGCGCATTTTACCGATTACAGTTTCTTTAATTGCATCGCGTGCTGGTGCTAAGTATTTACGTGGGTCATAAACTTTTTGGTCTTTTTCTAAAATTTCGCGAATAACTTTTGTTGCTGCAATTTGGTTTTCTGTATTTACGTTAATTTTAGCCGTACCTAAAGAGATTGAACGTTGAATATCTTTTGTTGGAATCCCAGTACCACCATGTAAAACAAGTGGAAGATCTGTAAGGTTTGAGATTTCTTCCATTTCGGCAAATCCTAAGTTTGGTTCCCCTTTATATGGCCCGTGAACAGATCCTAAAGCAGGTGCTAAACAATCGATTGCAGTTTGTTCTACTAACGCTTTACATTCTTGTGGGTTTGCGTAGTTGATACCGCCAATAACGCCATCTTCTTCTCCACCAACAGTACCTAGCTCAGCCTCAACAGAAACACCTTTTGCATGCGCATATTCCACTACTTCAGAAGTAATTTTTACGTTTTCTTCAAATGGGTGGTGAGAAGCATCAATCATTACAGAAGTAAATCCAGCGTCTACGGCTTCTTTACATTTATCAAAACTTGAACCGTGGTCTAAATGAATTGCCACAGGAACCGTTATTTTATAACTTTCCATTAAACCTTTTACCATGTGGACAACAGAAATAAATCCACCCATATACTTCCCTGCACCTTCAGAAACACCAAGGATTACTGGGGATTTTTCTTCTTCAGCAGCTAGTAAAATTGCTTGAGTAAATTCCAAGTTATTTATATTAAACTGACCTACCGCATATCCTTCTTTTTTCGCTTTAATTAACATTTCTTTCATAGATACTAATGGCATCTCAAAAATCCTCCTAGGACGAAATTTTTTATTATTATGCTAAAACATTCCAATAAATATTCCAGATTAACTATAACAAAAAGCATGTCGTCTCTCAAGTGTAGAGACGACATGCTTTTCTGCAGCGAAAGCTTGCGACAGCTGCAAAAACTCCTTATCAGTAAATTACTGTTGTTCATTTGTATTTACTTCTTAACTCTCTCAAGTGAGACTACAGCGTTTTCTGCGCCGAAAGCCAAAGCGACAGGCGCAAAAACACTTTATAAGTAATATACCTCTTCCCGAATTTTTTACTTCTTACGTCTCTCAAGTGAGACTACAGCGTTTTCTGCGCCGAAAGCCAATGCGACAGGCGCAAAGACACTTTATAAGTAATATACCTCTTCCCGAATTATTTACCTCTTACGTCTCTCAAGTGTAGAGACGACATGTTTTTCTGCGCCGAAAGCCAAAGCGACAGGCGCAAAAACATATAAATAGGTACTTTCCTCAAACGAAACATCTATTCACTTTAATATTGACTAAAACTCTCAGCATATTACGTTTTTATTTATATAGTTAAGTACCACCACCTATCTTCTGTCTCTCAAGTGAGACTACATCGTTTTCTGCGCCGAAAGCTTGCGACACGTAAAAATAATCAGATAGGGTTCTTTATCTTTATTCCACCCTTTTTTAGTATTTATTACTAAATCATCAAGGTACTGCATCGAAAGCTTTAGCGGCAGATGCAGGCGCAAAAACACTTTATGAGTAATATACCTCTTCCCGAATTATTTACCTCTTACGTCTCTCAAGTGTAGAGACGACATGCTTTTCTGCGCCGAAAGCCAATGCGACAGACAAAAACATATAACTACTCTCTTCACAATACAAAACAAAAAAATCCCGTCTATCGAGTTGAAGACGGGATTGAATTCTGCACAATATGCAGATTCTTATTCTAAGTATTTCATCTAAAAATAATAAGCTTAAGGAGAAATTACCATAAAAAATGAGAATCAAAATATCGAACTAAGAAGCCGCTAATACTTCATTTACTTCTTTTGTTACTTCAAATATATTAAATGGCTTTGTAAAATATTTAACCACGCCTAAACTCTTCGCTTCATCCATTAACTCCTGATCACCAAACGCAGTCATCATAAAAATAGGCATCGTAAAGTTTAGCGAACGGATTTCTTGCAAAATTTCAAAACCATTCATACCAGGAATTTTCATATCCAGTAAGACACAATCAATACTATTATTTTTAATAATTGATAATGCTTCTAAACCATTAATCGCCTGATATACTTCATATCCTTCCCTCGAAAATACTTCTTCTAGTAAAAGACGAATTCCTCTTTGATCATCTACAATTAATATTTTTCTCACAGTTCTTTTCCCCTTAAATTAAATTAGTAGTATGTATTTCACCTTTTATTTCCCCTGAATTTACAATTCTAAACATGTATACTTTTTATATTAATACTATCATCATATTTATTCACAATAATTTCATATTTTGCTTTTTACCACTCGAAAAATTATAATACATCAAAGAAGAGGTGGAACTATGTCAAAAATACTTTCTACTCAAATGAGTGGGTTATTCCAAAAAATTATTCAAAGTGAAGAAGAAGCTATTGAAGAAACTGCTCGTCTACTTGCCCAAGCTAGTGTTGGTCAAGGTAAAGTGTATTTTGCATGTTTTGATGAGCTAGAAGCAATCGAAACTAACGCTTTACAAGGTATAGAAAAATTCGCAAATCTTGAAAAATGGTCAGAAACAACCGTTGTTACGGACGTTGATCGCGTTTGCATTTTTACTCCTAGTATTGAAAATCCAAAAGTTCTAAATCTTGCTCAAACGCTTTACGAAAAATTTATACCTTTTGCCGTTGTTTCAAGTGAATCACAAGATGAACAAAATATATTAAGTAATTTAGCTTACACTTATGTATCTATGAAAATTCGTGGTGGATTATTACCTCATCCGACGAATTTAGGAGAACGTGTTATATTTCCTTATTTAATGGCCGGATTGTTTATCTATGAAGCAATCAAGTTAAACTATGACGAAATGCTATCTGATGACGAAATAGAATAAATTTATAACATTAATATACATGAATAAAGTTAAATTTAGGTTAAGTGAGAATATATATTTAACACAAAAAAGGACCATCTCCAAAAGAGATAGTCCTTTTTTAGTGTATTTTATTTACTATTGTTAAACGCTGCACCTACAAATTCACGGAATAATGGTTGTGGGCGTTGCGGACGGGAAATAAACTCTGGGTGGAATTGACAAGCCACATAGAACTTTTTCTCCGGTAACTCGATAATTTCTACTAAACGATTATCAGGGCTTGTACCAGAGAATACAAGACCTTCCGCTTCCATCGCTTCACGGTATTCGTTGTTGAATTCATAACGGTGGCGGTGACGTTCATAAACTAATTCGTCGTCATAAGCAGCCATCGCACGAGAACCTTCTTTTAATTTACATGGGTATAACCCTAAACGTAAAGTACCACCTAAATCAACCTCATCACTTTGATCTGGTAAGAAGTCGATAATTGGGTAAGGTGTTTCTTTATTTAATTCAGTAGAGTGAGCTCCTTCAAGTCCTAGAACGTTACGAGCAAATTCGATAGTTGCTAATTGCATTCCTAAACAAATTCCTAAGAAAGGTACGTCGTTTTCACGAGCATATTGAATTGCCGCAATTTTGCCTTCAATACCGCGATCTCCGAAACCACCAGGAACTAAAATACCAGCTGCATCTTTTAATAATTCGCCTACATTTTCTGCATTGACGTGTTCTGCATTAATCCAATCTACTTCAATTTCTGAATCAAAAGCATATCCAGCGTGTTTTAATGCTTCAACTACTGAAATATAAGCATCTTGAAGTTCAACATATTTCCCTACTAATGCAATACGAGTTTTATTTTGTAGGTTTTTCACTTTATGAACAAGCTCTTTCCAATCAGACATGTCTGCTTCAGGAGCTTCAATACGGAAATGATCTAAAACGATATCATCAAAATCTTGAGCATGTAAATTTAATGGAATTTCATATAAATGTTCTGCATCACGAGATTCAATAATATCACGAGCCGTTACGTCACAGAATAAAGCTAATTTTTCACGCATTTCTTGAGAAACAGGTTGTTCTGTTCGTACTACGATAATGTTTGGCTGAATACCTAATGAGCGCAATTCTTTAACAGAGTGTTGTGTTGGTTTTGTTTTTAATTCACCAGCTGCTGCAATATAAGGAATTAGAGTACAGTGAACGTACATTACATTATTGTGGCCAAGGTCAGATTTCATTTGACGAATAGCCTCGAGGAATGGAAGAGATTCGATATCCCCAACTGTACCGCCGACTTCTGTAATTACGATATCTGCGTTTGTTTCACGGCCTGCACGTTGAATGCGGTCTTTAATTTCATTTGTCACATGAGGAATAACTTGCACTGTCTTACCGTTATAGTCTCCACGGCGTTCTTTTGCTAAAACAGATTTATAAACACGACCTGAAGTTACAGTAGAATGTTTCCCTAAGTTGATATCAATAAAGCGTTCGTAATGTCCTAAGTCTAAGTCCGCTTCTGCACCATCATCGGTTACGAATACTTCACCATGTTGGTATGGACTCATTGTACCTGGATCTATATTTAAATATGGGTCAAATTTTTGAATGGTTACTTGTAATCCGCGATTTTTTAATAATCGTCCTAGAGATGAAGCGACGATCCCTTTTCCAAGTGAAGAAACTACTCCACCTGTTACAAAAATATACTTTGTCATTGCAAATTTTCCTCCTCAATACAACTTATTGCTATTTTTTTAAAAGCTAGAACATATCCGTGGTATTCAATCAAAAATTATATCTCTTTAAAAACATTCCACCGGATATTTAAACCTATACGTTTTTAAGGTTCTATTCTACTTTCTTATTCAAAATAAAAAACGCTCCATCTGCACTATGGCAGAGGGAGCGTGAATTTATCACGGTCAATCTCCTTTTTTAAGGAGCCCAAGTAAAAGAGTATATTGAAAGATAAGAGAAGTCAAGTCCTTAAATAAAAATTATGAAAAGCGAAGGCGGCTCAATCACTCCGACCCAACTGTAGGAATCGTCCTATTTTGCCCATCGAGACAATTCTTATGTTACTTTACTTTTCTTCTTCCTCTTCTTCTTCTAAATCTTCTACTTCCTCATCATCGTCTTCGATAATAAATCCTTCTTCGTCATCAATGATTTCATCGTCAATGTCTGCATCCACATCATCAATATCATCAATTTCTTCCTCAACGAAGTCTAAATCTTCTTCTTCTTCTTCGTCGTCTAATTCGTCGATTTCTTCTACGTCAACAAACTCTTCGAAGTCTTCCTCGAATACTAAATCGTCTTCATCAACAATTAACTCTTCATCTTCATCATCCACTGCTTTTGATTTACGTTTACGAGCTTTAACTGTTGGAGCTGTTTCTTCTTCAATTGTTTCAACTTTATACCATTCACGTAGTCCCCATCCGTTTTCATGGTTTAAAAGGAAACGTCCATCAATATTCATATCAGTATAAAACTGTACAAGGCGTGCTTGGATTTCATCATCTGAAAGACCGTTTAAAGTTTGGATTTCTTTAAGTAAGTCATGGAATGCGATCGGTGATTTTCTCTCTTCTAAAACTGCGTAGGCTAAGTCAATTAACGATTCTTCTGCTAATTGTTCTTTTGTTAATTCACGAATATTCAACTTCGTGCACGTCCTTTCTATCAATACAATTTCGCGTTAAGTTTATTTTGCGATTCTACATATCTTAAGCATAATATCCATTATATACAAAGTACTATACACTATGCTAGTTTCATTTGCTGTTTTTTATTTTATAAGCCTCTTTGATACCTAAGTAAAATAAAAAGCCTGATAATATGAGTAACGGTATGGAACCTAATTGTTTATTATACAAAAAGAAAGTTGCAAGTAAACATGAAAGTATAATGATGTAATGATAATATTGTTTCATTTAAAGCAATCCTTCCTTTCTGTACAATACATTATAGCTAAAATTTAGATAAAAATACTAAAAATTGCTACTAAACAACCTTCCACAATCCGCTCAAAATTATAATTTCAGTAAAATATTTATTAGGGGAGTAAATTATTTACTAAAATAGCGAATTTAGTAATATAAGAAAATCATCATATAAAAAAATTAGCGCTTGCACAACTGAAATATTATCATTTGCAAGCGCCATAAACTAATAGTATTTACATATTTCTTCTATATTGCCCTCCAACTTCATATAACGCTCGTGTAATTTGTCCAAGACTCGCAACTTTGACCGTTTCCATTAATTCGGCAAAAATATTCCCTCCAGAAAGGGCTGTTTGTTTTAATTTTTCTAAAGCTGCAAGGCCGTGTGCTTCATTACGTTTTTGGAATTCCTGTAAATTGTTAATTTGCAATTCTTTCTCTTCTTTTGTAGCTCGAGCGATTTCCATATTATTAATTTCATCTGCTGAAGGTGGGTTTGGATTCAAGTAAGTATTGACCCCAACGATTGGTAATTCACCAGTATGTTTTAAATGTTCATAGTGCATGGATTCTTCTTGGATTTTACCGCGCTGATATTGTGTTTCCATTGCACCTAGCACACCCCCACGATCATTAATCCGTTCAAACTCTTCTAAAACCGCTTGCTCTACTAAATCCGTTAATTCCTCAACAATGAAGGAACCTTGTAGTGGATTTTCATTTTTCGATAACCCATGTTCCTTTGTAATAATCATTTGAATGGCCATTGCGCGGCGAACAGATTCCTCTGTTGGCGTTGTAATCGCTTCGTCATAGGCGTTTGTATGAAGAGAATTACAATTATCTTGTAAAGCCATTAATGCCTGCAAAGTTGTGCGAATATCGTTAAAGTCGATTTCTTGTGCATGTAGCGAGCGCCCAGATGTTTGGATATGGTATTTCAATTTTTGAGAACGTTCATTTGCTCCGTACTTATCGCGCATTACAATTGCCCAAATACGACGAGCCACACGACCAATCACTGTATATTCTGGGTCTAGGCCGTTTGAGAAGAAGAATGATAGATTTGGTGCGAAATCATCAATTTTCATACCACGACTTAAATAATACTCCACGTAAGTAAATCCATTTGACAATGTAAAGGCTAATTGCGAAATTGGGTTTGCTCCAGCCTCTGCAATATGATAGCCGGAAATTGAAACAGAATAATAATTTCGTACTTTATGGTCGATAAAATAAGATTGAATATCCCCCATCATTCGAAGAGCAAATTCAGTAGAGAAGATGCACGTATTTTGACCTTGATCTTCTTTTAAAATATCTGCCTGAACAGTTCCGCGCACCACTTGCAATGTTTGCTCGCGTACTTGAGTAAATTCCTCAACAGTAAGTGTACGACCTAATTCTTCTTCACGTAATTTTACTTGTTGATCGATTGCTGTATTTAAAAACATCGCTAAAATAATTGGTGCAGGTCCATTGATTGTCATGGAAACAGAAGTGGATGGTGAACATAAATCAAATCCATCATATAACTTTTTCATATCTTCAAGGGTGCAGACACTAACACCTGACTCCCCAACTTTTCCGTAAATATCTGGACGATAATCAGGGTCTTCTCCGTATAACGTTACAGAGTCAAAGGCCGTTGATAGACGTTTTGCATCATCATCCTTTGACAAGTAATGGAACCTTTTATTCGTTCGCTCAGGTGTGCCTTCTCCAGCAAATTGTCGTTTCGGATCTTCCCCTTGTCGTTTAAATGGAAATACGCCAGCTGTATACGGAAACTCTCCTGGTACATTTTCGGCATAAACCCATCGTAAAATTTCGCCGTAATCTTTATATTTCGGAAGGACGACTTTTGGAATTTTTGTCCCTGATAAGGATGTTGTTTTCAAAATTGTACGAATTTCTTTATCTCGTACTTTTGTAACAAATTCATCCCCTGAATATGCTTCTTTTATTTTTTCCCAATTATTTAAAATACGCTGAGACTCTGCAGTTAATTCATTTTTCACACTATCTGCTAGAGATTGTAAAGATTGTAACAAAGCATCTTCTGGTGAGCTTTGCTTAACTTGTGAAATGGCACCTTCTAGTTGATATAGTTTTCTAGCTAGTTCTACTTGATGTGCTGCATGTTTGTGATAATTACGAACGGTATCCACAATTTCACGCAAATAGTAGCGGCGGTCGTTCGGAATAATAACATCTTGCTTTTGTGTTTGAACAAACTGCTCATAAGATGTCTTCCAAGAAAAGTCGAACTTCTCGTTAATTTTTGCAACAAGTGCAGCAAACAATGAATTTGTTCCTTTGTCATTAAATTGGCTCGCAATTGTTCCATACACCGGCATTTTATCTAGTTCTTCTGTCCATAATTCATGTGAGCGTTGATATTGTTTTTGAACCTGGCGAAGTGCATCTTCAGAACCTTTTCGTTCAAATTTATTGATGGCGATTAAGTCTGCATAGTCAATCATGTCAATTTTTTCAAGCTGCGTTGGTGCACCAAACTCGCTTGTCATTACATACATAGAAAGATCTGTATATTTTGTTATTTCTGCATCCCCTTGACCAATCCCACTTGTTTCCACAATGATAAGGTCGTATCCTGCAGCTTTTACAATATCCAAAACATCCCCAGTTGCTGAGGATAATTCTGTTTTCGAACCTCGTGTTGCTAAACTTCTCATATAAACGCGGTTATTGAAAATCGCATTCATTCGGATTCGATCCCCAAGCAGTGCGCCACCTGTTTTTTGTTTTGTTGGGTCTACTGAAATAATGGCTACCTTTTTCTCAGGAAACTCGCGTAAGAAACGACGAATTAATTCATCGGTTAATGATGATTTACCTGCTCCACCCGTTCCTGTAATTCCCAATACAGGGGTATTTTTTGATATTTTGCGAGCTGCTTCAAGTAAGTAGGTGATTTCACCATCTCCACCAATTTCAACAGCTGTAATGAGATTTGCTAAAATTTCAGGAGTTTCCGTTGATAGATGTTTTAATTTTTCTAAGTAGTTCCCCTTTAAAGTTGTAAAATCTGCACCTTCTAACTGCTTGTTGATCATTCCTTGAAGCCCTAGTTTCATTCCGTCTTCTGGTGAGAAAATGCCTGCGATCCCGTATTCATGTAATTCATCAATTTCACGCGGAAGGATTACCCCACCTCCACCACCATAGATTTTAATATGTGGTGCCCCTTTTTCTAGTAACAGATCATACATATATTTAAAGTATTCCATATGCCCGCCTTGGTAGGAAGAGACAGCAATTGCCTGTGCATCTTCTTGAATAGCTGCATTCACTACTTCTTCAACAGAGCGATTATGGCCTAAATGAATGACTTCAGCACCGCTTGCTTGTAAAATACGACGCATAATATTAACCGATACATCGTGCCCGTCAAATAAACTTGAAGCTGTGACAAAACGAACGTGATGTTGTGGTTTGTAAACATTGGATTGTTGTTTCTTTTCATCTACTTTCACCATACGAGATACCCCTTTCAATGAACAAATCCTACTATTCCCACTAAGATTTTATATGAAACGAAAAACACCGCCAAAATGCAACGCAAATGTACGTATGCTCTTTAGCGATGTTCCCCCCTCACTCAAAATGCAATAATCCTGACAAGCACATTTTTGTTTGTGCTCTTGTATATTCTTCTATCGTGAAATGTTTTTGTAGTGCCCATTTACGAAACGCCCACGCTTGCCCTTGGACTACAAGTAAATTTGCTGCCAAATAGATTTCTTGTTTTGATGCTATTTTCAGTTCACCTGATTGAACACAATTAGTAATAATTTTTTCGAAGAGTGATACCATTTCCAATTCTTTTTGAAATATATAATGTTGCTTATCTTTTGGAAGTGATTTTGTTTCTTGGTACATAATCGTAAATTCGTCTTTCATACTATCAATGAGTGAAAAGTATTGTTTGATTGCTAATTTTAATTCCTCTAACGTGCCTTTACTTGTAGAAATTGTAGAAAGTCGCTGAAACACTTGATCATAGATGTTGTCAGACACTAAGTAGAGCACATCTTCTTTTGTACGAATATATTCGTATAAAGTGCCGATGCTAAATCCAGCAGCTTTTGCAATTTCCCTCGTTGTTGCTCGATGAAAACCTTTTTCTCTAAATAATTTGACAGCACCACTGACAATTTGATTGCGCCTTATTTCAATGAGACTTTCATCTTTCACGTTAGTTTGAACTAAAATTTTTTCTTCATTTTCAGGCATTTATTTCGTTAACATACGCGAGATTACTAGGCGCTGTATCTCTTGCGTACCTTCGTAAATTTGTGTAATTTTTGCATCGCGCATGTAACGTTCTACCGGGTATTCTTTCGTGTAGCCGTAGCCACCAAAGATTTGTACTGCATCTGTTGTAACAGACATTGCCGTATCACCCGCCATTAATTTCGCCATGGCAGATGCTTTTCCGTATGGTAAACTATTCGACTCTAGCCAAGCAGCTTGATAGGTTAATAATCTTGAAGCTTCAATTGCTGTCGCCATATCTGCAAGTTTGAAAGCAACTCCTTGGTTTGCAACAATTGGTTTACCAAATTGAACACGTTGCTTTGAATAGTCAATCGCTGCATCTAAAGCACCTTGCGCAATACCTACTGCCTGAGCGGCAATTCCGTTACGCCCACCGTCCAATGTTTGCATCGCGATTTTGAACCCTTCTCCTTCACTTCCAAGAAGGTTTTCTTTTGGAACACGACAATTATCAAAAATAATTTCAGTTGTTGGCGAAGATCTGATTCCCATTTTTTTCTCTTTTTTCCCTACGCCAAAGCCTGGAAAGCTTGAATCAACAATAAATGCACTTGTTCCTTTATGTTTAGACTCAGGATCTGTTACGGCAAATACGATATAAATGTCTGCTATTCCTCCATTTGTAATGAAGATTTTGGAGCCATTTAGGATATATTCATCGCCGTCTAATTTTGCAGTGGTTTTCATTCCCCCTGCATCACTTCCTGAACCTGGCTCTGTTAAGCAGTACGCCCCGATTTTCTTTCCTTCTGCCATTGGACGTAAAAATTTTTGCTTTTGTTCTTCTGTGCCAAATTTATAAACGGGCCAACCCGCTAGTGAAGTATGAGCAGAAAGTGTTACCCCCGTTGAAGCACAAACACGAGAAAGTTCTTCTACTGCGATACAGTAAGCTAAATAATCAAATCCTGCTCCACCATATTCTTCAGGCCACGGAATCCCTGTTAGCCCTAATTCAGCCATCTTGTTCCAAATTTCCATATCGAATGTTTCATTTTCATCACGCTCAGCTGCAGATGGCGCCACTTCATTTATAGCAAAATCACGAATCATTTCTCTCAATTGCTCATGTTCCTCTGATAGTTGAAAATTCATTTTCCATCCCCCTCAATGTCCCGTACCGGGTACCTAAACAATTCCGAAAATTCAGAATTGTTTTTGTACCGGGTACGCTTTTGTTATTACGATTTTTTGGATTTCACTTGTACCTTCGTATATTTCAGTTACTTTTGCATCTCTAAAGTAGCGTTCAACAGGATATTCCTTTGTATAGCCATAGCCACCAAAGATTTGAATGGCTTCTGTTGACACTTCTACAGCTGTGCGGGAGGCAAATAGTTTTGCCATAGATGCTTCTTTTGTGATTGGGATTCCACGGGATTGCATATCTGCTGCTCGATACACTAGTAGTCTAGCGGCTTCAACGTTTGTTGCCATATCTGCTAATTTAAATCCAACACCTTGGTTTTCTACTATTGGTTTGCCAAATTGAACTCTCTCTTTTGCATATTTTGTTGCTGCGTTAAGAGAAGCTTCTGCAATACCAAGAGCTTGAGCTGCAATGCCGATACGACCAGCATTAAGGTTTGCTAATGCAATTTTGAACCCTGCATCCTCTGTGCCTAATAAGTTTTCCAAAGGTACTTTCATATTTTCGAAAGTTAGCTGTACTGTTTTCGAGCCATGAAGCCCCATTTTATGTTCGTTTTTACCAATTACGAGTCCCGGCGTATCTTTATCTACAATAAATGCCGAAATTCCTTTTGACCCTTTTTCAGGAGATGTGGAGGCAAAAACGATGTAAACATCTGCTTCACCACCATTTGTAATGAACACCTTTGAACCGTTTAAAACATAATGGTCTTCTTTTTTCACTGCTCTCGTTTTTAATGCCCCTGCATCAGAACCGGCTTCAGGCTCTGTTAAACAAAACGCCCCTAAATACTCGCCACTCGCTAGTTTCGGAACATATTTTTTCTTTTGTTCTTCTGTTCCAAAATACAAAATGGGGTTCGTTCCTACTGATGTATGAACAGATAAAATAACGCCAACTGTTGCACTTACTCTAGAAATCTCATTAATAGCGAGTATATAGGAAGTAAAGTCCATCCCCGAGCCACCTAAGCTTTCAGGTGTTGTCATCCCCATTAAGCCAAGTTCGCCCATTTTTTTTAAAATGTCTCGTGGAAACTGTCCTTCTTCCATTTTTTCAACAAATGGCGCAATTTCACTTTCTGCAAACTGACGAACCATGTCGCGTACCATTGCCTGTTCTTCTGTGAAGTTGAGATTCATGCAAATCGCTCCTTAATCTTCGTAAACATAAAAGCCTCTTCCAGTCTTTTTGCCTAACCATCCTGCTGCTACATATTTACGAAGAAGTGGACATGGTCGGTATTTGCTATCTCCTAAACCTTCGTGCAAGATTTCCATAATGTATAAACACGTATCTAACCCGATAAAGTCAGCTAATGTTAAAGGACCCATTGGATGATTCATGCCTAGCTTCATTACATCATCAATTGCTTCTTTTGTTGCTACCCCTTCATATAACGCATAGATTGCTTCATTAATCATCGGAAGGAGAATACGATTTGAAATAAAACCTGGGAAATCATTCACTTCGACCGGTGTTTTACTTAATTTAACGGTCATTTCTTCAACAGCTTTATATACCTCATCTGCCGTTGCAAGACCTCGAATAATCTCAACTAGTTTCATTACTGGTACCGGATTCATAAAGTGCATTCCAATCACTTGCTCAGGTCGTTCAGTTACTGCTGCAATCTCTGTAATTGGTAATGATGATGTATTTGATGCAAGAATCGCATGTTTCGGTGCAATTGCATCTAACTCTCTAAAAATAGATTGCTTTATATCCATATTTTCAGTGGCTGCTTCAATGATAATGTCCGCATTATAAGCATCCTTTAAATCAGTAGAAGTCGTAATTCGGTTTAAAATTGCTTGCTTTTCTTCCTCAGATTTACGCCCCTTTTCTACATCTCGAGAAAGATTTTTCGTAATAACTCCTAAACCTCTTTGAATAAATTCTTCTTTTATATCATTGAGTGTTACGTCAAAGCCTGCTTGTGCACAAACTTGGGCAATGCCAGATCCCATTTGCCCTGCCCCAACGACCATCACTTTTTGAATTGTCATATATAATCCCCCATTTTGTTTGAACTGTGACATTTCAAAATCTTAATTTTTCGGTACTTCAATCATGATGGCATCCCCTTGACCACCACCTGAACAGATTGCAGCAATACCAATACCACCACCGCGACGTCGTAATTCATACGCAAGGGTTAAAATGATTCTTGCGCCAGATGCACCAATTGGATGTCCTAGTGCAACTGCTCCACCGTTAACATTTACTTTCTCTGAATCTAGCCCTGCAATTTGGCTACTTACTAGTGCAACCGCTGCAAAGGCCTCATTAATTTCAAATAAGTCTATATCTTCTACCGTTTTACCAGTTTTCTTTAATAATTCGTTAATGACAATCCCTGGAGTTTGTGGGAAGTCTTTTGGTTCAACCCCTACTTCTGCATGACCTAAAATTGTTGCGAGCGGTGTACGTCCTTCTTTCTGTGCCTTTTCTTCACTCATTAATACAAGGGCACAAGCGCCATCATTTACACCAGGTGCATTTCCAGCAGTAATGGTTCCATCACGGTCGAAAGCAGGGCGCAACTTTGATAACGCTTCCAATGAAGTGTCTTTTCGAGGTGCTTCGTCTTCTAAGACATATGCCACTTCCCCTTTACGTCCTTTAATCTCCACCGAAACAACTTCTTCCGCAAATTTTCCTTCTTCAATCGCTTTAAACGCAAGTTGGTGACTTCTTACTGACCATTCATCTTGAGTTTGGCGAGTTAAGTTAAATTCATTTGCTGTTGAATTGCCGTATGTCCCCATGTGAACATGATTTGGATCGAAAGCACAAGAAAGACCATCGTAAACCATCCCGTCAATGAGCTGCGCATCCCCCATACGTAAACCCCAACGCCCTTTTGGTAAATAGTAAGGAGCATTTGACATAGACTCCATACCACCAGCAACAATCACTTCTTCTTCACCAAGTCGAATCAGTTGATCAGCTAATGTGACACTTCGCATACCAGAAGCACAAACTTTATTAATTGTTTCGGTTTTGACAGAGTACGGAATCCCCGCTTTTGTTGCAGCTTGGCGTGAAGGAATTTGACCTTGCCCTGCTTGAAGGACCGTTCCCATAATCACTTCATTCACTTCTTCAGGCTTAATTTGTGCTCTTTCTAAAGCTGCTGCAATTGCTTTCCCACCAAGATCGCTTGCTGATAAGCTTGATAACGTACCTCCAAATTTACCAAATGGTGTTCTTGCTCCGTCTAAAATAACTGTTTTACTCAAATCTCCATCCCCTTTGTGTGATATTAAGTATTAACTAAGCTGTTATTTTTCATTGACCGAACGCTCGCTCAATCCTACTTCAGTAAAAATGGGAGCCCTTAGAACTCCCAATTTCTTCTTATATCCATTGTACAAAAACTTCTTTTTTTATTCAATTCCTATTTTTCTGACTTCTATATTTCTTGAAAACTATTTTAAAACTTGATAAAGCCTCAAGTGAATTCCCTGTTTCAATCGTGGTAAAGAGTTAGTAATTGGAACTAAAAGGACTAAGCCGAGTTTACCGACTTAGTCCTTTCCCTTATTCAGTAATTGCAGTTTCTGTTGGAAGTTCTTCTTCTTCAGTAGCCGCTTCTTCCACTAATACTTCTCCAAACACTGAACGCTCTAACAATTCGGCAATATCAAATGTACCTACTTGATCTTCTACTTCTTTTGCTTTTGTACCATCTGATAACATTGTTAAGCAGTATGGACATCCAGATGAAATGACAGAAGCACTTGTTGCTAATGCTTGTTCCGTACGTGCTACGTTAATACGGTTTCCGACATGCTCTTCCATCCACATTAAGCCACCACCTGCTCCACAGCACATTGCAGTATCACGGTTTCTTTCCATTTCCACAAGGTTCACACCTGGAATGGCTTTTAAGATTTCGCGTGGTGCATCGTACACATCGTTATATCGCCCTAAATAACAAGAATCATGGAATACAATTGTTTCTTCTACTCGGTGATTCAACGTTAAGCGACCTTGGTTAATCAATTCGTAAAGTAGCTCTGTATGGTGATATACTTCGCCTTCCCAACCAAAATCTTTATATTCGTTTTTAAAGATATTGTATGCATGAGGGTCGATTGTGACGATTTTCTTCACTTCATTTTTTTCGAACTCTTCAATGTTTCCAGTTGCTAGTTCTTGGAATAAAAATTCATTCCCTAAGCGACGTGGTGTGTCACCAGAGTTTTTCTCTTTATTTCCAAGAATCGCAAATTTCACTCCTGCTTCATTCAGTAAGCGAGCGAAGGATAAAGCGATTTTTTGTGAACGGCTATCAAATGAACCCATTGCACCAACCCAGAATAGATACTCAAAACCTTCACCAGATTTTTTCGCTTCTTTAACAGTTGGAATGTTTACTTCTGGGTCAAGATCGCGCCAATTTTCTTTTTCTTTACGGTTAAGCCCCCATGGATTTCCTTGGCGCTCGATATTGTTCATCGCGCGTTGTGCATCGCTATTTACTTTTCCTTCTGTCATCGTTAAATAGCGGCGAAGGTCAATAATTTTATCCACATGCTCATTCATTACTGGGCATTGGTCTTCACAGTTACGGCAAGTTGTACAAGCCCAAATTTCTTCTTCTGTAATAACATCGCCAATTAATGATGGGCTATAAATATCTTCAATGACAGCTCCTTCTGCACCAGCCGCCATTGCTAATTGGTTACCCTTTGTATTATTAAATGCAAATGCTGGTACCCACGGCTTTTGCTTTGTCACTACCGCCCCTGTATTTGTTAAATGGTCACGTAGTTTCACAATTAAATCCATTGGCGAGAGCATTTTGCCTGTACCTGTTGCTGGACACATGTTTGTACAGCGGCCACATTCTACACAGGCATATAAGTCAAGAAGTTGCTTTTGCGTGAATTCTGTAATTTTGCCAACACCAAACGATGGCTCTTCCTCTTCTTCCATCTCTTCCATTGCCTCGAAATTAATCGGTCTAAGCGTACCAGCACGATCTAAACGATGGAAATAAACGTTTACTGGACCTGAAATCAGATGGAAGTGCTTTGATTGTGGCACATAAACTAGGAATGTTAATAAAATAAGTAAGTGGGCCCACCACATAACATAAAATACACCCGTTGCCACATCTGCTGATAGGAAACCAAAAATGGCAGCAATACCAGATGCAATCGGTTCACTTCCTGTAAAGCCGTGATCATGCCAAATAATGCCCATACCATTTCCAATTAATGTAGTTACCATTAATCCACCGATAAATAGTAAAACAAGTCCATTTTTCCATCCTCGTTTAAGACGAACAAGTTTTTCAATATAACGTCGGTAAAAGGCACCAAAAACCGCTACTAAAATAACGACAGCAACAATTTCTTCAAATAAAGTAAATACTTCATAAAGTGGTCCTAAAGGTAAATGTGAACCAGGTGCTAGCCCTTTCCAAATGAAATCAATTGCACCGAGCTGAACAAGTAAAAATCCGTAGAAAAATAAAACGTGAATTAGTCCGCTTTTTTTGTCTTTTAACAGTTTGGATTGGCCAAACACATTGACCCAAATTTTTTCAAGTCGCTCTTTCACACTATCATTGAATTGCTCTTTCTTTCCTAGCTTTACATAGGCTGCACGTGTTTTTAATAAGTAAGCGAATAATCCGATTGCATACAACACAACAGCAATAGTGAACACCCAGTTTGCAATTAATAATGGACTCATTAACTCTCCCCCTTTGACAGTTAATCCCCTGAAAATAGTTTTATAGGATTTATGCGAACTAAAAAATATGATACTAGAATTTGTATCATTTCATTTTGTATTTCAATTGTAAATTATGAATGAGCGTTCAGTCAACGCATTGTTCGAATTTTTCTAACAATTAAAATTCACCTTCGAATTGCGCAATTTTTTCTGCATGAGGTTAAATATTAGGGATTATCCACTTTAGGTATCGTAGAATGGTAATATAAGGATGGGAGTGATTAAATGGAAATAGAGACTTTAATCTGGTTATTTGTCATTGCATTTATTTTCCATGACTTTGAAGAAATTATTATGGTTGAAAGATGGATGCAAAACAATTCGTCTAAAATTTATAAAGTATTACCGAAGCACCAAGCAGACCAAGTGATGAAGCAATTTTCAATGACAACTGCTCAATTTGCAGTAGCAGTACTCGTTATGTTTTTATTCGTCTCAAGCTCAACTTTTATAGCAATTCAATTTAATAATCTATATATGTTTATTATTATAACATTAGTATTTTTTCTGCATAGTTTTACTCATATTGGGCAAGCTATTATTTTTCGCTCCATTACACCAGGTGTTATTACATCAATCGTGATTCTTATACCATATAGCATCATCCTATACCACTCTCTATTATCTAATAATATTATTGATTGGAAAACTATTTTCCTTTGTTTACCATTTACTATTTTAATTGCCCCTGTCGTATTATTCGCTCACTGGGTTGGAAAGAAAGCCATATAAAAAACAATCCTACGTTAAATAGAAGCCACTGAAAAACTAAATACCGATAAAAATTTATAGTAATTATTTGCTTCTAAATAGAAGGTGGGATTCACTTCGCTTTCCACGGGCTTGGCTTCAGCCTCCTCGTCGCAAGCTCCTGCGGGGTCTTCAGCTCAAGCTGTTCCCGTAGGAGTCTTCGTGAATCCCACTTCCTAAAAGATCTGAGCGTATTTTTATTATAAAAATTTATTAAAATCGACTTTTTCAGTGCCCTCGTTAAATAGGATTGTTTGAATCAATTTTTATTTAAATACATCACCACTACGGATGTACTCAACATCACTTACACCTAATCTGAAATTCACTGCTCTTGCTACAGCAAAAAAGTAATCTGATAATCGATTTAAATATTTTTGAACAATTGTTGGTACATCTTCTGCCTCATTCATTAATGATACAACCTGACGTTCAGCTCGGCGTGTTACTGTACGTGCAATGTGTAGTGTTGCAGCAGCAGGCGTTCCTCCAGGTAAAATAAATCGTTTTAATGGTGGCACTTCATCGGTTAAAGCATCAATTCTTTTTTCTAACACTTCAATTGATGCTTCTTGTAATTTATATTTTCGTTCTTTCATGACATTTGCCAAATCTCCACCACAATCAAATAGCTCATGCTGAATTGTTTCAAGGTCAGCTAAAATATCTTTAAACTTTTGTGAATCTAGCTCTGTTACCGCTTTACCAATGAACGAATTTAATTCATCAATCGTCCCATAAGCTTCAACGCGTAAGTCATCTTTACTTACACGTCCCCCCATTAAACTTGTTTGTCCTTTGTCTCCAGTTTTTGTATACAGTTTCAACCTCATCATTCCCCTTTCTGATAATTTCGAATTGCCTCAGTCGTTGCCTCAAATACGCCGCGACCAACGATTTTCCCAACTGGTGTAATTGGTCCCCCATATTGCATATAATCCCCAGTTTGCGTTGCTGCAATGAGTAAGCTATCTGTTGGTGTCCCGGTTGCAATTGTATTTGTTTGATAGTCCATTACCCTTTCATGTTGTAGTGCCTTTGTTTTTGCCTCGGTTGCGGTGATCATCGCCTGCACAAAAGCTTCATCAGATAGTTTTGCATTCATAATGACCCATATATTAATGGTACCAATTCTTATTGGAAATTCCCGTTCATAGGTTTTTGAAACATCGATTGCTCCACCGATACCAGCCGTTACGATTACATACACTTCCCCAAAAGGAGTTTCGTATTGTTTGATGATTGCTTTTCTTGCTTCTACTGCCGTCATCATTCCTACCGTATTTGTCGGTGAAAAGCCAGCCTTATATAAGTATTGAGTATATTCTTCCTGTACATTCTCAATGTTGTACTCCGGTTTTACAGTACGATTGATGAAATTTTCATACCATCCTAGTCCCGCATTGTGAACGGCAGATGACAACACCCTTAATGGAAATTGTGATCTTAGTTCAACATACTCTTCTTGGATTTGGATATGATTTAGTGTAATTTTCCCGTCCTTCAATGGTTCGTGAATTTCAGGCAAAATCGTAATTTGTGGTTTAGGTTGTTCTGGATGTGCCTGTAAAGAGATTTGAGCACCATAAACATCTGCAATTTGGTTTTCTAATAGTACTTCATGTGGTTTCCCAAATGCGCGCACTTGCCCCTTTTCCATGAGCAATAATTCATCGCAGTAAAGTGCGGCTAAATTAATGTCGTGAAGTACGGAAACGACGGTTAATCCATTGTCCGTAACTTCTTTTCGAATCATATCTAGAATTTGTTGCTGGTGTGCAATGTCTAAATGGTTTGTTGGTTCATCAAGAAGTATTAATTGCGAACTTTGCGCTAAAGCTTGTGCAATAAAGACTCGTTGACGTTCCCCACCAGATAAGTTTTCCAAATATGCATTTTCATACCGTTTCACACCTGTTTGCACCATTGCCTGATTTACTGCATATTCGTCTTCTTCGGACCATTGGGAAAAAAAGCCCTTTTGATGCGGATAACGTCCAATTGATACAGTTTCTCGAACGGTGCTAGAAAAGGCAGCTCCATGTAGTTGTGGGAGAACTGTCATTGTTTTGGCTAATTCCCGATTTGAATACGTTGCCAACTCTTTATCATCTATTAATATTTTGCCTAATGATGGTTTTAGAACACCGCTAATTATTTTTAATAATGTAGATTTCCCACAACCATTCGGACCAAGAATGCCTAAAAATGTTCCTTTCTCTACTTGAAAGGAAATGTCTTTAAGAATCGGGGTTGTGCCGTAACCTCCACATATATTTTTTACTTGTAGCAAACCGACTCCCCCTTACTTCCGACGTTGTTTATAAAAGATATACGAAAATACTGGCGCACCAATAAATGCCGTTATGACACCAATTGGGATTTCAATTGGTGCGATAATTGTACGGGAAACTAAGTCACATATAATCAACAGACTTGCACCATTTAAAAAGGATAATAGTAGTAGGTGACGATGATCTGCTCCCCACAACATTCTTGTCATATGGGGAACTACTAATCCAACAAAGCCAATTGTCCCTGAAACGGCAACAGCTGCTCCTGTTAACATCGAGCCACCTATTAATATCGCGTACTTACTTCGCTTCACATTAACCCCTAGAGACATTGCCCGTTCATCTCCGTACATCATGGCATTAAGCTCCCGACGATACAGCCATAATAGAATTGAACCAATGACAACAAAAGGAACAATCATTTTAACATAAGGCCATCCGCGCATAGATACACTTCCCAAAAGCCAACCCATGATTTCGCGCAACTGATCACCCGTTAAAGCAATCATCAACGAAATACATGACCCTAGAAACGAACTGAAGATAACACCTGTGAGAATTAATGTTTCCATTTTCATTGAGCGATCGATAAGACGAGCAAAGGTTAACACAATCACCATGGTGAGTAGCGCGCCAATCATTCCAAGTATCGGTAATGTAAAGGTACTGATGAATGGAATAGAAATACTAAAAAATATCGTTGCTACTGCTCCAACTGAAGCGCCTGATGAAACACCTAATGTATAAGGATCTGCTAATGGATTTTTTAGTAGCCCTTGAAAAGCTGCTCCAGCAATGGCAAGGGATGCGCCAACTAAGCCAGCTAACAAAACACGTGGCATGCGAATCGTCCACAGTATATTATACAGGCTTTCGTTTGTATCATCCCACAGTGTTGAAAATGGTACGTCTACAGATCCAATCGAAACCCCTAACCAAATACTAACTAGCAAGGCAACCATTGAGGATATATAAGCAATAATTATTGTTTTATTCACATGACTCCACCTCAAATATGTACATCTATTATATCCTACCTTAATAGAACTTTATTTGCTTATTTACTTGAGTTATTTGCTTTTTGGGCGGAGTTATTTGCCTTTTATGCGAACTTATTTGCTAAACCGCACTATTTATTTGCCCGAAGAACAAAAAAACAGCCCACGAATGGACTGCAATTAAATTTCGAACTCATATTCACCTGGTAGTACACGGCGTAAGAAACGGCGCGTGCGTTCTTCTTTTGGTGTAACGAAAATGTCATGAGGCGAACCTTCCTCAACAATGACGCCACCATCCATAAAGATCACTTTATTTGCTACATCTTTCGCAAAGCCCATCTCATGTGTTACGACGAGCATTGTTGTCCCTTCTTTTGCAATGTCTTTCATTACTTGAAGCACTTCTCCAACTAACTCAGGGTCTAAGGCAGATGTTGGTTCATCAAATAAAATAATATCTGGATTTAATGCGACTGCGCGGGCAATACCGACACGTTGCTGTTGGCCACCAGAAAGCTGACTTGGATATGAATCATATTTTTCTGATAACCCTACTTTGTCGAGGGCACTTTTTGAAATTTCGTAGGCTTGTTGTTTCGGCATTTTTCTTCCGATAATTAAACCTTCTGCTACATTTTCTAAGGCTGTTTTGTTATTAAATAGATTATAGTTTTGGAATACAAAGGCTGTTTTTTTACGGATTGATAAAACATCCTTTTTTGAAGCTCCTTTTAAATCTACATTGATTTCTCCAAAGCTTGCCGTCCCTTGATCTGCTCTTTCTAAAAAATTGATACAACGAAGAAGTGTTGTTTTCCCTGAACCACTTGGGCCTAAAATAACTACCACGTCGCCTTTATCAATTTTCAGGTCGACACCTTTTAATATTTCATTTTTACCGAACGATTTATGAATATTTTTAATTTCTAGCATTGTCTGACCCCCTTATGCAGTGGCGTATTTATAACGACTTAAACGTTTTTCGAATAATTTAAATAAGTATTCTACAATCATACATAAAATCATGTAAACAATGAAAATATCAATGTATGCTTCTAAATAGTTGTAGCCCACATTTGCCGCAACTTTCGCTTTTAACGTAATTTCTTGAAGTGAAATCGCGTATCCAAGTGATGTTGCTTTAATCAAGTTGATGGTAGCTGTACATAAGTTTGGCATCGCCGTTACAAGCATTTGCGGAATAATAATTCGGCGATAGCTTTGCGCTGTTGTTAACCCCACCGAATATGCTGCTTCTAGTTGACCTTGATTCACTGTTTTTAATGCAGAGCGGAATACTTCTACTAAAATAGCTGCAGTATTGAACGAGAATATAACAAATGCATACCATAATGGATTGATTTCATAGATTGGGTAATCAATTTTATACTTTTCAAAAATTCCAGTTAAAATTAATGGAATTACGCTATATAAAACAAAGATTTGAATAATAACAGGTGTTCCACGGACGAAGGATACATACACTTTCGTAAACCAGTTTAAAACTGGTATTTCATTTATTCTTGTTAATGCGAGAAAGAAACCAATTGGCAGAGCGATGGCCATTGACACAACCGTTACAAGAAGCGCAATTGGTACTCCGCTTAATGCGACGAAAAAAGTATCAATTAAAAACTCTATGTTGATAAAGCTAGAATCCAAGTTTTACGCCTCCTTAACTAGTTTTTAGTGAACGTTGCCCTTTACTAAACATTTTTTCAAGCAACCCAAAGAATTTTTCAATGGCAACAGAAAGAATCCAATAGAATACAGCTAATGCGATATAAATTTCAAAAGCATGAGTATTGAAGTTATTTGCAATAATTAAGTTCGCTTTTCCAACGATATCGATGAAACCGATTGTGTAAGCGAGTGCCCCTTCTTGTAAAACAGCGATTAAGCCATTCCCGAAGTTTGGTAATGCGACAATAAAGGCTTGTGGGAAAATAATTCGTCGATAGGCTTGGAATGGTGTTAACCCGACACTAACAGCGGCTTCATATTGCCCTTTGTCAATTGCTTGATAAGCAGATCGAATTACTTCCGCCATCATTGCGGCAAATTGTAAACTAAATGTTATGACAACAAAAACTCCGGTCTCGACGTCTTGTAAGTAAATTCCAAAAAAGTAATCTGCAAATGCTGGAACACCATAGTAAACAAGGAATAGTAAAACTACGGATGGTGTACAACGCATGATTGTAATATACACATTTGCAAGGAATTGTAATATTTTACTTTTCGATAGCTTGAAGACCGCTATCACTAACCCTAATAGAGAACCGAAGATAACAGCTAATGCAGCAACAACAAGTGTGATCCATAAAAATGGCGCTAGTTGTGGAATGGCACCCCATAGATAATTAATATCAAAATATTTTTCCAAGTAAGTTCACCCTCTTTCCTTCCTCTATGGTATAAAGGAAGGGCTCTCGAGCATTTTGACTGCCCAACAGCCCTACCTAGAAATTTAATTAGCGTTCAACTTGTTCTAATACTTCAAATAAGTCTCTTCCAAAGAATTCAGTGCTTAATTCACGTAATTGATCTGATTCTTTTACTTTTTTAGCAGCTTCATCATATGCATCTGCAAATTCTTGCTCTTTTTTGTTGAATAATGGCCATGTTTTAATAACAGCAAATTCGTTATAAACCACTTCATCTTTTAAGTTGTAATACGGACCATCTTCAGCTAAAACTTGACCTTTAAATTGACCTTCAATAATAACACCACCATCAACGCGTCCCTCGTTTACCCATTGAACAACGTCAACAATGAAATCTTCACCTGCTTTTAATTTCACAGGGTTATCTGGATTTGCTTTGTTGTATTCGTCAATAACAGTGTATTGCGCGTTATTTGCTGCAATTGGTGCTAAAGTGAAACCAGCTGTTGCAAAGTCACTTAAGTTTTTAATGTTTTCATTTTCTTTTTTCAATACTAATCCAGCACTACTTAATCCAATAAATTCTTGTGGGAACACGTATTTTTCCGTACGTTCTTGTGTCCAGAAGGCATTTTTAACCCCTACGTGATATTTCCCTTGTTCAACACCAAGTAATAAGTCGTCGTTTGAAGTTCCTACATATTCAAACTCGTATTCTGGTAATAATTCATCAATCAGTTTCATAGCTTCAACGTCATAACCAGTTGGATTACCATTTTCATCGATATAAGACATAGGTTTTCCTGCTTGGTCGAATGCTACTTTTACTTTACGAACTTCTTGGCTATCAGTAGATCCTGAGTTTGAAGTTGATTCTTCACTTTCGTTCCCACCACATGCTGCTAAAATTGAAACAGACGCTAAACTAACTGCAGCAAATTTTAATAATTTATTAAATTTCATTATTCTCTATCTCCCTTGATTCTCATTTTGTTGTAATGCAAACTCTGCTAATTTTTTAATCGTTAAGTCATCCATTGGCGGATTATGTAGTCCTGCACGCACATCACGATAGTAACGTTGTAGTGGATTTGATCGTTGTAAACTTTTCGCTCCTACAACGCGCATAGCTTTATCAACTACTTTAAGTGCTGCATTTGTTACAACATGTTTCGCAATGTTCACTGCGTTGACAATCGCCGTGCCTTCTTCTATTGAAAGTTCGTTACCTTGTGCTTCTTTTTGTTTTGATTCTACGTAGCTTTGAGCTGCACCATATAATGCAAATCGAGCGTTTGCTAATTCTAATTCAATTTCACCAAGTAAACTTTGTACGTTAGGCAATGTTGCGATTGTTCCTTTAATACTGTTTGGCGAATGTGTGTTAGCAAATGAAAGCGCGTAATCTCTTGCTGCTTGAGCAATTCCTAAGTATGTAGCTGGAACAAGTAATAACCAACCATTCAATTTAAAACCTGTATTGTAATTTGGTAGTTCGACTAAATCTGATTCATCCACAACTACATTGTTTAACACTAAGTCGTGACTTCCTGTACCGCGCATTGCAATAACGTCCCAAGTTTCATCAATTGATAGCCCTTCTGTATCTTTATGAATTAAGAAGAAACCGATTTTTTCTTCTTCTTCAATCCATGCAGACGTTAGGAAGTAATCAAGTTCAGGTGAGCCAGTTGTATAACTTTTACGACCATTGATGATCCACTTGCCATCTGATTTTTTTGCTGAAGTTCCTGGACGACCGCCACGAATTGGGCTGCCTGTTGCTACTTCGCTGACAGCACGGTTAATAATGGCACCTTGTTCTACTTTTTTCGCAAACTCACTTAATTTGGATGCATCCCAATATTTATTCTCGAATAGTTCGCCCACTGTAAGGAGTGTCCATCCTGTCGCAAGGGCTGTGCTTCCGTCAAAACTTCCAAGCGTTTCCTGTAGTGCAATAGCTTCATAGACGTTCATTCCTTCTCCACCAAGTTCCTTTGGTAAAGTTAGTTTTGTGTAGCCAATGTCACGTAATGCATTGATATGTTCATGGGGAAATCTAGATTGTTCATCGATTTCTTGCGCATTATTTTTAAACGTTTCTTCTAATGTTGCGAGCTTTTCTAGCCAAACACGTTGTTGTTCTGTTTTAATAAATAATTCTTTCACAATAATTTTCCTCCTTTTCAAATGTTATTCGATTTTTGGTTATTTTTAATCCCTACTTCTCCACTAAGAAAAGGTGGTTAATTGATAAATTGATTTTACTTTTTGTTTATTTATAAGTCAATAGGTAATTGCAAGTTTTTTTATAGGAATTATTCAAATTATAACAAACAATAACATTTCAGTAAGTACTTATCCAAAAGTCACTTTTTTCTAAATAGTCAATGAATTAAATTATAAAATTATTTACTGAAGTTTACTTAATAGGGGAATTCATGCTGATTATAGAAAAATTGCGGGGTTAATAGAAAATTTTCGTTCGTTATTAGACAAATTGCTCTCATTAATAGAAGGTCTTCACTTAATAGAAAATTTCGCACCAATTATAGAATATTTCATGAGGTTAATAGAAAATTTTGATACTTTATTAGAAAATTTGAGGTAGATAATAGAAAGTCGCTACTAATAGAAAAATTCCCCCTTTTTACAAAAAATGAGTAAGGAATTTTTCATCCTTACTCAACATTACTATTTAAAAAATCTCTTGAAAGTATTCTACGGTCTTCATTCGGTCACCTAATTTACGCAAATGCCAGGTTTCTTCTAAATAAATTTCTGCAAGTTTTTCGTATTTTCCTCCGTATCGCTCTGCCCACTCTACCGCCACTACACTTTCATAAAGCAAGGCCATTTTTCTAGCAATGTCTTTTGCTTCATATGTTTGCATGGAGTCATTTAGAGTAGCAAATACATTTAATTGGTCTTGAAGCGTATTTAGCTGTGCCATGACAATATCTTTCAAAGGGTTGATCGTAATATTTTGTAGGCGTTCAAACATTTCTGCAATAAATAACGTGTGAGCGTTGTATTTATTAACTAAACGGATGAGCTCTAATGCTAGAATGTTGGCTGTACCTTCCCACACTGTTAGCACTTGTGCATCTCTTAGTAAACGTGGCGTGACGAAATCTTCAATATAGCCATTACCACCATGGAGTTCGATTGCTTCACTAGCGTATTTTACTGCGGATTCTGCCGTTTCTTTCTTTATAATGGCGATTTTCAAACGATTTAAAATGGTTTCTTTTTCTGTCCCCTTCCCACTCGACACCACATCGTAAAGTTGAATTAAATCGAAAGTCGTCGCTACTTCAACATGCACTTTTGCAGCAAACTTAGCTAGTGAGTCTTGAATCATCGGATAGTTTGTTAAGACGTTCCCAAATGCAGAACGGTTGGAAACATATTGCTTCGCCTCTAAAAAGGCACGTCTCATAATGCCAACTGAAGCAACAGCATTGCAGATTCTTGATAAATTCAATGCTTCTAACATGTAATAAATCCCTTTTTTTTGGTCACCTACTACATATGCTAGTGCGCCATCGAATTCTACTTCCCCTGAAGGCACTGCACGAACCCCTAGTTTGTCTTTTAATCGGCGAATGCGTAACCCGTTAACAGAGCCGTCTTCCTTTTTCCAAGGTACTGCAAAAAGAGTTAACCCTTTCGATCCGGAACTTGCTCCTTCAATGCGAGCTAACACCATGGCCACCCCACATATCCCTGCATTTGATGCAAAATATTTCTCTCCATATAAACGATAATTTTCTCCATCAAAACGAGCTTCTACAACATTTGCCCCAACATCCGACCCACCTTGACGTTCCGTTAAAAAGGTTGCGCCCTCATACAACTCTACTTCCCCTGTTGAACACACGTGAGGTAACAATCGCTCTTTTACTTCTTTATCTGCATAATGATCTAGCAAGTAAGCTGTTGCCATCGTTAATGTGACAGGACAATAAAATCCTGGTTCAGCATGGGACAGTAGATAGCCTTGTGCAAAACTATAAACATAGTTGCCTTTTTTGCCTAGTTGGGGAATGTCTTTATGAACGTACCCAACAATACCTGTGTTATAAGTTTGTTGAACGGTTTTTTTGTACCCTTCATTGACCCAAATCTCAGAAACTTCTTCTCCATATTTATTGTATCGTTTTAAACGTGGCTCTCCTTCTCGGTCCGTATGTTTTGCTCGCTCGTCAATTTCACCTGCAACAAGGGCACCGAAATCTTGTAATTCACGCTTGGCATAGTCTAAAAATTCCGAGTCGAGCATTTGCTCAAGTATCTTTTGGAGAGTATCGTCATTTTCAAAAAAGTTCGTTTCACGCTTCGGGACGGATTGTAATACTTTCATTTAATTCACCACCTGAGCTTTCAATTGGTGCTTTAATATTTTTCCAGATGCATTTCGCGGTAGTGCATCAACTTGTTCAAAGAGTCTTGGAATTTTATACTTTGCTAAATGTTCAGATAAGTAATCTTTTAATTTTTGTTCATCAATTTGTGATTTAGCAGCATAAATTGCTTTCACCGTTTCTCCCCATTCCTCATGAGGTACCCCGACAACCGCCACTTCAAAGATGCCTCCAAATTGTAGAATTCGATCTTCTATTTCTTTTGGATAAATATTCACTCCACCTGAAATAATGACATCTTTTTTGCGGTCGACAATCCAGATATAACCGTCTTCATCAAAACGCGCTAAATCCCCGGTTTTTACCCAACCGTCGATAAATGCAGCTTTCGTAGATTCTGGGTCTTTATAGTAACCTACCATATTTCCTTCCCCATAGAGGACTACTTCACCAATTTCACCAGTTGCAACGTCTTCTCCTAATTCATTGACGATCCGTAATTCCGTTCCAAATGGTGCACGTTTGCCAACACTGCCCGCCTTTTCTTTATGTTCATGACCGAATAAAAGCGAACCACTTGGACCTGCTTCTGTTAAACCGTATACACAAGTTATTTCTGCTTTAAAGGCTTGTTCAATTTGACGTATTTCATTTTCGGATAAAGGTGCTCCGCCATACACCCACCATTTCATTGAGGAGAGATCTGCAGATTGTAGTCGTGGATGTGATGCAGTTAGCAAATAGGCTACAGGCGCCCCAAAGAAGTGCGTTGTTTTTTCATTTTCAACTGAATCGATTAGTAAATCTGGGGTAAATGTTGGAGTAAGTACGCTCGTTGCCCCCACTAACATACTAGACATTAAGAATAAGTGAAGTGGTGCTGAATGAGTTAACGGCATCATTAAAAGAATTCTGCTTTCTGGCTTTACTTCCATTTCAATCGCAATCATTTGTGCAACGGCTAAAATATTTTGGTAACTAAAGAGCACTCCTTTAGGCTTTCCAGTAGTACCGGATGTGTAAAGGATTGTGGATAAATCATCTCCATTCAATTGACAATCAATTGGTGAATTGTTAGCGTTTTCAATTAGTGTTGTATAGCTTTCCCAATCACCTTTTGCTTGGCCTGTTTTAATCTTTAATTCTATATTTGAAAGGTTTTCCACCGCTGTAAAAATGGCTTCGTGGGCAAGGATGGCTTTTGCTTCTGCATGTTCCGCAACATACTCCACCTCAGATAGAGTAAACTTCGCATTTACCGGTACGACAATGGCACCGATACGTTGAACTGCAAAATAACTAACGACAAACTCCAAAACATTTGGCATAAAGAGAATGACTTTATCTTCTTGTCCGATTCCTTTAGAAAGTAACGCATGGCTTAGGCGTGTTACTTGCTCATCCAATGTTTGATAAGTGATTCTTCTACCGTGACAAATAATTGCCTCATGAGTTGGATATTTACGGGCATTTCTTGCTAATAAATTAGAACTATTCATCAAGCATCTCTCCCTTTAATTTCGTTAATTTTTCACTAAATAACGTATGCAGTTGTTGGATTTCACTCTTTATTTGTGTCAGCTCAGCAATTTTCTCATCAATTTCTAACATTTTTTGCTCGCCATACTCTACGGTGCGTTCTAACTGTTGGATGCCGGTACGGTCAAGGTCAAAAAGCAGCACCATCTCCTTAATTTCTTCCAATGAGAAACCGTATTTTTTGCCACGAAGGATGAGTTTCAGTTTGGCAGTTTCCTTTTTTGAAAAGGTTCGTTGATTTGAAATAGAACGGCCCGGCTTGAGTAAACCAATTTCTTCATAGTATCTGAGAGTTCTAGTAGAAACATTAAACTCGCTTGCAACTTGTTGAATCGATTTCATCCCATCACCTCTTCATTCAGTATAGCATTGACGTTAACGTAAACTTCAAGAATATTTTTGATTTTAGTAGAATTTTTATTACATAATGCAGTTTGTTTAGTAACGAAAAAACCAGCCCCTAATTAAGAGACTGGTTTGATTATTACATTTTCTCAGGAGCTGCTACACCGATTAATCGCAATGCATTGGCTAATGTTACGCGAACTGTATTGATTAATGCTAGACGTGCTTCTGTTAATTCTTTGTTTTCTGGGTTTAATACTTTTTCCGCATTGTAGAAGCTGTGGAATGCAGCTGCTAACTCCTGAATATAGTTTGCAATACGGTGAGGTGTTCTGTGTTTTGCTGCTTCTGCCACAACTTGTGGGAAGGAACCTACTTTTTTCAGTACATCCTCAGATTTTTCATCAGTTAACAGGTTTAAGTTTTCTAATGATGCTGCAAAGCCTTGTTCTTCTGCAGAACGAAGAATTGAGCAAATACGAGCATGAGCATATTGTGCATAGTACACAGGGTTTTCATTTGATTGAGAAACTGCTAGATCTAAATCAAAGTCCATATGTGAATCACAAGCCGTTTTTACGAAATAGTAACGTACTGCATCTAACCCTACTTCTTCAACAAGTTCACGCATTGTAACAGCATTACCTGTACGTTTACTCATTTTGTATTTTTCGCCGTTTTTATAAAGTTGAACCATTTGAATGACTTCAACTTCTAATTTTTCACGATCATAACCAAGCGCTTGGATGGCAGCTTTCATACGTGGGATATACCCATGGTGGTCTGCTCCCCAAATGTTAATTAATTTTTCGAATCCACGTACAATTTTGTCTTCATGGTAAGCAATATCTGGAGTTAAATACGTGTAAGAACCGTCTGATTTTACTAAAACGCGGTCTTTATCATCACCAAATGTTGTAGAACGGAACCAAATTGCTCCTTCTTCTTCAAACACATGGCCATTTGCTTTTAACTTATCTAGCGCAACATCGATTTTTCCATTTTGATATAAAGAACTTTCTGAATACCAAACATCAAATTTTACGCGGAAGTTTTCTAAGTCATTTTTTAGTTTTTCTAACTCTAATTTTAGTCCGTGCTCACGGAAGAAGTTAAAACGTTCTTCATCGGATTTTTCTAAAATTGAGTCACCAAATTGCTCTGCTAATTTTCCTGCAATATCGATAATATCTTGACCATGGTAGCCATCTTCTGGCATTTCTGCATTTTGGCCTAACGCTTGTTTGTAACGAGCTTCTAATGAATAGGCAAGATTATTGATTTGGTTTCCTGCATCGTTAATGTAATATTCACGTGATACATCGAATCCTGCAAAATCAAGAACGTTACATAATGAATCACCAAAAGCGGCACCACGAGCATGTCCTAAGTGAAGGTCACCAGTTGGATTTGCAGATACAAACTCAACTTGTACTTTCTCACCGTTTCCAGTATTAGAGCGTCCGTAGTTTTCGCCTTGTTCTTTAACTGCTTTAATCACATCAGCTAAGAAGTCTTTGCGTACTGTAATATTGATAAAACCTGGTCCTGCGATTTCTACTTTTTCGATTTCAGTTCCTTCTGTTACAAGGTTTTCTAAAATACTTTCAGCAATTGCACGAGGCGGCTTTTTGGCTAATTTCGTTAATTGCATCGCTAAATTTGTTGCAAAATCACCGTTTGCCTTATCTTTTGGTGTTTCTAGGTGAATGTTAAATTGAGCTCCTTCTTCAACTAAACCTGATTTTTCAACTGCTGTTGCAAGGGCAGCTTTAATTGATTGTTGCAATTGTTCTACTGCGTTCATGATTGTCCCTCCGAATATTGAATTTCCAACGTATATTTTCCAACAGATTGACCGCTAATAATGAGATCATACTGGACTTTAAACCTGCCACTAACTACATCTTCTTTACTGTTCTCTTCATGTATTAATGAAAGGGTATTTGTATTGATTGGCAAAGAACCCATTTGAGTTTCGTAATGCCCATTTTCTATATGGTCACAGTTAAATGGAAGTCGCATGTTTACCCCGCCATTTCGCAAAATCAGGGCTTGTTCACTACCCATCTTTACCGTTGTACGAACTGTATGGTCTTCATGCACTTCAGTATAACGCAAATAAGCCTTTCCTGACTTTTCAATAAAAGAGCCATTTAACCACATTTCATAGTTCTCAGTTTCTCCATCAGTTGGTCGAATGGTAGAATTTAATTTGATTTTCACGTTTTTTTCGAACGTATTCATATTGTAGTCACTCCAGCCTACCTTTACTATAACTTATACATTATATATTAAAGATAAATTAAAGTTCAACAATCGGCAAAAAATGTGTGTTCATAATAAAAATCCAAAAGCATAGTGCCTTTGGATTTTTCTATTAAATGCTTGGATTGCTCTTTTCCTTCTTCAAAAACATCTCATAAACAGTTTTTAAATGTTCTGCTTTTAGCTCGATTTCGTTTTCGTGCATATATTTTACAGCATAGCCAAGCGCTATCGTTGTTGCACCTGCTACACTCGCCCCAACAACAGATCCAGCTGCAGGTATGATTTTAACAAGTTGGCGGAAAATCGTTTTTCCGATGTTCCCTACAACGGTTGCAATTAACAGCTCTTTTGCATTTTCTTTTGAAACGGGTTTGTCATAAAGAGTTGATAGCTTAATCATTAATCCAACTTGAATACTAGTTAATGGAATAAAATCAGAACCCGGAATTGGTGATGCCCCAACAGCTGCGGCAGATGCTCCTGCTGCTAAAATCCATTTATTCGCAACAGAGCTTTTGTCTTTGAAGTTTTGCGCCATTAGGATATCTTTAGACTTTTTTTCCAGTACGTCCAGTAACTTTGCCTGAAGCATTGAAATATTTTCTCCAGTACGCGAAGAAATCGGGACAACTGGATATCCATAATTTGTATGGTCTTGGATGTATTTCACCAGATTTGGAATATCATCTGCTGCATCAATTTTATTTAATACAATAATGATATCTTTTGTAATCTTTTCTATTTGTTTGAAGTTTTTTAGTTCATTTTCCGATAGTACTGTACCCGCAGCATTTAAAAAGAATAATACAACGTCTGATTGCTCGTAGTATTTCTTCGTTACTTCAGAGTTTTCCTCCACAACGTCATCTAAGCCAGGTGTATCTACAAAAATAATATTTTCTTTATAGACGTATTTTTGAATATGCACTGTCTCACCAGGTTGCGCACCGACACTTGCCAAATCTTCGTCCATTAATCTATTGATTGTGGATGATTTGCCAGAGTTCACATCCCCAACCATTGAGATTAAAATTTCTCTAGAAAGCTGCTCATTTATTTCATCTGTTTTTTCATAAAATGCATCCTCAAACCACTCGTCGAATTTTTCATTTTCAAATTCTTGATTCATATTGCACCTCGTTTTAGATGTTTTTGTAGAACTACTTCTTAACTTTGGTCTATGCTCTGGTGCTTTTTAGTTCATGGTGAAGACCTTAAAATTTATTTTACCCATCCTAAAATCATTTCTCGGATTAATTTTGATGCGGTATTAGCGGTCATTTCGCTTGAATCGTAAATTGGTGCAACTTCCACTAAGTCGAAACCAACTACATTAACATCACTGCCAGCAATTGCGTGGATTGATGCAAGTAATTCTTTTGATGTAATACCTCCGCAATCAACTGTTCCAGTACCTGGTGCGTGGGCTGGGTCTAGTACATCAATATCGATTGTAACGTAAACATTACGTCCAGCTAACGTTGGTAAAATTTCTTTTAATGGTTCTAACACTTCAAATTTTGAAATATGCATCCCATTTTCACGTGCCCATTCGAATTCTTCTTTCATACCAGAGCGAATTCCAAATGAATACACATTTTTTGGTCCGATATGTTCAGCAATTTTACGAATAGGCGTTGAGTGAGATAATGGTTCCCCTTCATATTCTGTACGTAAATCTGTGTGTGCATCAAAATGAATAATTGCTAAATCGTTATATTTTTCATAAACCGCTTTCATAACAGGCCAAGAAACTAAATGTTCCCCACCCATACCAACAGGAATTTTTCCATCGTCTAATACGCGTTTTACAAAGTTTTCAATTTCATTTAAAGATTTTTGTGCATTTCCAAACGGTAACGGAATATCCCCTGCATCAAAATACTTCACATCGTCTAATTCACGATCTAAATATGGACTATATTCTTCTAATCCAATTGAAACTTCACGAATACGAGCAGGACCAAAACGTGAACCTGGACGATAACTTACTGTCCAATCCATTGGCATTCCGTAAAGTACTGCTGTTGATTCTTCGTAGTTTGGATGACTTTTAATAAAAACGTTACCAGAATATGTTTCATCAAATCTCATAATTTTCACCTACTAAATTTATTTTCTTTAATATTGTGACTTTACCATATTTTAATGATTTTTCGCGGAAGTCTTTCAAAAATCGTCAATTTCCATTTAACTAAGTTATGTGATTATAGAAAAATAACCTGAAAATTCCGTGTAAAACCTAGTCTGAAACTTCCATCGACTTTTTTCGTATAGTTTATACATACAGGAAAAAAGTATAGATGTTTTTAGACAAAGTGCAACAGTTTTTTTATGTATAAAATCGATTAAAGGAGTAAGTTTACGTCAATACTTCTACTACTATGAAAAAAACGAGGTGAAATACGGATGAAAAGACAAAGCTATCGCAAAAAGAGGAAACGGCTTAAATGGATGAAGTATAGTGCATTTACGGTTGTTGCTTTTATTTGTGCAATAGCCGTGTCGCTCGGTGCATTACGGTTGTACGCTCAAATTGCTGGTGCCCCACCCCTTACAGCAACAAAGGCATCCGTGTTTTTAGATAGTAATGGGAATAGAATTGGTGATTTTTTTACAGCTGAGCGTAGATATTGGGTTAAGCTTGATGAAGTTTCCCCTTATTTACTAGATGCGACAGTCGCAGTTGAGGATAAAGATTTTTATAAACATAACGGCTTTGACTTTTCAAGAATCGCTAGTGCCTTATTAACTGATTTAAAGACACAAAGTAAAGCTGAAGGTGCAAGCACGATTACCATGCAACTTGCTCGAAACCTTTATTTAACTTTAGATAAGACATGGACAAGAAAAATTCAAGAAGCTTTTTATGCTTATAGACTTGAAGTTTTCTATGATAAAGATGAAATATTAGAAGGTTATTTAAATACTGTTAACTATGGTCACGGAATGTACGGAGTTGAAGCAGCAAGTCGCTACTACTTTGGAAAATCAGCCAGTGATTTGACATTAGCTGAATCCGCGCTACTTGCAGGAATACCAAAAGGCCCAAGCATTTATTCTCCTCTTAATGATTACGAAAAATCGATAAACCGTCAAAAAGTTATTTTAGGATTAATGGAAGATCAAAACTATATTTCAGGTGAGGAAAAACAACGTGCTAACGCTGAAGATCTTGTACTAAAAAATGAACAATGGGCAGCAACAAAATCTGTTGCACCTTACTTCCTAGATGCAGCTTGGCAAGAAGCTGAAAAAATACTAGAAGAAGAAAACCGCAACATTCGTGAAGGCGGATGGGAGATTCGAACAACCTTAAACCAAGCACATCAAAAAGCTGCAGAGGAAGCAGTTAAGAACAATATGCCTGATAGTGAATTACAAGTTGGCTTTGTCAGCATGGATGTAGAGAATGGACATGTCACCGCATTAGTAGGTGGACGAGATTATGAGAAAAGTTCATTTAACCGTGTTACCCAAGCTGTGCGTCAACCTGGTTCTTCTATTAAGCCCATTCTATATGCGGCTGCATTAGAAAATGGATTCTCTCCACTCACTTATTTAGATGTAGGAGAAACGATTTTTACCTATGATAATGGTCGGGCAACATATAAACCACAAAATGTAAATGGTAAATATGCAGACGGTGAAATGTCGTTAGCTCAAGCAATGGCCATTTCAGATAATATTTATGCAGTGAAAACTTTAGAGAAAATCGGCTATGAGCACTACCGCGATATGTTAAAGAGATTTGATTTGAACTATACAGATGCAGATAATCCTTCCATTGCGCTTGGCACTATCGAAACATCACTATACGATTTGACAAATGCATTCAATATGATTGCCGCCAATGGTCAAGAGAGAAAAGCGACAACGATTCTTTCAATTAAAGATTCATCTGGTGAAACTGTTTACGAATATAAAAAACCAAAATCAAAGCAAGTCATTTCAGAAAAAGATGCGTTTCTATTAACCGATATGATGACGGGAATTTTTGATCCTGTATATAGTGATTATTCCCCTGCAACGGGTGTTTCCTTACGCCCTCGTATGACTCATACGTATGCGGCAAAATCAGGAACAACTGTGAGCGATCAATGGCTAATCGGCTACACACCAAATGTGACAGCTGGTGTATGGAATGGGTACGACCAAGGTAAAACTCTTTCAGTTCAAGAAGATATGGCTGCATCAAAACAAGTGTGGATTGATTTTATGGAAACTATCAATAAAGGAACACCAAACGAAAACTTTAAACCTCCTAAAGGGGTTGAAGGAGTTGTAATTGATATTGAAACCGGGAAACTTGCAACCGATTCCTGTCCAAAACAACGTCTTGTCTATGTAAAAACGGAAGATGTACCAAAAGAAAAATGTTCATCCTTTGAATTCTTTGATGATGATTCTTGGAATGACTTCTTGGACCTATTCCCATTTGAAGCATTCAAAAATTAGAAAAGCGGAGGCGGCTCGTTCAGCTCCGAAAGTAACTGTAGACTTCTGACAAGCGTGTTTACACGCGCAGGAAGAAGTCGAAGTTACCGAGGAGCTAGCCGCCGCAGCTAGACAATCAGAAAAGCGGAGCGCGTTCGCCCAACTCCAAAACAAAATATTATTAACAAAAAAGCTTTCTCTTAAAACGGATATACCGTCATTAAGAGAAAGCTTTTTTATGGCAAGCAAAAGCATGAGAATCATGGGGCATTCGGCTTGGGATTGTACAAATGCCGCATAAGTCTCAAGCTTAGGTTTGCCAAGTGTCCTAGCTCACTATTGTCAGCTACATTTAGTGTACTTTTTTTCAATGGTAGTTTCAATATCGGATTAAATGCAACAAATAAATGTCACACTTTGTTCAATTTTGTAATTTTATTTTATTAAAAAACTATTGACGGGCACTTAAATAATAAAATAATAAGTTTGAAACTTATCCTACTGTTAAATCATTTCGTAATTGTTCCTCGCTATTATTCCACATTTCAATATTATGAGACTTTAGGAAATCCGCTAGTACTTTTTTAGAGTCTTCATCCATATGGTCAACGATGATTTTTCGTTTCATCGATTTATCCATTTTATTAACATGATCTGCCAATATTTTGTAGCCCCGTCTCTTTTCACGGTTCACGACCATTTCACATGCGGTAACCCCCGCAAAATACGGACCCTCTTCTCTAAAATCGATTGTGACCCAAACAAGCCAATATGGTTTTCCGCCCTCTGAATCCGCGCGATCGGTTGTAAATTTAATTCCACGCTCTACATCACTTTTAGCATGCATAGCACCAATATCAATAAATGCATGTTTCTCTTGTATATCAATAAAAACAGGCGAAACATTTTCCAACGATAAAGAGCCAATTCCGAACCCTTTATGCCCATCTGTTGGATCGTTTTTAATAATGGTGAAGCCCATTTTTTGTTTCTTCGTTTCTTCATTAGCCATTGATAAATCCCTCCGTATATGCCTATTATAATGAATATACACTAATATTATCCACCAAGGAGGACACAAAATGCCAATCGTAACAGTAAAATTATTAGAAGGTCGTACAGACGAGCAAAAGAAAGCATTAGTTGAAAGAGTAACAGAAGCAGTTGTTGAAACAGTAAATGCAAAACCTGAAGCAGTAACGATTGTTATTGAAGAAATGTCAAAAAATCATTACGCAAACGGTGGCGTACGTGCGATTGATAAATAAATAAAAAGCGAAAGAACGCTCGCTCACTCCGACAACAACTACATAAACTCTGTGCTCAATGCAAGAAGTTCCTAGTTGTAGAGAGGAGCAAGCGTTCACATACTTATATAAATAAAATTTCTTTTGGATAGTAAACTTTATAATCTACTTTAATATTATTGGCCATTGCGGAAACGATGTGTGATTGTTCAGAAAGCTCACGTATTTCCCCACTCGGCATCTCTAAATAAATCGGTTTCTTTGTTGATTTTGAACCCGGACGATAAAAATCATAGGGTAAATCAGAAGTAGAGTCTGGTTTAATATAATATTCCGGATCTAACCCCATCGACCTCACCTGTTCTACTAACCAAGCAAATCGCTCTGGTTCTTCTTCTGGATTTAAATCCACGTGAGCAAATAGATCTCGATTAACAAATCTTCTGCATAAATCTTTTAATATCGAATCTTCTTCTTCCATCCAAAACTGGAAATATGCCAATAAGACATTTTCATCCAGTGCTAAATAATCTTTTAATGTTACGTTGTTTTCAAAGAAGGAAATGAAAGGAGCCGGTTCAAACTTAAATTGATACCCCTCATCATATAATTTTCTTGCTCTTTTTAATGCTTGATTTAACACGGCTTCCGCACTTCTTGATACCGGGTGGAAATAGATTTGAAGATACATTTGATAGCGTGACATAATATAATCTTCAATCGCATGCATGCCGCTCGCTTTAAAGACAATTTGACCTTGTCTTGGACGGATGACTCTTAAAATTCGTTCCATGTCAAAGTGGCCGTAACTTACTCCTGTATAATAAGCATCTCGTTGTAAATAATCCATACGATCCGCATCGATTTGACTTGAAATAAGACTTACTGCCAATGGGTTTGTATAATTTTTCTCAATCACTAATGCGACTCTCTCAGCAAAATCTGCAGAAACTTTTCGTAACACTGCATTCACTTCTGTGTCGCCTAATAAAATTTCCCTTGTAAAATATTCGTGATCTGTATGGAATACTTTTTCAAAGGCATGGGAAAATGGACCATGACCTAAATCATGAAGCAAAGCCGCGCACAGAACTACTAATCGTTCATTGTCATCCCACTCCGCTCTGCCTCTAAAAACATCATCGACAATACGTCTCACGATTTCATAAACACCAAGGGAATGATTAAATCGGCTATGTTCTGCACCGTGGAACACTAGATACGAAGTGCCAAGCTGTTTGATACGGCGCAACCTTTGAAATTCCTTCGTGCTAATTAAATCCCAAATTACTTGATCGCGTACATGGATATAACGGTGCACAGGATCCTTAAATACTTTTTCTTCTATTAATTTAGCATTTGCGTAATGACTCACTGTCGACACCTCACTCCCATAAACTTATTATCTATTATAAGAGTGTTTCGTCATAATTACATCATATTCTCATAAAGAACTTGCATTTCTACATATTCCAAACGTTGGGCACAAAAAAATATAGCCATCTCCTTGCTGCAGGAGATAGCTATATTATTTATCTTTTAATTTTGCCTTTACTTTTTCCATTAACTCTTCTTCAGTTAATGCATTAACAGGTCTACCATTTACAAAAGTAAATGTTTTTTTACGTCCTGGACCACAATATGAATGACAGCCAATTTCAATCGTTGCATCTGGATCTAATTGTTTTAATTTCGGAATTAACGTTTTTAAATTAACGGCCTGACATTCATCGCAAACTTTAAATTCGTTTGCCATTTTGTCAACAACCCTTTCTATTGATTGATTTCTATTTTAACTATATCATTCCCATTTAACACAATTGCTATTTTATCGTAATAAATCATATCCCATCAAGTAAAAACCTAACATTTCCGTCAAAGGTCTGAACAAGCATAAACATTTCCACAACACTATTACTCCATTTATATTGTTTCATTAATAAACTTCCTATAAAAATCCTTTTTTCTGTAAAAATATATGAATAAAATTGGTACATCTTGGACATTCTAGGTTTTGAGATAAGAAAAAACTATTTTATTAACAGGAGGTTTTACAATGGTTAAAATTAGACAAGATGCTTGGTTAAAAGAAAATGATGAACTATTAGCTGAGGCAGTTTTACGTCACGTGAAAGAAGGTAGTACACAATTAAACGCTTTTGAAGAAGCTGGCGATGCGTTAAATCGTACAGCAGCAGCATGTGGTTTTCGTTGGAATGCAGTCGTTCGTCGTTTATATGAAAAAGAACTAGCAGAAGCTAAGAAAGAAAGAAAAGAGAGAATGCGAGTATTAGGAATGAATGGTAGACGTCGCTCTCAACCTGTTTATCTATTACCTGGTGCTTCAACTCCAAGTAGTAATGAAGAAGTAAAATCGATTCCGTTATCAGCTCTTAATCTTGATATTGTGATTGCTTATCTATTACGTTTACAACATCAAGGTGGAAATGATATTGAAGCAACAAAATGGCGTCATATTGCAAATACTGCTACAGAAAAAGTAAAAGATTTAGAAGCTCAGTTAAAGCGACTAGAACAAGAGAATAAAGAAATACGAGAAGATTATGAGCAATTCGTTCAGATTATGAATCGTGCTCGTAGATTAGTAACTCTAGAAGAAGATGAACAACGTGTTGCACCTGTCTTTAAAATGGAGAAAAACGGTAACTTGGTAGCTAACTATACTACTGGCTCTATTGAAAAAGAAAACGTGGATGTGCCTCATTAAGCACATTCACGTTTTTTCCTATTTTCCAAGCATTTTTTTATTTCGCTCTAACACTCGTTTTAAATAAAACATATAAAGTTCTAATTCTTCTTCATCAAAACTATTCACTTCTATATTTTCAAAAAGATTTTGCAACCGAAAAACTGTTTCTTGAACGGTAATCGGCTTGTTTAATAGTTCACTTAAACTCGCCATGACAGATGGATTCACTTTTGGATAAGCAAATTTTGTCTCTACATCTTTTAAACTAATGTTATAAAAATCTCTAATTAACTCGGCGCGTTTTGCTCCACTACCTTCAATACATAAATAGATTTGAACAGCGATTCCCTGTCTTAGCCGGCGTTGTGATATTCCCGCAAACTTCTTTCCATCAATGCTTAAATCATATGAACCTGGACAATAGGAACCTTCAATTTCATAAGCTTCGATTTGATCAGCTACCTCAGGAAAAAGGTATTTTATTAAATCCACCATAACATCATAGCCACTATTTATTGAAATAGATGCAGGTTGCTCTGAAAGGATGATGGATATATTTAATACGCCACTGTCTAGCACTACTGCTAGTCCACCAGAATTACGTACGATTGATTGATACCCTTTTGTATGTAAAAGTTCAACTCCCTCTTGAACATAGGGCAAACGATGGTCTTGAATGCCTAATACAACCGTATCATCATGGACCCATGTTCGGATTGTCGCTGGCGAACGCAATTGCCCGACGATTTCGCAAAGTGTGTCATCCATCGCAAAGGATTCTAGGGGTGTTCGATTTTTCATAATATTGGATTGATCAATAAAACGCCATGTTGGTTGTTGCAACAGAGGATTCATAGTAAAAAACTCCTTAAAAATCACCATTTATTTTAAGAATACATGAAAATAATGTTTTATCAAATTTTCTCGATACTTATGCGTTATAAAAAAGATGTGCACACTAATGACGAAATGGTGAATTTCGACATATTACAGCATTCATAGAAGGAATTATTTTGATTTTATGCTAAGATAATTGTGAATGATTATCAATTAAGGGAGTGTTTATAAATGAATGAAGCAGCAATGACACTAGATGGTTGGTACTGTTTACACGATTTCCGTTCAATTGATTGGGCTTCTTGGAAGTTAGTATCACAAGATGAACGTTCAAAAGCAATCGATGAATTCGTCCAATACTTAGAAAAATTAAACGAAACACACGTTGCTAAAACTGGATCTCATGCTTTCTATTCAATTATCGGACAAAAAGCTGATTTTATGTTAATGATTCTTCGTGAAACACCAGAAGAACTACAAGAATTAGAAGCAGAATTTAATAAATTAGCAATAGCTGATTTCACAATTCCAACTTACTCTTATGTTTCTGTAGTTGAGTTATCAAACTACTTAGCTGGTGAGTCAAACGATGATCCATACCAAAATCCACATGTGCGTGCCCGTTTATACCCAGAGCTACCACGTACAAAATATGTTTGTTTCTACCCAATGGACAAACGTCGCGAAGGAAATGATAACTGGTATATGTTAAGCATGGACGACCGTCGTGAATTAATGCGTTCACATGGTTTAATTGGTCGTAGTTATGCAGGAAAAGTAAAACAATATATTACGGGTTCTGTTGGTCTAGATGATCATGAATGGGGCGTTACATTATTCTCTGATGATATGCTTCAATTCAAGAAAATCGTATATGAAATGCGTTTTGATGAAGTTTCAGCTCGCTATGGCGAATTTGGAGAGTTCTTAGTTGGAAACGTATTAGACAACGAAAAATTAATGAATTTCTTATCTGTAAATAAATAAAACTTATGATTTTGGCATGTGTTCACTCTACAATTGGATACATGCCTTTTTTTCATCAAAAAAACTGCTTCTCCAATAAATTATTGGGAGCAGTTTAACATATTACGTACCGTTTTTCTCTTTTTCATCTTTTGTTTTCAATATAAGGATGATGGTGTTAATAAAAAAACCAATAAACACAATTAAGACAAACAAATACCAATGCAACGGTTGCTCGTAAAAACTTGCGACCAAAAATGAAATAATCGCACTGATGACAATTCCAATCCAAATACCTATTTGCATCGTACCAACCCCTAAGGTAGATTTCTTCACCGATTCCCCTTACATTTTTTTATCCCCAAAAACCGCCAAAACTTTGTAAAACTTTCCTCTTATCTATAGTGTATTAAGAATTTTATTTTTTTATACAAATTGTGAACAAGAAGTATTGTGTTACATAAATTAGTTGCATGGGTGATTTTTTGACATTTAATTATTCTTAAATGATGCCTTGCGCATATACATGGTTATGAGGAGGTTTGTGTCTTGTTCAGTAGCATCAATACTTACTGCTTCCAAGCAAGAAAAATCTTACTCTTCATGCTACTGTAGGGTGTTAAGTAGTTTAATAAGTGGAATGTAGAATTCACGTTTCATCACCTGTATGTTTTTGGATTGTCCTTATGTGTAAACTTATCATCCACTTTAATGATGCTTAAGTAAAATTTATAGTGAAAGGATGTTTATTCTTGTATTATTACTGGGGTCAACAAAATCAACAGCAATATCCTATGGGACAATATCCTATGGGGCAATATCCAGCGGGGCAAATGCAAAGCGGTCAATCGCAAACAAGACCGTTCCCAACTCCACAGACTGCGGTTCCTAATGGAGGGCAAACGACAAGTGGAATTCCTGTTCAAAATGGCTCTGCCCCAACATTACGTGAAGAATCGTACATCGAAAACATTTTACGTTTAAACCGAGGAAAACCAGCAACTTTCTTCTTCACTGTACCATCTGCAAATGTGCAGCAAGATACAGCAAATGGCAATACGATTAGAGTTCGAGGGGTCGTTGTAGAAGCAGGGCGTGACCATGCAATCATCCGCGAACTTGATACAAATCATAACTATTTATTCCCAATGATTTATTTCGATTTTGCTGAGTTTGATGAAGAACTTGCTTATATAAACTATCGTAATCCATTTGGAACTTAATAATTTATGCAGCGTGCTTAAAGAATTGTTTTTTTAACAAAAAGGCCCACTCAACCTTCAAAGGATTGATGTGGGCAACTTTTTTTATTAAATTTTAAACTTTTGAATTTCACTTTGTAATTCTTGCGCTTTAATACTTAATTCTACTGCAACGGAATTTACTTGTTCCATTGTTGCAGCCTGCTCTTGAATCGCAGCAGCAATCATTTCAACATCATTGGCTGATTTCGATGATCCTCTTGAAATTTGATTAACTGATGCAGATACTTCCTCTGCACTTGCTGAGATTTGTTCAGATGTTGCTGAGATTTCCTCTATTTGATTTCTCATATCTTCTACTGCATGGACAATCGTATTAAAGGAACTACCCGCTGCACTGATAATGTGTACACCCTCACCAACTGAAGAAATGGATTCTGTAACAGCCTTTTCAACATTTTCCGTATCTGACTTAATTTCCATTGTTAAATTAAAGATTTGACTAGCAGAATTTTTAGATTCTTCTGCTAGCTTACGAACTTCTTCTGCAACAACAGCAAAGCCCTTGCCATGTTCACCTGCTCGAGCAGCTTCAATTGCTGCGTTTAACGCTAATAAGTTCGTTTGTTCGGTAATATCAGTAATGACTTTTGAAATACTCTCAATTTCCTCAGTTTGCTTACTCAATTTTTGTACAAGCTCGTTAACTAAAGTTGTTGAGTGACTAATTGCATTCATTTGACTTTCTGCTTTTTGAAGAATTTCTGTACCATGCGTTGCTGTTTCACTTGCATTCACTGAACTATTATGTAGAACTAGTGTTGATTCTGCAATCCGTTGTACCCCTGAAGCCGTCTCATCCATTGATTTTGCACTTTCAAATGATGCGACCGAACTTGTTTTAACTTGTTCTGCCGTTGCTTCAACACGCACTGTCACATCTTCTGTGGATGCTGTAATTTCCTCTGTACTTGCGGATAACTCCTCGGCAGCTGCACTTAAATGCTCGGTATTTTGTTGAACACTTTTTATGAGGGATTTTAAATTCCCTTTCATCATATTAAAGGATTTCGCTAATTGACCAATTTCATCTCTTGTTCGTACAGGTAAATCATCTTCTGTTAGGTCCCCTGCTGAAACTACATTCACAGAGTTAACAACTTTTCTTAAAGGATATGCTACAGTTCTCTTCACATAGATTACTAAAGCAATACTTATTAAAATACTAATTATTAATACAGTAATTGAAATCGTTTTAGAGTTTGATATTGTATCATTAGCTTGTTTGCGTACGTCTGTTAATTGAGAGTTCTGATATTCAAACATTTTATCTGTAACGACTGTTAAGTTTTGACTATCCACTGATAAAAAGTTTGAAACAATAAATGTTGCTTGCTTTGTATCACCTTGGTCCAGAGCGTCAAGGGCAGTCATTATATTTTGATCATAACTGTTTCGGAAATTTTCAATCTCTTGAAGATAACTTTTCATTGTTTCACTTTTAGTAGTTTCCTTAAGTGTTGTAATATGTTCTTCAAATGACTCTTTAAAGTTTAGTAAACTTTCTCTAGTACTATCTGAATCGTTTACAATTATTTCTCGAACTAATAACCCCTGCATTGCCAACGAATAGCGCATTTCTTCAATTTCGACCATTTGTGTTATTCGTCTTTCTAGTGCTTCGTCCATCTTGCCTTGTATATTATTTAAATTAAAGAAACTCACTACAACCGAAATACATAATAAAATAATTAGTGAATAAAATGATGCACTTAATTTAGTACCTATACTCATATAATCCTCACCTTTTCTCTCTCTTTATATTTGAGGTTATTTATGTTTTAAATATTTTAATGTCGCCATGCCCATTGTTTTTGCAGCAACTAACATCGCTCTTTCATCAAAATCAAAACGTGCATGGTGATGTGGATACGCCGATTCCCATTCTGGATTTTTTGCTCCTGTAATAAAGAATGTACCTGGAACTTTTTCTAGATAATACGCAAAATCTTCCCCAATCATAAATGGTGCACACTCTTTAACATTTGTAACTTCTGGTACTGAGCACGCAATATCTGCAATAAATTGTGTTTCTTTTTTATGATTGACAACAGGTGGATATCCTCTAGAAAAATGATAATCACAAGTTGCATGTGCGCCTTCGCAAATTGTTTTTACTAGGAGTTCTATTTCCTGCTCAAGCAATGTGCGCACACTTTCTTCAAAAGTTCTTACCGTTCCTTTAATAACAACACTCTCAGCAATGACATTAAAAGGATTAATCGCTTCAAAATGCCCTACTGATACAACAGCAGATTTCAGTGGATCCACTCTTCTTGAAACAAGGGTTTGCAACTGTGTAATAAATTGTGAACCGATGACGATTGCATCAACAGAATTATGAGGCTCGGCACCATGCCCCCCTTTACCGTGAATCGTGATTTCAAACATGTCTGCTGCCGCCATAATCGAACCGTTGCGTACTAAAACATCTCCTAATGGGGTTGGTGCCCATAAATGCGTACCAAAAATAACATCCACCCCATCTAAACAACCGTCCTCAATCATTGGCTTAGCCCCACCCGGTGTAATTTCTTCTGCAAACTGATGGATAAATACAACATTACCCGCCAATTCAGAACGCATTTCTTTGAGAACTTTAGCAAGAACAAGCAAAGTTGCGGTATGACCATCGTGACCACAAGCATGCATAACACCATCAACTTTTGATTTATATGGGACCTCGTTTAATTCTTGAATCGCAAGGGCATCAAAGTCTGCACGTAACGCTACGGTTTTTCCTGGTTTCGCACCTGGTAATTTCGCAACAACACCACGCCCTCCTACTCCTTCACGCACTTCAAGACCTAACTTTCTGTGATAATCCGCTATAAATTTTGGCGTCATCACTTCTTGGAAAGAGAGCTCAGGGTTTGCATGCAGATGTCTGCGAATCGATACCATCTCATCATAATTTTTATTTAATGCCGAAAATAAATCATTCATAAGGTATCCCCTCTCTAAAATTCGACAATAGTATACTGTTACTTTACCATGACTTTTACAATATTATATAGAGAGAAATTAATTATTATTTGAAATAAAAAAAGAATTACTAAGATATGCATCTAGTAATTCTTTCAACGTTATTTGTGTTTTAAGATAGAAACAATAATTAGAATCCATCCACTGATAAATAATACTCCCCCGATTGGCGTAATGGCACCAAGCGTACCAATCCCAGATAACGCTAAAATAAATAAGCTTCCTGAGAAGAAGAGTATTCCTAGATTCATACAAATTGCCGCGATTTTAAGTTGCTTAATCGGGCCAAGTAGTTTGATTAAAACCCCAATGAACAGTAAAGCAGTTGCATGGAACATTTGGTATTGTACAGCAGTATCCCAAATGCCTGCGCCGTAGTCATCTAGTACATTTTTTAATGCGTGGGCACCAAACGCACCTAATGCCACAGCAAGTAAACCATGAATTGCACCGGATATGATTGAACCTTTCATGTATAAACTGACCTCTTTCTATATGTACGATTAAATTAAAAATCAAAAATCGAATCCCCATTTGCATCGTTTTCTGTAAGCTTTGAAGCATTTAACGATGAAACACTATTTATGATACTTTGAGATTGACTGGGTGAAGTATTTGATTGATTCAGACTAACACTTTTTGTAGTAGGTTTTGAAATCTGATTGTTAGCTAGTCCAACATTGCATAGGGCACGAATGGCAGTAAGTTGTTCACGAATTTGTTGTTCGTCTTCTGTATTTTTAGCATTTGCTAGATGTACTTCGATTTCATCTAAAAGTGATTTGTAAGAAATCATCATCTACGGTCCTCCTGTGTTTGTTTCGGTGAAAATTGCATACAATCCATACCTGACGATTGTTTAACGATTATGGAAGGAAGCTGTTTTGATTTAAATTGATAAGCCGCGCATCCTCTTGGGTTATTTTGGTCCCAAGTTACACGGAAATGCTGACATTTAAAGCAACTGACTTTCACGGTTGCTCCCTCTCTTTCTATAACAATGTAACATGATTCAAGTGAAGTTAAAAGTTAAGTGTTCTTTGTTTTATGTGCGGTTTGTTCATGTTTATGTGCGTTTTTGTCTTGTTTATGTGCGGTTATCTCAACTTTATGTGCGGTTTTGTCTTGTTTATGTGCGTTTCTACAAACTCCAATCAATTGGTGGTTGTCCCCATTCTGCTAACTTGGTGTTAATTTTAGAGAATGGTTTACTTCCGAAGAAACCTCGGTACGCACTTAATGGACTTGGATGGGCCGCTTCTAAAATATAATGATGAGGACCATATCGTTCAATAATTTTTTTCTTCTTTTGAGCAGGTTTTCCCCATAACACAAAAATCATCGGACGAGTTCTTTCAGCAAGTTTTTCGATCACCACATCGGTAAACTGTTCCCAGCCCTCTCCTTTATGTGAATTCGCTTCACCTTCTCGTACCGTTAATACTGTATTTAATAAAAACACACCTTGGTTTGCCCATTTCATTAAATTACCGTCTGTTGGAATTGGACATCCCAAATCGTTATGAAGTTCTTGAAAGATGTTTTTTAAACTTGGCGGAATAAGAACTCCACTATTTACTGAAAAACATAGACCATTTGCTTGCCCTTTGCCGTGATATGGATCCTGCCCTAACACAACCACCTTCACCTTAGAATAAGGTATTTTTTTAAAGGCATTCATGACCTCATGTTTCGGTGGATAAACAGTTGATTTATTATATTGATCCGCGACAAATTCCTGCAAATGAATGAAATATCTCTTTTCAAATTCTTCAGCAAGGATATCTTGCCAATCATTATCAAATACTGTATTCATATAATTCACCCCACCTTCACCGTACTTGATTGTTGAATCGGTTTCAATAGAAGATTTTATGTTTTTCACCAATCAACCCAAAACTGACCCTACAACATTTTATAATTCTGACCATTTTAGTATAGTCAGATTTATTTTATACTGTAAGCATTAGATAAGATAAGGGAGTAGATAAAAATGTCATTGAAAAAAACTTTAACAATAGCTGGTTCTGACGCATCAGGAGGAGCAGGTCTAGAAGCAGATTTAAAAGCATTTGAAGAACATAATACGTATGGGATGGCAGCCGTGACAGTTATCGCGACAATGGATCCTGATAACAATTGGGCTCATGGAGTTCATACATTACCAATTGATGTGTTAAAAGCTCAATTAAAAACGGCCTTCTCAACTGGCATCGATGCGCTTAAAACAGGAATGTTATCAACAGAGGAAGTAATTCAAACAACAGGTGAAGCAATTAAGGCATCTGGCGTACAAAACGTTGTAATTGACCCTGTAATGGTATGTAAAGGAGAAGATGAAGTATTAAATCCAGGTACGGTAGATGCAATGATCACATATCTTCTACCAAACGCCCTTGTCACAACTCCAAACCTGTTTGAAGCTGGCCAATTAGCTGGCACTGGCACACCGAAAACGATTGATGAATTAAAAGTAGCAGCAGAAAAAATTATTGCGCTTGGTGCGAAAAATGTTGTCATTAAAGGGGGCCGCGCACTTCAAACAGATAAAGCAGTAGATTTATTCTACGACGGAAGTGACTTTTATTTATTAGAAACAGAAAAAGTTGACACGCTTTATAATCACGGTGCTGGTTGTACATTTGCAGCAAGTATTACAGCCAATTTAGCAAATGGACTTTCCGTAAAAGACGCCATTTTTGAAGCAAAAGAATTCGTTGCAGCAGGCATCAAACATGGCTGGAAACTAAACGAATTCGTCGGCCCAGTATACCACGGCGCGAAACCTCGACTTGGCGCACCAGAAGTTACAATCGAAAAAATTTAAAAATATGTACCCGGCACACATTTTCTGAATGGTTTTCGTGCCGGGTACTTTGCTTTTTCTTTTCATAAAGTTACATTTTTTACTATAATATTAGTAAATAGATGTGAAAGGAGAATTAAGATGAAGGAAGTACAAACGAATGAGCTCCAAAAGTTGCTTAATTCTTTTGCGAACAAAGACGTCTATATTCATCTAGAAACTACAAATGGAGCATATGCAACACATTTTGATGAAAAAGTGTTTAATGCAGGAGCGTTTATTCGGAATGCAAAAATTCGCTATGAACTTGCGAAAATTATTGACGATACTCCACATCGCGTTGGCTTAAAGATGGAACATGGTTGGGTGTATGCACAAGGAATTACCCATTATGAATTGGATGAACATGGTCGGTTACTTATGGCTGGATTAGACTATACAGGGAAACTTGCTGTGGCACTAGAAATTAGTGAAACACCATTTTCTTATTAAGGAGTGAAGCAAATGACTTTACAACCACAACGTCAAATTTTAGTTGTCTTTCCCCACCCGGATGATGAAGCCTTTTCATCTGCAGGTACAATCCGACTTTACAGAAATATGGGTGTCCCAGTTACATACGCATGTTTAACTTTAGGTGAAATGGGAAGAAACCTAGGAAATCCACCGTTTGCCACACGTGAATCTTTACCAGAAATTCGCCGTAAAGAATTAAAAGAAGCATGTGAGTTTATGGGGATTGATGATCTACGTATGATGGGGTTACGCGATAAAACGGTAGAATTTGAAGATGATGAAAAAATGGTGAAGCTTGTAACAGACTTAATCGATGAATTAAATCCATCCCTCATCATTACCTTCTATCCAGGGTATGCAGTTCACCCGGATCATGAAGCAACAGCACGTGCTGTGATTGAAGCTGTTCGACGTATAAAACCAGAAGATCGCCCAACTGTTTATGCATGTGCATTCGCGAACAACACTGTAGCAGAAATTGGTGAGCCGACAGTATTAATCGATGTTAGCAGCGTAAAGCAAGATAAGGTTAAAGCTCTTCAAGCCCATGCATCTCAAACAGCTTGGATGATACAAGAAAGTACAAAGCGCGTTGACGAAGGCCGACCTATGAGCGATAGTTGGTTACACTATGAAAAATTTTACCAATACGAATTTGAAGATTAATACGTACTTTTTTAGGGAGACTATACTATTGTAGTCTCCTTTTTTTATATTAGGTAACTATTACCATCCTATACGTACTGGTGTATAAACATTCAACTTACCTATTCGTATTTTTTCATTTTAAACTGCACTATCCCTTTGCTACATATGCTAATTATTCAAATTGCATACAGCCTAAAGATTCAGAATACTTTTACTTTCTCAAAACGTATTTACAATTGCATATAAACGCCTTATAGTGTATAAATATTCAATATTAAAGTATAGAGAGGTAAAAACATCATGAAGAAATTCACACCTTATACATGGTTCCTTTTTATCGTTCTTTCATTAGTAGGTGTATTTTTATTTATTACACCTCTTAATACAGATGACGGAATTAAGGTACCTATTGCAATACTCGCAAATGCACTTTCTACTCAAGTTGCATCCGTTATACATTGGTTCGCATTTTTCATCTTTATCATTGCAGCTGTTGGCGCAGTTATTATCAAATTCGTACCAGAGAAAAAAGAACGTTCCATTTGGGATTCATTATTCCGTGTAAATTGGTTCTGGACAATCATGCGTATTTTAGCTGTCATTTTTGCAGCTATGTATTTATTCCAAGTAGGACCTGAAAGCTTCACGAGCGACTACACAGCTGGACTATTAATCACTCCAGATGGCGGACTCGTTACAATGATGTTTTCATTATTCCTTTTTGCAGGATTGCTACTTCCGTTACTGACAGACTTCGGACTACTTGAGTTTTTCGGCTCTATGATGGTAAAAATTATGCGTCCGTTATTCAAAATTCCTGGTCGCTCTGCTATTGACTGTTTAGCATCATTCGTTGGAGACGGAACAATCGGTGTCCTTTTAACAGCTAGACAATACGAAGAAGGTAACTACACTGCACGTGAAGCAGCAACGATTGCAACAACTTTCTCAGTCGTTTCGATTACATTTTGTTTCGTAGTGCTTGAAACTGTTAACTTAAACAACTACTTCTTCTCTTTCTATGGATCGGTTATTTTAGTTAGTATTATCCTTGCATTCATTATGCCACGCATTTATCCATTACGTGGTAAAGCTGATACAAATTTTGATGGTTCGATTCCTGATGAAAAACGCGAAGATGTTCCTGAAGGTTTTAATGCTATTACTTTTGGTTTACACAATGCCTTAAAAAAAGCAGAAGATAATAAAAATTTAGGGAAAGTTATTGGCTCTGGACTTAAAAACGTTTTAGAAATGTGGTTTGCCATTACTCCTGTTATTATGGCATTCGGTACTATCGCATTAGTTCTTGCTGAATATACAAGTTTCTTTAAAATCTTAGGTATGCCGTTTGAGCCAATTTTAGCAGCTTTACAAATTCCTTTTGCAGATGAAGCTGCTCAAACAATGATCGTTGGTTTTGCCGATATGTTATTACCTTCAATTTTAGGGGCTGGCATTGAATCAGATTTAACTCGTTTCTTCATCGCCACAGTTTCAGTAACACAATTAATTTACATGTCAGAGGTCGGTGGATTAATTTTAGGTACGAAACTTCCAATTAAAATTTGGGATTTATTCATTATCTTCCTAATCCGTACGATCATTTCGATTCCAATTGTTGCTTTAATTTCACATATGATTTTCTAAGGGGTGGTGGGTTACCATCCCTTTTTCATTTCCACAATTATGTAATGTTAAAAGTTCGTTCACAATAAAGCGTTTTCATCCGTTAAATTTTTTGAATTCAATAAATATTTGTGAAAAAAGCCGATTTTCTATGTTAAAATTAAAAAACGTTTTAAATATAATAAAACTTTCAAGATTAAAAAATTATTTGAAAGTTCAGCCAATAGAAACCTATAGTACGGAGGTAACAAAACGATGGAAGTTGACTCAAAAACATTTGCAGTGGAAAATATTTTAATTGCACATCACCTACTAAAAGATGTTGTTGTACATACACCACTTCAAAAAAATGAATACTTATCTGAAAAGTACAGTGCAAATATTTATATTAAACGTGAAGATTTACAACATGTCCGATCTTTTAAATTGCGCGGTGCTTATTATAAAATTAAAAAAATTGAAGATGCTGCCCGCACTAGTGGAGTAGTTTGTGCAAGTGCCGGAAACCATGCTCAAGGTGTAGCCTTTGCATGTGCACATCTAGGTATTAAAGGTGCTATCTTTATGCCTTTAACAACGCCAAAACAAAAAGTAGATCAAGTTCGTATGTTTGGTCGCAACAATATTGAAATCATTTTAGCTGGGGATACATTTGATGATTCTGCAGCTGCAGCAATGGATTATTGTGATGAACACGAAATGATTTTCATCCATCCATTTGATGATTTAGATATTATTGCTGGTCAAGGGACGGTTGCGGTTGAAATTATGAATGATATCGAAGCACCTATTGATTTCTTATTCGGTGGAATCGGTGGCGGAGGACTAATGTCTGGGGTTGCATCCTACGTAAAAAACCTTTCACCAAACAGTAAAGTAATCGGGGTTGAGCCATCTGGTGCTGCAAGTATGAAGGCGGCCTTTGACAATGATGGCCCTACTACTTTAGCGAAAATCGATAAATTCTGCGACGGCACAGCTGTACAATGTGTTGGTCAAACAACTTATGAGATTTGCCGCACGTACTTAGACGATATCGTGCTCGTTCCTGAAGGTAAAGTAAGTACAACGATTCTTGATCTATACAACAAGCACGCAATCGTTGCAGAGCCATCTGGTGCCCTTCCAGTAGCTGCTCTTGACCTATATAAAGATGACATTAAAGGAAAAACTGCAGTTGTTGTCATTACTGGTGGAAACAATGACATTAGCCGTATGCAAGAAATCCGCGAAAAATCTTTATTATTTGAAGGTTTGCTTTATTATTTCATCGTGAACTTCCCACAACGCGCAGGAGCTTTGCGCCAATTTTTAACGGTTGTTCTTGGTCCAAATGATGATATTACAACATTTGAGTACACAAAGAAAAACAACAAAGAAGCTGGCCCTGCATTAGTCGGCATCGAAGTAAGCAAACCAGAAGATTACCAAGGCCTAATCGAACGTATGCGTACAAACGGTTTCGAATTTAAAGAAGTAAATAAAGACAGCACGTTGTTTGGATTGTTAGTTTAATATATAGCGCACTCGGATCTAGTTCGGGTGCGTTTTTTTGTTTTATGTGCGGTTTTTTGATGTTTATGTGCGGTTTTGAATGATTTATGTGCGCTTTTCGGACATTTATGTGCGGTTTCGAGGAATTTATGTGCGCTTTTCTAAATAAGTTAAAATATTTGAAGGGATTTTATACTTTCGATCTTTCCTAAAACCTTTATACTCTAAATTCAAGTCAGCAATTAATCGATTTGCCGCATATCGTGATTCAATCTTTAGATAGTTTCTAAATTCTCCATTGGATATCCATTCATCATGTAAATTCCGATAATCATGTAGTGCCTCATACAGAGCTTTTTTAGTTTTTGTATTACAAACAGGACAGACAAAATGTCCATGTTTATACTGCATTACTGATGTGTACTGACAAGCTTTACAAAGCGCACCATTCCTCAACTTATTCTGATCAATCGTTGGACTCCATTTTTTAGGCTTTCTCATCTCAAGTAGCTTTGTTTTTGCACAATCCATTTGGTGTTCAGGAATTTGTTTATGTTGATACTTAGAAAATAATTGATAGACATGAGTTTGTAGTCCACTTACATGGAAAATAGATACTTGTTGTGGAGCGTCTCCAATGATTGTTGTGGGCTGTGCTAAAACGATTGCATACTCAATTGGTAAAATGAGATTCCAACTCCTAAACACTCGTTTAAAGAATCTTACATGACGTTCAATTTGATCAATTGGATTAGAAAAGGCTTCCCTTGTTCCATCTAAACGTGTTCTAATAAACTGATGTTTCTTTTGGTAAAAGTCAACCCGACCTCCTATGTTTTTTATCTCTAAGAGTAAGATAAAATTTTGGCAAAGAAAGATTGTATCCATTTGATGTGAATGATTGACTTCATTTTCCGTTTCATAGCTATGAAATAAATAGTATTTTGAAGGTATGACCATTTCCTCCCATTCTCGATCAACACGAATTTCTCCCTCAAATCCATGTTTAGTCGTCGTATATATATTTTTATAATACTCATACTCTTCATCTTCTATTGTAATCTACGTAATATACTTTCTAGTACTATTAATTTATTAGGTTTCTCTCTTTTTAAAACAATCATTCCTCTCCCTCCTCGGCCAAATTTTATAATGTACTTCTCTATATGGTCAAAGTTCCAAAATGGAATTTCACCCCAATTTTTTCTCCTAAAAAGTAATTTTCACCTGCTCAAATAACAAGGTGTATTCACAAGAATCAAGGAATCGTAACACCTTTCAATTGATTTTGCTTTCTCCCAAAAAATAAGTTTCGCATTTTTGCACATAAAAAAACCTCAGTGTTAGTCTATCTAACAACTGAGGCATGATATTCTATTATCCCAACAACGCTCGGTCGGAGTTCATTTTTTCACCACGGATTTTTTCGAACTCGCTCATTAAGTCTGGGATTGTTAATGTTGGCTTTTTAGCTTCATCAATTGAAAGGATGATTTGACCTTTATCCATCATGATGAGGCGGTTTCCTAAATCGATTGCTTGTTGCATATTGTGGGTAACCATTAAAGTTGTTAGGTTCCCTTCTTCAACAAGTTGTTTCGTTAAGTTTGTAATTAACTCAGCACGAGATGGGTCAAGGGCAGCTGTATGTTCATCCAATAATAGGATGGCAGGTTTTGTAAACGTTGCCATTAATAAAGATAAAGCTTGTCGTTCCCCACCTGATAGCATACCTACTTTTGCATTTAAACGATTTTCTAAATTTAAATGTAATTTTTCTAAAGATGTTCTGAAGAAATCACGACGTTCACGATTTGATCCACTGCGTAATTGGCGTTTTGCATTTCTTGAGTAAGCAATGGCTACGTTTTCTTCAATTGTCATTGAAGGTGCAGTACCAGCCATTGGATCTTGGAAGACGCGGCCAATGTAGTGAGAACGTTTGTATTCAGGAAGTCTCGTAACATCTTTCCCATCAATCGTAACTGTTCCAAAGTCAGGTGTAAGTGCTCCTGAAATCATGTTCATCATTGTTGATTTTCCGGCACCGTTACTTCCGATAATTGTCACAAAGTCACCAGGAGCTAAATGTAAGTTAATATTGTCTAATGCAATCTTTTCATCGGGTGTTGCCTCGTTAAAGATTTTATTGATACCCTCTAATTTAAGCAAGGTGATTCCCCCCCGCCACGTTTTGCTCGCCAAGTCGTTCTGTCCGTCTTTTTAGTTTTCGTCTCTTCTCTCGACGTTTGTCAATGTATTGTGGAAGAACTAACGCTAAAATAACAATTACCGCAGTGATTAGTTTCATATCAGATGTATCTAACCAATCGATGCGTAGTGCTATTGCATAGATTATACGGTAAATAATAGCACCCGAAATAACTGCAATTGTTGTACGGAAGATTGTTTTTGTTCCGAAAATAGCTTCACCGATAATAACAGATGCTAGACCGATAACGATCATCCCAATCCCCATATTTGCATCGGCAAATTTTGAATATTGAGCGATTAAAGCTCCAGAAAATGCAACTAAGGCATTTGAAATTCCAAGACCTAACACAATTAACGAATCCGTATTTGCTGAGAAGCTTCGAATCATTCTTTTGTTGTCACCTGTTGCACGGATTGCAAGCCCAACTTCTGTTTTTAAGAACCAATCTGCAATAAACTTAATGATGAGTGTAATGATTAGCACTACTAAAACTGTTCCCCAAGTAGATGGAGCTGATTGGAAGCCTAACGTATTTTTAATTAAATTCGTTAATGCATCATCAATGCCTAAATTGCTCCAAAAACTTTGAAATTGTGAAAAAATCGTATCAGAATTCATGAGTGGAATATTTGGTTTTACAATTGCATTTTCTGCAGATAACCCCATTATACGTAGATTGATTGAATACAACGCAATCATCATTAGAATACCTGAAAGGAGTGGATTTATTTTACCTTTCGTGTGTAAAAGACCAGTCATACATCCTGCAATAAATCCAGCAACAATTGCCATTAATGTAGCTAGTAACGGGTTGTACCCTAGAGCGATCATCATTGCCGCTGTAGATGCCCCTGTAACAAAGCTTCCATCAACCGTTAAATCCGGAAAATCTAACACTCGGAATGTTAGGTACACCCCGAGTGCCATAATTGCATAGATGATTCCTTGCTCAACTGAACCGAACAATGCTGCAAACATATTGAATCATCTCTCCTAACTAACTTTTATTATTCAAATAACTCTGCATTCCAAGTGTCTTTTACTTCAAGACCTAGTTTGTCTGCAGGTGTTTTATTAATAAGTAACTTTAAGTTCGCTGGGTATGCTGCTGGAATTTCTGCAGGTGTAGCTTCACCGTTTAAGATTTTCACAGCCATTTGACCAGCTTCATAACCGATATCATAATATTCAAAGCCATATGCACCTAGAGCCCCACGTTTTACAGAGTCTAGTTCACCAGCCATTAATGGAAGTTTGTTTGCTTCAGCAACTTCAACTACTGATTCAAGAGCAGAAACTACAGTGTTATCAGTGATAATGTATAAAGAATCAACTTTACCGATTAAAGATTCTGTAGCTTGTTTTACTTCAGCAGATGTTGAAACCGCTGCTTCTTCTAATTTTAAGCCAGCTTCTTCTAACAGAGTTCTAACTTGGTCTACTTGAGCTACTGAGTTTTGTTCACCAGTGTTATAAACAGTACCTACTGTTTTAGCACCTAATTCGTCTTTTAAGAATGCTACAGTTTTCGCGATTGTATCAGGATGTAAGTCAACTGTACCTGTTACGTTACCACCAGGAGCTTCCATCGAATCGATTAATTCAGCACCAACAGCATCCGTTACAGATGTGAAGATGATTGGAATATCAGACGTTGCACCTTTTACAGCTTGAGCTGATGGAGTTGAGTTAGCGAAAATTAAATCAACACCTTCATTTACTAAGTTTTGTGCAATTGTCGTGTTCATACTTTGGTCGTTTTGAGCGTTTTCTTCAACAAATTCTACTTGTAATCCAGCGTCTTCAAGTGCTTTTTTGAAGCCGTCAGTTGCAGCGTCTAAAGATGGATGCTCAACGATTTGTGTAATACCAACTTTGAATGATTTTGCTTCTTCTGTACCTTCTGTTTCTGTACTTTTTTCTGTAGTATCAGTAGATGTTTCACTACCACCACCACATGCAGCTAGTAAAAGTACTAGACCAAAAAGTAAGAATGAAAGTTTCTTCATACTACTCTTCATGTGTCTAATTTCCCCCTGACTTTTTGTGTACTCAAATTCTTAACAATTTTTCGAATCTATTACACAATTCGAAAAATTAGAGTTTATCGATATATTACATTGTACTTATTTAATAGTCAACAACATTAGGAATGTTCTGAAAAACTTTAATAATCAAATAGTATTAGAATAATATTAATTTGACGCTTTAAATCGCTAAACTATAATAAATAAGAATACCATTTAACTATATTCAAAAAATAATTTCTTATGGCGAAATTTCGACATTTTCCTATATTAATTAGTACAATAATCACCCTACTAATATAAATTTGACATAAAAAATAAAATATTATAATATATTATCTTGTGTTCTTTCACCGTGGTTCGAGAACCTCCCACGAAAAAAAACTAAGGAGAAGTGAATATGAAGGTAAAATTTTTAGCAACAACTGGGATTATTGCAGCTCTATATATTGCTGTAACGATGCTAGTTGCGCCATTTGGATTTACGGAAGTTCAATTCCGTGTTTCTGAAATGTTTAATCATTTAGTAGCTTTTAACCCACGCTACATGCTAGGTGTTGTAATTGGCGTATTTATTGCAAATCTATTCTCACCACTAGGTATTTATGATTTAATTTTTGGCGTAGGACACTCTATTATTACGCTTGCAATCTTCATTTTAATATGTAGGTTTGTAAAAAATACGTTGGCCCGAATGATCATCAACTCATTTTTATTTACATTTACGATGTTTATTATCGCCTTTGAATTAAATCTTGCTTTAGAATTACCGTTTTTATGGACATGGTTAACATGTGCTGTTGGTGAGTTTGTGGTATTAATCGTTGGTGTGCCAATTATGCATCTTTTAAATAAACGTTTAAATTTCAAAGATTTAATTTAACGTTCGAACCGATAGACTATAAAACGTCTGTCGGTTTTTATTATTTATTTTCGTTGCAAAACTTTTCTGAAAACATTGACAAGGTGAAATATTAAGTCTAGAATACTATTAACTAATTGTTCGGATACGGTAGTAGGTTGCGGGAGCGCGACCACCGTCAGAGCAAAGCAGAGTTTAGATGAGAATAGCAGAGTAAATTGATGAATAAGAATAGTAGCGCATTTTTTGGACGCTAAAGAGAGCTAGTGGTTGGTGTAAACTAGTGCGGACAAATGCGTGAATGGGCCTTATGAGAGCAACTAGCTTTCATGTTAGTTGACGTCTTTCCTACGTTACAAGGAAGTGTTTTTCGTGATTTACTACACGAAATTACACACCAAGGTGGAAGTAATTTTTTTACTTCAACAGAGGTGGCAACGCGGTGCAAATCGTCCTCTACAAACGGGTTTTTCCCTTTTGTAGAGGACTTTTTTATTGCGTCAAAACAGCTTCCCTTATTCTTACCTGCTAAAACCAAATATAGGAGGACAAAAATATGGGTATCCAGTTATTCACTAGTCGAGCAAATGCAAAGGAAAATTTATCTTTTGACGAAATGATTCAAGCTGCAAAAATCGTATTTAATGAAGAAACACCAAAAGAAGAAATTAAAACCTTTCTTCTTGCTTTAAGTGCAAAAGGTGAAACAGCAGAAGAAATTGCTGGCCTTGCTACGGTTATGAAAGCAAACGCGGTTGAAATTCCCGTTCCAGAAGGTCGTTATTTAGATAACTGCGGAACAGGTGGCGATGGTTTAAAAACTTTTAATATTAGTACAACATCGGCATTTGTCCTTGCAGCTAATAATGTTCAAGTGGCGAAACACGGCAATCGTAAAATATCGAGTAATTCTGGAAGTTCAGATGTTTTACAGGCATTAGGAATTCATAACGATTTTACTGTTATGGACTCAGTTGAACTAATTAAACAACAAGGAATTGCTTTTCTCTTTGCACCAGGTGTTCATCCAAAACTAAAACGCATTGGAGAAATTCGCAGAGATATTGGAAAACCAACAATTTTTAATATGGTAGGGCCACTAACGAATCCGGTGAATTTAAAAGCTCAACTTGTCGGCATTAACCGACCAGACCTAGTAGAAGATTATGCGAAGGTATTACGATTATTGGGCCGTGAACGTGCAGTTGTTGTTTCGGGTTCAAATGGGATGGATGAGGCTTCATTAAACGGTGCAAATACATTAGCCTTGTTAGAAAATGATGAAATTAAACCATTCACATTAAATATAGAAAATCTAGGTCTCTCCCCTGCTCCAATTAGTGCCCTAGTCGGTAGTACGCCGGATGACAATGCAGTGATTTTACGTGAGCTATTAAAAGGGAAACAAAGCGCTTATTTTGATGCTGTTTTATTAAATTCAGGACTTGGTTTCTTTGCTTACGGTCTTGCAGATTCTGTCAAAGAAGGAATCGATATGGCTCGAGATAGCATCTTCTCTGGGAAGGCATTACAAAAACTTGAGGCGATTGTAGAGTTTAGCCAATCGATTTTAAAGGAGCGTGCAGTGTAAATGACGATTTTACAAACGATTTTAGAATATAAAGAAACCCTTATTCCACAACTACTGGCAAACGAACCGAACTTTGATGTGCCAACAAAATCACGTATTTCCTTGTACGAAGCTTTGCGCAATTCTGATACGCTACAAGTTATTTCAGAAATGAAGCGTGCTTCACCTTCAAAAGGATTAATTAATGAAGGAGCAAATCCTATAGAGCAAGCAAAAAAATATGAACAGGCAGGCGCAGTTTGTATTTCTGTTTTAACGGAAGACAAATTTTTTAAAGGTTCATTTGAAGATCTAGCTGATATTGCAAACACCGTAAATATTCCGATTTTAAATAAAGACTTTATCATCCACGAAGTACAAATTGATTATGCAAAAGCAGCAGGTGCATCTGTTATTTTACTTATCGTTGCAGCATTGTCTGATGAAAAATTAAAAGCACTTTATGACTATGCAACAGCTTTAGGATTAGATGTTTTAGTAGAAGTTCATAACGACGAAGAGATTGACCGCGCTTTAGCAATCAATCCAAAAATTATCGGGGTTAACAATCGTGATTTAAAAACCTTCACCCTTGACCTTGCTCAAACTGAAAAATTGGCAGCAAAAATCAATGCCCATGATGACATCGCCTTTATTAGTGAAAGTGGCATATGGAATGCAGAAGATGCCGAACGAGTTGCTGCTGTTGGGGCTCGCGGTGTATTAGTTGGTGAATCATTAATGCGTAGTGGTGATGTAGAAGATGCATTAACATCATTGCAAGTTCCCCTTCCCTTTTTCGTAAAGGATGTGAAGTAATGGTTAAGGTGAAAATTTGCGGCCTAAAAGAGGAAGAACATGTTGTTTCTTCTATTCGTGCTGGTGCTACTTGGATCGGCTTTATGTTTGCACCAAGCAAAAGGCAAATTACCATTGAACGGGCTTCCGAACTTGCAAAACTTGTCCCCCCTCATGTAAAGAAAGTCGGCGTTTTTGTTAATCCAACTGAAGAACAAGTACGGGAAGCTGTAAATATAGTTGGCCTTGATTACGTGCAATACCATGGCAACGAGGATCCTGAATTTATTCAAAAGTTAGGTTATCCGTCCATTAAGGCCCTTTCTATCCGCACTTATGAAGATGTTGAAAAAGCAACTAAGTATGAGGTGGATTACTTTTTGTTTGACGCACCAGGTATAGATTTTGCTGGTGGGAGCGGAAAAGTTTTTGATTGGTCTTTACTTGAAAAGCTCTCTATCCCAAACGATCGCGTTATTCTTGCAGGCGGTTTAACTAGTGAAAATGTAGGTCTTGCCATTGAACAAGTACAACCATATGGCGTGGACGTATCTAGCGGTGTCGAACGAGATGGTGCCAAAGATTCTAAGTTAATAGAACAATTTATTAAAGCGGCGAACCTTAAAGGAGTGAACAGCAAATGACAACAGAAGTAAAAGGTAGATTTGGCCGTTTTGGAGGTCAGTTCGTTCCTGAAACCTTAATGACAGCATTACAAGAATTAGAAGAAGCCTATGAGCACTTTAAAAACGATGACTCTTTCCAACAAGAACTTCATTATTATTTAAAAAATTACGTTGGTCGGGAAACTCCCCTATACTTTGCTGAACGATTAACAGAAGCTTGTGGTGGAGCAAAAATCTATTTAAAACGTGAAGACTTGAATCATACAGGTGCCCACAAAATCAACAACGCTCTCGGCCAGGCACTGTTAGCAAAAAGAATGGGTAAGAAAAAAATCGTTGCAGAAACGGGCGCTGGTCAACACGGTGTTGCAACTGCTACTGCCTGTGCCCTTCTGAACTTAGAATGTATCGTTTACATGGGCGCAGAAGACGTGAAACGCCAAGCATTAAATGTATTTCGGATGGAGTTGCTCGGCACTAAAGTGGTAGCCGTTGAAAAAGGTTCCGCTACTTTAAAAGATGCAGTAAACGAAGCACTACGTCATTGGGTAACTCATATTGATGACACACACTATATTTTAGGTTCAGCATTGGGTCCTCACCCGTTCCCTACAATTGTTCGTGATTTCCAACGTGTAATTGGCGATGAAACAAAGGCTCAAATTTTAGAGATCGAAAATCGTCTTCCAAATGCCATTGTCGCTTGTGTTGGTGGAGGAAGTAACTCAATCGGTATGTTCTATCCATTTGTGCAAGATACGGACGTTGCTTTATATGGTGTAGAAGCTGCTGGCCAAGGAATCGAAACTGGTAAACACGCTGCTGCTATTCAAGGTGGGCAAACTGGTGTACTTCATGGTGCATTCATGTATTTACTACAAGATGAAAACGGGTTTATCACAGAAGCCCATAGCATTTCAGCAGGTCTTGACTATCCAGGTGTAGGGCCAGAACATTGCCATCTTCATGAAACTGGTCGTGCAACCTTCGACAGTGTAACAGATGAAGAAGCTTTAGAAGGTGTGAAATTGCTTTGTCGTACAGAAGGAATTTTACCTGCATTAGAAAGTTCCCACGCAGTATATTACGCATCAAAACTAGCAAAAACGATGTCACCTGATGAGATTCTTGTTATTTGCTTATCTGGTCGTGGCGATAAAGACGTTCATACCATTTCTGCTGCCCTTGGAGGTGACTTAGCATGAGTCAATTAAAAGAAGCAATCCTTTCAACTACTTCTGGAGGTAATAAAGCATTTATTCCCTATATCATGGCTGGTGATGGTGGGTTAGAAAAATTACAGCCTACGATTTTAAAACTACAAGAGCTTGGGGTTACGGCAATTGAAGTGGGTATTCCCTTTACTGATCCTGTTGCAGATGGACCAACTATTGAACGTGCTGGTGAACGTGCTTTAGCTAATGGCACAACTTTACGCAAAGTAATTGAAACATTAACGAGCTTTGCGGATAAGATTCAAGTCCCACTTGTTGCCATGACTTATTTAAATCCAATATTAGCTTATGGTGTTGAAAAATTTGCAGAGGACGCTAAGCTTGCAGGAATTCGAGGTGTTATTATTCCTGATATGCCATTAGAAGAAAGAGAAATTGTCCACCCTGCTCTAAAAGCTAATCACATCGCTCTTGTACAACTTGTTTCTTTAACTAGTACTTCAGAACGCATTGAACGATTAACGAAAGCAAGTGAAGGTTTTATTTATGCTGTAACCGTTAACGGAATCACAGGTGCTCGCTCAAGTTTTGCGAGTGAATTAGAGGAGCATTTCAAAAAGATTCAAGAATACACAGATACACCAGTGTTAGCTGGTTTTGGGATCTCAACTCCAGAACATGTAAAAAGCTTTAGTGATTTTTGTAGTGGTGTTATTGTTGGTAGTAAAATTGTTGATAGTTTAGTAGCTGATGACTGGGCAACAATTGAAGAGCTAGTTAAGGCTTCTAAAGTAACAGCAGTGAAATAAGAATTGAAGTTGGCGGATAAAATTAACTTAGGAGATGATTTTCAATGAGTCAAGTAGCAATTAAAAATGGTTATTATGGAGAATTTGGAGGCAGCTTTGTTCCTGAAGATTTACAACAGGTTTTACAGTACATTGGTGAGCAATATGAAAAGTATAAAAACGACCCAGAATTCAATGAAGAATTAGACTATTATTTACGTGAATATGCAGGACGTGAAAATCCTCTATACTTAGCTGAAAATTTAACAAAACAATTAGGTGGCGCGAAAATCTACTTAAAGCGTGAAGATCTAAATCATACAGGATCCCATAAAATTAACAACGTGTTGGGTCAAATTTTACTTGCTAAACGTATGGGTGTGAAACGTGTGATTGCTGAAACAGGTGCGGGTCAACACGGTGTTGCAACTGCTACTGCATGTGCTATGTTCGGTATGGAATGCACAATCTACATGGGTGCAAAAGATACAAAACGCCAAGCATTAAACGTTTTCCGTATGGAGTTACTAGGTGCAAAAGTTGTTGCTGTTGATAAAGGCCAAGGTTTGTTAAAAGAAGCTGTAGATGAAGCTTTCGCAGACTTAGTGGCAAACTATAAAAATACGTTTTATTTAATTGGTTCTGCTGTAGGCCCTACTCCTTATCCAGAAATGGTTGAACATTTCCAATCGATTATTAGTAAAGAAAGTCGCGCGCAACACTTAGAAAAAGAAGGTAAACTTCCAACTGCTGTTGTAGCCGCTGTTGGTGGTGGTAGCAATGCAGCAGGTGCTTTTGCCCACTACAAAGAAGACAAAGAAGTACGTTTAATCGGTGTTGAACCAGCAGGCGCTGCTACGTTATCTAAGGGTTCTCCTGCTGTATTCCATGGTTTTAAAAGCTTTGTTTTACAAGACGAAGAAGGCAACCTGTTAGAAACAAGTTCAATTGCAGCAGGTCTTGACTATCAAGGCGTTGGTCCGTTACATGCACATTTACATTCTACTGGTCGTGGTGAATACGTAACGGTAACAAATGAAGAAGTATTAGAGGCGTTCCAAACACTTTCTCGAGTAGAAGGAATTATCCCAGCATTAGAAAGTTCACATGCTGTTGCGTACGCTTTAAAACTTGCCCCTACACTTTCACCAGAAGACAGCATTATTGTCAATGTATCTGGACGCGGTGATAAAGACGTTGAGCAAGTATTTGAAATGTTAAATAAATAAGATTAGAGGCTAGGAGAATTTTCAGATCACTCTCCTAGCCTACTTTTATGATATCTTTTTTAACTTTTGTTTTAATTTATCTAACATATCAATGGTCATTTTTTCTAAATCATACTCTGCTTTGAATCCCCACTCTTCTACTGCTGCTGAAGAATCGATTGCATTCGGCCAACTATCCGCAATTTTTTGACGAACAGGATCAACATTATAACTCATTTTAAATGAAGGAATATGCTTACGAATTTCATCTGCAATTTGAGACGGCTCAAAACTCATAGCGGAAATATTGAACGCATTGCGATGGTTTAACTTAGAACCGTCTGCTTCCATTAAATCAACAATTGCTTGTAGGGCATCTGGCATATACATCATATCCATATACGTACCTTCTGCAATATAAGATGTATAGCTGCCCTGCTGAACTGCCTTGTAATAAATATCTACCGCGTAATCGGTCGTTCCCCCTCCAGGAGGCGTCACATATGAAATCAATCCTGGAAAGCGTACCCCTCTCGTATCGACACCAAAACGAGAATAATAGTAGTCACACAATAATTCCCCAGCCACTTTATTAATTCCGTACATCGTTGTTGGACGCTGAAGTGTATCTTGTGGTGTATTATCTTTCGGTGTTGACGGTCCAAACGCTCCAATTGAACTTGGTGTGAAAAATTGTAAACTTAACTCCCTTGAAACCTCTAATGCATTCATTAATCCGCCCATATTAAGATTCCACGCAAAAAGCGGATTTTTTTCCGCGGTTGCCGATAGTAAAGCTGCCATGTGAATAAGTGTATCTGCACCAAACTGTTTGGCAAGTTCATACATACGTTCTGCATCTGTTACATCGAGAATCTCAAATGGTCCACTTATCTTTGGATCTTTTCGTATGTCTGTGGATAAAACATTGTCTTCCCCATAAATATCACGTAACTTCACAACTAACTCAGAACCAATTTGGCCTAACGCACCCGTTACCATTATTTTTTTCATGCTGTACCCTCCTCTGATGAAAAACAATTGTCCACCTTAAAAATACACTTAATCATTGATATATCAACATCTCCAATGATTTTTATTATAATTCGTTCTCTTCAAAAAGACAATAAAAATTACATTTTTTTAAAACCTAGGCATGCTCTCCCTATCATATGCAGTAGAGGCACGAGATGTAAAAGTTAAAATGCAGGGATTATTAATTTGCGAAGAACTACCACACTCGTATTTAATTGGAGAATGTTGAAGAAGTAAATTTAATGATTGTAATTGAAGATTGTATGGGTTCTTTTCGAAATATGCTACATTCGCTCTTAACTTCAGGATTTATTCTAGGGGTTATTGATTATATGAGAAAGAGGTTTTTAGGTGAAAGGGATTTCTAAATTTGGAATTTTTATTAATTTCCTTATCGTTTTGAGTAAATTCTCTAAAAGCCTATAGAAATTGGGGAGATAATCAGGCGATATCTAGCTTCCTTTTGTTTGGTGGGAGCTATTATATTAGTACTTGGATTATACAAAACATTGAAATCTAAGGTGAAGCCCACAGATATGGTATATAATATCAACTTAGACAGAAAAAAGGTGCAATTTTTTAATTGCACCTTTTTCGCTTATCCAGAATATTTTACTAGATATAACTGTATTCTGTAATTTTTATGACCCGTACGGGATTCGAACCCGTGTTACCGCCGTGAAAGGGCGGTGTCTTAACCACTTGACCAACGGGCCAGAACAATATGTATGCTGGCGGAGAAGGAGGGATTTGAACCCTCGCGCCGGTTACCCGACCTACACCCTTAGCAGGGGCGCCTCTTCAGCCTCTTGAGTACTTCCCCATAATGGCTCCGAAGGTAGGACTCGAACCTACGACCAACCGGTTAACAGCCGGTTGCTCTACCACTGAGCTACTTCGGAATATTAAAATGGTGGGTCGGGACGGAATCGAACCGCCGACACTTTGAGCTTCAGTCAAATGCTCTACCAACTGAGCTACCGACCCATTAAAATAAATGGCGGTCCCGACCGGGATCGAACCGGCGATCTCCTGCGTGACAGGCAGGCATGTTAACCGCTACACCACGGGACCATTTGGTTGCGGGGACAGGATTTGAACCTGTGACCTTCGGGTTATGAGCCCGACGAGCTACCGAACTGCTCCACCCCGCGATAGTATTATTATTATAATTTATAATTGGTGGAGCCTAGCGGGATCGAACCGCTGACCTCCTGCGTGCAAGGCAGGCGCTCTCCCAGCTGAGCTAAGGCCCCATTATTTAATGCTGAAATGATTTGTATGGTCGGGAAGACAGGATTCGAACCTGCGACCCCTTGGTCCCAAACCAAGTGCTCTACCAAGCTGAGCTACTTCCCGCAAATTTCTCGGGCGTTTAGAAACCACAATTACTTTTATCCGTAGCCAAACGCTCAAATTAATGGTGCCGAGGACCGGAATCGAACCGGTACGGTAGTCACCTACCGCAGGATTTTAAGTCCTGTGCGTCTGCCAGTTCCGCCACCCCGGCACAT